>NZ_CANMVL010000039.1 GCF_947501415.1 uncultured Halomonas sp. | reverse complement strand
ACCCGTAGCTTCGGTACCTGGTTTAGCCCCGTTACATCTTCCGCGCAGGCCGACTCGACTAGTGAGCTATTACGCTTTCTTTAAAGGATGGCTGCTTCTAAGCCAACCTCCTAGCTGTCTGAGCCTTCCCACATCGTTTCCCACTTAACCAGGATTTGGGGACCTTAGCTGACGGTCTGGGTTGTTTCCCTTTTCACAATGGACGTTAGCACCCACTGTGTGTCTCCCACGCGTCACTCACCGGTATTCGGAGTTTGCCTCGGGTTGGTAAGTCGGGATGACCCCCTAGCCGAAACAGTGCTCTACCCCCGGCGGTGCTACGTGAGGCGCTACCTAAATAGCTTTCGAGGAGAACCAGCTATCTCCGGGCTTGATTAGCCTTTCACTCCGATCCACAAGTCATCCCCGCATTTTTCAACATACGTGGGTTCGGTCCTCCAGTTGATGTTACTCAACCTTCAACCTGCTCATGGATAGATCGCCCGGTTTCGGGTCTATTCCCAGCGACTGGTCGCCCAGTTAAGACTCGGTTTCCCTACGCCTCCCCTATACGGTTAAGCTCGCCACTGAAAATAAGTCGCTGACCCATTATACAAAAGGTACGCGGTCACATGACATGCATGCTCCCACTGCTTGTACGCATACGGTTTCAGGATCTATTTCACTCCCCTCTCCGGGGTTCTTTTCGCCTTTCCCTCACGGTACTGGTTCACTATCGGTCAGCCAGGAGTATTTAGCCTTGGAGGATGGTCCCCCCGTCTTCAGTCAAGGTTTCTCGTGCCCCGACCTACTCGATTTCACATGATCAGATTTTCGACTACGGGGCTATCACCCACTATGGCCGCGCTTCCCAACGCGTTCGTCTAATCAGTCACATGCTTAAGGGCTGGTCCCCGTTCGCTCGCCGCTACTGGGGGAATCTCGGTTGATTTCTTTTCCTCAGGGTACTTAGATGTTTCAGTTCCCCTGGTTCGCCTCCCGCCACCTATGTATTCAGTGCGGGATACCCACGTTACCGTGGGTGGGTTTCCCCATTCAGAGATGCCCGGGTCACAGGTTGTTTGCCACCTCGCCGAGCCTTATCGCAGGCTTCCACGTCTTTCATCGCCTCTGGCTGCCTAGGCATCCACCGTATGCGCTTCATCGCTTGACCATATAACCCCA
>NZ_CANMVL010000038.1 GCF_947501415.1 uncultured Halomonas sp. | reverse complement strand
CCAGCAAGGAAAGGTCATGCGGGTCGGGGGGACAATCTGTTTTGATGATTTACGGACTTATAGCTCCGGCGTCGACACAATCGCGATTCCCTCGTATGGCCCGTCATCTCAGAGTCGAACTGACCTCCCCCAGAGCCAGGCCCCCCCGGCCCTATCAAGCTCAAGCAGGATGTGAGCGAGTCGAGAGACTCGATCAGTGAAAGGTCGTCCTCCACCGGACGATTGACCCGGGTGCTCACCAGCCAGTGGGTCAATCGATAATCCTCTGCCTTGTATATATCTAGGTAGCCCCTTCAGTGAAGATAAACACTTTGCATTTCACACCACGCATCTTTTAAGCTCACCTTAAAAACTTCCTCATAGGATGAGAAAGAAAAGTCCATACTGATGTAACCAGACCCTGTCCCGTACGAACCAAGGTGTTGAAAATCATGATAACCATCACTATCGTAGCGATTGCGCCCAGATTTTGACTTGTAGCTTATCTCTGCCTCGCAATAAACATCTACATTTATACTAGAACCTCCCCTATAATCAGTCTCCAAACTGTAATCCATATCTACTTCACAGCTATCATAAAACCCGCCATCAGAACTCTCGTCACAGTCAAGATTTGCCATATTTACTGATATGCAAACTGCTGCCCCACTATCGTACTCAGTTTGACAACTTTGGCCTGAGGCACCGTTGGCACGTAGTTCAGCTTGACGTTGTGCAACAAGCTCAAGCAGCCTTTCTCTTTCCTCCACCTCCCGTGCAGACATTTCCTGGCAACGGCTACCTACTTTTTTATACCCTTCATTACAAAACCACATACTCCCCATCACATGGGCATTTTCAGGAACCGAGAGGCGCTCACATGAGTTACCCACTCTTTTAAACCCCTCATTACAAAACCACATATTCCCCATCACATGGGCATTCCCTGGAACCGAGAAGCGCTCACATGAGTTACCCACTCTTTTAAACCCCTCATTGCAAAACCACATATTCCCCATCACATGGGCATTCCTTGGAACCGAGAGGCGCTCACATGAGTCACCCACCCTTTTAAACCCCTCATTACAAAACCACATACCGCCCATGGTATGAGAGTTAGGAGGAGAGGCGTACACACTCAAAGGGAAAATGATAAAAAATAAAAACAAAGCCAGCATTGCTTTCATATTAAAACCAGTCCTTCAACAAAGGTTATCTAAAACTCATTATAATTGGCTAAAATTCAAGATGCTTCAGTTTCTACAGCACTTACTTCCTTGTCCTGCCACTCGCCATAGGAGAGCCCACTGCCCTCAACTTTCCAGTCGATTCGGCCGTTGGCCGCGCGCCCTACCACGATGGCGGCTGCAGCACTGGGGCTGGAGAAGGCATAGTCCTTGGTGAAGCGCCGCAGACCACTGCCATTATCGACAAGCACTCCCTCTTCGCAGAGTTGGGCATGCTGCTTCTGATAACTGTGGTAGGGCCCCGCCCACTCACGCCGGGCCAGGGAGCCTTCCAACACAAAAAACTCACCATCCACTTCCTGCCCCTTGGCTCTGATCCCGTGTTTGGAGGCTTCCAGAATGAACCGTGGCGAGGCCTGCGCAAATTGGGGGGCAGGTGTTCCAGCAGCGGTAGATGGTTTGCTGGCATCACGAAGAAAGTCAAAGCCGAGCACCGGCAGCACGGTGCGGATCTGCTCCATAAAGAACGCCATATCGGCGCGATCCGACTCGGGAAGGTTGATGTACTCGTGGGCAGTGCCGTTGATCAGTTGGCAGCGGCCAACCTGCCCGGCGTTCTGAATCAGCAGGCTCTCCAGGTACTTCACATGGGCCTTGGTGAGGTTCTGGTCCTTGCTGGTAACCAGGCAGACCTTCTCCCAGAAGTCCTTGCCGCCCTTCTCCTCCGGCCGGTTATGCTGCTTGAGACGGGTGCCGACGTCGTCGCTCTCGCCTATGTAGACCAGCGGGCGCAGGCTGTTCTCGGGGTCGGGTCCGACCAGGAAGTAGATCCCAGTGCGGCCGCACTCGGGACGCTGCACCAACTCGCTGAGCTTGCTGCGCGGCCCGGTGAGCACGTGGCCGGTCCAGTTCATGATCTCGGCGGTAAGCAGACCGTTGGGCGTGCCGTCCACCAGGAAGAGCCGGATGCTACGTCCTTGCGTCATACCATTTCCGTTTGTGTGGTTTCGTGGGCCGATGAGCCTACCGGCGCCTCCCAACCGCGCACATCAATCTGAAGTGGCCCCCGAAATTCGGACCAGGCGCTAAGCTCTGATCAGACCGACCAGGAGACCCTGATCATGAGCAAG
>NZ_CANMVL010000037.1 GCF_947501415.1 uncultured Halomonas sp. | reverse complement strand
GGCGGCCTGACGCCGATGATGTCCCGATCCGAGCTTAGCTGACTTGTCAGGTGGTCCGAAGGATGGGGACCACTTCATAGAGTGGCTGTCATCTTTGGAGGCCTGACCGCTAAGTCTGTCGATATTCTTTTCAATATTCTCTGCGTCTTTCGCTCGCTTGAACCTCCCGATGAGAACCAGATTCATCGAGTGCTCAGAGCCATATCCGTTCCAAATCTTCATGATTGGACCTCTCGTTTGATCTAGACGGTATTTCTGAGTTGCTTAAGCGCCCACAGAACGCCGACATCTCCAATCTTCGCGCCGGCGGGCGAGAACGAACTCTCGCGAAGCACTCCGGACGCGTCTATATGCGCATAGGACTGAAGGCCTCGCTCATCGGGAAGTGGATCGCACGTAGGCAGTTCTGACGCCCCCACCTCACTGACCGCAAGGCGAACCTTGCCTCTGTAGCTAGAGACCCAATCCTGAAGAGCTCGGCCGACCACTCCATCCATGCTTGCTACCGTGGTGGTTGCTTGCTGAGGAAGCAACAGCAATTCACTAGCTCCAACCTTTTGCGCGAGCTCGCTTATCGCGTCAAGTTCAGAAACTGTGCGCTTGTTTACCACAACGTTGATCCCAAAGGGCGACAAGGTCGCAATCGATTCAATGCCTCGGAGCAGGCTGGCAAACTGCTTCCCGCGCTGTTCTTCATAGGTGCGACCTAACCCGTCAACGCTAATGCGTGTGAAATGGATCGAGCCCTTGAGGCGCTCGACCAACCGTGGCGTCAGGCGATGACCATGAGTCGTGAATGTGACCGCGAGCTGAGTCTCTCCCGCAGCTCGTTTGCATATGTCGACGAAGTCAGGATGCAGCGTGGGTTCGCCGCCACCAAATCCGATGCCTAGGCACCCCTCAGCATCCAGTTCTTTCAACCAGCCGAGCACTTGGTCAGTATGCAGCGACGCTTTGTGCTTCGGCGCGTAGCAGTACGCGCAGTGAAGGTCGCAAACATTGGTGAGTGCAATGGATACCTGGCGGGGGGACATCGACCAAACCGACTCTTCCGGGCACAACTCGTCTAGCAGGATATTCAGACCTGAATGTCGATCGAAAAGATGCACCCCGTTTGGGCTAATTCTGGACTTCATAAGGCATTGTTACCGAAAGCAGTTTTACCTTGAATTTGTTTTCTAACACATTGAGGCTATCGAGGCAGACGTTGGTGCTCGTCGCTAAGCGCCTATCTGCAGCCGGCCCAAAACCTGTTCCAACAGCTCCAGAGACTGACGATGCTTGTCAGCCCCCATCTTCTGGATGTTAGCGAGCTTCCAGCGCACGGCAGGCAGCCGATCAACGCCCTGCAGCGGAAGTAGCGCCCAGTCAGGCGTCCCCTGCTTGAAGGACAGAAGGAAGCGAACGTCTTCATCCGTCATTAGCTGGCCCAGCCGCGTCAGAAGATCGTGCCGTACGTCCTCGAGCTGTTGCAACGGGATATCAGCCCTGGCCATCCCGACAAACTCCTGTCGGTAGACGTTATCCAGTGGTTTCAGTCGCGGATTGATCACTTCATTCAAGGGCCTGGGATGCCCCAGCAGATAGACCAGGAAGCCTTCGAACACGCTTCGATCCAGGCCGCCCTGGTTCAGCAGCAGCTTTACATCGAAAAGGTCCCGGGGGTGCTGGCGGTCGAGCGCGGCGCAGATCTTGCCGCCATACAGGTCCGGCAGCGACACCACCTGCACCGCCGCAAAGCCGTACTCGTCCTCAACGGCTTCAACGACACCGCGCTCCTGGGGCGGGTGCAGAGTGCCACGCAGTACTGGCGATACCTCCACCTTCACCTGGCTACGCCCTCGGCGCACCAGGATTCTCAGCTCGTCTCGGCGATTATCCTGGAGCTCGGCTCGCACGCCTGGCAGTCGGGCGCTGAAAGTCTCTGCCAGTCGCTTCAGCGCATCGCGACAGCGTCGCAGCGCCTCGTCTCGGGGCTCCAGCGGCAGGTAGGCCAGGTCGATGTCGACCGATAGACGGGGTAATGGCTGCACGAAGAGGTTGATGGCCGTACCGCCCTTCAGGGCAAAGCACGGCTCGTCATTGAGGAAAGGCAGCAGCGAAACCAACAGCCTGACCTGTTCATGGTAGCGAGCTTCAATCGGCATGCAGGAACGCCTCCGGCACCGTCACGTGATATTCCCTGTCCAGCTTGCCGCCCTGGTAGAGCTGCCGCTTGCCTTTGCCGAGATCCAGTCGACGTGGTTCCAGACGACCGTACCAGGCATGCCCGGCGTGGCGAGCCAGCACCAGGAAGGCACGCTTCGTTCTCACCGAACGGCACCCCTCCAGCAATGCCTGCAGCCGGCGCGGGCGTAGCGTATTGAGCCCACCGAAGGTGTCGACCAGTTCACTGTTGAACAGCAGCTCGTTCGGCGTCACGGCGATCCACTCCAGGACCGCTCGCTCGGGGGTCGATACCTGCAAGCTGAAGGCCCTGCTATCCGGCGCGTAGTCAGTGAAGCTACCGGGAAGCTGCACTGGCAGACCCTTTTCAGAGTGAAGCACCATCCGCCCTACCCAATCGGCATCACTCAACCACCGGGGCAGCCGAACGGCTTCCTTGCCATACAGGTGCGTTGTGCTCTCCCCCATGGGCAGATAGTGGGCAAAGCCATGCAGTGCCAGGGCCGTCTGGCCACCCGGCCAAAGCGGTGGTAAGCCCGTGTCGTCGCTCGCCTGTAAGGCGAAAACAGCGCTCTCCCAGGTAATAGGCTCCCCCGCTTGGCAGTAGGCGCCGTACCCCACGCGTTGCAGCCAGCCACTGCCGGCCAGCTTACGCGCCTGATCCGAGGTGACGCCGTGTGACGCCAGCCAGGCGGTCGTCACAACGGCGCCATACGGGATCTTGTGCAGCAACTGGTTTATTTTCACGTCAAAAAGCGGCCTTCAATTCCGTCTTCAGAGTGAAGAATAAACCACGCTGGTTTATCTTCAAACCCAAAATCGCCATTAATGGCCGCTTATAGAACAAAATTTAAACCAAAGACTGAGTCTCCGGCCCTGCTTGAGCCGAATTCAGCGGGAGGAAGCTTGAGGGACGAGGCCAGGCTGAGAAGGCCGCTGCAGGGGGACAAAGCGGCCACACATCACGTCAATCCTGATAGTGCGTGTATTTTTTCGCACTTCCCTTCACCTGGTCGGCGGGATATTTCTCCGCATTCTTCTCCATCTTCGCCCGGCATGCCGCTTCAATATCCACGTCCAGCTTGCCCGCCAGCCGGATCAGGTAGAGCTGAACATCGGCAATTTCATCGCGCACGGCGGCCAGTTGCTGCTCATCCAGCTCCCTGGACTGCGCCTCGGTCAGCCACTGGAAGCACTCCTGCAGTTCAGCTGCCTCCACCGTCAGCGCCATGGCCAGGTTCTTGGGCGAGTGGAACTGGTCCCAGTCGCGCTCGGTGGCGAACTGGTCCATGGCGTCACGGAGCTGCTTGAACGGATCTGACATCTAGGGCTCACCTGGTTCTGCGGTATCGGATAGCGGTGAGCATGCCTGCTCTGCCGCTCGCTATCCAGCCAACATCGGCATAGGCGGCTATCGGGCCGCCTGTTTGCTCACAGCACGGAAAGAAATTCGCCGATGACCTTCAGGTCCTCAAGCTCGTCCTCGAGCACGATGTCCTTGTAGCCGAAGGCGTTGGTCTGGGGCTTAAGCACGATGCGCTGGTTCACGAACTCGCCATACTCCTCGACCTTCTCGCTCTGATACAGCTTCACCGTGAAGCTGCCGCCGTGGTCAGGGTCTTCGATGGCGCGATGCTGCACCACGACGACCTTGCCTTGCCGGGTGCCGCCGGGGTTGGCACGGAACAGGCACCAGGCGCCATTGGGGATGCGTCGGTTCATCGACTCCCCCACTACCCGACTGACGAAAAGGTCGGGGCTCGCCCGCATGAAGTCCGGCAGCTCGACCCAATGCTCGGCGTCGGCGATCTGCATCTCGCTGAACTCGCCGGCGGCGATGCTCAAATCGTACACGGGCACATGGCGCTCGAATGGCGCGGCCTGGTCACGCGTCACGATGGGAAGGTGCAGGCCATCTAGCGTCTCGGCCTCTTCAGCCAGATCAGTATGCTCGGTGGCTGCCTGTGAACGAGCGAAGGCCGCGAAGTACTCACGGGTCTCGGGGTCCGTGGCATAGACGTAACAGCCCTTCTGGCCCCTCGTCATCAAGGTGCGATAGGTGTTCTTGATGATCTGGTCGGCCAGGGCACGGGCATGCTCGGGCTGCTCCTTGAGCAGTTTCTTGTAGCCATGCACCGAGCGATCCTGCCCTGCGCGCTTGGCCGCGTCCGTCACCACGCGACCATCACGAATCACGAAGTCATCGCCGATGATGACGCCAACGTAGTCGAACTCGAGCCCTTGGCAAGTGTGGATACAACCGACCTGCTCTGCTGATCCATCGGCGATCGCCCACAGCATGCCGTCGTCATCGAGGTTCCACTGGGCCGCAAAGTCATACTCGGGAAACACAATATCCATGGCGTGCCTGTCCTTCTTGCTGGCCCAGGGCCAGCAGTATCCCGCCACCATGCGTGCCTTGTTGGCTTTGCGGTTCTTGTCAAGAATCGCCTGACGCATGACACTCGGGTCATCGAACACCTGGAAGTCGTAGTCGATATCCTCAAGGTCGGTATGGGCCGTGGTACGAATCTGAAGGGCGTGATCGAGCCAGGCCAGATAGCCATCCGAGCCGTTGCAGCGAAACTGTGACGCCAGCTCAAGTTCGTGGACATCGGCGCCGCCCTCGGCTGCCCGCCGCCTGACCTCCTCGACCGTCCCCACGTCCTTCAGCGTCACACGCTGCGCCTCATCGATGAAGAAGATCGAGAAGCGTGACGCGGCGATCACCTCCTTGATCTGGCTCTCGCCCAGGTTCTGATACATGCCCGATTTCTCGTTCAGGCGGTGCGCCTCGTCGACGATCAGCGCATGGAAGGTATCTGGCTCGGCGTTGACGTAGCTGCCCGAGCCCTTGAACAGGTTGTCGATGTGGGTCTTCTTGCGCGTGCCGGTCAGTTTCTTCTTGAAGACCTCACGCGGGGCCGAATTGCGCGAAACGTACTGCGTCATCATCTCGCGCTTCGTCAGCTCCACCAGCAGGTTGATGGCCACCACCGACTTGCCGGTGCCCGGTCCGCCCTTGACGATCAGGCACTGCTTGTTGCCGCTGCCTGCGCGATGCGCAAGATCGATGGCGGTTTCATAGACCAGCTTCTGGTCGTCGATCATTAGGAACTCGGCGTTGCCTTGCATCATCGAGGCCAGGGCATCCGCCAGGTTCTTGCTCGGCTTGATCACACCGTGCTCGATGCGATACATGATGTCATTGCTGTCGCCGTACTTGATGTGCTGGCTGAGAAACTTCGAGAGCTTCAGGGCATCCTGCGAGATGAAGACCGGCGCACGGCTTGTGTGGTGCTCGTAGAAGGGATCATTGATGGCGTGCCCCTGCTTCATGTTGTGCAGGTAGGCGCAAGGCACCAGGCGGATTGACTCGGAGCGTACCGTCTCGTTGTAGTCCTCGATCAGCGCGCCATAGGACCACGCCTGATACGACGGATGGTTGGTCTCACGCACGCCGCCGCCCAGCTGGGTGCGAACGATGGCATCCTTCTTCGTCACCTCGACGGACTGCCACTGTTTCAGCTCAACGATGACCGCTGCATCGTCCCGCTGGTGGTTCTTGCCGGTCAGGATGAAGTCCACACGGCGATTGGTCAGCGGAATGTTGTACTCGATGGCCACTCCCGCCGATGCGGGAATGCCCTCGTCGAGCAGAACGCTCATCATGAAGCGCAGTGAGTTCTCCCACGACGTCACCTCACTGCGCGGCGAGTTGCGGTTCAGTCTGCGTGCCACCTCGTTCTCGATGGCGTCGGTGATGACGTTGGCTCGTACATCGTCGATGAACTGCTGCTTAGTGGCGTTGTAGACCAACATTCCCCACAAAATTCCTTTTTACAAACAAGTAGTTATACATAATTCAATATACATGCACCGTATAATTATGCACGCTACTGGCTGCTATAACATCACCTGAAGCTCATGTGCCAGCCACAGCGGGCATGGGGAGCCATCCTGGCCGAGGCAGGCTGCGGTCCTGGCGCGGCACTTACCATTCATCGAGTTTGAAACTCAACTGCGTAGTATCCGACTCGCTTTCTGGACGACCTCCTGAATCCCCGCCATATGTCGCGATCATCTCTTCAACCCATAGCTCTCCGGCAAACTTGGCGTTCTCGTACTCGACTCTCTTCATCCATCCAACAGCGTGAGGTGCAGCAAACACCTCGTATCCTGGAATCTCCCAATCATCCTCAAAGTACCTTAGGACCCAGCCATAGCCTTCCTCCGGAGGGCACGGATCGACCTTGAAGCTATATCTCGGCATTTCCATTCTCCTATGCTCACACCAGATTCCAACGCTTGAGCCCACTGGAGACCAGTGCCATTACGCGCTCATTAACCTCCCGCACTCTGTCTTGTAGCTCCCTGATGCTGATTTCTCCCTGGCCCTGATCCTTAATCCGCATGCGAGGCAAACCCAGCTGGGTACCGCCAGCATTTTCAATGACGTCGGTCAGTGCGAAAGATGCTTGGATCAAGGCCGAGCGCTCTTCTTCGTTCATGACCGGCTGACGTAGCAGCGTCGCCCGAATCAGAGCCGAAGCCCAACGAGTGCGATTCGGAAACCCCTCATAGGCGGCACGCTCTGTGATCAACTCCTGCTCCTGCCGAGTCAGCCGAACCGATAACTTGCAGGACTTGGGACCTCGCATCATATCTCGCCCCTCTTTGAAGTGGCCCCCGAAATTCGGACCAGGCGCTAAGCTCTGATCAGACCGACCAGGAGACCCTGATCATGAGCAAGAA
>NZ_CANMVL010000036.1 GCF_947501415.1 uncultured Halomonas sp. | reverse complement strand
GGCCTCGAGCGACAGGCCCTTGAGGACGTCAGTATCGCCGAAGCGCTTGGTGATATTGCGCACTTCCAACGGGATCGAGTTAGCAGCCATGAAAAGGCTCCGGTAGGTGCAACACACGCCGGGGCCAAGCCCCGGCACGCTCCGCCAATCTCACTCGCCGAAGTACTTGGTCTGCAGCTGGTCAAAAGTGCCATTGGCCTTGACCTCGGCCATGGCGGCATCGAACTGCTCTGCCAGCTCCTGATCACGCTTGCGGAAAGCGGCACCGACGCCCGGGCCGTAGATCGACTCCGGCTCGGTGATCAGCTCGCCGCGGCGCTCGAACGCCTCCTCGCCCAGCAGGGCTTCCTGAGCCAGGGGGAAGGCGGTGAACACCAGATCCAGGCGCCCGGAGTGCATGTCGTTGATCACGCCGCCGGAATCGCTGTAGCGGCGAATATCGGCCTGGGGGTGGAACTGGGTGACGTAGCGGTCCTGAATGGTGCCCTGCTGCACGCCGACGGTGACATCGGCCAGATCGCCGGCCACGTCGACCTCGGCCTCCGCCTGACCGACCCACACCGAGGGCACCTGGTAGTAGGGCTCGGAGAAGAGGACCTGGCGGGCACGGTCCTCGGTGATGTTCATCGCCGAGGCGATGAAGTCATACTTGCGCGCCAGCAGCCCGGGAATGATGCCGTCCCACCCCTGCTTGACCCATTCGCACTCACGCTGCATCTCGACGCAGACGGCATCGATCAGCTCGACCTCGAAGCCGGTGATGGTGCCGTCAGGCTCCTGATACTGGTAGGGCATATAGGGAACATCCACGGCGATCCGCAGCGGCCCCTCATTCGCCATGGCCGGGGTAGCGACAAGCGCCGCCGCAATCAGTAGACCGAAGGAGTTGGAAATACGCATGGCAATTCACCTCTTGTGCTTGTGTGATGAAGCGTGTGATGCAGTGATAGGCACCACCAGATATCCGGCGACGCCGCATCCCGTCACAACGACGGAAACGAACTCAGGAGGAAGGCGGCGCGGGTGAGGCCGCCAGTTCCCCCAGGGTGATCGAGTGCAGTGGCGGGCGAACCCGGTAATAGCCCACGGCGCTCATGGAAGCATCCTGATGGCTGGCCAGCAGACGGCTGACGCTCTCACCGCACAGGCGTCCCTGACACGGCCCCATGCCGCAGCGCGTAAAGGCCTTGAGCTGGCCGGGTCCGGCGGCACCCTGCCCCATGGCGGCATTGATCTCACCGAGCGATACGGATTCGCAGCGACACACCAGGGTCTTCTCGGGCTGGGCGGCAAGCCAGCCTTCCGGTGCCCGGAACAGCGCATCCAGCAGCTTGCGAGCACCCAGGTCACGCGCCCGAGCGCGCCGTAGCGAAGCACACTCCTCGCCGACGCTCTCACCCTGAGCCTCGAGAATCGACAGGCCCGCGAGATGCCCCTCGCGCTCGGCGTTGATCGCCCCACCGATACCGGCACCGTCGCCGGCCAGCCACAGGCCCGGGCCGGCGGACAGCGAATCGGCATCGCGCTCGGGCACGAAGGCCTGCTGGCCCGCATGCCAGGCGAAGCCGAGCCCCAGCCCGCGCCCCAGCTGAGGCTCCGGCACCACACCGAAGTGGGCCAGCAGCAGCGGCGTCTCGACGCGCTGCCAGCGACCGGCCAGGCGATAGCTCACGGCCTCAAGATGCCCCTCACCCTCGGCCTCCAGGGCGTCGAAACCCTGCTTGATCGTGACCCCGGCGCGGCGCAGCGCGCCCATCATCCTGAGCCCCTTGAGCAGATAGTGGCGGGCGTGCCAGGTGCCCAGCGGATGGCGCAGCAACTCGGAATAACGCGAGCGCGGGGCGGCGTCCAGCACCAGCCTTGGCGGACAACCGGCGCGCAGGTACTGCCAGGCCAGCAGATAAAGCAAGGGGCCGGTGCCGACCAGCACCGGTGGCGCATCGGGTACCAGGGCACCCTGCTTGAGCAGGATCTGACCGGCCCCGGCCTGCATCACCCCCGGCAACTGCCAGCCCGGGAAGGGCCAGCCACGCTCCATGGCGCCGCCGGCGACGACCAGCTGGCGTACCTGCCAGAGCTCGCTTTTGCCATTCGCCAGCACGCCGAGGGTGGTGCCCTGCCCCTCGCGCTCGGCCCACCACACCCGGCTGCCCGGCCGGTAATCGATACGCGAATGTGCGAAGCGCGCCAGCAGGGCCTGGCCCCGCAGATAGTCGGCGCCCATCACCGCCTCCCCCACCTGGGGAGCGGCGAGTTGACGATAGATCTGACCACCGGGGCTCTGCGCCAGATCAAAGACCACCGGCCTCTCGCCGGCCTCGGCCAGGCGGCTGGCGGCCGCCATGCCGGCCGGGCCAGCACCGATGATCGCCACCTCGGCGTGGCGCACCCGCGTCTCGCTCATAAGGCTCTCCACTGACGCTCGATCCGCATTCCCTCGGCCACCGGCACCAGGCAGCCCTGGCGATTGGGTTCACCATCGACGGTGATCAGGCACTCATGGCACACGCCCATCATGCACAGCGGCGCACGGTTGCTGCCGTCGACATGCCGGCGATAGCCCGCGGCGCCTTCGAGCCACAGCAACGCCGCCGCCACGCTGAGGGTATTCGGCACACGGTGGGAGTGGCCCTCCAGCCAGATCGTCACCTCTCCGGTGGAGGCCGCGCTATCCAGTTGCTTGAACATCGAAACGCGCTCCTGAAAAGTCGCCATAGGCCGCTTCCAGCCGATCATTGTCGATGGCCTCGGCGAGTTCCTCGGCATGGAAGGCCGCCAGGGTGATGCCGCTGTGACAGCTCAGGTTGTAGGCCCCGGGGAAGCGGCGCGAGGCCTCGTAGACCGGGTTACCATCCGGGGTCATCACGCGCAGCGCCCCCCAGGTGCGCACCAGTCGAGCCCGAGCCAGGTCGGGGTAGATCTGCACCGCGCGCTCCCCCAGCTGGTGAATGGTCTCGAGCGTCACCCCGGTGTCGTCGCCGACCTCCTCCAGCACGTCGCCGATCAGGTAACCGCCACTGGCGGTCTGACGAATCTGCGGGCTCGGTAGCCGTCCGCCCTGGGGCAGCCGCTCGGTCACCAGCACCTGGCCACGCACCGGGCGAACGCGCCCGCTGAGCCCCAGCGCAGGCGCCAGCTGCCGCCCTCCCAGGCCGGCGGCCAGAATCAGCCTTTCCGATGTGAAGGTTCCCCCGGGGGTACGCACCGTGAAGCCGGCGCCCGTGGCCTCGATCGCGCTGGCCGGAGTGGCGGGCCGGTAGTCGACCCCCAGCGACTGGCAGGCAGCATAGAGGGCACGCAGCAGGGAGAGCGGGTTGCAGTGACCATCGTGGGGCGACCAGGTGCCACCGTGGACCCTCTCGCCAAGCCCCGGCAGATGCTCCAGCAGCGCCTCCCGGTCGAGATAGGACCAGCGCACCGCTTCAAGGGCCGGCGTGGAGGCGTACAGCGCCCGATACTCCGCCTGAAGGGCCTCGGCCTGTTCGGCATCGAAGCACAGGTCCACACCGCCGCGCCGCTCATACTCGAGGTCGATTCCGGTGCGCGCGGTAAGCTCCTCGGCGAATTCGGGCCAGACCTCGCTCGAGTGCAGCGAGAGTTCGGCATAGCGCGGCATGCCACTCCCCTTGCCCTGCACCCAGACCAGGCCAGCATTGCCACGGGACGCACGCAGCGAGCCGTCATGCTCATCGAGTACGGCAACGCGCCGCCCACGACGGGCCAGCCCATAGGCCGCCGCCATGCCAACCACGCCTCCACCGATGATGAGAAAATCCTGAGGCATCACCCATGCTCCGTCAGTGCCATATCTCGACGATAGGCCAGCCATCCCATACGATCTAATACCAATACCTGCCCACTCGATATGGAATTGTTATGGAAACGCCACGTCTCAGCGACCGTCAGCTGCAAGCCTTCCAGCACGTGATGGATTGCGGCAGCGTTTCCGGCGCGGCACGCCGCATGCTGATCGCCCAGCCCGGGGTCTCTCGGCTATTGAAGCAGCTCGAGCATGATGTGGGCTTCACGCTGTTCGAACGCCGCCGGGGGCGGCTGGTGCCCACCCCCGAAGCGCGGCTCTTTCATCGTGAGCTACTCCGGGTATGGAGCGGGCTGGAGGGGTTGCGCGCCACCGCCCGACGCATCAAGGAGCGCGAAACCGGAGGGCTGCGCATCAGCGCCATGCCGCTGCTCGGCATGGGCTTCCTGCCCGATGTGCTGGCGGACTTCACACCGCGCCATGGCGAGGCCCTGGTCGAGCTCGCCACCTTCCGCTCCGAGCAGGTGGTGGAGGATATCGTGACCCAGCGCGCCGACCTTGGCTTTGCCATGCTGGGTGGCGGCGACGAGCGTATAGAGAGCGAGGCCTTCAGCCTCGGCAACGTCTGCCTGCTGCCCGCCGACCACCCACTGGCGGCGCAGTCGAGCATCAGCCCCGACGACCTGCATGACCAGCCACTGATCTGTTATGAGCCCCAGGACCCCACCCGACAGGCCCTGGACCGGCTTCTCGAGGCCGCCGGTGTGCGCCCCCGCCGCCACCTGCAGGTATCGCTGGCCCTGCAGGCTGCCCGCCTGGTGACACAAGGCGCCGGCATCACGGTGATCGACCCGCTGAACGCCCGGGTGTTCGCCGATGAGCGTCTGGCGATTCGCCCCTTCGCCGCCGAGCTCGACGACACCTTCTATCTATTGACGCCCCGAGAGCAGCCCCTCTCCCGCCTCGCCCAGGACTTTATCGGCGTGTTTCGAGCACAGTTCGCACGCGTCCTCGATCAACCAGCGGAACCACTGAATTGAAATAACTTTCTGTTAAAAAAGGAAAAAATCTCCCGTCATTTGATTTACCTCAGGGGCGATGCTAGATTTCGAGCGCAGGCGGAAACCGTGGCCTGCACTGGGAACTCCTCTTTCTCAGTTCGTTATCAACCGGGACGGGCCGGCTCTTTATTCCAGTAAAGGGTCAAACAGGGCCCAGTGGAGTTTCAGTTGATATCCCTACCCCCCATCAAGCGCCGCCTTCTCTACGTCTTCCTCTTTGAGGTCTTCGGCATCCTGTTCTCGACGCTGATCCTGATGACGTTGAGCGATGGCGATGCTCAGCAATCCCTGCCGGTTGCCATCATGGTCTCCATCGCCGCGGTGATATGGAACTTCATCTACAACACCGGCTTCGAGTTCTGGGAATTTCGCAAGCAGATCGGCGTGCGAACCTTCAAGGTACGCAGTCTTCATGCCTTCGGCTTCGAGGCGGGTCTCTTCCTGATCTGCCTACCGCTCTATATGGTGTGGTACGACGTAGGCGTATGGACCGCCGCGACGATGGAAGCCGCAATCATGGTGTTCTTCCTGGTCTATACCTTCCTCTTTACGCTGCTTTTCGACCGAGTGTTTCCCCGCCCTGGCTTCGACGCCGTGGACTGTGCATGACGCAATAACCACAACAAGCATGGTGTTGCCACCCCTCTATACTGTATAAAATAACAGTACCAAGAGGAGGCTCCCGATGACCATCGACACCCTGATTCCCGCCCACCCGACGCCGCCCGCCCTGGCGCTGCCCCATCCCCTGGCGCTGACGCGGGCCGGCGTCTCCGGCTTTCCGAGCCCCGCCCAGGACTACGAGGGGCGTACCCTGGACCTCAATGAGCGGCTGGTGAAGCGCCCCTCGGCCAGCTTCTTCATGACCGTGACCGGCGACAGCATGGACCCGCTGGGCATCCACGACGGCGACCTGCTGCTGATCGACCGCTCCATCGAGCCGCGACCGGGGCACATCCTGGTGGCCCTGGTGGAGGGCGAGATCACGGTAAAGCGCTACCAGCTGAAGGGCCGCCAGCCCTACCTCTGCTCCGCCAACCCGGCCTACCCGCCGATCCCGCTCGAGGACCTCGACTGCCAGGTGTGGGGCGTGGTGCGTTCGGTCATCCACGAATATCCGGTGTAGCCATGATCGGTCTGATCGACTGCAACAACTTCTATGTCAGCTGCGAGCGGGTCTTCCAGCCTCGGCTGGAGGGACTACCGGTGGGCGTGCTCTCGAACAACGATGGCTGCGTGATCGCTCGCTCCAACGAGCTCAAGGCGCTGGGGATAGAGATGGGCACCCCGGCCTTCGAGCTGAAGGGGCTACTGCGCCAGGGGCGCATCCGGCTGCTCTCCTCCAACTACGAGCTGTATGGCGATATGTCCGCCCGGGTGCAGGCCGTGCTGGAGGAGTTCTCCGCCGGGGTGGAGCCCTACTCGATCGACGAGATGTTCGTGCGCTTCGACGGCTTCGCGCAGAAGCAGCTGCTGAGCCACTGCCGCGAGCTCCACTACAAGGTGCGCCGCTTCACCGGCATCCCGGTGAGTGTCGGCGTGGCACCGACGCGAACCCTGGCCAAGCTGGCCAATCGGGCAGCCAAGAAGGTGCCCGGCTACCGGGGTGTCTGCGTGCTCTCGGCGGGCAGCGCCGAAACGGCGGGTCTCCTGCAGCGAACCGAGCTGGGCGATGTATGGGGCGTGGGCCGCCGTCTGGTGGAGCGGCTGGCATTGATGGATATCCGCACGGCCTGGGATCTGGCCCAGGCCGACCCCAAGGCGATTCGCCGGCGCTTCTCGGTGACCCTGGAGCGCACCGCCCTGGAGCTGCGCGGCGTGCCCTGTACCGAGATGAACGACGCCGACGAGCCCCGTCAGCGCATCATGACCTCGCGCTCCTTCGGCAGGCTGACCGACAACCGCGACGAGATCCACGAGGCGCTGCGCCAGTTCGGCCAGCGCGGTGCCGAGAAGCTGCGCGCCCAGGATAGCCTGGCCCGGGCCGTCTACGTCTTCCTGAAGACCAACCGCCACCGGCAGGACCTGCCGCAGTATTCGCCCGGCGCCGTGGTCGAGCTGGCACGCCCCACCGATGACAGCCGCGAGATCCTGCATGCGGTCGGCCAGGCCTTCGCCGCCATCTACCGGCCGCACTACCGCTTCATGAAGGCCGGGGTGATGCTGATCGACCTGATCGACGCCGATCGGCAGCAGATGTCGCTGCTGGAGTCGCCCCAGAGTGCCGCGGAGCGCGAGCGCAGCGAGAAGTTGATGGCGACCCTGGATGCCCTTAACCAGCGCATGGGCCGCGGCACCGTCAAGCTCGGAATGCCCTCCCCCAGCGCCGCCTGGCACCTGCGCTGCGCCAACCGCTCACCCCGCTGGACGACGCGCTGGAAGGAGCTGCCGACGATCACAACGCGCCGAGAGACTCGATCAGTGAAGGGGCCTCCTCCACCGGGCGATTGACCCAGGGCTCACGACCAGGGTCCACCGGCCACACTCGCCACCGACAGGCCCACGCCGTAACACTCCGTTACACAAAAAGTGGAACTCGTTCGAGCTCCCCATGACCAACGGTGTACGGCAACATGAGACATCGCCGAACCGGGTCCGCATCGGCGGGCCTGACATAAGGAAAGGAAAAAGGAGTCATTACATGCTGTATGGAAAGCCTCTCCTGCGTCACGCCACTCTGAGCACCCTGGTCGCTGGCGGCCTGCTGCTATCCGCATCGGCCATGGCGGAGCCTCAGGGCCTCTACTCAAGCGATGAACTGCTCGACGCCGATGTCTACACCGCGGCCGATAGCCGAGAAATCGGTGAGGTCGAGGATATCCTGCTGGATAACGACATGAAGGTGCGCGCCCTGGTGATCGATACCGGGGAACTGCTCGATATCGACGACGACCAGGAGTTCGTGATCGAGGCAGGCCGATTCAGCGTGGAAACTCATAACGGCGACGACCTCGACGACATCGAGTACCGCGTGATCGTCGACATGAATGACGCCCAGATCAGCCAGCAGCCGACCTATGATAACGACTGGTGGCAAGACGCTCGCCAGGGCGCCCACGAGGCCTGGGAGCAAACCAAGGACGGCGCAGCCAGCGCCTGGGACACCACTCAGGAAGGGGCCTCACGTGCCCTGGACAGCATCGGCGAGGCACTGGAGAACGTCGGCAAGAAGACCCAGGATGCCGCCGAGTAATCGGCATATGCGGCTCCCGCGCCTGACAGCATGAGGAGCTTTATGACGGTAAGGGCCCGGCCATTGGCCGGGCCCTTCTTATGTGGGTGCCTGCAAAAAGGCCGTTAGCCTAGCCGGCGAGTTCCCCTGCCACGATGTCCGCCCCGGCGCTCAACGCATTCATCTTGGCTCTGGCCACCTGGCGTGACAGTGGCGCCATGCCGCAGTTGGTGCTGGGATAGAGATTCTCGGCATCGACAAACTGGAGCGCCTTGCGCAGGGTATCGGCTACCTCTTCCGGTGTTTCGATGGTGTTGGTGGCGACGTCAATCGCGCCCACCATCACCTTCTTGCCACGGATCAGCTCGATCAGCTCCATGGGAACGCGAGAGTTCTGGCACTCCAGAGAGACGATATCGATATTGGATTTCTGCAGCTTGGGGAATACCTCCTCGTATTGCCGCCACTCGCTGCCGAGGGTGCTTTTCCAGTCGGTATTCGCCTTGATGCCATAGCCGTAACAGATGTGTACGGCCGTCTCGCACTTCAGGCCCTCGATCGCCTTCTCCAGCGTGGCGATGCCCCAGTCGTTCACCTCATCGAAGAAGACATTGAAGGCGGGCTCATCGAACTGGATGATATCGACACCCGCCGCCTCCAGTTCGCGCGCCTCCTGGTTCAGGATCTTGGCGAACTCCCACGCCAGCTTTTCACGACTCTGGTAGTGACCATCGTAGAGGGTGTCGATCATGGTCATGGGCCCAGGCAGCGCCCACTTGATGGGTTGCGTGGTTTGCTGGCGCAAGAACCTGGCGTCATCCACGAAAACGGGCTTCTGACGGGATACCTCACCGACCACCGAGGGGACGCTGGCATCATAGCGGTCGCGAATTCTGACGGTTTGGCGCTTGTCGAAGTCGACGCCATTGAGGTTCTCAATAAACGTCGTGACAAAGTGCTGACGCGACTGCTCGCCATCACTGACGATATCGATGCCCGCCTGCTGCTGCTCATGCAGTGCCAGGCGCAACGCGTCCTGCTTGCCTTCCGCCAGCCCCTCATCCTGCAACTTCCAGGGTGACCACAGCACCTCCGGCTCTGCAAGCCAGGAGGGCTTGGGAAGACTGCCGGCCGTCGAAGTGGGTAACAGCTTTGCCATGATGGAAGATCTCGTGATGGATGGATCAAAGAGCGTAGTTGGCGGACCATTGCTCGAGTATATTTCGGTAGGGTTTGATGAAGTTCTCCTCAACAAACTTCCCCTGCTCAGCCGCTAGCCGGCTACGCTCCTCTCTGTCATAGACGATGCGGGTCAGTGAGTAGTCCTGCTGCTTCAAGCTCGGCTGGTAGGCCTTCCCCGCCGCAGAATTGGCATTGTAGATTTCCGGGCGATAGATCTTCTGGAACGTGTCCATGGTGCTGATGGTACTAATAAGCTCAAGATTGGTGTAATCACCAAGCAAGTCACCCTGAAAATAGAAGGCCAGAGGCGCAACGCTGCCAGGAGGCATGAAGTAGCGAACCTTCATCCCCATCTTGCTGAAATAATCGTCGGTCAGTGAGTGTTCTTTCTGAACATATTCAACGCCCAGCACGGGGTGATGGTTCTCGGTGCGGTGATATGTCTTGTTGCTGGAAACACTGATACAAATGACAGGAGGCTTCTTGAAATACGTCTTGTACGTATCCGAGTTGACGAACGCCTTGAACAGGCTGCCGTGCAGAACACCAAAGTCACTCGGAACACTGAACTCCTTCTGATCCCTGTTGTGCTCCTTGAGCACTACACTGAAGTCGTAATCTCGCACGTAAGAAGAAAAATTGTTTCCGGCGACGCCTTCAATTCGTTCACCGTACTTTTTATCGACAACGGTTGTCTTCAAGATTTCAATGATCGGCAGCGCGCTATCACCGGAGGCGGCATCGACGGTCATCTCAACAGAAATGATGTCAAGCTCGACGGCATAGCGATCACCCTTCGGGTTATCCCAATCGGCCAAGGCATTGAAGCGATTGTCGATCATCCTCAGGGTATTGCGCAGATTCTCCTTACGCTGCTCCCCTCTGGCCAAATTGGCAAAGTTGGTCGTGATACGGGTATTGTCCGATGGCCGATAGTTCTCATCGAATCGAATACGCTTGACGGTGAATGCAAAATCCTTATTCATTTAGACTTGCCATCCTGCTTCCTGAGACATGAACCCAAGGCATCTCTCTATTGATCGATATTCGAGATGACGCCCTGGGTCGTCGCCATTCGAGCTCGTCAGGTCCGATATAGCGGGCCGAGGTGGCGGTCACTGCCCAGCGGGAACGCCACTGACGAAGCGATGGAGGGATTATCGAAACCATCGCCTATTGAAGCAAGCTGAAGAAACTCATGACGAACATCAATATCATTCATGTTCGAGTATGCCGACCGACGCTTCACCGCTGCGATCGGCCGGCACAAGGGCCTCGGGAGGGTCGAGGTCGGTGGCCAGAGCGGCCCGTTGAGACTAGATGCCGGCCAGGCGGCCGGCATCCATGCTCAGGGAGTCTTGGGGGGCTGGCTCCAGAGGTTTGCTCTCGGGGGAGATTATCCTTGCGAGGAGGCCGCCCACAGGTTGATGCCGCCATCGACCGCATGCCGATCGATCTCGGCGAGCTCTTCATCGCTGAAGTCCGGGGTCTCGAGGGCACCCAGGCTTTCAAGCAGCTGCTCCGGGCGGCTCGCGCCGATCAGCGCCGAGGTCACGCGACCGCGGCGCAGCACCCAGGCGATGGCCATCTGCGCCAGGCTCTGGCCGCGGCGTTCGGCGATCTCGTTAAGCGCCTGCACCCGAGCCAGATTCTCGGGCGAGAGGTGCCCCTCTTTCAGGCTCTGGCCCAAGGCGGCACGGCTATCCTCAGGCACGCCCTGCAGGTACTTGCCGGTCAACAGCCCCTGAGCCAGCGGCGAGAAGACGATCGAGCCGACGCCCAGCTCATCAAGGGTCTCCAGCAGGCCATCGGTCTCGACCCAGCGGTTGAGCATAGAGTAGCTCGGCTGGTGGATCAGGCAGGGGGAGCCCAGCGAGCGCAGAATCTCGACCGCCTCCCGGGTGCGCTGGGCACTGTAGGAAGAGATGCCGACGTAGAGCGCCTTGCCCTGCCGCACTGCCTGGTCGAGCGCCATCATGGTCTCCTCCAGCGGCGTCTCGGGGTCGAAGCGGTGGGAATAGAAGATATCCACGTAGTCCACGCCGAGCCGCTCGAGGCTGCGATCCAGGCTGGAGAGCAGATACTTGCGGCTACCCCACTCACCGTAGGGCCCCGGATGCATCCAGTAGCCCGCCTTGGTGGAGATCACCAGCTCGTCACGGTGGCCGGCGAAATCACTGTTGAGGATACGGCCGAACAGCGACTCGGCGCTGCCCGGCGGCGGCCCGTAGTTATTGGCCAGGTCGAAGTGCGTAATGCCGTGATCGAAGGCGGTGCGGCAGATGGCCCGAGCATTCTCGGGGCTGGCGTTCTCGCCGAAGTTCTGCCACAGCCCCAGCGAGATGGCCGGCAGCTTCAGGCCGCTGCGCCCGCAGCGGTGATAGGGCATGCGCTCGTAGCGGTGTGCCGAGGGCGTATAGCTCATGGTGTGCCACTCCTCGAAGGTCGCGTCTCTCCCTGACCGCCGGCAGAACCGGGCCTGCGGCGGCCGCGTGACGCTCATTATGGGGGCTCTCAGTGCGACTGGCGATGCCAGGCGCAGGCAGGTAGGCCTTCAGCCGGGCGGCCTTACCCCACCCAGCATGGGTGGACACCGATCCAAGTGGTCTGGACTTCCCCGGCTCCTCTCGACCCTTCTGGCCTAAAAAGTGGGCATACATGGTAGATGCTTCTCCGCGTCAGCGATCTTTCGGGATTGCCCGCCTTTCGACATACTCCCTGACTGAGAGGTCTCCATCTTGTCAGCGACTTATTGCTTTGGAAACACCCTCTTGATGACGCTACGCATTGGTAAACTATCTGCCAATTAACTCCGGCATGGAATACAAAAAACTGCCAACTCTTACATATCGCAAAGAAACTATTATTACTTTAAAAAAACAAAGCTCTTGAAACTCAAAAGCATCACATATAACCTTTAATATGGCTCCATATTCTTTCTTACCGCACTGATTAAAGATACACCTCTGCGGTCAATCGATAAAGCATCACATACACGAGGAGAAGCAACATGAGAAAGATAGAGTTTAATGCTCGCAAGTACATGCTAGCGTCCATAGTATCTATAGCTTGTTTTGTGACTTTAGCTGGCGCAAGTACAGCAGGCGAGCTTACTGGCCAGGAAGAAATGAAACGCCCAATATTGATACAGGGGCCAATGCCAATTGAAGCAGAGGAATTTGCTAGCCGCCTGAAAGATGTCGAAGTAGAAGAGTCAGGCTCAACCTTTGAATTTTACATTGGCACGGTAGATGACTACCCCGTCATTGTTTCAAAGACAGGGAAAGGCATGGAAAACACAGCAGCAGCGACTGCTGTTGCGATTTTAAAATACAACCCTGCTGCCATTATCAATCAAGGCACATCTGGCGGCCATGACCCAGATCTCAACGTTTTCGACATTGTCCTGGGTGAGCGCACGGTTAATATCGGCTCTATGAAAACAGGGGATCGTGCGGAAGGTGAAGGTATTGTAGCGACAGACTGGAAGCCGATGGACGTTATGGCATCTGAAGGCAGTGCCGGTGAAGACCCGAATGCTGAGAAGGCTCGTTACTACGATGCGGATCCGGACCTTTTAGCCGCGGCCAGAAAAGTAAAGGACAGCTACACAAAAGGCAAAATAGTGGAAGGGACTATTGGCTCAGCTGATCTATGGAATAATGAAGTAGATCGTATCAACTGGTTCCATGAAAATTACGGCACATCAGTCGAAGAAATGGAATCCGCGTCATCTGCGATGATTTCAAAGGCCTACGATGTACCGTTTCTGGCAATTCGTATCTTGTCGAACAACAAGACAAACAATGGTGCCTACAACCCAGAAACAGCAGCCGCGAACCAGGAATATGTCTATGAGGTGGTTCGGGAGTACATTTCATTCCTGAAGAGCAAGTAAGCATTTAGCCACCGACGTCATGGCTAGATACGTTAGGATGATCCGAGACTTGGTAGTTGCGAGGACTACCAAGTCTCGGATTTATTGATTCATGGAGTAGCACCAACATGAAGTGCCCCCCAGAGCTGCGCAGGGTATAGTGCAGTCATCGGGAGGACAGGATGAGCGACGACAAAAGCCTGTTCTTCAGCAGCCGGCACTACATGGGTACTGTTGAGGGCCTATGGGCTGACGCAGGAGTTCACGCCGCCGTATACTCTAAAACAGAACGGACTTGTCGAGCGCTTCTTCTGCTCCTTGAAGGAGGAGAGCATCTGGCTCCATCACTTCGAGTCAGCCAGGGTAGTGATCGACCGCTGGATCCGATACTACAACGAAGAGCGGCCACATCAGTCTCTCGATTATGTGGCACCCCGGGCACACCCAGCATTAGTTGCGTAGGGTGTGAAGAAACTAGGGGGTCATTACATCGAGTCAGCCAGGGTGGTGATCGATCGATTGATCCGATACTACAACGAAGAGCGGTCACATCAGTCTCTGGACAATGAGGCACCCCGAGCACACCCAGCATTAGTTGCGTAGGGTGTGCGGAAACCAGGGGGTCATTACAGTAGATGGTCGTTATGCCGGTAACAAACTTAATCGACTTGTTAACTGGATTGCTTCACCACAGACACTAGGCCATCAATAAAAGATCTGAGAGCCACGGTGTTATCGAACTCGAATGCCCACCCAAAATGGCATTCGGTTTTGCCATTGTGCTTCTCGGACGGAAACCGTGTCATATCAGCGTTGTGGTAGAAGGGATCTTTAGGGCGCACCCCCTCTATTTCGCAAAGTTCAGGTGCCGCTTGGTGAAAAGCCGGACGAACAATAATTTGAGGGCATCGATTCTCCACATGCACGTAAAACGGCTCTTTCGTTCCCGGCAGCATGTACTCCGTTACCTTCTTCACTTGATGGACAGTGCGGCACCCTAACTCTTTCAGCGTACCCTCCATATCTGAATGACTTACTGTCAATTCTCATCTCCTTGATTACAGTTAACGCATTTGTTCAGCGGCGACCTTTTTCAGCTAAGCGAAAAAAAGGGCGTCCGAGGCAGGGCCCTGAGGCCCGGAACAAACTGCAAAAGCTTGTTAAGTATGGCCATGCTCGATTAACAAATCTGTAAACTTATCCAAGATGCTCTTGAGTTCGTCTAAACCCAATTCTGCCTGCCATGTTTTTTTGCCTGACCGACAGTTCCAGACTCTAAGGCATCTTATCTTACCCTCAGAGTCACTCAGAAACTCTAAGTTGAAATGGGCTATCGCGTTACGAAGATACCGAATCATCTGTTGCAGATTTTCGACCTGCGGAAAATGACCCGTTACCTTTGGAATCGCCCACCCCTCCGCTTCCAATTGATCTATAGGAGTTTTCGGTATTGAGTCCATGAACCTTTGTTGAGGCAGTATTAGCAGCCCCAAACAACTATTAATCAGCTGTGTGATCTCATAGCCGTGCCCGAAGTTATTTTTACTTTTCTCAACAATTTCGAGATTTACCCTAGTCCTTCGAGCAAAATCTCTCACTACATTCTCGTAATCCATATGAATACTTAACACCTCAATCATCCGCCGCATCAGCGGTCGGCTGAGCTGTCTTGTTAGCACTCTCATTCTGTGACATTGATTGACTAACCTCAGGCGGCTCGATCTGCGGATCTATAAAGCTTGTATATATCGCAAATGCAAACCCAGCAAGTCCAACAAAAAAACCACCAATAGTGTAATACTTCTGATGCTTCTGCTCTTTCTTATTTATGTTGAGAAGGTCTTTAATCTGAGATGTCAACGGCTCTAACAGGTGCTCATTACCATCTATTTGATCTCTCAACCTCTCCAGGTGAATTCGAACTTCGTTTGGCAGCCCCTCAAAAGGCTCATCTTTCCGATATTGGTCAATATAGTTCTTTATCAACTCTTTATGAGAAGATAGATCATCTTCACTGCCTGCCATAATATCGCGATAGTATTTTCTTATTGTATAGTGGATTTTAGACTGCGTTAGCCCTCTTGTAGAGGCGATTTCTTTTACATCCTCCCACGTTGGCTGACTATGCTTAACAGCATCCTTAAAATCCTTCGAGAATTTTTTTATCTGTCTCATCTCAAAGATATCTTCGATGATGGTGACAAAAGCCCAAGAAACAAAGACAAAAGCTCCGATCACTCCAATTAAGATCAAAACAACATACACCCAATCAAACACTTACTATCTCCTTTGTGTGCTAACAGACATCAGCGCGCTTCCCTGCTTGAACGCGCATGCGCGTTCAACAATCTTATGCTGCACGCTCGAAAAAGCTATATCCTATTGAATTCCTTATGTATTAAACATAGCTTGGCAGCATACCACGTATTATCGTGCATGCTGCATATTCCCAATGAACGTGCCAGCTGCCTTTTCTGGCATGGCGGCTTCAGGTTGTTACCAGTCACTACAAGCCCCTTCCGTAAATTGCTACTCAGCACGCGAGTCACGACTCGACCTCCCCGCCAGCAACTTGAGGATCAACAGCGCAAACTGCCTGCCGGTCTCTTCGTCCTCCAACAGCGGCATGCTGAGCTTTTCGTGGTCGCTGAGGGCGTCGAGTACGGCGTCGGTGACCTTCTTCGGGAAGAGGCCGTGCATCACCTGATCTTGGCTGTGGTTACGCACCTGGGCCATCACCGCTTCGTCACGCTCGATGCGATCGGCGATGCCGTTGGCGAAGTGCAGCTTGTCGTCGTCGCTGACCTCGGCGCCGTAGAGGTCGTTGAGCCGGTCGATGATCTCGTTAAGTCGCTGCTTTTCGGGATCGTGGGGCTTGCCTGAGCCCACCTCGCTGACCGGGGTGAGGCCGTAGTCGCCCTCGGCCTCTTCCAGGCGCAGGCGCTTCTCCTCGCGCTTGGTGAGGCGATAGTGGGTCAGCTCCAGCTCGCTGACGTCGATGCTCTCCTCCTCGAGCAGACGGTCGATGCGCAGCAGCGGGGTGAGGTGGCGGGCGTAAACGCAAAGCTGCTCCAGCTCGGCGTCGTCGAAGGTGACGATCTGGCTGAGGAATTCGTAGGTGCGTACGAAGCTGGCGAGGTTTTTGCGGAACAGGTCGAGCTCGTCCTGGGCGGTGCCGGCCTCCTTGAGCTCCTGCTCGGCGCGCTTGAGGCCCTTGTCGTCGCCATTCTGCTCGGCGACGCGACGCGCCTCCTTCCAGGTCTGCAGATGTTCGAGGAGCGCTTGATACTTCTGCTTGAAGCGGTCCTGGGCGGGGCGGCAGTAGTAGCTGAGGCTCGATGCCGGGGACTTGGGATCGAAGAAGGCCTTGGCGAAGCCCTCCACCTCGGGCCACTGGTAGATACCGCTGGCATCCAGGCTACGCTGCAGGTCGTAGACCACCTGGGGGTCGGAGACATCGGCCAGCTCCGCCTTGCGGTAGTAGGGCGCGAAGGCGTCGAGGATCTCCTGCTCGTCGTTGTAGAAATCGAGGATGAAGGTCCGCTTGCCGGGGAACAGCCGGTTGAGCCGCGAGAGGGTCTGCACGCAGTCCACGCCCTGGAGCTTCTTGTCCACGTACATGGCGCACAGCTTGGGCTGGTCGAAGCCGGTCTGGAACTTGTTGGCGGCGATCATCACGTTGAAGTCGTCGGTGTCGAACGCCTCGGCCAGGTTGCGCCCCTTGAGCCCGGGGTTGAGCAGCTGGCTGGTCTCGGTGACTTCCTCGGGGATCACCTCGTCGGGCGGCACACTGCCGGAGAAGGCGACCATGGGGTGAACATCGTCATAGCCCTGCTCGGCGATGTAGTCGCGCATGGCCAGCTGATAGCGCACCGCTTCCTGGCGGCTGGCGGTGACCACCATCGCCTTGGCCTGGCCGTCGAGCAGGTGGCGCACGTTGTCGCGGTAGTGCTCGACGATCACCTCGACCCGCTGGGCAATGTTGTAGGGGTGCAGGCGCACCCACTTGGCCAGGGTGCGCGAGGCCTTCTTGGAATCGACCTCCTGCTCCTCGCCATCGGGGTGGGCGAGCTTCCAGGCGGTGCTGTAGGTGACGTAGTTGGTGAGCACATCGAGGATAAAGCCCTCCTCGATGGCCTGGCGCATGGAGTAGAGATGGAACGGCTCGGGCAGGTTGTCGCCACTGGCCGGCAGCTCGGGATCCGGCGCGCGCCCGAACAGCTCCAGGGTCTTGGCCTTGGGGGTGGCGGTAAAGGCGTAGTAGCTGATGCGCTCGCTGGGGCGGCGCGAGGCCACGGCGGCATCCAGCATCGCCTCGGCGCTTATTTCCAGCTCGCCGATGCCCTCGCGGTTTTCCAGCTCACCGTCGCTCTCGCTCCCACTATCGCCCTCTACGGTTTCGCCTGCGGCGGCCAGCAGTGCCTTGAGCTTGCTGGCCGAGCTGCCGGTCTGTGAGGAGTGCGCCTCGTCGGCGATCACCGCGTAGTTGCCCTCGGCGAGCTGGGGGCGCTTGTCCAGGGCGTCGAACAGCGCCGGGAAGGTCTGGATGGTGACGATGATGATGCGGGTGTTGCTGGCGAGTGCCTCGGCGAGCTGCTCCGACTTGCTCTGGTTGCCGACATCGCGGGTGATCGGGCACACCACGCCGTGGGCATGTTCGAACTGATAGATGGTGTCCTGCAGCTGACTGTCGAGCACCGTGCGGTCGGTGACCACGATCACCGAATTGAACAGCTTGGTGCCGTCCTCGGCGTAGAGGTTGGCCAGCTGGTGGGCGGCCCAAGCGATGGAGTTGGACTTACCGGAACCGGCACTGTGCTGCACCAGGTAACGCTGCCCCGGTCCCTCGGCCAGGGTGGTTTGCACCAGGCGATTGACCACCTCCCACTGGTGATAGCGCGGGAAGATCAGCGTCTCTTTATGGCCGCGCCGACCGTGGAAGTCCTCAAAGGGCTTCTTCTCCAGGTGCAGGAAGCGACCGAGCACCTTCAGCCAGGCATCCGGCGCGAACACCTCCTCCCACAGATAGCCGGTGGCGTAGCTGGCCTCGTCCGGCGCCGGCGGGTTACCCGCACCGCCCTCCTCCGTGCCGCGGTTGAAGGGCAGAAAGTAGGTATCCTTGCCAGCCAGCTTGGTGGTCATGGCCACCTCGTCCTGGCTCACCGCGAAATGGACCAGCGCACCGCGCTTGAAGGTGAGCAGCGGCTCGGGCTTGCGGGTGACGGGATCCTTGATCGGACGGTCCTGGCGGTACTGGCGCTTGGCGTTCTCCACCGTCTGCTTGAACTGACTCTTGAGCTCGAGCGTCGCAGTGGGGATGCCGTTGACGAACAGCACCAAATCGATGCGCGGGTTGTATTGCCCTTCCCGGGCGTGGGGCGAATAGGAGACCTCGGGCACCACCCGCAGGCGATTGGCGCGGTAACGGACCAGCGAGTCCGGGTTCATGCCGTGGTCGGGCTGGAAGCTGCACAGGTCGAACTTCACCCCCGGCACCTTGAAGCCGTGGCGCAGCACCTCCAGTGTGCCGGCCCGCTCCAGCTCGCGCACCACCTTCTGCACAAACACCCTTTCCGGTGCCTGGGGGTTGGCCTTGCAGAACTTCTCCCAGCGCTCGGGCCAGGCCTCGCGCACGTAGCCGAGAAGATCCTCGGTATAGAGCGCCGAGGCACGTTCAAAGCCACTGGCCGAGCCGGCCCTCCAGCCATGGGCCGTCATGGCCTCGATGATGTCCTGCTGAAAGCGAGCTTCCCTGCTATCCGCCATATTATCCCCTGCGTTTAGCGTAATTATGAGTAACAGCCTAGCGCTCTAGGGATGGAAGGAGAAGGCGACTTAGGGCGAGGCGTTACGCTCTCGGGTGCAATTGTCAACGTCATTGAAGGTTGTCCGGATTTCATCAATTCAGATTGTCCGGTTTTCATCAGTCTGAACTCATCGGTAC
>NZ_CANMVL010000035.1 GCF_947501415.1 uncultured Halomonas sp. | reverse complement strand
CGGCGGCCGTAACTATAACGGTCCTAAGGTAGCGAAATTCCTTGTCGGGTAAGTTCCGACCTGCACGAATGGCGTAATGATGGCCACGCTGTCTCCACCCGAGACTCAGTGAAATTGAAATCGCAGTGAAGATGCTGTGTACCCGCGGCTAGACGGAAAGACCCCGTGAACCTTTACTATAGCTTCACACTGGACGCTGATGTTGCTTGTGTAGGATAGCTGGGAGGCTTGGAAACTCGGACGCCAGTTCGAGTGGAGCCAACCTTGAAATACCAGCCTGGCATCATTGGCGTTCTAACTCAGGTCCGTTATCCGGATCGAGGACCGTGTGTGGTGGGTAGTTTGACTGGGGCGGTCTCCTCCCAAAGAGTAACGGAGGAGCACGAAGGTACCCTCAGTACGGTTGGAAATCGTGCATTGAGTGCAAGAGCATAAGGGTGCTTGACTGCGAGACAGACACGTCGAGCAGGTACGAAAGTAGGTTCTAGTGATCCGGTGGTTCTGTATGGAAGGGCCATCGCTCAACGGATAAAAGGTACTCCGGGGATAACAGGCTGATACCGCCCAAGAGTTCACATCGACGGCGGTGTTTGGCACCTCGATGTCGGCTCATCACATCCTGGGGCTGAAGTCGGTCCCAAGGGTATGGCTGTTCGCCATTTAAAGTGGTACGCGAGCTGGGTTTAGAACGTCGTGAGACAGTTCGGTCCCTATCTGCCGTGGGCGTTGGAGATTTGAGAAGAGCTGCTCCTAGTACGAGAGGACCGGAGTGGACGCACCTCTGGTGTTCCGGTTGTCACGCCAGTGGCATTGCCGGGTAGCTATGTGCGGACAGGATAACCGCTGAAAGCATCTAAGCGGGAAGCCCCCTTCAAGATGAGATCTCCCCGAGGCCTTGAGCCTCCTGAAGGGCCCAGCGAGACCAGCTGGTTGATAGGCCGGATGTGGAAGCGCTGCAAGGCGTTGAGCTAACCGGTACTAATGGCCCGTGAGGCTTGACCATATAACACCCAAGGGGTCTGTGATGACCCACGACGCCGGGTACG
>NZ_CANMVL010000034.1 GCF_947501415.1 uncultured Halomonas sp. | reverse complement strand
CCGCTCTGCGCCGATGGTAGTGTGGGGCCTCCCCATGCGAGAGTAGGTCATCGTCAGGCACTTATTCAGAAACCCCGTCCCATGGACGGGGTTTCGTCGTTTTAGGGGCCTCCCCATGGAGAGTCCCGGAGTGCCGGCCACCGGAGCGCCGGCCGGAACACCCTCAGGCAGTTATTGGAAAAAGCCTCGGGCTCATGATGAGCTCGAGGCTTTCTTGCGTTTGCTGCCTGCTTTTTTCAGAGAGCCTGAGGGTAGGGGAGGGATGTGGTTAGACTTTAGTCGTTAGACAAAGGTATAGTCATCTCAAAGGTCACCAACCGTGAGGTTCATGTTATGAGCAATTCGACAGTAGCTTTCCCTACCATCTGGGATCGTAGCGGCACCTCACGCAGAGTCGTGAAGCCTGCTCTGCGTGGGCTCTGGCATGGAATGATCAAGTTGGCTGAAGCCCAGTGTGCGGCACAGGCTCGCCGTGGGTCTCTCCCCTACGTTTAAGGCAGCAAGCGACGCCGACAAACTCGGCTCGGCAAGCCACGCAAAAGCCCGGACCAGCAGGTCCGGGCTTGTTTGTGGTGCACTTGCAGGAAGGTGCGTGATCAACGCCTGGTCAGACAACGCCCTGGTCGATCATGGCGTCGGCGACCTTGCGGAAGCCGGCAATATTGGCACCCAGCACCAGGTTGGTAGGCTCGCCGAACTCCTCGGCGGTATCGGCGCATTGCCGATGAATATTGGCCATGATCTCCTTGAGCTTCACGTCGACTTTTTCCAGTGGCCACTGTTCCATGCTGTTGTTCTGGGCCATCTCCAGCTGGCTGGTCGCGACACCGCCCGCATTGGCGGCCTTGCCGGGGCCATAGGCGATCTTCGCCTCGAGAAAGTGATCCACGGCATCGGCGGCGGAGGGCATGTTGGCACCTTCACTGATGCAGTTTACACCGTTGCTGACCAGGACCTCTGCATCGGCGGCGGTAAGCTCGTTCTGTGTCGCGCAGGGGAAGGCGGCGTCGGCCTTGATGCGCCAGACCGCGTGGCCATCCTCAGGATACTCACCGACGGGGATATAGGTTGCCTCCGGGTGCTTCTCCAGATAGGTCTCCAGCGAAGCGCGGGTGACCTCCTTGAGCTCCTTGAGCAGGTCGAGGTCGATGCCGCGGGCATCATGCAGCGTGCCGCGTGAGTCGGTGCAGGTCACGGGCTTGGCGCCCAGCTCGTATAGCTTCTCAATGGTGTAGATCGCCACGTTGCCGGCCCCCGAGACCAGGCAGGTCTTGCCTTCCAGAGTCTGTCCCCTGGCTTCCAGCATGTTCTGAGCGAAGTAGACAGCGCCGTAACCGGTGGCTTCCTTGCGACCGATCGAGCCGCCCCAGTCCAGCCCCTTGCCGGTCAGCACGCCTTCATAACGGCCTGTAAGGCGCTTGTACTGGCCGTAGAGGTAGCCAATTTCACGACCGCCAACCCCAATATCGCCGGCGGGAACATCGGTATGAGGCCCGATATGGCGATACAGTTCGGACATGAAGGCCTGGCAGAAACGCATTATCTCGCCATCGGACTTGCCCTTGGGGTCAAAGTCCGAGCCACCCTTGCCACCGCCGATGGGCAGGCCGGTCAGGGCGTTCTTGAAGATCTGCTCGAAGCCGAGGAACTTGATGATGCCGGAGGTGACGCTGGGGTGGAAGCGCAGCCCGCCCTTGTAGGGCCCCAGGGCCGAGTTGAACTGGATGCGATAGCCCTTGTTGACCTGTACGCGACCCTCGTCATCGGTCCAGCAGATGCGGAACATGATTTGACGTTCCGGCTCGACGATACGCTCGATGATGCTGTGGTCATGATAGTGGGGGCTGCGCTTGAAGAGTGGGCGCAGGCACTCCAGTACCTCCTCCGCGGCCTGGTAGAACTCGGTCTGGGCGGGGCTGCTCTTGCGGAGCTTTTCCAGTGTCTCATGAACGTAGGGCATCATCGTATCCTGCAAGAAGGTGAGTGGGCCGGCCACGGCGGGCCAATCTGAAAGTGTTTTTCACGGTAACGACTATATAGCAATGCACCGTTATGCAGCAAATGTATGGGTTATGCGCGCTATGTGCGCTGTGATGGTGCAGCCTGCTTCCCGGCTGTCGTCATCACCGGCACTCGATGCTGGGTAGGACTCCATTACCCACTGCGCCGCGAGTCGTTCTGGTCGAGGGGGTGCGGCGGTCGTGCCGGCTTTCCCTGTGCGGGGAGCGGTGCTAAGGTGCTCTGCCGCCGGTGTCCCGGCAGCACAGATTGGGTTCACGAGGCGCTGTAACGGTAAGGAAGAGACGGCATGGAGAAGACGACAACATATCCGGTGGAGCTTCTCTGCTACTGCCGTCCGAGCTTCGAGCATGACCTGGCTGCCGAGCTCTCCGAGAAGGCGGCTTCGCTTGGCAGGTCGGGGGAGGCCGCCTTTACACGGGACGCAGGCTTCGTGAGATTCCTGCTCCCCGAGGGAGAGGTCGCCAACGGCCTGCATCGTGACCTGCCGCTGGACGGGTTGGTCTTCGCCCGTCAGAGCCTGGTAGCGTTGCCGCCGCTGACGCTGTCGCGGGACGATCGACTGACACCGATCGTCGATCAGGTGACGGCCAGCGGCTGGAGTTTCGAGAGCCTCTGGCAGGAGACCCCCGATACCAACGATGGCAAGGCGTTGGCCGGGCTTGCCAAGGCGCTGGAGCGGCCATTGACCTCGCTGCTGAAAAAGCGCAAGGCGCTGCGTCGCAAGGCGGGCGGCAGGCGCCTGCACCTGCTGTGGAGTGCCGGTGACCGGGTTCAGCTGGGAATGAGTTTCCCGGGAAATCGTAGCGAGTTGCCGGGAGGCATCCGGCGTCTGCGTTTTCCCAAATCGGCGCCCAGTCGTTCCACTCTCAAGCTGGAGGAGGCGTGGCACGAGTTCGTGCCGCGGGGAGAGTGGGACGAACGACTCGGCGAGGGCATGCAGGCGGCAGACCTCGGCGCGGCACCGGGTGGCTGGACCTGGCAGCTGGTGCAGCGGGGCATGCATGTCTATGCGATCGACAATGGCCCGATGGACAAGGCGCTGATGGCCACCGGGCAGGTTGAGCACCTGCATGCGGACGGCTTCACCTGGGAGCCTCCGTACCGTCTCGACTGGCTGGTCTGCGATATCGTCGACAAGCCCTCACGGGTGGAGGCGATGGTAGAGCGCTGGCTGGTTCGGCGCTGGTGTCGGGAGGCGGTCTTCAATCTCAAGCTGCCGATGAAGCAGCGCTGGCGGGAAGTGGATGCCTGTCTGCGTCGGCTTTCCGAGGCGCTGGAGGCGGCCAGGGTCGAGGCCGAGATTGCCTGCCGTCACCTCTATCACGATCGTGAAGAGGTGACGGTGCATGTGAGACTGAAAGGGTAAGCGTCAGTGCGTGGTGGGTTCGTAGATGCGGATCCGCTCTTCCTCGGTTAGCAGTGGCAGCAGGCGCTGCATTACCTGAGTGCGGGTCTCGCTGGTGTACCACTCCTTCCAGGCACGCAGGTCACGCCACTTGGTGATCATCAGACGCCGGTCGCTGTGCCCCTGCTCCACGAGGCTCTCACCACCCACGAAGCCCTTGGCACCCAGCGACACTCGCATGGCCTCGCGGGCGGCCGCCTCGTACTCTTCCTCGAGGCCGGGCATGATACGGCGTTCGATAATGATCTTGATCATCTTGCAGGCTCCGACTGATTTCTTTAGCACCTAATGCCTTTACAGCGATCTTCAATTGTCACCAGGAGGTTCTCGATGGCAGAGAAACACGACTTTCAGGCCGAACTCGATACCACCGGACTCTACTGTCCCGAGCCGATCATGCTGATGCACAACAAGGTCCGCGACATGCAGACCGGGGAGGTGCTCAAGGTAGTCGCCAGCGACCCGGCGACCACCCGCGATGTGCCCAAGTTCTGCCAGTTTCTGGGGCATGAGCTGGTCCATCAGCAGCAGCAGGGAGACAGTTATCTCTACTTTATCCGTTTAGGCTAATCCTGTCCCCTCTGCGCCGCCGGCGTGGCTGGGATGCCCTCAGGCACAACGATCAGGGCCAGCGCCTCCAGGGTCGCCGGGTCCTCCTGGCGAATCCGGTTGGCGATCTGGCGCTGAAAGAAGTAGACCCGGCGATGGCGGCTATGCACGGGATAGAGACAGGCATCGCCGAGCACGATCGGCGTCTGCTCCACATGGCGCTCATCGGCGAGTAGCGCCTCGACCGTGCCGTCGCTGTAGAGTCGCCAGCCGAATACCTGCTTGAGCTGCCAGGGGGCCTCGCCATCATCCATGCACAGGGCGTGGGTGCCCTGCAGTTCGGGTAGCTGCTGGATCAGGGTGACCTGCTCGGTCTCCTCGTAATCGAAGTAGCTGGCGGCGTGCTCCAGCTCCATCACCTTGTGCTCTGGAGCGCTATCGAGCAGCTCCTCGGTCTCGGGATCCCGATAGCCGACGAAGCGGCCATGCTCGTCATCGTCCAGGCGTTGGCAGGGTGTCAGTGACTCCATCCACGCCACCAGGCCCACCACTTCACCATCCTCGCGTAGGCCCCATGCCAGCAGTGGCATGCCATACAGGGTGTCGGGGCTGGCGTCGAGGCGATACACCATCTCGAGCCCATCAAGCTCCGGTGCCAATCGGACCAGGCGGCGTCTGGCCTGCTGACGCTGGCGCCTGGCATCCAGGTCGATGACCCGGGCAGTGCGGGGTGACATCTGGGTTCCCATGGTGTCCCTCCAGGTGCTGCTTGATCACGGAACCAGGCCGGGCGGCGATCGCCCCGGGCCGGTGCGGAAGCGCTCTGCGTCACTCAAGCACCACCAATAGCATAGACCCGATCATAGGTTAAGCTCTGCATCACGGGGCCGCTGACGGTCATGCCTCGGGGCAGCGTGAGGCGAGAGCCTCGCGCCGCTCAAGATGGGCCTGCAGGGCCTGATGGAAGCTCGGAAATGGCGCCTGGGAGTTTCGCCGAGAGAGCCACGCCTGACGATAGGCCTGGACCGCTTCCGGCGGCGCCTCAAGGCTATCGAAGAGTGGCAGGAGGCGGGTGAGCCACGCCTCAGCGGCATCATCCAGTGCTGTCAGCCAGTTGGCGAGCCGCCGTGCCTCGGGTGCCTGCCGCGGGTCGGCAGAGAAGCCTTCCGGCGGACAGTATCCGGGGGTGTCGAGCGCCTGGTCGAGCAAGGTGTTGGCTTCCGTGAGGCGCTGTTCGGCGAGCAGCAGGGTGCGCAGTAGCTGTGCCGTGTAGGGACGGTCGTTGAGCGCCTGCAGGTGTCTCTCGAGTGCCTCGAGGTCGACCGGTCGCGGAGAGCTTTCCAGCGGCGCGCGACTCAAGGCGTTAAGGTACTCGAGGGCGGTTAGCTGCTCACTCGAAGGCGTCAGGTCATCCGGGGGCAGTGGGGAGCTGACGCGTGAGAAGCTCTGCGCCCACTCCTCGGAACCGAAGAGCCCATTCCAGCTCGCCTGTGGAAGCTGTCGGCGCTTGGTGGCGGTTAGTTGTTCGAGACGAGCGAGGTCATCCGCGGCCAGCCTGTCGGCCACCCCGCTCGACAGGCATGCCGTGAGGCGTTGCCACAGTTTTAGTTCGTACTGCCAGCGCTGGCTGGCGGGGGCCACAAGTCCCAGGGTGCTGTTGCGCTGGGCGACCAGGGTGGTGATATGGCACTCACGCAGGGCAAAGATGTCGAGCAGGCCCTCGCGGGTGTCGGGGATGGGGACACGGCGTTCGCGTAGCCTGGGGAAGGCACCGATATTGCGTGGCTCGGCGTGGTCGGGAGGTGACAGGTCGAGGCGTTCGGCCAGGGTTCGCTGATAGTCGCGGAGCAGCCGATCGCTGGCATCGTTGGTGTCGCAGCCTGCCAGCATCAGGATAAGCGCTATGGCCACGATGCCACGGCACACAGGGTCAGGGATGAAGCGGGTCGCGTTCGCCATGGGCCACCGCCTTGCTGATTCGTCTCAGTCGCTCACCGAGCAGGATGGCCGCGACGGTGAGCCCTCCGATCAAGCCGATCCAGTAGCCATGGACGCCGAGCGGCGCCACGAGTCCAGGAATTCCGCGGGTGCCCAGCCAGTGGCCGCCGGCCATGCCCACCAGCCAGTAGGAGGTCAGCGTGATCACCATGATGATACGCGTGTCCTTGTAACCGCGCAGTGCGCCACCGAGATTGACCTGTAGCGAGTCGGAGACTTGGTAGATCATGGCCAGCAGGACCAGCGACAGGGCCAGAGAGGCCACTTCCGGGTCCCGCGTGTAGAGCCCGATCACCGGTTCGGCGGTGAATCGCAGCAGCAGGCCGTTGAGCAGGGCCACGGCCAGGCAGAGGACAATCCCATGCCAGGCGATCCGGCGCGCATGGTTGTGGCGCTGCTGTCCCAGCACATTACCGACCCGTACCGTTAGCGCCATGCTCAGCGACAGCGGCAGCATGAACAGGATGGAGGTGTAGTTGAGAGCTACCTGATGGGCAGCCACGGTGACCTCGCCGAGGCTGGCGATAAACAGGGCGATCAGCGTGAATAGCGTGACCTCGACGAAGATTGCCACACCGATGGGCAGTCCTACGTACAGCAGTTCGCTGACCAATCGCCAACGTGGGAGGCTGGCGGTATGCCATAGCGACACCTTGCCATAGGCACGCGAGTGGCGCGTATAGAGCCCCATGCACAGGCACATGGTCCATAGCGAAAGCGCGGTGGCGATCCCGCAGCCCAGCGCGCCAAGCGCCGGCAGCGCCTGAAGCCAATGCGGCAGCCAGGGCCCCAGCAGGGAGGTCAGTCCCTCGCCGCCGTAGATCAGCACGAAGTTGCTTGGCACATTGACGGCCAGCCCCGCCAGGCTGATCCATAACGAGGGACGGGTATGGTTCATGCCGTCGGAGAAGGCGCGCAGGGCCTGGAAGAGCGCGGCCCCGGGCATGCCGAAGGCCACCGCAAGAAGATAGCTACGCGAGCGTTCGGCGACTGCCTCGGGCACTTCCATCAGGGTGAAGATCGGGCCCACCGCAAACCACAGCAGCCCGGCGGCCAGTGCACCGAGTACCAGCGCTACCCATAGCCCCTGGTGCACATTGGGGGTGATCTCCGCGATACGACCTCCCCCCAGCAGCTGAGCGACGATGGGAGTGAGCCCCATCAGGGTGCCGGTCATGAACAGCATCAGTGGCAGCCACAGGCTGGAGCCAACCGACACCGCCGCCAGGTCAGTGGCGCTCAGTCGACCGGTCATCATCACATCGGCCACGCTCATGCCTGCCTGAGCCAGCTGGGCGCCGCAGATCGGCAGGGCCAGCGCCAGCAGTGGACGAGTCTCACGGCGGGCGGTATCGAAAAGGGTGGCCATCGGGCGGCTCAAGAGATGCGCTCCATGCAGTCGGGTAGGGGGGGCAATGCTAGCAAGGCCGGGCATTCTTTGCCCGTCTGGCGAGCGGTATACTAGGGCCTCAACCACGATCATGGAGGCCGCGTGACACACCGCTTGGAGGATATCATCGCCCTGTTCGATGGCCTGTTTCAGGAGACCTACCGAACGCGTCTGGTACGGGGTGGCGATGACCCCCTCTACCTGCCCGCCGACGCCGACTCGCCCTGGCACCGAGTGATCTTCGCCCGCGGCTTCTTTACCAGCGCATTGCACGAGATCAGCCACTGGTGCATCGCCGGGGCGAAGCGCCGCCAGCTGGAGGACTACGGCTACTGGTATCTGCCCGATGGGCGCGATGTCGCCCAGCAACGTGACTTCGAGGCCGTGGAGGTCGCGCCCCAGGCGCTGGAGCTGCTCTTCTCGCGGGCCTGTGGCCTGCGCTTCCATGTCAGCGTCGATAACCTCGATGGCGATGCCGTAGTGGACCGTGAGGCCTTCCATGCCAGGGTCGAGGCGCGTGCACGACGCTACGAGCGTGAAGGGCTGCCGTCGCGGGCAGACGCGTGGCGCCGTACCCTGGCCGCCTTCTATGACCAGGGCCTGCCTCTGTGCGAGGCGGTGGCCTCCGGTCGCGCCAGGCTTGCCGCCCCGCCTCAGCCGGCCTGAGTGGCGCGCCACGCTCGGCAGGGGCGATATGAACCCACGGGCAGCCTCCTTATCGGACCCGGGCGGTCGCTCCAACACCCTCGTCTGGAGAGCAGGCTAGGCTAGGGGGAGACATCAACGCCGCGAGGTGCCGCCGTGTTTCCCGACCCGTTACCCCAGGAGCAGCGCTTCCTCGATGCGCTGGCCCAGGACGACTGGCCCGCCGCCGATCAGTCCCTGACGCCGGGCGCCGTGGGGCTCGCCCCTGAAGAACTGATCGAGCTGTTCGAGTCGCAGCTGATGAGCCGTCATCTGGATCTCCAGGCTCGGCGTCTGCAGGCCCGCGGCGAGGCCTTCTACACGATCGGCAGCGCCGGCCATGAGGGCAATGCGGCCATCGCCCTGGCGCTTCGCGCCAGCGATCCCGCCTTCCTCCACTATCGCGATGCGGCCTTCTTTCTTCAGCGGGCCCGCCGGGTGCCTGGGCAGACGCCGCTGTGGGACATGCTGCTGAGTTTTGCGGCCTCCGCCGAGGATCCGATCTCCGGTGGCCGCCACAAGGTGCTTGGTTCCAAGACACTGTGCATCCCCCCTCAGACCAGCACCATCGCCTCACACCTGCCCAAGGCCATGGGAGCGGCCTACTCACTGGGGCTGTGGCGACGGCTGGGAGCTGGTGGCGAGTGGCCCGGCGACAGCGTGGTGCTGTGCAGCTTCGGCGACGCCTCCTTCAACCACTCGACTGCCCAGGGCGCCTTCAACGCCGCCGCCTGGTCCGCCTTCCAGGCTGTGCCGATGCCGCTGATCTGGTTGTGCGAGGACAATGGCATCGGTATTTCCACGCCCACACCGAAGGGGTGGGTGGCGGCCAGCATGGCCGCACGCCCGGGGATCCACTATCTCGCCTGCGACGGCCTTGATCTGCTCGATACCTGGCGTGTGGCCCGCGAGGCGGTACGCATCGCTCGCAGCAGACGCCAGCCAGTGTTTCTGCACATGCGCTGTGTGCGTCTGTTCGGCCATGCCGGCTCCGATGCGCAGCAGGCCTATCTGTCAGCGTCGCGCATCGAGGCCGATGAAGCCCGCGATCCGCTGCTGATCGGCGCCGGGCTGCTGCGCCGTCACGCGGGACTCGACCGGGAGGCGGTCGCCGCTCTCTATCATCGGGTGCGCGAACGGGTGGCGCGACTGGCCGAGGAGGCGGTGTGTCGCCCGCGCCTGGAGCAGGCATCGCAGGTGATGGCCAGCATCGTGCCACCGCCGCGGCCCGGGCGCGCGCAGCCTTGGCGTGGTGAGATCAGCACGACCCACGACACCCTGGCTCGACGGCTCAATCAGGCACTCGATCGACTGATGACCCGCTATCCCCATCTGGTGCTTGCCGGCGAGGATATCGGCCGCAAGGGGGGCGTCTACGGGGTGACCCAGAAGCTGCAGGCGCGCTTCGGGGGGCATCGGGTGATCGATACCCTGCTCGATGAGCAGAGCATACTCGGGCTCGGCATCGGCATGGGGCAGAGCGGACTGGTACCGATTCTCGAGATCCAGTTCCTGGCCTACCTGCACAACGCCGAGGATCAGCTACGCGGCGAGGCGGCCACCCTGAGCTTCTTCTCCAGCGGCCAGTACACCAACCCCATGGTGGTGCGTATCGCCGGGCTGGGCTATCAGAAGGGCTTCGGCGGCCACTTCCACAACGACAACGCCATCGCCGTGCTGCGCGATATCCCCGGCCTCTTGGTGGCCTGCCCCTCCAACGGGGCCGATGCGGTGGGGCTGCTCCAGGAGGCGGTGCGCCTGGCCGACGAGGAGCAGCGTGTGGTGGTCATGATCGAGCCGATCGCCCTCTATCACCGCCGCGACCTGCTGGAGGAGGGGGATGGCGGCTGGTGCTTTCCCGACCCGGGAGCGGAGTACCGCCTGGCGCCGGGGGAGCTCGGTCGCTGGGGTGACGGCAGCGAGCTGGCCATCGTTACCTACGGCAATGGGGTCCATCTCTCTCGTCAGGCGGCCGCGCGGCTTCAGGCCGAGGGTATCGCCCTGCGCATCATCGATCTCCGCTGGCTCACCGCCATCGATCACGACGCCGTCTTCGCGATGGTGGGCGACTGCGCGCGGGTGTTGATCGTCGACGAGTGTCGCCGAACCGGGTCGGTGAGCGAGGAGCTGATGACCGCCCTGGTGGAGCGTGGGCTGCCCGGCGAGCGCCTGTCACGACTCACCGCGGAGGACAGCTTCATACCGCTGGCACGGGCCGCCACTGTCACCCTGCCTTCGGTTGAAGGCATCGTGGAGCATGCACGGGCACTGCTGGCGCGATAGCTGGGCGATCAGCTCTCCTTCAGGCGTTGATGCAGGTGCAGCATCACCTCCACCTCATGCTCGGGGCGCAGCGGCTCCAGGCCCAGTTCGCCAAACAGCTCGCCGCGGGCACGCGACCAGTCGCCGGGGTCGAGGTCATCATACAGGCTGTCGGCGGGGGCCAGCTCGACGAAGGGGTCGAGGCCATAGGTGTCGAAGAGCTGTGAGAGGGCCGCCTCATCGTCGCCGACGCCGGCGGTGTAGAGGGTGGCATTGAAATGGTCACCCTCCAGCTCGCGGATTACGTCCAGCGGGCTGACCCCCATGCTGCCGAGTTCCTCGAGGCTGTAGCCACCGAGTGATACCAGCTCGGCCTCCAGCCACTCATCATCGGGCTGTATCAGGGTGTGCTTGATACGGCCGTCGGGCAGCGTCCAGGCGATTGCCAGCGGCAGGCCGCCCGCATCGCCGGTCTCCACGGCGATAAAGCCGGGGATCGAGTTGTCTGTGCCATTGGGTGGCATGTCAGGAGTCCTCATGTGTCGTGTCGTCGCGGTCTGTCTCGCCGGCGGCGTCCGCGGTCAGCCGGAAGAAGCGCCGGGCGGTAGCGGTGGTGGCGGTTGCCAGCTCGGCTTCGGATTCGCCACGCCAGTGAGCAATCTCACGCAGGATCCAGGGCAGCAGGGCCGGTTCGTGACGTCTGCCCTTGAGTTTGGCAGGTAAGTTGCGTGGCAGCAGGTAGGGGCAGTCGGTCTCGAGCATCAGCCGCGTCGAAGGAATCTGGGTGACCAGCTCTCGCAGATGGTGGCCGCGGCGCTCGTCGCATAGCCAGCCGGTCAGACCGATATGCAGGTCCAGGTCGAGATAGCCGAACAGCGTCGCGCGGTCGGCGGTAAAGCAGTGCACCACGGCATCCGTGATCTCGTCTCGCCAGGCATGCAGGATCTCGCGCATGCGCTGGCCTGCATCGCGCTCGTGAAGAAATAGCGGTTTGCCGTTCTCCGCCGCCAGCTCCAGCTGAGCCTCGAAGGCCCGCTCCTGTTCAGCGGGCGTGGAGAAGTTGCGATTGAAGTCGAGGCCGCACTCACCCACAGCCACCACCTCGGGCTGGCGATGCAGTTCACCCATGGCGATCGCGAGGTCGGCGTCCCAGCTGCTGGCGTCATGGGGGTGCACCCCAGCGGTGGCATGCAGCGCCAGACCCTTGCCGGCGTGCTGGCGCGCCATGGCGATGGCCTGTTCGGCATGTTCGCGGTCGGTGCCGGTAAGAATCAGCGTGGTGACGTTGGCCGCCTGTGCACGGCGCAGCACGGCCGGGAGGTCCCGGGCAAAGCTGTCATGGGTCAGGTTGGCACCGATATCCACCAGAGGCGCGGGCGCGGTGAAGCGCAGCGCCTCGGGCAGGAAGTCGTCGAAGGTGTCGGACACGCCTTGGCTCCTGTGCTTGAGGGTCGGCAAAGGCCACTATTCTACCCGTCGGTTGGATGCTGCGGCCACGTCGGGGCGCGCTTGCGTTACACTGGGCGCCCTGTCGATCGAGGAGGACCCCGCGTGACCCTGCTACGTCTGGAACAGCTGCAACTGGCCTATGGTACCCATGTGCTTCTCGATGGCGCCGATCTGGTGCTGGAGAAGGGCGAGCGCCTGGCCCTGGTGGGGCGCAACGGCACCGGCAAGTCGACGCTGCTGCGCCTGGTGGCCGGCGAGATCCTGCCCGATGGCGGCAGCATCTGGCGTGCTCCCGGGCTCAAGATCGGTGTGCTGGCCCAGGAACTTCCCGAGGCCTCCGGCCAGACGATCTTCGATATGGTGGCCGGTGGCCTGCCCGAGGCCGGCGAGCTGCTCTCCGAATACCACCATCTGATTCACGAGGAGGAGCCGGACATGCGCCGCATGTCCGAGCTGCAGACGCGGCTGGAGGCCATCGATGGCTGGTCATTCCACCAGCGCATCGATGTGGTGCTGACTCGCCTCGGCCTTCCCGGCGAGGCCGAGATGGCGTCGCTCTCCGGCGGCTGGCGTCGCCGAGTGGCGCTGGCAAGAGCGCTGGTGGCCGAGCCTGACCTGTTGCTGCTCGATGAGCCCACCAACCACCTCGATCTCGACACCATTGCCTGGCTGGAAGAGCAGCTGCTGGACTTCAGGGGGGCCGTGCTGTTCATCACCCACGACCGCGCCTTCCTGTCGAAGCTGGCCACCTCGATCCTGGAGCTGGATCGCGGCCGCCTGGGGCACTACCCCGGTGAGTACGCCGCCTATCAGGCGCAGAAAAACCACGAGCTGGAAGTGGAGGCTCGAGAGAACGCCGAGTTCGACAAGAAGCTCGCCCAGGAGGAGGCCTGGATTCGCCAGGGGATCAAGGCGCGTCGTACCCGCAATGAGGGGCGGGTGAGGGCGCTGGAGCAGCTGCGCCGGGAGCGTAGCGAGCGTCGCGATCGCCAGGGCAAGGCCTCACTCTCCGTCGACAGCGGCGAGCGCAGCGGCAAGCGGGTGGTGAGCCTCGAGCATGTCAGCCAGCACTTCGCCGACGAGACGGTGATCCGCGACCTCTCCCTCGAGGTGCAGCGTGGCGATCGTATCGGCTTTATCGGCCGCAATGGCGCCGGCAAGACGACGCTGCTCAAGATCCTGCTTGGCGAGCTGGAGCCGAGCGAAGGCAAGGTGCAGTTCGGTACCAAGCTGCAGGTGGCCTACTTCGATCAGCTGCGCGCCGGACTGGAGCCGGAGAAGACGGTCTACGACAACGTAGCCCAGGGCAGCGACCGCATCTCCGTGGGCGGCCGCGACCGCCATGTGATGAGCTACCTGCAGGACTTCCTGTTCACGCCGGAGCGAGTGCGCCAGCCGGTCAAGGCGCTCTCCGGCGGTGAGTCCAATCGCCTGCTGCTGGCCAAGCTGTTCACCCAGCCGGCCAACGTGCTGGTGCTGGACGAACCGACCAACGACCTGGACGTGGAAACCCTGGAGCTGCTCGAGGAGCTGCTGCTCAGCTTCGATGGCACCCTGTTGCTGGTTTCCCACGATCGCGCCTTCATGGACAACGTCGTCACCAGCGTGCTGGCCTTCGAGGGCGAGGGGCGGGTGCGTGAGTATGTGGGCGGCTACAGCGACTGGGTGCGTCAGGGCGGGAGCCTGCCGCCGGCCCCCTGGGAAGGGGCGGCGCGCCAGCATGCCGAGCCGGTGGCGGAGACGCCCGCGACGGAGCCGGAGAGGAAGGCCTCCTCCACGGGTGAGTCGTCGGCGAGCGCCAACGCGAAGAAACCGGTCAAGCTCTCCTACAAGCTGCAGCGTGAACTCGATGGGCTGCCGGCGGAGATCGAGCGGTTGGAGGGTGAGGTCGCGGAGTTCGAGACCCAGGTGGGCGACCCGGCCTTTTATCAGCAGGAGGCCAGCAAGGTGACCGCCACCCTTGAGGCTCTCGCGGCGCGTCAGGCCGAGCTCGATGCGGCCATGGAGCGCTGGATGGAGCTAGAGGCGATGGCCGCCGGAGAGGCATGAACCATGAACCGTGAACGAAGAGGCGTGATCGAGGAAGCATGAAAAAGGCGCCCCGGAGGGCGCCTTGTCAGGATGGAAGCGAGGGGGTTATTCCGCGCTCTCCTCTCCCTTCTTGCCGACGCGCACGGCGAGGACGTCGCACTGGGCCCCGTGGAGCACGCCGGTAGAGGTCGAGCCCAGCAGCAGGGCGAAGCCATGGCGGCCATGGGACCCGACCACGATCAGGTCGACATCATTCTCCTCGGCGAAGCGGTGGATCTCGGTGTCGGGCATGCCCACCAGCACGTGCTGATCCTCCTTGGCCACATGGCTATCGGCGATCTCGGCCAGCCGCTGCTTGGCATGCTCATCGAGCTGGTCCTGGATGCTGGTCAGGTCCATGGGGATATCGCCGCCATAGGCGAAGCCGAGCGGCTCGAGGGTATGCATGATCGAGAGCCGGGCATGGTTGCGGTCGGCAATCTGATGAGCACGCTCAAGCACCCTGTGGGAATCCTTGGTCAGGTCGACGGCGACCAGGACGTGACGATATTCGTTGCTCATGGGACGTCTCCTCGACGGGTATCTCTCGGTGAATCGTATGCCTTCACTCTAGGCCGGCAGGCGCGGCAAGACAACGATCTATATCAACCATTTCGCATTAACTCGAGGGGAGAGGCGCCAATGATCTGGCTGATTATCCTGCTGACCATGTTTCTGGTGATATCACCGGTGATATGGCTCAAGCCCAATCCACGCCAGAAGCGGGTGGGGTCACTGCGCAATGCTGCCATGCAGACGGGCATCAAGGTAACCCTGCGGGTGCCGCCCCTGCATGGCGAGAAGACCCCGATGCCGGCCTATCGCTGGCCCTACCCACCACGGCAGCCGGGGCCTGACTTCATGCTGGTGCGAGACTCGCACGCGGCCGAGGCGCTCAAGCCCTTCGCGCATGACTGGCGCTGGCGCAAGGAGCCGCTGCGCCCCCTGCCCGAGGGGGTGGAGGCCAGGCTCAAGCGACTGCTGGAGCGGCTGCCTCAGGACGCCCTGGTCGTGGAATCCGGGGCCGACGCCCTGACCCTGTGGTGGCAGGAGTCCCAGGGCTTTGCGCGCTTCTCGACCTATCTGGAGGACTTCGAGGCCCTGCGAGACGGCCTGGCGGGCCGACCCGATGATCGGCAAGTGCCGGGACCGCCCGCGTTCTAGTCTTCTACCGTGGCCTCGCCACGCGATTGCAGGGCCAGTCCGTTGTCCTCGATGCGGGACAGCAGCTCGGCCAGGGTGGAGATCTCGTCCTGGTCGAGGCCGGCAAACATCTCGTTGCGAGCCTCGCGTACCACGTCGTCGATGCGCTCGAGCAGTGGGGTGGCGGCTGGGGTAAGAAACACGCGCTTGGTGCGGCGGTCCTGATCACAGGGGCGACGCTCCACCAGCCCCTGGTCGGAGAGCTGGTCCAGGGTGCGCACCAGTGAGGGGGCCTCCACGCCGATGGCGCGGGCCAGATCACACTGGGGCTGACCATCGCCGAGCCGCCACAGGTGATAGAGGGTGACCCAGCGAGTCTGGGTCAGCCCCAGGGGCGCGAGACGCTCATCGATGACCGCGCGCCATAAGCGAGGTAACCGGCTGAGCTGGAACCCGATATTCTCATGCATGGGCAAAGGGCCTTCGGTTCAGGAAGTATTCTCGAATTGTCGGAACCCCCTGCGTGGATTGCAAGCGGGCTTATCATTCGCTTTTTCGCACAGTGGCTGGCGCCGGGCTTTCTGCCTCTGCGGCGTTACCCTGCTTCTCGGCACTCTGGTCCGGGGTCTGCGCTGATGGGCCGGTTTCCTGTGGGGGCGTCTCCTCGGCGATGGGCTCGCCATCGCCCGGGACCGGAGGCTGCCAGGAAAGCCCGGGCAGGCCCGCCGGTCGACGCAGGCGACCATCGGCCAGGGTAGCGCTCTGCCCATCGGCCACCCGAAAGCGGATCACCCCGATGCGCTGACCCCCCTCGGTCATCACATCGATGCGCCACTGCCCCGCGGTCACCTCGGGGAAGTTCTGCTTATGGCTCCAGGCCCGATACCCCGCCTTACGCCCCCCTTCGATCACTAGCGGTATGCGGTCGACCTCTTCGCCCTCGTGGCGCCACACATGATGAATCTCCTCCCGCAACCCACGCGGGGCGCGGATGGCCGTAAAGGCGAACAGTCCCTGGTGGCTCAGCGCCTCGGGGCTGAGGCGAAGCTCACCCTCCGGTGAGCGGGCGGCCTCGTCGAAGCCAGGCGAGAGCGCCGTGGCGGTGATCCACAGGCTGGCGGGCGGCACCCAGATCCGGCCTACCCAGGCGGCCCCGGCCAGGGGCAGCAGCAGGGTGAGCGCCATCAGCCAGCGCCGACCGCTCTGGTTGGCGGTGAGATGAAGCAGGCTCGGCAGGCTGAACAGCAGCATGGCGGCAATCGCCAGCAGCAGGCTCTGGTAGGTGGTCAGATGGAGCAGGGTGGGCAGGGTGACCAGCACCACCACAAAGACGCACTGGGCGTGGAAGGCGAAGTAGAGCCAGCGTAGCCGCTCGGCGACCCGGTAGTAGAGCGGGTCGATAATCGAGAACAGCGCCATGGCGATCACCAGCAGGGTGAACAGGGCCTGGCCGCTGCTCCATACCGTGGTCGCCAGCAGAAAGGGCAGGCAGAAGAAGAGTGTCTCCTGGTGGATCATCTGGGCGATGAACTGGGTCGCCCCCTGGGCCAAGGTGGGGTAGCCGCGGCGTGCCAGCAGGCGGCCGATCACGCTTTCGGAGAGCAGCAGCAGCCAGGCGGCGAGCATCCCCAGCGCCAGCACTGCACCGAGCCACGGCTGGCGCTCCGCCAGGAAGAAGCTGCCGAGCCCCGCGGCAAAAGCGATGGGAGGCCATAGCCAGCTCCAGGGGCGCAGTCGTCTCACCAGCCCTTCGGCGCGGGCCTGCAGGCGAGTGATGCGGCTGGCGGATGGCGTATCGTGTGGGGTGGGCATGGTTGTCTCGGTTGGGATGACGACTCGGTAAGCCCGCTATCCTAGCAGCATTGCTGGCTGGCCTGGCTGCCATACTTCTGAGTCACCGGGGAAGAGACTTGACGTGCGGGCCAGGCTGAACCAAGCTGTGGGCATTCAAACGTCCGTATGAAATCGGGAGGTTCGCGGAATGATCTATCAGGGTAATGCCATCGGGGTGGTACGCGGCGATGATGATATCGCCACGCTGACCTTCGATCTCAAGGATGAGTCGGTCAACAAGCTCTCCAGTGCAGTGGTCACCGAGCTGGATGAGGCGGTAAAGGCGCTGCAGGGCGAGACCGGCCTGGCGGGCCTGCTGCTCACCAGTGCCAAGGAGGCCTTTATCGTCGGCGCCGATATCACCGAGTTCCAGGCCATGTTTGGCAAGGGCGGTGACTTCCTGGAGTCGATGCTGATGCGGGTGCACGGCATCTTCAACGCCATCGAAGATCTTCCCTTTCCTACCGTCACCGCCATCAATGGCCTGGCGCTGGGCGGCGGCTGCGAGGTGCTGCTGACCACCGACTTCCGGGTGATGAGTGAATCCGCCCAGATCGGCCTGCCCGAGACCAAGCTCGGCATCCTCCCGGGGTGGGGCGGCTGTGTGCGCCTGCCGCGCCTGATCGGTGCCGACAATGCCATCGAATGGATCGCCGGCGGGACCCAGAATCGGGCAGACGCCGCCCTGAAGATGGGTGCCGTGGATGCCGTGGTGCCGGCCGAGCAGCTGGAAGCCGCCGCCCGCGATATCCTGGCCCGCGCCATTGCCGGGGAGCTTGACTACCGTGCCCGCCGTGCGGAGAAACAGCAGCCCCTCAAACTCGGCCCCATCGAACAGATGATGGCCTTCGAGACCGCCAAGGGGTACGTGGCCGGCAAGGCGGGCCCGCACTATCCGGCCCCGGTCGAGGCGATCAAGGTGATCCAGAAGGGCGCCGGTGAGGAACGCAGCCGGGCTCAGGCCATCGAGGCCAAGGCCTTCGCCAAGCTGGCAATGACCGATGTGGCCTTCAACCTGGTTGGCCTGTTCATGAACGATCAGGTCGTCAAGAAGAAGGGCAGTCGCTACGAGAAGGCGGCGCGTCCGGTCAAGCAGGCCGCGGTGCTGGGTGCCGGCATCATGGGCGGTGGCATCGCCTACCAGAGTGCCTCCAAGGGCACGCCCATCCTGATGAAGGATATCAAGGACGACGCCATCGAGCTGGGGCTCAAGGAGGCCCGCAAGCTGTTCGCCAAGCAGGTCGAGCGTGGAAAGCTCTCCACCGAGAAGATGGCCCAGAGGCTCAGCAACATTCGCCCGACCCTCTCCTACGGTGACTTCGGGCACGTCGATCTGGTGGTCGAGGCGGTGGTCGAGAACCCCAAGGTCAAGGAGGCGGTTCTTAGCGAGGTTGAGGGTGAGGTCGGCGAGGAGACCATCCTGGCCTCCAACACCTCCACGATCTCGATCGATCGTCTGGCGGCCAACCTCAAGCGCCCCGAGAACTTCTGCGGCATGCACTTCTTCAACCCGGTGCATCGCATGCCGCTGGTCGAGGTGATTCGCGGCGAGAAGACCAGTGACGCCGCGGTGGCGGCGACCGTGGCCTATGCACGCGCCATGGGCAAGACCCCGATCGTGGTCAATGACTGCCCCGGCTTTCTGGTCAACCGGGTGCTCTTTCCCTACTTCGGCGGCTTCAGCCTGCTGATGGAGCAGGGCGCCGACTTCGCCCGGGTCGACAAGGTGATGGAGAAGTTCGGCTGGCCCATGGGGCCCGCCTATCTGCTCGATGTGGTGGGCATGGACACCGCGGTGCATGCCGGCGAGGTCATGGCCAAGGGCTTCCCCGAGCGCATGGGCAGCCTGGGAGGCGAGGGCGAAAGCAGCGCCATTCAGCTGATGTACGAGAACGATCGCCTGGGACAGAAGAACGCCAAGGGGTTCTACGCCTACGAGGAGGATCGCAAGGGCAAGCCGAAGAAGGTCCGCGACGAGGCGGCCATCGAGCTGGTCAAGGGGGTGGTCAAGGAGAGTCGCGAATTCAGCGACGACGACATCATCGCCCGGATGATGGTGCCGCTCTGCCTGGAGGCCGTGCGCTGTCTGGAGGATAACATCGTCGGCAGCCCGGCCGAGGCCGACATGGCGCTGATCTACGGTATCGGCTTCCCGCCTTTCCGCGGTGGCGCGCTGCGCTATATCGATGCCATGGGAGTGGAGGCCTTCGTCGCACTGGCCGACGAGCTGGCCGGGGAGCTGGGCGCCCTCTATGCCCCCACCGACAAGCTGCGCGAGATGGCGGCTGCCGGCGAGCGCTTCTACGACACTCAGGACCAGGCCCCGGACCAGGCCTGACCCCACCACCCCTACAGGAGTAGCAAGATGAGTTTGAATCCGAGAGATATCGTGGTGGTCGACTGTGTGCGTACCGCCATGGCCAAGGCCAAGAACGGCGCCTTCCGTAACGTGCGAGCCGAGAACCTGTCCGCTGCCGTCATGCAGTCGCTGTTCGACCGCAATCCGGGCCTCAACCCGGCCGAAGTGGATGACGTGATCTGGGGGTGCGTCAACCAGACCCTGGAGCAGGCCATGAACATCGCCCGCAATGCGGCGATCATGACCGGCATTCCGCGCACCGTGCCGGCGCAGACGGTCAACCGCCTGTGTGGCTCCTCGATGAGCGCGCTGCATATCGCCGCCGCCAATATCAAGGCCGGCATGGGCGACTTCTATGTGATCGGGGGCGTGGAGCACATGGAGCATGTGCCCATGACCCACGGCGTCGACGTCAATCCGGCGGCCAGCAAGCATGCCGCCAAGGCGGCGATGATGATGGGCCTTACCGCCGAGTTACTGGGCAAGATGCACGGCATCTCCCGGGAGGAGCAGGACGCCTTCGGCGTACGCTCTCACCAGCGTGCCCAGGCCGCCCTTGAGAGAGGCGGGTTCGACAACGAGATCATCGGCGTGGAGGGGCACGATGCCAACGGCTTCCGCGCCCTGATCAAGCAGGATGAGGTGATCCGTGCCGATGCCAGCCTGGAGAAGATGGCCGCCCTCAAGCCGGCCTTCGACCCGCGCGGCGGTACCGTGACCGCGGGTACCTCCTCGGCGCTCTCGGTGGGTGCCTCGGGCATGGCGGTGATGAGCTACGAGCGGGCCCAGGCGCTGGGTCTCGAGCCCATCGCCCGGGTGCTCTCCACCGGCGTGGCCGGCTGTGATGCCTCCATCATGGGCTATGGGCCGGTACCGGCCTCCAAGCAGGCGCTCAAGGCCGCCGGCCTCAGTGCCGATGACCTCGACACCGTGGAGCTCAACGAGGCCTTCGCCGCCCAGGCGCTGCCGGTGCTCAAGGACCTGGGCCTGCGCGATGTCATGGACGAGAAGGTCAACCTGCATGGCGGCGCCATCGCCCTGGGTCATCCGCTGGGCTGCTCCGGTGCGCGTATCTGCACCACCCTGCTCAACGTGATGCGCGAGCGCGATACCACCCTGGGCCTGGCCACCATGTGTATCGGCATGGGGCAGGGCGTGGCGACGGTGTTCGAACGCCTGGCGTAAGCACCGGCTCGATGCAGAAAACAGCGGCGGCGCCCAGAGGGCGCCGCCGCTTCGTTTTGGTTGCCACTGATATCAGATTGCCACTTTTATCAAATTGCCACTCGCTCGCCTCC
>NZ_CANMVL010000033.1 GCF_947501415.1 uncultured Halomonas sp. | reverse complement strand
GCGGACCGGACGGGACTCGAACCCGCGACCTCCGGCGTGACAGGCCGGCATTCTAACCAACTGAACTACCGGTCCGCAACAGGGCTGACTGACTGGAAACACGTTGGCGGACCGGACGGGACTCGAACCCGCGACCTCCGGCGTGACAGGCCGGCATTCTAACCAACTGAACTACCGGTCCGCTGCGTGTTGCCTACGTAATCGGGACTGCCGAAGCAGTGGTGGGTGGTACTGGGTTCGAACCAGTGACCCCCAGCTTGTAAGGCTGGTGCTCTCCCAACTGAGCTAACCACCCCCGGTACGTGGCGCTGCATTCTACAGAGACCGGCCCGAATGTCAACGCCTTTTATCGAACGGCGTCGACTCCACCATGCCCATCCATAAAGCCGGCGATGGCGGCGGCGGCCGTCTCGATCAACCGCACCTGGGTCGTGCCGCTGGCGCGCCGTGGCTTCCAGTCATGGTCGCCATCCTCCAGCCAGTGCAGGCGTGCCGCTTCGGGTAGCGCATAGCCTGCCACCTCCTCACGGGTGCCAAAGGGGTCACGACTGCCCTGCACCACCAGGGTCGGGCAGGCGAGTTGCGGCCAGTGATCGAGGCGCAGCCGCTCGGGTTTGCCGGGCGGGTGGAAGGGGTAACCACAGAGTACCAGCCCCGGGGCACCATCGCGGGCGGCGAGCAGGCTGGCTACCCGTCCCCCCATGGACTTGCCACCCAGCCACAGCGGTGGCAGCTCGGGGTGTGACAGAAGGTCGCACCAGGACGCCATCTCCTCCACCAGGGTGTTCATTCCCGGTGGCGGACGACGACGCCCTTCGCGACGCATCCGCTGAAGGTAGCCGAACTCGATGGCCAGGGTCTGGACACCGGCCACGGCGAGACCTTCGCGCAGCCGTTGTAGAAACGTGGAATCCTGGCCTGCGCCGGCGCCATGGGCCATCAGCAGACGACCGAGGCGCGCCTCGCCCCGCACCTCCAGCGGCCCCTCCGGCAGCTGCCACAGGCCGCAATCACCTTTCAGTAGACGCTCGCGACACTCGGACGAAGCCATCGCCACGGCCTGCAGATGGATGAACTCTGACACAAGATCTCCTTTACAAGTTCTCCAAATACACCCTTGGGCGTGTTCAGGATATTGCCCGGCTGGGGTAGAATCCCCCGCGAATTGACCTGCATCATCCTCAGGGAGGCCGCGTCCGTGACACACTGACGCAGCTTTATCTCCTACCGCGTTCGATGGGAACCCGACATGAGCACAGCATTTGAACACCCGACCTACAACTACAAGGTAGTTCGGCAGTTCGCGATCATGACCGTGGTCTGGGGCATCGTGGGCATGACACTCGGTGTCACCCTCGCCGCCCAGCTGGTCTGGCCGCAACTGAACCTCGATCTACCCTGGACCAGCTTCGGACGCCTGCGCCCGCTGCATACCAACGCCGTGATCTTCGCCTTCGGCGGCTCGGCACTGATTGCCACCTCCTACTACGTGGTACAGCGGACCTGTCAGGTGAGACTGTTCTCCGACCGGCTCGCCGCCTTCACCTTCTGGGGCTACCAGGCGGTGATCCTGCTCGCCGTGGTGACCCTGCCGCTGGGCTACACCACCACCAAGGAGTACGCCGAGCTGGAGTGGCCGATCAACATCCTGCTGGCGGTGGTCTGGATCGCCTATGCGATCGTCTTCCTGATGACCATCAAGCGCCGCAAGGTGTCGCACATCTATGTGGCCAACTGGTTCTATGCTGCGTTTATCCTCACCATCGCCGTGCTGCATATCGTCAACAACGCGGCGATTCCTGTCACCGCCTGGTACTCCACCTCCATCTACGCCGGCGCCATCGACGCCATGGTGCAGTGGTGGTACGGCCACAACGCGGTAGGCTTCTTCCTGACCGCCGGCTTCCTGGGCATGATGTACTACTTCGTACCCAAGCAGGCCGAGCGTCCGGTCTACTCCTATCGCCTCTCCATCGTCCACTTCTGGGCGCTGATCATGGTCTACATGTGGGCCGGCCCGCACCATCTTCACTATACCGCTCTGCCCAACTGGACCCAGTCGCTGGGCATGGTGCTGTCGATCATCCTGCTCGCACCCTCCTGGGGCGGCATGATCAACGGCATGATGACGCTCTCCGGCGCCTGGCATAAGCTGCGTACCGACCCCACCCTGCGCTTCCTCGTGGTCGCCCTCTCGTTCTACGGCATGTCCACCTTCGAGGGTCCGATGATGGCGGTGAAGACCGTCAACGCCCTCTCCCACTATACCGACTGGACCATCGGTCACGTCCATGCCGGCGCCCTGGGCTGGGTGGCAATGATCACCATCGGCTCCATGTATCACCTGATTCCGCGCCTGTTCGGCCGCACCGAGATGTACTCGGTCAACCTGATCGCCGTGCACTTCTGGCTGGCGACCATCGGCACCGTGCTCTACATCGCCTCCATGTGGGTCAACGGCATCCTGCAGGGCCTGATGTGGCGTGCGATCAACCCGGACGGCACCCTGATGTACACCTTCGTCGAGTCCGTCGAAGCCAGCGGTCCCGGTTACATCGTGCGTCTGATCGGCGGCCTGTGCTGGGTCACCGGCATGCTGATCATGGCCTATAACGTCACCCGGACCATCAAGCGCGGCGAAGAGGCCCATCAGCCGCTTCCCCAGACCGCCTGAGCCTACAGGGAACGAGACTTCCAATGAGACACGAGATCGTCGAAAAGAACGTCGGCCTGCTCGCCGTGCTGATTCTGGTGGTAATCAGCTTCGGCGGCCTGGCCGAGGTGGTGCCACTGTTCTTCCAGAAGCAGACCACGCAGCCGGTAGAGGGGCTCAAGCCGCTGACCGCCCTGGAGCTCGAGGGACGCGATATCTTTCGCCGCGAGGGTTGCGTCGGCTGCCACTCGCAGATGGTGCGCCCCTTCCGCGCCGAAACCGAGCGCTATGGCCCCTACACCGTGGCCGGTGAAACGGTCTACGACCACAACTTCCTGTGGGGCTCCAAGCGTACCGGACCCGACCTCGCCCGCGTAGGCGGCCGCTACAGCGACGACTGGCACCGCGCGCACATGTACAACCCGCGTGATGTGGTGCCCGAGTCGGTGATGCCCGCCTACCCATGGCTGTTCGAGAACACCGTCGACGGCGAGGCCACGCCCAAGAAGATGCGCGCCCTGCGTGCCCTCGGCGTGCCCTATACCGACGAGCAGATCGAAAACGCCACCAGCGAGGTGCGTGGCGAGCAGGAGATCACCGCTCTGATCGCCTATCTGCAGCAGCTAGGCACCGTTCTCAAGGACAACTGATCATGGACAGCGGCACCGTAAGCGGCATCGTTACCGGCATCCTGATCGTGACCTTCATCGGCATCACGGTGTGGGCCTACTCGAAGCGTCGCAAGCCGGACTTCGATGAAGCGGCCAATCTGCCCTTCAGCGACGATGACGAGACACCGAACCATGACACGAGCGCCTCGCCGAACGGGGTCGATTCCCGCAAGAACGATTCTTGCAAGAGCAAGGGAGACAGGAACACATGAACAATCTCTGGGGTGACTCCCTTTCCGGGTTCTGGAGCGCCTGGATCATCGTCATCACGCTGGGCTCCATCGGTCTTGCCTTCTGGTTGCTCTATGCCAACCGCAAGACCGACAAGACCCCCGATGCCGAAGGTAATGTCGATACCACCGGCCATGCTGCCGACGGCATCGAGGAGTACGACAACCCGCTGCCGCGCTGGTGGTTCCAGCTCTACGTCGGCACCGTGATCTTCGCGCTGGGTTACCTGGTGCTCTACCCGGGTCTGGGCAACTTTGCCGGCCTGCTGGGCTGGAGCCAGGAGGGTCAGTGGGAGCAGGAAGTGGCGCGAGCCGAGGAGCGTTTCACGCCGATCTTCGCCCAGTACGAGGAGGTGCCGATTCCCGAGCTGGCCCAGGACGCGGAGGCCATGCAGGTCGCCGAGCGCATCTACCTCAACAACTGCGCCGTGTGCCACGGCTCTGGGGCTCAGGGCGGCTACGGCTTCCCCAACCTGACCGACGACGACTGGCTCTACGGCGGCGAGCCGGAGAACATCCTGGCGACCCTCAACAACGGCCGCAACGGCCTGATGCCCTCCTGGCAGCAGCTGGGCGAGGAGAACATCGAGAACGTCACCCAGCACGTCCTCGCGCTCTCCGGCAACGAGCATGATGCCGAGCGCGCCGAGAGCGGTGCGGCGACCTTCACCTCGGTGTGTGCCGCCTGCCACATGCCCGACGGCACCGGCAATCAGGCGCTCGGCGCCCCCAACCTGACCAACAACATCTGGCTCTATCAGCAGCCCGGACAGAGCGTGGCCGATGCCGTGCGCCAGACCCTGCGTAACGGCCGCAACGGCCATATGCCGGCCCAGGCCGCCTATATCGGCGAGGAGCGCGTCCACCTGGTGGCCGCCTACGTCTACAGCCTGCGTAATCAGGACTGAGACCGCCGGTCCCGGCAAGGCTGAAAGGGTGCGACCTCAGGTCGCACCCTTTCTCGTTTGTGCGGCGCATCGATACAATAGTCCCATCTCGCCCCGAAGCGACCCGGGTCATCCCTCCTGCCGTGAGCCAGCCATGAGCGACAAGATTCCTACTCGCGATGTCACACCGCCATCCGTGCAGCACCATACGCCCCAGGAAGCGTTCACCCAGGAGATGTATGCCAGTCGGCGCCATATCTATGTGCGCGAGATAAAGGGCTTCTTCCAGCGCCTGCGCCGCGCCTCCAACTGGTTGCTGATGCTGGCCTTCTTCCTGCTGCCCTGGGTGCCCTGGGGCGACCGCCCCGCCATCTGGTTCAACCTGCCCGGTCGCGAGTTCCATATCTTCTCGGCCACCTTCTACCCTCAGGAGTTCATGCTGCTCTCCTGGCTGCTGATCATCTGCGCCTTCGGACTGTTCTTCATCACCGTGTTTGCCGGCCGCGTCTGGTGTGGCTACACCTGCCCACAGAGTGTCTGGACCTTCCTGTACATCTGGGTTGAGCACCGCCTGGAGGGCTCGCGCAACCGACGTATCAAGCTCGACAAGCAGCCCATGAACGCCGACAAGCTATGGCGCAAGGGGGCCAAGCACGCCATCTGGCTGATCATTGCCATGGCCACCGGCGTCACCTTCGTGGGTTACTTCACCCCCATCAATGACCTGGTGGTCGAACTGCCGACCCTGGAGGCCCACGGCTGGTCCTACTTCTGGGTCGGTTTCTTCCTGGTCTTCACCTATCTCAACGCCGGCTGGCTGCGTGAGCAGGTGTGCATCTACATGTGCCCCTACGCCCGCTTCCAGTCAGTGATGTTCGACCGCGATACCCTGATCGTCTCCTACGACGCTGCCCGGGGCGAACCCCGCGGTCATCGCAAGAAGAGTCTCTCCCATGAACAGGCCCGCGAGGCCGGTCATGGTGACTGCATCGACTGCGACCTGTGCGTGCAGGTCTGCCCCACCGGCATCGACATCCGCGACGGTCTGCAGTACGAGTGCATCACCTGTGCGGCCTGCATCGACGCCTGCGACAGCGTGATGGACAAGATGGGCTATCCCCGCGGTCTGATCCGTTACACCACCGAGAATGCCCTTGAGGGCAAGCCCACCCATATCCTGCGGCCACGCCTGATGGGTTATCTTGCGGCCCTGCTGCTGATGACCGGGCTGTTCGCCTGGACCGTCAGTGATCGCACGCCGCTCTCCTTCGATGTGGAGCGTGACCGCAACCGGCTGTTCCAGACCACGAGCGAAGGCAATATCAGCAACAGCTATACCCTCACGGTACGCAACATGGACGGCGAGGCCCATGTCTATCGCCTGGAGGCCTCGGGCCTGCCCGGGCTGACACTGGATACCGAGAGCATCCGAGTCCCGGCCAGCGACTCCCGCCAGCGAGTGGTCACCATCACCGTGCCGGGAGAGGTGATCGAACAGCCCAGCCATGCCATTACCCTGCGACTGACCGCCGAGCGGTCCCCCGATATCAGCCTGGAGCGCGAGGCACGCTTCCTCGGCGAACTGCGGAGATAACATGCGCGAAGACCTCACCCCCTGGTACAAGCAGTTCTGGCCCTGGTTTCTGATCGGGCTCTTGCTGTCATCGATCACCTTCAGCCTCATCTACCTGGTCGTCTCGATTCGTTACTACGATGGCTCGGTTGGCGGCGACTACTACAAGCGCGGCCTGGCCATCAACGAGCAGCTGGCCAAGCAGGAGCATGCCCGGGCGCTGGGGCTCGAGGCTCAAGTGCTGTTCGATAACCGCACCGGCGACGTCGTGGTGGACCTGATGGGGGAGAGTCGCCCGGAGAGCCTTGCCCTGACACTGATCTTCCCCACCGACAGCGACTTCGACCGCGAGCTGACCCTGGAGCATGTACATGAGGGTCGCTATCTCACCACCCTGGAGGAGCCGTTGCGCTATCGCTGGTACCTGCAGCTGCAGCCCGAGGCAGGTGAGCAGGCCGAGTGGCGACTCACCGGCGAGATCAGCTTCCCGAACGATGCCCCCGTCACCCTGAAGCCGGGCCTCTAGCCCGGCGCCCCGACATGACCGACACCGTCGAGACCCTGGACACCACCTGCTATCACTGCGGCAACCCGGTACCCACCGGTGCCACCTGGTCGATCACCCTGGATGACATCCGCCACCCGCTCTGCTGCCCCGGCTGCGAGGCGGTGGCCCACGCCATCGTCGACGGCGGGCTTGCCAGCTACTACCGCTTCCGCACCGAGCTGCCGGAGCGACCCGATGAGCGCGGCACGGTTGATGCCGATACCTGGACGGTCTTCGATGACCCCGGGCTGCAGCAGCAGTTTGTCCACCCCGAACAGGACGGCAGCGGCCAGGTGCATGTCACCCTGGCGGTGGATGGCATCACCTGCGCCGCCTGCGCCTGGCTGATCGAGCACCGCCTCAACGCCCTGACGGGTATCACCACCACCGCGGTCAACCTCAGCCATCACCGGTTGCGCGTGACCTGGGACCCCGAACGGCTTCCCCTGTCTCGCATCCTGGCCGAGCTGGCTGCCATCGGTTACCCCTCCCAGCCCTATGAACCGGATGCCGCCCAGCTTCGCCTTCAGCGCGAAGAGCGCATGAGCATCCGACGCCTGATCGTCGCCGCTGCCGGCATGATGCAGGTGATGATGTTCTCGATCCCCCACTACTTCGCCGGCGAGGGCGAGATCAGCGCCGACTTCAGCGCCCTGTTCCTGTGGCTGGCCTTCGCCCTGACCACACCGGTGGTGCTGTTTTCGGCTCAGCCCTTTTTCACTGGCGCGGTGCGCGATATACGCAGCCGTCAGCTGGGCATGGATGTTCCGGTGTCGCTGGCCATCGGCTCGGCCTATATCGCCAGCGCCTGGGGGGTATTCGTTGGCGGCGACATCTACTTTGATTCGGTGGTGATGTTCACCTTCTTTCTGCTGTTTGGTCGCTATGTGGAGATGCGCGCGCGCCGGCACAGCGGACGCATCGGCAATGCGCTGGCTCAGGTGCTCCCGCTTTCGGCGACGCGGCTGGAGGATGACGGCCAGGCGCGCATCGTGCCCGCCAGCGACCTGCACGAGGGCGACCGCGTATTGGTCAAGCCCGGCCACGGGATACCCGCCGACGGCATCATCGAGGATGGCGAGTCCAGTCTCGACGAGTCCATGCTGACCGGCGAGACTCTGCCGGTCAGTCGCACGCTCGGCGACAGCGTGACCGGTGGCAGTCAGAACATCACCAGCCCGCTGACCATCCGCGTGACCCGCGCAGGCAAGGACGCCAGGGCCGCCGGCATCGTTGACCTGACCGACCGCGCCTTCGCCCATCGCCCCAAAATCGCGGAGCACACCGCCCGCCTTGCCCACCACTTCGTGCTTCAAGTGCTGATTCTCTCCGTGGTGGTCGGCACCGTGTGGTGGTTTGTCGATCCTCAGCGCGCCTTCTGGGTGACGCTCTCGGTACTGGTGATCACCTGCCCCTGTGCACTGGCCCTGGCTACCCCCACAGCGCTGACGGCGGCCCATGGTCAGCTGCGGCGACGCGGCGTACTGATCACCCGCGCCGACGCCCTGGAGACACTATCCAGTCTCGATCGGGTGGTTTTCGACAAGACCGGCACCTTGACCGCCGGTGAAATGACTCTTGCCGAGGTCCGGCGAACCGGGGAAAGCGAAGGCCTCGACGGCAACCACCATGATGAGGAGGCGCTGACCCGCATCGCCGCGGCTCTGGAAACCCAGTCCGAGCACCCCATCGCACGGGCCTTCGGGCCCTATCGTGATCACCGCCTGAGCGCCGAGGCGATCATCAACCGCCCGGGACTGGGGCTGGAGGGCACCCTTCACAACCGGCGGTGGCGGCTCGGCAAGCCGGAGTTCGCCGCCCCCGACCAGCCCCTGGCACCCCCAGGCGACGGCCAGTGGCTGCTGCTGAGCGAAGCCGGACGGCCCCGGGCCTGGTTCAACTTAAGCGACCGCCTGCGAGAGGATGCCGTCGACACCATCGCCGCACTGAGCTCGTTGGGATTGAAGGTGGAGCTGCTCTCGGGCGATACCGCTGACGCCACCGCCAGCATGGCCGAGCGGCTGGGTATCGCGCAGTGGCGCGGCGGGGTCAGTCCGGAAGGCAAGCTCGACCGCCTGCGCCAGCTGCAGGCCGCGGGTGAGCGCGTCGCCATGGTCGGCGACGGCATCAACGATGTGCCGGTGCTGGCGGGTGCCGATGTGGCCATCGCCATGAATGGCGCCACGGACCTGGCCCGCACCCGCGCCGATGCCGTGTTGCTGGGCCCGCGCCTGATGCGTATCGTCGAGGCCGTCGCCATCAGCCGCGCCACGCGCCGCATCATCAAGCAGAACCTCGGTTGGGCGCTGGTTTACAATATTGGCGCCCTGCCGTTGGCCATGATGGGCTTCGTCACGCCCTGGATTGCGGCCATCGGCATGTCGGCCAGCTCGCTGGTGGTGGTCGGCAATGCTCTGCGCCTGACTCGCCACACCCCGCTGCCACAGGAGGTGGCTACACCTTCGGAACCCCGCACCGCATGACTATTCTCTACCTGCTGATACCACTGACCCTGATCCTGCTGGGTCTGGCCTTGTGGGCCTTCTTCTGGGCGGTGAAGCACGACCAGTTCGAGGACCTGGAAGGACCCGCCTACCGCATTCTCTTCGATGAGGACGACAATGACCGCCCCCCGGAGGAGCGCAGGAGCGGCGGCAAGGATGATACGACCTCATCGGCGCCCCCCGGGCCAACGGACGAGACGCGCTGATGGACCCGACCGGACTGGACCTGCCGCCTTTCGCCGCCGCCTTCGTCTTCGGCCTGCTCGGCGGTGCCCACTGCATCGGCATGTGTGGTGGCATCATGAGCGCACTCTCCTTCGCGGTACCCCCCAGCATGCGCTCTCCGGCGCGCCTCTCGGGCCTGCTGCTGGGCTACAATCTGGGCCGCATCACCAGCTACATGATCGCCGGTGCCCTGGCGGCGTCGCTCGGCACCCTGCTCTCGCTGACCGCCCCCGCGCGTCTTATCCTGCAAGGGCTCGCCGCTCTGATGCTGATCCTGATGGCGCTCTATATCGCCGACTGGTGGAAAGGGCTGCTGGGGGTCGAAGCACTGGGCAGGCGCCTGTGGCGCCATCTGGAGCCACTGGGGCGGCGACTGATGCCGGTGGTGAAGCTCCCCCAGGCAGTGGCGCTGGGGGCGGTATGGGGCTGGCTACCCTGTGGGCTGGTCTACTCCATGCTGACCTGGAGCCTGGCCATGGCGGATCCGCTGCGCGGCGTCTTGCTGATGGGAGCCTTCGGGCTAGGCACGCTTCCGGCCCTGCTGGCCACCGGCTTTGCCGCGCGCCAGCTGAGCCGACTGATCCGCCACCGGGCCACCCGCACCCTTGCCGCGCTATCCATCATCGCCTTCGCGCTCTGGCAGCTATGGCTGCTGCTTCCCGGGGGAGGCGCCTCCCATACCGGCTGAGCACTATTCCACGCGGGGTTGACGCAGCTCAACGCCGTTCTGGGCACCACGCCCTAGCATGAGGGTAGATCCATCATCGGAGTCGCCCCATGCCCGTTCCCGCCAAGCACACCGTCCCCGCCGGGGCCTCGAGTCCTGCTCGAGAGGCGCTGCCCGGTGCGGGCGACCTGGTAACGGCCGAGGAGGTCGCCTACCCCGCTCCACACCACTATCGCGACGACATCGGCGCCCAGGCACTGGAAATGGCCCTCGCCGAGCGTCCGGCCGAGGCACCCCTGGCGATCAAGGTGCGCCTGCCCTTCTGCCGCCATGCCTGCCGCTTCTGCGCCAGCCAGTGCGTCTCCTCCCGCAGCAGTCGCCAGGCCGACCCCTATCTCACCCGCCTAGACCGCGAAATGGTACTGGCTCGGCGTCGGCTCAGCGGCCTGCCGGCGGTATCTCGCCTGCACTGGGGCGGCGCCCCCCCGGCCTTTCTCTCCCTGGACCAGATGAGTGACCTCTTCGATCGCCTGGACGCCCGCCTCGGACTCTCCGGTGCCCGGGAGCGGGACTTCAGCATCGACCTCGACCCACGAGAGGCCGATATGCTGACCCTGCGCCATCTGCAAGCGCTGGGCTTCAACCGCCTGAACCTGGGTGTGCAGGAACTGGATCCACGTGTACAACAGGCCATCAACCGCCTACAGCCGAGGGCCCTGACCGAGTCCCTGGTCGACGAGGCCGACCGCCTGGGTTTTCGGGAGCTGACGATGTCGCTGATGCTGGGGCTCCCTTTCCAGACACCTCAAGGCCTCGTCGACACTCTCGAGCAGGTCATCGGCATGGTCCCGGCACGCATCCGCCTCTACCGCTATCGGCATCGCCCGGAATACCATCGGGCCCAGCGTGCCATCCACCGTGACTGGCTACCCGACACCTCGACCCGCCGACAGCTGCTGGCCGTGGCTCGCGCCCGGCTCGACGCCGCCGGCTATGTCCATATCGGCCTGGGCCTCTACACGCGCCGCAACGACCCCCTGGCACTGGCCCAGGCCAGCGGCACTCTGGGGCATGGTCCGCTTGGCTTTACCCGGGGGCAAGCGGGTGATCTGCTGGGGCTCGGCGTGAACGCCACCAGCCGTATCGGCGACCTCTGGGTTCGTAACACCGGTACGCTGGCGGCATACGAATCGGCACTCGATAACAGCCAACTGCCAACCGCACGCGGCGCCCGACTGACAGCCGATGAACGACGCCACCGCGTGACCCGCGAGACCCTGCTGTGTGACCGTGGCATCGACCCTGCAGGCCTGCCGCCGAGCCCACACCTCGAGAGGCTCCTCGCGGAGGGACTGATCGAGATGACGACTGAGGGAGTAGTATCGCTGACCGCCGAAGGGCACTGGCGGCTGCCCTACATTCTCGACGCCCTCGCCCTCCCCTAGCCGCCGAGCCCCGTGCAGTTTGCCCTGCCTGCACTTTGCTCCATAATGGGGCCATGACCACGATCAAGAAGGAAAGGGCCATGGCGGACACTCTCACCGGTCGGCGGCGATCCGTACTGCAGGAGACACGCTGTCAGACATGCAGTCTCAGCTCTCTCTGCCTGCCTCTGGCACTCGAGGTGGACGACATGGACCAGTTCGACGCCATCATCCGGCGTCGCGCACCACTCAAGAAGGGCGAGGCGCTATTTCGCCAGGATACCCCCTTCTCCAGCGTCTTCGCGGTTCGCTCCGGCAGCCTCAAACAGGTCACAACCGAAGGCAGTGGCGAAGATCAGTTGACCAACTTCTACCTGCCCAGCGAACTGGTGGGCCTCGACGGCATCGACGAACAACGCTATCCGGGTACCGTGGTGGCACTGGAGACCACCACCGTCTGCGAGATTCCCTTCGACCGCCTGGATCACCTCGCGGAGTCGATGCCGGAGCTGCGCGGCCAGCTCTATCGCAGCATGAGCAAGGAGCTGCGCGATGACCGCCGCATGATGCGCCTGCTCTCGCGCAAGACCGCCGACCAGCGCCTGGCCAGCTTCTTCACCAGCCTCTCCGAGCGTTTCCGCCGCCGCGGCTACTCGCCCTACAGCTTCCGCCTCTCCATGGCACGGGCCGATATCGGCAACTACCTGGGCCTGGCGGTGGAGACGGTAAGCCGTATCCTCGGCCGCTTCCAGACCCAGGGCCTGGTCGCCGTCTCGGGGCGCGAGGTGAATATCCTCGACCTGCCAGCGCTCACCCGCCTTGCCGAGGAAGAGGGGGCGCACTAACGGCGTAAGCCGTAAGCCGTAAGCCGTAAGCCGTAAGCCGTAAGCCGTAAGCCGTAAGCCGTAAGCCGTAAGCCGTAAGCCAGGGTATCGACGCCAAGCCTAGCGGCAAAGAGTTGTTCTTACAGCGACAAGCTTATAGCTTACCGCTCCCGGCGAAGCCGGGTTTACAGCTCTTGCTGGATATCGATACGGCTGGCCTGCATCCTGGCCTGCTTCTTCTCCAGCCCAGCGAAGTCAAACAGCTCACGATCGGCCAGCTGTGAAGGCGCCACGTTGGTCACCGCCTTAAACATGCTCTCCAGACGCCCGGGGTGCTTCGCCTCCCACTCCGCCAGCATCTCCTTGACCACCTGGCGCTGCAGGTTGGGCTGAGAGCCACACAGGTTGCAGGGGATGATCGGAAACGCCATCTGCCGAGCAAACTCGGCAATGTCCGCCTCCCGGCAATAGGCCAGCGGCCGAATCACCATGTTGCGGCCATCGTCGGACAGCAGCTTCGGCGGCATCGACTTGAGGCTGCCGCCGAAGAACATGTTGAGGAACAGGGTCTCGAGGATATCCTCGCGGTGGTGCCCCAAGGCGATCTTGTTGGCACCGATCTCCTCGGCGAACCCATACAGGGAGCCGCGGCGCAGTCGCGAGCAGAGTGCACAGGTGGTCTTGCCTTCCGGGGTCTTCTCCTTGACCACCGAGTAGGTATCGCGCTCGAGGATATGATAGTCGACCCCGATACTCTCCAGGTACTCGGGCAGCACATGCTCGGGAAAGCCGGGCTGCTTCTGGTCAAGGTTCACCGCCACCAGCGAGAAGTCGACCGGGGCGTTGCGCTGCAGATTGCGCAGGATCTCGAGCAGGGTGTAGCTGTCCTTGCCGCCGGACAGGCACACCATCACCCGATCTCCCTCATGAATCATGCCATAGTCGATGATGGCATTGCCTACCTGGCGCCGCAGCCGCTTCTGCAGCTTGTTGAATTCACGCTTGTCCTGAGTACCGGGCTGCTGCTGGGGCGCGTCTGGCCCGGAGTGGGTGAGGGGCGCGCTATCGCGTTCGCGGGGGTCGAAGGTCACGGCGTCTTGCATAGGTCTTGGCGCTGCCAGTGCGGGCAAAAATGGAAAGGCGCCCATCCTACCACCGGCGACCGCGCCAGGCGACGCCAGACGTCACTCGTGCCGACTAACTCCCGGCGGCGTCAGCGCGCTCCAGGCGCAGGAACATCAGCGCGGTGGTCACCGCATCCCCCAGGGCGGTATTGCGCCCCATGACCGGCACTCCCAGGCGCTCGGCGGCACTCTCGAAGCGCGGCAGGTTATCGATTGCCGGGTGCTGACGCCGCAGTCGGCGCCGCCACAGCTGGGCCACATCCACGGTGGCGTTGGGTAGCTCGAAGCCGAAACGCGGACGCAGCTCACGGTTGAGAATCGCCAGGTCAAAGCCCAGATGCCAGCCCACGAGAGGGCGATTGCCGACGAAGTCGAGCAGCCGCGCCAGGGCGCTGTCGATGCTCTCGCCATTGTCGAGGTCCATGCCACGCAGGCCATGGATGCGGATGGAATCACCGGTCAGCGAGTCGGGGCGACGAAGGCGCAGATCCAGGGAGCCACTGGTGAGGATATGATCACCACGCACCCGCACCGCGGCGATCGACACCAGCTCGGCGCTGCGGGTATCCAGGCCGGTGGTCTCGGTGTCGATCACCACCATCTCGTCACCGGTATAGGGGCGAAACAGCCAGGCGTACTCGCCGTTGGCATGGCGCCGCTGATCCGCGACGCGTCTCAGCATCTTGAGCATGACGGGCTCCTTGTGTCGTTGTCGTTCCGTCGATTCATGAGTATTCCAGATGAAAGCGGTGGGAGAGGCGCTGCTTGAAGTCCTTGACGATATGCAGCGCCTCGCGCAGCAGGTCGCGCTCCAGCGACGAGAGCTCCTGTACCACCACACGATCAGGGCTGTGCTCGCCCCCCTCCTCGTCCTCACGCCTCTCCAGCTGCTGCTTGAGGCGCAGCTCGGTGAACAGCGCCAGCGCCTCGGCCAGGTCCTCGGCGAAGCGTGGCTCCAGCCGGCCATCGGCAGCCAGGGCCTCCAGGCGCTCCAGGGTCGAGGTAGGCCGGATGCCGCGCTCCAGCGCCATCACTCGCACGCCATGCACGATGGGGAAGATCCCCCCCTTCTTGATATCGATGCCGTGCTGGGGCCGCTTGAGTGAGCCAAACAGGGTCAACGGTGTGGAGAAGCGCAGGATGGTGCGGGCGAAGTAGGAGAGCAGCAGATCGTTTCCGCTGCACTGGGCAAAGAGGTCGTCACGCACCCGGTCGAGCAGCGCCGGGTTACCCGCCACCGCGTGGGAGTCGAGCATGATCGCCAGCTTCATCAGGCTGTCGCCATCCCGAGCCTCGACCCAGCGCGCGATGCGCTGCTTCCACTGGGTGACCGTGCCCACCCACTCCGGGTTGGAGACCATGATATTGCCCGGGCAGAGTGGATAACCCAGCTCCACCAGGGTCTCGGTCAGGCTCTGCATCTGCTCGGCGCAGTCGGGCCACTCGAGATCATCGGCCAGGATCAGGCCGTTGTCCTGATCGGTCTTGAGGATCTGCTCACCACGCCCTTCGCTGCCCATCACCATCAGGCAGCTATCGGCATGGTAACGCTCGTCGATCAGAAACCCCCAGGCCTTGTTGATGATCCGGCCGTTGAGGGCCGCCAGCAGGCCCATGGAGAAGCGCAGCTTTACCCCCTGGGCCATCAGCGCACTGACCAGCTCTGGAGTGCGCCGGCTGGCGGCGGCAAGGGCTTCGAGGCTATCGGCCTGCTCGACCTGCAGGCTGACCACGTAGCTGCGACTGGAGAAGTAACTGAGCACATCGGTCAGCTCCACCACCCCCACCGGTTGGTGCTGGTCGATCACCACGACCCGCTCCACCTTATGGCGGGTCATGATCACCAGCGCCTCGAAGAGGTACTTTTCCGGTGTCACGGTGATCAGCTCGGCATGTCCCAGCTCCTCGAGCGGAGTGTCTCGGCCACGCTCATCTATCACCAGAGCATTGAGCAGATCGGTCTTGGTGATCATGCCGTGACAACCTCTGCGCTTCACCAGCAGCGAGTCGGCATGTCGCTCGTTGATGGTGACCACCGCCTCGGCGATGGTGGTGGCAGCCGGCACCACCAGGGGCTCACGCATGCACTCCTTCACCATCGCCAGCATGAAACCGGCCATGGTCACTCCGCCCTCGGCGCGCTGCTCGGTCAGCAGGCGGGCCTTGTGGGCCAGGCTCTGGCGGAAGAACTCGGCAAAGGGGAGATAGGCGTCGCACAGCTCCAGGAAAAGTGCCCTGGGCATCAGGTAGCAGAGGCTCTCCTGCTCGGCACGAAAGCGATAGCGACTCTTGCCGTTGAGAATGCTGATCGCCCCGAACAGGTCCCCCTGGGTGTAATGCCCGATGCGCTCCCTGGCCGCCGGCTGGGTGGCATCGATCTCCGCCACCTCGCCCTTGTGAATCAGAAAGACATACTCGCCGGGCTGACCAGCCTCGAGGATGATCTCGTCACGATCGAAGTAGGCCAGATCGACGCCCTGGCGCACCCGCTCGCGACCGGGCTCGTCGAGCAACGTGAACGGTGGCTGAGAAAGATCGAGATCGATCATGGCTGGACCTCACGGATCACCTCTCGCCTGAAGGAGCGCCCCGGCACCGAAGTGGCTCGTCGGTCTCAAGGGGGCGCCTTCGGCGAAGGCATTGTTATTGATTTCCGCAGGCGTGATCGGCAGGCGACGAAGCCGACGACACATCGGTACTCCTGTGGAGCATAACAACGACCATGCCTCGCCGATAAGCTAGACGAACGTATCGATCCTGGGCCGCTTAGACCATGGTCCTATCCGACGCCTTATCACTAGACAAAGGTCCAAGATGAACGAGATATACCATGGTGTTAACCAGCCGCCTTAGCTCTTGGCATTTCACATAACCATCTATCACAAATTATTGATTTTAAATATTTTTTACTATTGAAAATGAATCACTTTATTCTCATGATACGAAAGTCTGGGATTCATTTCTTGCACTCATTGACCACTATTCACCTGCATCATGCAGGGCAATCGCACGCCACCATGGCGTCTTCCCGCCCGGAGACATGCGATTGCCCTGGTGGTTTCACCATCAACGACTGCACAAGTTCCCTATCTCAACAACAAGTGGAGAACACGACATGGCAGAAGAGAAAGTCGACACAACCGAGTACTGGAAGGCCAACGTACGCCTGATCGTGGGCTGCCTGGCCGTCTGGGCCTTTGTCTCCTACGGCTGCGCCATCCTGTTCCGGCCTCTGCTCGCCGGCATCCCGGTCGGCGGGACCGATCTTGGCTTCTGGTTCGCCCAACAAGGGTCGATCCTGACCTTCATTTGCCTGATCTTCTTCTACGCCTGGCGCATGAACAAGCTCGACAAGAAATTCGGCCTCGGGGAGTAATCAAGAATGAGCCAATTTGCCATCAACCTGCTATTTGTAGGGGCATCATTCGCCCTCTACATCGGCATAGCGATCTGGGCCCGTGCCGGCTCGACCAAGGACTTCTATGTGGCGGGCGGCGGCGTCCACCCGGTCACCAACGGCATGGCCACCGCTGCCGACTGGATGTCCGCCGCATCGTTCATCTCCATGGCCGGCCTGCTGGCCTCCGGGGGTTACGCCAACTCGACCTTCCTGATGGGCTGGACCGGCGGCTATGTCATCCTGGCCATGCTGCTGGCCCCCTACCTGCGCAAGTTCGGCAAGTTCACGGTGCCCGACTTCATCGGTGAGCGTTTCTACAGCAATACCGCTCGCCTGGTAGCCGTCATCTGCCTGATCGTCGCCTCGGTGACCTACGTCATCGGCCAGATGACCGGCGCCGGTGTAGCCTTCTCGCGCTTCCTCGAGGTCTCCAATACCTGGGGCATCTGGATCGCGGCCTTTATCGTGTTCCTCTATGCGGTATTCGGCGGCATGAAGGGAATTACCTATACCCAGGTGGCCCAGTACGTGGTGTTGATTGTCGCCTACACCATCCCGGCGGTGTTCATCGCTCTGCATCTGACAGGCAACCCGATCCCCATGTTCGGCATGTTCAGCACCCACACCGAGTCCGGTGTGCCGCTGCTGGCCAAGCTGGATAGCGTGGTCAATGCCCTGGGCTTCCGTGATTACACCGCCGACGTGGACAACAAGCTCAACATGGTGCTGTTCACCCTGTCGCTGATGGTGGGTACTGCGGGCCTGCCCCACGTCATCATCCGCTTCTTCACCGTACCCAAGGTGGCCGACGCACGCTGGTCTGCCGGCTGGGCCCTGGTCTTCATCGCCCTGCTCTACCTCACCGCACCGGCCGTTGGCTCCATGGCGCGCCTCAATCTGATGACCACCGTCTACCCGGAGATGGCCGGTGAGGTGGAAGACTATACCGACGAGCTGAACAACCCGATCCTCTACGAGGAGCGCCCGGGCTGGATCCGCACCTGGGAAGAGACCGGTCTGATCACCTTCGATGACAAGAACGGTGACGGCCGCATCCAGCTCTATAACGACAACAATCCCGAGTACACCGAAATCGCCGAATCCCATGGCTGGGAAGGCAGCGAGCTGACTGTCAACAACGATATCCTGGTACTCGCCAACCCCGAGATCGCCAACCTGCCACCCTGGGTCATCGGCCTGATCGCGGCCGGCGGTATCGCCGCGGCACTCTCCACCGCAGCCGGTCTGCTGCTGGCCATCTCCTCGGCGATCAGCCATGACCTTATCCGCAACATGATCAATCCCAACATCACCGAGAAGGGCGAGATGCTGGCGGCGCGGATCTCCATGGCCGGCGCCATCCTGCTGGCGACTTACCTGGGCCTCAACCCGCCGGGCTTCGCCGCCCAGACGGTGGCCCTGGCCTTCGGCATCGCCGGCGCCTCGCTGTTCCCGGCGCTGATGATGGGGATCTTCTCCAAGCGGGTGAACAACAAGGGCGCGGTCGCCGGCATGCTGACCGGTCTGGTCGCTACCCTGCTCTATATCTTCACCTACCTGGGCTGGTTCTTCATTCCCGGCACCAACATGCTGCCCAACACGCCGGATAACTGGATCCTGGGCATCTCGCCGCTCTCCTTCGGCGCGCTGGGGGCGATCTGCAACTTCACGGTGGCCTACCTGGTTTCCAGCGCCACCGAGGAGCCCCCGCAGGAGATCCAGGACCTGGTGGAGAGCGTCCGCTATCCCAAGGGTGCTGGCGTGGCGACCGGCCACTGATCTCCAGGCCATTCTGGGTCATAATGGCCCCCTGGCCCGGTTCGCCGGGCCAGGCAACTTCCTACCGATCGGGCTTCCTCAGGGAAGCCCGATCGCTTTGCCACCGGTTTATTTACATGATGTCTTACAAGGGTGAATCATGATTTGGCACTTGATTGCGGCGATCTTTGCCGGCCTCGGTGCGGCGGGCATCGGGCTTCTGCTGCGCACGCTCAGTGGCAAGCGGCTGCCGCGTTGGATCATCCCGGTCCTGGGCGGCCTGGGGATGCTCGGCTACCAGATCAACGTCGAGTACAACTGGTACGAGCACAAACGCTCGCTGCTGCCGGATACCGCCCGTATCGTCCAGGTACAGGAAGAGCCCATGTTCTGGCGCCCCTGGACCTACCTCTTCCCGATGACGACCGCCTTCAGTGTGGTCGATGAGCAGGGCATGACGACCCGGGAGCAGGCGGGCAAGAAGCATGTCGAGTTTCTGCTCTACCGCTTCGAGAAACAGCTTCAGGACAGCGTCAGCCACCAGACCTGGCTGATGAACTGCGCCACTCGCGAGACCCTGCCACTGGAGGGTGAGGAGCGCCGGCCGAGACTGGACGCCATGCGTCGGCTGACGTCGGAAGCGCCGCTCTACCGAGTGGTCTGCACCGAGACCTGACAGACCATGAGCCTGCCCTCGGGCGCGCCATTGCCCTAGAATGGGCGGCGACACCGAGGGAGGAAGTCCATGTTCTCAGGCTGGCTGCTGGTCGCCGCATCGCTGCTCTACATCGCCATACTGTTCGGCATCGCCTGGCGTGGTGATCGTCATGCCCGACGCCATGGCGCCAGCCAGCGACGGCCGATCATCTACTCCCTGGCGCTGGCCATCTACTGCACCTCCTGGACCTTCCATGGCGCGGTAGGACAGGCCGCCAATGGCGGCTGGTCCTTCGCCAGCATCTTCGTCGGGCCGATCCTGACCTTCCTGCTGTTCTGGCCGGTGCTGGCCAAGATGATCCGAGTCGCCAAGCACCAGAACGTCACCTCCATCGCCGACTTCATCGCCTCACGCTACGGCAAGACCCAGTCGCTGGCGGCCTTCGCGAGCCTGGTGGCCCTGATCGGCACCCTGCCCTATATCGCCCTGCAGCTGAAGGCCGTATCCACCTCCTTCAGCCTGCTGACCGTCGACAGCGACATCACGCGGGCGCCGCTCTTCGCCGACACCGCCTTCTATGTGGCGCTGGTGATGGCGGTCTTCGCCATCCTCTTCGGCACCCGCCATACCGATGCCACCGAGCACCACGAGGGGATGATCCATGCCGTGGCCTTCGAGTCACTGATCAAGCTGGTCGCCTTCCTCGTGCTGGGGGCCTATGTCACCTGGGGGATGTTCGACGGGCTCGGAGATCTACTGGTACGCGCCGAGAGCCAGCTGGAGCTTCAGCAGCAGCTGGCCGAGCAGGACTTCGGCCAGAGTTTCTGGGCCCAGACCCTGCTGGCGATGCTGGCGATCCTCTGCCTGCCACGCCAGTTCCACGTGGCGGTGGTGGAAAATACCCATCGCGATGACGCCCGCACGGCACGCTGGCTTTTCCCGCTCTACCTGCTGGCCTTCGCCTTCTTCGTGGTGCCACTGGCGGCCGCCAGCCTGACCCTGTTCGCCGACAGCCAGGTGGCGCCCGACAACTTCGTGCTGGCGCTCCCCATGGCAGCCGATAGCGCCTGGCTGACGCTGCTGACCTTTATCGGTGGCTTCTCGGCGGCGACCGGCATGGTGATCGTGGCCGCCGTCGCGGTCTCGATCATGATCTCCAACGAGATCGTGATTCCGGCGCTGTTCCGATTGCGCTGGTTCGACACCAAGGCCCGCGACTACGGTCGCCTGGTGCTGCGCGCGCGTCGCATCACCATCGCTGCCGTACTGGCCATGGCCTACGGGTTCTATCATCTGATTGGCGAATTCGCCTCCCTCGCCTCCATCGGCATGCTCTCCTTCGCCGCCGCGGCCCAGTTCGCTCCGGCGTTGATCGGCGGACTCTACTGGAAACGGGGCAACCGTCTCGGCGTGATCGTCGGCATGAACGCGGGCTTTGCCATCTGGGCCTACAGCCTGCTGATGCCGGCCATGATCGGTGCCAGCGTGCTGCCCGCGGACTGGCTGGCCGGTGGCCCCTTCGGCGTCGCCTGGCTCTCCCCCACCTCGCTGTTCGGCCTCAATGTCGGTGACGGTTTCACCCACGGCGTGATGCTCTCGCTGGGGGTCAACCTGTTCTGCTACATCTTCGTCTCCCAGGTCACCTCCCAGCGAGTGGTGGAGCGCATCCAGGCCTCGCTGTTCGTCGACAGCGTCGAGACCCGTCAGACCTCGGTGAACCGGCCCTGGACCGGTGCCACCACCGTGGGCGACCTCAAGGTGCTGTGCGAGCGCTTCCTGGGTGCCAGCCAGGTCAGCCGAGCCTTCGACGACTATGCCCGGCGCAGCGGCAAGCCGCTGGAGGACGGCACCCGTGCCTCCATCGACGTCATCCAGTTCACCGAACGCTTCCTGGCCTCGGTGCTCGGCGCCTCCTCGGCACGCATCGTGGTCAACTCAGCGCTGCAGGGGCGCGGCATCGGTATCTCCGATGTCATCTCCATCGTCGACGAGGCCTCCCAGGTGCTGGAGTTCAACCGCGCCCTGCTCCAGGCCACCATCGAGAACATCAACCAGGGCATCAGCGTGGTCGATCAGAACCTGCGCCTGGTGGTATGGAATCAACGCTATCTTGAGCTGTTCCGCTTCCCCGATCACCTGATCCGGGTAGGCGCGCCGATCGACAAGATCTTCCGCTACAACGCCCATAACGGTGAATACGGCCCCGGCGATCCCGAAGAGCATGTCCAGTTGCTGCTCGACAATATCCGCCAGGGACAACCACACCGCTACGTCCGCTATCGCCAGGATGGCAGCGTCCTGGAGGTGCAGGGCAACCCCATGCCGGGCGGCGGCTTCGTCTACACCTATCAGGACATCACCCAGCAGAAACGCATCGAGGAGGCACTTATCCGCTCGGAGAACAATATCCGCATCTATACGGATAACGTACCCGCGCTGATTGCCTACTTCGACAAGGAGTGCCGCTACCTCTTCACCAACCGCGCCTACGAACAGGCCTTCGGCATCGATCGCAACGCGGTGATCGGCAAGCGAATCCACGAGGTCATCTCACCCGAGATGAGTCAGGAACGGAAGCAGTGGATCGAGCTCGCCCTGGCCGGCGAGCGGGTCAGCTTCGAGGTCTCGTTCAGACTACCCGAGGGGCGGCGCTACATGCTGGTGACCTACACCCCCCACTTCGGCGACAGCAGTGCGATCCTCGGTTTCTTCGCCCTCTATCAGGACATCACCGAGCGGCGCCTGGCGGAGGTCGCCCTGAAGGAGACCAACGAGACCCTGGAGGAGCGCGTTCGCGAGCGCACCCAGGCCCTCTCCGAGGCCAACGCGGCACTACGCCAGGAGAACCGGGTACGCGCCGAGGCGGAGCAGGCCCTTCGCCAGGCCAAGCAGGTGGCCGAGGATGCCAACGCCTCCAAGACACGCTTCCTGGCCGCCGCCAGCCATGACCTGCTGCAGCCACTCAACGCCGCTCGCCTGTTCACCTCGGCCCTCGCCCAGGAGATGGACGCCACGGACATGAAGCGCACCATCGGCCATATCGATGGCTCGCTGCAGGCCGCCGAAGAGCTGCTCGGCACCCTGCTCGACATCTCCAAGCTGGATGCCGGCGCCCTCACCCCAAGACGCAGCCACTTTGCCCTGGCAGATATCATCCGGCCGCTGCGTGCCGAGTTCGAGGTGATGGCCGAGAATCGTGGCCTCGACCTGATGGTGGTGCCGACCGCCGCCTGGGTCGACAGCGACCCTCAGATGCTGCGCCGTATCGTGCAGAACTTCCTCTCCAACGCCATTCGTTACACCCAGGAGGGTCGGGTGCTGCTGGGCTGTCGACGGCATGCCGGCCGACTCTCCATCCAGGTGTGGGACTCCGGCCCCGGCATTCCCGCCTCCAAGCAGGCCGAAATCTTCCAGGAGTTCCGCCGCCTCGACCAGGCCTCGCGTCACAAGGAGAGCGAAAAGGGGCTCGGCCTGGGGCTCTCCATCGCCGACCGCATGAGCCGGGTGCTCGACCACCCCATCACGGTGCGCTCCCGGGAGGGGTACGGCACCATGTTCGCGGTCAGCGTGCCGGTGGTCGCCGCCCAGACGCCGGCCCAGCAAGGCGAGGAGCCAACGCCACCGCGCCGTGCCGGCAACAAGCTGGCCGGTACGCGAATACTCTGCATCGACAATGAGACCCTGATTCTCGAAGGCATGAAGGCGATGCTCACCGGCTGGGGCTGTGAGGTATTCACGGCCACCAGCATCGGCGGTGCCAAGTCGGTGCTGCGCCATCTCGACGGCGACCCGGACGCCATTCTCGCCGACTATCATCTGGACAACGAGGTCACTGGACTGATGGCCCTGGAGGCCCTCGGCGAGCGGCTCGAGGGGGCGGTGCCCGGCATCGTGATCACCGCCGATCGCACCGAGGAGGTGGCCGAGGAGGTCAGGCGCACCGGCTACCAGCTGCTGCTCAAGCCGGTGCGTCCCGCGGCCCTGCGCGCCCTGCTCACCCGTACCCTGCAGGCCAGCCGCGCGCCTGGCGGTTAGCCGTAAGTGAACTGCACCCGAAGGTTGGATGTGGGCATCCAGCTTTCGGGGTGCAGTTCAGATCCGTGAGGCTTTTCGGGGTGCAGTTCAGATCCGTGAGGCTCTTTTCTTATAGCTTACAGCTTAAGGCTTACAGCTCCTGAGCCGGCTCAGGAATGGACCTTGGGCGGCTCGACCTCGAGCTTCTGGGCGGCGATCACCGCCTGGGTGCGGGAGTGCACACCGAGCTTGCGTAGAATGGCGGTGACATGCGCCTTGATGGTGGCCTCCGAGACATTGAGCTCATAGGCGATCTGCTTGTTGAGCAGCCCCTCGGTCAGCATGTTGAGCACCCGGAACTGCTGGGGAGTCAGCGAGGCGATGGCCTCGGCGAAGCGGGTCTCCTCCTCGTCGGCATCGCCGATGACATCGGCCAGCTCCGCCGGCAGCCACACCTCCCCGTCGAGAATCTCGCCTACCGCCTCGGCAATCAGCTGAAGCGAGGAGGACTTGGGAATGAATCCCGAGGCGCCGTAGTCGATGGCGCGACGAACCACATGGGGCTCATCGCTGCCCGAGACCACCGCCACCGGGATATCCGGGGTCTGGCCACGCAGCTGGATAAGCCCCGAGAAGCCGTGGGCCCCTGGCATATGCAGATCGAGCAGGATCAGATCGGCATCGGGGTGGCGGGTCACCACCTCGGCCGTTGCCTCCATGGTATCGGACTCGACGATCTCGGCCTGGGGCGCCAGCTGCCGTAGTGCCTGGGTCAGGGCTGCACGGAACAGCGGATGGTCATCGGCAACGATGAATTTCTGGGCAAAGGCCATGGATTCTCCTCCGGTTCCTCTGGCAGCGGGTCAAGGGCCGCCACTCGGGCTCATCTGCGTTTCATCGCATGTTACCCCATGGTAGCGGGGTTCCCCAAGCACCACACGATTATTGTCGACAACTTTTCCCCAACACAAAAAGAAGCCGGCCCCTCGGGGCCGGCTCGGTGGTTCATATGGTGTCAGCTGGGTCGCAATGCCTCAGCGGTTGGCACGATGCTCGATCAGCTCATCGACCACACTCGGGTCCGCCAGGGTACTGGTGTCACCCAGGCCATCGGTCTCGTTGGCCGCGATCTTGCGCAGGATACGCCGCATGATCTTGCCTGAGCGGGTCTTGGGCAGGTCGGCGGCCCACTGAATGACGTCGGGAGACGCGATGGGGCCGATCTCGGTGCGGATCCACTTGACGAGCTCCTTCTGCAGCGCGTCGCTGGGCTCGTGTCCCTCGGTAAGAGTCACGTAGATATAGATCCCCTGCCCCTTGATATCGTGGGGGAAGCCGACCACCGCCGCTTCGGCCACCGCCTCATGGGCCACCAGCGCCGATTCGATCTCGGCGGTTCCCATGCGATGACCGGAGACGTTGAGCACATCATCGACACGACCGGTGATCCAGTAGTAGCCATCCTCGTCACGGCGGCAACCATCCCCGGTGAAGTACATCCCCGGATAGGTGGAAAAGTAGGTCTGGGTAAAGCGCTCGTGATCCCCCCAGATGGAGCGCGCGATGCCCGGCCAGGAGTCGAGGATCACCAGGTTGCCCTCGGCCGCCCCCTCCAGCAGGTTGCCATCGTTATCGACGATCCCCGGTCGTACACCGAACAGCGGAAGCGTGGCGGAGCCGGGCTTGAGGTCGGTGGCACCGGGCAGCGGCGCGATCAGGATGCCGCCATTTTCGGTCTGCCACCAGGTATCAACGACCGGACACCTGGAGTTCCCGATCACGCGGTAGTACCACTCCCATGCCTCGGGGTTGATGGGCTCACCCACCGAACCGAGCAGACGCAGGCTCTCCCGAGTGCTCGAGGCCATGACATCATCGCCATGGGCGCGCAGGGCACGAATCGCGGTGGGAGCGGTATAGAGGATATTGACCTGGTGCTTGTCGACGATCTCCCCCATCCGGCCGGGTGTCGGATAGTTGGGCACCCCCTCGAACATCAGGGTAGTACCACCATTGGCAAGCGGTCCGTAGACGATATAACTGTGCCCGGTGACCCAGCCCACATCGGCGGTGCACCAGTAGATATCGCCGTCGTGATAGTCGAAGACATACTGGTGGGTCAGGGAGACGTAGGTCAGGTAGCCGCCGGTGGTGTGCTTCATGCCCTTGGGGGCACCGGTGGAGCCGGAGGTATAGAGGATGAACAGCGGATCCTCGGCCCCCATCTCCTCGGCGGCACACTCGGTGGGCTGGCCGTCGACCTGCTCGTGGTACCAGAGATCGCGCCCCTCGTGCCAGTCAATTTCGCCCCCGGTGCGCTTGACCACCAGCACCTTCTCGCAAACCTCGGCGCCCTGGCGGGTGAGGGCCGCATCGACATTATCCTTGAGCGGCACCTGCTTGCCGCCCCGCACGGACTCATCGGCGGTGATGATCAGCTTGGACTGCGCCCCGATCACGCGCTGGGCCACGGCATCCGGAGAGAAGCCGCCGAACACCACCGAGTGCACCGCCCCGATGCGGGCACAGGCCAGCATGGCCACGGCTGCCTCGGGGATCATCGGCATGTAGAGCGTGACCACATCCCCCTTGCCGATACCAAGCGCCTTGAGGGCATTGGCCAGCTGGCAGGTTCTGGCATGCAGCTCACGATAGGTGATGTTCTGGGACTCGCTGGGGTCGTCGCCCTCCCAGATGATGGCGGTCTGATCCCCCCGCGTCTCCAGATGACGATCAAGACAGTTGGCGCTGGCATTGAGGGTCCCGTCCTCGAACCAGCGGATATCGACGTTCCTGGGATCCAGAGAGGAGTGCTTGATCTTGGTCGGCGCCTTGATCCAGTCGAGGCGCTTGGCCTGCTCCGCCCAGTAGCCTTCGGGATCCTCGATCGACTGGCGATAGAGCGCCTCATATTTTGCCTTGTCGATCCAGGCATTCTTCGCCAGCGCCTCGGGAACCGGGTAGGTGTTCTTGTGCAGCTCCGTCATACAAAAGACCTCTTGATCAGGGAGAGAGTCGGGCAAACCGTCTCCAATCGCATGCGAGTTGGGCGTGCCGGCTCCATGAAAACCACTTCCAGCATATAGGTCTCGGCGCGGCCTTCCATTTAGACCTTGGTAGAAATAAAAAACCCTTTAATTACATTGGCTTAACTTAAAGTTTTGGACGATCAACCCGAAAGATAGACCAACGTCTGAGCACAGTGGCGACAGCGATATACCCGTCCGCCACGTACCAGTGCATGACGCCGAGGCGTGAAGCGATGCTCACGACAAGCACAGGCATAGCGATGGGGAGCGGGGCTCGCCCGTCCGGTATCGAAGCGATGGGTGGTGCGCGGCTCGAGCCCAAAGAGACGACGCATCACTGTCTGCCATTCCCGGCCGTGAGGCCGTGCCCGTCGGCCATCCTTCAGGTGATGAACCAGCCAGTGGGCCATCTCGTGAGGCACCACCTCGACCAGAAATTCGACACGATTCTCGGCATACAGCACCGGGTTGAAGCGAAGCCCACCGCGACTGAAGTGCGCCTGACCCGCACTTCTGCCGCGCAGGTCGAGCCACACCCGGGGCCTGGGCAGTTCGGGGTGGACCTCGCGGCACAGCGAATAGGCCTCCTCGACCCGTTCCCTCAGGGCGCACGCGAGATCAGGCTCAGCCAGGGAGGCCAATGTTTCGGGGTCGGGGTGGGGCAATGCGGCATGCTTCATGAGTGATAGAATGGCGCCTTGTCCCCGGAGCGTAAAGCCCCTGGCTACCAGCCTAAGCCCGTGAATCAGCGTGAGAGAGCCACGATGTCCGACACCCCACTGCCCGAACCCCTGCTCGACGATGACCAGCTCGACCGTCTCGACGATTTCCTGGCCTCGGAGCGGGTTTCCGAGGATGCCCTGGACCTGATCGGCACCCATGGCTTTCTGGTAGCCCTGGCCGTCAGTCCTCGTGAAGTGCCGCCGGCGACCTGGGTGGCGGAGCTGTTTCAGGGGGAGCCATCCTTCACCGACGACGGTGAGCGCGAGTCGATCCTCGGGCTGCTGGAGCAACTGCGTCATAACGCCATCGTCGCTCTGGAGCAGGGTCTGCTGCCGGAGCTGCCCTTCGAGCTGAGCCTGGATGATATCTCCCCGGAGGAGACTCCCATCGGCGACTGGTGTGCCGGCTTCATGGAGGGGGTATTCCTCGATGAGCCTGGCTGGTTCGAGGAGGACGAGGAGGCCGCCGCCACCCTGTTGCTTCCCTTTATGGCGCTCTCGGGGCTGTTCGACGATGAGCCGGACATGGCCGAGTTCACGACCGATACCGCCCGGCTAGAGGGGCTCGTCCGCCAGCTGCCGGAGCTGGTGCTGGACCTCTACCTTCACTATCGCGTCCCCCCGGAAACCCCAAAGCCGATGCCACGCAAGAAGAAGCCCACCGGTCGCAGAAAAGGCGGCAAGCGGTAGCCACAAGCCCATGGGGGCAGACCCCGGGCCAAAACTCCGCCGGGGTCTGCCCCCTGAAGGCGCAACCAGGCTCCTGCCGCTTATCCCAGTTATCTAAGCCGGGTCAGCATGCCGTCGAGGGTGCCGAACAGCCACTCCTTGATACGCTGCAACAGGGGGCGCCGTGACCACTCCCCGGGCTCGATCTCGTGACTATCGGCGAAGTGCTGCTCGAACAGTAGCGCCACTTCGCCGGCGAAACGCCGATCACTCACCTCCTGGTTGGCCTCAAGGTTCCAGTGCAGGCTCCAGTGGTCGAAGTTGCAGGACCCCAGACTGACCCAGTCATCGACCAGCGAGAACTTAGCGTGGATAAAGGTCGGCTGGAACTCATGGATATGCACCCCGGCCTTGAGCAGACGACCGTAGAAACGCTGCCCTGCATAGCGTACCCCAGGGTGGTCATGGCGCTTGCCGGGCAGCAGCAGGCGTACCTCGACGCCCCGGCGCGCCGCCCGTGCCAGACGCAGGCGCAGGCTGAAGGTGGGCGCGAAATAGGGGGTGCAGATCCAGATGCGCTGACGAGCGGATGCCACACAATCATGCAACGAGTGGCGAATCGCCTGGTAGCGGTAACCCTGGCCCCAGATCGCCCGACCGCGCATGCCGCGATAACCGCTCTCCGCATGAGCCGCGGTGGAGAGTCCGCGCACCAGCGACGCGGGCCCTCGGCCCCGTGTGAGCGGAGAGTCCCACAGGCGGCAGAACAGACGCACCCAGTCGGCCACCACGGGCCCCTGGATACGCACCGCCACCTCGTACCAGGCATCGAGAAACTCGTCCACGGCTCCGAAACCGCCGGTAAAGGCGACCCGACCATCGACGACCACCAGCTTGCGGTGGTCGCGAGTCAGGTTTCGGGTCAGGGAGTGCAGCCCCAGCGGATTGAAGAAACGCAGGGCAACCCCGCCCTCCTGCAGGCGCTCGCGATCATGACGGGAAAGGCCCATGGCGCCATAGCCGTCGAGCAGTAGCAGTACCGTCACACCGCGCTGGGCGCTACTGACCAGCGCATCGATCAGGGTCGTGGCCAGCCGTCCCGACTCCATCAAGTAGAGCTCGATCAGTATCGAAGCACGTGCCTGCTCGATGGCCTCAAACATGGCAGGAAGGAAGCGGCTCGCCTCCGGCAGCAGTTCGAAGTGGTTGCCGTCTCGCCAGTTCCCGTGCATGGCCATATCCCTGTCCGCGTCACTACATCCCCCCCTGAAACGGGTGCCGTGGCACCGAGTCGCCACTGACCCGAGGCCTCGCGACGACTATACTGGCCTTTCCTTCTTCTTTCCTGCGTCCGAGGCAAACGGATGGCCTTGCTGCACACCTTGACCACTCCCCTGCGTGCGGTGATGACCCGCATGATCGCCGCCTGGGTCCGGCCGCGTCTGATCGAGCCGCCTCCCGCCGAACTGGGGATCGCCGCCGAGCTGCCGGTATTCTATGTACTGCCTCGCACCGCCTGGAGCGATACCTGGCTGCTCGGCTCCCTCACCTCCCGCCATGGCCTGCCCACCGCCGACAGCCGCCGCCGCTTCGCGGGCCTGAATCTCCCTGGCTGTCTGGCACTGCCACGCCGACGCCAGCGTCATACCGCGGGCCACGCGCCCCCCTTCGAGGGGCTGATCGAACGCCTCGAGGCCGACCCGACGCTTGCGGTGCAGCTGGTGCCGGTCAGCATCTTCTGGGGGCGTGCTCCCGGCAAGCGGTTCGGATTCTGGCGCATGGTCGCCGCCGACAGCTGGCAGCTGACCGGACGCCTGCGCCGGCTGCTGGCGGTACTGGTCAATCGCCGCAGCGTGGAGATCCACTTCGGCGCCCCACTGCTGCTGCGCGACCTCTGTGACGGCCGCGACCCGGCCCTTACCAATCGCAAGGCGGCAAGGCTGTTGCGTGTGCACTTCCGCCGGGTGCGTAGCCGGGTGCTGGGCCCGGACCTCTCCCACCGCCGCACCCTGATCGAAGGCGTGGCATCGAGCCCCCACGTGGGCCAGGTGATCGATGAGCTCGCCGGCGAAGGGCGCCAGTCGCGGCCTCGCCTGGAGCGTCGCGCCCGTCGTTACGGTCGCGAGATCGCCTCCAACATGACCTATCCGGTGCTGCGGTTCATGGATGGCTTGCTGCGCCGGCTGTGGAACCGCCTCTATGACGGTGTCGACGTGCGCGGGCTGGAGGCGATCAAGCCGCTGGCCGAGGACCATACCCTGGTCTATGTACCGTGCCACCGCAGCCATATCGACTACCTCCTGCTCTCCTACGTGCTCTATCAAGAGGGCCTGATGCCGCCGCATATCGCCGCCGGACGCAACCTGGACATGCCCCTGGTCGGACCACTGCTGCGGCGTGGCGGCGCCTTCTTCCTGCGCCGCAGTTTCCGCGACAATCGGCTCTATGGCGCGGTATTCAATGAATACCTGCATCGCCTGATCGCCCGCGGGCATCCGCTGGAGTATTTCATGGAGGGCGGTCGTTCACGCAGCGGCCGCATGCTGCCCGCGCGTCCCGGCATGCTGGCCATGACCCTGCGCTCCTTCCTGCGCAGCCACGCCGCCGGCCAGGCCCAGCCGCTGGCTTTCGTTCCGGTCTATATCGGCTACGAACGGGTGATCGAAAGTGCCAGCTACCAGCGCGAGCTGCGCGGCGGCAGGAAGCGCAAGGAGACCCCGCTCTCCCTGCTTCGGGTCCTTGGCAAGCTACGCCAGCCCTTCGGTCGCGTGAGCCTCAATATCGGCGAGCCACTGCGGTTGGCCGATTACCTGGATCATGAGCTGGGCAGGCAGTGGCGAGGTGAGACCGGACCTCAGCCGGTGTGGCTCAACGACCTGGTACCCCGGCTGGGGGAAACCCTTAATCGACGCATCAATGCCGCCGCCGCCCTCAATCCGGTCAATATGGTAGCCCTGGTGCTACTGGCCACCCCTCACCATGCCATCGAGGAGCGCCTGCTGGTGCGCCAGCTTTCACTGCTGGCCGCGCTGCAGCGGCGCATGCCGGCTCCCACACGGGCCAGCCTGCCGGAGGGCGACCCCGAAGCCTGGATCGCTCAGGCACTGGCGCTGGGCATGATCCAGCGCCGTGATCAGTCCCTCGGCGATCTCCTGCTTGCCGACACCAACCAGGCCAGCCAGCTGGGCTGGTATCGCAACAACGTGCTGCACCTCTTCGCCCTTGCCGGGCTCACCGCCTTCGCCTTTCGTCACCAGCCGAGACACTCCCTCGATGAGCTCGAGGCCCTGCTGGCCCCCGGCTGGCCGATCCTCGCCCGCGAGCTGATGGTGACCCCGCCCCTCGACCTGCGCGAGGCGCTGGCGGCGATGCTCGAGGTGCTGGTCGAACAGGAGCTGCTGGAGCCGGATGGCGAGGGGGGCTGGCAGCGCTTCGAGGACCGCCTGGAGGCGGGCGAAAGCCTCGACCTGCTGGGTCAACTGATGCAGCCATCACTGGAGCGTGGCTACCTGCTGCTGGCGGTGCTGATCCACACGGGCTCGGGCCATCTGACGGCCGAGTCGCTGGCCGAACACAGCCGGCTGCTTGCCGAACGACTGGCGGTGCTGTCGGGGCTCGACGCACCGGAGTTCTTCGATACCCGGCTGTTCGTCAGCCTGGTGGAGAGCCTGGAGCTGGAGGGCTGGCTGTGGCGCGACGCCGAAGACCGACTCATCTTCGATGATCGACTGCGCGACGCAGCCAGGCGCTCAAGCAAGCTGTTCGACCCGGCCCTGCGCCACCGCCTGCAGCTGATCACCCGCCGCGGTGACTGATCATCCTGTCTTCAGGCTGCGATGCACATAGAGGTCATAGCGACTGGTCTTGCCCTCGATCACATGGCGCGGGGCGGGACCCTCGATCGGCGGTGCCTTCCTGGGCCGCTTGACCACCACCCGGTGGGTAGCGACATCCAGCGCCGCCTCCAGCAGACGCGGCGCATCCGCATCGTCGCCCGCCAGGGTGCGGAACAGGCGCATCTCCTTCTTGACCAGCGCCGACTTCTCGCGATGGGGAAACATCGGATCCAGATGGATGACCTGAGGCGCGAAGCCCGACTCGGCTACCCGGGCCTCGAGATCACGGGCGGCATCGCCATGCACCAGCTGCATCCGCATGGCGATCTCGGCGGTTTCGGCATCGGCCAGGGCCCTGGCCAGGCCATCCTCGAGCAGGGCGAAGATCGCCGCGACTCGCTCCATCATCAATACCCGGGCGCCCAGGCTAGCCAGCACGAAGGCATCACGGCCCAGGCCGGCAGTGGCATCCACCACCGCCGGCGTCACCCCCTGGGTGAACCCGCAGGCGCGAGCGATCAGCTGTCCGCGCCCACCGCCAAAGCGTCGCCGATGGGCGGCGCGCCCGGCGGTAAAGTCGACCGCCAGCGGCTGGCCGAAGCGCCCGGGATCACCCACCAGGACCAGGCACGCCTCTCGCCGCGCCAGCAGGAGTTCGGCATCCTGTTCGCAGGGGAGGCCCAGACGCTCGGCCAACATTGCCAGCGCCGGGTCACTTACCGCCACCGGCAAGCGCTCACTCATTTCGCCGCGCCTGCATCCATCTTCTTCCAGGCCACCTCGTTGCGCAGGTAGACCGGCTGGGCGAGATGGGCCGGCTGCCCCCTCCCCGCCTCCAGCTCCTGCAGGGCCAACAGCGCCATATCGGCGGCGTCTGCCTCCATCTCGGGCAGTTGCCGACTGACCCCTGCCTGCACCCGGGCAGGCATCCGTTCGTTCAGGCTCCAGCCGGAGCCCACGCCGACCCAGCCATGGTCATCTTCCATCACCGGCAGACAGAGCCGCTCGGGGGCCATCACGGCCTCGTCGAGAAGCGGCTCCGGCAGCCCCTCGACGCACTGCCAGGCGGCCACGTAGATCTCGCCCATGCGGGCATCCAGGGCGGTAACCACTCTGCGAAACTGGTAGCGACGATGAGCGCCCAGCGCCAAGGCCGCCAGGGTCGAGATCCCGACCAGCGGGCGGTCGAGGCCGTAGGCGAGTCCCTGGGCGGCGCCAGCGGCAATGCGCAGGCCTGTGAATGAGCCAGGACCGTGCCCATAGGCCACGGCGTCGAGCTCGCCAGGACGCACCCCCGCCTCGGCCAGCACTTCGTCGACCATGGGCAACAGGCGCCGGGTGTGCTCTCGGGGAGTCAGGGCGAAACGGGAAATCAGCTCATCATCGGCACCGGAGCGCCGACGCAACAGGGCAACAGAACAGGCGCTCGAGGAAGCATCCAGGGCCAGCAGGATCGACATGGCACCACCATCTCGGGTAAACGAGCCGCCATTATACGCGGCCGGGCCCTAGACGACGATGGCCCGCTTTACGCGGGCCATCTCTCGGCGGAAACCACCCACCACCTACAACGTGTGCGACGCTTTCCCGGCGACAGGCCTACAGGGAGGCGCTGTGAATCCCTCCCTGGACGCTACCTCGGCCTTCCCTGGTCCTCGGACCTCCCTTTCGACCTGCCCCCGGCGCGCCGCTGTGGGTAGCTCGATCAGCCCTCGAGTGCCTTGATCACCTGGGCCTTGATCTCGTCGACGCTGCCGACGCCTTCCACCCGATGGTAGATCGGCGCGCTCTCGGCATCCTGCTCGGCCCAGGCCTGGTAGTAGTCGACCAGCGGCGCGGTCTGCTCATGGTAGACCGCCAGACGGTTTCGCACGGTTGACTCGCGATCGTCCTCACGCTGGATCAGCGCCTCGCCGGTCACGTCATCCTTGCCCTCTTCCCTGGGCGGGTTATGGTCGACGTGGTAGACGCGCCCCGAGCCCGGGTGCACACGACGACCGGCCATGCGGCTGACGATCTCCTCGTCATCCACGGCGATCTCGAGCACATGATCGAGCTTCACCCGTGCCTCCTTCATGGCATCGGCCTGGGGGATGGTGCGCGGAAAGCCATCGAACAGGAAGCCGTTGGCGCAGTCAGGCTGAGCGATGCGCTCCTTGACCAGGGCGATGATGATATCGTCGGAAACCAGGCCGCCGCTGTTCATGATCTCCTTGACCTTGACGCCCAGCTCGCTGCCCTCCTTGACGGCGGTACGCAGCATGTCACCGGTCGAGATCTGCGGAATCTTGAAGCGTTCGCAGATGAACTGGGCCTGGGTGCCCTTGCCGGCACCGGGGGCGCCCAACAGGATCAAACGCATGTTAGTGTCCTCGTGTTCAAGTGGTTGTCAGATTTGAAGAAATAGTGGGGGAGGAACGATAACCGCGGCCCACGGCCAGCACAAGCGCCGGACATTGCCGAGCCCCCTTCGCCGCAGGAAAGCACCTTTTATTTCAAGGGCATCGGCTCAAATTGCACTTTGGTCTTGGCATTCCTGCAGAGACCGGAAATGACGACGGCGCCCGCAGGCGCCGTCGTGTGGCGGGTCGCAGTCTCCGCCCTACAGCAGCAGCCGACGGATATCGGTCAAAAGCTGTCCCAGCAGTGCGGTAAAGCGTGCCGCATCGGCACCGTTTACGGCCCGGTGGTCATAGGAGAGGCTCAGCGGCATCATCAGTCGCGGCTGGAAGCTTGCGCCATCCCAGACCGGCTTCATCGACGCCTTGGAGACACCCAGGATAGCCACCTCCGGCGCATTGACGATGGGGGTAAAGGCGGTACCGCCGATGGAACCCAGGCTGGAGATGGTGAAGCAGCCACCGGTCATCTCCTCGCGCTTGAGCTTCTTCGACTGCGCCTTTCCCGCCAGCTCCACCGACTCCTTGGCCAGGTCGATCAGCGACTTCTGGTCGGCATTGCGAATCACCGGCACCATAAGACCATCCGGTGTGTCCACGGCGATGCCGATATGCACGTACTTCTTGTGCACCAGGGTCTCGCCGTCGCTCTTCAGGCTGACATTGAACTGCGGGTACTGACGCAACGCGAAGGCACACGCCTTGATCAGGAAGGGCAGCGGCGTGAGTTTGGCCCCCTGGGCCTCCGCCTCGGCCTTCATCGACTTGCGGAAGGCCTCCAGCTCGGTGATATCCGCCTCGTCGAACTGGGTGACGTGGGGCAGATTGACCCAGCTGCGGTGGAGGTTGGTGGCCCCCATCTTCATGAGGCGCCCCATGGGCTTCTCTTCCACCTCGCCGAACTGGCTGAAGTCCTGATCGGGAATCGGCGGAATGCCTGAACCAGCCGCCGCCGGGGCGGCGCTGCCTGCCTCGGCCTTGCCCTGGTTGGCCATCACCTGCTTGACGTAGGCGTGGACATCCTCCTTGAGAACCCGCTTCTTGGGTCCGCTAGGCTTGACCAGAGCGAGGTCGACGCCCAGCTCGCGGGCCAGCATGCGCACCGCAGGACCGGCATGTACCAGCTTTCCATCGCGGGGCTGGTGGGCCGCCATCTCGGCTTCCGGACTCGGCGTACCTGGCGCCGTCGTCGCGGGCTTCTCGGCCTTGGGTGACTCGCTCCGAGAGGGCTCGGGGCTCTTCCTGGACGCCTGGCTGGCCGTGGGCTTGGCGGCAGCCGTCTCGATATAGCCGATCAGGTCGCCCTCGGAGACGCTGTCGCCCTCCTTGACCACGAGCTCCACCAGCTTGCCCTTGAACGGGCTCGGCACATCCATGGAGGCCTTGTCGGACTCCAGGGTAATCAGTGGCGCCTCTTCTTCCACCTCATCGCCGGCGGCCACGGCCACCTCGATGATCGGCACGTCGCTGGCACCGCCCAGATCCGGAACGCGGACCTCCTGACGTTCAGGCTCACCCGAGGAGGCCTGCTCTTCCGACTCCTCGGGCTCTTCGGCAGTCTCGCTAGCCGCGGCCGTCGGAGTGGCATCACGGGATGAGTCCGCTGCCGCATCGCCCGCCTCGCCGGCGATCTCCATGGTGCCGATGACATCGCCCTCCGAGACGGTATCCCCCTCCTTGACGGTCAGGGAAACCACCTTGCCCTGGTGCGGGCTGGGCACATCCATGGAGGCCTTGTCGGACTCCAGGGTGATCAGCGGCGCCTCCAGGTCGATCTCGTCACCCTCGGACACGGCGACGTCGATCACCTCGACATCGCTGTCACCTCCCAGGTCGGGTACGGTGATGTCCACGGTGCGCTTGCCACCGCCACTGGCCGCCGGCTTCTCGGCGGCAGGTTCCGGCTCCTTCTCGGGCGCCGGATCGCTCTGCTTCTCGCTCTCGGCGGCCGGCTCCGATTCGCCGCCACCCTCGAGCTCCAACTCGACAATATCGTCCCCCTCGGAAACGGTATCGCCCTCCTTGACCAGCACCTTGGCCACCTTGCCGCCCTTGGGCGACGGCACATCCATGCTGGCCTTGTCGGACTCGAGGGTGATCAGGGTGTCCTCGGCCTCGATGACGTCGCCTTCCGACACCGCGATCTCGATGATCTCCACATCGGTATCGCCGCCGATGTCCGGTACTTTGATGATTTCGCTACTCAAGGTCGCGCTCCTTCCAAATCGTGCCTGGAAGGGGCGGGCATCCGCCCGCCCCACCGGATCAGTCGGTCAGCGGATTCGGCTTGGCCGGATCGATGTTGTACTTGCTCAGCGCCTCGCCGATCACCTTGCGATCGAGCTCGCCGCGCTCGGCCAGCGCCTTGAGTGCTGCCACCACCACGAAGTGACGGTCAACCTCGAAGAACTCGCGGAGCTTCTCCCGAGTGTCCGAACGCCCGAAACCGTCGGTACCCAGCACATGGAAATCGGTGGGCACCCAGGCACGCACCTGATCGGCAAACAGGCGCATATAGTCGGTAGAGGCGATGGCCGGCCCCTGACGACCCTCGAGACAGCGCGTCACATGGGGCTTGGCCGGCTCGGCCTCGGGGTTGAGGAAGGCCTGGCGGTCCAGCGCCAGCGCCTCGCGGCGCAGCTCATTGAAGCTGGGCACACTCCAGATATCGGCGCCCACGCCCCAGTCGTCGCGCAGCAGCTCGGCAGCGGCCTCCACCTCGCGCATGATGGTGCCGGAGCCCATCAGTTGAACCCGGGCCTTGTCTCCCTGGGTCTCGCGCAGCAGGTACATGCCCTTGATGATGTCCTCGGCGGGCACCTCCTCTATTTCGGGGTGCTCGTAGTTCTCGTTCATCACCGTCAGGTAGTAGAAGCAGTTCTCCTTGTCGACGAACATGCGCTTCAGACCATCCTGCACGATGACCGCCAGCTCATGGGCATAGGTCGGGTCGTAGCTGCGGCAGTTGGGGATCATCGCCGCCTGCAGGTGGCTGTGGCCATCCTGGTGCTGCAGCCCCTCGCCATTGAGCGTGGTGCGTCCGGCGGTTCCCCCCACCATGAAGCCGCGTGCCTGCATGTCGCCGGCGGCCCAGGCCAGGTCCCCGATGCGCTGGAAGCCAAACATCGAGTAGTAGATATAGAACGGCAGCAGCGGCAGGCCGTTGTTGGCGTAGGAAGTTGCCGCGGCGATCCACGAGGACATGGCGCCCGCCTCGTTGATGCCCTCCTCGAGGACCTGTCCGGCCTTGTCCTCGCGATAGAACATCAGCTGGCCCTTGTCCATGGGCTCATACTTCTGACCACCGGGGCTGTAGATACCCAGCTGACGGAACATGCCCTCCATGCCGAAGGTGCGGGCCTCGTCGGGCACGATCGGCACCACCTGCTTGCCGAACGACTTGTGCTTCACCAGACCGTTGAGAATCCGCACAAAGGTCATGGTGGTGGAGACCTCGCGCCCCTTCGAGCCACCCAGCTGGCTGGCGAAGATCTTGTCGTCCAAGCCAGGGATGTCGAGCGGCTCGAAGTCGTACTGGCGTGCCGGCAGATAGCCGCCGAGGCGCTCACGCTGGAGATGCATGTACTTCATCTCCGGGGTGTCGTCGGCCGGCTTGTAATAGGGGATCTCGTGCTCGATCGCTTCGTCGGAAACGGGAATGCCGAAACGATCGCGGAAGCGCTTGAGCACCTCCGGGTCGTCGATGGACTTGACCTGGTGCGCCTCGTTGTCCGCCTCGCCGCCATCGGCACCCAGGCCGTAGCCCTTGACGGTATGCGCCAGCACCACGGTGGGACGCCCGTTGGCGTTGTTCACCGCCTCATGGTAGGCCGCATAGACCTTGAACGGGTCATGGCCACCACGGTTGAGCTTCCAGATGTCGTCATCGGAAAGATCCTTGACCATCTCGAGGGTCTCGGGATACTTGCCAAAGAAGCGCTCTCGGGTATAGGCGCCGCCCATGGCCTTGTAGTTCTGATACTCGCCATCGATGGTCTCATCCATGGCCTTCTGCAAGATGCCCTTCTTGTCCTTCTCGAAGAGCGGATCCCACAGGCGCCCCCAGACCACCTTGATCACGTTCCAGCCGGCACCCCGGAATACGCCCTCGAGCTCATCCATGATCCGCGAGTTACCGCGCACCGGGCCGTCGAGGCGCTGCAGGTTGCAGTTGACCACGAAGATCAGGTTATCGAGCTTTTCACGGCTGGCCAGGTGGATCGCGCCCAGGGATTCCGGCTCGTCACACTCGCCATCACCGAGGAAGCACCAGATCTTGCGGTCCTGCATCGGCTGCAGGCCACGCTGATCCAGATACTTCATCACGTGGGCCTGATAGATGGCCATGATCGGGCCCAGACCCATGGAAACGGTGGGCAGCTGCCAGAAATCGGGCATCAACCAGGGGTGCGGGTAGGAGGAGAGACCGTTGCCGTCAACCTCCTGACGATAGCGATCCATCTGCTCCTCGGTGAGGCGGCCTTCGAGGAAGGCGCGGGCATAGATGCCCGGGGAGCTGTGGCCCTGTATGAAGACCAGGTCGCCCTTGAAATCGCCGTTGGCAGCGCGGAAGAAATGGTTGAACCCCACTTCATAGAGAGTCGCGCTGGACATGTAGCTGGCCAGGTGGCCACCGATGCCCTTGTGCTTGCGGTTCGCCCGGGTAACCATCGCCGCCATGTTCCAGCGGATCATCGAGCGGATCTTGCGCTCCATGAAGAGATCCCCCGGCATCGGCGCCTCGCGATGCACAGGAATCGTGTTGCGATGAGGCGTGGTCGCCGAGAAAGGGGGCTGGGTACCGTCACGGCGCAGGCGGTCGGCCAGGCGGGTCAGCAGGTGCCGGGCACGCTCCTCGCCCTCGTACTCCAGGACTGATTCGAGGGCTTCCAACCACTCTGCGGTCTCGACCGGGTCGAGATCCTCTCTTGCCTCCAGACTCATAGACGTCTCTCCGAATGACGATGGATGTTGCATGCCCGCTGCTGCGCGGAAGGCAGGGCGTTCTACTGCCAGAGAGGCATCACACCCCGGGATTTTGTGTAATTTTATTACGTCACGACGCAAAGAAACCGTCGTTTCTTTGCGAAAGATACAGTAAACCTCGCCACCTGCCAAAGCAACCTTGCATGGAATTGATTTCCACACTCTTCATACTGCACCGCAACACAAGAGGTTAGCACTCCACCGAAGCAGAAACTCGACGAAAGTCAATGAGATGTAGTTAAACTACCGTATGAAGCAAGCGAGCGCCCTGACCATCACACCCGGCAAATGACTCACTCGGCCGCGTGGCACTCGCCCAGTCGCTGACGAAAGTAGGCCCAGTCGAAGGCGGGCCCCGGGTCACTCTTGCGCAGCGGTGCCACCTGCGCATGGCCGGCCACACGCGATGTCTCAAGCTCGGGGTAGGCGGCGACAAGGTCGAGAGTCACCTCGACCAGTCGCTCATATTGGGCATCGGTATAGGCAGAGACCTCGTTGCCCTCCAGCTCGATGCCGATGGCAAAGTCGTTGAGGGCGGTACGCCAGCGCTCGCCATCGCGCCAGCGGGAGCGTCCGGCGTGCCAGGCCCGGCGCTGGAAAGGCACGAACTGCACACACTCGCCATTGCGGCGAATCAGCAGGTGAGCCGAGACACGCAGGCCCTGAAGGGAAGCGAAGAAGGGGTGGGCCTCGGGGTCCAGCCGGTTGGTGAACAGATTCTCGATATGCGCTCCACCGTATTCACCCGGCGGCAGGCTGATGGAGTGCAGTACCAGCAGCGACACCTCACCGTGCGGTCGCTCGTCACAGTTGGGGGACGGCACCCGCCGCGCCCCGGCAAGCCAGCCCTGTTCAATCGCCATGCGTCTCTCCCCTGACGTCACCGGTAGGGATTCCCTATAATGGACCTCCTTGACCACTCCGGCCACCCCACGCCGACACCAACCCCACGAGTGACCCGCATGGACTTTCAGGACACCCTGCCCTACCACAACAAGCTCGTCGAAGAGATTCGCGATGCCGCCGCCCGCCTGCTGGCCGAGGACGTTGGCCCGGGCGATATCACCGCCCAACTGATTCCTGCCGAGCAGTTCGCCAGGGCTCGCGTCATCACCCGCGATGACTGCGTGCTGTGCGGGGTGGCCTGGGTCGATGAGCTGTTTCGCCGCCTCGATGCCACGGTGACCCTGCGCTGGCTGGCCGCCGACGGAGACACCCTGAAGGCCGGCCAGTGCTTCCTCGAGCTGGAGGGGGCGGCGCGCAGCCTGCTGACCGGCGAGCGCGCGGCGCTCAACCTGTTGCAGACGCTATCCGCTACCGCCACTCACACCCGCCACTACGTCGACCTGATCGCCGACACCGGCGTGCGCCTGCTCGACACCCGCAAGACCCTGCCCGGGCTGCGCCTGGCGCAGAAGTATGCGGTGGCCTGCGGCGGAGGGCATAACCATCGTATCGGGCTATGGGATGCCTTCCTGATCAAGGAGAACCATATCGCCGCCTGTGGTGGTATCGAGGCGGCGGTGAGCGAGGCCCGCCGCATCGCGAGCGACCTGCCGGTAGAAGTGGAGGTGGAGAGCCTCGACGAGCTTGACCAGGCCCTGGCGGCCGATGCCGACATCATCATGCTCGACAATTTCGGCCTCGACGAGCTGCGGGAGGCCGTACGACGCAACGCCGGCAAAGCGACCCTGGAGGCTTCCGGCAACGTCGACAGGAGTACGCTGCGCGCCATCGCCGACACCGGGGTCGACTGCATCTCCAGCGGCGCCCTGACCAAGGATGTCAAGGCGATCGACCTTTCCATGCGCCTGGAAGACTAGGTCTGCAGCGCGACCAGCGACTTCTCCAGCCGATGGCGAGACAGCCGCTCACCGTTGCGCTCCACATACTCATGACCAAGGTCGCGCCAGCCGCGCCGCTCCAGCCCCACGGCCAGCATCAGGCTTGCCTCGATGCTGGCACGAGACACCCCGCGCTCGATCAGCAGTCGCTCGGCGTGAATCAAGAGCGTTGAACCGATGCCACGACGCGCCAGCGAAGGCCATACATAGAGCGTCACGATGCGGCCGGCATGGGGCTCCAGCTCGAGAAAGCCGACGCAGCGGCCGTCACACTCCGCCACCAGGGTGGTATAGAGAGCCTGTCGCGCCGCCCAGGCACACGCATCTCGCGGCAATGCCGAGACCCAGGCATCACGCTGGGGCCTGGTGTAGTGTGCAGAAGCCCCCTGCATCACCGCATGATGAAAGACCTCGGCCTGGTCGCCGGCGTCTCGCGCCAGGGCCTCGCGGTAGCGTATTCGCGGTGCGGGGCAGCGCGTGGCCTCCCTCTTCAGCACTGCAGCAGCCTCATCCATGGGATGTCTCGCAACGTTGGTGAATGCCGAGAGACTACACAACCCCACGCCGACAGGCCAACCGCGGTCGCCGGCCTGAGCGGGGCCAGGCATAATGACCTCCATGAGCGTTCACTCCTCCCCCCCGGCCATCACCCTGTCGCCCATCGGCCTGATCGAGAGCGACTTCCCCGACAAGTTCGGTGTGCCTCGCCAGCCCGGCCTGGCCCCCTCGGCTCGTGCCCTCCTCCGACTACTCCCCCCCTACGATGACCCGCTGACGGTCAGGGGGCTGGAGACCTTCAGCCATCTGTGGCTCACCTTTCTCTTTCACCAGAGTCCCGAACGCTGGACACCACTGGTGCGACCGCCACGCCTCGGCGGCAATCGCCGGGTCGGGGTCTTCGCCAGCCGCAGCACCCACCGGCCCAACCGCCTGGGCCTGTCTCTGGTGGAGCTGATCGAGGTCGACACTCGGGGCGGCGTCAGGCTGCTGCTCGCCGGTGCCGACCTGGTGAACGGCACCCCGGTGCTCGATATCAAGCCTTACCTGCCCTGGGCAGAAGCCAGACCCGAGGCCAGCGCCGGCTTCGCTCCCGAGGCCCCTCACCGACTCCCGGTATGCTTCACCCAGACCGCCGAAGCGACGCTTGCCGGACGTGATGATGCCGCCTCGCTGCGCTCACTGATCGAGGAGGTGCTGAGCCAGGACCCTCGGCCGGCCTATCGCGACGACGATGAAGCACGCCGTTATGGCGTTCGCCTGCGCGAGCTGGATATACGCTTTCGTGTCGTGGCAGCATCCCGCGGCACCCGCCTCCTGGAAGTGCTGGAGATCGTGCCTGCATAAACGACCAGGGGCCCCGCAGGGCCCCTGGTGATGCCAACCTGAAACCTCGGCCTCAGTCGAAGCTGACCCCGATTCGACGCCCGACCTCCTCGTAGGCCTCGATCACGCCACCGAGCCCCTGGCGGAAGCGATCCTTGTCGAGCTTCTCGCGCGTCTCGGCATCCCACAGACGGCAACCGTCCGGGGAGAACTCGTCGCCCAGGACAAGCTGCCCCTTGAACAGGCCGAACTCCAGCTTGTAGTCCACCAGCAGCAGGCCGCCATCGGCAAACAGCTGCTTGAGCACCGCGTTGACCTTGAAGGTCAGCGCCTTCATCTCGGCCAGCTGGTCGGCGGTCGCCCAGCCGAAGGTTTCGGCCAACGACTCGTTGATCATGGGGTCGTGCAGGGCATCATTCTTGAGAAACAGCTCGAAGGTGGGCGGCGAGAGCGCCTCCCCCTCGGTCACGCCCAGCCGCTTTACCAGGCTGCCCGCGGCGATATTGCGCACCACGCACTCGACTGGAATCATCTCCAGCGTCTTGACCAGGCTTTCGGTGTCGGAGAGGCGCTTCTCGAAGTGGGTGGGCACCCCCGCTGCAGACAACGTCTCCATGATGAAGGCGTTGAAGCGGTTGTTGACCATCCCCTTGCGGTCCAGCGACTCCATGCGCTCGCCGTCGAAGGCGCTGGTGTCATCGCGGAATTGCAGTATTACGCGATCCGGGTCATCGGTGGTGAAGACCGACTTGGCCTTGCCGGCGTAGAGTTCTTGACGCTTTTCCATGGAAGCCTCCGGAGGGCTTGGTCAGTTGGAAGGTTGCAGCTCAGGCGATGGCTTGCCATGCCAGACCATCGTCCTGGCAGGCTACCATCAACCGCGATGTGTCACCGTCGAGCAGTGGCGTCAAAGCCTCCAGCGCCAGCTCGGGGCGATTGTTGTGTTCAGATAGATGCGAACAGGCGATTCGCTGCAGGCGGTCGAGGCCGAGCCGGGTCAGCAGCGTCGCCGCCTGGGTATTGGCCAGATGCCCCCAGTCACCTCCCACTCGCCGCTTGAGGCGGGGTGGATAGGGACCCTCGGCAAGCATCCGGACATCATGGTTGCACTCAAGCACCAGGGCATCGCAGCCGGCAAAGGCCTGGGCGACATGCTCGGTGGGGTGTCCGAGGTCGGTGAGCAGCCCCAGGTGTCGCCCACCGCCCTGAATACGGAACTGCACCGGCTCGCGGGCATCATGCGGCACGGTCACCGGGTCGATATGGAGTCCCTTCACGGCGAAGCGCGCCTGGGGGGTGATCCAGTGGCGTTCGGGCAGTTCACCCAGCCGACCACTCCCCCAAGTACCCGGAGTCAGCCACACCGGCACCCCGTAGCGACGAGCCAGGGGGCCTACCCCACGAATATGGTCGCCATGCTCATGGGTCACCAACAGGGCATCGAGTTGCCGCGGATGCAGCCCCAGACGGGCCAGGCGGCGTTCGGCTTCGCGCAGCGTGAAACCGCAGTCCACCAGCAGACGTGTCTCGCCATCGCTCACCAGGGTCGCGTTACCCTTGCTGCCGCTGCCCAGCGATGCAAAGTACAGTCGTCCGCCTTGGCGAGCGATGATGTTGCCGGCCTCCGTCATCAGCGCAGCAGGCTCGCCACTCGCTCCAGCAGCTCACGTCGGTCCTCGGCACTGAAGCCGCGCTCGCTGAGATTTACCGCCCGCAACAGGGTGCGGTCGGGGCCCTCGCGCTCCAGCTCCAGGCGAATCTCTCGCGGCGACTCGGAGGTCACCAGTCCTTTCCAGAACCCGACACTGCGCTCGGAAAGCGGCAGGTAGCGAATGCGATGGGAGTAGTCCGCCGGAATGCCTTCCAGCAGCTCGCGACGCTCCTCGACGGTGAAGTCCTGCTTGAGCTGGTAGTCGAGTTCGGCCCAGGTGCGGTCAATATCCAGCGGCACCTCGACCGCCCACTCGTCACCCCGCTTAACGAGGTGCAGACGCTCCCCACCGGCCAGGCGCTGGGCCTGCAATGAAGCGGTTTTCGACGCCGTGGCGCTGCGCGCAGCGAGATACTGCTCCAGGGCACCGAGGCAGGCACTCTCCGGGCGCCCGGCTTGATCGCAACGCACCTCGCTGTCACCGGCACGCAGTCCCTGGCGAACGCTCAGGCGCCCCTGGCGCGTCTCGACCACCCCGCGACTCGAATCGCTGGCGACCACCTCCAGGCCACGGCTGCGCGCGAAGCTCTCCAGCTGTGGCCAGACGCTGTCCGGGGCGGCTCCCACCACCAGCCAGGCGTCGTCACCCACTCGGCGGGACTCGACGAACTCACGCTGAAGTCGACCGGCACCCAGCGGTTGCGGTGCCGGTGCCTCGAAGTCACCCGTGGAGCCGTGAAAGTCGGCGGCCGTCTCGGGCACCGGCATGGCGTCACGATAGCGCTCGGCAGCACGACCCTCGGGCAGCGTCAGGGGCGCCGCCTGGCGGGCATCGGCATAGTCGATATTACGATCGTGATAATAGCCGTCATCACGGGCACAGCCGGCCAGGGCGACGAGCATCGCCAGCGGCAGCCATTTCAGCGCTGAGTTCATGGGTCTACCTTGCTTCCAGTTGTCCAGGGGCCGGCGCGGTGCCGATCAGTCGTCGATCAGGCCGGCCAGTTGCAGGGCTTCGCTGATGGTGGAGTGGTACTTCTCCGACAGCCAGGTGAGCGGCAGACGGATGCCCGGCTCGATCAGCCCCATGCGATTGAGTGACCACTTGACCGGGATCGGGTTGGCCTCGATGCCGAGATTGGTATGCAGCGGCATCAGGCGAGTATTGAGCTGATGCGCACGTTCGGCATCGCCGGCGACCGCGGCGGCACACAGCTCGTGCATGGCTTGAGGCGCCACGTTGGCCGTTACCGAGATATCCCCATGACCGCCCATCAGCATGAAGTCACAGGCGGTGCCATCATCCCCCGAGTAGAGCATGAAGCCACTGCCCGCGAGGCGACCGATCAGGTCCTCGGCACGCTCCAGATTACCGGTGGCGTCCTTGAGCCCGACGATATTGTCCACCTCGGCGAGGCGCAGCACGGTCTCGTTGTAGAGGTCGGAGCAGGTGCGGCCGGGCACATTGTAGAGGATCACCGGCAACTCGCTACCCTCGGCGACCGCCTTGAAGTGGCGATAGAGCCCCTCCTGGGTCGGCTTGTTGTAGTAAGGGCAGACCGACAGGCAGTAGTCGGCGCCTACCTCGCTGGCATAGCGGGCCAGCTCAACGGCCTCGGAGGTGGCGTTGGCGCCGGTACCGGCAATCACCGGAATCCGTCCGTCAACCTCCTCCACCACCGTCCGAATCACATCGAAGTGCTCGGCAAATGACATGGTGGTGGGCTCGCCGGTGGTACCGGCGGCGACGATGCCATCGGTGCCATGGTCGAGATGGAAGTTCACCAGGCGACGCAGCGCCTCCCAATCGATATCGCCATTGACCTTCATCGGCGTCGCCAGGGCGACGATGCTTCCCGTGACCATCCTCTCTATCCTCTCGGTTCGACTGCTGCCGGCTCGATTGCCGCTCGGCGCCCCGGCCCTAGCGGCGCCCAGACGGGGCAGGTCGCTGCCCCCAAGGCTCAAATGGTACTCAGGCGGCCCAGGCCTGTACAGCGACGCGACCAGATTCCACCACCCTCTTTGACAGCCGGGCGGGGGTTGCGTGTAATCGACGCCTCGTGACCCACTCACCCAGGAGACTCCCATGAGTGTCAGCATCGGCCAGCCGGTACCCGACTTCACAGCCCTCGCCACCGGCGACACCAGCGTTACCCTGTCCGAGTTCAAGGGGCGTCAGGTCGTGATCTTCTTCTACCCCAGGGCCAGCACCCCCGGCTGTACCACCGAAGGCGGTGACTTCCGCGATCGCAAGGCGGAGTTCGAGGCTGCCAATACCGTGGTGCTTGGCGCCTCTCGGGACGGCATTCGGGCTCAGGAGAACTTCAAGGCAAAGCAGGCGTTCAACTTCGCCCTTATCTCCGACAAGGAGGAGACACTCTGCCGGCTGTTCGACGTGATCAAGCTCAAGAAGATGTACGGCAAGGAGCACCTTGGCATCGAGCGCAGCACCTTCCTGATCGACAGCGAAGGCAAGCTGGCCCACGAGTGGCGCGGGGTCAAGGTCAAGGGCCACGCCCAGGAAGTCCTGGAGAGGGCTCAGTCCCTGAACGAGGGCACCGGCGACACCGAGTAACCGCCGACGGGGCCGCCGGGGGGCGGCCTCACTCCCCTGCCACCACCTCGCCGCCCTCGCCCTCGCGATGACGCTTGACCCCCCGGGGCCAGGCGTAGACCAGCGCCTTGATCAGGGTCGCCAGCGGGATGGCGAAGAAGATGCCCCAGAACCCCCAGATGCCGCCGAAAAACAGCACCGCCACGATGATCGATACCGGATGCAGGTTGACCGCTTCGGAGAACAGTACCGGCACCAGCACATTGCCATCCAGCGCCTGAATCACCCCATACGCGACCAGCACATAGAGGAACTGATCGCTCATGCCGAAGTGGAAGCCCGCCACGGCGGCTACCGGTAGCGTCGCCACCGCGGCGCCGATGTACGGTACCAGCACCGAGAACCCCACCAGCACCGCCAGCAGCGCAGTATACGGCAGCCCGAAGAAGGCAAAGGTCAGGAATGCCGCCGTACCCACGATCATGATCTCGATAAACTTGCCACGCACATAATTGGCGATCTGGCTGTCCATCTCATGCCAGATACGGGTCATCAGGGTGCGCTTGCGTGGGAGCAGCGACAGGATGAAGTCCACCAGGCGCTCACGATCCTTGAGCAGGAAGAACACCAGGATCGGCACCAGCACCAGATAGATGATCAGCGCCAGAACATTGCCCAGCGAAGCCAGGGAGAGGGTAAGCGCGCGCTGTCCGAACTGGGTCATCTCGCGGCCAGCCACGGCGATCCAATTCTGGATCTGGTCCGGAGTGACCAGCTGCGGATAGCGTTCCTGCAGATCATCGAGCAGCTGCTGGCCACTGGCGAACATCCGCGGGGTCTCCTGCACCAGCGCCACCAGCTGGTTCCAGATCAGCGGCATCAGGATAAGAGCCATCGCCAGCAACAGTCCCAGGAAGAAGAGGAACACCAGGATCACTGCCAGCAGGTGGGGGACATGTCGCCGCTCGAGCCAGCTCACCGCCCCCTGAAGCAGAAAGGCGATCACCAGCGCCGTCAGAAAGGGGGCCAGCATGCGCCCCAGAAAGACTACCACCGCGATGCCGAGCACCAGGACCAACAGCAGGATCACCGCCTCCTCGTCGGACAGATAGCGATCGACCCACCCCCTGAGCACGGCACGCAAGGTCATGAAGCACGCCCCTCGCCCTTGCGGATCCAGTAGTGATAGATGCTGTCGCGCTCCTCCCTGGCCGGCATTTCGTGAGCGCTCTGTTCGATATAGGTGGCAAAGTCCCCCCAGGAGCCGGCATCGGTGGCCTTCACCTCGAGAAGCTGACCAACCTCGAGCCGGGAGAGCGCCTGCTTGGCCTTGAGCAGGGGAAGCGGGCAAGGCAGTCCGCAGACATCGAGTACTTGGTCGGGTTGCAGAGACATGTAGACTCCCTGAAGAATGCGGAATATCGCCACCTGGCTTGGCCAGAGGCGGGAAGCCCTAGGATTTAAAGGCACTTTGCGAGGCGAATCAATGTCAGAGTGTGGGCCCGCCTCGCCCCAAGGAGAGCTTGCCCATGCCGTCACGCCCCCTCCCTCGTGCTGCTGCCCTGCTGCTGGGGCTGTGCCTGGCACTGCCTGCCGTCGGCCAGTGGACCGAACCCGCCTGGGAGAGCAGCGCCGACCTGCCCAGCCTGTCAGCACCGGGTCATCGGGCCGCCAGCAGTGAGGAGTATCGACTGGGGCGTGCCTGGCTACGCCAGTTTCGCGCCCGGGCCCCCGAATGGCAGGACCCCATCGCCCAGGCCTATGTCGAGGCACTGCTCGCTCGACTCGCCTCCCATGCCGGAGTCGACACCAGTGAGCTGCTCGTGACCCTGGTCGACAGCCATCGCCTCAACGCCTTCGCGGTACCGGGCGGCGTGGTTGGCATCAACGCCGGGCTGTTCGCCTTCGCCGACCAGGAGGCGGAGCTGGTCTCGGTGCTCGCCCATGAGCTCGGCCACCTGGCCCAACGCCACTACTCGCGCGGCCAGGCTCGCGCCGAGCAGACCCAGGTCCCCGCCATGGCCGCCATGCTGGCTGGCATGCTGATCGCCGCCGCCGGAGGGGGCGATGCAGGCATCGGCGTCGCCATGGGCTCCCAGGCCGCCTTTATCCAGGACCAGCTGAGCTACTCACGCCGCTATGAGCAGGAGGCCGACCGCCTGGGGCTGCAGGTCATGGCGGAAGCGGGCTACGACCCCGAGGCCATGGTCTCGATGTTTCGCGCCATGCAGCGGCTGGCCAGCCTGCAGGGCGGCACCCCTCCCGAGTTTCTGCTCACCCACCCGCTTACCGAGTCGCGCATCAGTGATACCGCATCACGCGCCGCCAAGCTCTCGGTGCAGGAACAACGAGATGGCCTGCAGTACCACCTGGTGCGTGCCCGTGCACTGCTGGCGATTCACCGGACAGACCCCGACCGGGCGAGGACCCGGCTGACTCAGGGCGATGTCCCCCGGCAGGCGGAGCGTTATCTGGCGGCCTTGATCAGCGCCGAACGGGGCGATACGGATGAGGCGCTGCGCCGGCTCGACGCCCTGGCGCGGGAGCAGCCCGACCTCACCCTGATCCCCGCCACGGCGGCCGAAACTGCCTTCGCCGCCGGACGCACCGATGACGCCATCGAACGCAGCCGGCGTCTGCTGCGTCTGGTTCCGGGACATGTCCCGACCAGCCTCACCCTCGCCGAAGCACAGCTCCAGCGTGATCCCGAGGCGGCATGGCGCCTTCTGCGCGATCTGGCAGACCGGCGCCCCGAGGACCATCGCGTGTTTGCACTGCTCGCCGAGGCGGCGGGTCGCAGCGGTCGCGAGGCCCTGGGCCACCTGGCCCGCGCCGAATATCAGCAGCTTACCGGACGCATTACCGATGCCATTCGTCAGCTGGGCGTGGCTCGTCGAGTGGCCGATCAGGAAGACAACGCTACCGCGGCCGCGCGTATCGAGCAGCGTTACGAGGCGTTCCTCGACTACCGAGAAACGCTCGAGAAGTTTCAATAACGCCGTCAGCCAGCGAGTCGACGCCACGCCCAGCGGCAAGGGGGTTTCTTACAACAAGCGCTAGGAGGGCCTAGCGCTTGAAGTTGAGCATCCGCTCCAGGGGCCTCAGCGCCGCATGGCGAAGCTCTGTTTCGACCTGAATCTCACCGAGCCCATGACGCAGGGCATCGGCCAGGTTATCCAACCCGTTCATCGCCATCCAGGGGCAGTGGGCACAGCTCTTGCAGGTGGCACCATTGCCAGCCGTAGGCGCCTCGAATAGCGTCTTTTCCGGCACCACCTGCTGCATCTTGAAGAAGATGCCACGATCGGTGGCCACGATCAGCTTGTCGTTGGGCAGCTCCTTGGCCGCCTGGATCAGCTGGGACGTCGAGCCCGCCACATCGGCCAGCTCCACCACCGCCGCCGGCGACTCCGGGTGCACCAGCACCGCGGCCTCCGGATAGAGCGCCTTGAGGTCCTCGACCCCCTTGGACTTGAACTCTTCGTGGACGATGCAGGCACCATCCCATAGCAGCATGTCGGCACCGGTCTGCTTCTGGATATAGCCCCCCAGGTGCTTGTCCGGCGCCCACAGGATCTTCTCGCCGCGGGCCTGGAGGTGCTCGATCACCTCCACGGCGATGGAGGAAGTCACCACCCAGTCGGCACGCGCTTTCACCGCCGCCGAGGTGTTGGCGTAGACCACCACGGTGCGGTCGGGGTGCTGGTCGCAGAAGGCGCTGAACTCATCGGCCGGACAGCCCAGATCGAGCGAACAGGTCGCCTCCAGGGTCGGCATCAGTACTCGCTTCTCGGGGGAGAGAATCTTGGCGGTCTCACCCATGAAGCGTACACCGGCCACCACCAGGGTATCGGCCGGATGCCGGGCGCCGAAGCGAGCCATCTCCAGGGAGTCGGCCACGCAGCCCCCGGTCTCCTCAGCCAGCTGCTGGATGGCATCATCGGTGTAGTAATGGGCCACCAGAACGGCGTTGTTGGCCTCGAGAAGCCGCTTGATCTCCTCGATGCGCGCCTGATCCTGGGCGGGAATACGGGTGGGGCAATAGGTGCGGGCCAGGTGCTCACGCACCTCGGCACGGGAAGTCATGATCGTCATCGTGTCTACCACTGTGACCGGCAGGGGCTCCCCCTGCAGAGGATGGGAGCATCTCTTCCACGCGCTCCGCGTGGTGAGATGCGCCAATGAGCTCGGCTGCGTCTGTCGCCTGCCGGCTCGCCCTCTATTCTAGACCATATCGCTGGTGTATTGACCAGCACCGGCCGAAAACCTCTGGCCAGCCCCTCGGCACCAATACGAAAACGCCCCGATCTCGAGGAGACCGGGGCGTCTGAATTGGTGGGTCGTGTAGGATTCGAACCTACGACCAATTGGTTAAAAGCCAACTGCTCTACCAACTGAGCTAACGACCCGAGCTTGCAAGCAAGCCAGTGTCCGGAGTGGTGGGTCGTGTAGGATTCGAACCTACGACCAATTGGTTAAAAGCCAACTGCTCTACCAACTGAGCTAACGACCCTTCCGAACGGGGGCAGATAATACTGATACACCTGCGTCCTGGCAAGCCTTTTTTTGATTTCCTTTAGCCGAGTCCGCGGTCAGCGACGCGCTCTCGGCTTGCGCATCGCCTGTACCGGCTTACGCTTGTGCTTGTCGCGGCTCCAGCGATTCTTCTCGTCCGGCGTCAGCTCCGGCACCTTGCGGGCCGGCAGGCTTGCCAGCTCAGCCAGGTCATCGACCTCTTCCTGAGAGAGCTCCACCCACTCACCGGCCTTGGCGCGCTTGTCGAGAAAGATATTGCCGTAGCGCACCCGCTTGAGCCGACTGACGGTAAGGCCTTGCGACTCCCAGAGCCGACGCACTTCGCGATTGCGCCCCTCCATGATCACCACGTGAAACCAGGTGTTGATACCCTCGCCGCCGAACTCCTGAACGTCAGTAAAGCGCGCCGGGCCGTCGTCGAGCATCACGCCCTCGACCATGGCCACCACATGCTCCTGGGTCACCTCCCCCATCACCCGAACCGCATACTCCCGCTCCACCTGAGTGGAGGGGTGCATCAGGCGGTTGGCGAGCTCACCGTCGGTGGTAAACAGCAGCAGGCCGCTGGTATTGATATCCAGGCGACCGATGGCGATCCAGCGCTCGCCCTTGAGGCGAGGCAACCGGTCGAACACGGTGCGACGCCCCTCGGGATCCTTGCGAGTACACAACTCACCCTCGGGCTTGTTGTACATGATCACACGCCGCGGCACCTCCTCGGCGGCACGCAGAGTTACCGGCCGATTATCGAAGAGCACCCTGTCGCGGGTCTCGATACGATCGCCTAGGGTAGCCACCTGACCATTGACCTGGACTCGACCGGCGGCGATGGCAGCCTCCATCTCGCGGCGCGAGCCAAGCCCGGCTCGCGCCAGGACCTTCTGCAGTTTTTCGCTGGTATTGCTCATGAATCTTCGTTCTCACTGGATGTGTATTCCGCCCCCGCAGCAGCGTCCTCATCGACGCGGCTGCGGGCACGTTCGGACAGACGCGCCTCGAGATCGGCGAAGCTCAGGTCTGCCCGCTCGGACGCCTTCTCGGCGTGATCAAGACCGCCCTCTTCGGCGGGCTCGTTGGAGGCATCGGCCGCCGCCGACGCCTCGGATTCGGATAGTGTAGCGCCCTCGGACGCCTCACCGGCACCCTCATCTTGCACCATATCCGCCTGGGCGAGAATATCGGTCTGGTCGGGCGGCGACGCCTCTTCATCGAAAGCGTCCATCTGCTCCGCCCCCTCGAACGCCTTGAGCTCATGCATGGGGGGTAGCTCATCGAGCGTCTTGAGACCGAAGTCGTCGAGAAAGCTGCGTGTGGTTGCATAGACCGCGGGGCGACCTGGCACGTCACGATGACCCACCACGCGAACCCAACCACGCTCGAGCAGGGTGCGCATGATCGAGCCGCTCACCGAGACCCCGCGCACCTCCTCGATATCGCCACGGGTAACCGGCTGACGGTAGGCAATCAGCGCCAGGGTCTCGAGCAGCGCCCTCGAATAGCGCTGGGGGCGCTCATCCCAGAGTCGCGATACCCAGTGCGAGAGCCGTGGGCGGATGCGCAACTGATAACCCGAGGCCGTCTCGATCAGCTCTATGGCGCCCCGTTCATGGCGGCCACGCAGGCGCTCCAACGCCTCACGCAGGGCGCGCCGCGGTGGCCGTTCATGGTCGTCAAACAGGGCCTCCAGGCGCTCCACCGCCAATGGCTCTCCCGCGGCCAGCAGCGCCGCCTCGAGGATCTCATCCAGCACACCGGGTACTTCCTCGGCCATCATGGCCCAACCTCCCCGTCTTCCTCCTCGAAGGGACTCTCTCCCCCATCTTCGGAATCACCCTGCTCGATACCCTCGACTGGGGCGACTCGGGCGCGGACATGAAGAGGTGACAGCGGTGCGTTCTGCACGACCTCGATCATCGACTCCTTGGCCAGCTCGAGAATCGCCATGAAGGTCACCACGACACCAGCACGCCCCTCCTCCAGCGCGAACAGAGCCTCGAAGGGCACGAAGCGACCACCCTCGAGCCGTTCCATGATCGCCAGCATGCGCTCGCGTGTCGACAGCACCTCGCGGCTGATCTGGTGAGTCTGGTTGAGCTCGGCACGCCGCAGGATACCGGCCAGGGCGCCCAGCAACTGATCCAGCCCGACATCGGGATGGATCACCCGACTCTCCAGCGGCGGCAGTGCCGCACGAGCCGGAAACCAGTCCCGCCCCAGCCGAGGCAGTTCGGCCAGCGACTCGGCGGCACTCTTTAACCGCTCATACTCCTGCAGGCGGCGAATAAGCTCGGCGCGCGGGTCCTCCTCCTCGTCGTCACCCCCCTCTCTGGGTGGACGTGGCAGCAGGGTGCGCGACTTGATCTCGGCAAGCATCGCCGCCATCAGCAGGTATTCACCCGCCAGCTCGATCTCCATGGCCTTCATCAGCTCGACGTACTCGATGTACTGCCGGGTGATGGCGGCCACATCGATGGCCAGAATATCCAGGTTCTGTCGGCGAATCAGGTAGAGCAACAGGTCGAGCGGCCCCTCGAAGGCTTCGAGAAAGACCCGCAGCGCCTCCGGCGGTATATAGAGGTCCTCCGGCAGCTCGGTAATCGGCTCATCGAACAGCCTGCCCAGCACCTCGGCCTGGCCGGCGGCGGTCTGTTCGAGGCTGGGGGAATCGGGGGTAGCACTCACGCGGCGTGCCTCTCCGGGGACGCAGAATCAACGGCGCAGTCTAGCAAGAGCGCACCCATGGAAACAGCGCCTTGAGGCTGCCCACGGCCCGCGCGGTGATGTCGTCATCCGCGCCGCCTCTCAACGACTGCGGAACCGGCTGGGCCGGCTTCTTCGACGAGCCCACCAAAAATAAATCACGAAAGTCTTTGACCCAGAGCCACAACAATGAGACCGTAGCGCCAGTTGGTTGGCAAGCAGCATGGTTTCAGCAGCATTCGAATTCTTTCGACCGCCTGTAAGATCATTCTTGTTTTACCCGCTATACATCTGGGTGACACCAGGAACTTTGCAAGGCGCTAAGCGCGAAAGGATTTATTATGACAACTGGTACCGTAAAGTGGTTCAACGACTCCAAGGGTTTTGGCTTCATCTCTCCGTCTGACGGCGGTGATGACGTCTTCGCTCACTTCTCCGAGATTCAGGCTGAAGGCTTCAAGTCCCTGCAGGAAGGTCAGAGCGTCTCCTTCGACGTGACCCAGGGCAAGAAGGGCCTCCAGGCCTCTAACATCAAGCCGCTCTGATCTCCGGATCATGAACGCGCACGAACCTCACGGTTCGTGAAACAGGGCTCGCTTCGGCGGGCCCTGTTTCGTTGTTGCCTGCTTCAAAGTATTTCCAGGCCGATATAGCCTCTCCAGACTGATGATCTCCTGTTCGCCGGTCTCGACCCGCCCTCCAGGTGAAAGAAAGCCCGCCGGCATCACACCGACAGGCTTCTGAAGCACTCAGGACAAGCCCTCAGCCGATATTGGCCTGGACTCCCTTGGCGATCCGCTCACCGATCTCCGGATCGACCTTTCTCCAGTAGTCGAAGGCTCGCTCAAGTACCGGAGCGGAAACGCCGGCGGAGAGATGACCCACGGCATTGGCCACCAGCCGATCACGGGCGGCTTCGTCCATGACCTGATTGACCAGGGTATTGGCCTGTCCGAAGTCATCATCGTCCTGGCGCAATGTATAGGCAGCTCGAACCATCTCCCCTCCTGCCTCCCAGCTGGAGTCCTCGGGATAACGCTCCCCGTCGGCCGCCGGACCTCCCTTGGAGTTGGGGGCATAGACCGGGTCCGCCACATTCTGCACCCGCATGGCGCCATCCTTGCTGTAGCTGTGGACCGGTGCCTTGGGGGCATTGACCGGAATCTGCTTGTAGTTGACGCCCAACCGGTGGCGATGCGCATCCGCGTAGGCAAACACCCGCCCCAGCAACATCTTGTCGGGACTGATGCCGATGCCGGGCACCAGGTTATTGGGCTCGAAGGCCGCCTGCTCGATCTCGGTGTGATGATCCGTGGGGTTGCGGTCGAGCGTCAGCTTGCCGACCTTGACCAGCGGATAGTCCGCATGGGGCCAGACCTTCGTCAGGTCGAAGGGGTTGAAACGATAGGTTTCGGCATCCTTGAACGGCATGATCTGCATGTACAGCGTCCAGCTCGGATACTCACCGGCCTCGATCGCCTGATAGAGATCGCGGGTATGATAATCGCCATCCGCGCCCGCCAGCCGGTCGGCCTCCTCCTGCGTCAGGCACTCGACCCCCTGATCGGTCTTGAAGTGATACTTGACCCAGAACTTCTCGCCCTGGGCGTTCACCCACATGTAGGTGTGGCTGGAATAGCCATTCATGTGCCGCCAGGTCCTGGGAATTCCCCTGTCGCCCATCAGCCAGGTGACCTGGTGGGCACTTTCCGGTGATAGCGTCCAGAAGTCCCACTGCATATCGTGGTCACGCAGATTGGTATCCGCACGGCGCTTCTGGGAGCGAATGAAGTGCTGGAACTTCAGCGGGTCGCGGAGGAAGAACACCGGCGTGTTGTTCCCCACCATGTCGTAGTTGCCTTCGCTGGTATAGAACTTGATGGAAAACCCGCGCGGGTCGCGCCAGGTATCCGGGCTACCGCGCTCGCCGGCGACGGTGGAGAAGCGAATCAGCACCTCCGTGCGTGTTCCCGGCTGAAATACCGCGGCCCGCGTATAGGCGCTGACATCGTCTGTCACCTCGAAATGCCCGAAGGCGCCGCTGCCCTTGGCGTGGGGCTGGCGCTCGGGAATACGCTCGCGGTTGAAGTTGGCCATCTGCTCGATCAGGTAGTGGTCGTGGAGCACGATGGGGCCGTCGGGGCCGACGGACAGCGAATGCTCGTCGCTGGCGACCGGTATTCCGGCATCGGTCGTCGTCGGCTTGCGGTTATCAGTCGTCACGGTCAACCCTCCTCTTGGATGCGCGCCCATGGTGACGCGAGTGGCGCCACCAGCTTCCAGCGCCTGTTAGGAGGTATAACAACCCAGCCTCAAGCTGTCCAACTCACTACCGAGACCGTGACACCGCCATGGTTATCGCCGTCCCTGGCTCGGTCAGAGGCTAGCGATACCGGACGGGCTCGGAAGTGCCGGACGTCTGCGAGGTGTATCGACTACGCTCACTGCGGTCGATGACCGCTGTACCAACGAGATCGCCGGTCACGTTGAGCGCGGTGCAGCCCATGCCCACCAGGGCATCGATGGCCGTCAGCAGCGCCACGGCCTCGATAGGCAAGCCCACCTGAGAGAACACCGTCGCGATCATCACGATACCGGCACCGGGCACCCCGGCGGTCCCCACCGAGATCAGCGTGCCTACCACCACAATCTGCAGCATGCTTGCCCAGTCAAGCGGTACACCCATCACGTTGGCAGCAAAGACCGCCGAGATGGCGATGCGAATCGCTGCTCCGTCCATGTTCAGCGTCGCCCCGAGCGGCAGGCTGAAGCCATAGAGGCTACGCGGCAGGCCCAGGCGGCTTGCGGCACCCAACGTCAGCGGCAGGGTGCCGGCGCTGCTCTGGGTGGCGAAGGCGGTGGCCATGGGCGTACGCGCCTCGCGGAAGAAGGCGCGAGCCGACACACCGAAGCCCTTGAGCAGGCCGAGGTAGACCAGCAGCTGCGCTCCCAGCGCCAGATAGAGGACCACCACCATATCCCCCAGTGACAGCAGGGTCGCGAGCCCCTGATCGGCGACGGTATTGGTCACGATGGCGAAGACCCCAACCGGCACAACGTGAAGAATGCCATCCATCACCCTGAGCGTGGCGGTGTTAAGCGCCTCGATCAGGCCGTAGAGCCGCTCACCCAGCTCCGCCTGGGATTCGGACTGACGCATCTTCGACACGGCCAGGCCAAAGACCAGCGCGATGAAGATGATGCCCAGCAGATCCTGCTCGGCGAAGGCGGCAACGATATTGTTCGGCACGATGCCGAGCACCACCGAGAGGATGCCGGGGTTGTCGGGTACCGAGACGGAGCCGGCTCCCTGCAGCGACATGCCCTCTCCCGGCGACAGCAGGGTCGCCACGCCAAGCCCCACGGCGATGGCCAGGGCCGAGGTGACCAGATAGTAGAGAAACACCTTGCGGCCGATCCGCCCTAGGCTGCCGGCGGCGCCCTGATTGACTCCCGACATCAGGGTGAACAGGACGATGGGCAGGATGATGAACTTCAGCAGCCGCATCAGCAGCTCACCCAGCGGGGCCAGCCATTCGGCCACGACGGGCCCACCGACCAGGCCGACCACCACGCCCAGCACCAGGGCGATGCTCACGCGCAGGATCAGCGAGGCATCGCGATAGCCGTGCCACAGGGGTGTCAGGAGCGTCGACATAGGGACCTCGTCAAAATGAAAGACCGCCGCGGACCATAGACATACAGGCCCCGGCGTGCAAAGACTGGAAAGTTAATAGCTTATAACGCCCTTCACCCCGTACTGACATCGTCGGTGTCATGGCGCTGCATCTTCGGCTCGCCCAAGGCGTTCGGTCAGGTAGCGCAAGGTAGAACCGGACACGAGCACGTGGATCGTCTCATTCTCGCACCAGCCGCGTCAGTCGTGCGTCCACGGTGAGTGCAAGCGAGGTGAGGGCCGCGGCCTTCTCGCGCCCCTCGGCACTGGCACGATGCAGATGCGGCGTCATCGTCAGCAGATCGGCGATGGACTCGGCACTCTCGAGCTCGATGGTGAAGCGCAGCGTCTCGCCGGGCCTCCGGGCGAACCCCTCGGGCACGATCTCGCCGCCCTCTCGGGGCGGCTTGAGGCTCGGGTAGATGATCTCGCGCAACTCACGCAGATGGTCCGGCCCGGGCTCGACCATCAGTAGCTCGCCGCCCGGCTTCAGCACGCGGGCGAACTCGGCGTAGACGGGGAAGCCGAACAGGCATAGCACGCGGTCAACGCAGCCGGTCTGGACCGGCAGGTGGGCGTTGGTACCCACCACCCAGGTGGCGACCTCCAGGCGCTTGGCGGCGGCGAGTACCGCCCACTTGGAGATATCTACGCCCAGTAGCGCAAGCGCCGGTGCCTTGCCTGACGCCTCCTCGATCTCGGATGCGGCATCGGCCAGTTTGCGCAGGTAATAACCCTCGCCGCAACCGGCGTCCAGGCAGCGAAGTGGCACCCCGCCCGGCACTTCGTCCAGCACGGCGCGACCGATCGCCTCGGCGATGGGCCGATAGTAGCCGGCCTCGAGAAAGCGCCGCCGCGCCGACACCATCGCCTTGCTGTCGCCGGGGTCCCGGGAGCGCTTGTTCTGCACCGGCAGCAGGTGAACGTAACCCTGACGCGCGATATCGAAGCTGTGCCCATCCGCACAGCGCCAGGTGTTGCCACTCTTGTGCAGGTCATTGCCGTCCAGCGGGCAGGCCAACGCCATGAATCTCGTCGTACTCATCTTCTTCCCCCTATCATCGGCGAAGGCTCGCCAGTCTGCGATGAGTCAAAAAAAGAAACCCGCCGAGTGGCGGGTCCCTGACGACCGGCAACATGCAACGGGTAGCATCATTCCCACTCGATGGTGGCCGGCGGCTTGCTGCTGACGTCGTAGGTGACACGAGAAACGCCGGTGATCTCGTTGATGATGCGATTGGAGACGGTCTCCAGCAACTCGTAAGGCAGGTGCGCCCAGCGGGCGGTCATGAAGTCGATGGTCTCCACGGCGCGCAGGGCGATGACCCATTCGTAGCGGCGGGCGTCGCCGACCACGCCGACCGACTTCACCGGCAGGAAGACCGCGAAGGCCTGGCTGGTCTTGTGATACCAGTCGGCCTTGTGCAGCTCCTCGATAAAGATGGCATCGGCCTCGCGCAGGATATCGGCGTACTCCTTCCTCACCTCGCCGAGGATGCGCACGCCCAGGCCCGGCCCCGGGAAGGGGTGACGGTAGACCATGTCGTAGGGCAGACCGAGCTCGACACCGAGCTTGCGCACCTCATCCTTGAACAGCTCGCGCAGCGGCTCGACCAGCTTGAGCTTCATGGTCTCGGGCAGGCCACCCACGTTGTGGTGCGACTTGATCACGTGCGCCTTGCCGGTCTTGGCGGCGGCGGACTCGATCACATCCGGGTAGATGGTGCCCTGGGCCAGGAAGTCGACTCCCTCGATCTTGGCGGCCTCGGCGTCGAAGACATCGATAAAGGTGTTGCCGATGATCTTGCGCTTGGCCTCGGGGTCGGCCTCGCCCTTCAGCTTGTCGAGGAACTGGTCCTCGGCGTCCACGCGAATCACCTTGACGCCCATGTGACGAGCGAAGGTCTCCATCACCTGGTCACCCTCGGCCTTGCGCAGCAGGCCATTGTCGACGAAGACGCAGGTCAGCTGGTCACCGATGGCCTTGTGCAGGAGTGCGGCCACCACCGAGGAGTCGACGCCGCCGGAGAGGCCGAGCAGAACATGACGATCGCCCACCTTCTCGCGCACGCGCTCGATCTGATCCTCGATGATGCGGGCCGGCGTCCAGTTACATTCGGACTGACAGATATCGACCACGAAGTGCTCGAGGATGCGCTGCCCCTGCAGGGTGTGGGTCACCTCGGGGTGGAACTGCACCCCGAAGAAACGCTTCTCCTCCCAGGCCATGGCGGCGATCGGGCAGCTCGGCGTCGAGGCGGTCACAGTGAACTCGTCGGGCACCCGGGAGACCTTGTCACCATGACTCATCCAGACATCGAGCAGGTTCTTGCCCGTCTCGGCATCGATATGGTCGGAGATATCGCGAAACAGCGCCGTTTCGGCGTCGAGACGAATCTGCGCATAGCCGAACTCATGAACATGGGAGCCCTCGACGGCACCACCGAGCTGCTCGGCCATGGTCTGCATGCCGTAGCAGATGCCGAGCACCGGCAGACCCATCTCGAACACGCACTGCGGGGCACGGGGCGAATCCAGCTCGGTGACCGACTCGGGGCCGCCGGCGAGGATGATGCCGTTGGGGGCGTACTCGCGAATCTCGGCCTCGCTGATATCGAAGGCGCGAACCTCGGAGTAGACGCCGATCTCGCGCACGCGGCGGGCGATCAGCTGGGTGTACTGGGAGCCGAAGTCGAGGATCAGGATCTTGTGGGCGTGAATATCGGTCATGAAAGCATCCGCTAGGGCATCTAGGCCAAGGCTGAAAATACGTAGAAAATCCTGCGAGCGTTGCTGGATGAGCGTCAGGCTAGGCGAAAACGGCCGAGGCAGCGGAGTTGACGAGTCTGTCAATGAGCATGCCGAGGCCGTTTTCAACAACGCATGGCGCCATTCCAGCGGCGCTTTTTAACCAGCCCGGTAGTTGGGGGCTTCCTTGGTAATTTGCACATCGTGCACATGGGACTCGTTGAAGCCGGCCCCGGTGATCTGCACGAACTGCGGCTTGGTGCGCATCTCCTGGATGTCGCGGCAGCCGGTGTAGCCCATGGAGGCGCGCAACCCGCCCATCAACTGATGGACGATGGCCCCCATCATGCCCTTGTAGGGCACGCGACCTTCGATGCCTTCGGGCACCAGCTTCTCGGCACCGGCATCCTTGTCCTGGAAATAGCGGTCGGCGCTGCCCTGACTCTGGGCCATGGCACCCATCGACCCCATGCCACGATAGGCCTTGTAGGTGCGGCCCTGGTAAAGCTCGATCTCGCCGGGCGCCTCCTCGGTGCCGGCCAGCAGACCACCCACCATCACCGCGCTGGCTCCGGCGGCGACCGCCTTGGCCAGATCGCCGGAGAAGCGTACACCGCCATCGGCGATCAGCGGGATATCGTAGGGCTCGAGCGCCTCGGCCACGCTGGAGACGGCGGTAATCTGAGGCACCCCCACGCCGGCCACCACGCGCGTGGTGCAGATGGAGCCGGGGCCGATGCCCACCTTTACGCCATCGGCGCCGGCCTCGGCCAGGTCCTTCGCCGCTTCGGCCGTGGCGATATTGCCGCCTACGACCTGGATCTGGGGGAAGTTTTCCTTGGCCCAGCGCACCCGATCGATCACGCCCTTGGAGTGGCCATGGGCGGTATCGATGATGATCACGTCGACACCGGCCTCGGCGAGTGCCGCCACGCGATCGGCGGTCTCGGGACCGGTCCCCACCGCGGCACCGACCAGCAGACGGCCATCCGCATCCTTGGCGGCGTTGGGGAAGGTGCGCGCCTTCTCGATATCCTGGAAGGTGACCAGACCACGCAGGCGGAAGGCATCATCCACGACCAGCATCTTCTCGATGCGGTACTCCTGCATCTTGCTCTTGATCACGTCCAGGGAGGTGCCCTCCGGCACGGTGACCAGACGCTCGCGAGGCGTCATGATGTCCGCCACGCTATCGCCATGGTTGGGCTGGAAGCGCATGTCGCGCTCGGTGACCAGGCCGACCAGAGACTCGCCCTCCACCACCGGAAAGCCCGAGAAGCCATGCTCCTCGGCCATGGCCAGCAGATCCGCCAGCTTGGCTTTGGGCCCCACGGTAACCGGGTCGTTGACGATCACGCTCTCATGCTTCTTGACCTTGCGCACTTCGGCGGCCTGGTGGGCGATGGTCATGTTCTTGTGGATGATGCCGATGCCACCCTCCTGGGCCATGGCGATGGCCAGTCGCGCCTCGGTCACGGTATCCATGGCGGCGGAGAGGAGCGGAATGTTCAGGTAGAGGTCGCGGGTCAGTCGAGTCCGCAGGCTAACGTCCTTGGGCAGAACGTCTGAGTAGCCGGGCACGAGGAGAACATCATCGAAGGTCAGAGCTTCTTGGGCCATACGTAGCATATCGGCAACACCCAGTGAGCTGGTGGGAGGAGGCAGGTAAGTTAATCGACCATTATAACGGGCCTAGGCGGGTCACGTCACGAACCAACACGACACCATGCTACCCTGAGCCTCTGTTGTCCGAGGAGCCAGCGCCATGAGCCACCCCGATGCCCCGCCCCTTTCCGTCAGCGAGCTCAACCGCATCGCCCGGCAGCTGTTGGAGGGGCGCTTCGGCGATATCTGGGTCGAGGGCGAGCTCTCCGGGGTCTCGCGCCCCAGCTCCGGTCATGTCTACTTTACCCTCAAGGATGAGCATGCCCAGCTGCGCGGCGCCCTGTTTCGGAGCCGTGCACGCTTCGTGGGGGCGCCGATGCGCGACGGCGACCGGGTCAAGGTACGCGGGCGGCTGTCGGTCTTCGAACCCAGAGGCGACTATCAGCTGATCGCGGAAGCGGTGCAGGCCGCGGGCCTGGGCGAGCTGCTGGCGGCCTACGAACGGCTCAAGTCACGCCTCGACAGCGAAGGCGTGTTCGCCAACGCCCGCCCCCTGGCCTGTCCGCCACGCCACCTGCTGATCGTCACCTCACCTACCGGTGCGGCGATTCGTGATGTACTGGCAGTACTTGACGCGCGCTGGCCCATGGTGAACGTGACACTGATTCCGGTGGCGGTCCAGGGACGCGAGGCGGTGCCGGCAATGATCTCGGCGCTGGGATTGCTCAATCGCCAGGCGAACCTCGACCCGAACCGCGACGCCATCCTCCTCACCCGGGGCGGCGGCAGCCTGGAGGACCTGTGGGCCTTCAACGACGAGCACCTGGCTCGGGCGATTTTCCATTCACGACTGCCGGTCATGTCGGCGGTGGGCCACGAGGTGGATGCGACCCTTGCCGACTTCGCCGCCGATGCACGCGCCCCCACCCCCTCCGCGGGAGCGGCGCGACTGGTGCCGGATCGCCATGATCTCGCCCACCGTCTGGTGATGCTCCAGGCACGCCTGGTGCGCGCGATCCAGTCTCGGCTCGATGCCGAGGGTCAGCGACTGGATCATCAGCGGGCGCGGCTGCGTCACCCTGGCGAGAAACTGGAGCACCGCCGCCAGGCGCTGGCGCAACTGGCCGGACGACTGACACGAGCCCTCCAGGCACGCCTGACCGAGGCCAACCGACACCAGGCCCAGCTGAAGCGCCGCCTGACGGCACACCCGCCCGGCCGCCAACTGGCGCTGGCCGAACGTCGCCTCGAGGCGACGAGCCAGCGTCTTAGCATCGCGGCGCCGCGGGCGCTGGTGCGTCATCGCGAGCGTCTGACAGCGGTCGCCAGGGAGCTCCATGCCGTCAGCCCCCTGGCGGTGTTGGGCCGTGGCTATGCGATACTCGAGGACAAGCAGGCGCGCGTGGTACGACGAGCCGACGACGCCGCTCCCGGCGACCACCTGACCGCCCGCCTGGGGGAGGGACGCCTGACGCTCGAGGTAGTTCCTCATGACACCGATATTCCGACCGCCAAGCGGTCGAACCGATAGCGCAGGGAGCTCACAACCCCCTGCGCTATCTAAGCTTAGTCGCAAGTCGTCTTGACGTTCGGGGCCAGATGCCGTTTCGTCGACTGTTCTTGCGACACTCCCGCCAAGGGCGGGATTCCATCACCATGTATCAAGGAGTCACACATGTCTCTGCGCATCAATGACCTCGTACCGGACTTCGAGGCCGACACCAGCCAGGGTGCCATCCGCTTCCACGAGTGGCTGGACGGCAAGTGGGCCATCCTGTTCTCCCACCCCAAGGACTTCACCCCGGTCTGCACCACCGAGTTCGGCGCCGTGGCCAAGCTCAGCGATGAGTGGAAGAAGCGCGATACCAAGGTGATCGGCATCTCGGTGGATGGCGTGGAGGAGCACAAGGGCTGGATCAAGGACATCGAGAGCTATGCCAGCAGCGATGTCGGCTTCCCGATCATCGCCGACGAGGACCTCAAGGTCGCCAAGCTGTTCGACATGCTGCCCGCCGAGGCCTACCTGCCCGACGGCCGGACTCCCGCCGACAGCGCCACGGTCCGCTCGGTGTTCATCATCGGTCCAGACAAGCAGCTCAAGCTCTCCATGACCTACCCGATGAACGTCGGTCGCAACTTCGCCGAGGTACTGCGTGCCCTGGATGCCCTGCAGACCGCCAACGGCAAGGGCGTCGCCACCCCGGCGGACTGGACCGTGGGCGAAGACGTGATCATTCCCCCGACGGTCTCCGACGAGGATGCCAAGGCCAAGTTCGGCGAATTCGAGACCGTCTTCCCCTACCTGCGTCGCACCAAGCTTCCCCAGCAGTAAGCGGAGCACAATGTGATCCCCTGTCCCCCGCCACATGGCGGGGGACAGTCGTTTCGTGAGCCCTCAGCGCTCAGGCTTGAAGGGGGCCGGCTCCAGGTCGTGACGCCCCAGCAGCTTGTAGAAGTCGGTGCGATTGCGCCCGGCGATACGCGCCGCCTGGGTCACGTTGCCGGCGGTGAGCTTCAACACCTTGATCAGGTAACGACGCTCGAAGGCCGCCCGGGCATCGTTGAACGTCGGCAACACACTCTCTTCGGCCGCCAGCGCCTGGGCCACCAGCGCCTCGGGGATGATCGCGGTCCCGGTCAAGGCCACACACTGCTCGACCACATTGACCAGCTGACGCACGTTACCCGGCCAGGCACTGGCCGCCAGCAGCTTCAGGGCCTCCGGCGAGAAGCCCTTGACGAAGGGCTTGTGACGCTCGGCGGCCTGGACCACCAGATGCTTGGCCAGCAATGGCACATCCTCGGGGCGCTCCTTGAGCGATGGCAGACGCAGGTTGACCACATTGAGGCGGTAGTAGAGATCCTCGCGAAACTCCCCCTCGCCCATGGCGCGATCTAGGTCGCGATGGGTTGCCGAGATGATTCGCACGTCCACCGGCACCTGAGTGGTAGAGCCCAGCGGACGAACGTGACGCTCCTGGAGGGCACGCAGCAGCTTGACCTGAAGCGGCAACGGCATGTCGCCGATCTCGTCGAGAAACAGGGTTCCGCCGTCGGCGGCCTGAAACAGGCCACGATGTTCGCTGATCGCTCCGGTAAAGGCTCCCTTGGTGTGCCCGAACAGCTCACTCTCCAGCAGCTGTTCGGGAAGGGCGCCACAGTTGATCGCCACGAAGGGCTTCTCGGCTCGCGGGCTGGCACGATGAATGGCTCTGGCCATCAGTTCCTTGCCCGAGCCGGAGGGGCCACTGACCAGCACGCTGACATCGGAGGCGGCGACCATGCGCGCCTGCTCCAGCAGGCGCTCCATCTCGGGGCTATGGGTGATGATCTCGGCACGCCAGGCTTCATCGCCATCCGTCACCCCGCCCGGAGCCTGGGCCAGGGCATCCTCGATGGCAGCGAACAGTTCGTCACGATCCACCGGTTTGGTCAGGAAACTGAATACGCCCTCGCGAGTCGCCGCGACCGCATCGGGTATCGAGCCGTGGGCGGTAAGCAGGATGACCGGCAGCCCCGGCGCCGCCCGCTGCACCTCGCGGAACAACATCAGACCATCCATCTCATCCATGCGCAGGTCGGTAATCACCAGGTCGGGACGATCCACCTCCAGCGACCTGAGCGCCTCGCGGCCGCTCTCCGCGGTGGTCAGCCGGTAGCCGCGACTCTCCAGTCGCATGCCCAGCAGCTTGAGCAGGCTGACGTCGTCATCCACCAGCAGGATATGGGCAGGCTGCCGACGCCCGGCACTCCCGGCGACCGCCATCCGAGTCGAGTCAGCACGCGTTTGCAGGGGGGGCAGGGTCTTCACATCGAGGCCTCCATCATTCTTCGTTCTGCTGTCGCAGGTTGATACTTCGCTCGATGGCGGTCAGCGCCTCGAGCTTCTCCGCCAGGGCGGCCTTCTCCTCCTCCAAGGCGGTGATACGGGCCTCGCTATCCACCTGGGAGGAGCGCGCGGCATTCAGTCGCCCGAGCATGGCGCGGCGACGCTCCAGCTCATTGAGCCAGTAGCGCAGCAGCGGCTGCAGGGTCACAGGCGCGGCGCTCAGGTCGGCCTTGTAAAGCTCCGAGGCAAGCACCCACTGCCGGTGGCTCCCCCATGAGAGCGCCACGGCGCGAGCCAGGCGCCGCTCCGCCTCCTCTCCTTCCAGGCGCTTGAGCATGGCATCACGCCAGGCGCGATCACCGCGCTGCGACGCCAGCCCGAAGTCGACCCACTCCCGCAGCAGGCACGCCTCGTCGGTGAAGCTCGGCAGTTCGGCCCGGCAGTGGGCAACAGACTCCACGACGCTGGCCGGCTCGGTGGAGTGCTCCATCAGCCCCCGCGGCAGACTCTCGCAACCGACCAGCCAGATGGCCAGTAGACAGGCCAACAGGGGACGCAGTGTCATCACATCAGTTCCTCGCTTGCGGGTCTGCCAACTCGGCAGGCATGTCAGTAGGGTCCACCCTCGAGAGGGCCGTGTGCGGCAGCGTCAGGCGGAAGCAGACCGCCAGGCGTGGATCTGTCACCAGCGCCAGTTCGCCCTGCTGCAGGCGGGCGCAGTCCGCCGCTACCGAGAGCCCGATGCCGGACCCCTTGAGCGGCCCCTTGCGACGCGTGCCGCCCTGATAGAAGGGCTCGAACAACCGTGGGCGATCCGCCTCGGCAATGGGTTCGCCGCTGTTGGCCACCTCCAGCTCAAGGCGATCTCGGCGCTGCCGAGCACGGATCTCCAGCACACCCCCCTCCTCACCATAGGCGATGGCGTTGGAGACCAGATTATCGAGGATATGCCCAGTCGCGGCACGATCCAGTGGCCACACCACCGGGCCATCGAAGCCCTCGACCCGCATTCCCTTGTTGGCCAACGCCAGACGATGCTTGGCCAGCACCTCGTGCAGCAGGGTGGCAACGTCGATCCGCTCGATCTTCACCCGGCGGTTCTGCTGCAGCAGGTTGTAGTCGAGCAGCTGCTCAATCAGCCGCTGCAGCTCGCGGCCGCTGCCATCGATCAGCTCGAGAATCTCCTGCTGCTGCGGGTTCAGCTTGCCGGCCACCCCGTCGCCCAGCAGCGCCGACCCTTCACGCACGCTGGCCAGCGGGGTCTTGAGCTCATGAGACATATGGCGCAGGAAACGCTGCTTATCGACCTCCAGCTCATCGAGACGCGAGGCGAGCCAGTCGAGGCGCTCATCCAGCTGAATCAACTCGGCGGGACCTTGTACCGGGCGGGGTGGTGACTCGCGGGAGCCACTGCCGATCCCCAGGATACGGCGTTCCAGCTGGCGCACCGGACGAATGATCAGCCATGAGAACAGCAGCATCAGCACCAGGCTGGCCGACACCAGAGCCCCGGTCTGCCACCACAGCTGCCTCTGCACCCCTCGCGCGCCCTCACGGATGGCATCGATACGCGTATCGATGCGCTGATTGGTGGCCTGGCGCAGCGCTTCGGTATGTTCAGCGAGTGCCGGGAAGGCGTCGAGCCGCTCCTTGAACGCCGCCAGCTCCAGGCCGGGCAGATCGCTCAAGCGTACGAGAAGCGCCTCCAGCGCCTCCACGACAGGAGCCTCCGGCAGCAGCTCCCGCTGCCGACCCAGCAGTTGACGATACTCCTCGAGCCGGGCGGCATAGATCTTCAGCAGGCTCTCCTGCTCCAGGACGGCATACTGCCGTGCACTACGCTCCATCTCCAGGGCCAATACCCCCAGGGTCCGGGCGCGCCGCGTCTCCTCCACCGCCTGGCGAGCACTGGCGTCGGCCAGCCGGGTAAGCTCGGAGAGAGCCTGGCCCGCCTGGAACATCAGCACGCCCAACGGCAGCATCACCACCACGAAGGCGATCAGCACAAGCTGCAGCAGGGAGCGGGGGCGCCAGCGACGGGCGACTCGGGTGGCCATGTCCAGCGTTCTTCGCAGATAACCAGGGAGCGGGGTGGCGGATGGGGTTGCCATCATGTCGAACCTTCAGGATACCAGAGTTTGCCTGGGCGCCGTGCCCTCACGATCGCGGCATGCGAGTGATAAAAAAAAAGGCCGGCAGAGCCGGCCCAATACGCAGGGAACTGAAGGGTCTGGAAGGATCACCGATGGCGGCCTGGTCCAACCAACGTCCACCCTTCCAAACGGGCCGGGGAAGGCCCTCGAAGCCATGAGCGAGCCATCTGCCACCAGGGGCTGGCCCTCCTCATGCGGACGGCAGGTCATCGAAGACCGACCATCCCGCTTCGTTTCTGGCAGTGCCGCCTGGCCTTGTCGAAACCATTCGTGCCATGGCGCCACTGCGCAATTCCATCCCCCGCAAGGGGGGAGAGAGGCATCCATGCCGGGGCATCCTTGCCCTTGGGTACGCATCCCTGAGCATGTCGGTACCCGTCTCATCGCAACCTAAGTCACACATCGCTAGGAGCAGACGCTGATCGCTTTGGAGGCGAGGCACAGGGCAGTGTCGTTCCGCCCCCGCCGCGATCGAAATGGTTCGAGCCGTAATGAACCACTCCCGTCGCTCATCTCACATATTGCGAACCTCGTGCCAGAATTAAATAAATAGTTTAAATTCAACTACTTACACAACCTCGTATGCTCAAGATGTGTTCCAACCCGGGCGACGGGGAGGCTTGCGACCTGGATTATGTCGCAAGAAAAAGACACAAGCGGAGAGAATCTCTAAACAGTCATACCCATCAATAGCTTAGAGAGTCGCCAAACCGCGACGACCGCACAGGCGGTGACACCTCACGGCGACAGGACATGGCTTGCCATATCATTGGCGAATGGCAGGCGAGATCGTTGCGATAACACGCCGGCATGCTCAGCCGAGAGACTTGACCAGCACCTTGGACTTGCGGGCGTGATTGTAGGTGTCCCGGCGCAGCGGTGGCAGCGCCTCGAGATCGGCCAGACGAAAGCCGTGCTCGAAGAACCAGTGGGTGGTGTGGGTGCTGAGGGCAAACAGCGCCGTCAGGCCCTGCCGCCTGGCACGCCGCTCGAGCTCGGCCAGCAGCAGCTCGCCGCGAGCACCGCCACGATAGTCATCGTGAACCGCCACGCAGGCGAGCTCGCCCATCTCGGCATCATCGAACCGATGCAGGGCAGCACAGCCAATGATCATGCCGTCGCGCTCGATCACCAGATAATCGTCGATCTCGTGCTCCAGCCGTTCCCGGGAGCGAGGGACCAGCATGCTGCGCTGCTCCAGCGGTTCGAGCAGCTCCAGCAGGCCACCGATATCCGCCAGCTCCGCCGAGCGCAGCTGCTCGTAACGATGCCGGGTGATCATGGTGCCGACCCCGTCGCGGGTGAAGAGCTCGCCAAGCAGGGCGTCATGGTCGTGCCACGAGAGCAGGTGCGTACGCGCCACCCCGTGGCGAGCGGCCTGACAGGCGGCCTCCAGATGACGTGCAAGCTCGCTGCCGGGGGGCGCCTGATTCAGCAGCGGCCCGGCTTCGGCGGGCGTCAGCTGACGCTGCAGCTGGCCACTGGCATCGCAGAGGCCACTGGCCTCGCCGAGCAGGATCAGCTTGTCGGCCGACAGCGCCATGGCGGCATGCTGGGCCACATCCGAGGCGTCGAGGTCGAAGACTTCTCCGGTGCTGGAGAAGCCCAGTGGTGGCAGCACCACCAGAGCGCCCTGCTCCAGCAGCCCCTCGATGGCCTGGGTACGCACCCGGCGCACCTCACCGCTATGATCGAAGTCGACTCCCTCCCGCACACCGAGCGGCTTGGCCATTACCAGATTGCCGGAGATCGCAGAGAGTTCCACACCATGCATCGGCGTATTGGGAAGGCCCAACGAGAAGCGCGCCTCCAGCCATAGCAGCTGCTCGGCGGCCACTCGCTCGATGCAGGCCATCACCTCTCCATCGGCAACCCAGCGCCCCTGATGCTGCCCCGGCGTGACCCCTGCCGCATCCAGTGCCTGGCGTACCTGAGGCCGAATGCCGAACACCACGACCAGCCGTACCCCCAGGGTATGCAGTAGCGTTAGATCCTGGATCAACTGCTCGCCATGCCCCCGCGCCATCGCCTCGCCTTCGATCAGAATGACGAAGGTTCGTCCGCGATGAGCATTGATATAGGGCGAGGAGTTGCGAAACCAGTCGACGAAGGGGAAGCGTTTATCCAAGAGCCGCTCTCCGGCTGCGGGTGATCGAAAGGAGGGTCCACGACTATAGCAGAGCAACGGAAACGGCGGCACCACCAACGTGGTACCGCCGCCCGGGGCTCAGTGCAGACGATGGCCTGGGGCTCGTGGCCCCCGGCCACTCGTATGAGTTAGCCGAACATGCCCTTGAACATGAAGAAGAACAGGATGGCCAGCCCCGCACCGGCAGGCAGGGTGATCAGCCACGACATGGCGATGGTGCCGATCACGCGCAGGTTGAGGGCCGCCATGCCGCGGGCCAGACCCACGCCCAGCACCGCCCCCACCAGAGTGTGGGTCGTGGAGATCGGCAGGCCGGTGCCCGACGCCAACACCACGGTGACCGCGGCGGCCAGGGTCGCCGCGAACCCACGGCTGGGCGTAAGCTCGGTGATGCCGGTACCGACGGTGGCAATCACCTTGTGGCCATAGGTGACCAGGCCGACGACGATGCCGCCGCCACCGAGCACCAGCACCCACCAGGGCACCAGGGCGGCCCCCTCAATCTCGCCGCCACTCCTGACCACACCGATCACCGCCGCCAGGGGACCCACCGCGTTGGCCACATCGTTGGAGCCGTGGGCGAAGGCCATGGCACAGGCCGTAAAGATCATCAGCACGCCAAATACCCGCTCGACCCCACTGAAGCCAAAGTGATCGGCCTTGCTTTTACTGGCCTGCACTCGCCGCTCCATAAAGGCCCCCAAGACGGCAAGTAGCAGGCCAGCGAGCATCGACAGCAGCAGGCTGCTGCCAAAGCCGAGATCAAGACCGACATGCTTGAGCCCCTTGGTCAGGGTCACCATGGTGACCGCAAATCCCACCAGGAAGACGTACATCGGTACGTAACGCTTGGCGGCCTCAAAGGGGTCACGGGCCTCGAAGATGAGGTGCTGTACCGATTTGAACAGGGTGAAGGCGATGGTGCCGGCAAGCAGCGGCGAGACGATCCAGCTGGCGGCGATCTTGCCGACACTGGCCCAGTCCACCGCCGCGGCGCCCAGACCAGCCACGGAGAAACCAACGATGGCCCCGACGACAGAGTGAGTCGTTGAGACCGGCCAGCCCTTCATGGAGGCAATCAACAGCCAGGTGGCGGCCGCCAGCAGCGCGGCCAGCATGCCATAGACCAGCAGCTGCGGGTCCTCCTGGAGAAGTTCGGGGTCGATGATCCCCTTGCGGATGGTGTTGGTTACTTCGCCGCCGGCTAGCCAGGCGCCGAGAAACTCGAAGATGACGGCGATCAGGATCGCCTGCTTGATGGTGATGGCGCGAGAGCCCACCGACGTGCCCATGGCGTTGGCGACATCGTTGGCCCCCACCCCCCAGGCCATGAAGAAGCCAAACAGGCAGGCCAGGATGATGAAGATCTCGCCGTGCTGCGCAATGATCGACATGAGGATACGTCCCCTCGTTGCGGTCGTTTGATGGCGTAGTTATAGCGGCCCGGGCACTGCCCGGGCCCTAACACTCAATTGGCGGTCATGATCTGCAGGCGGCTTCCCACGCGCTCGGCACGGTCGGAGAGCTGGCCTACCCAGTCGATGATCGTGTAGAGAAACATCACCTCGACCGGCGGCAGGCGGTCCTCGAGGCCGAACAGCTGGCGGCGGATGGCGACCTGCTGGGCATCGGCCTGATGCTCCAGGCGGTCCAGTTCACGGATCAGCTTCTGCATCACATCGCTGGCATTACGACCAAAGCCGGAGTCGAGCAGATCCCTGAGCTCCTCCAGGGCGTGGCGCGCCTGGGCCACACAGGCCACGGCCGTCTGCATGTAGTCACGCATCGGCTGGGCCAGCTCCTCGGGCACCTGCATGCGCCTGCCGAGCATGATCCCGGTAATATCGCGGACCTTGTTGGCGATCTTGTCCTGTACGCTGATCAGGTCGAGCAGATCCGAGCGCGATACCGGGAGGAACATCGTGTTGGGAAGGTTGAGGCGCAGCTCGGTCTTGAGCTCATCGGCCTCGTGTTCGAGGCGAGTCACCGATTCACGATGGAACGCGGCCGACTCCCAGTCGCCAATGAGGGTCGCCTCGAAGAACGGCAGCAACTGGTCGGCGCATTCGCTCGTCTTGACGATATGGGTCAGCAACGGCTCGAATGGCGAACGACCGAACATCGCGGAGAAGGGATTGGGTGTCACCATGGGGGCATCTCGAAACCTTGAAAATGGCGGCGACAGTATAGTGACCCCTGCCGCCATCGTCATGAACTATTCATCCGAGTTGAGAATCCCCACCTGATCGAGGCTGTCGACGCAATGAGTCAAGAGATCGAACTGAAACTCGCCCTGGGCCCCGAAGGCCCCGACGCCCTGCGTCGCCACCCCCTGCTGAACGAGTCCTCCCCGAGCGCCACCCGCCTCGGCAACACCTACTTCGATACTGCCGGGGGGGAGCTGGAAGCGGCGCGCATGGCGCTGCGCCTGCGCCGGGTCGACGGTCGTTTGCTGCAGACGGTAAAGACCCGCGGCGAGGGCAGCGGCGGCCTGTCGCGACGCGGCGAGTGGGAGTGGCAGGTCCCGGGGCCGGGGCTCGACCTGGCCGGCCTCGAGGGGCTGCCACCGGCCGAGCTGGGCGAGGATGTGCTGAGGCGACTGGAGGCACGCTTTACCACGGACTTCCGCCGCGAAACCTGGCACCTCGAGCATCGCGTGGCCCGTATTGAGCTGGCCCTGGATGAGGGCGACATTTCCGCGGCGGGTCGTCATGTCGAGATCCGCGAACTGGAACTGGAGCTCGTGGAGGGCGAGCCGGCAGCGCTATGGTCACTGGCCGAGACGCTGGCCGAGCGTGTGGCGATGCGCCCCTCGGATACCAGCAAGGCGGCCCGGGGCGGGGCCCTGCTGTCGGGCGAGTGGCGACTCCCCCCGGGCGGCTCGCCGGCCTGCTGGCTACACCGCGCCGTGGTGGCGCTGGATGCCCACGCCGACAGCGGCCATGGTGACTGGCGGGAAGCGGCGGCCGATGCCCTGCGCCGACTCGCGCCCCTGGGCGACCCGACGACGAGAGAGGCGGCGGACTCCCTTGGGAAGGCCCTCGCGAGCGATGCCTGGCTGACGCCCCATAACGGCCGACAGCTGTTGTGGCTGGCACACCGTCTGTCGGGGCAGCTCCCCCTGGCCTGAATTCACCACAAGGAAACCGCCCGTGAACCAGCTACCCAGCCCCGCCGACGAAGGCCTGCGCAAACGCGTCTTCCAGATCATCTTCGAGTCCGACACACGCCCTGCCAAGGCCTTCGATATCGCCCTGATCGTGGCGATACTCACCAGCGTGCTCGTGGTGATGCTGGAGAGTATCGAGAGCCTGCGCAGCGACTACGCCACCCTGTTCTTATGGCTGGAGTGGGGGTTCACCATCGCCTTTACGCTCGAGCTGGCGGTACGCCTCTACTGCCTTGAGCGCCCTGTGCAGTACCTAAGGAGCTTCTACGGGATGGTCGACCTGATCGCCATCCTGCCCACCTGGCTGGCGCTAATCGTGCCCGGAGCCCAGACCCTGGTGATGGTGCGACTGCTGCGCACCCTGCGCATCTTCCGAGTGCTGCGACTGATGGAGTTCGTCGGCGAAGGACGCCTGCTGATCGAGGCGCTCAAGCGCAGCAGCCACCAGATCTTCCTGTTCCTGTTCACCGTCTTCATGCTGGTCTCGATATTCGCCTCAATCGTGTACCTGATCGAGCCCGCCTCGGCCGGCTTCACCAGCATCCCCACGGCGATCTACTGGGCCATCGTCACCCTGACCACGGTGGGCTTCGGCGATATCGTCCCGGTAACCCCGTTGGGCCAGGCGATTTCGGTGATGGTGATGCTGATCGGCTACTCGATCATCGCCGTGCCCACCGGGGTCTTCTCCGCCGAGGTGATCCGCTCGATCCGCGCCGACCGCTACTCCGACGAGGCATGCCCAGGGTGCGGCCATGACCGCCACGAGCAGCGCGCCAAGTACTGCCTGCTGTGCGGCACCTGGCTCGACGAGGACACCCCCGACCCGCAGCTCTCCGAGGAGGAGCAGGAGGCCTGGTGGGAGGAGCATGGCGGCAAGGAGGATGACGACGACGCCGACAAGGCGCCGCCGTCGGGCTAAGCCGTCGAGATCAGTCGCGGAAGGGAGCGACGTCGCCGCGACCCTCGCGCAGGACCACCGGCGGAAGCTCGCGCAGGTCCACCACGCTGGTAGGCTCCAGATGACAGGCACCACCGTCGATGATCAGATCGAGGTCGGCGCTGAAGCGCTCACGGATCTCTTCGGCATCGGTCATCGGCAGCTCCTCGCCCACCGGAATCAGGGTTACGCTCATCAGCGGCTCGCCGAGTGCCTCGAGAAGGGCGTAGGTAATGGCATGGTTCGGTACGCGGACCCCGATGGAGCGACGCTTGGGGTGCAACAGCAGCCGCGGCACCTCGGTGGTCGCATTGAGGATAAAGGTGTAGGCACCAGGAGTATGGGCCTTGAGCAGGCGAAAGACGGCGTTGTCCACCTTGGCATAGGTACCGATCTCGGAGAGGTCGGAGCACACCAGGGTAAAGTTGTGCTTGTCATCCAGGGCACGCAGCCGCTTGATCTTGTCGATGGCCTTCTTCTCGCCCAGGTGGCAGCCCAGGGCGTAGCCCGAGTCGGTGGGATAGGCCACCACGCCGCCGGAACGGATGATGCCGATCGCCTGCTCGACCAGGCGCTTCTGGGGGTTTTCGGGGTGAATCTGGAAGAACTGGCTCATGGTCACGCTCCTGAATTGAACCGCGGCGCCAGCCGCGGATGGGTCCATACCGGCAGCGTGGCGGTGCGCGGCACCGGGCTCATGCTGCCCGGCGCCAGGTGGCCGCCGGAGAAGTGAAAGTCGCTGCCCAGCGAGGCATAGAGCCCGCGCTCCTGGAGCTGTCGTGACAGGTCGCGGGTCACATCGGGATTCTGGAAGCCACTGACCAGCTCGGCGGCCTGGCCGCCGGCGGCACTGAAGTCGTTGAGCAGCAGGCCACGCTTGCGTCGCGTGAGGGAGTAGCGAAGAGGATGCGCCAGCACCGCCACGCCCCCCGCCGAAAGCACCCAGCCCACCGCCTCGGCCATATCCGGCCACAGCGCCTTGACGTCACCCGGCTTGCCGGCCCCCAGGTACTTCTTGAAGGCGGTCGCGACGTCGGGTACCACTCCCGCCGCGACCAGCGCGCGGGCGAAGTCGGGGCGGCCCAGGGGGCGCTCGCTGCCGGCCTGCTCCCGCGCCCGGGCCAGGGCATCATCGAGGCCAATCTTCTCCATGCGGGAGGCGATGGTCCTGGCGCGCTTCACACGAGCCACGGCCTGGGCCTCGAGCCCCTCGACCAGCGCCCCCTTCACGCCCTCGGGCAGCAGCCCCACCACATGGATGCCAATGCCCCGCCACTGCGTGGATAGCTCGGTACCGGGAATCAGCACGAGGCCCTCGCGCCTGGCCGCCTCGGCCGCCTCGGCCACTCCTTCCAGGGTGTCATGGTCGGTCAGCGCCATATGCGTCAGGCCCTGGGCGGCACAGAGCGCCACCAGGTCCATGGGAGACAGGGCACCATCCGAGGCGGTGGAGTGCATATGCAGGTCGATGCGGAGCGGCGCAGGGTCGCCCTCGAAGCGCAGGGGAAGTGGAGACATTGGCATGACGCCGATCGGCGACTTTGTCAGAATGGTCTATCATGGTGCGCCTCTGGCCAATGCCGGTCAATGCCGCCACTCCCTGACCCCGCCGCCCCAATAGAAGGAAGACAGCCAATGCTCTACGCGATCATCAGTGAAGATGTGGACAACAGCCTGGAGCGCCGTCTCGCCGCCCGCCCCGACCATCTGGCGCGCCTGGAGGCACTACGCGACGAGGGTCGCCTGGTCCTGGCTGGTCCCCACCCGGCGATCGACAGCGAGGACCCGGGCGAGGCCGGCTTCTCCGGCAGCCTGGTGGTCGCTGAGTTCGACAGCCTCAAGGCGGCCCAGGCCTGGGCCGATGCCGACCCGTATGTGATCGCCGGCGTCTACGCCAGGGTGGCGGTTAAGCCCTTCAAGAAGGTTCTCCCCTGAGAAGGCCCCCTGAACCACCCCACTTATCAACAGCCTGTTTTACACAGTCACTGTGGACAACCCTGTTGAAACGCCGCGGATGCCTGTCGCCAGCCCCCAGATACCGGCTCCGCGGCGCAATCGATCAAATATTGAACACGCCTCCGGAGCTTCCCGTGACTGCCGCCCCCGATGGCCTGCCGCCTCTCGCCGCCCTCGATAACGCCCGCCTCGACTGGCGCAACGATGCAAGCGGCGAGGCAGCCCCCCACTCCTCCGCCTTCGACGATGTCTATTTCTCTCGCCATGATGGTCGCGCCGAGACCGAACATGTCTTCGTCGCCGGCAACCGCCTGGCGGAGCGCTTCAGGGAGTGGCAGGCGCCGCGCCCCTTCGTGATTGGCGAAACCGGCTTCGGTACCGGGCTCAACATGCTGTGTGCCTGGGCCTGCTTCGATGCCCACGCGGCGCCGGAGGCTCGACTGCATCTGGTGTCCACCGAGAAGTTCCCACTCGACCGCGCCGATCTGGCCCGGGCGCTGGCCGCCTGGCCCGATCTGGCAAGGCGCAGCGAGAGCCTGGTGGCGCAGTGGCCCGAGCCGGTGACCGGCGTGCACCGGCTCTGGCTCGATGAGCGCGTCACACTCGACCTGCACCTGGGCGATGCCGCCGAGCGGCTGTCACTGCTCGACGGCCGGGTCGACGCCTGGTTCCTGGATGGCTTCGCCCCGGCGAAGAACCCCGAGATGTGGCAGCCGGCACTGTTCCAGGCGATGGCGGCTCGCTCCCGACCAGGGGCTACCTTTGCCACCTTCAGCTGCGCCGGCGTGGTCAAGCGCGGCCTGGCGGCGGCCGGCTTCACCTGGCACAAGTCACCGGGCTTCGGGCGCAAGCGAGAGATGCTCTGCGGAGAGATCGCCGAGCCCCCCCGCGATGAACGCCGGCGACAGACTCCCTGGTTCACCCCACCGGCGCCCCGGCCACCTCGCCATGTCGCGATCATCGGTGCCGGCATCGCCGGCGCCAGTGCCGCCGCCGCCCTGGCCAGGCGCGGCATCGCCGTGACCCTGATCGACCGCCTCGAGCGTGCCGACCTGGAAGCCACCCATCTGCAGGGCGCGCTCTACGTCAAGCTGGCTGCCGACACCAATCGGCAGAGCCGTATCTACCTGGCCGGGCTGCTGCATAGCCGCCGCTGGCTGGCCTGGCTCGACCCGCGGCAGTCGCTATGGCGGAAGAGCGGCGTGCTGCAGCTGGCCCTGAACGACAAGGAGCAGGCGCGCCAGACGCGTTTCCTGGCCAACCACCCCCTACCGGAGAGCGTGGTGAGAGGGGTGGGCGCCGCGGGAGCCAGCGCTGCCGCCGGCGTCAGGGTCGATGCCCCGGCCCTGGACTACCCCAATGCCGCCTGGGTCAGACCCATGGAGCTCTGCATACGACTGGCGGAAACGCCGGGTGTCAGTTTCCTTCGGGGAGAGGTCACGGCACTGCGGCGACTGAAAACCGGCTGGAGACTGGAGATGCGCGACGGCGATCCCATCGAGGCCGACCAGGTCATCGTCGCCGGCGCTGCGGAAACCGTCGCCTTCGAGCAGGCCGCCCCTCTCCCCCTGCAGCCGGTTCGCGGGCAGCTCAGCCAGCTCCAACTGCCCCCGGGGGCACCCAGGCTGGGGCGTGTGGTCTGCGCCGGAGGCTATGTGCCCCCGGCGGCGGAGGGCGTGCTCAACATCGGCGCCACCTTCGCCCCTGACGATACCGACACGGACCCTCGCGAGGCCGACCATCGCGCCAACCTGGAGGAGCTGGAGCGTGGCCTGCCCCACTTCGTCGCCGCCCTGCGCGACGCCGGCACCGACCTCTCCCCGGAGCGGTTCCGCGCCCTGGTAGGGGTGCGTGCGGCGAGCCCCGACAAGACCCCCTACTGCGGCCCGGTGCCCGACGCCGATGCCTGGCGGGAGGAGTATGCCGTGCTGGCCAAGGACGCCACCCGCATTCCCGAGACACTCGGACGGCACCATGCGGGGCTCTGGGTCAGCACCGCCCACGGCTCCCGCGGCCTGGCCAGTGCTCCGCTATGTGCCGAGCTACTGGCCTCGCGGATCTGCGACGAGCCACTACCCCTGGAGCAGCCGCTGGCGGACCATCTACATCCCGGCCGGCGCCTGATACGCGACCTGATTCGTGGAAAGTGATCGCCCATCCTCTTGGACGCCGGGGGCCTCGCAAGGCCCTCGCCGATGGAGGGCAGCACCTAGAGTCGGAGACTATCCCTCCTCGTCGTCGGCGAGATCTCGACCGAAGGCCCGCCACTGGGCCAGGGTCATCACCTCGGTGCTCTCCGTTCTGAGGTCATGGGCGATGATCAGCTCGCTGCGTTCCAGCTGGCGCTTGAGTTCGGCCACCCAGCCACGCATGCCCTCGCCGGTGTCGGTGGTGTCGTAGCCCTGGCGAGTGACGAAGGCCTCCAGCAGGGCATCCAGGGTCTCCCCCGGCAGCATCCGGTAGGGCACCTCGATAAAGCGGTCGCCGCTCATGTCTCGCCCTCCTCGTTCTCATCCGTGGCGACGTCGCCGGCTTCCCAGGCGGCCAGCTGCGCCAGGAAGGCCGCCTCATCCAGTACCGGCACACCCAGCTGCAGCGCCTTGTCGAGCTTGCTGCCGGCGGCCTCGCCTGCTACCAGGCCGGCGGTCTTCTTCGACACGCTGCCCGCCACCTTGGCCCCCAACGCCTGCAGGCGCTCCTTGCCCTGATCGCGGGTCATACTCTCCAGGGTGCCGGTCAGCACCCAGGTCTGCCCGACCAGGGGCTGAGGACGCTCGACGACGGCCTGCTCCTGCCAGTGCAGACCACAGGCGACCAGGTCATCGATGGTCGCGCGGTTGTGCGGCTGGCGAAAGAAGGTGTGGACATGGGCGGCAACGATGGGCCCGACATCATCGACTCCCTCCAGAGCCTCCCGTTCAGCCGCCATCAGCGCCTCCAGGGTGCCGAAATGCCGCGCGAGGCTGGCCGCGGTGGCTTCGCCCACCTCGCGGATGCCCAGGGCGTAGATAAAGCGAGCCAGGGTCGTCGCCTTGGCCCTCTCCAGGGCCGCGACCAGGTTCTCGGAGGACTTCTTGCCCATGCGCGGAAGCGTGGCCAGCGTCTCGGCCTGCAGGCGAAAGAGGTCCGCCGGGGTGGCGACCCAGTCCCGCTCGACCAGGCCATCGATCAGCTTCTCCCCGAGACCATCGATATCCAGCGCCCGGCGTGAGGCAAAATGCTTGAGGGCCTCCTTGCGCTGGGCGGGGCAGTAGAGCCCCCCGGAGCAGCGCGCCACCGCCTCGTTCTCCAGGCGTTCGATCTGCGCATCGCACACCGGGCAGCGCTCGGGGAAGACAATCGCACAGGCATCCGCCGGTCGCTTCTCCTCGATCACCCGTGCCACCTGCGGGATGACATCACCGGCACGCCGGATAACGACGGTATCGCCGATCATCACCCCGAGCCTGGCGATCTCGTCGGCGTTATGCAGGGTGGCGTTGGAGACGGTAACTCCCGCCACCGAGACCGGCGCCAGGCGGGCCACCGGGGTGATGGCACCGGTGCGCCCGACCTGAAACTCGACATCGTTGAGCCGCGTGGTCTGCTCCTGGGCCGGAAACTTGAAGGCGATCGCCCAGCGTGGCGCCCGAGCCACGAACCCCAGCTCACGCTGCAGACGTAGCGCATCGACCTTGATCACCACGCCATCGATGTCGTAACCGAGCGAGTCACGCTTCTCGCCGAGCCGTCGACAGTAGTCGACCACCCCCGCGGCGCCCTGTACCACCTCGAGCTCGCTGCTGGTGCGGAAACCGAAGTCGCTCAGATGAGCCATCAAACCGCTATGTGTCGCGTCACCCGGGTCGGGCTCGACGCGGGCCACCTGATAGGCGCTGAAGGTCAACGGGCGGGTGGCGGTCACCTTGGGGTCGAGCTGGCGCAGGCTGCCGGCGGCGGCATTGCGTGGATTGGCGAAGACCTTGGCGTCATCCGCCCGGGCGCGCTCATTCATCGCCTCGAAGTCGGCATGGGAGATGATCACCTCGCCGCGCACCTCGATCAGGGCTGGCGGTGTGTCACCACGCAGCCGCAACGGTACCGAGCGCAGAGTACGCAGATTGGAGGTGACCCCTTCGCCGGTACGGCCGTCGCCGCGGGTGGCCCCGCTGACCAGTTCTCCCGAGGTATAGACCAGGGATACCGCCGCACCGTCCAGCTTGGGCTCGCAGCAGAAGGCGATCGAGGCGGCATCGCGCTCCAGGCGCTCGGCCACTCGCCTGACGAAGGCCTCCAACTCCTGTTCGTCGAAGGCATTGTCCAGCGACAGCATGGGCACCGCATGCTCGACTTCGGGAAATCCTGCTTCCGGGGGGGCCCCCACCCGCTGGGTCGGCGAATCCGCCGTCACCAGCTCAGGATGCTCGCCCTCGATCTGCTGCAATCGACGCAGGCGGCGGTCGTAATCGGCATCGGTCAGGCGAGGGTCATCGAGGACATAATAGCGATAGTTGGCATCGTCGAGTTCGGCGCGCAGCCGCTCGACCTCTTCGCGTAGCTTCGAGTCAAGCTGGGTCATGGAATTCCGTGTCTGGGTCTATCGCGGAGGCCTCGGCGCGCGAGGCATGGAGATGATCGCCTAGCTTACCAAAGCAACAACCCTCGTGGGGCCTGCCTCACGAGGGTTGTCGGTCATGCGGCGAGCGCCAAACGGCGTTAATTCACCTGATAGCGGTGCAGGCGGTTGCGACGCACGAAGTCCTGGACGCGCTGTCGGGCGAACTCCACCGTCTGGGCGGTCATCACGCTCTGGTGTTCGTCCTTCAGCTCGCCGCCCAGGTGTCGCACGATGACCATAGCGGTCTCGACCATCGCCTCGAAGGCGGCACCGCTGTCCTCGGCTCCCGGCAACGGCATCAGCAACGTGATGCCCGGCGTGCGGAAATCATCGATCGCCTCGATGGGGAAGGTACCGGGCTTGACCACATTGACCATGGAGAACTGCAGACGACTCTCGGGGTCCTCGGTCTCGAAGCGATGGAAGATGCCCATTTCACGATCATAGCGCAGGCCACAGGCAAGCATCAGGTCGAGCAGAGCGGTACCGGAAAATCCCTCCTCCTCACGGGCCATGACCGAGATGACGATGATCTCCTCGGCCTGGCTGAGCGTCAGTCGGGCATGCTCGGCACTCACATCGTGGCGTAGCGCCTTCTCCAGCACCGGATGGACACGCACCTTATCGCTGTGTCGGGATGCCTCGAAGGCCTCCTCCTCGGCAGATACCGCCGCCGCTTCGTTCGCTTCGGCTTCGGTCTCCAGGCGACGGCGCTCGGCATCACGGGCAGATTCCGCTTCTGTCTGGGCCTGACGCTTGCGCTCGGCGTCATCGGCCAGCTTGCGTGCCTTCTCTTCCTTGCGCTCCTCCTCACGCCGCGCCCTGTCCACACGCTTCTGCTCGCGGCGCTCGGCCAGGTTCTTCTGCAGCGAGGCACCGAAGCGCTGCACCGAGACCCCCATGCGCTTCGAGCCGCTCTTCAGGGAGTCCCCCATGCCGTCGAAATCCACCAGGCGGTAACGTTCGTCGTCGTCGACACCGTCATGATCCCGCGGGTCGGCAGCCAGGGGCTCGCTGGAGCGCGAGGCGGGGCCGGCATCCGCTGCCCCCTCTTCTTCGGCAGCAGAAGCTCTCTGTGTGCCCTCATCCAGCGCGGAAAGGGTCGGCTCATGACGCTCATCCACCTGATGATCGTCTGGCGTGTCGAGACTGCCGGCTGGCGGCGTCATCGGCGCGGCAACTTCGCCCTCGGGCTCAGCCTCATGGGAGGTAGAGGCCTTCCAGCTGGAAAGCACACGCGACGGGCCAGGATGCTCCTGGCGCTCCAACTTGGGTTTGGGCTGCACACGACCGTAGTCCGCGGGCCTGACGACTCGCGCCCCTCCGTTGGGCAGTTCCCAGTTAATTTCGGCCTTGCGGGCCGCTTCGTCGGGGTCGGTGCCGAGGGCGTCCTCCGCCACCTCATCGAGGCGTGGAGTTCGTCGCTGACGCTGCAGGCGTCGCGCTCCATCCACCACGATAAGGGTTACCAGCGCCAACCCCAGGATGATCAGCCACTCTCTAAGTTCCATGGATCGTCAGCCTTTCGCTAGGGCGCCATGCAAGATGTTTATTCGTCACCAGCATAGCGCGATTGCCGAAAAAGGGGCTACTTTTTTTACTTGTCAAGCATCGGTGATATACCAAGACAAGCCTGTCTCGCCCCGCGCAATCGCCCTTCGATGATTCCTCTGCTTCCATGCATTGCAACATGTGATGCTTCCTTGTTACCCCTTTTTGGGCCTTCCTTCAAGCGCTCAAGCCTCGGCGAGCGCCGCGGCCTCCTCGACATCCACCGCTACCAGTCGTGACACCCCCGGCTCCTGCATCGTCACTCCCATCAACCTCTCGCCGGCTTCCATGGCGATCTTGTTGTGGGTGATGTAGATGAACTGCACGCTCTCTGACATCTCCTTCACCAACCGGGCATAGCGTCCCACATTAGCATCATCCAGGGGGGCGTCCACCTCGTCGAGCATGCAGAAGGGGGCCGGATTGAGCTGGAAGATGGCGAATACCAGCGACAGGGCCGTCAACGCCTTTTCGCCACCCGACAGCAGATGAATGGTGCTGTTCTTCTTGCCCGGGGGCCGCGCCATGATCGCCACTCCCGTCTCCAGCAAATCCTCACCGGTCAGCGTCAACCATGCGGTCCCGCCACCGAAGACTCTGGGAAAAAGCGACTGCAGCCCCGTATTGACCCGCTCGAAGGTATCGCGGAATCGGCTGCGGGTTTCCTGATCGATACGACGAATGGCGCGATCGAGGGTCTCCAGCGCTTCGTTCAACTCGGCGTGCTGCGCCTCCAGATAGTCGCGGCGCTCGGCCTGCTGGTCATACTCCTCGATGGCCGCCAGGTTGATGGCACCCAGGCGACGAATGCGCTCAGCAAGCTGCTCCAGGCGTGCCTGCCAGGCGGATTCGGTGGCGGCGGGGTCCAGCGTCTCGGCCAGCTGGCGCTCGTCATGCCCCAGCTCCCGCAGCTGTTCATCCTGCCCCTCGGCCTTGAGACGCAGCGCCTGAACTTGCATACGCGACTCCTGCAGGCGCTCGCGGATGCCTTCCAGGGCCCGCTCGTGGGACTGACGTGCCTGCTCGTCCTCGCGCAGCCGCTCGACCAGCTCGGCGGCACGCGCGCGCACCGCATTGAGACTACGCTCCTCGCGCTCACGCCGGTCGAGCAGCTCCTCCAGGCGCTCACGGCGCTCCTCCTCCGGCTCGCTGAGCAGCTCGCGCTCCTCTTCCAGCTCCGCGAGGCGCTCCTGGAGTCGCTGACGGCTCTCACCGGCACGCTCCCGTTGCTCGGCCAGGCCGGCTCGCTCGGCCACCAGGCGTTCCTGCTCCAGTGCCAGACGCTGCAGCTGCTCGGCCAGGGGGCGCTGCTGCACACGCAGGCTACCTAACCGCTCGCGTGCCGCCTGACGCTCTCTCTCCAGCCGCTCACGGTGATCGGCGCCGGCCTCCAGGCGCTCCATGGCGGCCTGCCACTGCTCGCGCACCTCGTCGATGGCCAGGCGGGCCTCTTCGCGTGACTCCCCCAGGCCGGCGAGCTCCTCCGCCAACTCTGCGGAGCGTCCCTGCAGATGCTCCAGCCGACTACTGAGGCCACTATCCTGGACGGCGAGCTGCTGATAGCGTCGTTCGAGGTCACGCTCCGCCTGCCGACACGCCTCGAGGTCGGCCTCGGTTCTCTCGGTGCGCTCATTGGCCGATGTCAGGCTTGCCTCATGATCGGCCAGGCGTACCTCGACCTGGTCGAGCGCCTCGCGAACCTCTCCCCGTCGACGCCGGCTCACCAGCAGGGCATCCGGGCCATCGCCACTGACGCGCTGACGAGCCCAGCCACGGCCCAGCCACAGGCCATCGGCGGTGATCAGGCTCTCCCCTGGCCCCAGCTCTTCACGTCGACTCCAGGCCTCATCGCGGCTTTCGACACAGCACACCGCCGCCAGCCACTGGGCGGCGGCCCCGGCACCCTCAACCTTGGCGGCCAGGCTCTCTGATGCGACCTGGGGCTCATTCGCGTCGATCAGCCCAAGCTCCCCCGGTGTGGCCACCAGGGCCTCGAGGCGCCCCTCGAGGGGGGCGACCCGGGCGCGCAGCCAGGGGGCCAATACCCATGAGGCGACAGCCTCCCAGCCGGGGGCCACCGTGAGACACTCGCCGAGACGCGGCGCCTCTCCAAGGCCATGTTCGGCGAGATGCGCCTCCAGGGCTTCATCGTGGTCGGCCAGCCCTGCCTCGATCAGTGCGTCCAGCGAGGCCAGCTCACCGGCCAGCTCGCTACGCGCCTGGCGCTCCTCCTCTCGACCGGCTTCTGCGGCGCGCGATGCCTCACGGGCCACCTCTCGGGCATCGGCGAGGGCCTCGCGACGCCCCTCGAGAGCCTCGCGTTCGAGCTCGATCTCGGCCAGCTGTTCGGCGAGCTCATCGCGCTGGGCGGTCAACGCCTGGAGATCGGGCAGCTCCTGCTGCTGCTGGCGGCGTCGCGTCAGGTCGGCATCCAGCCCCTCCAGACGCGACTCCAGCTCGCGCAGTCGATCCTGGCAGCGCTCGGCGTCCCGACTCTGTTCGCGCCAGCGATCGCCGAACGCCTCCCACGCAGCGTCGGCCTCCTGGGCCTCGGGCTCGGCCTCCTCCAGGGCGGCTTCGAGCTCCTCGAGACACTCGGCGAGCTCTTCCCGCTCGGGAGCCAGGGTCGCCAGGCGCTCATCCAGGCTGACCAGACGCTCGCCATCGTTTTCGCCGAGGCGGTCGAGGTCGACGAGCTCACGGCGCGCCGCCTCGAGGTCACGGGCCAGCTGAGCATCACGGGTACGGCCATGCTCCAGATCCTGCTCCAGGCGGGCAATGGCGGTGGTGGTCTCGAAGAATCGCGACTGTTCGGCATCGAGTTCGGAAGCGAGGCGGTCGTGATCGGCCCGAGCCTCTTCCAGGCGGGTCTCGCACTGACGCAGCCCCAACACCTCGCGCTCCACGGCGGTCTCGAGCTCGGCGACGCGGTTCTCCTCCTCGCCCTGGCTGGCCCGCAGGGCCCGTGCGCGCAGCAGGGCCAGCTCGCCCTTGACGCGATGCTCGTCATTCTTGAGCTGCTGGTAGCGGCGCGCCGCCTCGGCCTGACGCTTCAGGCGCTCGAGCTGCTTGTCGAGCTCCTCCCGGATATCCTCGAGACGCTCGAGATTCTCCTGGGTGCGCCGCATGCGGTTCTCGGTCTCGCGGCGCCGCTCCTTGTACTTGGAGATGCCCGCCGCCTCCTCGAGGGTGGCGCGCAGTTCCTCGGGGCGCGCCTCGATCAGCCGTGAAATCATGCCCTGGCCGATGATCGCGTAGGAGCGTGGGCCGAGCCCGGTCCCCAGGAAGAGGTCGGCAATATCCCGGCGTCGGCACTTCTGGCCGTTGAAGAAATAGCTCGACTGCCCTTCGCGGGTCACCTGGCGCCTTACCGCGATCTCGGCATACTGGGCATAGGGGCCTCCCATGGCCCCGTCACGATTGTCGAAGTGCAGTTCGATGGCGGCCTGTCCCACCGGCTTGCGGCCGGTGGAGCCATTGAAGATGACATCGGCCATGGACTCGCCGCGCAGGGTCTTTGCCGACGACTCGCCCATCACCCAGCGCACGGCATCGATGATATTGGACTTGCCGCAGCCATTGGGTCCGACGATGGCGGTCATGTTGCTGTCGAAGGGGACCGTGACCGGATCGACGAAGGACTTGAAGCCCACCAGGCGTATCGATGTCAGACGCATCGGCGGCTACCCCAAGGACTCATTCGACGACGCGATCGATCACGACCTCGACCGGCTCGCCGTCGGTCTCCCCCACGGCCAGGCCGGTAAGCTCGCCGAACATGTCCCCGGCCTGAGGCGTGGCCTGCCCGCTCGACGAGACACGAACCACCAGACGCGCTTCATCCACCTGTGAGAGATTGGCCTGAGGCGACATGGCATGGCGTCGATCGAGCACCAGCTCGGTAGGCAGATCTCCCAGTGTCAGGCGTGCCACGGCCAGTGGCGGCAGTTCGCCGGCCATGTCCCGGGCCACCACGAATACCGGGGTCGTGTCATCGAGACGGCCGACGAGCTCGTCATCCAGGCGCACCCGGGCGAGGATGCCCGTGCCCTGGGGCTCGGCGTCGGCCGGCGCAGCACCCTCGGGGGTCTGACCGAGCCGCTGCTGGGCGATCTGGATACCCTGGCGCAGGGCCTCACCGGTGGCGGGGTCGTTCATGCCGGCGATGGCGCGCCGCCAATTGTCGATGGCTTCCTGATAGGCCCCGCGGTCGAAGGCCTCGATACCCAGCAGGCCAAGCACCGTGGGTTCGCTGGTGTTGACGGCCAGGGTCTCGTCGACCAGTGACTGGACACGGTCGGTCAGCCGACGGCCGGCGACGAAGAACTCGATCTGGGCCAGCTGTGCCAGCAGTGCGGGCTGGCGCCCCTCTATCTCGATCAGCCGTTCCAGGGCATCGATGGCCTGCTGGCTCTGGCCGCCGTCGCGATAGAGGGGGAACAGCATGCCCCAGACATTGGGGTTGTCCGGCTGGCGGGCGGCCTGCTCCTCGAGGCGCTCGACCAGCATCTGTGCCGAGCCCTCGGGATGGGTCATGACCTCCCTCTGCACCGCCAGCAACGCCAGGTCGCCCTCGGCTCCTTCCTGCTGATACCAGAGCACACTGGCCACCACGACCCCCAGCATCACCAGCGGTACCGCCAGGCGTCCGGCGGCCGAGGGCTTGAGCGGGGCGCGCTTGAGGCGCTCGGTATCCTCGAGCAGGCCACGCTCGAGTGCCAGGCGATCCTCCTGGTAGCTCGCCTCGTCGGTATCGCCACGTTCGAGGGCAGCCTCCAGGGACGCCAGGCGGCGCTGGTAGATGGCCACATTCTGCTCGGCCGAGCGGTCGTTGACCTCATGATCGCGCTGGGCATCGTGCAGCGCGCGTGCTCGCTTGAGCGGCGCCACCAGCAGCCACAGGGCCGGCAGCAACAGTAGGGCGAAGGCGATCCACAGCAGGGTCATTCGGTTCTCTCGCGGTTGATCAGGGCATCCAGACGGGCGCGCTCCTCGGCGGAGAGCTCCCTGTTGGAGGCGTTGCGACGGGCGCGCACCAGCAGGCCCACCAGTACCAGGCCAAGCAGGCCCAGGACTACGGGCAGGCCCCATAACAGGAAGGTGCGCCCCTCGAGGCGCGGGTTATAGAGCACATAGTCACCGAAACGCTCCACCATATGGTTCCGGATCTCGATATCGGCCCGCCCATCCATCAGCAGCTGATAGACGCGGTCGCGCATATCGCCGGAAACCGGTGCGTCGGAGTCATTGATCGCCTGGTTCTGGCAGGTCGGGCAGCGCAGAGAGGCGGTGATGTCGCGATAGCGTTTCTCAAGCACCGGGTCGTCGAACTCGCGTACCTCGATGGCGGCAGCCTGCACCAGCCCGGCTGCCAACAGCAGGAACAAGCTGACAACCAGAAGCCGCGGACGTCGCATCAACGCCATTGTTCCACCTCCGGAAGGATCGTCTCGGCAACATCGTTGGGCGCGATGTAGCCGGTGTGGTGATAGCGAATCACCCCGTCGCCATCCACCAGGAAGGTCTCGGGGGCGCCGTAGACCCCGAGCTCGAAGGCCAGCTTGTTATCGGGATCGAAGATATTGACCTCGAAGGGATCACCGAACTCCTCCAGGAAGCCCAGCGCCTTCTCCCGGGTATCCTTCCAGCTGATGCCGACCAGGCGTATGCCATGACGCTCGGCGAGGTCGAGCAGCTGCGGCATCTCACGCTTGCACTCTGGACACCACTCGCCCCAGACGTTGACCAGGGTCAGCTCGCCGGTGGTCAGCAGGTCGCGGTCGACCCGGCGCTCGGGCGCCTTGAGGGTCGCCAGATCGAACTCGGGAAAGTCACGCGCCATCAACGCCGACTCGCGATGGAAGGGGTTCAGGGAGAGCCCCTGGTAGAGGAACACCGCCAGGGCCAGGAAGCCCGCGAGCGGCAGCAGCAGAAGCAGACGACGATTCATGCATTGGCCTCCCGTCTGGTCGTGCCGAGCGCCCGGGACTCGGGGTCGGGCGCGGTAGCCAATCGGCGATAGCGCTTGTCGGCCACCGCCAGGACGCCCCCGAAGGCCATCAGCAGCCCTCCCAGCCACAACCAGCGTACAAAGGGCTTGTACTGCACCCTCAGTGCCCAGCTGCCGTCTCCCAGGTCCTCGCCCATGGCCACGTAGAGGTCACGCAGGAAGCCGGGGCGCAGCGCCACCTGGGACATCGGCATTCGGGTCGCCAGGTAGAGACGCTTCTCGGGATTCATCATGAAGTTACGGCGGCTGTCACCCCGTTGTACCGAGATATTCGCCCGATCGGCCACGAAGTTGGGGCCCTCACGATGGGAGAGCTCGTTCATGGTGAAGGTGTAACCCGCCACCTCGACGCTGTCGCCCGGAGCCATGCGCACGTTCTGCTCGATGCTGTAGTTGGAGACCACCGCCACACCGACGATGGTCACCGCAACCCCCAGATGGCCAAGCTGCATGCCCCAGTAGGCCAGTGAGAGCTTCTTCAGCCCGGCCCCCACGGAGCTTGCGTTGCGGGTCTTCTCGAAGAGGTCACGCAGCATGGGCAGCACGATCCATAGCGCCGCCACCAGGCCCAGGGCAACCGCCGGGCTCCACCGCTCGGCAAACAGAAGCGGCAGGGCCACCCCTAGCACCACGGCCCCCACGGCGGCGAGCCATAGCCGCCTGACCAGCAGGCCCACCGGGGTCTGCTTCCAGCGCGCCACCTGTCCAAGGCCCATAAACAGCGCCAGGGTCAGGGTGAGCGGTACGAAGAGCGCATTGAAGTAGGGAGGGCCAACGCTGATCTTGCCCAGATCCAGGGCGTCGAGCAGCAGCGGGTAGACGGTGCCCATCAGCACGGTGATCGTCATGATCACCAGCAGGATGTTGTTGATCAGCAGCAGCGCATCCCGGGAGAGCCAGGTGAACCCCACCTTGTGGCCGACTCGCGGCGCGCGCAGCGCGAACACCAGCAGCGACAGGCCCACGGTGATGCCCAGCAGCATCAGGATGAACTGGCCGCGCGAGGGGTCGTTGGCGAAGGCGTGTACCGAGGTGAGTACCCCGGAGCGCACCAGGAAGGTGCCCAGCAGCGACAGCGAGAAGGTGAAGATCGCCAGCAGCAGCGTCCAGCTCTTGAAGGCGCCACGCTTCTCGGTCACCGCCAGCGAGTGCATCAGCGCCGTGCCCGTCAGCCAGGGCAGCAGCGAGGCGTTCTCCACCGGATCCCAGAACCACCAGCCACCCCAGCCAAGCTCGTAGTAGGCCCACCAGCTGCCCAGGGCGATGCCCACGGTCAGAAAGGCCCAGGCGAGGTTGGTCCAGGGTCGGGCCCAGCGTGCCCAGGCGGCATCCAGACGCCCCCCCAGCAGGGCGGCAATGGCGAAGGCGAAGACCACCGAGAAACCCACATAGCCCATATAGAGCATCGGAGGGTGCATGATCAGGCCGATATCCTGGAGCAGCGGGTTGAGGTCGGCACCATCGGCCGGCACGCTGGGCAGCAGCCGGTCGAAGGGGTTCGAGGTGATCAGCACGAAGGCCAGGAAGCCCATGCCGACCAGGCCCAGCACTCCCAGCACCCGCGCCACCATGTCGCGGGGCAGCTCCCGGGAGAAGCGCGAGGCGAAATAGCCCCAGGCCGCCAGCAACAGGCTCCACAGCAGTACCGAGCCCTCGTGGTTGCCCCATACGGCGCTGAGCTTGTAGTACCAGGGCAGCATGGAGTTGGAGTTGTTGGCCACGTTGGTCACGCTGAAGTCGTCCAGCATGTAGCTGGCCGTCAGGCAGGCGTAGGCGATGGCCACGAACAACAGCTGCCCGGCCGCCATGGGGCGAGCGTAGGCCATCCACAACGGCCGGCGGGTGGCCGCTCCGGCCAATGGCAGCACACCCTGCACTGTGGCCATCAGCATGGCGATCACCAGGGCATAGTGGCCGATCTCGGGGATCATCAGGATCTGCATGGGGTCTCCGCTCGTTACTGGCTGGCGCCTTGCTGCTTGGCGTCCATACGCGCGCCCACTTCGGCGGCCTTGGCCTGGTAGTCCTCCGGCGAGTAGCCGGCTTCTTCCAGGGCCTGGGCCACCTCGGGGGGCATATAGTTCTCGTCGTGGCGCGCCAGCACCTGGTCGGCGCGCAACCATCCTTCGGGCTGCAGCTCACCGACCACCACCACTCCCTGCCCCTCGCGGAACAGGTCGGGAAGAATGCCGCTGTAACGGACCTCGAGATCATCGACGTAGTCGGTCACCATGAACTCGACGTCGAGACTCTCCGGGTCCCGGGCCACGCTGCCCTCCTTGACCATCCCGCCGGCGCGGATCTGGCGCTCGAGGGGCGCGTCTCCGGCGGCGATCTGGACCGGGCTGAAGAACAGGTTGATATTGCTGCGCAGCGCATAGAGGGTCAGCCCCACGGCGATTGCCGCCAGTGCGATCAACCCCAGCGACAGATAGAGCTTCTGCCTGCGTTTAGGCCTCATGGCGTGGTCCCCCCGTTCGATGTGAAGTCTGGTTTGTCGCGGCCTGGCGGCGATGGCGACGCTGGAGCACGCGCAGCAGCCGGCGGCGCTCCGCCCTGGCATGTAACACGATGCCGATCAGCAGGGCGCCGGTCACGCCCCAGCTGGCCCATACATAGGAGGCATGTCCCCCCATGGCGAAAAAGTCCTGGAAGGAGTCGAAAGCCATCAGCCCTGCTCTCCGGCGATTTCGCGCACCCAGCGCTTGTTCGATTCACGGCGCAGGATCTCGCTGCGCGTGCGCATCAGGGTGACGGCGATAAAGAAACAGTAGAAACCCAGCACCATGATCAACAGCGGCGCCCACATCTCCATCGGCATCGCCGGGCGGGAGGTCACGCTGAAGGTGGCCGGCTGGTGCAGGGTGTACCACCAGTCCACCGAGTACTTGATGATCGGGATATTGATCACCCCGACCATGGCCAGCACCGAGGCCGCCCGCGAGCCGCTGTCACGACTGGAGAAGGCGCCACGCAGGGCGATGACGCCCAGGTAGAGGAACAGCAGGATCAACATCGAGGTCAGGCGTGCATCCCACATCCACCAGGTCCCCCAGGTGGGCACGCCCCACACCGCCCCGGAGAACAGTGCGATAAAGGTCATGGCGGCGCCCAGCGGCGCCATCATCGCCGCCGCCATGTCGGCGACCTTGATCTTCCAGACCATGAAGATCAGCCCCGCCACCGCCATGCTGACGAAGATCGACTGGGCCAGGAAAGCCGCCGGGACATGTACGTAGATGATGCGGAAGCTGTTGCCCTGCTGATAGTCCTGCGGAGCGAAGGCCAGTCCCCAGACGCTGCCCGCCAGGATCAGCACCACGGCAGCGGTCCAGAACCACGGCATCAGGCGTGCGCTGATACCGTAGAACCATTTGGGCGAACCAAGCTTGTGAATAAAGGACCAGATCTTGCCCATTGCGTCTCTCGCTTGAACGTTCAACCGTTGATGCTGATGCGCAGCGATGCCGCGATCGCCCAGGGGGCGAGCATCAGTGACAGGGCCAGCAGGGCCCCGAGGATCGCCAGATGCGCCGCGGCGCCATCCCCCATGATCGCTGCCTGCACGGCCCCGGCGCCGAAGATCAGTACCGGGATATAGAGTGGCAGCACCAGCAACGACAGCAGCACCCCACCGCGTGACAGCCCGACAGTGAGTGCCGCGCCGATGGCGCCGATCAGACTCAGGCTGGCGGTGCCCAGGGCCAGGGAGAATGCCAGGGTCAGGTAGCTCCCCGACGGCAGTGCCAGCATGATGCCCAGCAGCGGCGCCATCAGCGCCAGGGGCAGGCCGGTCAGCAGCCAGTGAACCGCCACCTTGGCGAGCCCCAGCATGGCCAGCGGTTGTGGGGTCAGCAGCAGCTGCTCGAGGGAGCCATCTTCATAGTCGCTGCGAAACAGGCTGTCCAAAGACAGCAGTGCCGCCAGCAGCGCCGCCACCCACAGCAGCCCGGGGGCGATGGTCGCCAGCAGCTCCGGGTCCGGCGAGATGCCGATCGGGAACAGGGTGATCACCAGGGCGAAAAACACCAGTGGGTTGAGCACCTCGCTGCGCCGGCGCATCAGCAGGGTCAAGTCGCGCTTGAGTGTCGCCCAGACTGCGACCAGCAGACCGCCGCGAGGTTCCCCGTCGCTGCCCTGCCGACCCTCGCTCATACGCGTGTCAATGCTCGGCATCCTGTCCTCCCCGGCCGAGACGAATATGCCGAAGCTGCTGCGACGCCTTGAGCTCATGATGGGTGGTCACCAGCACACAACCGCCCGAGCGGGCATGTGCCACGAGACGAGTCTCAAGTGCCGCAACGCCTTCGCGATCGATGGCGGTAAAGGGTTCATCGAGTACCCAAAGCGGCCGCGGCGTCAACTCCAGCCGGGCCAGCGCCACCCGGCGCTGTTGCCCGGCGGAGAGCTGGCCCGCGGGTAGATCCTCGAAGCCGGCCAGCCCCACCGCTTCCAGCGCCGCCAGTCGCGCTGTCTCCTGAACCGGCTCACCGGCCAACGCCTGGTACCAGGCGAGATTCTCGAGCGGCGTCAGGGCCGCCTTCACGCCCGGAGCATGCCCCAGGTAGAGCAGGTTCTCGAGAAAGGCCTGGCGCGCCTGGCGCATCGGGCGCTCGTTCCAGAACAACTCACCCTGATAGTCGGCGAGCTGTCCCGAGAGGATCTTGAGCAGGGTGGTCTTGCCGCTGCCGTTGGGACCCTCAACGCGCACGATCTCGCCCCCTCGAATATCGAGGTCGAGGCCCTCGAACAGCCACCGGTCATCCCGTTCACAGGCCAGGTCACTAGCTTGCAGGCGCAGGGTCAAGACACACTCCGGTGGATGGGTAGTTTGGCCCGAGACTCTACACGTAAAGCCCTTTTCCTGCCAGAGAGGGACACCGCGTCAGCCGGTCGCAGTTGACGTGCATCAAGCGCATCGTCGATTCCCCACCTTGCCAGATTTAGCGTCCCTGCTATGCTCCCTAGACACTGTATGTTTCAACAGGAGATATACCATGCTCGAGGCCAGCACGCGGTACATGATACGTCGTCCCAACCGGCGCCTCGCCGAGTCGTGGTCGCCATGCCCCCTTCCTGGTGGTCCCCAGGACGAGAGCCAGGCAATGGTCGATATCCCCCTGCTGGGTAGCGTCGCGGCGGGGATGCCCATCGAGGCCTGCCCCAGCGTCAGCCATATTCGCGTTCCTCGTCGCATGGTACGTCGCAATACCTACGCCCTGCGCGTTCGCGGAGACTCCATGGTGGAGTGCAATATCTTCGACGGAGATGTCATTATTATCGAACAGTGCGAGAGTGCCGAGAATGGCGAAACCGCGGTGGTAATGATCAATGATCAGGAGGTCACCCTGAAGAAGCTCTATATCGAAAAGTCCGGCGTGCGTCTGCAACCCGCCAACCGGCAGATGGCCCCCATCTTCCTCAAGAATAGTGATATCCAGGTGCTGGGCATGGTGATGGGCGTGGTGCGTCAGGGCGAGCTGGCCGCCTGATGCGTTACCCGGTACCCGACCTGCCCCCCGGCGAATGGCAGGAGAGCGAACTGGAGGTGGAGAAGAGCCGCTTTATCACCTGGCTCTGCCATGCCCCGACCATCGCCGACTTCGAGACGCTGCTGGCACTAGCGCGCGAGCGCCACCCCAGCGCCAGCCACCACTGCACCGCCTTTATTGCCGGGCCTCCCGGTGAGCAGGCGGCCATTGGCTTCTCCGATGATGGCGAACCCGGCGGAACCGCCGGGCGCCCCATGTTTCAGGTACTCGAAGGCTCCGGGCTGGGTCAGGCGGGCTGCGTGGTCATCCGCTACTTCGGCGGCACCAAGCTAGGCACCGGCGGACTGGCCCGAGCCTACGCCCAGGCGGTCTCCCAGGCATTGGAGGTACTGCCCCGTCGCGAGGTGGTCGAGCGTACCGCCCTGAGGCTCCGGGTCGACTTCTCGGGCGAGGCCGAGGCGCGCGGCTGGCTGAGCGAGCGCCGGATCCCGGTGGAAGAGGCCGATTACGCCGCCGAGGGTGTCTGGCTGACCGTTGGCTGGCCGAGTGATGTCGAGGTCGACCTGAGTCCGCTGGCCTCGCGGTTGCGCGGCAACCTCGAGATTCTCGCCGACGATTGACCCGGGCTCGAAAAGCAGTCGGACAGGTGCTCGGAAAGGCATTCGAGAAAAACAAAGAAAGGCGCCCGCGGGCGCCTTTCACTCGCATGGCCAATGCCGTCATCAGCCGAGATACTTGATCATCACCCCCGCGGCCACCGCCGAGCCGATGACCCCGGCCACATTGGGCCCCATGGCATGCATCAACAGGAAGTTGTGCGGGTTGGCCTCGAGCCCCACCTTGTTGGAGACCCGGGCCGCCATCGGCACCGCCGAGACACCCGCCGAGCCGATCAGCGGGTTGATCGGAACACGACTGACCACGTTCAGCAGCTTGGCCATCAGCACGCCGGCGCAGGTGCCGATTCCGAAGGCCACGATGCCCAGGGACAGGATCCCCAGGGTCTCCACGGCCAGGAAGCTGTCGGCCATCAGCTTGGAGCCCACCGAGAGGCCCAGGATGATGGTGACGATATTGATCAGCGCATTCTGTGCCGTGTCCGAGAGACGCTCCACCACCCCGCACTCGCGCATCAGGTTACCGAAGCAGAACATCCCCAGCAGCGGCGCCGCATCGGGCAGAAAGAAGGCGACCAGCAACAGGATGGCGATGGGGAAGGCGATCTTCTCGCGCTTCGACACCGGCCGCAGCTGGGTCATGGTGATCTCGCGCTCCTTCTGGCTGGTCAGCAGCCGCATGATCGGCGGCTGGATCAGCGGCACCAGCGCCATGTAGGCGTAGGCCGCCACGGCGATCGCCCCCAGCAGCTCCGGGGCCAGCACGCTCGACACATAGATCGAGGTGGGGCCGTCGGCGCCACCGATGATGCCGATGGCGGCGGCCTGGTTGAGCGAGAAGTCCATCACCCCCAGCGACGAGAGTCCCACCGCCCCGAACAGGGTGGCGAAGATGCCGAACTGCGCGGCCGCCCCCAGGAACAGGGTACGCGGATTGGCCAGCAGCGGCCCGAAGTCGGTCATCGCCCCCACGCCCATGAAGATGATCAGCGGAGCGATACCGGAGGCGATGGCGACCTTGTAGAAGCTGTAGAGCATGCCGTCACCGTAGCCGACACTGGCTGCCACATCGCGTCCCGCGCGCAGCGCATCCGCCGTGGCCTCCTCCTCGACCACCCCCTTGAGGAGTTCGCGCCACGCCTCGGCGCTCGCCTGAGGGTCGAGGGCCACCCCTAGGGCCCCGGCGATCCGCTCCAGCACCGCCGGCTTGGCCACCTCGATGGCCTGGTCCAGCGCCGACAGCGCCAGGCCCGCCTCGGGAATATTGGCCAGAATGCCACCGAAGCCGATCGGTACCAGCAGCAGCGGCTCGAACTTCTTGGCGATGGCCAGATAGAGCAGCAACATGCCGACCAGAATCATCACGGCCTGGCCCGGGGTCAGGTTATAGACCCCCGAGCCGTACCAGAGTGTCAGTAGTTTCTCCATGACAGGTCCCTTAGAGCTCGATCAGCACGTCACCGACGGCGACGCTGTCACCCTCGCCGACCTTGACGGCGGAAACGGTGCCGGCGCTTGAGGCACGCACCTCGGTCTCCATCTTCATCGCCTCGAGGATAATCACCACATCCCCCTCGGCGACGCTGTCACCCTCACGCACGTTGACCTTGAAGATATTGCCGGCCAGGGGGGCAGTGATCGTCTCGCCGGGCGACGCTTCGCCGCTCGCGGCGGGGGCTGAGGCGGCGGCAGCCGGTGCGGCCTGCTCCTGAATGGCCCCGACCTCGCCGCCTTCGGCGACCTCGACCACGTAGGCCTTGCCGTTGACCTTGACGGTGTAGGTCTCGGGGCCGGTGGCCGGCGCCTTGGGCTCTGCCCCGTCCTTCCGTGAAGCGGCCGGCAGCTTGGCGCCGGCATCGGGGCTCTCACTGCCTGGCGCCTGGGGCGCCGGCTCGAAGGCGTCGGGGTTATCGCGGTTGGCGAGGAACTTCAGGCCGATCTGGGGGAACAGCGCATAGGTCAGCACGTCGTCGATCTCGCGCTCGCCCTCGGCCAGACGGATGCCGTCGGCCCTGGCCTTCTCCTTGAGCTCGGCGGCCAGCCTGTCCATCTCGGGGCTCAGGTTGTCGGCCGGACGGCAGGTGATCGGCTCGCCCCCTTCCAGCACGCGTGCCTGCAGCTCCTTGTCGAACGGCGCCGGGGCGGCACCATACTCGCCCTTGAGCAGCGCCTGGACCTCCTTGGAGATCGACTTGTAGCGCTCCCCCATCATCACGTTCATCACCGCCTGGGTGCCGACGATCTGGGAGGTGGGCGTCACCAGCGGGATAAAGCCCAGGTCCTCGCGCACGCGCGGTATCTCCTGGAGAACGTCGTCAAGCTTGTCGCCGGCCCCCTGCTCCTTGAGCTGCCCCTCCATGTTGGTCAGCATGCCGCCCGGCACCTGGGCGATCAGGATGCGTGAATCGATGCCCTTCAGCGAGCCCTCGAAGGCGGCGTACTTCTTGCGCACCTCGCGGAAATAGGCGGCGATCTCCTCGAGCAGCTCGAGGTCCAGGCCGGTGTCGCGCTCGCTGCCCTGGAGAATGGCCACCACGGATTCGGTGGGGCTATGACCGTAGGTCATGGACATCGAGGAGATGGCGGTATCGACGTTGTCGATGCCCGCCTCGGCGGCCTTGATGGCGGTAGCGGTGGACATGCCGGTGGTGGCATGACACTGCATGTGGATGGGGAGGTCCACGGCCTTCTTGAGCCTGGAGACCAGTTCATAGGCATCGTAGGGCTTCAGCAGCCCCGCCATGTCCTTGATGCAGAGCGAGTCGGCCCCCATGTCGGCGATGGTCCTGCCGAGCTCCACCCAGCCATCCAGGGTGTGCACCGGGCTCACGGTATAGGAGAGCGTGCCCTGGGCGTGACCCTCGACCTTGCGCACCGCCTGAATGGCACGCTCCAGGTTGCGCGGGTCGTTCATGGCATCGAAGACCCGGAAGACATCGACGCCATTGGTCCTGGCGCGCTCGACGAAGCGATCCACCACATCGTCGGCGTAATGGCGATAGCCAAGCAGATTCTGGCCACGCAGCAGCATCTGCTGGGGAGTATTGGGCATGGCGGCCTTCAACGCCCGTATCCGCTCCCACGGATCCTCGCCGAGGTAGCGGATACAGGCGTCGAAGGTGGCCCCGCCCCAGGATTCCAGCGACCAGAAGCCGACACGGTCGAGCTTCTCGGCGATGGGAAGCATGTCATCCAGGCGCATGCGGGTAGCAAACAGCGACTGGTGGGCGTCGCGCAGGACGACATCGGTAATGCCCAGCGGGCGAGCGTTGTCAGTCATGGGGGTGACCTTGGTGTTGTGGATGGTGGTAGGAAAGAAACCGGAGAAGGAGGGGTCAGCGACGGTGGCGGCGGCGATAGCGATGCACCGCGGCAGAGATCGCCACCATGACATCCTCGTTCTGACTCGCCTGAGAGGCTGCGCGGCCACGTGTCGTCGGCACCGCCGGCGTCACAGGCTCGGGGAAGAAGCGACCGATAAACTTCGACATCAAGGTGGTCACAATGACTAGCAAGGTAAGAAAAACAAAAACAAAGCCCATCCCCAGGGCCATGAGGGAAAGTCCCTCCTCCAGAAGCTGCATATCCTGCATTGGGCGCCTCCCTTGTGAATGGTCCGCCACCACCGGCGCTGTCATGCCATGCTGGGTGGCTTGCGTAGAATCTGCAATGCTATAACCTGCCAGGTTGTCGACAAATTGCAATGGGGTCATGGTGGAAGTCAGCGTTGTTAATTTACTACAAGATACTCCCGGACGTCTCGGCCTGGCCCCCATGGAGGGCGTCATCGACGCCGATACCCGAGCCCTGCTGACCCGACAGGCGGGCTTCGACTGGGTGGTCACCGAGTTTGTCCGCGTGGTCGATGCCCGCCTGCCGCCACGGGTCTTCTACAAGCACTGCCCCGAACTTCAGCACTCCCCAAGGACGACTCCCTCGGGCGTACCGGTCCAGCTGCAGCTGCTCGGCTCCGACCCCGCGGCCCTGGCCGCCAACGCCGCCCAGGCATTGCGCCTCGGTGCCATCGGCATCGATCTCAACTTCGGCTGCCCGGCCAAGCTCGTCAATCGTCATGATGGAGGTGCCTCGCTGCTACGCGACCCGCGGCGCGTGCATGTCGCGGTTGCCGCCGTCCACGAGGCGGTAGGCCACTGCATCCCGGTGACCGCCAAGATTCGCCTGGGGTTCGCCGACCGCCGCCTGGCGCTGGCCTGTGGCCGCGCCGCCCAGGCCGGTGGCGCCCGGCACCTGGTGGTGCACGGCCGTACCCGCGAAGAGGGCTATCGCCCACCGGCCCACTGGGAGTGGATCGGCCGCATACGACGCGACCTCACCATTCCGGTGATCGCCAATGGTGATATCTGGACTCTCGAGGACTACTGGAAGGCTCGCACGCTCTCCGGCTGTCGACATGTCATGCTGGGCCGTGGCGCCCTGGCCGACCCCTGGCTGGCGGCCCGCATTCGCCACTGGCACCTCACCGGCAAGCGACTGGCAGTCACGCCCTGGGCGGCGCGGGCAGAGATCCTGCACGAGTTCGCGACCCTCAAGCGCAAGATCCTTCCCGAACGCATCGTGGCCTCGTTGATCAAGCAGTGGCTCAATCATATGCGCCGGGCAGACGCCGAGGCGGCTCGCCGCTTCCAGCGAGTCAAGCGGCTCACCCTGCTCGACGAGCTACTGGCGGGCCTGCAGGCAGACGGTGCGGAGCCAGCCAGCCCTGGTCCAAGCCTGGCAGGCGCGGCGGCGGGGTAAGCTGACGCCACTGCAGGATAGACAGACACTATTCTCAGGAAAGAACGGCATTACCGAGGAAAGAACGGCATTAACCGAGGAAAGAAAGGCAGTATCGCAGGAAAGAAAGACACTAGGGCAAGAAAGAAAGACACTGGGGCAGGCAAAAAAGAGGCGCACGTCGCAATGGCGACGGCGCCTCAAACGATCGCGGAGCCAGCGCCCATTATGGGTACGGCCGGTCCGGCTAGCGAGAAAACATCATAAACAAAACAGAAGACCCGCCCTGCGAGAGGACGGGTCGGTATCTGGCGCGCCCGGGAGGATTCGAACCTCCGACCACCTGATTCGTAGTCAGGTACTCTATCCAGCTGAGCTACGGGCG
>NZ_CANMVL010000032.1 GCF_947501415.1 uncultured Halomonas sp. | reverse complement strand
TGAGCCCCGTACAGTACAGGACTCAGGCCTTGGGCGCCGGCTGAACGAACCGTCCAACAATTGGGGGTCAGTTCACCAGCAAGGTCAGTGGGGTTTCTTGTATATCGATATTTTATACTGATCAACAGCTTACAGCTTCGGCGATGCCGGTCAGGCGTCGATGCGCTTGTACTTCATGCGATGCGGCGTGTCATCGCCGACCCGCTTCTTGTGGTCTGCCTCATACTCGGTGTAGTTGCCCTCGAAGAACTCCACATGAGAGTCACCCTCGAATGCCAGGATATGGGTGGCGATCCGGTCGAGGAACCAGCGGTCATGAGAGATCACCAGGGCGCAGCCAGGGAAGGCCAGCAGGGCCTCCTCGAGGGCGCGCAGGGTCTCGATATCCAGGTCGTTGGAAGGCTCGTCCAGCAGTAGCACGTTAGACCCCTGCTTGAGGGTCTGGGCCAGTTGCAGACGGCCTCGCTCACCGCCGGAGAGCTCGTTGAGACGCTTCTGCTGATCGTTGCCCTTGAAGTTGAAGCGACCCACATAGGCCCGTGAGGAGACCTCGTAGCCGTTGATGTTGAGCATGTCCTGGCCGTCGGAGACGGCTTCCCACACGGTCTGCTTGTCATCCAGGGCGTCACGCAGCTGTTCGACATAGGCGATATCGACGGTCTCGCCGACCACCACCTCGCCGGTGTCGGGCTGCTCCTTGCCGGTGATCAGCTTGAACAGCGTCGACTTGCCCGCGCCGTTGCCGCCGACGATACCGACGATGGCGCCCTTGGGTATGCTGAAGGAGAGGTCCTCGTAGAGCAGCTTGTTGTCGAAGGCCTTGGAGACGCCGTGGAACTCGATGACCTTGTCGCCGAGTCGCGGGCCGGGCGGAATATAGATCTCGTTGGTCTCGTTGCGCTTCTGGAAGTCGCCGGACTGCATCTCCTCGAAGCGATTGAGGCGCGCCTTGCTCTTGGCCTGGCGGCCCTTGGCGTTGCTGCGCACCCACTCAAGCTCATGCTTGATGGCCTTGTTCTTGGAGGCCTCCTGCTTGGCTTCCTGCTCGAGGCGCTTCTCCTTGGCTTCGAGCCATCCCGAGTAATTGCCTTCGAAGGGGATGCCCTGTCCGCGGTCGAGCTCGAGGATCCAGCCGGCCACGTTGTCGAGGAAGTAACGGTCGTGGGTGATCGCGACCACGGTGCCGTTGTAGTCATGCAGGAAGCGCTCGAGCCAGGCCACGGATTCGGCGTCCAGGTGGTTGGTGGGCTCATCGAGCAGCAGCATGTCGGGGCTTGAAAGCAGCAGGCGGCACAGCGCCACGCGACGACGCTCGCCCCCCGACAGGTTGCCGACGCGGGCATCCCAGGGCGGCAGGCGCAGGGCCTCGGCGGCCACTTCCAGCTTGCGGTCCAGGTTATGGGCGTCGGAGGCCTCGATGATGTTTTCAAGGCGAGCCTGTTCGCTGGCCAGGGCATCGAAGTCGGCATCCGGTTCGGCATAGGCGGCGTAGACGGCGTCCAGCTTCTCCTGGGCGTCCTTGATCTCGCCCAGCGCCTCTTCAACGGTCTCGCGAACGTTCTTGTCGTCGTCGAGCTGGGGCTCCTGGGGCAAGTAGCCGACGTTGATACCCGGCATGGGGCGGGCTTCGCCCTCAAACTCGGTGTCGACGCCTGCCATGATGCGCAGCAGGGTCGACTTGCCCGCGCCATTGAGGCCCAGTACGCCGATCTTCGCGCCCGGGAAGAAGGAGAGAGAGATATCCTTGAGGATCTGCTTCTTGGGGGGCACGATCTTGCCCACCCGGTTCATGGTGTAGACGTATTGCGCCATGGAGTTCCACTTGGTTGGAGGATTGGCTGACCCACGGATGATAGTGCCCGCAACGGGTAAAGGCCAGCCACTGGAGCGCTCGATCGGGGGCTACTCCTCTTCGTCGATCGCCCAGTCATCCTCGATGGCACGACGCAGGCGCCGCTCCTCGAGCAGGGACTCCACGCGGCGTCGCGCGCGCAGGGTTTCGGCGCGACTGGAGGCGCGGGGCGGCGCGTAGTCGTCATCGTTCATTGCATCAGCGGATTCCCGATCGTTGCCATCATCGGATTCGAGAAGGTGTTCACGGCGCATGTGGCGTTCCTCCCATGGCCAGTGGTCGACCCATGCCGACCGATCACAAATCGCTTCTCTTCCCCTGTGCGTGAGTGGAATCTGAAGCGCCCAGGCAGCTCGGTCACAACACTCGGTCACAACATGGCTGCCTGGGCGCTATATAGTGCTAAAAATCGAGAAGTGCAAGCCCTTTGGGTGCGATATCGTTGTAAGTGGTCAATCCAAGCCGTGCTCTGCCTTGACACGCTCCAGCTCCTGCTGGGCCTCGACACGCTCGGTGACGTCCTTCTGCACACCGATGTAGTAGGTGAGATTGTCGTCTTCGTCGTGGACCGGCGTGATCGAGAGCTCATTCCAGAACAGGGTGCCGTCCTTGCGATAGTTGCGCAGTATCGTTCGGCAGGGGCGACCCTCGGCCAGCGCCTTGCGAATGGTGACAAGCCCGTCCTGGTCACGATCATCGTTCTGCAGGAACCGACAGTCCTGATAGAGGATCTCGTCGGCACTGTAGCCGGTCAGGCGCTCGAAGCCCTGGTTGACATAGATCAGGATGGTCTCGTCGCCTTCCTGCTCGGCGACCACGATGCCATCGTCGGAGGCGTCGACGATGCGCTCGAGCAGGTCCGGGCTGATCAGTGGAGATCGTTTCATGTTATGCATTCCATTATGGGGCTGTTACCGACGCTGATCCTGTCCTGGCCACTGGGCTGACGGCATGCCAATTACGTCAAGTGTGCCTGATATCATGGTCAGCGACTGCGTAGATTTCAATTCGGCATGCCGCGCATCCTGGCTTTCACGTGTCAGCTGCTTGTACCACCTCTTGATCCAACTCGGGCAGTTTACTCCACCTCGGGCAGTCGACTGGCGCTCGCGGCGGCGGCCAGCGCCATGCCGGCGAGTATCACCAGCAGGGCCGGGCTGCCCAGCCACTGGCCGAGGGCACCGACCGCTCCACCCACCGCCAGCAGCAGCACGCCGGTGATGGTGTTGGAGAGCGCCACGTAGAGGGCGCGGTTGTCGCCGCTGGCCATGTCGACCACATAGGTCTTGCGCCCCAGCCGCACCCCGGCGTGTACAACCACCAGCAGCGCATAGACCAGCGCATAGGGCCATACCGTCTGGGTCCAGCCGCCCGGCAGCCAGGCGATGGTGGCGCCGAGCAGGCAGCAGGCCGCCGCTCCCAGGCCGGCATCGCGCATCACCCGTCGGCTCGAGACATCGGCGCGCTTTCCCCACACCGGGCTTGCCAGCATGCCGGCGAGTCCCGACACCACGATCAGCACCCCCAGGCCCCCCAGTTCGGTGCCACTCTGCTGCTGGCCGAGCAGAGCCACCCAGGGTAGCGCCAGGGCGCTGGCCAGGAGTAGGGTGCGAGAGATATTGAAGTGCAGGAAGGCGCGGTCCTCACGCAGCAGGCGCAGGCCCAGCTTGATGCTGTCCCAGGCATTCTCGCCGCCCTCCACGGCGCCTGGCGCCTCCTGGATACGCGCCGCACACAGGGCATTCAGCGCCCAGCCCAGCGCCGCCACCCCGAGCAGCACGGCCAGGGCGACTTCCCCCGGACGGTCCTCGAAGAGCATCAATACGCCGCCGGCGGCCAGGGTCACGGCGCCCGCCACGCTGCCGCTCCAGCCCATCAGATTGCCGCGGCGCTGCTTGGCGATGGTCTTGCCCAGCACATCCTTGGTAGCGATGGAGGAGAGCCCTCTGGCCAGAGAGAGCGCCACCAGGATGACAAGCACCAGGCTGCCGCCGACGCCGCCGGAGCCAAACAGGGCCAGCAGGGCCAGGCCCGCCGCGGCCGCCGCCTGAAGCAGGCCACCGACCACCCATACCCACTTGCGCCGGGGCTTGAGGCGGATGAAGCCGGCCACGAACAGCTGTGGCAGCAGGGCACCGGATTCGCGGATCGGCACCAGCAGGCCGATCATCCAGAGGGGGGCTCCGATCACCCCCAGTAGCCAGGGCAGCACCAGCCGCGCACTGGACAGCTCGTCGGCCAGCTTGTTGCCCAGCGAGGCGATCAGATGCAGGAAGAAGCTGCGCGGCTGCTCGTCGCACGCCTCATCGGGGATGTCCTTGCACATCCGGCTGTCATCGTCGCCGGTCAGCCATTCGTAGAGACGATGCTGGCTGATATCGGGTGCGGCCATGGGGGCTCCTCGCTGGTAGGATGGGGCCCCCATTGTCGCGACAGGGAGGCCGCCGTGTCATCTATCAGATTCTTCGACTGTGTCACATCCACGCGGGTGTCATCATGACCCGCGACAATCAGGCCATGCTCTACGGCCTGGGCGCGGTAGCGCTGTGGTCCACCGTGGCCACCGCCTTCAAGGTGGCACTGGGTTACATGTCGCCCCTTGCGTTGATGTGGCTCGCCTCGCTTGTCTCCTGGGCGCTGATCGGCATCCTGGTGGTACGCCAGGGATTGCTGGGCCAGGCGCTGCGGCGGGGTTGGCGCACTGCCGCCTGGGCCGGGCTGATGAACCCGGTGGCCTACTATCTGGTGCTGTTCGGCGCCTATGACCGCCTGCCGGGACAGGAGGCCATGGCGCTCAACTATACCTGGGCGCTGGCCATGGCGTTCCTGGCGGTACCGCTCCTCGGCCAGCGGCTGACGCGTATCGATGTGCTGGCGGGCCTTGTTGCCTACGCCGGGGTGTGGGTGATCGCCACCCGTGGTGCGGTATTCGACGTGGCCTTCGCCGATCCGCTCGGGGTGGGAATGGCGCTGGCCTCGACGGTGATCTGGGCGCTCTATTGGTTACTCAACGCCCGTGACCATCGGCCCCCGCTGGTGGCTCAGTGGCAGAACTTCAGCGTCGGGGTGCCGGTGTTGACGCTGCTGCTGATCGCCGGCCCCGGTGTCGAATGGCACGGCTGGCCGGCGCTGGGGGCCGGTGTCTATGTGGGGCTGTTCGAGATGGGCATCGCCTTCGTGCTGTGGCAGCTTGCCGTGCACGGCGTGTCGCGTACGGCCAAGGTCTCCAACCTGATCTTCCTCTCGCCACCGGTGTCACTGCTGTTGCTCTACCTGGTGGTGGGTGAGCCGATCCTGCCCTCCACCCTGGTCGGTCTGGTACTGATCCTTGGCGGACTCGGGCTGCAGCAGTGGCAGAAGGCGCCCTGAGTCAGGGGCTTCGACGAGGCCATTGAGTCGCGCGAGTCGAACCGGAAGCGTTGGCTGTGTGAGCCTTCATGAGCGCTCTCGGCGGTGCTACAAGCGAACGCCTGGGCCGGTGACGCCATCCAGGCCGAGATCGAATATCGTTTGTCTCTCGATGTCGTTGGCAACACCCTCGGCAATGGTCAGCACGCCCAGGGAGCGACAGAGGGTCGCCATGCCGAGGAGAACCGTCTGCTGCTCCGGGCTCGTCTCGATGCCCTGAACCAGGCTGCGATCGAACTTCAGGAAGGAGAGGCCACTGCCCTGCAGCTCGGCCAGGCGAGAGAACTCGCTGCCCACCTGTTCCAGACCAATACGACAGCCCAGGGGCTCGAGGACACTGCACAACAGACGGAATCGTTCCGGTTCACGCAGGGCGGCGGACTTCGGCAGTTCCAGCCACAGCAACCGAGCCTGCTCGGGATGTGCCTTGAACAGGCCCGTCAGGCGGGTCAGGAAGTCCGCATCGCGAATCGAGGCGGGTGAGAGAGTGATACCCAGTGGTGCCTGGTCATGGCTGATGGTATCGATGGCGGCCTTGGCAACCGCCAGGTCGAGTGACGTAGTGAGCTCCAGCCGCGATACCCAGGGCATGAAGGTGCCCGCCGCACGCCACTCCTCCTCGAGGTAAAGAGAGCAGGGGCTTTCATGATGCAGCAGGCTGCCCCTGGCATCGACCACCGGAAAGCTGGCCAGTCGGGGCCCCTGGGCGATGGCCCGCTCCAGGGCACACCGCCAGTCGGCACGGTTGGTATAAAGCAGGTCGCTGCGTTGGCTCTCGACCCACTGCTGGCCCAGATCCCCCTGGGTTTCGGCGGCGGCCAGTGCGCCATCCAGGCCGGCCATAAGCGTACTGATGGTATCCCTCGGTGCATAGTGGCAGAAGGCCGAGAGCAGCTCCAGGCTCGCCCCGCTCTCGCCGACCCGCAGGGCTTTTAGCTCGGCACTGAGTGCCTTGGCCAGTGAACCGTCGTCCTCGCAACCGGGAATCAGCAGGGCAAAGTCGCCACCATTCAGGCGGCCCACGATGCCACCGCCCTGGGACCGGGCGACCCGGTGAAGACTCTGGCTCAGGCTCTTGAGCAGCTTATTGGTTGGCGCTCGCCCCAGACGCTGGTTGACGTCGGTAAGTCGGTTCAGACGCACCAGCACCAGGCAGCCGCTGGCGCGTTCGTCTTCGCTTTCGAGGTGCGTGGTCAGCTGGGTCATGAAGGCGTCACGCCCCAGAGCGCCGGTCGCTTTATCCTGCTGTAGTCGGCGTCGCAGTTTGTCGAGCTTCTCGCTCTCGCTATGCAACATCTGTCTTACGGAGTCGGAGAGCTGGTTCATGGCGCGAACCACCTGGCGCAGCTCGCGAGTCTGCGGCTCGGGACTGGTCGTAAAACGCCGGGCGCCGATATCCCGGGCCTGGGCAATCACGGCCTTGAGTGGCTTTCGGATGGTTCGCACGATCCAACTGGCGAGCAGCAGACCGATCAGGGCGGCCAGGCCGAACCAGGCGACCAGCCGAATGGCGCCGTGCCATAGGGATTGGTAGGCGAAGCTATGCTGGCTCTGTAGGGTCAGGGTGCCGTATTGCTGCCAGCCGTTCTGGATCACCGCCTGGCTTGGTGGCACGTCGAAGCGTACCAGCTCGACGAACCAGCCAGGCACGTTATCGACAGGGTCGTCGGCCTCGCGCCGGGCCAGCAGCTCGCCATCGGGAGCGTGCAACTCGATTAGCTGGTAATGGCCGGTGTCGAACTGAGCGGCCATCAGCAGTTCGATAATGACTGAATCCTTGTCAAGCTGGCTCATGGAGAGCGCCAGGGCATTGACGTTGTCGATATTCTTGACCTGAATCTCCTGCTCGGTGTAATGCCGCAGCGCCGTCAGCCCGACCGCCAGGCTGCCACCCAGGGGAAGTAGCAGGATCACCAGAACCGTGATCCACAGTTGTTTTATCAGCGACATGGCGGCCACTCCTCTGAGAGGTTCCGGGGTGAAACCACGGTGGTTGGTGTCGTTGTCCGATGTGAAATCATAGGAAACCCTGCTCCTGCATCCGTGTCAGTGCTCTGCTCCACCGCGACAGGCGCTGTAAGGGGTTGGCGCGTGACTGTGTCGAGCCGCCGGCCCATAGCCCATCGCTATTGAAACTGAACACGGGGTCCAGATCGGTCCTCTGGGCGGCGGGGGTGATCGTGGTCACCAGGTTGTCGAGGACCAGGGGCTCGCTGGCGGGAGTCTCGTAATATCCCACCACCATATGCGCCTGGGTTTCCTGTCTGCGCCCGATGCGCGCCCGAACATAGATCATGCGAAGCTGACGAGTCGGCACGCCGAGGCGCTTCAGGGTGATGTATTTGGCGATGGAGAAATCCTCGCAGTCGCCCTGGGCCTTGCCCATGGTCTCCAGCGGTGTGGCCCAGTAGTCCTTCTGGCCCCAGATGTCGATATCATCCAGCCAGCGAATGCGGCGATTGAAGAAGTCGTTGGTGTCGCGAAGCTGCGTCTGCAAGGGTTGGTTGGCCAGTCGCTCGAGCAGCGCGAACCACTCCTCCAGCATGGTGCTGCCCCGGTCGCCATAGCGGTTGCGCATCACCTGGCGCAGCTGGTCGGGCCGGAAACTTCCCTCGGCTGGCGCCGGCCAGCCGCCGATACATAGCGTCGTCAACAGGATCAGGCCACCGCCGAGCAGGCCGCGACGCGAGTAGCGTGATTGTGAATGCGGCGGGGGCATGAATAGAGTCCAGTAGCGGGGCTGTCTCCACTATACCGGCAGCAGGTGAGTTAAGGTTTAGTCTGATACCAGGTCCAGATCAATCTCCAGCAGTGCCTCCAGTTGGGGCCAGACATTTTCCAGAATGATGGGTTGGCCGGCGGCGGTGGGGTGAATGCCGTCGTCCTGCATCAGGTTGTCATCCAGGGCCACGCCCTCGAGCAGGAAGGGGACCAGCGGCAGCTCGAAGTCGTCGGCAAGGCGGCGGTAGACGCCGGTGAAGGCGTCGCGATAGGCCCGACCATAGTTGGGGGGAATATCGATACCCAGCAGCAGCACCTCGGCATTGGCCGCGTGACTGGCCTCGATCATGCGTCGCATGTTGGCCTCGAACTGGCCAGGGGGCAGGCCACGCAAGCCGTCGTTGCCGCCCAGTTCGAGAAGAACGATGTCGGGGTCATGCTGTCCGAGAAGCTCGGGTAAGCGACTCGCTCCGCCGCTTGAGGTCTCGCCGCTGATGCTGGCGTTGATCACCCGCGCCTTGTCCTCCAGCCTCGCCTGCAGCAGGCTTACCCAGCCCCTGTCGGCCTCGATGCCGTAGGCCGCGCTGAGACTGTCGCCCATCACCAGCAGGGTGGTGCGATCGTTGGCCTGGGCCGAGGCGACGCCTACCGACAGGATCATCGCCAGCAGCCAGGTGGTGAAATGGCGCAATGCAACTTCAGGGAATTCCTTCATCATGAACGCAACCTCTCGCACGGATATGACACCGATTCTACACGCCGAGCATCTGATCAAGCAGGTAAGAAGCGGTGAGCGCCAGCTCACCATTCTGAGCGACCTGGCCCTCTCGGTGTTCCCCGGGGAGACGGTGGCCATTCTCGGACAGAGCGGTGCCGGAAAGTCGACCCTGCTGGGACTGCTGGCCGGGCTCGACCTGCCGACTGGCGGTGAGCTTATGATGTTCGGCCAGCGGCTCGCCGACCTCGGCGAGGATGGTCGGGCGCGGTTGCGCGCCGGTCGTGTCGGCTTCGTGTTCCAGAACTTTCAGCTGCTGCCGACCCTGACGGCCCTGGAAAACGTGCTGTTGCCACTGGAGCTCTCCCCGCGTGGGGACAGCGAGCAGCGAGCCAGGGAGTGGCTGGCGCGGGTGGGACTCGGCGAGCGCCTCGACCATCTACCCAAGCAGCTCTCCGGCGGCGAGCAGCAGCGCGTGGCCCTGGCTAGGGCCTTCGTGACTGGCGCCGAGCTGGTATTTGCCGATGAGCCCACCGGCAACCTCGACACCGAGACCGGCGAGCGCATCATCGATGCTCTGTTCTCGCTTAACCGCGAGGCTGGAACCACCCTGGTGCTGGTGACCCACGACCATGCCCTGGCAAGGCGCTGTGACCGCTGCCTGCGCCTCGGTCACGGCCGCCTGGAGGAGATGGCGCTCGACGAGGTGGGCGCATGAGTCTCTCCATTCTGCGCCTGGCACGTTTCTCGGCCCGGGGACTCGTCCGCGACCTGCGTGCCGCGGACGTGCGTGCGCTGTTCGTCGCCCTGGCCCTGGCGGTTGCCGCCTCCACCATGATTGGTTTCTTCCTCGACCGGTTGGACCGCGGCCTGACCCGCCAGGCGAGCCAGCTGCTGGGCGGCGACCTGGTGCTGGAGCAGGGGCGTCCCTTCGATGCCGAGTTGCGCACCACCCTGGAGGAGGCGGGCCTGGTGCTCAGCGACCAGGTGGACATGGTCTCCATGGTCAGCCTGGCTGACGCCTTCCAGCCCGCCAGCCTCAAGGTGGTGGATGATCGCTACCCGCTCTATGGCGGGGTACATGTCGACCAGGGGGAGGGTGTCGAGGTGGTGGCTCACGGCCCGTCTCCGGGCGAAGTGTGGCTGGCTCCCCGCCTGGCATTGCTGCTCGAGGCCGAGATCGGCGACCGTGTGCGCCTGGGCGAGAGTGAACTGGCCGTCGGCGGAATGGTGGAGCGCGAGCCGGACCAGTCCGCTGGATTCGGCAGCTTCAACCCGCGGCTGATGATGCATCGTGACGACATGGAGGCCACCGAGCTGGTCCAGGATGGCTCGCGGGTGTCATTCGAGCTGCTCGGTGCGGGGCCGCCGGATATCCTCGACGACCTGGCGCCGCTGCTGGAGCGGCTGCGCCGCGACGGCGTCGAGGTCCGCGATGTGCGTCGCGACCGTCCCGGGCTCGGCAGTGCCCTGGAGCGGGCCGAGCGCTACCTGAGCCTGGCCGGGCTCGCCGCCGTGCTGCTGGCCGGGGTGGCGGTGGCGATGTCCACCCGACGCTATGTCGATCGCCACCTGGATACCGCTGCGCTGCTACGCTGCTTCGGTGCCACCCAGGGTGAGCTAAGCCGCCTGTTCGGCCTGCAACTGCTGTGGTTGGCGCTGGCGGCCTCGGTGCTCGGAGCCCTGCTGGGCCTGGCCGGTCAGGGGGCGCTGCTGGCGCTGCTCACCGCCATCCTTCCTCTGGAACTGCCGCCCCCCGGCATGCTGCCACTATGGCTCGGGGTATTTACCGCCCTGTCGGTGCTGGTAGGCTTCGCCGGCCCCACCCTGCTGCGACTCAAGAGGGTCAGCGCCCTCAAGGTGTTGCGCCGCGAACTCGATCCGCTGCCCGCCTCGGCGTGGCTGGTGGTGGCGGTGGCCAGCGGCGTCTTCGGTGGGCTGCTGTGGCTCTATTCCGGCGATCCGGGTCTGGCGCTGGGGCTGCTGCTGGGTGGCCTGGTGATGCTGATGGTGCTGTGGGGGCTGGGGTCGCTGCTGCTCGGCGGCGTGTTGCGACTGGCGGCCCGCCTGCCGCGTGACGGACGCGAGGCGGGTGTGGCCCAGGCGCTGCGGCTGGGCGGCGCCCAGCTGGCACGCCGACGCACCGCGAGCCTCGGCCAGCTGCTGGCCTTCGCGGTCACCTTCTTCGCCATGGCGATGATCGCCCTGGTGCGTGGTGATCTGCTCTCCACCTGGGAGGCGCAGCTACCCGCAGAGACGCCCAACTATTTCGCTATCAATATCCAGCCCCACGAGCGCGAGGCCTTCGAGGCATCCCTCAGCGGTGCCGCCGATGCCCGCAGCGCCCTCTACCCCATGGTGCGTGGGCGTATCACCGCCATCAACGACATGGCACCGCGCGAGGCGGTACCCGCTGAGGCGCGTGGCGACAATGCCCTGCGCCGTGAGCTCAATCTCACCTGGCGCGAGACGCTGCCGGAGGGCAATCGCCTGGTCGCCGGCACCTGGTTCGAAAAGCGGCGAAGCGGACAGGAAAGTGAACAGGAGAGCGGACAGGAGAGCGGACAGGAAGAGAGCGAGCCCAGCGGCTGGTATGCCGAGGTGGTCAGCGAGTCCGCCACGTCGCCCGAGGCCGAGCGGGTGCCGATCTCCGTGGAGGATGGCCTGGCCGAGCGACTTGGCCTGGGGCTGGGTGACACCCTGACCTTTACCATCGGTGCCGCCGAGATCATCGGCGAGGTGAGCAGCCTGCGCGACCTGGACTGGGACAGCTTTCGCCCCAACTTCTTCGTCATCTTCCCACCCGGGGTGCTGGAGCGCTTCGGCCACAGTTATATCACCGCCTTCCACCTCGACGACGCGGAGCGCGAGGTGCAGCGTGGGCTGGTGCGCGATTTCCCCGGCGTGACCCTGCTCAATGTCGATGCCATCCTCGCCCAGGTGCGAGACCTGCTGAGTCGGGTCACCCGCGCCGTGGAGGTGGTGCTGGTCTTCGTGCTGCTGGCCGGCGTCAGCGTGCTCTACGCGGCGCTGACGGCCAGCCTTCCGGTGCGTGCCCATGAGAGTGGCCTGCTGCGGGTGTTCGGTGCCGGCAATCGCCTGCTCTCCCGGGTACAAGGCGCTGAGTTTGCCATCCTCGGTCTGGCCAGTGGCCTGATGGGGGCGTTGCTTGCCGAGCTGGCCGCCGCGGCGCTCTACCTGGCCTGGCTAGATCTTGCGCCGCGCCTGCATCTCTGGCTATGGCTGGTGCTGCCGTTGGGCGGAGCCTTGCTGATCGGAGTCATCGGGCATCTGCTCTCCCGGAACCTGCGCCGCCAGGCCCCGGCCACGAGCCTGGGGTTGTTGGGCGAGACCTGATGGGGCCTTGACGGCCAGTCCTGCCGTCAGGTTAGCCCCGCATGAAGCGCGATCGGCCATGGCCTTGAACGCTACCGCCATCTGCGATGGCCCTGAAAAGGCAGGGCCATGTCGAGTAGAGAAAGATCCGTTAGTCTAGACTGTGGCCTGATTCCACGATCACACAGGAGGTGATCCCATGCGATTCCCGAATACTGCCCTGCCGCGCCTGGCCCTGCCCCTGGCGCTCTCCCTGCTGGCCAGCCCGCCCGTATTCGCCGATGCCGAGCGTCTCGGCAACGACCTGCGGGCACTGGTCGCCGAGCATGGTGAGCTCACCATCGGCGACCTCTCCACCTCGCTGCTGGGCGGAGAGACCCGCGCCGAGGACCTGCGCTTCGAGAGCCTTGAAGGCGAGACGCTGCTGATCGAGCGTTATGTGGTCGAGGGAGACTACGAGCATCCGGATACCGTCACCCTCGAGGGCATTCGTGTTGAAGGCATCGAGCTGGAGGGTGCCCCCCGGGAGCTCGAGGATAACCTGCTGCTGAACATCGGCAGCATCGTGGTAGAGGCGCCCGGTAGCGCCGTGCCGCCTCTCGATGACGAGACGCTGGCGGAGCAGTGGTTCGAGGTGATGACCCTGGCCGAACTGAGCCTCGACCACCCCGAGGGAGCGCTGGGGTCCCTGGTCGGGCTCGAGCTGGATGGGGACTTCGAGGATGGAGAGGGAGGGCTGTTGCTCGAAGCCCTGGAGGTCGACCTGAGCCGCTTGATCGCGCTGTCTCCGGAAGAGGAGCGTACCCAGATGCGCATGGTCAGCAATGTGCTGACCGAGGGTAGCGGCTTGCTTCGTCTGGATGGCGGCTTCGATGCACAGTGGGAGCCTTCTGGTGAAGAGGAGGGGCGCCTGATCAGCAGCGGTGAGTTGGTCCTGCGCGACGCCTTGTCCCTGGCCCTCGATCTGGAGAGTCTGCTGGCGTTGCCCGAAGGGGCGGACGTTGCCGAGCTGATGGCCGATGGAACACTGCTGGAAGAGGCCAGCCTCGGGGGTGGCCATCTGGTGCTGAGCCTCGTCGAAAGAGGTCTCTTCGGGCGATTGATGACCCTGGGAGCGACCATGGAGGGCGTCAGTGAAGCCGAGTACCTCGAGAAGGCGCGTACCCAGGCCGAAGGTTTCGGGATGATGTTCGGTCCTCAGGTGAGCGACCTGCTCCATGGCCTGGTCGACCTGATGACCGGAAGTGCCGAGGAGCTGGTGGTCACCCTCGATCTTCCGGCCGAGGAGCGTCTCGAGAGCTTCTCCGAGGATCCCCTGGCGCTGCCCGAGCGCTTCGCCATGCAGGTGGAGACGCGCTGACCCCGGGAGCATGCCGGGAAAATGAACGCGTCGCGAGCAGGGATGACGTCGATTCATGTGAAAGGGGCGGGGGGCTGGGGTATCATGCCGTGATTGACTCAACCCCCCGTGATACGAGGTTTCCCGCCGATGTTCAGCCGTGACATGACGATTGCCGGTTTCGATGACACCCTCTTTGATGCCATGCAGAAGGAGGTGCAGCGTCAGGAGGCGCACATCGAGCTGATCGCTTCCGAGAACTACGCCAGCCCCCGGGTCATGGAAGCCCAGGGCAGCCAGCTGACCAACAAGTACGCGGAAGGCTATCCCGGCAAGCGCTACTATGGCGGCTGTGAGTACGTGGATATCGTCGAGCAGCTGGCCATCGACTACGCCAAGGAGCTGTTCGGTGCCTCCTACGCCAACGTTCAGCCCCACTCCGGTTCCCAGGCCAACGGTGCCGTCTTCCAGGCCCTGGTCAAGCCGGGTGACACCATCCTGGGCATGAGTCTCGATGCCGGTGGCCACCTCACCCACGGGGCCAAGCCCAATTTCTCCGGCAAGCATTACCATGCGGTGCAGTACGGTATCGACGAGTCCGGTCGCATCGATTACGACGAAGTCGCCAAGCTGGCCCGTGAGCATCAGCCCAAGATGATCATCGCCGGCTTCTCCGCCTACTCCCAGATCATCGACTGGGGCAAGTTCCGCGAGATCGCCGATGAGGTGGGTGCCTATCTGCTGGTCGACATGGCCCACGTGGCGGGCCTGGTGGCCGCCGGCGTCTACCCGAACCCGCTGCCCCATGCCCATGTGGTGACCACCACGACCCACAAGACCCTGCGTGGTCCGCGTGGAGGCCTGATCCTCTCCAGCGAGGGTGACGAGCAGATCGAGAAGAAGCTGCAGTCCGCGGTTTTCCCGGGTGGTCAGGGCGGTCCCCTGGAGCACGTCATCGCGGCCAAGGCGATCTGCTTCAAGGAGGCGATGGCGCCCGAGTTCAAGACCTATCAGCAGCAGGTGGTCAAGAATGCCCAGGCGATGGCCGGCGTGTTCCTCGAGCGTGGCTATGACATCGTCTCCGGTGGCACCGAGGATCACCTCTTCCTGCTCTCGCTGATCAAGCAGGAGTTGACCGGCAAGGATGCGGATGCTGCCCTGGGCCGCGCCCATATTACCGTCAACAAGAACGCCGTGCCCGGCGACCCCCAGAGCCCCTTCGTCACCTCCGGGCTGCGCATCGGTACCCCGGCGGTGACCACCCGTGGTTTCGGCGAGGGCGAGTGCAGGGATCTGGCCGGCTGGATCTGTGACATTCTCGACGTGATGGCCAAGGGAGAGGACACCGCTGCCATCGAGGCTGAGGTCAAGGCCAAGGTCGAGGCCGTCTGCGCCGAGTTTCCGGTCTATCGCTGATCACGACTGACGGGTCCCCCAGGGGCCTGTCCGTCGCCGCGCCTTATTTCAAGACCCCGTCAGGCACCCCGCCTGACGGGGTCTTGCCGTAGGGGGCGACTAAAGTCTAGCGGCGAATGACCCGAAACTGCTTCACTCTATGTCGGACATAGACTGCGATAGGTCGAACAGAGCCTTCCATGCCGATACCGCAGAAACCCGACATCGCCGAGGACCTGGCGCGCGGCATCTTCGCCGGAGATTACCTCCCTGGCAGCTTTCTGCCCCGGGAGGTCGATCTCTGTGGCACCTACGGCGTCAGCCGAAGCACGGTGCGTAGCGCGCTTCAGCAGCTGGTCTCGGGGGGCATGGTGGTACGAATCTCGGGGCAGGGCAGCCGAGTATGTGAGCTGACCGACTGGCATCTGCTCGACCCGCGGGTCAGTGACTGGATGGCGCGCTTCGCCCAGCCCAACCCTCGCATTCAACGGGACATCTTCGCCTTCCGCGTGGCGGTGGAGCCCTTCATGGCACGTCTGGCCGCCGAAAACGCCACCGCCGCCGACCTGTTGGCCATCGAGACCGCCTGGCACAACATGATCGGCGCGCTGAATTCCCCCGACCGCCGTTGCGCAGGGCGTAGCCACGACGAGCATGACGTAGCGTTCCATGAAGCGATCTTCGCGGCCACCCACAACCTGCTGTGGTCCCAGCTCAGCCATATGCTCAAGCCGGCCATCGGCCTGTTGGTGGAAACCTCCAATCACAGTGCCGCGGAGCTTAGCGACAGCATGGAGCGTCACCGGCTGCTGATGGAGGCAATCCGCTTGCGTCAACCCGAACAGGCCGAGCAGGCGGCACTGTCGGTGCTCGAACGCACCGGCCTCGACCTGGGCTTCGCCAGTCTCTTCGACCACTTACCTCCTCGGCTGCGTCTGCCTGGTGCAGCCGATCCTCGACCGGCCTGAACGTCCGGACATCACGGCAATCGCCAACCATGTGCTAGCTCGAACACCATAACAAGGAGTCAACCCATGCCATTGCTCAAGCCGCTTTCTGCCTTTGCCCTCAAGGGGATCACGGCCGCCGTCCTCGGTGCCGTGGCGCTGTCCGCCCAGGCAGCGGAGTACGAGTGGACCTTCCAGACCTCAGAGACCGCCGGTGAGCCGCAGTTCGAGCTCAAGAAGGCGTGGGCCGACAACGTCAACACCATGTCCGGCGGGCGCATCGAGATCGAGATCCTGCCGGTCAACGCCGTGGTCCAGGCCAACCAGACTCTGGACGCCGTACAGTCCGGTATCCTCCAGGGCCACCTGACGGACCCCAGTTACTTCTCCGGTCGTGACCCGGCCTTCGGCATGCTCGGCAACCTGGTCGGCGCCTGGGGTGACCCGCTGGAGTTCCTCGAGTACATGAATCACGGTGGTGGTGAGGAGCTCTACAACGAGCTGGTTAACCCCTACGGCGTGCAGCTGATCGGTGCTGCCGCCACTGGCCTTGAGTCTTTCCCCTCCACGCGCCCGATCCGCACCGTGGAGGACCTCGAGGGCCTCAAGGTGCGCGCCCCGGAGGGCATGGTCTACAACATCTTCGAAAAGGCCGGTGCCGCCCCGGTGAACCTGCCGGGCTCCGAGGTCTACACCTCGCTGGAGAAGGGGGTGATCGATGCCGCCGACTACACGGTGTTCTCCACCAACCACAGCCAGGGCCTGCATAGCTTCGCCAATTACCCCAACTACCCGGGTTTCCACTCGCTGCCCATGGTTTCCGTCTCTCTGAACAAGGAGATCTGGGATGGCCTGCCCGAAGATCTCCAGTCGATCCTCGAGACCTCGGTGGACAAGCTGGCCTACGAGATGGTGTTTGAGCTCAAGAAGCTGGATCTCGAGGCCGTGGCCGAGGCGCGTCAGGATCCCGAGATCGAGCTGATCGACATGGCCCCGGAGGAGCGTGCCAAGTTCCGCAACATTGCCAAGGAGGAGTGGGCCGCCTGGGCAGAGCGCAGCGAGATGAACCGCAAGGTATACGACTCCGTGGTCGAATTTCTTCAGGCGCGCAACCTGATGTAAGTCGTTTTCTTCATCACCACGTCGCCGCTCGGTCTCCTCCCGGGCGGCGTTCGACCGAGATACAGCATGACTCAACCCCCAAACGAATCCCGACATGGCGGGCACGGCGAGTCGGACGAACAACGCCCTGAACGCGCCCCAGAGCGTACTGCCCTGGATCGCCTGGTGACCCGTGGTGCGAGAGGTGCCGCCTGGCTGGTGCTGGTGGCCATGGCTATCAGCGTGGTCGAGGTATTCCTGCGTTACGGCTTCAACAGTCCGACCTCCTGGGTGCATGAGTCGGTGGTCTTCCTGGTGGCAGTCAGCTTTGCCTTGGCTGGCCCCGCGGCCCTGGCCCGTAACGCCCATATTCGCGTACGCGTGCTCTATGACAGTGCTGGGCCGCGTCTCAAGTGCTGGATGGATCGCTTCAACGACTTCGTGACGCTGGGCTTCTGCCTGGCCATGAGCTATGCCGCCTCTCACATGTTCTGGCGGGCCTCTCACAACCCGTTCGGCGAGTGGCAGCTGGAGCGCTCGGGTACCTCCTGGAACCCCCCCTTTCCGGCGCTGGTGAAGGGAGTGATCCTGTTTGCCCTGGCGCTGATGACGCTGCAGGCGCTGCTCCACCTGGTGCAGTCGCTTCGTACCCGTCCTGCTGACCCTGCGTCGGTCGATAACGAGGAGACGCGCTGATGGATATCGGGACGGCCACAATTGTCATGATCGCCGCCATCTTTGGCCTGCTGGTGACTGGCCTGCCGCTGGCCTTTATCACCGGTCTGGTGGCGATGGTGTTCACCTTCGGCTGGTTCGGTGAGATGGCCCTGCCGCTGGTCACCAGTCGAGTCTTCAGCTTCATCACCGAATACTCGCTGGTCGCGGTACCGATGTTCGTGCTGATGGCTTCGTTGCTCGACCGCTCGGGCATCGCCAAGGATCTTTTCAATGCCATGCGGGTCTTTGCCGGGCGGCTGCCTGGAGGGGTGGCGGTGCAGACCATCGTGGTGGCATTCTTCCTCGCTGCACTGTCGGGAATCATCGGCGGCGAGATCGTGCTGCTCGGCATCCTGGCATTGCCGCAGATGCTGCGCCTGGGCTACGACAAGCGGCTCTCCATCGGTGTGGTATGTGCCGGCGGGGCTTTAGGCACCATGATGCCGCCGTCGATCGTATTGATCATCTACGGCCTGATCGCCAGCGTTTCCATTGCCGAGCTGTTTACCGCCGCGATCACCCCGGCGGTAATTCTGATGGGCTCCTACATCGCCTACGTGCTGGTGCGTTGCCTGAAGAACCCCGAGATGGGGCCGCCATTGTCTGCCGATACCCAGGACAACCCCTTCGACAGCAAGCTGGAGGCGGCCAAGGCGATTCTGCTTCCGGGCATGATCGCGTTTCTGGTGCTGGGCACCATCTACGGAGGGATCGCCTCGGTGACCGAGGCGGCGGCCATGGGGGTGTTCGGGGTCATGCTGGCCATCGTGCTACGTGGCGAGTTCAGTATCGGCATGCTGCATCATAGTCTTGGCCAGACGCTCAACACCTGCGGCATGATCATCTGGATCGGCATCGGCGCCGCGGCCCTGGTGGGGGTCTATAACCTGATGGGTGGTAACCGCTTCGTCTCGGGGATGATCCTGGGCATGGAGGTGGCGCCCATCGTTATCATCCTGGTGATGATGGCGATCATGCTGGTGCTCGGACTCTTTCTCGACTGGATTGGCATCGCCATGCTGGCCCTGCCGATCTTTCTGCCCATCGTTACCCAGCTGGGCTACGACCCGATCTGGTTCGGCATCCTGTTCGCGGTAAACATGCAGGTCTCCTTCCTGTCGCCGCCGTTCGGACCCGCGGCCTTCTATCTGAAGAGCGTGGCCCCGCCGAAGATCAGTCTGAAGGATATCTACCTTTCGGTATTGCCCTTCATGGCGATTCAGCTACTGGTATTGGCGGCACTTCTCGTCTGGCCACAGCTGGCAATATGGCCGCTATAGATGAGTGGAGGAAAAGAAAAGGAGGAGGCCTAAGCCTCCTCCTTTTCTTTGTATAAGGTTTCGGGAAGGGAAGGAGTTGGTGATCTATAGGGCGCTTAAATGTTGGGTGAATCTCTCTACAATTTCCAGGGGAGGCAGGGCAATGTCGAGGCACAAGGCCTCGTTTTCTCCCGGAGGTTCCAGGGTCTGAAGCTGGCTATCCAGCATATGGTCACCCTGGAAGAAGTGACCCTGTCGGGTATGCAGTCGTTTCAGCAGAAGCTTGCGGCTGCCGTCCAGGTAGAGGATCTTCAACTCCGGCGCACCGCTGCGCAGGGTGTCGCGATAGCGACGCTTGAGAGCGGAGCAGCCGATGACCAGCGAGCGTCCCTGTCGACGGTGATCGCGGTAGAAGTCGGCCAGCGTCGCTAGCCACCCTTCACGGTCTCCATCGGTTAGGGGCTCACCCCGCGACATCTTGGCGATACTGGTGGGGCTGTGGTGGTCGTCGGCATCGATGAAATCGGCCGTCATCGCCTCGGCGAGTAGCCGGCCGATGAAAGACTTTCCCGACCCCGAGACACCCATCACCAGCACGAGAGTAGGGGGTGTCGATATCCTGTAATGGCTATCAATGGTCATGTTTGAAGCACGGTAATTACGTGTGTTGATAGATTAAAACTGCCGGCAGGGCTAGGCAAGGAAATTGTCGTTTTATTGGCAATAGCCGCCTGGCGAATATCCTTTGGGCGAATCCATTGTTGAGGATAGGTATCGTGCAGGCGTGGATCTATTATGCTGAAGGGAAAGTAGGCCATGGAAAGCCATGGCAATCCATGGCGAAAAGGAGGCATATCCATGTCGACCCTGACGTTCCAGGGCGCGGTGAAGGAAGTCACCGGGTCCCGCTACCTGATCGAAGTAGATGGCAACGGCCGCTCCCGGAAGTTGCTGCTGGAGTGCGGCCTGCATCAGGGCGGGGTAGATGCCGACCGAGCCAACGAGGCCCCCTTCGGCAAGTTGGTGGGAGAGCTCGAGGGGGTGGTGCTCTCCCATGGCCACCTCGACCACTCGGGCCTGCTGCCCAAGCTGGTGCGCGAGGGCTATCGTGGCCCGATCCACTGTACGCGGGGCACCCGGGATCTGCTCGAGATCATGCTGCAGGATGCGGCCTTCGTGATGGCCAAGGATATCGAGTGGGAAAACAAGTGGCGCAAGCGCCACGCCAGGCCGCTGTTGGAACCGCTCTATGAGCTTGACGATGTTGAACAGACACTGTCCCAGTGCGTCTCTCACCCCTATGGCCAGCCGGTGCACCTGCCCGGCGGGGTGACACTGGTATTCCGTGACGCCGGGCATATCCTCGGTTCGGCCATTGTCGAACTCTCCATCCCGTCCGGCGGGCAGGAGAAGCGTCTGGTGTTCTCGGGGGACCTTGGCAATCCCAGTTCGGTGCTGATGAAGGAGCCGGAGAAGGTCTTCGATGCCGACCTGGTGCTGATGGAGAGCACCTACGGCGATCGTGATCACCGTCCACTGGAGGAGACCATCGAGGAGTTTGCCAGCGTGCTGGAGGAGGCCCATGCCGACGGTGGCAACGTGCTGATTCCCGCCTTCGCGGTGGGACGTACCCAGGAGATCCTCTACCACCTCAGTGTGCTCTACCACCAGGGCCGGCTGCGCCAGCAGCTGGTGTTTCTCGACAGTCCCATGGCGATCAAGGTCACCGAGCTCTATCACCGGGCGCGCAAGGCACTGGATCCCGAAGATCTCAAGGTGCTCAACAAGGCATCCAGCGGTGACACCGCCCAGTATCTGCCGGTGTTGCGCATGACGCGCACGGTGGAGGAGTCCATGGCCATCAATCGCATCCGTGGCGGGGCCATCATCATCGCCGGTGCCGGCATGTGCAACGGCGGGCGCATCGTTCACCACTTTCGCTACAACCTGGAAACATCGGCCACCCGACTGGTGATCGTCGGTTTCCAGGCCGGTGGCACTATCGGTCGCCAGATCGTCGACGGCGCCGAACGCATCCGCGTGTTCGGCCAGGATCTGGCGGTAAAGGCAAGGGTGCACACCATCGGTGGCTTCTCCGCCCACGCCGGCCAGAGCCAGCTGATCGGCTGGGCCGGCGCCTTTCGCAACCGCCCGCGCTTCTTTCTGGTGCATGGCGAACCCGAGACCCAGAAGGTGCTCCAGACCGCGCTTGCCGAGAGCGATATCGAGGCACAGATCCCTGGCTACGGCGACCGCATCGAGCTGTAGCCGCGACAACCTACCGTTTGCCGTCCAAGGCCTGGTGCGTGAGGTTCACCGACCGGTCGTTAGGGGCACGGCAGACGGCCTAGCCCTTTCCGAATTCATTTGATCCATATCAAGGTGCGGCCAGATGCCCCATGGCAACGCCGCGCAGGTGGACTACTCTTGGATAATGCCAACAAGGTAATTAGCTTAGAGGTTTTTGTTATGAATATGGCTTTAATAGGCGCATTGGCCCCGACCGCCCTGGCGGCCATGCTGGCGGCGGGCCCGGTACTGGCCGAGGAGGCAGCGGCCTATCGCGAGACGCAGCTGGGGCTCTATGTGAGTGCCGCCGAGGCCTACGAGCTGATGCAGGAGAATGAGCGTGCCGTGCTGATAGATGTACGCGACCCGGTCGAGATCAAGTTCACCGGCTTTGCAACGCCTACCGACATCCATGTTCCCTGGGTGCTGGCCGATCGCGACACTTTCAGCGAGGAGGCGAAGAGCTGGCCGATGGTCAGGAATGCCGACTTTGCCTCACAGGTAAGAGCCCAACTCGAGGCACTGGACGTGGCCGAGGATGATCCCATTATCGTCATGTGCCGCTCGGGCTCCACCCGCAGCGCCCCTGCCGCCGATGCCATCGCCGAGATGGGCTTCAGCGAGGTCTACTCCGTTACCGACGGCTTCGAGGGAGGCAAGCTCGAGGAGGGGGACTCCAAGGGCGTACGCGCGGTGAACGGCTGGCGTAACTCCGGGCTGCCCTGGAGCTACGAGGTCGACCCCGAGGTCGCCTGGCGCTCAGTCGACTGAGTCGTCGCGGTGCCCATTACCTATGCCCGTCAATGGCGAGTGCATTGAGCCGCCAAGTAAATGAGGTGTACCCATGAGCGTTAAAAAGACTCTGACTCTGACCGCTGCGGCTGCCGCCATCGGCCTTTCCGGTGCAGTCACGGCCGACAGTCACGGCGGGGAGGCCGAGGGCGGCAAGGCGATGGCCGACAAGGCGCTGGTGATTCTGACCAGCGACTCCCTGGAGACCCAGGGCATGGCGATGATCCTGTCCAATGCCATGCAGCAGCAGGGGAGTGACCTCCGGTTGCTGCTCTGTGACCAGGCGGGCGACCTGGCGATGGAGGGCTACCAGAGCGCCCAGCCGATCAATACCCCGCCGAGCAACCCCGCCGGCCAGGTGGCACCCGAGGGCATCATGCAGATGTTGATGAAGAACGGCGCCCAGGTGGACGTCTGTGCGATCTATCTGCCCAACCGCGATTTTGGCCAGGAAGCGCTGCTGGAGGGCGTGGGTGTCGCGGCGCCGGGCCCGATTGCCGAGCTGATGCGTGATCCGTCCGTTCCGGTCTTCACCTTCTAGGCCGTTGACGCTTATCTACCGAGGAGCATGATATGACAAGCAATGTGGGTGGTATCGACAAGGTCCTGCGCATCACGGTCGGCATCCTTCTGATCGTACTGGCACTGACCGGCACCATCGGTGCCTGGGGCTGGATCGGCGTGATGCCGCTGGCCACCGGTCTGTTCAACTTCTGCCCAGCCTACAAGCTGCTGGGCGTGAATACCTGCAAACTGAAGAAGTAGCCATTACCGACCTGTGCCGGCGCTCCCGGCAAGGAGCCCGCGGCCGCAAGGCCACGGGCTCCCTGGTTATGCATCGGAGGTAGGCGATTGCCGTTGTGGAGTGACACAATCGCCGTATAGTCCATTTCGGGCTAAGTTTATTTCATGCAACGTTACTGGTGGTCGATCCACCCGACACGCTAACGGAGGTACCCATGAAGACCTTTGCCCTCTCGCCCAGCACCGGTACCGGCAGCCCCGAGGTGGCCGGCTTCTTCGATTCGCGCACCTCCTCCATCCAGTATGTGATCAGCGACCCCGCTACCGGCAAGTGTGCCATCGTCGACCCGGTCTACGACTTCGACGAGAACTCGGGGGCCACGGCAACTCATCACGCCGACGAACTGCTCGACTATGTGAAGGAGAAGGGCTTGAAGGTGGAGTGGGTCCTGGATACCCATCCCCACGCCGACCACTTCTCCGCGGCCCGCTACCTACGGGAAAAGACCGGCGCTCCCACCGCCATCGGCGAGAAGGTGGTAGAGGTCCAGAAGCTCTGGAAGGAGATCTATCACTGGCCAGACTTCCCTGCCGATGGCTCCCAGTGGGACCGTCTCTTCGCCGAGGGTGACACCTTCTCCATTGGTGAACTGGAGGCGCGAGTGATGTTCTCGCCGGGGCACACCCTGGCGTCGATCACCTATGTGGTGGGTGATGCCGCCTTCGTTCATGACACCCTTTTCCAGCCGGATTTCGGCACCGCCCGGGCCGATTTCCCCGGCGGCGACGCACGTCAGCTCTGGCGCTCCATCCAGGCGATCCTCGAGCTGCCCGACGAGACGCGCCTGTTTACCGGGCACGACTACATGCCCGGTGGTCGCGAGCCGGAATGGGAGAGTACGGTGCGCGAACAGCGCGAAACCAACAAGCACCTGGCCGGGGACGTTACCGAGGACGACTATGCGGCGATGCGTGACAAGCGCGACAGCGAGCTGCCCATGCCCAAGCTGATTCTCCCCTCCCTGCAGGTAAATGCCCTGGGGGGGCGCCTGCCGGAGCCCGAGGCCAATGGCAAGCGCTACCTCAAGATTCCGCTGGATGCCCTGGAAGGGGCCGCCTGGGAGTAAAGCTACCGGCCACCGCTCACGGGCCCCGCACTTCGGGGCCCGTGGCATTTCGTGGTGTCTCACGGCGCGGGTTCATATATCTAATTGAGCTATGCTTAGAACGTGATTTTGGCTATGCTGTCGGTACAGCGGCACGCGACATCCCACGGAGGTTGTATCCCATGTCAAAGCCAGTCGTGACTCACTTCTTCGACGAGCCCACCAATACCTTCAGTTATGTGGTGCAGGACCCCGACAGCAAGTCCTGCGCAATTCTCGACTCGGTGCTCGACTTCGACTATGCCGCCGGGCGCACCGACGTGCGCTCCGCCGACGAGATCATCGCCTTCGTGCGTGACAATGCCCTGGAGGTGGAGTGGGTCCTCGAGACTCACGTGCATGCCGACCACCTCTCCGCCGCACCCTATCTACACGAACAACTGGGCGGACTAACCGGCATCGGCGCCAATATCACCGTGGTGCAGGATGTCTTCGGCAAGGCCTTCAATGCCGGCACCGAGTTCGCCCGGGACGGCAGCCAGTTCGACCGGCTCTTCGAGGAGGGAGACACCTTTGCCATCGGCAATCTGGAGGGGCGGGTGCTGCACACCCCGGGCCATACGCCGGCCTGCCTGACCTACGTGATTGGTGACGCCGCCTTCGTCGGCGATACCCTCTTTATGCCGGACTACGGCACCGCACGCTGCGACTTCCCCGGTGGTGATGCCCGGACGCTCTATCGCTCCATCCAGAAGGTACTGGCGCTGCCCGACGAGACGCGACTCTTCCTGTGCCACGACTACAAGGCACCGGAGCGCGAGGAGTTTCAGCACCAGACCAGCGTGGCCGAGCAGCGCGCCCACAACGTGCACGTTCACGAGGGGGTCAGCGAGGAGGCGTTCGTCAAGATGCGCACCGAGCGCGATGCCACCCTGGGCATGCCGAAACTGATCATCCCCTCGGTACAGGTGAACATGCGCGCCGGGCAGATGCCCCCCGCCGAGGGCAACGGCCAGGTCTATCTCAAGGTGCCGATCAACACGTTCTAGCAACATGTTCCAACAACATGTTCTAACAACACGCTCCTACCAGCGAGCGCCGAGGCAAGCCGCGTGAATCCGAAACGCTATCTGCCGATCCTGCAGTGGTTGCCCGACTACGGGCGCAGCGCCCTGGCCAGCGACCTGCTGGCGGCGGTGATCGTCACCATCATGCTGATCCCCCAGTCGCTGGCCTATGCCATGCTGGCGGGGCTGCCCCCTGAGGTGGGGCTCTACGCCAGCATCGCGCCGCTGGTGGTCTACGCCGTGTTTGGCACCAGTCGCACCCTCTCGGTGGGGCCGGTGGCGGTGGTCTCGTTGATGACCGCCGCGGCGATAGGGCAGGTGGCGCCTCAGGGCACACCGGAGTATCTCGCCGCCGCCCTGGCCCTCGCGCTGATGTCGGGGCTGATGCTGACCGTGATGGGGGTGGCGCGTCTGGGGTTTCTGGCCAACTTCCTGAGTCATCCGGTGATCTCGGGGTTTATCACCGCCTCGGGGCTGATCATCGCCGCCAGCCAGCTCAAGCATCTATTGGGTGTCGAGGCGAGCGGCCATAACCTGCTGGCGCTGGTGGTAGAGCTGGGTAGCCAGCTGGGCAACATCAACCTGCCGACCCTGGTGATCGGGCTTGGGGTGCTGGCATTTCTTCAAGCCGCGCGACGACGGCTCAAACCGGCCCTGCGTCGCCTCGGCGTGCCGGCGCGCCCGGCGGACATGCTCACCAGGGCAGCACCGATTCTCGCCGTGGCCGCCACCACCCTAGCGAGCTGGGGGTTGGGACTGGCTCGGCACGGAGTGGCAGTGGTCGGTGAGGTGCCGGCGGGACTGCCGCCCCTGATCCTGCCTGGCTTCGACAGTGGCCTGTGGCGCGAACTGTTCGTGGCGGCATTGTTGATCAGCATCGTCGGGTTCGTGGAATCGGTGTCGGTGGGTCAGACGCTTGCTGCCAAGAGGCGCCAGCGCATCGACCCCGACCAGGAGCTGGTGGGGCTGGGAACCTCGAATATCGCCGCTTCACTGACCGGTGGCATGCCGGTGACCGGTGGCTTCTCACGTTCGGTGGTCAACTTCGATGCCGGGGCCGAGACCCCGGCCGCCGGGGCCTTGACCGCGGTGGGCATCGGCGTGGCCGCACTGCTGCTCACTCCTCTGATCGCCTATCTGCCGATCGCCACGCTGGCGGCTACCATCATCGTGGCGGTGCTGTCGTTGGTTGATCTTGCCGCGATCAAGCGTACCTGGGCGTACTCGCGCGGTGATGTCGCCGCCATGCTGGGCACCATCGCCGTGACCCTGGGGCACGGCGTGGAGAGCGGCATCATGGTCGGGGTGGGGCTGTCGCTGGCGCTGCACCTCTATCGCACCAGCCGCCCTCACAGTGCCGTGGTGGGGCGAGTGCCCGGCACCGAGCACTTTCGCAACGTGCAGCGCCATGAGGTGGAGACCGATGAGCGTCTGACGATTCTGCGGGTAGACGAGAGCCTCTACTTCGCCAATGCGCGTTATCTGGAGGACACCGTGATGGCGCTGGCGGCCCGCCAGCCTGGCCTCGAGCATATTGTGCTGGCCTGTCAGGCGGTCAATGTCATCGACGCCTCGGCACTGGAGAGCCTGGAAGCGATCAATGCGCGTCTCAGGGACTCCGGCGTGTGCCTCCATCTGGCCGAGGTGAAAGGCCCGGTGATGGATCGGCTGCAGCACACCGACTTCTGCCGCGAGATGACTGGCGAGGTGTTTTTGAGCACCTATGATGCCTGGTGTGAGCTGCGTGGCGAGAGCGATATCAGCCTGTCGCGGCGCTGTGCCGAGCTGCAGGCAAACACGCTGCTTTAGCAGCAGTGTCCCAAGTGTTTCTTTAACAATGCACCCCTGGTGAATCAGAGGAGAGAGAAGAGTGGACTGGAATTCATCCCTGCAGGGACTGGCCGGCGGTGTGCTGATCGGACTGTCCGCCACCTGGTTGATGGCCACCCTGGGCCGCATCGCCGGGATCAGCGGCATCGTCGGCACCCTGATCACCGCCCGCCCGAAGGGCGACAGCGTCTGGCGCCTCACCTTCGTGCTGGGCCTGATCAGTGGCCCCATCGTGGTGATGCTGCTGGGCGGTGGTCTGGGCAACGTGGCAGGTGATGCCGTCGACGTCACCGGTCGGGTGATCGGCGAGCCTGCCGGCGGTGTGGCATTGATGCTGCTGGCCGGCCTGCTGGTGGGCCTGGGTACCGGCCTTGGCAGCGGCTGCACCAGCGGCCATGGGGTCTGCGGTCTCTCGCGGCTCTCGGTGCGCTCGATGGTGGCTACCGTCACTTTCCTGGTGGCGGCGATCGTCACCGTATTCGTGGTGCGGCACGTGATCGGAGGTGGTGCATGAAACCGTCGACCATGAAAACCGTGGCAGGCTATATCGCCGGGCTGATCTTCGGCCTGGGGCTTGCCGTCTCCGGGATGACCGACCCGGCCCGAGTGCTGGGCTTCCTCGACGTCGCCGGCGCCTGGGACCCAACCCTGATGTTTGTGCTCGGCGGCGCCGTGGTCACCAACTTCATCGGCTACCGGCTGGTGCTGCGGCGCCCCAACCCGCTGTTTGCCGAGCGCTTCCAGCTGCCCACCCGCCAGGACCTGGACGCCCGCCTGATCGGCGGCTCGGCGCTGTTCGGCATTGGCTGGGGGCTCTCCGGCTACTGCCCGGGGCCGGCCATCGCCTCCGTGGGCGGGCTCACTGCCCCTCTGGTCGCCATGCTGGTGGCGATGATGGCGGGCTGGTTCCTGGCCAGGGCGATTCCTGCCCGAGGCTGAGCCTGACCTGCGTCAAGCGACGCCCCCGCAGGTGCCGCCTGCAGGGGCGTCGACGTCTACGACCAATGGCTCGCCGGGGGCGGTCTAACTCACGACAATCATTAACGCTGGCTTAATGGCCCGGTGACAAGATGAGGCCCAACCAGAGGACCTTTACGCCATGCACGTACTGCTGATCGAGGATGACGCCCTGGTGGCGTCGGGCATTCGCGCCGGGCTTGCGGTGTATGACTATGTCGTCGATCACGTGACCACCATCACCGAGGCGCGTCGCGCCCTGGCGAGTGTCGCCAGCGACGTGGTGATCCTCGACCGGGGGCTGCCCGATGGCGATGGCCTGAACCTGCTGATGGAGTGGCGCGATGGCGGGGTGTCTACCCCGGTGCTGGTGCTGACCGCCCGCGATGCGGTCAGTGACCGGGTGGAGGGGCTGCAGGGCGGAGCGGACGACTACCTGGTCAAGCCCTTCGACCTCGACGAGCTGGTGGCCCGGCTGCAGGCCCTGCTACGTCGCGCGGCGGGGCGCTCGCATCCGCTGATCGAGCACGGCGCCCTGTGTCTGGATCCGGTGGCCCGGGAGGTCACCCTCGACGGTCGTCCGGTGACGCTGTCGCGCCGCGAGCTGGTGCTGCTCGAGGCCTTCCTGCACGCGCCGCGCAGCGTGCTGTCGGCCGACCAGCTCAAGGATAGCCTCTATGGCTTGAGCGAGGAGGTCGAGAGCAACGCCCTCAACGTGCATATCCACCATCTGCGCCGCAAGCTCGGCAGCGAGCTGATCGAGACGGTGCGCGGGCTGGGGTATCGGCTGGGGCCGCCGCTGGGTGAGCCAGCCGACGAGTCAACCGAAAAGGGACGGTCGTGAGCCTGCGCACGCGGCTGCTGGCGACCCTCGGCATCACCCTGCTGGTGCTGTGGGGGCTGGCCGCCGCCTGGCTGCTGCGTGATCTGGAGGAGCAGTTCGTGGCCACCCTCGATCAGCGCCTCGCCCAGTCGGCGCGTATGGTCGCGGGGCTGATGGCCCAGCTGCCCCAGGAGGTGTGGCTCGAGGCCGACCGACGGGCACTGTCGATCCCGCCCATCGAGGGACTGGCCTGTCAGGTGCACTCGCCACGGGGCGAGATCATGGCACGGACGCATACCGACCTGGGGTCCATCCTGGCGATGGGGGAGGCCGGCGGGCACGCCTACCGCGAAGAGGGTGGCGTGACCTGGCGGGTGTTCACCTACGAGCGCAACGGGCTGACCATTACCACCGCCGATCGCATGGATGAGCGCGATATGCTGCTCGGCAATGTCATCAAGGTGGCCACGGTGCCCTTTGCGGTGGCCATGCTCGGCAGCCTGGTGGCGCTATGGATCGGGGTGGTGCGCGGACTCTCGCCCATCGCCCGGCTGCGAGACTCCTTGGCCCGGCGCCATCCGGATGCCCTGGCGCCGGTAGCCACCTACGGGGTACCCGGCGAGCTGCGTCCACTGGTGGACACCCTCAATGGCCTGCTGGCTCGCGTCCAGCAGGCCATCGTGCGCGAACAGCGCTTTACCAATGATGCCGCCCACGAGCTGCGCACGCCGCTTACCGCCATCAAGACCCATCTGCAGGTAGCGAGTCGGGTAGAGGGCAGGGCCGCACGCGATGCCGTCGTCTACGCTGAGGAGGGCGTCGAGCGTCTGGCACGAATTCTCGACCAGCTATTGATGCTGGCACGGGTGGAGGGACGACTGGCCTTCGAGGATGGCACCCTGTGTCGACCCGCGGAGGTGGTGGCCCTGGCGCTGCGCGATAGTGGTGCCGCGACGTCACGCTTCGAGTTACCCGAGGCGTGGCCACAGGCCCCGCTGGCGCTGCCGCGGGAGCTTGCCGTCACCGCACTGCGCAACCTGATCGACAACGCTCTGCGCCACGGTGGCGAGGCATCGCGAGTGACCCTCGACGTGGAGAGCGATAATCGCACGCACCTGACATTCAGGGTGATCGACCAGGGGCCCGGGGTCGATGAGGCGGTCATGAAGCAGATGGCCAGACGGTTCTGGCGTGCCAGCAAGCAGCATGGCAGCGGCCTGGGCCTGACCATCGTGGTGGCGATCGCCGAGCGCTTCGGCGGCCACCTGGAGTTTGCCAGCCCCGCGCGGGGTGGGCTGGAAGCACGCCTGACCCTCCCGGTCCAGGCGAGTGAGGTTGCCCCGGCGAGGGCATGACACGACAAGGAGAAAACCGATGACCAGCAAGAGGATCGCGAGTGGGCTCGGCCTGCTGCTGGGTGCCGGGCTGGCTGCCAGCCAGGCCGTGGCGCTCGAGGGGGATGCCGAGCAGGGCAAGGCGGCCGCGGGAACCTGTGTGGCTTGCCACCAGGCCGATGGCATGGGCATGAACAACCCCAACGGTGAGTCATGGCCGCGATTGGCCGGGCTGCCAGCGGCATATATCGCCAAGCAGTTGCACGACATCAAGGAGGGGCGTCGCGAGAGCCCCAGCATGATGCCGTTCGCCAACATGCTCGACGACCAGCAGATCGCCGATGTGGCGGCCTACTATGCCGAGCTCGAGCCCTGGCCGGAGCTTCCCACTGCCTATCGGGCCGCCGACCCGAATGACGAGGCGGAGTGGCTGGCAGAGCGCGGTGACTGGTCCGAGGACAAGATGATTCCGGCCTGCAGCCAGTGCCATGGCCCCAATGGTCAGGGCGTGGGGGCCAGCTTTCCGCCACTGGCGGGTCAGCATGCGGGGTATATTGTCAGCCAGCTCGAGGCCTGGCGCGATGGCAAGCGCCATAACGACCCCAACGACCTGATGGTGGGGGTCGCCGAGCGCCTCGACGAGGCGCAGATCGAACTGATAGCCGACTACTATGCCACCCTGCCGGAGCGTATCGCCTCAGAGGGTGATGCGGCACAAGAGGAGGACGGTCGATGAGCCTGCGTAGATTCCACCTGCTGATGGCCGGCACCCTGGCCTCGGCGCTCGGCCTGCCCCTGGCCGCACTGGCCCAGGATGATGAGGTCCAGCGCGACTACCAGATCCCGTTGCCCGAGGCACCGGCGGGGGAGGTCACCTTCCAGCCCCCCCTGGAGCGCGACATCCCCGACAACCAGTACGGTGATATGGTGCGCAAGGGGCGTGATCTCTTCGTCAACACCCAGACCCTGCGTGGCGAGTATGTCTTCAACGAGCAGAACTGCGCCAACTGCCACCTCGATGCCGGCCGGCTCGCCAACTCGGCACCGATGTGGGCCTCCTTCGGCGTCTATCCCGCCTACCGTGGCAAGAACGACAAGGTCAATACGCTCGCCGAGCGCATTCAGGGCTGCTTCACCTACTCAATGAATGGCAAACCGCCGGAGAACGGCAGCGAGCCGCTGGTCGCGATGCAGACCTACCTGCACTGGATGGCCACCGGAGCGCCGATCAACGAGTCGCTGCCCGGTCGCGGGTATCCGAAGCTCGAGGAGACCGAGCAGGGGGCCGACCGCGAGCGCGGGGCCGAGGTGTATGCCCAGCAGTGTGCGGTCTGTCACGGCGATGAGGGTCAGGGGCAGAAGGTCGGCGAGCGCCAGGTCTTTCCGCCGCTGTGGGGCGATGGCGCCTACAACTGGGGAGCCGGCATGCATCGTGTGAATACCGCGGCCAACTTCATCAAGGCCAACATGCCCCTGGGCAAGCCCTACTCGCTGACGGATCAGGAAGCCTGGGATGTGGCGGCCTTCATCAACAGCCACGAGCGGCCCCAGGACCCGCGTCGTCGCACCCTCGACACGCTGGATGATACCGCCGAGATCTTCCATGACCATCATGGCTTCTATGGTCAGAAGGTCGACGGCAAGCGCCTGGGGGATCATGACAACTTCGGCGAGAATCCCGTCCCACTCGACGGCTGATTCCTGTCAGCCGAATGCGAGGCGCCCCGCTGCCTGTGAACTGCACCCCGAAAGTTGGACACCCACATCCAACCTTCGGGGTGTTTTTATGAGTAACCGATACGACGAGTGGT
>NZ_CANMVL010000031.1 GCF_947501415.1 uncultured Halomonas sp. | reverse complement strand
TTCTTGCTCATGATCAGGGTCTCCTGGTCGGTCTGATCAGAGCTTAGCGCCTGGTCCGAATTTCGGGGGCCACTTCACTCAGCGTCGTGCAGTACTCGCGATTATGCCGCCGCGGCGGTCGATGGTATCGTCTGCGCACCTCTCCAAACAGGACACCATCGATGTCACAGAAGATCTACTGCATCGCCAGCTTCAAGCCCAAGCCCGGGCGGGAAGACGCTGTGTTTCGCGCCCTCCAGGCGCTGGAGCCCAACGCCCACCGCGAAGATGCCTGCCTGCATTACACCGTGACCCGCCAGATCGACAACCCCTTCGCCCAGGGCACGAGCTATCCCATCGTCTTCCACGAGGTATGGGCCAACCGGGCGGCCTTCGAGGCTCACTGCCAGCGCCGCGAGATCCGCGAGTTCTTCGCCACCCACCTGGAGGCTGAGGACGGCGATATCGAAGACGCCAACGTCTGCGTCTATACGGATGAGCCGGCCGACTTCGATGCGCCGAACCTCGGCACAGCCGGGCCCAAGGAGGCGTGACATGGGCAGGCTTCTCGGACTGATCGCGATTGCCGGTCTCGCCTATGGCGGACTCTACTTCTACTACGAGCTGAGCGTCAGCGAGGCGATCGAACAGCAGCTCGATGCACGCGGTTTCTCCAGCATCGAGGTGGCAAGCCTCGACTTCGCCGCCATGGCACCGCTAAGTCAGGACTCTAGCGTGGCCGCTACCCTCAACTATCGCGGCGCGGAGGCCACGCTCGACATGCGAGTGATCGGTCATCCACTGTTCTCCGACCAGCTCCGTCTCGAGCTCGACGGTCTTCAGACCCTGCGGCTGACTCTCGGTACCGGCGACTGACGCGCTCGGCGTCATCCCCCTTCTTCAAGCCTCGTGATGGCCGCCCCCAACGGGGCTTTCGTGAAAAAAGGAGAGCCGCATGTCCCCTACCCAGGAAGCTCCGGCACGCAGCATCCTGATTACTGGCTGCTCGAGCGGTATCGGCCATGCCGCGGCCCATGCCCTGACGGCCCGGGGGTGGCGGGTGTTCGCCACGGCCCGCGCCGAGGCGGACGTGGCCAGGCTCGCCGAGGAGGGCCTCGAGGCGGTGAGGCTCGATCTAGACAGCAGCGCCTCCATCGAGGCCGCGGTGGCGACGGTCAGGGAACGTACCGGTAACCGGCTGACGGCGCTGTTCAACAACGGTGCCTACGGTCAGCCCGGCGCGGTGGAAGATCTGTCGCGTGAGGTGCTGCGAGCCCAGCTGGAAACCAATCTGCTCGGTACCCACGAACTCACCACGCGGGTGCTGCCGATGATGCGCGCCCAGGGTCACGGGCGCATCGTGCACAACAGCTCGGTGTTGGGCTTCGCGGCCCTGCCCTATCGCGGCGCCTATGTGTGCTCCAAGTTCGCCCTCGAAGGCCTGACCGATACCCTGCGTCAGGAGCTTGTCGGCAGCGGCATCCATGTCAGCCTGATTCAGCCGGGGCCGATCACCAGCCGCTTTCGCGACAACGCCTATCGCGCCTTCAAGGCCAATATCGACCCTGCCCAGAGCGCCCATGCCGCCACCTATCGGCAGGTGGAGGCGCGCCTGGCCAGCAAGGATGGCAAGGCCCCCTTCACCCTGGGTCCCGAGGCGGTGGTCAAGAAGCTGATCCATGCGGTGGAGAGCAAGCGGCCGCGGCCGCGCTATGCGGTCACGCTGCCGACTCATCTGTTCGCGGCACTCAGGCGGGTGCTGAGCACCGGCGGCATGGACCGGGTGCTACTGCGCTCGACCCGGGACGAACGCGAGTAGAGCCCCATCACCAACGAGCAGGCGCTCATCGCGCCCTGATCATGCCCCGGAAGCCCTGCTCATGGCGTTCCGAGCACCTCTCGGCGGCACTAGCCTTGAGCGATTCCCCCTGAACGGCTAGGGTCATCTTCCCGACCCATCGCCAGCATCACCCTGGCCATTTACGAGAAGGACTGCGCACCATGAGCCCCGAACAACATTGCCTGATACTGCTGGATGGAGGAATGGGGCAAGAACTCAGACGGCGCAGCGAGCACCCCGCCACGCCACTCTGGTCCGCTCAGGTCATGCTGGACGAGCCCCACCTGGTGACAGCGGTGCATCGCGACTTCATCGCAGCCGGGGCCCGGATCATCACCACCAACAACTATACCGCCACGCCGCAACGCCTGGCTCGCGACGGCGACCCCGCCCTGTTCGAGGCCCTGCATGCCGCCGCGCTCGGTGCTGCCCACCAGGCGAGGGAGGAGAGTGGCCAGGCGGTACGCATCGCCGGCTGCCTGCCCCCGCTGATGGCGAGCTATCACGCCGAGGTGGTCCCGGACGATGCCACCTGCCTGCGTGATTACCGTCGTCTGGTAGAGGTCCAGGCCGAGGGGGTCGACCTGTTTATCTGTGAGACCATGACCCTCACCCGCGAGGCGTTGGCCGCAACGCAAGCCGCGGTAGAGAAGGAGCTGCCGGTATGGGTCGCCTTCACGGTGGATGATGCCGATGGCAGGCGTCTGCGCTCAGGGGAACCGCTGGCCCAGGCGGCACGATCGGTGGCGGCTGCTGGGGCCTCGGCCGTGCTGATCAACTGCTCGGTGCCCGAGGCAGTCACCACCGCCATGGACGAACTTGCCGACCTTGGCGTGCCGTTCGGCGGCTACGCCAATGCCTTTACCTCGGCCGCGGATCTGACCCCAGGCGGTACGGTGGATGGGCTCGAGGCTCGCCTGGATCTCGACCCCGCGGGCTATGCCGCACACGCCTGTGGCTGGATCGAGCGGGGAGCCACGATAGTGGGTGGGTGCTGCGAGGTCAGCCCGACACATATTGCCCATCTCGCCGAGTGTCTAAGCGCGCAGGGCTATCGCCTGTCACCCAATGGATAATAAAGAGCAATGCGCCAGGCCGACTGGCGCAACGCCCCCTTGAACCCAAGCAATACGCGCCAGTCGACTCAGCCTTGGTTACCAGGGCAGCGTCTCGCCATTGCTGTGCCAGAAGCCGCCACTGTTCTCCAGCGTCAGCGCCTCGATACGCTGTGCGATGCCCGTGGCAGCCTCCTCGGCGCTGATCATGCCGCCGAAGTTGACCATACGCGTCTGCACATAGCCCGGGTGAATCTGGGCCACGGCGATACCCCGCGGCTTGAGGTCCACGGCCAGCGACTTGCCGAAGGCGTTGAGCGCCGCCTTGGAGGCACGGTAGCCATAGCGCCCGCCGGAATCGTTATCGGCGATGGAGCCCATACGGCTGGTGATATTGGCGATCCTGGCGCCCTCCCCCAGATTGTCCAGCAGCATCTCGGTCACGCGCAGCGGTGCATAGGCATTGATCTCCATCTGCGTGCGGATGGAGTCGAAGTCGAGTTCGCCGAGCACCTCATCCTGCAACAGGCCGGCGTTATTGATCAGCAGATCCAAGCGGCGGCCCGCCAGTTCCTGCTTCAACCGTGCCACGTCCTCCTCACGGGTCACGTCGATGCCTTCGATCAGGGTCTCGGCGATCTCAAGCAGCTCGGCCGCTTCCTCGCCGCCACTGCGGCACACGCCGATCACCGCCCACCCGGCGGCATGGTAATGGCGAGCCAGGGCGAGTCCGACGCCACGGTTGGCACCGGTGATCAGTACGCTAGATGACATATCGACTCCAGAGCAGGAAGTGTGGGTACATGACGGTAGGTGGGGCCTCTGCCCCTGCTCTTCAACCCGGACCGGCCGCCGCCGATGCCGCTCAGGCCGAGGCTGGAAGCCGGTCGGGCAACTGCATGACGGCCTCCCTTGGCATCGGCCTGGCGAAGTAGAACCCCTGCAGCAGGTCGCACTGGCGACGGTCGAGATCCTGCTGCTGTGCCTGTTCCTCGATGCCCTCGGCCACCACCAGAAGGCCCAGATGGTGCGCCATGGTGATGATGCCCTGCACGATGGCGGCGTTGCTACGGCTGGTGGTGATATCGTGGATAAACGCCCGGTCCAGCTTCACCTTGTGGATCGGCAGGTCACGCAGATAGCTCAAGCTCGAAAAACCGGTACCGAAGTCATCCAGTGCGACCCGGACCCCCATGTCCTTGAGCACCTCGATCAGCTCGATGGCTGAATCGGCCCCATTCAACAGCACGCTTTCGGTGATCTCCAGCTCCAGCAGCTCTGGGGGCAGGCCGGCATCGTCCAGCGCCGATTGAACATCGGCCAGAAAGCCGCTGCGACGAAACTGCAGCGAAGAGATATTGACGGCTACCGGCACGTCGCCCCGACCCTCTCTGCGCATGGTCGCGGCATCCCGGCAGGCACGCCGCAGGACCCAGCGGCCCAGCGGAATGATCTGACCCGTCTGCTCGGCCAGGGGTATGAACACCCCTGGCGAGATCAAGCCCCTCTCCGGGTGCTGCCAGCGGATCAGCGCCTCCAGCCCACGGATACGACCGCAGACCGCCTCCACAATCGGCTGGTAGAAGAGCTCGAACTGGTCGTCATGCAGGGCGGTATGCAGATCATGGCGCAGCAGCACCATCTCCCTGGTGACCCGCTGGACATCCCCCTGATACCAGTGCCAGGTGTTGCGGCCCTGCTGCTTGGCACTGGTTACCGCCAGGTCGGCACGCTGCATCAATTCAAAGGCCTGTTCCATGTGTTCGCCATTACAGGCGATCCCGATACTGGCACTGATATGCAGCGGCTCTTCTCCAATCACAAAGGGTTTGGACAAGGCATCCAGCAGCTGTTCGGCCATCTCGATAGCGGCCTGAGGCCCTTGGAGGGCGGGAAGGAGAAGCACAAACTCATCACCGGTCATGCGGGCCAGGGTATCGCCATCGCCTGCCCACTGTCTGAGCCGAGAGGCGATCTCGATCAGCAACTGATTGCCGATGTGGTGGCCCAGCCCATCGTTGATCGCCTTGAAGCCGTCCAGGTCGACATGCATCAACACCAACAGTGTCTGGTCCTGCTGCGCCTGGGCAAACGCAACCTCCAGCCGCTCATCGAAGGCGGTGCGGTTGAGAAGACCGGTCAGTTGATCATGCGTCGTCTGGTGAGCGATCAAGGCTTCCTGATTACGCTGCTGGGTGATGTCCTGCTGAATCCCGATGTAGTGGGTACAGATACCCCGGCCATCGAACAAGGGGCTGAGTGACAGATGATTCCAGAAGGGGGTGCCATCCTTGCGGTAGTTGAGCAACGTGGTCTCGATCGGTTGCCGTGCGGCAACGGCGTGGCGAATGGCACTAACGGTATCCCCACAGGTCGCCTGCCCCTGCAGAAACCGGCAGTTGAGGCCCAGCACCTCCTCGGGGGCGTAACCGGTCAGCGCATGGAAGGCCGCGTTGGCATACACCAACGGCATATCAGGCCGCGAGGCATCGGCCATCAGCACACCATTGGGAGTCGCCTGAATGCCACGCTCCAGCAGCGCCCGGTCCGCTTCCTGACGCTTGCGGTGGGAGATATCCTGGCAGATGGCATACATGCCGACGATGCCTGCGGCCGACGTCACCGGAAAGGTGGTCACCTCGAAGGGATGTACATGTCCCGCGGCATCGCATCCGAGCATTTCGTACTGCCGGGACTCACCGCGCAAGGCCGCCGCAAAGGCATCCCTGGCCGCCGCATGATCACGCGCCCCCAGCAGCTCGGTAAAGTGACACCCCAGCAACGCCTCCTCGGTGAAGCCGGTTAGTCGCTCCAGCGCCGCATTGGCTCGTTTGACACGACCATCCAGGCCGAACTTGTAGACTCCATCGGGGTGATTGGTGAACAAGGAGTGGTGCCATACCGCCAGGCGGTGAAACTCCTGGTTATCACGATCGCGCACAATCGCGAGAGCTGCCAGGGAGGCGGCTTGCTTCAGAATCGCCTGGCTGGCTGGAGAGGGCGTCGCTGGCTGGCGATAGTAGGTGGCGAAGGTGCCCAGCAGCAGCCCCTCCTCGGTCAGAATCGGCGTCGACCAGCAGGCACGCACCCCTTCCACTCGAGCGGCATCGCGAAAGAGATCCCAACGCGCATCGGTCAGAATATCCTCGGTAATGGTCAATCGCCGCCAGAATGCCGCCGTGCCACAGGTCCCGACACCATCCTCGATACAGAGATCCTGCAACCGTCGGATAAACACTGACGAAAATTGCGAGTTGGCCACCATGCTCAACGTGCGGCTCTCGGGGTCGTGACGCATGACCGATATCAACGCATCGGGCAGCAGACGACCCGCCCACGCGGTGATCGTCCCAAGCGTCTCCTCGAGGGGCACCGAGTGCGCGACCAGCTCGTGGGTATCCTGCTGCGCCTTCATCAGCGCCTGTGGGTCGGACAAACCGCCGCCTCCGTATCTGCGCGGGGAAATGGTTATTCTTGTCGCCAGGTCATGCCGCGAGATAATGAATGAGCGAGGTGATGGGAGCAAGAGGAGCCGCGACGGGGCCTTTCCGCGTCTAGACACGACAAGAGATGACGCTACCGCTCATTTAACAGATACTGCCTACCGTCAGGGTGGCAGCCTTCCCTCTCTGCCATGTATGCCACCCCCTCTGGCCATCGGCCTGATAACGCCATTTCCTGGCCTGATTCGGGACTCTTGCATTGATCCTTAAAGCTCTCTGGGCCCGCCTGGGTGTAGCCACGCTACTTCCCGTCGCCCTGGTCACCATGACGCTGACGCCGATCTTCACTTCTCACCTCGATGATCAGGTCAACAGCAAGCGTCTGGCGACCGAGGCAATAATGACCTCCGAATATGACAAGCTGCTTCAGGGCATGAACGAGAGTTTCAACCAGGCCTTGGCCACCGCAGAGTACCCGCTGCTGCGGCGCTTTCTGGCGGGGCCAGCCTCATCGAGAGCCGCGGAGTGGGACACAGCGGCACAACAAGACTGGGCACAGCTGGAAGCGCTGTTCGAGACTCTGCTGACCCACTATGGCCGCTATACGCGAATGGCCGTGATCGACACCCACGGCCGTGAATGGATCGCCACGAGCCAGGCTCCTCCGCCTGCTCGCCCGCCGGTCGTTCACCGTGATGCTACCTCCGCCTTCCAGAGGGCGATGGCGCTAAGGCCACGCGATCTCTATATTTCCTCGCCACGCCTGGGCGCCACGGGGGAGGATGGCTCGACCGCGAGCCCTGTCATCGATATCGCGGCCCCGATCTTTGATCATCAGGGAGAACGCCTCGGGGTGCTGCTGTTTACTCTCGACTGGTCACGCATCACCGCCTCTCTCTCACAAACCCCGCTGGGTGATGGCGCCAAGATCCTGCTGGTGGATGCCCAGGGCACCTCGTTGCTACCCGACGGCGAGGGCCAGAAGAGGAGTCGCTTCGGCCACTCGTTGGCGAGTCAGTGGCCCGCCATCTGGGCTGCCATGGCGGCGAACCAGCAGGGGGTCATCACCCTGGACGAATACCTTCTCGGCCTTCGCACTCATGACATCCGTACTCATCACTACCGTAGCCAGGCCGTGACGATCGTCAGCGACGCCGAAACCCAGCCCTGGCACCTCGGCATCCTGACACCGCGGCCCAGCCTGATGAATCAACTCATCAAGACTCCCACACAACTGCTGGCCATCGTGCTGGTCTATCTGCTCTCGGTGGCCTTCGGCATATTCTGGGTCATGAGTGATCACCGCCTGCGCGGGCTTCGCCAGCGTGCCCTGGCGTTTTCCCGCAAGGCCCGACAGTACGCCGGCGAGGTTCAGGACCTCTACGAGCACGCCCCCTGTGGCTATCACTCGCTGGATAGTGACGGCCGAGTGATCAAGATAAACCGTACCGAGCTCGAGTGGCTGGGGTATCGGGGTGACGAGGTGATCGGCAAGCGCTACTACCGTGACTTCGTCACCGCGGAAACCCGCGCGGCGTTCGATGCGGCCTTCCATCAGGTGCTGGGACAGGGAAAGGAGGGGGCCGCCGAGTGTGAGCTTCTATGCCGTGATGGCAGCCATCTGCCGGTCGCGATCAAGGCCACCGCTCACGTGACCGAAGATGGCTTTCAGTACTCCCGCGCCATGGTGTTCGATCTGAGCGAGCGCAAGAGTCTGGAGATGCGACTGGAGCGGCAGGCCTTGACGGACCCTTTGACCGGGCTCGGCAATCGTCGCTATCTGGAGAACCAGGCAGCCATGGAGATCGCCCGCGCTGAGCGCAACAGGGCTCCCCTGGCCCTGATCGCGATAGACCTCGATCACTTCAAGCGCATCAACGATGCCCATGGCCATGACGTGGGTGACCTGGTGCTGCAGTCCTTCGCCAACACGGCGAAACAGCAGTTGCGTGCCGGAGATGTGCTGTGCCGTATGGGCGGTGAAGAGTTCGTGGTACTGCTGCCGGACACCTCACGTGACCAGGCCCTGCAGATCGCACAACGACTCCGCGAGGCGATTGCCGCGACGCCCGCCGAGGTGGGTCACGCGACCACGGTGAGCGAAACGCTGGCCTATTCCGCCTCGATGGGCGTAACACTGGTTAGTGCAGGTGAATCCACGCTGCGCCCGGCGATCAACCGCGCGGATCAGGGTCGCTACGCTGCCAAGGGGGCCGGGCGTAATCGCGTGGAGTGGGAGGAAGCATAGTTAGGAAAAAGCATACTCAGGAGAAAGCATGGGTAGGAGGAAGCACAAGTGGGGGGAAACCTGGGGGCGCTGACGTGGCGCCCCGACCGGAACGCTCATAAGAAAAGCGCCACCCATCGGCTCATCACCTGAGCTGGCTGTCCTTGCTGGCTCGCCGATTGATGGCAGCAACATCCACCCCCTTGGCTTCCAGGCTCGACTGACAAGCAACACACAGCTGTACCCCCGGGAGTGCCTTGCGTCTCCCCTCCGGGATGGGCGCATCGCACTCCACGCAGAACTCGGCGCTTTCTCCGCTGCGCAGGCTGGTGCGCGCCCTCTCGACCGCCTCCTCCACGGTGGCGTCAATCTGATCCTGTACGGCTCCATCTCGAGTCCAACCACCGGCCATGATGCATTACCTCCATATCGATACATAAGCCATTAGGTGCTCAGCACGGGAAGGCAGGACTGGGTTGCTCTCAACGACGCTACCCAGTAATCCCCAAGATATGAGAAAGGCCGACCACGGGCAACCGTGGCCGGCCTGGCACTCTAAATGAACTGGCATTCTGGGCGCACTGGCCCAATCGGAAAACGGCATCCCGCCGCTGGCGGTACCACAGCCCGGCGCCCCTGCGGACACCGGGCAAAGATATCAGCGGCTGGAGAGGTATCAGCGGCTGGCGGAGCTCGCCAACTGCGCCTTGCTGCGCTGGCGTGTGCTGTTCCAGCGAATGCCCAGGGCAACGATCAGGATCAGTCCCACCACGCCCAGCATGGGATAGACGGTGCCGATCAGGGTGCTGAACCCGAACTGGCTGAGCACCAGCCCCACCAGGGTGAAGATGACGCTGAACAGCTTGAAGCGGCCCGACTCGGGCGCGGCGAAGCGGGCGCTGAAGGCGAAGAACATGCCCACGGCCGTGCTGTAGATCATGCAGATCAGTGCCACCGACATCACCATTGCCACCACCGGCGAAACCGCCGTGGCAAGCATCAGCGAGGGCATATCCACGCCGGCCAGGCGCTCGAGATTGGCGAACAGCCCGATATTGAGCAGGAAGATCAGCACACCGAGCCCCACGCCGCCGAGAATGCCGCCCAGGGAGGCCTCTCGTGTATCACGGGTCAGGCCACCGATCACCGATAGCATGGGGAAACCGACGGCAATATTGAAGGAGGCATAGAGCAGAGCGCCGATAAACCAGTGCGAGAACGACCAGCCATCACTGATGGTGGGCACCTCGGCGGCCGCGGCCTCCAGTGTCTCCAGAGACGCGCTGCTGGTGAAGAAGGAGTAGACGGTGATCGTCAGCACCAGCAACAGCAATACCGGCATGATAAGGCTGATCAGGTTGATGATGCCGCGAACGCGCAGACACAGGGTCAGGATGACCAGCACACTGAGCAGCACGCCGCCAAACAGCGGTGGCAGGCCGTACTGCTGGGCGAAGATGGAACCGCTGCCGGCCAGCATCACCACCCCGACACCGAACAGGAAGAAGGAGAGCACCAGGTCGATGACCAGACCCGCTCGCTTGCCGAAGAGCGCCTCCAGCACCTCCTTGTGAGAGCTTGCCTGCATGGTGGAGCTCATCCGCGCGATCTGCATGCCGAGAAAGGCGAACAACAGGCCGCTTACCAGGGTGCCGGCGATGCCGATCACCCCATAGCCGGTGAAGAACTGCAGCACCTCCTGTCCCGAGGCGAAGCCGCCACCGATGATGATCGACATGAAGGTCATGGCGATCAGGAAAGGCTGTTTGCTCATGGAAAGACACCTCAATACAAATGGCTTCTATGGCCCGTCCCAACCGCGGGCCGGCTCATCGGAAATCAATACAAGCACTCCGCCGGGTCCATCGCAGACGGACCCGATTCGGGAGCACTGGCGTTGCTGTAATGATCAGATGCGCGGGAGTATACGATAGGAAACTTAGTTTATTATCGGGAATATAGGCGCCAATCAGAAAGAAATACCCCGCAATACGTCTTTGGTCTCATTTTACTGATTTTACTATGGTATTCAGAGACTAGAGAGGCCATCCACGCCATGACGTATGGTGGCTTGCCCCTTTCACGGTACGAATGGAGACCCTATGCACCTTGGTATTCTCACCCTGAGCATTTCCCTGCCTGGTTGCCGTTCCCTCAAGGAGAAACGCCAACGCATGGGTGGCCTGCACGAGCGTTTCGGGCGCAACCCCGCCATCGCCGTTTGCGAAAGCGGCGAGCTCGATCGCCTGGACGCCAGCGAATGGACCTTTGTCGCCGTCGCCCCCGCCAAGCCCCAGGTAGAGTCCCTGCTCAGCGAGATCGAAGACAAGATCCAGCGCACCGTGGATGGACGAGTGATGGAGGCGACCCGGGAGATGTTATAGCGGGCTGGCGACTCGTCGGTGATCGACCCAATTGACCGCAAGCGAGCTCCGGCCCCGGCTAGCGCCCGGTGCCGAGGTTCTTGGCCCGACGGTAGATTCCGACGATCCCTCTTCCGCCCAGGATCATGCCTAGGCTCGCCAGCACAACGACCAGCTCACCATACGCCACGCCACCCGACGTGGCGTACATGCCGACCAGCGCCCCGGCATGGCGTACCAGAAGATATATCCCGATCAAGAAAGTACCGGCGCGCACCAGATCCTCGTCCCTGATGCCGGCATCTACATCACCACCGCCACTTACATCACCACCGCCATGCAGTCGGCTCGCCAGCCGGCCGGAGAAGCCCCACAGCAGCGCGCCGCTCACCAGGGGCACCGCCACCGTTGCCAGAAGCACCGGCAGCAGCTCGGCGGACCAGAGCTCATCGACGTTCGGGCCCAACAGCGCCGGTAGCACCGAAAGCAGCGTGCTCAGAAAGAGATAGAGGCCCAGCAGGCGGATCAACAGAATGGAGAAGGGTTTCATTGGTATCGAGTCCTTTCTTGAAATCCAGGGGCGAGCCTATCGAAGATTACGGGGTCGGGCTTGTGGCTTTCGGGGGCTGCGCGTCGGCTCAGCCGAAGCGGTCGTAACCGTTATATAGGAAGGGGTAGTCGGTGTAGCCCTTCTCGTCGCCGCCATAGAAGGTATTGTGGTCGGGCTCGTTGAGCTCCGCTTGGGTGCGGAAACGCTCGGGCAGATCGGGATTGGCAATAAAGGGACGGCCGAAGGCGATGGCATCGGCACTGTTTTCGTCGAGCCGCCTCTGGGCACGTTCGGCGTTGTAGTTGCCGCAGTAGATCAGCCCGCCCTTGAAGCGTTCGCGCATCTGCTCACGGAAACCACCCGGGTAGCCGACGTCGGCACCCGCGAAATCGGGCTCATTGAAGTGGAGATAGGCCAGGCCACGGCGGTTGAGCTCGTCGGCCAGGTAGAAGGCCATCGCCTCGGGCTCTTCATCGGTGAGGCCGAACAGCTCAAGAAAGGGCGTCAGGCGGATACCGACGCGTTCGGGCCCAAACACCTCGGCCACCGCATCGACCACCTCCAGCGGGAAGCGTGCACGATTCTCCAGCGAGCCGCCATACTGGTCGCTGCGCTGGTTGGTACCCGTAGCCAGGAACTGGTTGAGCAGATAGGCGTTGGCCGCGTGAACCTCGACCATATCGAAACCGGCACGCCTGGCACGTACAGCGGCCTGGCGATAGTCCTCGACGATACCGGGGATCTCGTCGGTCTCCAGGGCCCGTGGGGTACTGGTGGGGTGTTCCCCGGCGCTGCCGTCCTCGAACTCGACGAAACACTGTGCGCCTTCGCCCTTGAGGGCGCTCGGCGCCACGGGCGTCTGGCCATCGGGCTGCACCATCTCGTGGGAGACGCGGCCCACATGCCACAGCTGCAGGGCGATCCGCCCTCCCTTGGCATGCACGGCCTCGACCACGTCACGCCAGCCGGCTTCCTGCTCGTCGGTCCAGATGCCCGGTGTGTAGACGTAGCCGCGGGCCGTGGGCGAAATATTGGTGGCCTCACTGATGATCAACCCCGCACCGGCGCGCTGACCGTAGTAGACCTGCTGTAGCTTTCCGGGCACGCTGTCCGGGGTGCGCGCCCGGGTCAGCGGCGCCATGATCACACGGTTGGGCAGTGTCAGACTGCCGAACGTTACCGGGGTGCAGAGTGATGTATCGGGCATCGAGATGACTCCTTAGAAAAGATGAGTGCGTGTTAAGCAATCGATGGCCCACATGGTAAGCATGTTAATGATATCTGAAAGAGAAGTGTGCCAATCGACCGGATAGCCTTGCACTATCACACAACCGCCCTGCCCCACCTGCGACCTCCCGATACCCATGGTAGTCTGCTTCAACTCTTCGACTTCACCCTCTAAGCAAGGAGCGCGCCATGACCGCCGCCGATATGCTCGACCGCCTGGTGGGCTTCCCCACCGTGTCGCGGGACTCCAACCTGGAGCTGATCGCCTTCGTCGAGTCTCTGCTCGACGAGCATGATGTCCCCCACTGGCGGGTGGAGAGCGACGACGGCAGCAAGGCCAATCTGCTGGCGCGCATCGGCCCCAACGTGGCCGGCGGCGTGGTGCTTTCCGGCCACACCGATGTGGTCCCGGTGGACGGTCAGCCCTGGTCGACCGACCCCTTTACGCTGACCGACAAGGGCGACGGCCGACTCTACGCCCGTGGCACCTGCGACATGAAGGGATTTATCGCCTGTGCACTCAGCGAGGTACCGCGCTGGGCGCGCCTCGAACTGGAGAAGCCGATCTGGCTGGCGCTCTCCTATGACGAGGAGGTGGGCTGCATCGGCGCGCCACGCATGATCGAGAGGCTGATGGCCGAGCACCCGCGGCCCGCGGCGGTGATCGTCGGCGAGCCGACGCTGATGCACCCGGTGGTGGCCCACAAGGGTGCCACCAATCTGCGCACCACGGTGACCGGCCGCGCCAGCCACTCCAGCCAGGTCAACCAGGGCGTGTCGGCGATCCATGTGGCGGCGCGCCTGGTGACCCATATCGAGGACGTGATGGCCGACCTCAAGGCCGAGGGTCGCATCGACGAGGCCTTCAACGTGGTTCACTCGAGCCTGCACGTGGGCAAGATCCAGGGCGGCACCGCGATCAATATCATGGCCCGTGAGTGCACCTTCGAATGGGAGATTCGCCACCTGCCATCGGACCGTTTCGAGGAACTGATCGAGCGGGTCAACGCCTATGCCGTCGAGCTCGAGAGCGAGATGCAGAGGCGCGCCCCGGAGGCGTCCATCGTGACCGAAGCGCTCAACGAGACGGTGCCGGCCCTGGCCGATGATAACAACGCCGAGGTACTGGCCCTGTGCCATGCGCTGCTTGGGGAGCGCCCAGCCGGTGCGGTGGCCTACGCCACCGAGGCGGGCCAGTTCCAGCGTCAGGGACTGCCCACGGTAATCTGTGGCCCCGGCAGCATCGCCCAGGCTCACCAGCCCGATGAGTATATCGAGCGTGAGCAGCTCGAGGCAGGCGTGCATTTCATGGAGGCACTGGGCGAGCGCCTGCAACGAAAGTAGAATACGAGGTTGAAGTACGTCATGTTCAACCCTTACATCAGGAACCCCCATGCCCCGCCTGCTGATCGTCAAGACCGGTGACGCCTTCCCCGAGGTGATCGAACACCATGGTGATTTCGAGGCGCTGTTCCAGCAGACCCTGGCCCGCGCCGGCTTCGAGGCCGAGGTGTTCGATGCGCGCCATGAGCCGCTTCCGGAACTGGCCGACATCGATGGTCTCTACATCACCGGCTCCCACGCCATGGTCAGCGACGCCGAGCCCTGGAGCGAAGCGCTCAAGCCATGGCTGCTGGCCGCCCGAGAGCGCAACGTGGCCATGTTCGGTGTCTGCTATGGACATCAATTGATGGCCGCCGCCTTTGGCGGAGTGAGCGACTATCACCCCGCGGGGCGCGAATCGGGTACCCACGAGGTGACGCTGACCGAATCGGGACACGAGGATCCGTTGCTGGGCACGCTGCCGGCACACTTCCCCGTGCAGCTGACCCATGCCCAGTCGGTGCTTGAGGCACCCAGCGGTGCGGTGGTGCTGGCCCGCAACGCCCACGATGCGAACCAGGCGCTGCGTTATGGTCCGCGCCAGTGGAGCGTGCAGTTCCACCCGGAGTTTACCCCAGAGGTAATGCGCGCCTACCTCGCCCGTCAGGTCGACAAGCTGCGCGACCAGGGTGAGGATGCCAATGCCTTGATGCGTGGCGTCACCACCACGCCGGAGGCCAACTCGTTGCTGATCAGCTTCGCCAGGACGGTGGCCGAACGCGAAGGCGCCGTAGCGGAAACCAACTGATCCCGAGGGCTCGCGCCCGACACAGCCTTGAGCCCGATACAGCCCTGAGCTCGATACAGCCCTGAGCCCGATACAGCCCTGAGCTCGATACAGCCCTGAGCCCAACTTAGCCCTGACGCCGAGTCGCGCCTTGCCCAAGGTGACGACAGGCGAAGGTTCGAAGAGCGCCCTTCCTTTCAGCTTCCAGCGCCGAAACGGCGCTCTTCCAGCTTCAAGCTCCCGAGGCCGCCGCCTCAGTGGCGCTCACCCACCGGCGGTGCAAGATCACCGCGCTCGAGGCTCTCTTCCGCGGCCTCGTCTCGCAGGCGCCGGGTGTCCGGAGCCCCCTCGGCAGCCTTGCGGCGCTGACGCAGGAGGTCACGCAGCGAACTGATCAGCATGGCGGCGACGATCATGCCCCCACCCACGAAGGCGAGCGGCGCCGGCACCTCGCCGACCCACCACCACACCAGCAGGGTACCGACCAGTGTCTCGAGCAGCATTACCAGGCTGACCTCGGCACCGGGCAGGTAGCGTGCCCCGGTCTGGATCAGGAAGTAGGCAAGCGGCAGCAGCATTCCCATCAGCAGCAGGCGCTGCATGTCATCATCGCCCGGCAGCTGGGCACCGCCCATCAACGCCGCGGGCAGCAGCATCGCCAGGCACCCCAGGGGCAGCACCACGGTGGTATCCAGGCCGCGCTTTCCGGCACCGGGACGGGAGCTCGCCACGCTGGTGTTGATCGCAATGGAGACCGGCACGATCATCGCCACCGCCAGGCCCAGCAGACTCCCCTGCCCCACCTCACCGGCGGCCATCAGGCTGGCGCCGGTAATACAGATCGCGATCACCACCCAGGTCTGGCGGCGCAACCGCTGCCGGAAGAACATCAGACCGATCAGCCCGGCCACCAGAGGCGCCAGATTGAGCATGACCAGCACATTGCCCGCCGAGGTCAGGCGAGTGGCCACCACGAAGGCCCAGGCGCTGGCGGCAAAGGCGAGCGGGCACCACAGCGCCGCGGGACCGCAGGCCAGGACCGCCTGTCCCAGGCGCTCGCGGTAGCGTGCCGCGGCGATCACCAACAGCACCACACCCAGCATCAATCCACGCCAGAACATGAAGGTGGCGACATCTACCGCGGTGTCCTTGACCAGCAGCGCATCCGGCGAGAGCAACAGCACACCACTCATCGTGATCAGATAGCCGCGCAGGCGAAACGGCAAACGCTTCCACATGATGCATCCTCCCGATGCTCGGAGTTATCGAGTTCACTAACGACGACAGGCCGGAGCTGGGCTCCGACCTGTCGTGAGGTGGAATGCCGCCCGGCGGGCGGCAGCCGAGGTGTTACGCGCGTGACTGGCGACGAATCGGCGCCTGGCCATCATCGTTGCGACGGCGCGGAGCACGCTCGGGAGTACCACGATCCTCGCTGATCTCCAGCGGACGACCGGCGACACGAGCGCGCGCCATCTTGGCCAGAATGCTGGACGGCAGCGAGCTGGGCAGCTCGACCACGGAGAAGGCGTTGCGAATGTCGATGCGTCCGATACGCGCGCCTTCGATGCCGCCCTCGTTGGCCAGGGCACCGACCAGCTGGCCGGGCTTGACGCCGTCCTTGTGGCCCACGGACACACGGTAGCGGGTCATCCCCTCGCTGGGCGCACGGTCACGCGGACCACGGCCCGGCTTGGCATCACGCGGAGCGCGCTCCTTGCGGGGCGCCTGCAGGCGGCCGATGGGCGCCTCGTCGGCACGCGCCAGGCGGGCGAAGGCACAGGCCAGCTCGACGGGGTCGTAACCCTCACCGATCAGACGCTCAACCAGTGCCTGCTGCTCCTCGGCACCGGCGGTCAGGGCGGCAATCACCTTCTGATGGAACGCCTCATCACGGTGCGCGCGGATGGCCGACTCGTCAGGCACCGCCATCTCGCTCATCTTCTGGCCGGTGGCCTGCTCGATCCAGCCCACCTTACGGCCCTCACGGAAGCCGACGAAGGTGATCGAGGTACCGGTGCGCCCGGCACGGCCGGTACGGCCGATGCGGTGGGTGTAGGCCTCGGAGTCCTGGGGCAGATCGTAGTTGAAGACGTGGGTGATACGCGGCACATCGAGGCCACGGGCGGCGACGTCGGTGGCGATCAGCACGTCGACCTTGCCGCGCTTGAGACGCTGAATGGTGCGCTCGCGCAGGCTCTGGTCCAGATCACCCGAGAGGCTGGCCACATTGAGGCCGCGGGCGGAGAGCTGCTCGGTCAGGGTGGTACAGGCGGCACGGGTACGCACGAAAACGATCGCACCGTCGACCGGCTCCACCTCGAGGATGCGAGAGAGCGCCTCCAGCTTGGCACCGCCGTCGACCCGCACCAGGCGCTGCTCGATATTCTCGCCGGTGGTGGTACGCGACTCGATGGCGACCTTGACCGGGTCCACCAGGTAGCGGTTGACGATACGCTCGATCTCGGCGGGCAGGGTCGCGGAGAAGAACACCCGCTGTGCTTCCTTGGGCGTGTCGGCCACCACACGCTTGACGTCGTCGATGAAGCCCATGCGCAGCATCTCGTCGGCCTCGTCCAGCACCAGGGCGCTGAGACCGTCAAGCTTGAGGCTGCCGCGATCCAGGTGGTCAATGATCCGCCCCGGGGTACCCACGACGACCTGGGCGCCACGCCGCAGCGCACCCAGCTGCTCGCGATACTCCTGGCCGCCACACAGGGTAGCCACTTCCAGGCCCTGAAGGTTCTGTCCATAGCGGCTGAAGGAGACGGCAACCTGCTGCGCCAGCTCGCGGGTCGGCGCCATGACCAGCACCTGCGGCTCACGGCGAGTCAGTTCGAGACGCGAGAGAAGCGGCAGGGCGAAGGCCGCGGTCTTGCCGGTACCGGTCTGGGCCTGGCCCAGCATGTCGCGCCCTTCCAGCAGAGCCGGAATGGTCTCCATCTGGATCGGCGAGGGGGTCTGGTAGCCCAGGGTCTCGACGGCAGAGAGAACAGCAGGCAGCAGGGCAAGATCACCGAAGTTCGGCGAGGCGACGGAAGAAGAGGTCATTGATCACACCTTGGTAAGCCGGGATCACCGGCGTAAATTCATTGGCGTCCCTGACGCGAGCGAAAAGCGGTCAGGCGCGCTGCGGCCAGTGATGGCAGTCAGCACGGGACATCGGAGTCGGGGACGCCGGTCGCACCTGGCATCGGGTCAGCGCCATCGGTGATGGCAGTGAACCCCTGTGGCGACCGTTTGCGCCGATCACGCCAGAACGGCGGAATCTCGGTTGGCGCTCCATCTACACAATTCGAACGCTTGCGGCGTCCAGCGATAGCCGCTGGGCCTGGCGTTGCGGCGCCCATCTTCTGTTCGGTCGATGACCGCCAACGATGGCGTCGTACATGATGGTGGGGTCAGCACATGCGAGGAGGGCGCATGCTACCATCGTCGACCTAGCCTGGCCAGCCTTTTTGGTCTTTCTCTTACTGCGTTGTTCCATCGAGGAGATATCATGCCCAGCCTATGGGTCGATGCCGATGCCTGCCCCAGGGTGGCCCGCGAGATCATCGTGCGTGCCGCCGAGCGAACCGCCACGCCCACCTGGTTCGTGGCCAACCATACGGTGCCCCTGCCCCGCTCACCGGTCGTCAAGGCGCTGGCCGTCAGTCACGGCTTCGATGCCGCCGATGACGAGATCGTCGAGCGTCTGGTGGCCGATGACCTGGTGATCACCTCGGACCTGCCGCTGGCCATGGAGGCCATCGAGCGCGGCGCGAAGGTAATGACCACCCGTGGCGAGACACTCGACGCCGATAACATCCGTGCGCGAGTGCAGATGAGGGATTTCATGGAGACCCTACGCGCCAGCGGCGAGCATACCGGCGGCCCCAAGGGGTACTCCGACAGCGACCGTCGAGAGTTTGCCAATGCGCTGGACAGATGGCTGACGAAAAACGCCTAATCCACGAAACATCTGCACTCCTCCCCTACTCGCCCTGATTGCGCTGGAAGCGCTGAATCTCGCGACGCTGCTTCTTGTCGGGGCGCTTGAGGGGATGCTGCATGACCTGATTGGTCAGCCGTCGCGCCTCGGCCTCCTGCTCACGGCGGCGGGCACTCTCCTCGGTCTCGCGATAGAGTTCGCGCGCCTCGGGGGCGCCGCGCCGCTGGTCGGAGAGCGCCATCACCTCCACCTCCCAGATATCCCAGCCCTGGGGCACGCGTACGATGGCGCCGACCTCAACGTTCTTGCTGGTCTTGGCCCGACCTCCGTTGTAGTGCACCTTGCCACCCTCGATGGCCTTCTTGGCCAGGCCGCGGGTCTTGAAGAAGCGTGCCGCCCACAGCCACTTGTCAAGCCTGACACTATCCATGGGAAATCCTCCTAGCTGTCGGCCACGAGCCCACCCACCGTTCAAGGGGTCAGGGGCGGCTCGTTGCCAGGCAGAATGGTCGCGAAGGTGTCCAGGGTGATGAACTCCTCCAGCTCTCGTTCGGGCCGCTGACTGTTGGGCTGCTTGATGCCCAACAGATGACGAATGCCGAACTGCCGGGCGCTCTCCAGTACCCGTGGGTTGTCGTCGATGAACAGGGTGCGAGCCGGCACGAAGGGCTCGACCTCCTGCAGGCGCGTCCAGAACACCTGCTCCTCCTTGGGCGCACCGAAGTCGGCCGAGGAGACGATGGCATCCAGGTAGGGCTCAAGACCGGTAAGCGGCAGCTTGAGTGCCAGACTGGCGCGGTCGGCGTTGGTGGCCAGCACGACCCGGGGGTGAGCCTGCTTGAGCCACCTGAGGAAGTCCAGGGCATCGCTGCGCAGGCCGATCAGGTGTTGAATCTCGCGCTTGAGGGCGACCACATCGACGTCGAGCTCGCGGCTCCAGTAGTCGAGACTGTACCAGTTGAGCGTCCCCTGCTCGCCAATGACCTTTGCTCGCACCCTCTCCTGGGTGGCTTCATCGAGTTGATGCAGCTCCACATAGCGACGCGGCAGATGCTCGAGCCAGAAGTGGCTGTCGAAGTGCAGGTCCAACAGGGTGCCGTCCATGTCCAGCAGAACGGTATCGATGGCGCGCCAGTCAATCATGAGAGGTCCGAGTCGTGGTTTGCGGGAGGTGATATGGTAGCAGGCAAGATCCTACCCAGAAACGGAGCCACCGATGACTTCGCCTGACTGGCCGCAGAAGCCCGCCATCCTCGACCGCCGCTCGGAGGCCAAAAGCCGCCTCTTTCATGTCGAATCGCTTGATCTGCGCTTCTCCAATGGCGAGGAGCGCACCTTCGAGCGTCTGACCGGCAGCGACAGCGGGGCCGTGATGATCGTGGCCATGCCCGACCCCGAGCACGTGCTGTTGATCCGCGAGTATGCCGCCGGCTTCGAGGAGTATGTGCTGACGCTTCCCAAGGGGCTGGTCGACCCGGGAGAGGATATCATCAGTGCCGGCAACCGCGAGCTGATGGAGGAGTGCGGCTTCGGTGCACGACGCATCGAACCGCTGGTGGAGCTGTCACTGGCCCCCAACTACATGCGCCATCGCATGCAGGTGCTGCTGGCCACGGATCTCTATCCCAAGCGCCTGCCCGGTGACGAACCCGAACCGTTGATCGTGGAGACCCACGCCCTCGAGGAGCTGCCCGCCCTGCTGGCCCGGGAGGACTTCCATGAGGCCCGGGCCATCGCGGCACTCTATATCGCCCGGGACCGCCTGCGTAGCGAGGCAGAGGGCGGCGCGATCTGGTAGCCCGCCGATGAGGCGATTCAGCGGCGATGCAGGCGCTGACGAAGCTGGCTGTTGCCCTCCTTGAGCCGCAGCCAGCGCGCCTGCCGATAGCTGTCCAGCCCCACCTCCAGCAGCTCCATGACCTGCAAGGCGCTCTCCAGCGAAACGGGCGGTGGCCCGCCATGCAACAGCATCTCCACTACCCCGGCGTAGAAGGCCGGGTAGTCCCCCGGCAGGTTGAGGTGCTGCTGCACCTCTGGCACATCCTCTTCATCGGCCACCAGGCTCAGCTGCCCCGGCTCGGGATCCACGCCCATGCCAGGCATGACCGCCAGTGACGCCTGCAGGTGGGCCTCCTGAGGATCCTGACCAAACTTCACGTAGCTGCCACGGGTACCGTGCACGCGGAAACGCGGGGTAGGGTCGGCCACCAGCGAACTCGCCTGCAGGCTGACCCGTAGTCCGTCGTACTCCAGCAGGCAGTGGAAGTCATCATCCACTTCGGCGCCGTCACGCACCGTGGCCAGCTCCAACAGGATCGCCCGCGGCATGCCGAACAGCTGCACCACCTGATCGAGCAGGTGTGGCCCGAGGTCGTACCAGATCCCTGCGCCCGGTCGATGATTATCACGCCAGCGCTCCGTCACCGTGGGCCGGAAGCGATCGAAGCGAGACTCCAGCGATACCACTCGCCCCAGGCTGCCCGCATCAATCAGCTCCTTGAGCGTCAGGAAATCGCTGTCCCAGCGGCGGTTATGAAAGACGCTCAGGCTTCGGTCAGCGTTGTCAGCTTGGGCGCGCAACATTCGCGCCTCAGAGAGCGTCACCGCAAAGGGCTTGTCCACCACCACATGCTTGCCCGCCGCCAGGGCGGCCTTGACCAGGGGGTAATGAGTATCGTTGGGAGTGGCGATGACCACCAGATCGATGTCACGCCGCTCGAACAGCGCCGCCGCCTTGGGCAGCACTTCCATCCCTGGCAGGTCGGCATGAACCCTGTCGGCATCCGAGCTGACCACGGCGGCCAGCTGCATGCCCTCGGTGGCATTGATCAAGGGGGCGTGGAACACCTGGCCCGCCAGGCCATACCCGACCAGCCCGACGCCGAGCGTTAAGGTCTTCATCGCAGCTCTCCTCGCTGGAAACGCGACGCCCCGGCCGGGGCCGGGGCGTCGTGGGGGTGGTTCAGTCGAGCTTGCTCAGATCGCGTACCGCGCCCTTGTCGGCGGAGGTGGCGAGCAGTGCATAGGCCTTGAGCGCCGCGGAGACCTTGCGGTCGCGCTGGATAACCGGCTTCCAGGCATCATTGCCTTTCGCCTCCATGGTCGCACGGCGACTGGCCAGCTCCTCATCGCTGAGCTTGACGTTGATCGCACGGTTGGGAATATCGATCTGGATGATATCCCCCTGCTCGACCAGGCCAATGGCACCGCCGGCGGCAGCTTCCGGTGAGACATGCCCGATGGAGAGCCCCGAGGTACCCCCGGAGAAACGGCCATCGGTAAGCAGCGCGCACGCCTTGCCGAGTCCCTTGGACTTGAGGTAAGAGGTCGGGTAGAGCATCTCCTGCATGCCCGGGCCACCCTTGGGGCCCTCGTAGCGGATCACCACCACATCGCCCTCCTTCACCCGGCCGGCGAGGATATGCTCCACCGCCTGATCCTGGGACTCCACCACGTGGGCGCGCCCCTCGAAGACCAGGATCGACTCGTCGACCCCGGCGGTCTTCACCACGCAGCCGTCGACGGCGATATTGCCCTTGAGCACGGCCAGACCACCCTCTCGGGAGAAGGCATGCTCGAGGTCGCGGATACAGCCGGTGGCGCGGTCGCCGTCGAGGCTCGGCCAGCGAGCGCTCTGCGAGAAGGCCACCTGGGTTGGCACCCCGCCGGGGCCGGCCTTGAAGAACTCCACCACCTCGGGGCTCGGCGAGCGCATGATGTCCCACTCCTCGAGCGCCTCGGCCAGGCTATCGCCATAGACGGTGGGCACGCGGGTATCCAGTACCCCGGCGCGGTCGAGCTCGCCGAGTATCGCCATGATGCCACCGGCCCGGTGCACGTCCTCGATATGGTACTTCTGGGTATTGGGCGCCACCTTGCACAGCTGCGGCACCTCCCGCGACAGACGGTCGATATCCGTCATGTCGAAGTCGATCTCGGCCTCCTGGGCGGCGGCCAGCAGGTGCAGGATGGTGTTGGTGGAGCCACCCATGGCGATATCCAGGGTCATGGCGTTCCTGAACGCCGCCTTGGCGCCGATGGCACGGGGCAGCAGGTGCGCCTCGTCGCCCTCGTAATAGCGCTTGGCCAGCTCGACGATGCGGTGACCGGCGCTCTCGAACAGGCGACGACGGTCGGCATGGGTGGCCACCACGGTCCCGTTGCCCGGCAGCGCCAGCCCCAAGGCCTCCATCAGGCAGTTCATGGAGTTGGCGGTAAACATGCCGGAGCAGGAGCCGCAGGTGGGACAGGCACTGCGCTCCACCTCGGCCAGGGTCTCGTCATCGACGCTGTCGTCGGCGGCCATCACCATGGCGTCGACCAGGTCCAGGCCATGGTCGAGCAGCTTGGTCTTGCCGGCCTCCATGGGCCCGCCGGAGACGAAGATCACCGGCACGTTGAGGCGCATGGCGGCCATCAGCATTCCCGGGGTGATCTTGTCGCAGTTGGAGATGCACACCAGGGCATCGGCACAGTGGGCGTTGACCATGTACTCGACGCTGTCGGCGATCAGATCGCGGCTCGGCAGCGAGTAGAGCATGCCGTCGTGGCCCATGGCGATGCCGTCGTCCACGGCGATGGTGTTGAACTCCTTGGCCACCCCGCCGGCCTTCTCGATCTCGCGGGCCACCAGCTGTCCCATGTCCTTCAGGTGCACATGCCCCGGCACGAACTGGGTGAAGGAGTTGGCCACGGCGATGATCGGCTTGTGGAAGTCGTCGTCCTTCATGCCGGTGGCACGCCACAGGGCGCGGGCGCCGGCCATGTTGCGGCCGGCGGTGGTGGTGCGGGAACGATACTCGGGCATGGTGTTCTCTTCTCTTCTTTCAGCGGCCGCCTGTGCCGGCGGCTCGGTGTCCAGGTCAGCCGACGATTTTGGCACGCAGCCGGCCATCAGGCCAGTGACTCAGGCAATGACCAGCGGGTGGTTGTCGGGCAGTGGCCGCGTGCCGTAGAGCACCCAGACATCCAGCGCAGGACCCAGATCCTCCACCAGGCGCAGCGCTTGGGAGTGCTGCTCCAGCGTCTCGCGTGGACAGATGCCGGCATCGATCTCTCCCGCCAGCAATGCATCGGCTACATCCACGATGGTGGCGTAGTCGCGCTGCTCGGTGAAGGTGGAAAGATCCGTGTAGTGACGCGTGGCCGGCTGGAGCCCGACCGACACCGGGGCGGCCACCTCCGCGCGCGCCAGCAGCGCCAGTGGCTGGCTGCCGGCAATGAAGGTATCCACCGGAAAGGCGCGATGCATGGTACGCCCCACGCAGTCGGCATGGCTGAAATGAGCACTACACTGCAGCACCCGGTCGACGCGACCATCCAGCAGGGCATCGAAGGCCTCCGGAAAGGCCTCGAAGAGATGCACTTCGGCATCGGCGTCCCTCGCGAGCATGCCGTGCTTGTCGAGATAGCGCCCAAGCACCAGCGCATGGTTGCTGCCCTCGGGACCTAGGGTGGCGAAACGCATCCCAATCTCCTTGAACACGCTAGATCATGAACACGATGACCGCTCCGGCCATCACCAGCAGCAGCCGCACTCCTCCCGCCCGGCGTGCGATCACACCATAGGAGATGGCCGCCAGGCCTACGCCGATCTTGAGCATGTCGAACACCGCCGCCCCAGGGGCGGACGCCAGCCGGATCACTTCGGGGTTGGCCACCATGGCCAGTGGAATCAGATAGAGCCCGATGCCCAGCGACATGGCCTTGAAGGCCACCCTGAGCCAGCTCTCCCCGACCATGCCGGCGGCGATGAAGACCCCACCACAGACCGGCGGCGTGATGGTCGAGAGCAGCGCGAACCAGAACACGAAGAGATGCGCCAGCAGCGGCTCGAGCCCCAGCGAGATCAACGCCGGACCGGCAACAGAGACACAGATCACATAGGCCGCCGTGGTAGGCACCTCCATGCCCAGCACCAGACAGGCCAGGGCGGTCAGCAGCAGCGCCGGCCACAGCATGTCGTTGGAGAGGGCCAGGATCCCCGAGGTGATCTTGACCCCCAGCCCGGTCATCGCCAGCACGCCGATCACCAGCGATGCGCAGATGATAATGGAGCCGATCACCGCCACCTGACGGCCCGCCGTGACCAGCGCCTCCGCCAGCCGAACGGCGAAACCTCGCAGCGAAAAGCTCAGGGAGGCGTCGAGGAAGAGCAGCGCCAGGCCGGCGAAGATCGCCAGGCTGGCCGCGTACTGGGGCGTGTAGCCACCCACGAAGATGCGCTCCAGCAGGGTCACGAAGGGGACGGCGAAGAACAGCGAGGTGATCACTACCTCGCGTCCCGAGGGACGGTCCTTCTCGGCCAGCGGCTTGAGGTCGTGACGTGTCGCGTAGGCGTTGATGCCCACCCACACGGTGGCGAAGTAGAGAATCGCCGGCAGCATCGCCGCCGCCATGATCTGGGTATAGGGCGTACCGGTGAGCTCCACCATCACGAAGGCCCCGGCCCCCATCAACGGCGGCATGATCTGCCCTCCGGAAGAGGCGACCGCCTCCACCCCGCCCGCCAGGGAGCGGGGATAGCCCAGACGCACCATGCCGGGAATGGTGATGGCCCCGGTCGAGGCCACATTGGCCGAGGCCGAGCCGGAGATCGACCCCATCAGGGCCGAGGAGATTACCGACACCTTGGCGGCCCCCCCGGTCAGGCGACCCGCCATGGCACCGGCAAGATTCATGAAGCCACGCCCCGCCTCGCCGGCATTGAGCACCGCACCGAAGATCACGAAGATGGCCACCACGCCGACGCTGACCCCGGTCAGCGACCCCCACAGCCCCCCTTCGGAGATGGTCAGGGTGCCCATGAAGCTCGGCAGCGGCATCCCGGGATGCCCGAACTGGCCGGGTATCAGATCACCGAACAGCCCATAGCAAAGCGCCACGAGTGCGACCAGCGGCAATGGCCAGCCGATGGCACGGCGTGCCGCCTCCAGGGCCAGCAGCACCAGGAAGGCACCGATGGCCATCTGCAACGGGGTGTCGATAAACCCGTACTGCTGCAACAGGGCATCATGATTGATGACGATAAACCCGCAGGCCGCCATCCCCAGCCCGGTCAACACCCAGCCGCTGACACGCTCGAAGGGCGTGCGTGCCATGAAGATCAGGATCCAGGGCAGCGCCAGGGCCATATGGATCGGCCGACTGATAAGCGCCGGCGCCAACCCATAGAAGATCAGCCCCAGATGAAAGATGACGCTGATGGCCCCGAGACCCACCCAGGCCGGGGACGGACGAGCCGACGTGACATCGCCGGCCACGGCCGGCGATGGAGTTGGTGGAGGGGTTGATGAATGAGTCTGTGACATCAGCGCAGCTCGTCGGGGATCTCGATACCGGCCTCGTCGTAGTAGCGCATAGCCCCCGGGTGGAGGGTGCCGACGATATTGCCCACCATGTCGTGAGTGATGCTGCCCCACCAGGCGGCCTCCTCCGCCATCGCATCGCGGCGCTCCCAGAAGGTACGGGTCAAGGCGTAGGCGGTATCGTCGTCCATGGCGCTGGTGGTGTAGGCAATGACCGGCAGCGAGGTGGTCGACACGTCCTCGTCGATGCCGGCATAGGTTCCCGCCGGGATGGTCTGACGCGCGGCCCCGGTCTGCTCGATCTGCGCATCGCTCAGGCTGACCAGGCTGATCGGCATGCTGGCCGCCGTCTCGATCACATTGGGGGTGGGGAAGGAGCTGGCGGTCACGAAGGCATCGATCTGGCCATTCTTCAGGGCGTCCGGGCCGCTGCCGATGCTGGCATTGGCAACCTCCACCTTGTCGATCAGCTCGAACAGCTCCAGGTAGCGCTGAGCCTCACGGGCCCCGAAAGTGCCCTGACCGATCAGGATCTCCTTGCCTTCCAGGGCATCGAGATCAACAACGCCCCCATCACTGCCCTGCTCATCGGCCAGTACGAAGTGCATGGTAATGGCCGGGATCGGAAACAGGCCGCGAATTTCCGCGAAACGTGGGTTCTGTCGCTCGGCGAAGGGGCCAGTCCCCTCCAGGGCACGCTTCACCAGCCCCGGCGGGGTGGTGAACACATAGTTGCCCTGACGCGCCATCACTTCCATAACGTTCTGTACCGAGCCTTGGCTCTCCTCGAGGGTCACCACCACGTCACCATCGGTGCCCTCGCGAATGGCCTCGGCCAGCTCGACCCCCATCTGATAATAGGCGGTACCGGCGGACGCCGACTTGTAGGTCACACGGGTTTCGGCCTGGGCCTGGAGGGCCATGGCGCCCATCAGGATCGCCGTGGTGGAGGCCAGCAGGGTGCGGGTAAAGCGGGGCATCGTTATCTCCCAGGGTGGTCCAGCATTCATCATGTTGTGACTGTGTAATTCAGCAATCACTATAATGCCGTTCGCCCACCCGAGGAACCATCCCCCATGTTGACATACCGTGTAGCCCTGCTCGGCGCCGCCGGCGGCATCGGCAGCGCGATTGCCGACAACCTGCTCGCTGCCGGCCATCGGGTCTGGCTGCTGGACCTTCCCGAACGCCATGACGCGCTCATGTCGCTGGCCAGGCGCTGGCCCGACCAGGCTTCCGTTCTGGCCTGTGACTTCCGCCATCCCGGCACCATCACCGCCGCCTTCGCCACGCTCGGCGAGCAGGCAGCATGCCTGGACGCCTGCGTCAATGCGGCGGGGGTGATCCACCGCGCCGGCTTCACGGACACCGCCCTGGAGGACCTGGAGCGAGTCATGGCCATCAATGTGACGGGGCCCTTCCTGGCACTGCAACAGGCGGTGACGCTGATGCCACGGGGCGGCCGCATCGTCAATGTGGCCTCGGCCCATGGCCTGCGCACCGGCCCCGAACGCAGCGCCTATGCCATGAGCAAGGGCGCCATCCTGGCCCTGACCCGGGCGCTGGCCGTGGAGCTTGGGCCACGCAACATTCTCGTCAACGCCGTGGCGCCCGGGCCGGTGAGCGCCGGCATGCAGGATGCGGCCTCGGAATCCCGGCGTCGCTGGCAGGCCGCCACCCCCCTGGGCCGAGTGGCCGAGGCCCAGGAGGTCGCCCGCGCCGTTGCCTTCCTGGTCTCGGCGGAGAATACCTTCATCTCCGGCGACACCCTGCTGGTGGATGGCGGGGCGACCGCCATGATCTAACTCCGCCACAACGCTTCGGCCAGCCGTCCCGCCTCATCCACTACTGGATCAGCCGAGAAGCCACCCAGCCCAGGGTCGGGCGGTCAGCCGCCTCGAAATAGACCTGGCTCCAGCCGTCGCCTTCACCCAGCACATGGACCCTGTCGCCCCGCTCCAGCTGAGCCACGCGCTCGTGCTGGGTACTGGGCCCCTGTCGAATGTTCACGCGGCTGCCGGCGATCTCCTGCTCCCGCAGGTTCGGGAGGCTTGCGGCGATGTTATTCCGGGCCACCTCGTTGCCGTTACCTGCCGCCATGGTGAACCAGAACACGGCCCAGGCATGGTTTGGCTCCACGCCACGCCCCCGGGCATACAGGGCGCCCAGATTGCTCTGCGCCATGGCATCGCCCTGCCTGGCCGCCTGGCCGAACAGCGCGAAGGCACGCGCATAGTCCTGCTCCACCCCTCGCCCGTTCTCGTAGAGACTGCCCAGGTTGTTCCGGGAAGGGGCATGGCCCTGCTCTGCCGCCAGTTGAAACCAGCGCGCCGCCCTGGCCTCGTCCTGCTCGAGCCCGACCCCCTCCAGGGTCATCAGCCCCATCTGGAACTGGGCGCCGGCATGCCCGGAGTCGGCCGCTCGCTGCAGCCACTCGATGGCGTCTTGCACCCCTCGCCCCTCCACTCGCTCGGCCAGGTACCACTGGGCAAGCTTGACCTGCGCTTCCACGCTGCCGCTGCCGGCCGCGAGGCGATACCACTTGTAGGCCTCATCCTGGCTTGCGCGCACACCAGAGCCGTTCTCGAACATCTGTCCCAACGCAAACTGCGACTGGCCCTCGCCCTGCTCCGCGGCCTCTCTCCACTCATGCACGGCAGAGGCGAAATTGCCCTGCCGGAACTCGGCCAGGCCCGTCTCGTAATCGGCATATACCTGGGCGCTGCCACTCAGCAGCAACACGCCCAACCAAACCTTCATTCTCATGAATTCACTACCCTCAAGGAGAAACCCGGCATGCTCAGGCATGCCGGGTCCGGATACTGACAACACCCGCTTTCACGAGGCGTTGCTCGACCAGATGGTGACTCGCGTTATCCTTCTGCCACCTCGCTGATGGTGATCTCTACCCGGCGGTTGGGCCGCAGGCATTCGGTGACACTCGGCGTCGCCGTGGCACCGGCGCACTCCACCACCGGATCGGCCTCCCCGCGCCCCGCGGTGCGAATATCGCCACGGGCGACTCCCTGAGTGGCGAGATAGTCGGCCACGGTATCGGCCCGTGATTGCGAAAGCGCCTGGTTGTAGGTCGCGCTACCGAAGCGGTCCGTGTAGCCCGTGATCAACATGCCGGGAGCCTCGAACTCACTGAGCGCCGACTGCGCCACCCGCTCCAGGGCACGGCGACCTTCCAGCGTCAGCCGGTCGCTGTCGAAGTCGAACAGCACGTCGCCGGAAAGCACCAGCGTCTGGTCCTCCTTGCGCTCGACCGGAGCCAGCAGTGCCGGGCACTGCGCCTCACGCCAGCGGCTGCTTTCCAGCGCCATCTCGTCATCGAATTCGACCTGGTACTGGCAGGTGATGTAGTCCCCGCCCTCTTCCCCCGTATAGAGGTTGAAGACGTAGTTCCACTCGCGCACGCCGAAGAACCCCTCACTGTAGTGAGGGTTACCGATCAGCTGGCGCACCTGGTCCTTGGACTGGCCTTCCTTGATGCGCAGGATGTTCCGAGGATCGACGAAACGGCCACCGTCATACCAGTTGTCATCCAGCGCAGGAAATCCATCTCCCGCCTCGCGAATCTCCGCGCGGTCGTTATTCGGCGGCGCGGCGCACCCCGCCACCAGCACGACACCGGCGATACCGGCGGCCCCGAGGGCCGCCTTGCGCATTGCGTCTGAGCTCCATACTTTCACGTTCGTCTCCTTACCAGTGCCAGCCAGCACCGATGCCAGCGCCGAAGTTGCTTTGAGAATCACCGGTCACCTTGCCCTGAATGACCCAGCGACCATTGTCCGAAAGGCGCGAAATCCCCACGGAGATAGCGGACTCTCCCTCGTAGGTACCGGCACCGACACCGACCATGCTCTTGCCCGGCAGCCAGGCCTGGGGCACGGTCGAGGCCGCCAGGGCACTGGCCGTACCGGCATTGGCATTCCTTTCCACGTCGCTGATACGGCCATGGACATTGTGGATCTCTTGCGCGAAGCGCTGATTGAGCTCCTGCATCTGCCCGACGTTCACCGCATCGGTCGCATCGACACCCGCGGCCACATTGGTAATCCGCTTGCCACCACCGTCGATACCGTCGGCGGTCATGCTGGGGCCGCCTGCGATCGTCACGCCGGCATCACTGACCGTGGTCTTTCCGGTCGTCACGCTATCGACGTTGAGTTCGTTGTTCAGCGTCACCTGAACCCCGTCCCCTGTCGTCTGCGTGGTGATGTTGTCGTCGCCGGTGATCGCCACGGTATCGCCCAGCGTGCGGTTCACATCGTCGCCCTCATCGGCAGCGAAGTTCATGCCGCCATCGAGCGCGCCGTTGATATCGCCAAGCTCCTCCTGCACTTCATGCAGCTGGCTACCGTTGACCGCATCGGTGCTATCGGCGCTGATTTCTCCACGCCCCACGCCGGCGATGATGGTGTTGCCATTCTCATCGACGTTGTCCTTGTCGATGTTGACCGAGCCGACATTGATGCTGTCGAAGTCCACATCACGCTCGGTCTCCACGGTGTAGATGGTTTGCCCATCGTCGCCGGTGGTCTGGCTGACAGTGATATTGCTTCCCGCCTCGACCTCGGTCTTGGCCGCGGCAACATCCTGGCCAATCTCGCCGGCGACCTGCTGGAGATCGCCCACGTTGACGGCATTCATCAGGTCACTACCGCTGATCTGGTCCAGCGTCTGGCCACCCAGGCCACTGGCGACATTGGTGACCTGCAGGCCACCGGCATCGATGCCGCCGATGGTCACGCTCGGCCCCCCTGCGATCACCAGGCCGCTGCCGTCCAGGCTCACGCTGTCGCCGATGCTCACGCCGTCGCCATCCATGACGGTATCCCCGACGCTCACCAGGCCGTTTTCACCATCCACGGTGACCGCGGTATCGCCCGCTCCCAGGATAATGGCATCGTTGAGCTCCACTTCGATCACGCCACTCTGATCCATCCCGGTCTGGGACACCGTGATGTTCGAATCACCCCGGAAGTCCACCGCGCCGTTGGGTCCGATGTTCACCGCATCCGCACCGGAACCGCTCAGGTTCCAGCCGGCGTTGGCGACCTGCTGTACCTCATACAGCTGGCTACCGTTGATGGCATCGGTGCTGGTCGAACTGACCTCGCCCGCAGCGACGTTGGTCACCACCTGACCGCCCGCATCGATGCCACCCACGGTCACGCTCGGACCACCGTCGATCGTCAGGCCGCCATCGTCCAGGCTTACGTCGTCGCCCACCGTCACGCCGGCGCCACTCACGATGGTATCGCCGACACTGACCAGACCATTCTCACCATCCACGGTGATCGCGGTATCGCCATCCCCCAGGGTGATGCTGTCGGCCAGGCCGAATGCCAGGTCGGTGCCAGTGCGGTCGATGACGATGTTGTCATCGCTGGTGAAGTCCACCACGCCATCGGGACCGACGTTGTTGCTGCCGTCGGCCATGACCCCCTCGCCATCCACCGAGACGTGCCAGCCAGCGTTGGCCACGGTGTAGACCTGACCGAGCTGGTCCTCCGTGGCGGCCTGTCCGCTGGTGAAGCTGTTCGGATCGAAGGTCGTGTTGGTCAACCCACCGATGGTGCCGCTGTTGGCGTCGATCACGATCTGGTTAGCCGGCCCCGTAATCGGGTTCGCCGCCAGCGTGATCGTGCCCGCTTCCACGGTGGTAGTGGCCGTCGGATTGGCGGTGTTGTCATTCACCACCAGGCCAGCGGTGTCGAGCGATGCCTCTCCCGCAGTGACGCTATCCACGTCGAGGTCGCGGTTCAGGGTGATGTCGATCTGACCGTCATCGTCCGCGCCTCTCTGGGCCACGCTGATATTACCGTCGCCCTGGAAGTCCACCGCGCCGTTCGGTCCGATGTTCACCTGATTGGCACCGGAGCCGCTCAGGTTCCAGCCGGCGTTGGCGGTCTGGTTGACCAGGTTCAGTTGCTCCTCGGTGGCCGCGCGACCCGCCTGGGCGAAGTCGGCACCGTCGAGGTCGGTGTTGGTCAGCCCGGTGATGTCGCCCGCACCGCCATCGAGTGTGATGGTGTTGCCACCACCAGCGACGTTGATCGTGCCGGCACCGACATCCGTGGTGTTACCCGCACCGTCGTCCACGCTGACGCCAGCGTCGTTCACCACGGTATCGCCAGTGGTGACGCTGCCGGTCTCACCCAGGTCGAGATTCTCGTTGAGGGCCACTGCGATCACGCCCGCATCATCCGCGCCGGTCTGCGCCACGCTGATGTTGCCATCGCCCTGGAAGTCCACCGCGCCGTTCGGTCCGATGTTCACCTGATTGGCACCGGAGCCGCTCAGGTTCCAGCCGGCGTTGGCGGTCTGGTTGACCAGGTTCAGTTGCTCCTCGGTGGCCGCGCGACCCGCCTGGGCGAAGTCGGTGCCGTCGAGGTCGGTGTTGGTCAGCCCGGTGATATCACCCGCACCACCATCGATGGCGATGGTGTTGCCACCACCAGCGACGTTGATCGTGCCGGCACCGACATCCGTGGTGTTACCCGCACCGTCGTCCACGCTGACGCCGCCGTCGTTCATCACGGTGTCGCCGGTGGTGACGCTGCCGGTCTCGCCCAGGTCGATGTCCTCGTTGAGGGCCACTGCGATCACGCCCGCATCATCCGCGCCGGTCTGCGCCACGCTGATGTTGCTGTCGCCTTCGAAGCGCACCTCGCCGTCGGGGCCGATGTTGGCCGCGTTGCCGGCCGCGTCGGTGGCGTTCCAGCCGGCGTTGGCGGTCTGGTTGACCAGATCCAGCTGCTCCTCGGTGGCCGCACGACCCACCTGGGCGAAGTCGGCACCGTCGAGGTCGGTGTTGGTCAGGCCGCTGATGTCGCCCGCACCACCATCGATGGCGATGGTGTTACCCGCTCCGGCGACGCTGATCGTGCCGGCACCGACATCCGTGGTGTTACCCGCACCATCATTTACGCTGACGCCGTCATCGTTCATCACGGTGTCGCCGGTGGTGACGCTGCCGGTCTCGCCCAGGTCGATGTTCTCGGCCAGTTGGATCGACAGGGTGTCGCTGCCATCGGCGACCACGCCGATGTTGCCGTCGACCAGGGCGGTCGCGTCGGTCTCGCCGCCCACCAGGTTCACCGTTTCCCCAAGCTTGCGATCGACGTTGGTGCCACTGTCGCCAGCAAAGGTCAGCGGGGTCTCCGCCAGGCCAGTCAGCTGGCTGACGTTGACCGCGTCGGTGTCGGCCACGCCATTGGCGACATTGGAGACCACCTGATTACCGGCATCGATGCCGCCGGTGGTGACGCTGGGGCCACCGGCAATCACCAGGCCACTATCCCCCAGGGTCACGTCGTCACCCACGGTGACGCCGCTGGCGTCGACCACGGTTTCGTTGCCGGCGGCATCGGTGACCGTGGTGCCGGTGGCACCGGTGATGGTCTGGTTGCCGTTGGTATCGGTCACCGCCAGGCCATCGGTGTCGAGCACGCTATCGCCCGCGGTCACGCTATCTACATTCAGGTCGGGGTTCAGGGTGATGTCGATCTGACCGTCATCATCCGCGCCGGTCTGCGCCACGCTGATGTTGCCATCGCCCTGGAAGTCCACCACCCCGTCGGGGCCGATGTTGACTTCATCAACACCGGAACCGGTCAGGTTCCAGCCGGCATTGGCGGTCTGGTTGACCAGGTCCAGCTGTTCCTCGGTGGCCGCGCGACCCGCCTGGGCGAAGTCGGCACCGTCGAGGTCGGTGTTGGTCAGCCCGGTGATATCACCCGCACCACCATCGATGGCGATGGTGGTGCCCGCGCCGGCAACGCTGAGGCTGCCTGCCCCCAGGTCGGTGCGGTTGCCGGTGCCGTCGTCGACGGTCAGGCCATCGGTGTCGAGCACGCTATCACCGGTGGTGACGCTGCCGGTATCGCCCAGGTCGACGTTCTCGTTCAGGGCTACGGCGATCACGCCCGCATCATCCGCGCCGGTCTGCGCCACGCTGATGTTGCTGTCGCCTTCGAAGCGCACCTCGCCGTTGGGGCCGATGTTGGCCGCGCTGCCGGCTGCGTCGGTGGCGTTCCAGCCGGCGTTGGCTGCCGTATTCACCACGTCGATGGCGTCGTGTACGTTGTCTTCGCCGGTGTTGCCGATATCGCTGGTGGTGACGCTGCCATCGGCATTGACCACGGCATTGCCGCCGATCACATCACCCACCGAGTCGGCCACACCGAACAGCTGGCTGCCGTTGATGGCATCGCTGCTGGTGCCGTTAACGCTGCCGTCGGCCACGCCGGTGATCTTGAGATCGCCCGCGTCGATGCCACTGGTGGTCACACTCGGCCCACCGGCAATGGTCAGCCCATCGGCGCCGACCTCGGTAATGTTGCCGGCACCGTCGTCGACGGTCAGGCCACCGGTATTGAGCACGCTATTGCCGGTGGTGACGCTATCCAGCTCGGTCAGGTTGCGCGCCATCACCAGATTGAGCTGGTTGCCGTCGCTATCCACGCGCAGGTTGGCGCCGCTGGAGGCATCGCCCGCCGCCAGCTCACCGGAAACCGTCAGCGGGGTGGTGTCACCCAGCGTCTTGTTGATGGCGCCGCCGGTGTCGCCGGCAAAGCTCAGGCCGTCGGCCTGGGTCGCGATCTCGTTACCGTCATAGGTGACGGTATCCCCAGCCACGACAAAGGTATCACCGCCGACCGTCAGGTTGTTGGTCGTGACGCTGTCACCGTCGATCACGGTTCCGCCAACGGTCACTCTGTTACCAATCTCAATATCATCGTCCAGATCAAAGGTCAGGTTGGTGCCGGTGCGGTTGATGGCGATATTGCCGTCGGTGCTGCTGAAATCCACCGCCCCGCCGGGCGCGATATTGGCACTGGACTCGTTATTCGCAGTGACATTCCAACCCTGGGCCGCGTATTCGATGGCTTCGTCTACCGTACCCTGCCCGGTGCCACCCACGTTGCTCATGGTGACCTGATGAGTATCCGGATCGTAGGCGGCATTGCCTCCCAGGACCCCGGCCACGGAGTCACCGGCGGTATCCAGGTTGTCGGCCAGTGCATTGACCGCCTGGTTGGTGCCATAAAGCTGACTGCCGTTGATGGCATCGGTGCTGGTGGCGCTGACGCGTCCGGCGGCCACGTTGGTCAGGGTACGCTCGGCACCTGCCGTGCCGACGCTGACTGTCGCCACGGGGCTGATGCCCGCGAAGTCGTAGGTGTTCTTGTCGACGGTCATGCTAGAGGTGCCGACCGCTTCCGCGGTGACGGCGCCGCTGCCCAGCGCTACCGAGCCCTGGTGGTTGGCCTGGGCCCCCTCGCCGATCGCCGTAGCGCCCTGTGCGGCGGCACGGGCAGCGGAGCCCATGGCCAGGGCCTCGCCGGCCACGGCTTCGGCGCTCTGGCCAAAGGCGGCGGCATTTTGTGCGGTCACCCGCGCACCAGAGCCGACGGCCAGGCCGTCCTGAGCCGTGGCTGTCGCTTCAGCACCATCGCCTATCGCGGTGGAAGATGCCGCACGCGCTTCAGCCTCGACACCCAATGCCAGCGCATGCTGCTCGTCCGCCAGGGACTGCTTGCCGATCGCGATACCCGCGGCATTGCGCTCCGGCTCTTGATTGAAGGGGTCATTGATGCCAGCCACCGCTCCGGTGCCCATGGCGATGCCATCGGTGGCATAACCAATGGAGTCGGTGCCACTGGCCTGGGCATTGAGGCCACTGGCGCTGGCGTTGGTGCCGCTGGCCTGGGCATTGGTACCGCTGGCACTGGCATTGGTACCGCTGGCCTGGGCGCTGGTGCCACTCGCACGGGAGTTGCTGCCGAAGGCCATGGCGTCATCGGCGGTGGCATGGGCATCGAAGCCCTGCGCCACGGCGCGGACCTCCGATGCCAAGGCGCTTTCGCCGATGGCGATGCCGTTATCCGCCGTGGCTTCGGCGTCGGTGCCGATCACCACGGCATTGTCCACCGTGGCATCGGTGGTCTTGGGATCCGCCTGGGCGCGGGTGCCCATGACGATGGAGTTTTCGCCCTGGCTCTTGGCCTGCAGGCCGATCGCCACACCGCCATCGCCGTAGGCATCACTCTCGCTGCCGATAGCGGTGGATTCATTACCCAGCGCCTCGACCCTATGGCCGAGTGCCACGCTCTCGTCGCCCGCCGAATGGGCCAGATGACCCGCCGCCAGCGACGAGGCCCCATCGGCGCTGGTGGCGGGGCCGATCGCGATGGCATCGGTGCCGCTGGCCTCGGCGTTATCGCGGTTGGCCGGCTCGCTGGAGTTGACGCTGAAGTACTTGACCCCGTTTTCGGCCACGACTCTGTTGAGCTGTTCGACGTTGACCGCATCGGTACCGACCACACCCTCGGCCACCGTGACGGTGCCGTCGGGGTTGTAGATCACGGCGTCACCCGGCAGAACGTTGATGCTTCCGCTCGATACCGCGTTGATGGCCTCGGCGACCGTGGCGTACTGATGGCTGGTGCCGCTGCTGTCTTGCAGCTCGACGACATACCCTTCGAAGCTGCCATTCGCCCCCAGGGTGACGTTACCGCCGACGAGGTTGGCAACCGACTGCTGCGCCCCCTTCAGCTGGCCTACGTTGACGGCATCGTAGGCCTGAGAGCCGTCGGCGACATTGACGATACGCCGCGTGGTACGCACGCCGGACGGATTGGTATTGCCCACCGAAACCACCGTGCCATCGGTGAAGTCGCTCCCGGTCAGGTAGCCTGTTCCCGCCGCATCGGTACTGCGCGCGGCGGAGCCGCTGCCCAGGGCCACGCTGCCGCCCTCGGCCGTGGCGTTGCGCCCGAGCGCCACGCCCAGGTTGTCGGCGCTCGTGTTGGCACCCAGTGCCACGCCGCTATCCTCGGAAGTGGCGCCGTAGCCAACCGAGACACCATTTCTCCCCGCCTGGGTCTGCCCCCCGACGGCGGTGGCGCGTTCCACGACGCCCGCGTTGCGATTCGCCTCGTGGCCGATCGCCACGTTGAAGTCGCCCTGGAGGTTCTGGCCGGCGTGACTGCCGACGGCCACGTTATGGTCACCGGTGATATCGGAGCCCGCCGAGTAGCCGATTGCCGTGGTCTGGTTACCAACCACGTTCCGCCCGGCCTCGGTGCCGATGGCGATATGATGGGTCCTGTCTCCGCCCGAGGTGCCATCGGTGCCAACGCCGGCGCCGGTGCCCAGCGCGATGCCGCCCGGCGAGCCCGCGTAGGCGCCAGTACCGGCGGCGAAGGCGTTACTCCCGGTGGCATCGGCCTTGCCGAGGGCGATGCTTCCGCCCCCCGAGGCCGCCGCACCGGCGCCCACGGCGGTGGCGTTGCCTGCCGTCGCCTGGGCCGCAACCCCCAGCGCCACGGCGCTATTGGCACCGGCCACGCTATCGCGGCCGACGGCAATCGCGCCGGCGCCGCCGAGCGGGTCGCCTCCGGCACTGGCGCCCTGCCCCAGGGCGATCGCGCCCTCGCCGGTGGCGGTGATGCTGGCACCGTCACCGGCGGCCAGGCTGCTGTCTCCCGCTGCCACGCTGTTTGGACCGATGGCGATCGACTCGGCCCCCAGGGCCTGGGAGTCGGGCTGCGCCGAGAGCGCACGGAAGTAGCGCACCCCGCCGGCGCCTTCTTCGATAAACAGGTCGTAGATCTGGCTACCGATGACCACATCGCTGCTGGTCGCCGTCAGGTTGCCGGCGGCCACGTTGGTGATTGCCTTACCGCCGGCATCGATACCGGCGGCGGTGATGCTGGGCCCGCCGGTGACGCTCAGGCTACCGGCCACCTCCACCTCGTCGGCCAGGCCGAAGGTCAGGTCGGTGCCGCTGCGCCCGACCTCGATATTGCCGTCACCGCTGAAGTCGACCGCGCCGCCGGGGGCGACATTTTCTTCCGCCCCCCCTTCCGCGCTGATATCCCAGCCGGCGCTTGCGGCAGTGACTCGGCCATCAAGTGCCGAGATATTGTTCGCATTGGTGCTGATATTGCTCGTATTGGTGCTGATGGCACTCGTATTGGTGCTGATATCGCTCGTATTGGTGCTGATATCGCTCGTATTGGTGCTGATGGCACTCGCATTGGCGCTGATATCGCTCGCATTGGTGCTGATGGCGCTCGCATTGGCGCTGATGGCGTTGGCGACGTTCACCCCCCCTACGGTAAGGGAATCATTGAACGTGGCGGCACCGTCGAACGTGGCGGCACCGCTGACCTGCAGGGCGCTGAGAATTGCGTCGCCGCTGACCGTTAGGTTATCGAAAGCGGCATCCTGGGCGCTGACGGTGGGCACCGCCGCGCCGACGGCCAGTAACCCTATTGCCACTCTCAGCGGGCGAAGCCCTGCTGGTGAAGAAGAGACCTGACTCCCTACCCTTGGGAGAGCCTGAAGACGTTCAGCGCCGGACTTTCCCTGGGATCGCGCCGCTTCGGAAGCCACCACCTGACGCCCAAGGGTGCGGTTCCAGATAATTCTAAAGACCTTGTTCATGTTCACCTGCGAAGTGTCATTCCATGTGACCGGAGCAGCCCTGCCTGTGCGTAGGTGCGCAATGCGAAGGATTAGGCTGTACTGGGCGAAATGTCTGCTCGCGGCCGACTGGCATCTACAGGCTCGAAGATCGCTGCCCGAAAGGCGGCAAACAGCGTCTCTGTGCGTTGAATTATTGTTGATTACCCGTGGCGCGTTTTGCAGCAATAGCCGGCTGCGACAATATCGCCAAGGGCAAATCTACGCGTCAGTGATATCTGTCATCTTTCCCCCGAAGGGGAAAAGTTTGTCGCGCAGGGAAAGAATAAAGAAAACGCTGCATTGACCCCGCAGTAACTGCCCGACAGCCATCGACGGGGTAAAATCTGGCGACCCCACCACCTGACCGAACCACTCGGTGCAACAGGTCTCTTTCACCAGGACAGAGCGCCAGAACAAGAAGAAAGTGACCCAGCGCGAGTGGTTCCTGATCTTTTCACTAGTTTTTTCCTTGTCTGACCTTCACACGCCAACTTTGCAGACAAGGCCTAGTCAAGGTGCTCTATGGCTTCGCTTATGGCGGAGAATTCACCTCGCTCTGCGTGACGTCTCAAGCTGCGTGCAAGGCCTTTCTTGTTCGGGAACGTAACTGAAAAGACATCGCACCAGTCGAGGATATCGCTGACGGCTCCCAGCTTAACAAGCTCTTTCAACCGCTCTATATCAGGGGGGCTCTCCTTGTCGATGGCAGCTTCCTTCATGGGCGGTTGCTGGAGAGGCTCAAGAACACAGACTCGGGCCACTTCACGCCGAAAATTAATTAGATCAATTGGTTTATAAAGTAACGCATCATATTCATACCCACCTCCTTCCTGCTCTCCTTTCAGCTCTCCTTGGCGCTCTCGACTCCTCAACACGCTCCACATCGCCGAGATCAGAACCACGGGGACCAAGGCATTCCTATCCTTGGCCGCCATGAGCACCTCATCACCCAGGACACTCTGCACGCGGTAGTCTGTCACGATCAAGGCGGGCATCGCATCGGCGCTCTGCATGGCCGCAATAGCCTCTTCACCACTCTGAAAACCTTTTACGTGAAAGCCCATAGCGGAGAGGTCACCACAGAGAAGCTCGAGGATAGGCGGTGAGTCCTCTACTACCCAAGCCGTCAACCCACCGGCATGGTAAGCGGGCAGCAAGGCTTTCGGCATTGAGACCGCCGCACTCGATTGACTTCCCTCGTCACCGATCTCGACGGGGATGAGAACATTTACCTCGGTGCCTTTGCCTAGCTCACTATGGAGAGCAAGCTCCCCTGCCATCGAGGCTACCAGATCCTTGACAATGGCCAGGCCCAGACCCGAGCCCTTGCCATGTCGTGACTCGCGTGAAAAGGGCTCGAAGAGGCGGCTCTGCGCCTCCCGAGAAATGCCGATTCCGGAATCCTTTAGCGTCATTTCCAACATGGTGCGCCCTGTGGGGCTCATCGCTTCACGGCAGACAACTTCAAGAGAGATATGGCCTGACGACGTATACTTGGCGGCGTTATCGATAAGATTGACGACGACTTGGCGCAAGGAGACGTCATCACAGCGCACAAAGGGAAATCCATCCGCCTTGACGGTCATGGAAAAGCGGTTACTATTTTTCCTTGCCAGCACCATCGCCTCTTGGGAAATAGCGGAAAAGAAGCTCTCGACATGAATATGAGACAGCCTTTCCTTGTGAGAAGCGACGCCCCTCGCATAATCGATCAGTCGTTCAACTAGCTTATCCATATGGGCGGCACTTGAGTGAATAATCCGACCTTTGGCAGCAACTTTATCATCTTCATCAAATAACAATTGTGCATAGCCACTGATGGCTGTCAGTGGTGACTTTAAATCATGAGAAACATGCCCAATAAACAGCGTCTTTTCCTCATCTGCCCGAATTGCATTATCGAGCGCCAGGTTAAGATCATGAGTACGACGTGCCACTACCCCTTCCAGCTTCTCACGCTGATCACGCTCGCTCTCCCTTAACCTTCTCTCGAGAACCATTTCATAATCGCGCTTCTGTCTTGCATATATCAGAATCAGAGAGAGTACGATGGCACTGCCTGCAAATATTTTTAATTCTGCGAACGAGGCCGTGTAGTAAAGATTGGTTATATAACCAATCAAGATAAAATTAGACGCTATCCACCAAAGCGAAAGCGTGCCAAGCAGTGCAAGCTGCCACTTTCTATCGACACGAAGCGCCGCCGGAATCATCGCCAGCCACGCCAGGGAAAAGCTCAGATCAATGGCGTTTCCCATATGGCGAATGACGACTCCATTGAGCAGGAACGTCAGCACAGCAAATGCCGCAGACACCATAAATACTACCGGCGTAAGGTATCGCCATGGCTTAACCTTGTTAACACCCAGAATATAGACTGAAGCAACAAGAAAAAGCGCCTCCGTGAGTATCCAGGTAGAGAAGCGAAGGTTAGCCGAATAGTCGAACAGGCCACGGATCAGCACTTGGCTTATATAACCCTCCTTCTCGGACTCGAAGATGAAGATCACAACCAGCCAGACGCCCAGCAAGAGGTAGCGAAGGTCGAAGGTCACCAGCAGCACAGCGAACAGCGTTAATACTGCCGCCAGCAACATGGAATGAAACTGCCTCTCGGCCATCTCGCTCATGGCGAAGGCAACTGGCTCCCAGCCGTTGATATCCAGGAAAGGGCGGCTATCTGAGAAGACTCTCATCACCAACAGCAGGCTCTCGCCAGGCGAGAGTGCTACCGGAATGGTTGCCTTGTTACTGTCGACCTCTCTGTTGCCTATCGGAACTGAAAGACCTGTCGCCATCTCTTTTATCGTCTCGAAGCTTTCGGGATCGACCAGCCACGCATTGACCTCGTTGAGTCGCCAAGGTGTAAGACTGAGCCAGCGCACCAGATGTTCGTCGCTGGTGTTGGTCAGCCGGGCCTGGAGCCAAAGCGTGGAGTATTGCCGCGGTCTTTCGAGAATTCGAACGTTCTCTCCCACCTGCTGCCAGCGACCGCTATGCATGGCTTCGCTCAGCGAGAGATGCCCCTCTTCCACCACATCGAAACCCAGCATGTCAAGCGCCAGGTTATCCGTGGGCGATATCACATTCAGGTCTATCACGGCGGCTTTTTCATCGTGGTCGCCAATCGGCTCTGAAGCTGCCTGGGCTCCGACAAGCCAGGAAAGGGTTGTCAAGGCAACCAGAATGCAGGAGATACAGCGGAAAACAAGAGCCTTAAAGCATGAAGATACCCGCATGTCAGACAAGCCTCTCCTGCTTCCTGAACCTTGAGGGAGGACTACCAAACCGCTCCTTGAAGGCTGTGGAGAAGGTGCCCACGCTACTGAAACCGATAGTTGTCGCGATCTCTGAGATGGAAATACTCGTGGAAGAGAGCAACTTCCTCGCCTCCTTCATCCTCTCTTCACGAAGGTATTCGTAAACCGTCATTCCTACACAGGCCTTGAAGGAGTGATTCAGCTGTTTTGAGTTGGTCCCGACCTGCCGGGCCAGCTCATGAAGACCCGGTGCCTTGTCGAGAGCCTTGAGAAGATGTATTTGTGCACTACGAAACAGTATCTCGTCGCGAGAATCATGACTCTCTGACTGATTATTACCCTTGCCGCCACTCTCGCCACTCTCGCCACTCTCGCCACTCTCGCTTCCGCGGCATGGCTCAGCATCGCTGACTTTCAAGTGAATGGCGATTCGAAGCATGACCTCATCGAAGACGAAGGGCTTGGCGATATAGTCAACAGCGCCTGATATCAAACCTTTGATTTTATCTTCCGCCGTCGCATAACCAGAAATGAACAGTACTGGCGCATGCTGAGTTCTTGGATCCTCTACAATCAACTTACAGGCATCGAAACCATTGCAGTTAGGCATATCCAGGTCCATGAGTATGGCGTCAGGCCGAATCAGTCTGGCCTTGTGCACACCATCGACACCGTCATGCGCAAAAAAGACACGGCATCCAAGTCGGCGTAAAAACGTGGAAACCAGCATCCTGTCTGCCTCCGCGTCATCGACTACCAGTATCTTCTTGCCGAACAGGTTACTCATTCCCTTGATCCCCCCCACCGGTGAGCGCAGCATCTTGGTGCGCCCCAGGCTCCTCAGTTACTCTACCCTACCAATCTACACATTAGTCATGACCAATCGTAACACCTTGATCACACCCTCCCACTCGGTCAGGACGAAAAGTCACATTTCACCCCACCGCAAGGCACTCGCCCGCTGCCAGGCGGAAGCGGAAGGAGAAGCGGAAGGAGAAGGAGAAAGCTAGCGTCTGGCCGGGATCGGCGAGCTCGTAGTGGAAGGTGAGGTCGCGGCATCGAGCATCAGGCCTAGCACCACGGCGCCGGCCGCTACCAAATGTTTCATGGGGATACCCCTTTCATGAGTAACCCCGGCATCGGTGCTCCACCGACCCGGGGTTGGCATACCGCTGGATCCCCCTGGGGGTCAGACCCCCAGGAGGGTGCCCGCCTCCGGTCAGCCGAATACCACCTTGGCCACGTCCTGGTAACGCTTGGCGAAGTGTACGCTGATCCCCTCCTTGAGGTGCTCGGGCAACTCATCGTAATCGCGGCGGTTGGCGTCAGGCAGGATCACCTCGAAGATGCCACTGCGCCGAGCGGCAATCACCTTCTCGCGGATTCCCCCCACCGGCAGCACATGGCCGGTCAGCGTCAGCTCGCCGGTCATCGCCAGGCTGCGCTCGATAGCCTGGTGCCTGGCCAAGGACAGCAGCGCGGTGGTCATGGTGACGCCCGCCGAGGGACCATCCTTGGGGGTGGCGCCTTCCGGCACGTGCAGGTGCACGAAGGCGGAGTCGAAGAAGTCGGCGTCGGCGCCATATTCGGCCAGGTGACCGAGCACATAGCTGTAGGCGATGTTGGCCGACTCCTGCATCACCTCGCCCAACTTGCCGGTCAGCTTGAAGCCGCGTGTCAGGGAGTGCACCTTGCCCGCCTCGATGGGCAGGGTGGCACCGCCCATGGAGGTCCAGGCCAGGCCGGTGACCACTCCTTCGCCCTTGAGCACCTGCTCCTTGCGGAACAGCGGCGCCCCCAGGTACTCCTCGAGGTTCTTCACCGACACCTTCGCCGACTGCTGGTCATTCTCCAGCAGCTTGACCGCCGCCTTGCGCACGATGCGGTGGAGCTGCTTCTCGAGCTGGCGCACCCCGGCCTCGCGGGCGTAGCCCTCGATCACCTGGCGCAGCGCCGCGTCGGTGAGGTTGATGCTCTTCCTGGGTATGTTGGCGCGCTTGAGCAGCTTAGGCCACAGATGGTGCTTGGCGATGGCCACCTTCTCCTCGGCGATGTAGCCGGAGAGGCGGATCTGCTCCATACGGTCGAGCAGCGCCGGCGGAATCGAGTCCGGGGTATTGGCGGTACAGACGAAGAGCACCTTGGAGAGGTCCAGGCGAACATCCAGGTAGTGATCGAGAAAGTCGACGTTCTGCTCAGGGTCGAGCACCTCGAGCAGCGCCGAGGCGGGATCACCCTGGAAGGACTGCCCCATCTTGTCGATCTCGTCGAGCATGATCACCGGGTTCTCGACCTCGACCTCCTTGAGGGCCTGGGCCAGCTTGCCGGGCATGGCACCGATATAGGTACGCCGATGCCCCTTGATCTCCGCCTCGTCGCGCATGCCGCCCACCGAGAAACGATAGAACTCGCGCCCCAGGGCCTCGGCGATGGAGCGGCCGACGGAGGTCTTGCCCACCCCGGGCGGGCCCACCAGCAGCACGATGGAGCCGCCCACGTCACCCTTGAAGGTGCCCTCGGCGAGGAACTCGACGATGCGCTCCTTGACGTCGGCCAGGCCGTCATGATCGCGATCGAGCACCTTGCGCGCATGGGCCAGGTCGAGCTGGTCCTGGCTGCGCACTCCCCACGGCATGCTGGTCAGCCAGTCGAGGTAGTTGCGGGTGGTGCCATACTCCGGTGAGCCGGTCTCGAGCATGGCCAGCTTGTCGAGCTCCTCCTCGATGCGGGTCAGCACCTTGGGGGGCACCACCAGACTCTCCAGGCGCTCGCGGAAGGTGTCGACATCGCTTTCGCGATCATCCTTGGAGATACCCAGCTCCCGCTGGATCACCTTGAGCTGCTCGCGCAGGAAGAACTCGCGCTGGCGCTCCTGCATCTGGGCATTGACCTGGTCGCTGATCTCGCTCTGCAGCTGGGCGACCTCAATCTCCTTGCGCAGCAGCGGCAGCACCTTCTGCATACGGGCGAGCACCGGCAGAGTGGCCAGCACGTCCTGCAGCTCGTGTCCCTTGGCCGAGGTGATGGCAGCGGCGAAGTCGGTGAGAGGGCCCGGCTCGTGGGGGCTGAAGCGATTGAGGTAGTGCTTGAGCTCCTCGCCATAGAGCGGGTTGATCGGCAACAGCTCCTTGATGCCGTTGATCAGCGACATGGCGTAGGCGCGGGCCTCGTCGGCCTCGGCGTCCACCGGCTCCCGCGGGTAGCTCACCTCCACCAGATAGGGCGGCTCCCGGGAGATCCAGCGCTGGATCTTGAAGCGCTGCAGGCCCTGGGCGATGAACTGCAGCTGGTCCTCCTCGCCCTGCAGCTTGTGCATCTTGACCGCGGTGCCGATCTCGGGGAAGTCGCCATCGGCCATTCCTTCCGAGGCGCCTTCACCAACGAAGGCAAGGCCCACGGTGTGGTGAGGGGTCTTGGCGACACGCTCGATCGTCTCGTCCCAGCGCTCGCGGTTGATGACCAGCGGCTGCACCTGGGCGGGAAAGAAGGGGCGGTTGTGGATGGGCAGCAGATAGATTCGCTCGGGCAACGCCTCGCGGGCCGGCACGACGGAGTGCTTGCTGTCACCCTGCTCTTCACCGAGGTCGAGATCCTCGCCCTGCCCGTGGCGAATCCACTCCGGCTCATCCGTATCGTGACGGTCCTGTTCATCACTCATGGTGTCTCCCTGTCCAAGCGGTTGGGCTTGTGCCAATGTTCTTAAGCCAATGCTTGTAGGGATGCGGGCGACGAGCCGGAACTTCAAGCCTGGCGACCCGCCGTCAGCGCCAGAGCGGCGGCAAAGGGCGGCCATTGACGCGCACCTTGCCGCGAATGACGTCCACCGCCAACTCCTGGGTACTCAACGGCAGACCCAGCCACAGGGCTACCACGGTGGGTACATCACGCCAGACAAAATCGCCGTCGAGGCGGCGGCGCCAACGGGCCTGCTCATCGGGGTCATCGAGGCGAGCGACCCTGAGCTCATCGAGGCGTCGTGGGTCGAAGATCAGCACCCCCTCCCCCTCGGCGGAAACACCGAGCATGGGGCTGTCGAGATCCACTCTGCTGATGTCCAGACGCGGCGAGTCCTGCAGCAGGGCCTTGAACTCCGGCTCCAGCCGCTCGATCAGTTCGCGGGGCGTCGGGGTGTCGCTGCCTCCCATCATCACCTCCTCGCGCAGCCGGCTGAGCAGCGTCCGCAGGGCCTCGGCATGCAGACGCGAGAGCTGCGCCTCCACCCGGCCGGTCAGCAGCACCTGCTCGGCGGCCACCAGCTCCCCCAGGACAAGCTCACCCTCGATGCGCAGCTCGCTGTCATCGAGCTCCATGCGACTTCGATAGTCAAGCTCGCTGCCATCGAGCACCAGCCCCGGCTGACGCCAGGTGAGCTGGTCAAGATGCAGCAGGTCATGCTGGGTGAAGTGGTAGGCATCCGCGGTATAGGCGTAGCGGCTCTCGAGGCTCGAAGGTCCCGCCTCCAGGGTAGTGTCACCATCACTGAGGCGCAGCGGCTTGAGCCTGGCACGCAGCCACCAGTCGCCATACTGGCCACCGAAAGTCACCTGACCGCCCTGGAAGTCGAGCTCACGCTCCTGCTGATGAATCACGAAGGGCGACAGTCCGATACTGCCTTCGAGTGTCCCCCCCAGAGTCTGATAACGAGCATGCCAGCGGGGCGCCGAGGATGGCAGGGCGTCACCGAACAGGCGCTGCTGCTCCGGCCCCAGGGTGGGTTGAAGCTCGCCATCCAGCCGGGTACTGAGCACCCCATGGCGGGCAGAGTAGGTAAAGGCGAGCTGCCAGTCATCGCCCAGCAGGGGGGCGATCACAACGCGCCCCGACGAGGAGAGCCAGCCACGCTCAACGGCGACACGCTCGACCACCAGTTCACCGCGTGCTTCCAGGTCGTTCAGCATACGCAGCAATTCGCGCTCGAAGAGCAGCGAGGCGGCATACTGGGCAACGGCCCATAGCAGCGCCAGCCCCACCACCAGTGGCACGATGAGTCGTTCCTTGCGCATGGTGACTCCCTTCCCTGCGGCACCCGGGCATCCGAAACCACCGCGGTACCGATTACGCTCTGGTCTCAGAGTCTAGTGTAGCCAGAACCCTAGTGTAGCCAGAACCCTAGTGTAGCCAGAACCAGAGGTGCATGAGGCTCCCGGCGAAGATGCCGGCGAGAACATCGTCGATCATGATACCGAAGCCGCCGGCCACTCGACGATCGGCCCAGCGAATGGGAAATGGCTTGATCACGTCGAACACCCGGAAGATCAGGAACCCCCAGAGCGCCGACTCCCACGAGAAGGGGATGGCCGCCATGGTGATCCAGTAACCCACGAACTCGTCCCAGACGATGCCCGAATGGTCGTGGACACCGAGGTCGCAGGAGGTCTTCTCACATAGCCATACGCCCCAGACAAAGGCGATGACGACGACGCCCCAATACCAGGAGAGCGGCAGTTCGGAGAGCAACCAGTAGAAGGGGATGGCCGCCAGGGTGCCGAAGGTACCCGGCGCCCAGGGCACGGCACCGCTGCCGAGGCCGAAGGCCAGGAAGTGCGATGGACGATGCCAGACACTGGATGGGGCCCGATTCATGAAGTGCCTCCCTGGCCAGCAGCATGGAAATGCTGCCAACCGGTGCGCTGGGTCGTCGTCACACCGCTTACGCCGGCGGTATCCGTGAGCCGACCGACCACCGTAAGGGGGAGTGACAGCCCCGCCAGGCATGACCGGGCCGCCTCCAGATGCTCGGGGGGCAGGCACACCAGCAGCTCATAATCGTCACCGCCGGTCAGGGCCGCTTGGCGTGCGCCCTCCTCGCCCAGCGCCTCGACCAGCCCTTCGGCCATCGGCAGAGCGTCGGGCTCGAGGTGTGCACCGCCACCTGACTGCTCAAGGATATGCCCCAGATCGGCCAACAGCCCATCGGAGATATCGAGACCGGCCGTGGCCAGACCGGCCAGAGCCTGGCCGGCTGCCAGCCGCGGCTGGGGGGCGAGATAGCGCCGAAGCAACGGGTGCGCGAGGTCACGCTCGCCCGCCTGCCAGGCGGCCAGGCCACCGGCGCCACCGCCCAGAGCCCCGGTCACCGCCAGCAGGTCACCGGGACGACCACCGCTCCGGCTGATGGCCGCCTCGGGTGACACCTCCCCCATCACGGTGACGCCGATGGCCAGTTGACCACGGGTGATATCGCCGCCGGTCAGGCTGGTGCCGGTTTCCTCGCAGAGCGCCAGGAAACCGCGTGAAAAGCTCTCCAGCCAGGCGTCATCATTCTCCTCGAGAGTGAGCGCCATGAAGCACCAGCGCGGCCTGGCTCCCATGGCGGCTAGATCGGAGAGGCTCACCGCCAGGGCGCGATGGCCGACCGCTGCGGGGGGCGCCCCGGGCGGAAAGTGAACCCCGAGCACCGAGGTGTCGACGCTCACCGCCAGCCGCCGACCCGGGGTGGGGGCCAGCAGCGCACAATCATCGCCCACCCCCAGGACCACACCGGACTCGGGGCCGGGCGTGGCGGGGGTAAAATGGCGTGCGATGAGTTCGAATTCGCTGTGCATCCGGTCACCCTTCAGCGGCGGCGGGCGGCTACCTCGGCGCCGCGCAGGCGCCCGGCAAGCTTGTCGAGGATGCTGTTGACGTACTTGTGGCCGTCGGTGGCACCGAACGACTTGGCCAGCTCGACCCCCTCGTTGATCGCCACACGATACGGCACCTCCAGGCGACGTGAGAGCTCATAGGCACCCAGGCGCAGGATGGCCAGTTCGATGGCGTCGAGCTCCTCGAGCTTGCGGTCGAGCAGCGGCGCGATGGAGGCATCCAGATCGGCACGGAAGCGGGACACGTTGTGCACCAGTTCATGGAACAGGGCCAGGTCGGCGATCCCCATGACCTTGTGCCAATTCTCGTGATCCTCGAGGTCATCATCGGCCAGCTGGCTGCGGAACTCCGCCTCCACCGCGCTCATCGACTTGCCGGTCAGCTGCCATTGGTAGAGACACTGCACCGCCAGCTCGCGAGCGGCACGACGCGACTGCTGCGCCTTGGAAGGCGCGCGATCGCGGCTCATGCCTCCTCCTCGACGCCGCCGCCAAGCTGGCGCATCAGCGACACCATCTCCATGGCTGCCATGGCTGCCTCTGCCCCCTTGTTGCCGGCCTTGGTGCCGGAACGCTCGATGGCCTGCTCGATGGAGTTGACGGTGAGCACGCCGTTGGCAATGGGCGTCTCGAACTCCAGCTGCAGAGTTCCCAGGGCCGAATTGCACCCGCCGGCCACATATTCGAAATGCGGTGTACCACCACGGATCACCGCGCCGAGGGCGATGACAGCCTCGGGGCGTGCCGCCTTGAGGACCTGCTTGACCGCCAGCGGCAGCTCCCAGGCACCGGGCACATGGACGATATCGATGTTCTCGGCATCGACGCCATGGCGCACCAGGATGTCTACGGCGCCCTCTACCAGGCTGTCCACCACATGGTGGTTGAAACGGCCCACCACGATCACATAGCGCCCGTCGACGTCGACGAAGCTGCCTTCCACTTGAGAAATGGGTTCCATGTCGGTTTCCTGCTGAGACTCACTGGCGCGGTCGATCCGCGCCTGGTGTTGAATGAGAATGTTAAACGAGAATATTGAATGGGAGTGCGGATACAAAATGCTGCAAGGTGGCGTCGGGCATGCCGCTAGGGCATCGGCTCACTCGCCGGCCGCCCCAACACCGCCAGCCGCCACATCCTCGGGCCCCAGCCGCTCCACCACTTCCAGATCGAAGCCGGATAGCGCCGAGAACTTCCACGGGGAGCTGAGCAACCGCATCTGGCCGACGCCGAGATGGCGCAGGATCTGCGAACCGGTACCGATGGTCAGGTAGTTGCCGGCACCGTCCGAGTCGCTGGTACGCGGGGCACGGCGACGCTCCAGGAAGGTATCCAGCTGGTCGCGGAGGTCGAGTCCCGGCCGCCCCTGATCGAGCAGCACGAAGACGCCACGCTCGCTGCGAGCCACCTCGGCGATGGCCTCATGAGAGGTCCAGTGGCCGCCCTCGCCCTTCTGCAGGCAGAGCAGGTCTCGCAGGGTGTCCGCCAGGTGCACGCGCACCGTGGTCGGCGCCTCGGGGCTCGGCCGCCCATTGACCAGCGCCACATGATGAGCTCCCTGGATGCTGTCACGAAACACGTGGAGCGTCAGGTCGCCGAAGGCGGTCGACACCTGGGTCTCTTCCACATGATCGACGGTCTGTTCGTTATGGATGCGGTAGTGGATCAGATCGGCGATGGTGCCCATCTTGATGCCGTGCTCCTCGGCGAAGCGCTCCAGCTCGGGGCGCCGCGCCATGGTGCCATCGTCATTCATGATCTCGCAGATCACGCCACTGGGGTCGAGCCCGGCCAGGGCAGCCAGGTCACAGGCGGCCTCGGTGTGGCCGGCACGCCGCAGCACGCCACCCGGTTCGGCCATCAACGGGAAGATATGGCCGGGCTGCACGATATCCTCGGCCTTGGCGTCGTGAGCCACGGCGGCCTGGACGGTGCGGGCGCGATCGGCGGCGGAGATGCCAGTAGTGACGCCCTCGGCGGCCTCGATGGAGAGAGTGAACTTGGTGCCGAAGCCCGAGCCATTGTCGTTGACCATCAACGGCAGCTTGAGCCGTTCACAGCGGCTGCGGGTCATCGGCAGGCAAATCAGGCCGCGGGCGTGGCGCGCCATGAAGTTGATGTGCTCGGCCTGAACCTTCTCGGCGGCCATGATGATGTCGCCTTCGTTTTCGCGATCCTCATCATCCATCAGGATCACCATCTTGCCCTGACGGATATCCTCGATCAGGTCCTCGATGGGGGCCAGGCCCCCGGCAGTGGCGTGCACCATGAGATCTCCAGAAATTCTACGCGGCGGGCGTTGCCAAGTGACGACGGTCGCGTCGTCCATCGGCGTCGCCTCGCCTCGGAAACGGCGTCAGGGTACCTTGGCGCGGCAACGGGCGCCAGTAAAGTGGCCTTGAAGCCGTAGATAGCTTCCCCCGGCTCGGGGCTGATCTGGCGGCAAGCCTACGGGGAGGCGCTGTAAATACCTCCCTGTACGCTACCGATGCCATCCATGGCATAGGACCTCCCCTTCGGCTTGCCCCCAGCGCCCCTCGTGCCTGATGACGAGCTACTCCTGCGCCTTGATACGGCGCTTCGGCCTGGCGGTAATGCGCCAGTCCTGCCCCACGGCGCGGATATCGAGGATATCCAGGCCGCGCTGATGCTCCATGGTCTCGATGCCGGCGAGCTGGAACAGCGGCCGAGCATCGCCGCCGAGCAGAGTGGGTGCCACGAACAGCTGCATCTCGTCGACCAGGCCGGCATCGAGCATGGCGCCGGCCAGGGTCGCCCCAGTCTCAAGCAGTACCTCATTGGCCTGCTCGACCTCGGCAAGATGGCGCAACAGGGCCTCAAGGTCGACTCGCCCCACGCTGCCGGCGGGTAGTGTCAGCACTTCTGCCCCGGCACGGGTCAGCCGCTCGACTCGCTCCTCCTCGGCTCCCTCCACGGCTACCACCAGGGTGCGCCCTGGCTCGGTAAGGCAGGCCGCCGCTTCGGGCAGCCGCAGGTGGCTGTCGACGATCACCCGCAACGGCTGGCGAGCGGCGATGGTGACGGCATCGTCGAGGCCAAGCTGGTCGGCGCGCACGGTGAGTCGCGAATTATCGAAGATCACCGACTCGACACCGGTCAGCACAGCGCTCGAGCGGGCACGCAGCCGCTGCACCTGACGGCGTGCCTCGGGGCCGGTGATCCACTGTGACTCGCCGGAGGACATGGCGGTACGGCCATCGAGACTCATGGCCATCTTCAGACGCACGAAGGGGCGGCTATGATCCATGCGCATGATAAAACCGGGGTTGAGCGCCCGAGCCTGGGCCTCCATCACGCCGACCTTCACCTCAATGCCGGCATCACGCAGCAGGGCAACGCCGCGGCCGGCCACCTCCGGATTTGGATCCTCCATGGCGACGACCACTCGCGCCACGCCGGCCTCGACCAACGCCACGGCGCAGGGGCCGGTACGCCCCTGATGAGAGCAGGGCTCAAGTGTCACATAGGCGGTGGCGCCGCGGGCCTTCTCGCCGGCCTCATGCAGAGCGTTCACCTCGGCATGGGGCTCACCGGCTCGGGCATGGTATCCCTCCCCCACCAGGCGGCCGTGCTTGACCAGCACACAGCCCACACGTGGATTGGGGTGTGTGGTGTAGAGGCCGCGCTGGGCCAGCTCGAGGGCGCGAGCCATCCAGGCTTCGGAAGGCGTAGGGTGGGCCATGGGGGCTCCGTATCAGCGAGGGGGCGTCTGGTCGGGGTCCTGGGCGAGACGCTCGATCTCGGCGCGAAACTCATCGATATCCTGGAAGCGTCGATAGACCGAGGCGAAACGAATATAGGCCACCTGATCGAGACCGCGCAGCGCGGCCATGACCGCCTCGCCGATATCGCGCGCATGGACCTCACGCTCGCCACGGGCGCGCAGGGTCTGACGAATACGCTGCACCGCAGCCTCGATCGCCTCGGCGCTTACCGGACGTTTCTCAAGCGCGCGCAGCATGCCGGCGCGCATCTTCTGCTCGTTGAAGGTTTCGCGGGAGCCATCACCCTTGATCACCCGCGGCATGATCAGCTCGGCGGTCTCGTAGGTGGTGAAGCGTTCACCGCAGGCCACACACTGCCGCCGCCGGCGCACCTGGTCCCCTTCGGCGACCAGCCGCGAATCGGTGACCTTGGTGTCGTGGGTGCCGCAGAAGGGACAGTGCATGACAGGGTTCCAGAACGAAGAAACGGGACTCGTCGCATTGTAGCGACTCGAGCCCCATTCGCACAGCAGTGCCGATCAGTGCTCCATGGTTCAGTGCCCCATGGTCTCGATACGCCGCACCGGTGCCTCAAGCTCCAGGGTCTGGCCATCATCGAAGGTCAGGCTGAGCGTCACCTCGTCACCCTCATGCAAGGGGGCCGCCAGGTCGATCAACATCAGGTGATAACCGCCCGGGGCCAGGCTGACACTCGCGTCGGCCGGTACCGGAACCGACTCGACCCGGCGCATCTGCATCACGCCATCGACATCCACATGATTGTGCAGCTCCGCCACCCGCGCGGCCGGAGTGCTCGCCGCCACCAGAGAACGGTCGGCTTCCCCTTCATTATGCAGCACCATAAAGGCGGCCGTGGTGGTCGAAACCGGCGGCACGGCGCGCACATGGGCACCTTCGACTCGCAGCGAATCGGCCAGTGCCGCGGAGCTGGCCAGTGAGGCAAGCAGCGCCACCATGGGGAGGCGCCATGACATCGGGGAGCGTGGCAGCATGCGGGGTGTTCCTTCAGTTGGACAAAGGTCAAGGCTCAGGCCAGAAGCTTAGGCCAGGTTGAGGCGCCTGTTCACCCTTGCGACATAACGCCTCAGCGCGGCGCCGGTTAATGCAGCGCTAATCACTGGCTGTCAGGCTCGGCCTTCGACGGTGTAAACGCCGTCGAACTCACTGGCAAGGAGCAGCTCCCATGCAGGCATTGAACCCATGCAGGCATTGAACCAGAGTATCGCCGTGGGCCCCATGGGCTTCTCCATCGGCCAGCTGTTGATCATCCTGGCCTTCGGCGTCGCCCTGCTGGCCGGGGCGCTGATTGGCCGTCGCCATCACACCCCCACGGCCGACACGCTCTTCAACCTGCTTCTGATCGCCCTCTTGGGTGCCCGGCTGGTATTCGTGGCGCGCTACTGGAGCAGCTACGACGGCATCCTCTCGCTGATGGACATCCGCGATGGCGGCTTCGATCCCGTGGGCGGGCTGGCAGCCGGCCTGGGGTACGCCGCCTGGCGACTGTGGCGCTCGCCCCGCCAGCGCCTTCCGTTGGGCGGCGCCCTGCTGGCCGGCCTTCTCGCCTGGGGACTGACTGCCGGCCCCCTGCTGCTGATCGAGCAGCAGGGCCGCCCGCTCCCCGATACTCCCCTGACCACCCTGGCGGGCGCTCCAACCGATCTGCCAGAGCTGGCCGGGCGTGATGGCAAGCCGCTGGTGGTCAACCTCTGGGCCTCCTGGTGCCCCCCCTGCCGCCGCGAGATGCCGGTCTTCGAACAGGCCCAGAGCCGCCACGGCGATATCACCTTCGCCTTCGTCAACCAGGGCGAGAACGTGTCGCTGGTGAACCGTTTTCTCGACGAGCAGTCTCTGCAACTGGACAACGTGCTGCTCGATGCGCACACCGCCCTGGGCGACGTGACCGGCGCCATGGCCCTGCCGACCACGCTGTTCTACGACGCCGAGGGGCAACTGGTGAACACCCATTTCGGCGAGCTCTCCCAGGCCACCCTTCGTCAGGGGCTGGAGCGCCTTCGTTGATGTCTACGCCCAGACCCGGGCTATCGCAGTTAACGGAACCCAGGGGCGCCGGGGACAAGCCGCCGCCAAACTCACTTCGATAGCCCTGATGCCCAGATAGCGTAGCTTGATCTTTACGACAACCGCACAAGGACCTAACCATGCGACATCTCCTCAGGATGCCTGCCCTCGCGGCGCTGACCCTGACCTTCACGGCCCCCGCCGTGGCCAATGACGCCCCGAGCGTCGACGACCTGCCGGCACCCGTTCGGGCCCTGACCGACCAGGGCCTGACCATTCATGGCAAGTTCGAGGCGCCGGCCGGGCTGACCGGCTACGGGGCCAGCCACTCCCGCGGCGAGGTGGCCGTCTACCTGCTGCCGGGCGGCGAGCACGCCATCATCGGCACCCTGGTCGATGCCGAGGGCACCAACCTCTCCGAACCCCAGCTGGACAGGCATGTGCGAGCCGCCCAGTTCGCGGAGGTCTGGCAGGACCTGGAAGCGAGCCACTGGATCGCCGATGGCAGCCCCGACGCAGCGCGTATCGTCTACACCTTCACCGATCCCAACTGCCCCTACTGTCGTCAGTTCTGGCACGAGGCTCGCCCCTGGGTCGAGGCCGGCCAGGTACAGCTGCGTCATATCATGATCGGTGTTCTCGCCTCGGACAGCCCCGCCAAGGCCGCCGCCCTGCTCGGTGCCGAGGACCCCGCCGCCGCCCTTCACGCCCACAGCGGCGAGGGCGACGAGATCGAAGCGGGCCCCCAGTCACGCGAGATCGAGGAGCAGGTCTACGCCAACAACCAGCTGTTCGACTCGCTGGGTTTCATGGCCACGCCCACCACGCTCTACCGCGATGGTGACCGTGTCGACCGCGTCGAGGGGGTCCCCAGCCCCGAGCGCCTCGAGGAGGTCATGGGCGGCCCGGCGCCCTGAGCCGCCAGCGAAGCGACGCTGTTGGCAACGTCTGACGGCAACCGCTGTTCGCAAAAGCGCCCCGCTGCCTCCCAGGTGAACTGACCCCCAATTGTTGGACGGTTCGTTCAGCCGGCGCCCAAGGCCTGAGTCCTGTACTGTACGGGGCTCAGG
>NZ_CANMVL010000030.1 GCF_947501415.1 uncultured Halomonas sp. | reverse complement strand
TGTCAACGTCATTGAAGGTTGTCCGGATTTCATCAATTCAGATTGTCCGGTTTTCATCAGTCTGAACTCATCGGTACAGAGTCAGGGGCGAGTGAGGTTTCTTCCTCCTTTGTCGTCGGTGTGGTCACCAATCCGGCTCGACGCTTGTCCTTCAGCCGGTAGCTCTCGCCTTTGATGTTCAGCGTGGTCGAGTGATGCAGCAGCCGATCCAGGATCGCCGTGGCGATGACCTGATCGCCGAAGATCTCGCCCCAGTCCATGAACGACTTGTTCGAGGTGAGGATGGTGCTGGCCCGCTCGTAGCGCCGGTTGATCAAGCGGAAGAACAGGCTGGCTTCCTCGCGAGTCATCGGCAGGTAGCCCATCTCATCGAGAACCAGCACCTTGGGATAGGTCAGCTGCTGGAGCTGCCGGTCCAGACGGTTCTCCTGGCGAGCTCGCAGCAGTGTGCTGACCAGCCGATCCAGGGTCATGAACAGCACCCGGTGGCCGGCCTCGGCCGCCTTCACCGCCAGGGCGACGGCCAGATGTGTTTTCCCGACGCCGGGTGGGCCGAGCAGCACGACGTTTTCCCCGCGCTCGACGAACCCCAGGCCGGCCAGCTCGCGCACGATCTTGTGGTCGATGCTGGGCTGGAAGCTGAAGTCGAACTGCTCCAGGGTCTTGATCCACGGCAGCCGCGCCTGCTTCAGGCGCGACTCCAGCCCCTTCTGGTGGCGACCGCCCCATTCCTGCAGCAGGGCCTGCTCCAGGAACTCGCGGTAGTTCAGGTCCTGCTTGCTGGCGTGCTCACAGAGGCTGTCGAGCGAGGCCTGGAGGTGGTCCATCTTCAGGCGGTTGAGTAGCTGTTCCAGGGCCATCACAGCACCTCCTCGTAGACTCGCAGGTCACGCTGCTGCACCGATAGGGTCTGCTGCCACAGGGCGGCATGGTGCTCCGGCACGGTCCGCCAGCCGGCCTGTGGCACTTGCAAACGGTGCTGCGCGATGGCGTCACCGGCCGGGGAATAGACGGTCAGCTCATCGTCCAGGCTCAGCCGAATAACCACCGCCTGGCCGCAGTAGCTTTCCGGAACGCTGTAGCGATTGCCCCGGACCTCGATGTACCCATCCCACCCGACCTGGCGCAGGTCGTGGTAGCGAGTATCAAAGTCGGTGGCTGGCAGTGACTGAAGGGCCTTCGCCTCGGCGGAGAAGCGCTCGGCCGGGGCCTGGCGGAACTGCCTCAGCGGTCGCTGATCGGCCACCCGCTCCAGCCACAGCAGGAGCAGCTGGTTCAGGTGGGCAATGCTCTCGAACTGCCGATAGCGCTGGAAGAAGTGCTGCTTCACGTAGCCCACCATGCGCTCGGTCTTGCCCTTGGTGCGGGGGCGCTGCGGCCGGCAAGCCTTGGGTGCGAAACCGTAGTGGTTGGCCAGTTGCAGGAAGCCGGCATTGAAGATGACGCGGTGGTCGCGGTCATGCTTCAGCACCGCCGCCTTCTGATTGTCGACCAGCACCGTGCGCGACACGCCGCCGAAGTGGCGGAAGGCCTGCACCAGCG
>NZ_CANMVL010000029.1 GCF_947501415.1 uncultured Halomonas sp. | reverse complement strand
CCAGCAAGGAAAGGTCATGCGGGTCGGGGGGACAATCTGTTTTGATGATTTACGGACTTATAGCTCCGGCGTCGACAGTAACTCCCTTGAAACGCCTCGCCTTCTGCTTAATTCAGCTAGCAACTTGTTCCCAGAGGGACTTGCCAATGGCTCGGGCCAGGTGGGGCGCAATTATATGCGCCACATGACTGGGTCGGTTTATGCCACCTTCGAGGAGCCCGTGCACATGTACCGTGGCACAACCATGGCTGGCATCATCTCTGATGAGGCCCATCATGACCCTGAGCGCGGCTTCGTCGGTGGGTACGAGATGGAGACATTGTCTCTGGGATTGCCGTTCATGGCGGCCTTCCTAGATCCCGGAGCTTGGGGGCCGCGCTTTACAGGTGCGTTAGATCAGTACGAGAACATGGCGGGCATGTGGTTGGTGGGCGAAGACCTACCTCAAGAAAGCAACCGAGTAACCCTCAGCCCTGACGTTACCGACCGATACGGGCTGCCCGTTGCAAATGTCCATTATGATGATCATCCCAACGACATTGCCATGCGCGAGCATGGCTACCGGCAGGGCGCAGAGCTCTACCGCTCGGTGGGGGCCAGAGATATCTACGAGGTGCCGCCTTATCCCTCAACACACAACCTGGGAACCTGCCGGATGAGTGAACGCCCCGAAGAAGGGGTCTGCAATTCTTATGGCCAGACCCATGAGGTTTCCAACCTTTTCATCTCCGACGGCAGTCAGTTCACCACCTCCGGTGCAGAGAACCCGACCCTGACGATTGTATCCCTGGCCATCCGACAGGCCGAACATATCGGCCAGCTGATGAGGCAGAAAGCAATCTGATGTAAGTCCATAACATGTCTGCTTTTTCTCTACTTTGAATTAGTCAAGGAGTTCTGAAATGAGTTTTTCTGGTGAACAGTACCCTGGCGTTAATACACCTCCATCCGAGACCGAAGGCTTTCGCCTTAATCACACCATGTTGAGAATAAAAGACCCTGAGGCGTCTCTAGAGTTTTATACCCGGGTGTTTGGCATGCGAGTGCTGCGCCGGCTCGACTTCGAGGCCATGCAGTTCTCTCTCTACTTTTTGGCACGTCCCGAAGCCGGCGAGTCCGTTCCCGATGATGCGAGTGAGCGCACCGTCTGGACTTTCAACCAGCGTGGCGTACTTGAGCTGACCCACAACTGGGGAGCCGAGAGTCAAGAGGGACGCATCTATCATGACGGCAATGCCGAGCCTCAGGGGTTCGGTCACATCTGCTTCAGTGTGCCGGATCTAGCAGCAGCTGAGACCTGGTTCGATGCCAACGATGTTGAGTTCGTCAAGCGCTCGGATCAAGGCAAGCTGAAAGATGTGATTTTCATCAAGGATGTCGATGGTTATTGGATTGAAGTGGTTCAGGCTGGTCGCCTCGGCTCATTGGGCGACTGACTTTCCTGACTCGTGCCCAGCTCTTCAATCTTTCGCCAGGCAGCGCGGCAGGCTGTCATGCAGCGTGCGCGGCATGATGCCGAGGTCGGCGAAGCTTCCCGCGTCCGGGTCGGCGAGGTTGTCGCGCTGCATCAGCAGTACCTGGTCCCGCGTCAGGGGCGGTGAGGGGAGCGGGGAGAGCAGGGTGGCGGCGAGGCGCCAGGCGAAGAAGGGCAGCGGCAGCAGTCGCGGGTGGCGCTCGAGCTGAGCCGCCACGCGCTCGACCAGCTCCCGGTAGGTCAATACCTCGGGCCCACCGAGCTCGAAGAGCCGCCGCTCGACGGGTCGTGTCGCGGTGAGACGTGCCGCGGCACGAGCCACATCATCCACATGCACCGGCTGCAGGCGGGTCGCCCCGCGACCGAACAGCGGCACCAGCGGCAGGCGTACCAGCCGGGCGAGGTTGGCCAGCAGGGCGTCATCGGGGCCGAACAGTACGCCGAGACGCAGCAGGGTCGCCTTGGGCATGGCCTCGAGCACGGCCTGTTCGCCGGCGGCCCGGGCACGCACATAGGCGGAGGGGGAGCGGGCATCGGCGCCGATGCCTGAGACATGCACCAGCCGCGAGATGCCGGCCTCCCACGCCATCCCTGCCAGGCGGCCAGCGGCCCGCTCATGAATCGCGGTAAAGGTCAGCCCCGCCCGGGGCTGCTCCACGTAGAGACTGACGGCATTGATCGCGGCGGTGCTGCCCTCCAGGGCCGCCGCCACCTGTGCCTCGTCGCGAATGTCGCAGGTCATGGCCTCGACCCGGTCTCCGGGCTCGCGCCATGCGGGCAGACTCGGGTGGCGTGAGGCGATACGCACCGGGCGGCCCGCCTCCACCAGCTCCCGCACGACGGCGCGGCCGAGGAAATCGGTGCCACCGAAAACCGTGGTTGGACCCTCCTGCATGCTGCTTCCTTCTACACATTGGATGGGTCAATCCTGCCAGGCCGGGCCCTGGTCGTCATGTGTTGGCTGGAGACCCGCAGCGCCGCGGTGTAGGCTTGGCAGCCTTCAACCCCTCTCGTCTGGAGCCTGTCATGAGCGAACTTCCCGCCTGTCCTGCCTGTAACTCTCCCTATACCTACGAGGACGGCATCCAGTATGTCTGTCCAGAGTGTGGCCATGAGTGGTCCGGGGAAGCCGGTGACGAGGCCGCCGACACTGGCCTCGAGGTGCGTGATGCCAACGGCAATCTGCTGGCCGATGGCGACAGCGTCACGGTGATCAAGGACCTCAAGATCAAGGGCTCCTCCCAGGTGGTAAAGGTGGGCACCAAGGTCAAGAGCATTCGGCTGGTGGAGGGTGACCACGATATCGACTGCAAGGTCGAGGGTGTCGGCCCCATGAAGCTGAAGTCCCAGTTCGTGAAAAAGGCCTGACCCAGACGAGCCGCTGATAGTTTTCGCAAATGATAACGATTGCGTTTATTGATGCTATCGGCGTCGATCATGCCGCTATCCTGCCGGCTGGACAAGGGAATTCGCGGGGCGGGCTTCACATCGAAATCATATGGGACTAAAATGGTCCGCTATTGAGGCACGGCATATCGCTGGGCCGTTCGTCCACAGGAGGCTCGCCATGCTCAAGCTCTCGCGGCTGACCGACTACGCCGCTGTGGTGATGGCCCAGATTGCTCGTCACCCCGAGCATCCCCAGGCCGCGGCCGATCTCGCCGAGGCCGTCCAGCTACCGCATCCCACCGTCAGCAAGACGCTGAAGATGCTGGTCAAGGCGGGGTTGCTCGAGTCTCGCCGCGGTGCCCTGGGGGGCTACTCGCTGGCACGGCCTGCCTCCGAGATCACCACTATCGATATCATCACCGCCATCGAAGGGCCGGTGGCGATGACGGAGTGCAGTCATGACGGCGGCGACTGTGAACTGGCCGCCACCTGCGGCGTCGCCGATAACTGGCAGCGCGTATCGTTGGGTGTGCGCACCCTGCTCGGCAGCGTGACCCTGGCACATCTGGCCAGCCCCACGCCGATCAAGTTGCCGGTACAGCTGCCCATCCAGAGCGTGAGCCTGGCCGCCGATACGGCCTGAGCACCCAAGCTTCATCAGATTCAATCGGCGAGCCCGTCTCGCCGGCCCAATGTCCGGGAGGGGAGAGATCATGGCAACTGAAGAAATGGAACAGCTTGTCCGTCGCGAATACAAAGAGGGGTTCGTGACCGACATCGAGAGCGAGACGCTACCGCCGGGCCTTGACGAGGACGTCATCGCCTTTATCTCGAACAAGAAGGGCGAGCCGGAGTGGATGCTCGAGTGGCGTCTCAAGGCGTACCGTGCCTGGTTGAAGATGACGCCGCCCTCCTGGGCTCATCTCGATTTTCCGCCTATCGACTACCAGGCCATCTCCTACTTCAGTGCGCCCAAGCGCCCCGAGGATCGTCCCCAGAGCCTCGATGAGGTGGATCCCAAGCTGCTCGAGACCTACGAGAAGCTGGGGATCCCGCTGCATGAGCGCGCCGCCCTGGCCGGCGTGGCGGTAGATGCCGTCTTCGACTCGGTCTCCGTGACCACCACCTTCAAGGAGAAGCTTGCCGAAGCCGGGGTGATCTTCTGCTCCATCTCCGAGGCGGTGCAGGAGTATCCGGAGCTGGTCAAGCAGTATCTCGGCACCGTGGTGCCCCAGACCGACAACTACTTCGCGGCGCTCAACTCGGCGGTATTTACCGACGGCTCCTTCGTATTCGTGCCCAAGGGCGTGACCTGCCCCATGGAGCTCTCCACCTACTTCCGCATCAACGCCGAGAATACCGGGCAGTTCGAGCGCACCCTGATCATCTGTGAGGAGGGCGCCCAGGTCTCCTACCTGGAGGGCTGCACCGCGCCGATGCGCGACGAGAACCAGCTGCATGCGGCGGTGGTCGAGCTGGTGGCGCTGGACGATGCCTACATCAAGTACTCCACCGTGCAGAACTGGTATCCCGGCGACGAGGATGGCAAGGGCGGTATCTACAACTTCGTCACCAAGCGCGGTGACTGCCGTGGCGACCGTTCGCGCATTAGCTGGACCCAGGTCGAGACCGGCTCCGCCATCACCTGGAAGTACCCCTCCTGCGTGCTGCGCGGCAAGCACAGCATCGGCGAGTTCTACTCCGTGGCAGTGACCGGTGGCCGCCAGCAGGCCGACACCGGCACCAAGATGATCCATATCGGCGAGGGGTCGCGCTCCAGCATCATCTCCAAGGGGATCTCGTCCGGGCGCAGCAACCAGGCCTATCGGGGCCTGGTGAAGATCGGTCCCCGTGCCAAGGGCGCGCGTAACTTTACCGAGTGTGACTCGCTGCTGATCGGTGATCAGTGTGGCGCCCACACCTACCCCTATCAGGAGATCGGCAACAGCACCGCGACCGTGGAGCATGAGGCCACCACCTCCAAGATCGGCGATGACCAGCTCTTCTACTGCCAGAGCCGCGGCATCTCCGAGGAGGACGCCGTGAGCATGATCGTCAACGGCTTCTGCAAGGACGTCTTCCAGGAGCTGCCCATGGAGTTTGCCGTCGAGGCCGAAGCGCTGCTTAGGGTCACCCTCGAAGGCTCCGTCGGCTGATCACACTGTTGCCAATCGCTTATTTGAATTAAAAGGTATTCACGATGCTCGAAGTCAAGGATCTACACGTTTCCGTCGAGGGTAATGAAATCCTCAAGGGTCTGTCGCTGACCATCAATGCCGGCGAGGTGCACGCCATCATGGGGCCCAACGGCTCCGGTAAGTCGACCCTCTCGGCGGTCATCGCCGGCAGGGAAGAGTATGAGGTGACCAGCGGCAGCATCACCTATGACGGCCAGGACGTGCTGGAGATGTCCGTCGAGGAGCGTGCCTGTGCGGGCCTGCTGCTGGGCTTCCAGTACCCGGTAGAGATTCCGGGGGTCAAGAACATCTATCTGCTCAAGGCCGCGCTCAATGCCAAGCGCGAGGCTCAGGGGCTCGGTGAGATTCCGGCTCCCGAGTTCATGAAGCTGATCAAGGAGAAGGCGGCGCTCATGCAGATGGATGCCAGCTTCCTGCAGCGCTCCGTCAACGAAGGCTTCTCCGGCGGCGAGAAGAAGCGCAACGAGATCCTGCAGATGCTGGTGCTGGAGCCGCGCCTGGCGATGCTTGACGAGATCGACTCGGGCCTCGACATCGATGCCATGAAGGTCGTCTCCGATGGGGTCAACTCGCTGCGCTCCGAGGAGCGGGCCATCCTGCTGGTGACCCACTATCAGCGCCTGCTCGACTATATCGTGCCCGACCGGGTTCACGTGCTCGTCGACGGCCGCATCGCCATGAGCGGCGACGCGGACCTGGCTCGCGAGCTCGAATCCCGTGGCTATGACTGGGTGCTGGAGGAGTCCGTCGCATGAGTGAAGATACACAGCGTTTTCTCGACCGTCTGGCCGAGGCGCGTGCCGACCGCGCTGGCGAGCCGACCTGGATTGCCGCGCGTCGGCAGGCCGGCGCGGCTCGCTTCGAGGCGATGGGCTTTCCCACCCGCCGCGACGAGGCGTGGAAGTATACCGATGTTCGCGCCATCGCCCGGGGTGACTTCGCCCTGGCCGGCGATGCCGACTTCTCCCCGGCCAGCGCGGCGACGCTGACCCTGCCCATCGATGCCTATCGGTTGACCTTCGTCGACGGCATCTTCTCGGCGTCGCTGTCGCAGCTCGATGGCCTGCCGGAGGGCGTCTCCCTGCAGCCCCTGTCGGTGGCACTGGCCGAGAATCACGAGGCGGTAGGCGGACCGCTGGGGCGCCTCACCGGGGTCGAGTTCTCGCCCTTTTCGGCGCTGAACACCGCCTTTATGGAGGAGGGCGCCGTGCTGCGCCTGGCGCCGGGCACCGTGGTCGAGAAGCCGATCATCCTGCAGTTCCTCTCCCGTAACGGCGAGGCACCGGTGATGAGCCATCCCCGCGTTCTGGTGCAGGCCGGCGGGCGCAGTGAGGCGACCCTGGTCGAGCATCATGTGGGCGAGGAGGGCGCCGCCAACTTCACCAACCTGGTGGCGGAAGTGATCCTCGAGCGTAACGCCTTGCTCACCCACTACAAGCTTCAGGAGGCGCCGCTCGCCGATCTGCATGTGGCGTCGATCCATGTCGAGCAGGCCCGTGACAGCCGCTATACCTCGTTCAACCTGAACCTGGGGGGCGCCCTGGTGCGCACCGACCTGATCAGCGAGCTGAATGGCGAGAACGCGACCAGCGACTTCTACGGCCTGTTCTATGGCGAGGGTCGCCAGCATGTCGACAGCCACACCCTGGCCAACCACAATGCGCCGCGCACCTTCTCCAACGAGAACTACAAGGGCATCCTCGACGATCGCTCGCATGGCGTGTTCAACGGCAAGGTGGTGGTAAAGCCCGACAGTCAGAAGATCGAAGGCTTCCAGAGCAACGCCAACCTGCTGCTCTCCGATCGCGCCGAGATCGATGCCAAGCCCGAGCTCGAGATCTACGCCGATGACGTCAAGTGCACCCACGGCTGCACCACGGGACAGCTCGACGAGGAGGCGATCTATGCCCTGCGCGCTCGCGGAATCGATCGCCAGACCGCTCGGGGTCTGCTGACCCTGGCCTTCGCGGGTGAGGTGCTCGAGGCGGTGGGGCTGGATGCCATCGCCGAGCGTGTGGAGCTCGCCGTCGCCGGCAAGCTGCCCGAGCGCTTCAACCTGGCCGGGCTGGTGGAAACCGCCGTGGCCCTGGGTGATGAGTAAGGGCCATGAGTGAGAGCGACCGCGATATCCTGAGGAGGAGCCTGCCATGACCGATCTGGCCACCCGCGGCCCCGCGACGTCGAGCCTCGACGTCGCGGCGATTCGCGCCGACTTTCCGATTCTCACGCGCCAGGTGCATGGCAGGCCGCTGGTCTATCTCGACAATGCGGCGACCAGCCAGACCCCGCGGCAGGTGATCGACACGTTCGCCGCCTACTACGGTGGCTACAACGCCAACATTCACCGCGGGCTGCACACCCTGGCGGATGAGGCCACCGCTGCCTTCGAGGGTACCCGGGAGACGGTGCGCGGCTTCCTGAATGCCGCCGATAGCCGCGAGGTCATCTTCACCCGCGGTACCACCGAGGCGATCAACCTGGTGGCCAACAGCTGGGGGCGTGCCAACCTCCAGGCCGGTGACGAGGTGCTTGTCTCGCGCCTCGAGCACCACTCCAATATCGTGCCCTGGCAGCTGCTGGCCGCCGAGATCGGCTTTACCATCAAGGTGATCCCGGTAGACGCCCATGGCACGCTGGATCTCGATGCCTATCGCGAGCTGTTCAGCGAGCGCACCCGGCTGGTCGCGGTCAACCATGTCTCCAATGCCTTCGGAACCGTCAACCCGGTCAAGGAAATGGCGACCATCGCCCATGCTCATGGTGCGCGGATCCTGGTCGATGGTGCCCAGGCCACGCCCCATCAGGCGGTAGACGTGCGCGATCTCGATGCCGACTTCTACGCCTTCTCCGGCCACAAGGTCTATGGCCCCACCGGGGTCGGCGTGCTCTATGGCAAGACCGAGCTGCTCGAGGCGATGCCACCCTGGCAGGGAGGGGGGGAGATGATTGCCACCGTCTCCTTCGAGGCCGAGACCACCTTCGCCGAGATTCCCCACAAGTTCGAGGCCGGCACGCCGGCCATTGCCGAGGTGATCGCCCTTGGCGCGGCACTGAAGTGGGTGAGTGGCGTCGGGGTCGAGGCGATCGGCGCCTGGGAGGGGCGGCTGCTGGCCCATGCCACCGAGCGGGTCCTGCGCATCGACGGCCTGCGTATCCTGGGCACCTCGCCGAAGAAGGCCGGAGTGCTCTCCTTCGTGGTCGATGGTGCCCACGCCCAGGATATCGGCCTGCTGATCGACCAGCTCGGGGTGGCGATTCGCACCGGGCACCACTGTGCCCAACCGCTGCTCGCCCACTTCGGTGTCGATGCGACCTGCCGGGCGTCGTTTGCCGCCTACAACACCCTGGACGAGATCGACATCTTTGCCGATGCCCTGGAGCGCGTGATCGGCATGGTCAGGTAAGCCATGGGTCCAAGCCATGGGCAGGTGAGCAGTGGTCGGACAAGGAACCGCTAGAAAAGGAATGCCATGAGCGACATCGAGCAGATTGCGAGCCTTCACAAGGGGCAGGAGCTGCCCCTGCAGCGTGATGTGGAGGTGATCGCCATTCCCTTCGGCAACAGCGTGACGCTTGCCGAGGATAGCGTGGTCAGCGTGATGCAGGCCAAGGGCAGTACGCTCAGCGTGGGCTACGAGGGGCGCCTCTACCTGATCGAGGGCGCCAATCTCGATGCCGTGGGTCTCGAGGCCATGCCGCGCCCGACCCTGCATGAGGATGCCACGGATGAGGAGCTCGAGCAGTTTGTGTGGGACCAGCTGCGCACCTGCTTCGACCCCGAGATTCCGGTCAATATCGTCGATCTGGGCCTGGTCTATGGCTGTCGGATCGAGCGCTTGATCAGCGGCGAGCGTATCGTCACCATTCGCATGACGCTGACCGCCCCCGGCTGCGGCATGGGGGATGTGATCGCCGCCGATGCACGCAACAAGATCCTTGGCGCCCCTCAGGTCAGCAAGGTGCATACGGAGATCGTCTTCGACCCGCCCTGGAGTCGTGAGATGATGAGCGACGAAGCCAAGCTCGAGCTCGGCATGTTCTAGCGGCTCGCGCCGTTGACCTCGCGATGATCGACCAGCGGGGGGAGAGCGCTGAGGGAACAGGAGGTGCCGATGAAGCGGGTGGCATGGCGGATCCTTCGGGCCGTCCTGATGGCGCTGGGCACCTTGGTGTTGATGGCGGGACTCCTGCTGCTGGTGGCCAATCTGTGGGTGCTGGGGCAGACCCGCGAACGCATCGACTATCACCTTCCTCAGTGCCATGCCGAGCGGGTCGGTATCGTCTTCGGTACCTCCCACTGGACCCGCAGCGGAACCCGCAACCCCTATTTCGAGGCGCGCATGAGCGCCTCGGCCCGCCTGCTGCGCCTGGGGCGCATCGACCATCTGCTGCTCTCCGGTGACAATCGCACCCTCTCCTACAACGAACCCATCACCATGTGGCGTGATCTGCGTGGTCGTGAGGTACCCGAAACGGCCATGACGCTGGATTATGCCGGCTTCAGCACCTTCGATACGCTGGCTCGGGCGCGAGAAGTGTTCGGCGTGGAGCGTGCGCTGTTGATCACCCAGGCATGGCATCTGCCGCGGGCACTGTTTATCGCCGAGGCGCTGGGGATCGAGGCCCAGGGCTGTGCGGTGAGGGAGCGGAGGGTAAAGGGGCGGTGGCGGCTGGCGGCACGGGAGTGGGTAGCGCGACTGGCTACCCTGGGGGATCTCTATCTGTGGGAGCGTGAGCCCTACTTCCTGGGACCCCGCGAGCCGCTGGTCATCACCCCGCGGGGGGGCGAGGCTGGCCAGGAGGGCTGGGCGGTCGATACGCCGTCGGGTGAGAAGCGCTGAGAAGGGACCTCAGCGCCGCTTGTCCCGCGTCTTCTGCAGGGCATAGAGCTCGCGGATCAGCGCCCGGCAGCCCCTCCAGCACTCCTCCGCCTTCGACTCCAGCTCGTCGGGCAGGGGGTGGGTCATCAGGTTGGAGAGCGACTGCATCAGCACCCGCTCCTGCTCCAGCAGCTCGCCGATCACCACCTGGCGTTCGTTGCCGACGAAGCTCTTCAATCGGCTCCACAGCCACATGTAGTCATCGCGCTCGACATCGGCGTCCCGCGGCAGCATGTTGAGATGCTCCCGTGCGAGTGATTGCAGCTCGCGCATGGACCGGCTGCGTGCCTCATAGTGCGGCTTGAGTGCGTCGCGCAGCGACGGCCTCAGGCGCTCCAGATTGTCCTGAAAGTAGTCGATGCTGTCAGCCAGCGCTTCCAGCACGCTGTCCATCGCCACCTGGCGATTGTCGAGAAACATGAGCGGTCACCCCCTTTGGTGACGCAGATTGTGGCGGGGAAAACACTGTTTTGCTAGCCCCGGAATGGAATAAGTGCGGAAATCACGATGCCCATTGAGCCTGGCTTGTGCGCAACTGGCAATTACCCCTTGGGCTTAGGCGGTGCCTTGCGTGCCGGGGTGGCATTCTTCTCCAGGTGTTCGATGATAAGACCGGCGATATCCTTGCCGGTGGCACTCTCGATGCCCTGCAGGCCGGGAGAGGAGTTGACCTCCATGATCACCGGGCCGTGATTGCTGCGCAGCAGGTCGACGCCGGCCACTCGCAGCCCCATGGCCTTGGCGGCACGGATCGCCGTGGAGCGCTCCTCCGGTGTGATCCGGATCACGCTGGCGGTGCCGCCGCGGTGCAGGTTGGAGCGGAACTCACCCTCGGCGGCCTGACGCTTCATGGCCGCCACCACCTTGTCGCCGATCACCAGGCAGCGAATATCGGCCCCCCTGGCCTCCTTGATGTACTCCTGAACCATGATGTTGGCCTTCATGCCCATGAAGGCCTGGATCACGCTCTCCGCCGCCTGGTTGGTCTCGGCCAGCACCACGCCGATCCCCTGGGTACCCTCGAGCAGCTTAATGACCAGCGGGGCATTCTTGACCATGGTGATCAGGTCGGGAATGTCATCGGGGGAGTGGGCGAAGCCGGTGATCGGCAGGCCAAGCCCCTTGCGCGAGAGCAGCTGCAGCGAGCGCAGCTTGTCACGCGAGCGTGTGATCGCGACGCTGTCGTTGAGCACATAGGTGCCCATCATCTCGAACTGGCGCAGTACCGCACAGCCGTAGAAGGTCACCGAGGCGCCGATCCGCGGGATCACGGCATCGAAGGCTTCCAGCTCCCCGCCCTTGTAGTGGATCGATGGCTGGTGAGCCGCGATGCTCATGTAGCAGCGCAGGGTGTCGACCACTCGCGTGGTGTGGCCGCGTTGCTCGGCGGCCTCCACCAGGCGTCGAGTGGAGTAGAGGTTGCGGTTGCGTGACAGCAGTGCGAAATGCATCGAGTCGCTCCGGAGGGGTGGAAAAGCGAATTCAGGGGTCGCCGTGCAGGAAGGAGGCGCCGGGAGCCACCAGCAGACGACGCAGGGCGCGTCGGCCCAGCAGCATGGGGTGACGCATCTCGCGTCGGTCGGTCAGGGTGAACTCCACCGGGTACTCGAGGGTGCCGAGCCGCATGGGCGTGCGGACCACATAGCGCCACTCCTGCTGGCCGTTGGAGCTGCGTACCTTGCGGCGGTCGTGGAGCGGCATGCGGAAGACGTGGGGCGGCGAGTCGGGGCCGCTGCCGGGGATGGTGAAGCTGACCCACGGCTCTCCGTCTTCCTCGAAGGTCGTGATGTCCTCCGCGTGCAGCGCCGAGGTACGCGCCCCGGTATCCGCCTTGGCGCACAACACCAGCTGCATGTCGGTCAGCTCGACCATCTCCCGTCGGCCGATGATCGCCTTGGGGGTATAGGGCAGTTCCTTCATCATTGTCATGGATCGTCTTCGCCTCAGCGCGTCAGGGCCGCGAGCCGCTTGCCGATGGGCGAGTCGGCGGGCGCCTCGCGCAAGGTCATCAGCACGGGCAGTCGCAGCCTGGGGATCAGGGCCAGGTCGCGGGCCACTCTCATGAAGTCCGCCTGCTTGCAGCTTGCCAGGCGCTCGAGGTAGCACGGCAACCGCTGACCATCCTCGAGAAGCGGCCAGCCGCGCGCGGCGATGGCCGCCAGCAGGTCGGGGCCACAGGCGTGGGCATCGGCCAGCAGGCTGTCGAACCAGTCTCCGGCGGCCTCGCTGGTCGACGCCGCTCGTACACAGGCACACAGGGTCTCGACATCGCCGGCCTCGGCGGCTGCTTCGCCCCGGGCGCGCAGCGCCTGGGCCAGCCGGTCATCGATGGCGACATGCTCGAGACAGTAGCACAGCGAGGTGAGCATCTCGGTGGGCAGGTCGGGCAGCCGCCGGGCCAGCTGGCGACGCTCCTCGTCACCCATGCGTACCGCGAAGTCGGCCAGCCCCTGGAGGCCGAGGGCCTGCCAGTCGCGCGTCTGCTGACCACTCAGATAGGCCTCTACCGGCTCCAGGTGCGAGCTGGCCGCTCGTCCCAGGTCATGGCTGGCGAGGGCGTGAAGCATGGCCTGGAAGGGGAGGGACGGCGTGAAGGCCAGCGGGTTGTCCTTCATCAGGTTATCCACCGCCTGGCCATTCTCGCGTCCGACATTGGCCACGTTCCGACCCAGGGTCTCGAGGAGCCGCTGCACGAAGGCATCGCGGGATGCCGGGTCGAGCCGGCCCTGTTCATCCAGGGGCAGTGCCAGGAACCAGATCAGCGGGTCGGGCATGTCGCCGAGGCGAAAGACCAGACCCAGCCGAGCCTGGCCCTGCCAGGGGACAGGCCAGGGCGCCGAGCCGGCCTCCAGGGCTTCCAGGGTCGCCATCTCGCAGGGCTCCACGCGCCGGCCCAGGTGGTAGAGGCGTACCTCGGCCCCGCTGCGCACGAAGAAGTCGTGAAGGGTGTGGATGGGTTGCATGGCATCTCCGCTTGTCTGAGCGTGCACTCTACCTTGGCATCACCAGACTGTCAGCAGGTTCGGCGAGGATGTGCCGGGGGGTGATCAAATGTTGATCGCCCTTCGCTGTCTCCCATGGCATCGGGGTTAGCGAACTCTTTCCAGCGGTTATCCACAGGGCCGTTCACGGAAACTGTGAATGAGCCATGAACGGGGGATAACCATCTGGGCCGGGGGGCGATGCCGTGATCCTTGAGGTGGCGGGTGGCCACGGGTCGCCGGGGGCGGGATAATGACGCCACACTCGACTGGGAGCTTCCCCGATGACGGTTCACGACGAACTCGACAAGTCCCTGCGCCGGCTCGAGGCCACCATGAAGGCCGCCAACCTGTGGCAGATGGAGACACCCGAGCCCTCGGCATTCGACAGCCAGGAGCCCTTCTGCGTCGATACCATGGCGCTTCCCCAGTGGTTGCGCTTCGTGTTTATCGCCCGGCTGGACGCCCTGGTGGAGCGGCGCGCTCCACTGCCGGCGCGCTGTGATGTGGCCCCGGCTCTGACAGCCTATTTTGCCCAGCAGGGGGGACGTGCCAGCGACCGCTTGCTGCTGTGCCAGGTGGTGGAGGAGATCGATCGCCTGATCACCGACAACTGAGTCGGTAACGAGCTGACTGGCCGCCAGGCCCTGCTACAACAGCACAACAGGACAACAGCACGCCAGACACAACAGGGCCCGCCAATGGCGGGCCCTGTTGTGTCTGGCGTGAGGTGGAATCAGAAGCGGTAGCTGATGCCGCCCATCACCACGACCGGGTCGATCTCGACCTTGCCGGCGTCGGCACCGCCGACCTTTACATCGCTGTCGATATCCAGGTACCAGACCGCGCCATTAAGCGCCCAGTGGTCATCGATCAACAGATCGACACCCAGCTGCCCGGCGGCTCCCCAGGAGTCATCCAGTTCGACCGAAAGATCGGCATCAAGCTGCTCGTCGGAGAAGCGGGTGTAGTTGACGCCCACGCCGATATAGGGCTGCACATAGGCGTCGGTGCCGCCCAGCGGATAGTACTGCAGGGTTAGGGTCGGCGGGAGGTGATCGGTAGAGCCGCCCGTGATGTTGCCGACTTGAAAATCATGATCGAATGGCTCGGCGGCCAGCAGCTCCATGCCCAGCTTGTCGGTAAAGCGATAGCCCAAGGTGAAGGCAAAGGCGCTGTCGTCTTCGACGTCGACTTCTGCGTCACCAAGAATTGTGCCGTTATCGCTCTTGGGCGCGACCTTGGCCACGCCGAGACGGGTAAAGAAGTCACCGGCGCCGTAGGCCAGGGCCTGGCTGCTGACGGTAACGGCGGCGGCGGCGACGCTCGCCGCAATCAGAATTGAGAGGGGGCTCTTGCGCATGCTTCGGCTCCTGGTGGCTGGCTTTCTGCGACGGGGTGCCGCATCGGATTTCATGCTCATGTTAACGAGCCGTTAGGCGCCGCACGTTGATCCAGCGCAAGGTTTTTTATCCGAGGTGACAGAGTGTCGCGGCGCGTCCGGAGCGTCTTCAGGGTCGCCAGAACGGGGGGAATCGTCTTCACTGAAGTCAGTGGATAGAGACGGGGGTGACCATGTGGCGTAAGGAGTCGCGATACGGTCAGGAGGTGGCGTTGCTGGCCCTGCTGCTGGCGGCGGGGCTGGCGGTGTGGCTGCTGCTGCGCCCGGAGCTGATCACTGGCCTGCCGCTTGCGGGGCGCCTGCCATTGATAGTGCTGGGTATCTGGGCCCTGGGTGCGGCCTTCCTGCGTCCCTATGGGGTGTTGCCCAGGCGCGGCTGGCAGAATCGTATGCTGACGCCCCCCTGGAGCCTGCTGGCTCTGGGGCTGTTTGCCTTGCTGCTGATGGGGCAGGCTCTCTCAGGATAGTGGCGCCTGGTAAGGGATAGGACAACAATCCGAACCTGGCCGATCATGGGGTGCCTGACTGCCAGGCGCTTATGTGTCAGGGCCCGCCAGTGGCGGGCCCTGTTGTGTAGGGGGTGGGGATGGTCAGAAGTGGTAGCTGATGCCACCCATGACCAGTATCGGGTCGAGCTCGACCTTGCCGATGTCATTCCCATCCAGGCTGGCGTCGGAATCGATATCCATATACCAGACTGCGCCGCTAAGGGCCCAGCGGTCGTCGATCAGCAGATCTACCCCCAGTTGGCCGGCTGCCCCCCAGGAGTCATCCAATTCAAGCTTTGCGCTGGAACCGTCGAGCTTCTCGTCGGAGAAGGTCGTGTAGTTGACGCCTACGCCGATATAGGGCTGGACATAGGCATCGGTCCCCCCCAGCGGATAGTACTGTACGGCCAGGGTCGGGGGGAGATGGTCTGTCGAACCGGTAGCGGCACCACCAGCAAGTGTGAAGTCATGGTCGAAGGACTCCGAGGCCAGCAGTTCGACGCCCAGCTTGTCGGTAAATCGGTAGCCCAGGGAAAAGGCGAAGGCGCTATCGTCCTCGACATCAACATCGAGTGTCCCGTTGGCCAGCGAACCGTTATCGCTCTTGGGAGCGAACTTGGCCACGCCGAGGCGGGCGAAGAAGTCGCCGGCACCGTAGGCGAAGACCTGGGTGCTGGCGGTGACGGCAACGCTCGTCGCGATCAGGATGGTGAGAGTTCTCTTGTGCATGGTTTTGGCTCCTGCAAGCGTTGGCGCGGTAGGACACCGCCACCGATCATTTATTTTAGATGCATGCCGCAGATTTTGCGTTGTTTCAACGTTGGGTCTGTCACGCAGGGCGAAAATAGGCGATGGCACACCTGCAGAAATGATGCAGGCCGCCCGAGGGCGGCCTGCTGGTGGGGAGGGTCAGGCGAAGGCCTGCATGCTGTGGACGGGCTGAGAGGGGGTGCCTCTCCCGCGTTCTACTCGGCCGTGGCCAGCAGGCTGGCGTTGCCGCCGGCTGCGGTGGTGTCGATGCAGAGGTGGCGCTCCACCGCGTAGCGCTCCGGCGCGATGGTCTGGGTCTCCAATGGCACGATGGGCCCGTCGCGCTCGGCGAGTGCCCGGCGTAGCTCTCGGGTCCAGTCGCTGCTGCCGGCGGCGGCCACCGCCACGAAGCCCTCGACCGCAGTCAGCGTATCTGCCGAGACGCGGCCGTCGAGCCCGGCGACCGGTGCCCCGGCCCGCTCGAGGGGCTGCACGGCTTCGGCCGCGCCCGGTGCAACGATCAGCGCCGGGCAGCCGGCACCGAGCGCCTGCACCGCCTGGGCGACGGCGATATCCAGCGTCGGGCCGAGACAGAGCACCGGTCCCTTGGGGTACATCGCGAGCCGGTTGCTCTCTCCGGTCGGTCCCGGCAGTGACTGCGGCGTCATGTCCAGAGACGCCGTCTCGGCTAGCGCCTTGCGGATCACGCCGCGCTGGCCGGAGAGCGCCCGGCGCAGCACCTCGACCCGGTCAGGCCGCGCCGCCCAGTTGCGCGGGTCGAGGCCGTCGAGGGCCGACTGCAGATCGCCGATCGAGACGGCGTCGCCCCTCGGCGCCTCATGACGCTCAACCTCGGCGGTGCGGCGAAAGCGGGTGACGTAGAGCGGCCCGCCGGCCTTGGGCCCGGTGCCCGAGAGCCCCTCGCCGCCGAAGGGCTGGGAGCCGACGATGGCGCCGATCTGGTTGCGGTTGACGTAGACGTTGCCGACATGGATCCGCTCGACGATCTGCTGTACGCGATCGTCGATGCGGGTGTGCAGACCGAAGGTCAGCCCATACCCCTTGGCGTTGATCGCATCGACTACCTCGTCGATCTCCCGCGCCTTGAAGGTGGCCACATGCAGCACCGGCCCGAAGATCTCACGCTCGAGATCACCGATGCCGTCGACCTCGATCACCGCCGGGGTGACGAAGGTGCCCTCTGCCGGGGCGGGCAGCGTCTTCAGCAGCCGGCCGGCCTGGCGCTGGGCTTCCACGTAGGCAGCGATGTCGGCCTGGGCCTCGGCGTCGATCACCGGTGAGACGTCGGTGTCGGTGTTCCAAGGGTCGCCGATCACCAGCGCGTCCATGGCACCGTCGAGCATGGTCAAGAGTCGCTCGCGTGCCTCCTCCTGGACATAGAGCATGCGCAGCGCCGAGCAGCGCTGGCCGGCCGACTGGAAGGATGAGATCAGAATGTCGCGCACCGCCTGCTCTGTGAGCGCGCTGGAGTCCACGATCATGGCGTTGAGTCCGCCGGTCTCGGCGATCAGCACCGCATCGGGCCCGGCATTCTGGGCGAGTGCCTTGTGGATGATCTGTGCCACCTCGGTGGAGCCGGTGAAGCAGACGCCGGCGATGCGCGGGTCGCTGGTCAAGGGGCCACCCACCGTCGGACCATCGCCGGGCAGCAGCTGCAGCGCCGCCTCGGGCAGCCCGGCCTCGCGCATCAACTCGACGGCCCGGGCGGCGATCAGTGGCGTCTGCTCGGCGGGCTTGGCGAGTACGGCGTTGCCAGCACCCAGCGCGGCCGCGATCTGGCCGGTGAAGATCGCCAGCGGGAAGTTCCACGGACTGATACAGACGAAGAGGCCGCGGGCGCTGCCGGGCTCCTCGGCCTCGAGGCGCTCGCACTCGTTGGCGTAGTAGCGCAGGAAGTCCACCGCCTCGCGCACCTCGGCGATGCCGTCGAACATCATCTTGCCGGCCTCGCGAGTGCAGATCACGGTCAGCTCGGCGATGTGCTCCTCGTAGAGATCGGCGGTGCGGCGCAGCACCTCGGCGCGCTCCGCCGCCGGCCGCGCCGACCACTCGCGATAGCCATCCTCGGCGGCGTCCAGCGCGGCGGCCACCTCCTCACTGGTCGCCTCGTGGACCTGGCCGACCACCCGGGAGGTGTCGGCGGGGGAGTGCGTGTCACGCGCCTTGCCCTGGGGCGCCGGGCCGCCGGCGAGCATCGGGCCGGCCGTCCAGGTGGTATCGGCGAAGGCCTCGCGGGCCTCGATCAGCGGCAGGATCGAGGCCGGCTCGTTGATCCGGTAGCCCCGGGAGTTCTTGCGCTCGGGGGCGAACAGCTCGCCGGGCTGGCGGATCGACGGGCTGGCGATGGCGCCGTCCAGGCGCTGCATCTCGGCCACCGGATCCTTGGCGACCTCGCTCGGTGGGATGGTGTCATCCACCACCTGATTGACGAACGAGGAGTTCGCCCCGTTCTCCAGCAGGCGGCGCACCAGGTAGGCCAGCAGGTCGCGGTGTGCGCCGACCGGGGCATAGATGCGGCAGTGGGTGCCCTCCGACTGCTTGACGATATGGTGCAGCGACTCGCCCATGCCGTGCAGGCGCTGGAACTCGTAGCTCTCCTTGTCGCCGCCCGCCATGGCGATGATCGCCGCGCAGGTATGGGCGTTGTGGGTCGCGAACTGCGGGTAGATGCGATCGCGCCGATCGAGCAGCATCTGCGCGCAGGCCATGTAGCTGACGTCGGTGTTGACCTTGCGGGTGAAGACCGGGAACGTCTCGACGCCCATCTCCTGGGCCAGCTTGATCTCGGTGTCCCAGTAAGCCCCCTTCACCAGCCGCACCATGATCTTGCGGTCAAATCGCTTGGCCATCTCGTGAAGGGCTTCGATCACTGGTGCGGCGCGGCGCCCATAGGCCTGTACCACCACCCCGAAGCCGTCCCAGCCGTCGAGCTCCGGGTCGGAGAGCAGCGCCTCGATTACGTCCAGCGACAGATCCAGACGGTCCTGCTCCTCGGCATCGATGTTGAAACCGATGTTGGCCCTGGCGGCCTGCTTCACCAGCTCCTGGGCCCGGGGCACCAGGACCCTCATCACGGTATCGCGGTGCGTGGTCTCGTAGCGTGGATGCAGCGCCGAGAGCTTCACCGAGATGCCGGGGCTTGAGCGTACGTCGCCCTTGGCCTGCTTGGCGATCGCCTCGATCGCCGTGGCATAGGCCTGGTGATAGCGCAGGGCGTCGGCGTCGGTGCGCGCCGCCTCGCCCAGCATGTCGTAGGAGTAGGTGTAGCCCTGCTTTTCGAGTTCGCGGGCATTCTTCATGCCTTCCTCGATGGTCTGGCCGAGCACGAACTGGCGGCCGAGAATCTTCATCGACTGAGCCACCGCGGTGCGCACCACAGGTTCGCCCATGCGTCGCACCAGGCCGCGCAGCGCGCGCACCGGGCCCTTGGGATCGTCTTCGAGTACCTTGCCGGTCAACATCAGCGCCCAGGTCGAGGCGTTGACCATCGACGAGGAGGACTTGCCCAGGTGCGCGCCCCAGTCGGAGGGCTCGATCTTGTCGTGGATCAGGTCGTCGATGGTCTCCGCATCGGGCACGCGCAGCAGCGCCTCGGCCAGGCACATCAGACCGACGCCCTCGGCAGTGGAGAGCCCGTATTCGGCCAGGAACGACTCCATCATGCTCGGCGAGGTTTCCTTGCGCACCCGCGCCACGTAGTTGGCGCCGGCCTCGGCGATACGACGGCGCTCCTCTTCGGAAAGGCGCAGCTGCTCCACCAGTCCTTTCAGCACGCTGGCTTCATCGATCGAATAGTGGTCGCGGATGCGCGCGCGGAGGACGTTCTCGACCCCCTGGGAACCCGGGGTGGCGTGATTCATGGTTGATCTCTCCTGCTAATGGCCCCGGTTGCGGGGCCACGTGGTGTTGCTGGGTTCGGCGCCCTCGGGCACCGAATTACCGCTCGATATGCTGATACTCGCCGGCATCGGTAGTGGCGAGGCTGACCACCATGATGGCCACCCAGGCGGCGATGAAGCCGGGGATGATCTCGTAGATACCGGGCCCGCCCATGAAGGAGCCGTTCCAGCCCAGCGAGATCCAGATCATGACGGTGAGGGCGCCTACCACCATGCCGGCGATGGCGCCGGCGCCGTTGGTGCGCCGCCACATCAACGAGAGGATGATCAGCGGGCCGAAGGCCGAACCGAAGCCTGCCCAGGCGTTGCTTACCAGGCCAAGGACCTGGGAGTCGGGATTGGAGGCGATGATCACGGCGACGATGCCCACCAGCACCACGCAGAGGCGACCGATCGCGACCGTCTCCTTGTCGGATGCCTGCTTGCGCAGGAAGAGCCGGTAGAAGTCCTCGGTCAGCGATGAGGAGGAGACCAGCAGCTGGCTGGAGATGGTGCTCATGATCGCCGCGAGCAGCGCTGCGTAGAGGAAGCCGGTGATCAGCGGATGGAACAGCAGATCGGCGAGGATGATGAAGATGGTCTCGGGGTCCTCGATGTTCATCCCGTTGCGCACGGCGTAGGCCCGTCCGAAGAGGCCCAGCGAGACGGCCCCGATCAGGGAGATGGCCATCCAGGACATGCCGATATTGCGCGCTGTCGGAACCTCCTTGAGGCTGCGAATGGCCATGAAGCGCACGATGATGTGCGGCTGACCGAAGTAGCCCAGCCCCCAGGTGACCGCCGACAGCCAGCCGATGACCGTCAGCCCCTCGGTCCAGGTCAGCAGGGTGGGATCTACCTCGTTGAGCGTCTGTGAGGCCTGGGAGTAGCCGCCGCCGCCTTCGCCGAAGAGTACCACTGCCGGCATGATCACCAGCGCCAGCATCATGATGCAGCCCTGCACGAAATCGGTCATGCTGACGGCCAGAAAGCCGCCGATGACGGTGTAGACCAGCACGATGCCAAGAGTGATGACGACTCCTGCTGCATAGTCGCTCAAGCCGCCAAAGTTGAATATGCCGGCGAAGGCGCTCTCGAACAGCTTGCCGCCCGCCACCAGGCCGGAGGCGGTGTAGACGGCGAAGAAGACGACGATGACGATGGCTGACACGGTCCTGAGTGACAGGGCGCGGGTCGGAAACCGGTTGGCCAGGAACTCGGGGATGGTGATCGCGTTGCCGTAGTGGACGGTCTGCTCACGCAGACGCGGGGCGACCAGGGTCCAGTTGAAGAAGGCGCCCACCAGCAGGCCGATGCCGATCCATGCCGAGCCTAGCCCCGACACGAACAGCGCCCCGGGCAGCCCCAGTAGCAGCCAGCCGCTCATGTCCGAGGCACCGGCAGATAGCGCGGCCACCTTGGGACTCAGGCCGCGTCCGCCCAGCATATAATCCTCGGACGACGAGGTGGCCTTCTGCATTGCATAAACGCCGATGGCGATCATGAGTACGAAGTAGCCCATTAGGCTGATCCATACACCAGTTTCCATGAAAACTCTCCAGTTCATCAGGGCGGAGCCTGGCTCCGCGTCGTTGATGCCTGTGCCGAGGGTTCGGCAGCCGGGCACCGCTTTCTTGGCTTTGTTATCTCGATGGCACTATGCCAGGGCTCTTGGGATATCGCGGCGGTTCGTTTTCTGGGTGACCTCCTTCGATGAGTGCGGTATTCGGTACCGGAGCGCCTTCTGCACTGCACCGCGCCATGCGGGCGAGGTTGTTGCAGCCTGGCCTCACCCCTGACTGTAGGTGCTTGGCGGCGGTGATGCTTGTGGATTCCGCGGGAGTTGTTGCAAAAAACGCGTGACTTTTCCGACGATAGCGTTAGATGGATAGACTTTAGTCTTAGTGACTGGTGAGGGTGGTTTGTCTCAGGCGACTTGGGGGCTGTCCGTAGCTCTCGCGGCATGCACGGGAGAGGGCGCTCTGGCTGCTGAACCCCGTCAGTTCCGCTATCTCGGTCAGCGATAGATGCGTGTCATCGAGCAGCCTGCGGGCGGCCTCGAGACGACGGCGTCGCACGTATTGCCAGGGTGAGAGTCCGGTCTGCTGGCGGAAGCAGTGTCGGAAGTGGGCCTCGCTGAGACAGGCCACCCGCGCGAGGTCGGCGACGCTGAGGCGGTGTGCCAGATGTGTCTCGATGAAACGTTCCAGGCGCACCATATCGAGCCTGGGAGGGGAGGCTGGCGTTTCACGCGCCAGTCGGGCGTGTAGGCAGCCCAGCAGCGTTGCGGCGAGACGGTCCCCCTGGTGAGCATCGGGTGTCGAGTGCTCCAGCTCCAGCAGCAGGAATGCCATGTAGCGCTTGAGCGGGTCATCCAGGGTAAAGAAGCGCGGGGCATCGAAGAGGCGTGCGAGCTCTCGCTGGGGGCCGGTCAGGGCGGCGGACCGTGTCGGCAGGTCAAGGATGAGCTGACGGTTGTCGCCGGTACCTGCGTAGTAGTGCACATGGTTGGCCGGCACGATACAGCCGGAAAGCGCCGAGATGGCGCCGCCGAGTCCCTCGATCTCGAATTCCGCCTGGCCCTGCAGGCCGATCACGACCTGATGGTAGTCGTGAGCATGATGTCGCGTGGCGGTATCGAGGGGGATCTGGCGGATCACGCTGGACATGGCGGTCTCCCTCCGTACAGCGGGCGAAGCACTATCCTACCCCGTGCGGTAGAATGTCTCATTTCACGCTGCGTTGACGTTCGCGCAGTGCCTGACGTCGCGCCAGGTGGGCGCGTAGTGCTTCGAGCTCGTCATGCCCCTTTTCGTCCAGCAGCGGCTTGCCCCTCGCGGCGCGGCCGTGGTTGCCGTGATCGTTCATCAGGCGCTGGGCCCGACGGCGCACGCCATCCAGGTAGTCGTCGTGGCGGATGGGGTACCCCATGATGGCGTTCCACTCGCTCTCGTCGACACGGCTTTCCAGCGCCTGGTCGAAAAGTGCCAGCAGTCGCTCGGGGTCGGTACGAAAGCGGGGAGTACCGGTGAGCAGCAGCAGGCCGACCATGCCGCCGAAGATCAGCAGGCAGACGACAAAGACCAGCAGGTAGAGGGCCATGGCAAGCTCAGGCGTGGCAACAGTATGGGTGCGAAGGCACGGAGGGAAGTAGCACTTGGAGCGGGTGAAGGGAATCGCCCTTGCTCCAGCACCTCCCATTGAAATCAGTATGTTACGCGATTGGAGTAGCCATCTGTAGCCGCTACTGTAGCCATTCGCGTAGCCAGCGATTACGAGGAATTGTACAGTTGTGTCTGAGGTGCTGGCAAATGGGCTTAATCGCTGAGGACAATCGATGGATAGACAGTTCCTACTAGAGCAAGCTGAATCAATGCAGAACATGATGGTGGACCGCGCCACAGGTGGGGATGCTAGCGATTTCGAATACTTTCAGATTCGAGTCGCTTTGCTAAATGAGCCAAGCATAGCGCAGCTCGTCCCTCAGATGGTCAAGACATGCCGTTCACCAAGCCAGTTCTGGAGTTTCATCAAACAAATCGAGCAGTATGAACCTAGAAGACAGTTCATCTGGAGCGAGTTTAGGCCTCTTCTCGACAAGCTGGAGCAAGTAGGTGCTCCATCTGACATGGCCATTACCGATACACTTGGAAACTTTGACTCGACTCATGTTCATATGGCCTGGCAGAAGACACTGTCTCGAAGAGCATCGGACCCTGAAGGTGCAATCACAATGGCTAAGTCTCTAATTGAAAGTGTCTGCAAGCACATCATAGAAGAAGTGGATGGACAGGAGTACTCAGGCAGAAGCGATGACTTGCCAGCTTTGTATCGTAAGGCATCACTAGCACTGAACCTTGCTCCAGAACAACATATGGAGGAAACCTTCAAGCGTATTCTCGGAGGGTGTTCTAACATAGTCACTGGTCTTGGTGAGCTTCGTAATAAAGTTGGAGATGCTCATGGCCAAGGGCCTCGGCCAGTTAAGCCGAGTCCTCGACATGCTGAATTTGCAGTCAACCTCGCTGGCACGATGGCTGCCTTTTTGATTGCTACACTTGAGGTGAGAAAAAATCCCTAATTTCCTGATCCAAATCTTCCAGAAGCATGGTTTCAATTGAGTCTTTCGCAGCACCATCGTGGCCAGGAAAGAGTGTCGCCGTAGTTACGACTAACATTTCTATCTGTCGCATCAGATTTTTTGCTTCCGAAAGAGGGAGAAGATGCCTTTTTAGGTAGTTACGGGAATGTCTATGATTCAAAAGATCAAGATCACTAAGCTCAAAACCTTTGATAAACGTAAAGCGCCCCTTCTGAGCGGCTAAGTTTTGGCTGGTGGAGCCTGGAGCATGTCTAATCCTAAAGGTTTCCTTGAATCCTCCTGCTTGAATTGTGTCAAGTTCTACAATGGCTAGCATCCACTCTGAAAGGTTTGCATCTTCTCTCTGTGAAAGCAGCCTTCTCCGTTCATGTATGGCCTGGGAAACAGTGAAGTAGCAAGCAACTAATGGTGAAGTTGTCCAGTCTAAGAGTCGTGTAGGAACCCCGTGATGCTGTGCTTGTGCAAGGAAGTGAAATACAGCATTGTCATCTGACGGCCAAAGGCTGGGGTACTTAAATAAATCTACGACATGTCCTTGACTGTTCTTCCCTCTTGGTTCTAATAGAAATTTTCTTAACTGGTCGCTATCTCCAGCCACTTTTAGCCCGGCATCATCGCAAGCAATTACAAATCTTGCCAAGTACGCGATTTCCTTAAATGCCCTTGAGTCATCAGCGTAGTCGGCATTCAGCTTGCGAGACCCTGTGGCCCTTGAAATTGATGGGCTGAGAGTCCAAGTCTGATGGCCTAGCCCTCTATAAATAATGCCAGCACTTTGGTTGGTAATGAAGTGTTTCAGAAGTTCTGAGGCATTGTGATGCTCAATCTGAGGTATCTCATCCCACATCTTTTATTCCTGCTTGTCTTGATGGCTCATGTCAATTCCAGATCGAGCGCCTGACCTGTCTCGGGTGCTTAGAAAAAACAAACCATGGCACACAGGCGAACGAATATTCTATAAGCTGTGCGTCCCCGGCGTCCATCCTACGGCCCGCGTCGGTCTGCCTGTCAGTGCGGCGCCGAGCAGTGATCACTAGGGTGTACATAGCCACGCCTTATTCGTCTTACCATCCTGTCATTGGTAGTGAGCAAAAAACCGGCCACACAGGCGAGAAAATAAACTGAAAGTTCCTCCATTTAATCTTGTCAGTATTATCATATCTTGCATCTGCAAGGTATTTTGAAAAGATAGCTAAAAACATTGGTCTGTTGCCACCGCGTCGACCCAGAGCTTTATACTATTTCCCTTTGACTTATAGAGGTCTAGGCATTCAATGTATTTTTGATGTAAAACACGGTCAGCCTCATCGCTATCTAGGTCTTTTAATGATTCAAAGTCAAGATTTTCAACGACTTTTGATAAAAAATTCGTTTCGTAGTCTTCTATGATAGAGGCTGCTTGGTTTATAAAATAGGCTGTGTTGTGGTCGACTAGGTCTAAGCCAATTTTCCATACTTTTAATGGGCTGATAGCTTCGCCTATTAGATTGTATAAGTGCAAGTTTTCGCCAATATTTTCGGTGGTTTCGAAGCTGGTGTCTTCCACACTTAGGTATCCTGGGGTTATCAATCTAGCATTCTTTCTTTGCCAACCTATGAATATCGGTGTTTCAAGGTATTGAAAGACCTCTTCGATTTTGTCGTTAATTTTCTTGGCAGCTGTGATATCCCCAGGCTGGGAGCAGTGGCGAGAGATGTGAATCAATAATTGATCTACAATACCCTCTAGTTTGTTGTTTTCAAAACTTCCATTCATGGATTCTGGAAAGAGGAGTTTGTAATGAAAGAAAGGATCCTTGTTCATATGGTAAGCAGCCATGCCCTTCTCTTTTTGTTTACAATGAGAGGACAGTTGCTCTTCGAAGAATTGAGCATGGTCTAGGGCATTCCTGAAGTTGTTTTGCTCCGTGCTAGAAACTATGTTTCTTGCATTTTGGGATGAGCTGTGCACCCTTGCGAATGTTGCACCAATAGGAATAGATAATGCTGCTACCCCCAAGAAAACTTTAGCCCTTTGGTAGAAGTTCTCCACCCCTGAGAGAGATCGATCAAATGGAAGCGAAAATAAGCCGTAGAACCAAGCTAAAAAAACTGCTGATAGGATCGGTCCGAGGACGCAGAGCCAAAAGAGACGATGAGCCAATAGCCCATACTTCTCGTTAACACCGTTAACGCTTTTTTTCCAAAGCTTCATCATATGAATATCTTTGATTTTCATGGCCAAAATAAGGTTAATATCATATGATAATGAATATGTTGCTATAAATACAAGTGGTTATGTTATGATTTTTCGAGTTCTGTTGTGAATGCCCAAGCGAACACAGTGCTCGGCAGTAAAATGAACAACGACGGTTTACATCCTAGCCTATCTCCGTGCCTTCGCCGATGACCACAACTCCAGTCATGCTCATCAAGCGTTGACCGTTGGCAATGGTGACGACTTTATCTGGCGGAGGCAGGACACTGTGTACGACATGTTCCTCGAGATGTTGACGGTAGTCACCCGCAAGGACTATGAGGAGGGGCGTACTTATCAAGCCCTGGCAATTGAGAAGGCCAAACAGGATGACCGTTACGAGGCCGTCCGCTGAACGTGGAACTACATTGCCGAGTCATAGAGCTGAAGTGGCCCCCGAAATTCGGACCAGGCGCTAAGCTCTGATCAGACCGACCAGGAGACCCTGATCATGAGCAAGA
>NZ_CANMVL010000028.1 GCF_947501415.1 uncultured Halomonas sp. | reverse complement strand
AGGTGCATATCGCTTGGAAGTGTTCATGGCTCCATCCTCTCAAGGTTTGGAGCCTCCGGGAATCCCGGTACGGTTCAACTTCATCTCGTAGCTTCCGCTTTTGGAGAAGCCTGGACCAGGCTCGCCTTCGCGATACTCACGGCCAGTGCCGGCGCTGACATCAACAGTGGGCAGGTAGCCCCCAAATGCAACATCCACATCATCATCGGCAGCACGCAGCTCGTTCCAGACGGCCTGCACCTCAGGGTTGGTAGTGAGTGCCTGCCGCACCGCATCGGCGAGGGTGGTTGACCCCGGTGCAGCAAGGCCTGGCGGCAAACTCCGAGCCACCGCGGCGCTAATCGGCATAAGAGCCAACGCAGCGCCCAGGGTAGCAACTCCGATGACACGGCGAGAGGTTGGCGAGATGAGGGTAAATTTCATGAGCTGCCTGTGTAATGGTTGCCTGAAGAGATTTCACTTCGAAATCTCGGCCTAACAAAGTTGTTGATATCGCTCGCCACGAGGCGTGCACTGCTTTTACTACGTAGCTGATGCTTTCCTGCACACCGCAAGAGCACAATCCTGGTCAGCTGCACCATCATTGCTCTCAGACTGCTGTGCAACGTGGATCATGGCCCTAACCTCAAACGCGTACACGCTGCTGGCCTATTATGACTCCACTGCCTAAGCATAGGGTTACGTTTTTTTTTAATGAAGAACAAGACCCAACAAGGAACCTCACCAGCACCCTGTAAACGTGCTATCGTCATGGCATCGACACGGCCGGTTATCACAAGGAGCACGCCATGTCCTCATCGGAAATTCAAAAGACGCGCGTCATCAACGAACTGCAGGGTTTCATAAGGAAGCTTCTGCAGGACCCCCGAATCCTCGACCAGTCGCTGGAGATCGCCCGTCGTCATGTGCCGGAGGGTAACTCTCAGGAGATCATGGCGCGCATCGCCAACGAGATCTCGGACACCACCAGCGTGCATATCCCGGAGGATCCCCAAGAGCACAGTGAAGCCGACAGGCTCTTCCTCGAGCTGCTTCGCGAGGTCGTCAACGAGGAGCAGGCTCTCTACTGAGCAACGCCCTGCCCCAATCAAGCAAGTCCCCCAGCGACGCCCGGCATCCGCCGGGCGTTTACGTGTTCGTGCATCACGACTCTGTTAGAATAACAACCCATTGATTTGACTAGAGCTATACAGCCCTCACCATCATGTACTACCTCCTCAAGCTAAGCCCCGAAATCACCATCAAGTCGCGCTCCGTTCGTCAGCACATGACGCGCTGTCTCGCCGCCAATGTGCGCAACACTCTGAAGCCTCTGGAGCCCGGCATCGGGGTGCGCGCGGGTTGGGACCTGTTGATGGTGTCGGTGCCCGAAAACGCCGACACGGCGCTGACCGATGAGATCGAGGCGCGTCTCTGTCGGGTCCCTGGTGCTCAGGAGGTTCAGGAGGTTCGCGAGGTCGACTTCGGTGACCTCAATGATGTCGCCAATCATGTCGTGCCCTGCTGGCAGACGCGTATCGCCGGTCAGCGATTTCGTGTCTCGGCCAAACGCCGCGGCCAGCACGACTTCACCTCTTCCGATCTGGAACGCCATCTCGGCGCGGCACTGCTCGCCGCCACGCCCGATGCCAGGGTAGACCTCAAGCATCCCGAGGTGAATGTGACGGTAGAGGTCGTCGAGCAACGACTGCGCCTGATCGATCGTCGCCTGCCGGGACTGGGTGGCTACCCACTCGGTCTGCAGGGCCAGGCCCTGGCGCTGATCTCCGGCGGTTACGACTCACCGGTGGCCGCCTGGCGAATGATCCGCCGCGGCATCAAGACCCACTTTCTGTTCTTCAACCTGGGCGGCCCCGAGCATGAGCGGGGCGTGCGTGAGGTTACCCACCACCTCTGGCAGCGCTACAGCCTGTCGCATCGCGTCAACTTCATATCGGTTCCTTTCGAGCCAGTGGTCGGCGAGATCCTGCGCAAGGTACCGGACGGCATGATGGGTGTGGTGCTAAAGCGCATGATGGCACGAGCCGCTTCACGCATCGCCCAGCGTGCCCGCATACCGGCGCTGGTCACCGGCGACGCCATCGCCCAGGTCTCCAGCCAGACCCTGACCAACCTGGCGCTGATCGATGATGCCAGCGACCTGCCGATACTGCGTCCGCTGCTTACCGATGACAAGCAGACCATCATCAACCAGGCGCGAGAGATCGATACCGCCCGCTTCGCCGAAGTGATGCCCGAGTATTGTGGTGTCATCTCGCGACGCCCCAACACCCGTGCCCGTCGCGACCAGATCACCGAGGCCGAGGCCGAGTTCGACTTTGCCATACTGGACGCCGTAATCGAAGCCACCGAGACCACCCGCACCGACCGCCTTGGCGAGAACCAGCACGACGCAACTGGCCACCAGGCCGGCGAGGAGGTCCCCGAAGCCCACGCGGGCGAGGATGTCAGCGTTATCGACATTCGTCCCCCGGTAGAGCGCGAGGTGGCCCCATTGGCCCTGAAGTCGGGCCAACGCCTCGAGATCCCCTTCTACGAGCTGCAGCAGCGTGCCCCGGAACTGCCCGACGACCGGCACTATTTCCTGTACTGCGACCAGGGCGTGATGAGCCGTATGCAGGCGCTGCATCTCCATGACCGAGGCCTTACCCACTTCGGTATCTATCACGCCTCCGCCAGGCGCTGAGTGGATAGGCCGGGCCTGTTGCCCATGATGATGCCGGGTGCAGCGAGACGCCATCCCGGCTACAATCGAGCATCTGATTTTCCAGGGATTCAAGAGCCGATATGTCGACGAACGCCACGCGCAAGATTCTGGTCACCAGCGCCCTGCCCTATGCCAACGGCGCGATTCACCTCGGCCACCTGCTCGAATATATCCAGACCGATATCTGGGTGCGCTTCCAGAAGAGCCGTGGCCAGCAGTGTCATTACGTGTGTGCCGATGACGCACACGGAACCGCGATCATGCTGCGCGCCGAGCAGGAGGGCATCACTCCCGAGACATTGATCGAGCGCGTCAGCCGGGAACACCAGGCGGACTTCGCGACCTTTGGCGTCGCCTTCGACAACTACCACTCGACCCATTCGGAAGAGAACCGCTACTTCAGCGAGCTGATCTACACTCGCCTGCGCGACAAGGGCCATATCGCGACCCGCGACATCGAACAGATGTACGACCCGGTGAAGGGGCTCTTCCTGGCCGACCGCTTCATCAAGGGCACCTGCCCATCGTGCAAGACCGACGATCAGTACGGTGACAACTGCGAGGCCTGCGGGGCCACCTACACCCCAGCGGAGCTGATCGATCCGGTGTCGGCCATCTCCGGCGCCACCCCCGAGGTGCGCAGCTCCACCCACTACTTCTTCAAGCTGCCCGACTTCGCCGACTTCATGCATGGCTGGATCAATGATGGTCATGTCCAGCCCCAGATCCGCAACAAGCTGATGGAGTGGTTCGAGGCCGGATTCAACGAATGGGATATCTCGCGTGACGCCCCCTACTTCGGCTTCGAGATTCCCGATGCCCCGGGCAAGTACTTCTACGTCTGGCTCGACGCCCCGATCGGCTACCTGGCCAGCTTCAAGAACCTCTGCGACCGCGAGGGCATCGACTTCGACAGCTACTGGAAGAGGGATAGCGACGCCGAGGTCTACCATTTCATCGGCAAGGATATCGTCTACTTCCATGCCTTGTTCTGGCCCGCCATGCTGCATGGTGCCGACTTCCGCACCCCGACGGCGGTAAACTGCCACGGCTTCGTGACTGTCAACGGCGCCAAGATGTCCAAGTCCCGTGGCACCTTTATCAAGGCCGCCACCTATGCTGACCACCTTAACCCGGAATATCTGCGCTACTACTTCGCCGCCAAGCTCACCTCGCGGGTCGACGACCTCGACCTCAACCTCGATGACTTCGCCGCGCGGGTCAATAGCGACCTGGTAGGCAAGGTCGTCAATATCGCCAGCCGCTGCGCCGGCTTCGTCAAGAAGCTGGGTGGCGGCAAGCTCTCCGCCCACTGTGCCGAGCCCGAGCGCATCGCCCGCTTCATCAGCGCCGGCGACGAAATCGCCGAGCAGTTCGAGACCCGCGAATTCGGCCGCGCCATGCGCCTGGTAATGGAGCTGGCTGATGAGGCCAACACCTATATCGCCGAGGCAGAGCCGTGGGTACTGGCCAAGCAGGAGGGGCGCGAGCAGGAGGTGCTTGATATCTGCTCGGTCGGTATCAACCTGTTCCGTCAGTTGATGGTCTATCTGGCGCCGGTAGTCCCGGCCATGGCCGAGCAGGCCCGTGGCTTCCTCAAACTCGACTCCCTCGACTGGCATAGCCGACACGAGCTGCTGCTCGACCACGAGATTGCCAAGTTCAAACCGCTGATGACCCGAGTGGAGAAGGATAAAGTCGACGCCATGATCGAGGCATCCAAGGAGGACCTGGTGGAAGAACAGAAGCTCAAGGAGACCCCCAGGGGGCCCCTGGCCGAGGAACCGATCGCCGAGGAGATCTCCTTCGACGACTTCATCAAGGTCGACCTGCGCATCGCACGCATCGCCAAGGCGGAGTATGTCGAGGGCGCCGACAAGCTGCTCAAGCTGAGCCTGGATCTGGGCGGCGAGAGCCGTACGGTCTTCTCGGGCATCCGTGCCGCCTATGCCCCCGAGGCACTGGAGGGTCGTCTCACCGTGATGGTCGCCAACCTGGCGCCGCGCAAGATGCGCTTCGGCGTCTCGGAAGGCATGGTGCTGGCCTCGGGCAACGACGAGGGCATCTATCTGCTCTCGCCGGACTCCGGCGCCGAGCCCGGCCAACGGGTGACCTGAGCCACCGTGAGTCATGATGACCTGATCGAGGCCATCGATGCCCTGCTGCCCCAGACCCAGTGCGGCAAGTGTGGCTTCGATGGCTGTCTGCCGTATGCCAAGGCGATCGCCGAGGGCGAGCCGATCAACCGCTGCCCCCCGGGCGGCGAGCAGACGCTCACTCGGTTGGCCACCCTGACCGGCCAGCCCGAGCAGCCTCTGGCGGAGCCCGCCCAGCTGCCCCTGGCCGCGGTGATTCGCGAGGCCGAATGCATCGGTTGCACCAAATGCATTCAGGCCTGCCCGGTGGATGCCATCCTCGGGGCGGCCAAGCGCATGCACACGGTGATTACCGACGAGTGTACCGGCTGCGAGCTTTGCGTGGCACCCTGCCCGGTGGACTGCATCGACCTCGTGCCTCACCCCGCCTGGGCGTCTGCCGAAAGCGATACGGAGCGCGACGCCTACCTGGCGCGCCGCGCCGAACTGGGCCGCCGACGCCACCGCACCAGACAGCAGCGCCAGGCCCGGGAGGCCCGCGACAAACGACTCGAGCGCCAGAGGCGGCTGATGCAACAGCGGCGCGCCGCCGCCGGCAAGGAGACTAGCGGCTCACCCGGTGGCAGCGCAGTCATCCAGCGCCAGCGCCGGATGGCCTTCAAGGCCGCCGAGCAGGCCCTGAAGCGAGTACAGCAGCAGCTGGAGAGCGCTCGCCGCCGCGGCGACGACAAGGCCGAGACCACTGCCCTGGCCCAGCTGCCCGAAGCCGAGCGGCTGCTTGCCGAGGCCAGAAGCGCGCTGGACAAGAGCGAGTAAAGCTAGTCCCTGTCCGAAACCACGAACAAAAGCCAATCAAAACCAAACCGGACCCGCGGTTTTACTGCCAAGGGTAGGGGCCCCGGGGACAGGTCGAAGAGGAGGTCCTACGCCAAGGAAGGCGTCGGTAGCGTACAGGGACGTATTCACAGCGCCTCCTCGCAGACCTGTCGCCGGGTAAGCCCCGGATAGTGCTGCAACGCCGCCTTTCCATCGCCACGGAATGCCATGAACGCCCAGAAACGTTACGAGATCTTCACGCGGTTGCGTGAACACAACCCCCACCCCACCACCGAGCTCCACTGGGAAACCCCCTTCGAGCTGCTGGCCGCGGTGCTGCTCTCCGCCCAGGCGACCGATGTGGGCGTCAACAAGGCCACCGCGCGGCTCTTCCCGGTGGCCAATACTCCCCAGGCGATCATCGAGCTGGGCCTCGATGGACTCAAGGAACACATCAAGACCATCGGCCTCTACAACACCAAGGCCGTGAATCTGATGAAGACCTGCCATCTACTGGTGGAGAAGCACGGCGGCGAAGTCCCCGGAACGCGCGCCGCCCTAGAAGCGCTGCCCGGCGTCGGGCGCAAGACCGCCAACGTAATCCTCAACACCGCCTTCGGCCAGCCCACCATCGCCGTGGATACCCATATCTTTCGGGTATCCAATCGAACCGGCATCGCCAAGGGCAAGGACGTGGTCGAAGTGGAGAAAAAGCTGCTGCGCCACGTACCCAGGGAGTTCCGTCAGGATGCCCACCATTGGCTGATCCTGCACGGCCGCTATACCTGCATCGCGCGCAAGCCACGCTGCGGCAGCTGCGTGATCGAGGACCTGTGCGAGTTCAAGGAGAAGACCGAGCTCTAGCGAGACGCCATGGTTTTAACGCCCTGGCACCTAGAAGCCTTCCGCTTCGAGACGCTCAGCCAGCTGCTCGAGAATCTCGATGCCCTGCACATCTGTGGGTAGCCACGGCAGCCGCGGGCGCGGCAGATGCCCCAGCTCCTCGTCGATGCGCCTCAGATAAGTGGCCTCCTGCTCGCGGCGTGCGTTAAGGAAGTCACCGTCGGCCTCCGGGGGAATCACCCGATTGACGAGAGTGCCCGCTACCGGCACATGGGCCTCTTCCAGGGTCGCCACCGCGCGCGCCGTCTCGAGGATCGGCAGTCGCTCCGGGGTCATCACGAAGAGGAAACCGGTCTCGTCCGGATTCTCGATGCGTCGGCGCGCCTGATGAAACAGCCGCCGTCGCTCCATCAAGGTCCTGGCCACATCGCGTGTCTTCTCATCGAGGTCCGCCAGCCCATCCTCATGGGGGTCATCGAACGGCGTCGAAACATCCTTGCCGCGCTTGGGCGCCAGATGTGACAGCACCTTGCCCAGCTCCTCGGACTTGCGATTATGGGCAAGCAGTCCATCGGTCCAGGCCGCCATCGCCTCGGGCAGCGTCAACAGACGCAGGGTATGGCCGGTGGGTGCCGTATCGAAGATGATCAGGTCCCACTCTTCCGAATCATCGGTGATCAGGCGCGACAGCCGTTCCAGCAGTGCCGCCTCCTGAGTGCCCGGTGACTGCCGGGTCAGGCGCATCTGACGCTCGAGCTCGGCCATCATCTCCGGTGCCGCATAACGGCGCATCTGAGCGGTGACACGGGTCAGGTGGGCCTCCACCTCGGCATCCGGGTCGATCTCCATGGCATCGAGATTGGGCAGCAGCCGCCGAGGCACATCACTCAGCTCACGATCGAAAACGTCGCCCAGGCTGTGCGCCGGATCGGTGGAGACCACCAGCACCCGCCGCCCACGGCGGGCCGCGAGCACCGCCAGGGCCGCGGCAACGGTCGTCTTGCCGACCCCACCTTTGCCACCCACCCAGAGCAGACGTTTTTCCAGAAGTTCTTTCATTGAACCCTCAACAACATTTGAAGTGGTCGAGTGGCGAGCGTTCCATTCCCATGCGTTGGTGCCAGTCGTGGAAGCGCTCCAGCAACAGGGGCTGCAGCTCCAGGGTGTAGTAGGCCGCCGGATTGGGAACTCCCATCATTTCGGAGAACACCAGCAGCATGAACAGGTCGTCCTCGTCTCGACGGGCGCGGGCAATCGCGCCCCGGTAGCGAGAGGAGTAGACCTCCTCCGCGAAGAAACGGGCCTGGCTAAGCCAGGCCCGAATCCGTTCGAGACGAGCCGCACGACACTCCTCCTTATGGTCGTCGCTCATCCTGTGACTCCTGAAAGGCTCACCATTTACTTTTGCTGGGCAGGGGCCTCGCTCTTGATCCGCTTGAGAGCCGACACGCACTCGAGCGAAACCAGTATGGCCGCGACCAGCACCACGAGATCCAGCACCAGCAGGAAGTAGTTGCCCTGCTCGAAGAAGCTGCGCAGCTGCAGCAACAGCGCGATGATGGTGACCACCAGCAAAAAGACCAGCGGTGCCAGGGTGAACCACATGGGTCGACCCAGGCGCACCAGCATCACGGTGACCACCAGCAGCGACAGACCGGCCAGCAGCTGGTTGGTGGTGCCGAACAGCGGCCAGATGATCAGCCCGCCGGAGCCATCCGCTCCACCCGCGCCGAAGGCCAGCAGCAGGCAGCTGCCCACCGCCAGCAGGGTGGCGATCGCCGGCTTCTGCATCCAGCGCTGCTGATAGATCTCGCCCCACTCCTGGAAGATATAGCGCTGCAGGCGCAGGCCGGTATCCATGGTGGTGCCCGCGAACAGTGCCGCCATGACGGTCAACAGTGTCGCCGCGGTGGCTTCGGGCAGGCCCACGCCGTTGGAGATGATGAAGGCTCCCCCCTCAACGAAGGCGTTGACGCCCCCCTGACCGAAGGCGGTGTACATCGCCTCCCAGTCGGCAAAGGTCGCAAAGCCGGCGGTCGCCGCGAGAATGGCGGCCAACGCCAGCATGCCTTCACCCACGGCCCCGAAGTAGCCGACGAAACGTGCGTCGGTTTCCTTGTTGAGCTGCTTGGAGGTGGTACCGGATGACACCAGGCCATGGAAGCCGGAGATGGCGCCACAGGCGATGGTCACGAACAGCAGCGGAATCAGCGAGGGCGTACCGGCCGGCACATTGTCGTTGAACGCCGGCGCCACCATGCTCGGGTTAAGCAACAGAATGGCGCCATACAGCACGATCAGCCCCACGAACAGCTGCAAGCCGTTGATATAGTCGCGCGGCTGCAACAGCACCCAGACCGGCAGCAGCGAGGCAATCGCTGCGTAGCCGAAGAGCAGCAGGATCCAGATGGCGTTGCCGGAGACACCCGCCACTTCCGCCGGCATCTGCAGGGGCACCGAGGGCCCGATGCCGATCAGCGCATAGAGTGCCACCACGCCGACGATGGAGACCATCGGCAGGCTCATCTTGCGGCGATAGATCATCTGACCGATCACCAGCGCCACCAGAATGGCGCCCCACACCGGTACCACGGCACTGGAGAAGTTCATCATCAGACCGGCAATCACCACGGCGAATACCGCATTGACCATCAGCAGCACCAGGAAGATGACGATCATGAAGATGCTGCGAGCTCGCTTGCCCACCACATCACCGGTCAGGGCACCGACCGATTTGGCCCGGTTGCGCACGCTGGCCCAGATCGCTCCCGAGTCGTGAACGCCGGCAAAGAAGATGGTCCCCAGCACGACCCACAGAAAGGCCGGGAGCCAGCCCCAGATCACCGCGATGGCTGGTCCCACGATGGGCGCCGCACCAGCCACGGAAGTGAAGTGGTGGCCCCACAGCACATATCGGTTGGTGGGCACGAAGTCGATGCCGTCCTCGTATTCGTGGGCCGGCGTCTTGAAGTCGGGGTCGAGTCGATAGATCTTCTCGGCGATGAACTTCGAGTACACGAAGTACCCGGCCGCCATCGCGGCAAGACCCAGGACCATGACGAGAATGGCACTCATGGCACTCTCCTAGCAGTGGACGAGACAAGCAGTTACAAGCTTTCGGTTACTGGATGATCTTCGTCTCTTATGTGCGCGACGTCCATATCACGAGCCATCGAAGCCACTCAGGTGCGACGAAAGTGGTACCCACCATCGACACTGCCCGGCTCCTGTCGGCCCTACCCCAGGCCGAACTCGCCGATACGATCCACGGTGCGTCGATAGGCGTCGCGTTGACGACAGGCATCGAGAAAGTCGACCAGTCGGGGAAAGTCGACCAGCCCGCCGCGACTTTCGAGCGCCAGCAGGGGAAAGCTCATCTGAATATCGGCGGCACTGAAGGACTCGCCCGCGAACCATGGCCCTCGCGACACCAGTTCCTCCGTCCAGAACTGTGCAAGGCGACGGATCTCCGGCCCCAGATACTGCTGCTCCACACTGCGGGCAAAGAGCCGGCCCAGCGGGCGTGCCAGGGCCCGCACCGGCGGCTGCCCGAGCCGCGAGAATACCAGCCGCATGACAAGCGGCGGCATGGCCGAGCCCTCGGCATGGTGCAGCCAGAAGCGGTAACGCTCATGTGCCTCGCTGCCGGGCAACGGGGCCAGCCGGGCCTGCGGATCATGATGCTCGACCAGGTAGTCGATTATCGCACCGGACTCGGCCAGCACCCGTTCGTCGCGGCCCAGATCACGAATCAGCGGCGCCTTGCCCAGCGGGTGAAGCTGGCGCAGCGACGCCGGCGCCAGTTGAGTCTCGGGGTCCCGCGAATAGCAGACGACCTCGAAGTCGATATCCAGCTCCTCGAGCAGCCACAAGACCCGTTGCGAGCGAGAGTTCTCCAGATGGTGCAGCTCGATCATGCGCATATCTCCGACTGGAAATGAAGGAAAACAGGAAGAGAAAAAGACACAAGGCCTTGTTTGAAAAGTCGGCGAGCGAAGGTTAGACAAGGCAAAAATCGGCGAAAAGACGGACCGGGCTCGCGCACGAGTTTACGGAGTGTAAATGAGTACTTTGAGTCGATCTTTAACCCCGTATAGCCGAGCGCAGCCAGTTTTCGGACAGAGCCTGAGCCCCACCGTAGCACGCCCCGCTATCGCCGCCTTGTGCCAAGGTCGTCTTTGCCCGCCCATCAACAGCCACTTAGACTGATAGCAACAATGATCATAATGACCTGGAGTGCGTCATGGCCAAAGTGTTAGTGGTAGACGATGAGCCGAATATCGTCCTTTCACTGGAGTTTCTGATGCAGCAGGCCGGCTTCGAAGTGGTCACCGCGGAGAATGGCGAAAATGCCTTGGCGCGGGTCGCGGAGGGGGCGCCGGACCTGGTATTGCTGGATATCAGCCTGCCCGGTATCAGCGGCTTCGATGTTCTCGAACGCCTGCGTGGCGATCCGGCCCATCGCCGCCTGCCCATCATTATGCTCACCGCCCATGGGCGCGAGGTCGAGCGCGAGAAGGGCCTCGCGCTGGGCGCCGATGACTACGTCACCAAGCCCTTCTCGACCCAGGCACTGGTGGAGAAGGTCAAGACCCTGCTCGCCGAGGTGTCCTGATGAGTCGCCGGCTCTCCGGTCTGCCTCGCCGTCAGCGGCTGATCGGCCTGTGGCTGCTGCTCAGCGGCATCAGCATCTTCGGTGGTGCCACCTTCGCGCTATGGCTCGACACCCTATTCCAGCCCCGGGGGATCGCTCGCCTGGTACTGTGGGCAGGCTGTTTCTCGGGGGGCGCCACCATCTTCATGGTCGGCCTGCTGCTCGAACGCCAGCTTTTCACGCCGCTTCGCCACCTGCAGGTGCAGCTGGCACGCCTGGTGGCCAACCCGGACGCCCGGGACGACTATCCCCCGGAGGGCTGGCTACGTGCCCTTGGCCCCGATCTGGTGCGGGTTCGCGAGGCGTGGCGCACCGACCGCTCCCGGCTGGCCACCGCCCACGCCGAAGGCGCGCGAAGCGCGGCACGCATACGCCAGGAGCTCGAGACCCTGCTGCAGGTGCTCGAAACGCCGCTCCTGCTATGCGACCACCACCGTCGCATTCTGCTGTTCAACCAGGCTGCCGAGACACTGTTCGAGGATCACGCAAGCCTTGGCCTTGGCAAGCGTCTCGAGGCCCTGCTGCCCGCCGTGAGTCTTCAGGATGCCCTGAGCCAGTTACCGTCCAATGGCGCCCCTCGCGAGGTGCTGGTGCCCAGCGGCGAGCGCTGGCTGCGTGCCACATTGCGTCGGGTACCCGGCAGCCATGGCGAGACCATGCTGACTCTTGTCGACACCACCGCCGCCTGGACCAGCGAGATGGGTGCCCGTGCCGAACTGCTCGATGGCCTGCCGCGGCTACGTCGCCATGGCGCCAGCCTGACCAGTGCCGCCGACGCCCTCTCTGCATTGCCCGAAGGCGCCGGCGAGATGCGCCGACGGCTTGAGCGAGTGATCGCGGAGGAGAGCCAGGCACTGGGGGAGGATATCGATGGCCTCTCGACCCTGATCGAGCGCATGCAGCAGGAGGGCGAGCGACTGGTCCCCCTGTGGTCAAATGACCTCTGGGCCAGCCTCAACGAGCGGCTACCGACGACACGCCAGCTCACCGCGGTCGGCATGCCGGCCTGGCTGAAGGGCGATGCCAGTGCCCTGCTGGTGCTATTGGGCTCACTGCTCGACACGCTGGCGTCGACGCTGGGCGATGTCCCCCTGGAAGGCGAGGTATGCCTGGGTAACAAGCGGATCTACCTCGATCTGATCTGGGAGGGCAAGCCGCTTGCCGAATCAAGGCTGGGCGAGTGGCAAAAGCAAGACCTGGAGGCGCTACCCTTCACGCCCCGAGTGGCCGACGTGCTGCATCAGCATGATAGCGACGTCTGGAGCCTGGCCGATGACGATGGGCGGCATGCTCGGCTGCGCCTGCCCTTTCACGCCGCGGGGCGGGTCGGGGCACCGCGCCCGACACTTCCGCCACGCCCCGAGTTCCACGACTTCGGCATCGCCGACCTGCCGGCGCCCGATGCAGAGCTGGCCGCCCGACCACTCCGCGCCCTTGAGGTGGTGGCCTTCGACACCGAGACCACCGGCCTGGAGCTGCGCCGCGGCGATACCGTGATCAGTATCGGCGCCTGCCGGGTGGTCAACGCGCGACTGCTGGCCAGTGAAACCTTCGACCTCTACGTCGATCCGGGAAAACCGATCCCCCCGGCCAGCACCGCCATTCACGGCATCACCGATGACGCCGTCACCGGCGCCCCACCGCTCTCGGTAGCACTGCCTCGCTTCCGCGATTATGTGGGAGACGCCGTTCTGCTGGCCCATAATGCCGCCTTCGACCTACTGGCCCTGCAATCACCTGGGGCCGGCATCGCGCTGGACATGCCAGTACTCGACACCCTGCTGATCTCCCGGGCGCTGGATGCCAGCCTCGATGGCCATGACCTCGACAGCCTGGCCGAACGCTATGATCTCTCCTTCCCCCCGGGCACTCGCCACACCGCCCTGGGCGATGCCCGCGTCACCGCCGAGCTATGGCTGTCGCTGCTGCCCCGTCTGGAGGCCCGCGGCGTCGACACCCTCGAGAAGGCCCTGACACTGCAGAACAGTGCACTGAGCAAGGAGGACGCCTGCGCCTCATGACGACCACACCCGATCGGAGCGTCTTGCCATGCTGAGCGTACCGCGCCGCCGCGAGCGCCTGCTGGCATTGATCATCCTGGCCGCGCTGCTGTTCACCCCGCCCCTGGTACTGGTGCCAGACCGGGCCATGACGATCTCCTGGCTACCGCTCTATCTGTTCATCGCCTGGGGGCTCATCATCGGGCTGACGGCCTGGCTGATGGAGAGCCCGAGCCCCCGCAAGCCACCTGGGGAGTAGATGATGCGCAGCGACATCGTGGTGCTCAGTGTCGCCTTCGGCTACCTGGCACTGCTGTTCCTGATCGCCGCCTGGGGTGACCGACGCGCCGAGCAGGGCCGCTCGATAATCGGCTCGCCCAACGTGTATGCGCTCTCCATCGCCGTCTACTGTACCGCCTGGACCTTCTACGGCAGTGTGGGGCGCGCCGCTCAGTTCGGCCCCAGCTTTCTGCTGATCTACCTTGGGCCGACCCTGGCGATGCTGATGGCCCCCTTTCTGATCCGCAAGATGGTGCGTATCGCCAGCGCCCAACGCATCACCTCGATTGCCGACTTCATCAGTGCCCGCTACGGCAAGAGCTCGGGCCTCGGGGCCCTGGTGGCACTGATCGCCCTGATCGGCATCACGCCCTATATCGCCCTGCAGCTCAAGGCGATCACCGTCACCCACGCGGTGCTGGTGAACTACCCCGATGCCGGCGACCTGCGACTGGCCGACGAGCCCTTCTGGCTGGACAAGTCTTTCTGGGTAGCGCTGGTGCTGGCCGTCTTCATCATCCTCTTCGGCACTCGCCACCTGGATGCCAGCGAGCGCCACGAGGGCATGGTGGCCGCCATCGCCTTCGAATCCCTGGTCAAGCTGGTGGCCTTCCTCTCCGTGGGTATCTTCACGGTTTTCGTGCTCTTCCAGGGCCCCGGTGATCTCTTCGCCCGTGTCGCCACCACGCCTGACCTCGCCAGCCGCCTCGGGATGGATGCCGTTCCCGGCACGAGTACGGCCTGGTTCGGCATGCTGGTGCTGGCCTTTCTGGCATTTCTCACGCTGCCCCGACAATTCCAGGTGCTGGTGGTGGAGAACGTCGACGAGCGCCACCTGGCCCGCGCCAGCTGGCTCTTCCCGCTCTATCTACTGGCCATCAACCTGTTCGTGATCCCCATCGCCATGGCGGGCCTGTTGCTGATGGGAGATGCCGACCCCGACCGCTTTGTGCTCACCCTGCCGCTCTCTGCCGATCTGGAGGGGCTGCCGCTGCTGGTCTTTATCGGTGGCCTCTCGGCGGCGACCAGCATGGTCATCGTCGAGACCATTGCGCTCTCCACCATGGTCAGCAACCAGCTGATCATGCCGCTGCTGCTGCGCACCCGTCGACTGCACCGCAGTGCCAGCGGCGAGCTGGCCGGCTGGTTGTTGGGCATTCGCCGGGTGGCAATCGTGCTGATACTGCTGCTGGGCTACCTCTATCATGCGCTGGTCGGCGACGCCTACAGCCTGGTGACCATCGGCCTGGTCTCCTTCGCCGCGGCCTGCCAGTTTGCCCCCGCCATGCTGATTGGCATGTACTGGCGAGGCGCGCATCACCGAGGCGCCGCCCTGGGGCTGATCGCCGGCACCCTGATATGGGCCTGGACCCTGCTGATCCCGGGCTTCGCCCAGTCTGGCTGGCTCGACGCCACCTTCCTCGAGCAGGGGCCCTTCGGCATCGCCTGGCTGAGGCCCTACGCACTCTTCGGCCTGGAGGGTTGGGACATCTATACCCACTCCCTGCTCTGGAGCCTGACCGCCAACCTCGGCCTGCTGGTCGGGGTCTCGCTGTTCAGTCGTCAATCACCGCTCGAGCAGACTCAGGCGGCGCTATTTGCCGAGGCCATGCACCCAAACCTGCTGGAGACCTCTCTATGGCACGGCCAGACCACCCGCGGCGAGCTGCGCACCCTGCTCGATCGCTATCTGGGCACGGGAACGACCGCCCGGGTCTTCGCCGATACCGAACCCCAGACGAGTGATGCCGAACAGCCGGCCACCCCGGCCCAGATCGCACGCGCCGAACAGGCGCTCTCCGGGGCGCTTGGGAATGCCTCGGCACGGGTGCTGATCAACTCGGTAGTACGCGGTGAAGCACTTGACCTGGAGTCGATCCTCAGCATCCTCGATACCACCTCCGAGACTCTGGAGATCAACCGGCGCCTGGAACAGAAGTCCAGCGAGCTGGCCCAGGCCAGCGAGGAGCTGCGGGCCGCCAACGAGCGACTGCGGGAGCTCGACCGCTTGAAGGACGAGTTCGTCGCCATGGTCAGCCACGAGCTGCGCACCCCACTTACCTCGATCCGCGCCTTCGCCGAGATACTGCGCGACAGCGACAACCTGCCTGAAGAGAAGCGAGTGCACTTCCTCGATGTGGTGGTCAAGGAGAGCCAGCGACTCTCACGACTGATCGAGGAGATCCTCGACCTGGCACGCCTGGAGAGCGGACGCCTGACGCTCAACCCTCAACCCCTCGACCTGGTGGCACTGGTGCGTCACAGCGTGGATGCGGTGCATCATATGCAGGTAGACCGGGGGGTGACACTGGAGATGGTGGTTGATCTGGAGCAGGCCCGGGTCATCGGTGACCCGGATCGCCTGGAGCAGGTGATCATCAACCTGCTCGACAACGCCGGAAAGTTTGCCGACGAGGAGGATGCACGAGTTCGACTCAGCCTGCTGCCACACAAGCGTCATTACCGCCTGATGGTGGAGGACAATGGCCCCGGGATCGGCGAGGAGGAACGCGAACGAGTGTTCGAGAAGTTCCACCAGATCCAGCGCGTCGATGCAGCGCCAGACAAGCGTCATGGCCGCCCGCGAGGCAGCGGTCTGGGCCTGCCCATCAGCCGGGGTATCGTGGCCCATCTCGGTGGACGTCTATGGGTGGAGGAGGCCCCCCATCTCGGAGGGGCCTGCCTGATCATGGAGCTTCCGGAGGCGCCGGCGGGTTCGTCGGAAGCGTAAGCCATGCCCGGCTTCGCCGAGAGCGGTACGCCATACGCTTTATGCTGTACGCCCCCTTGGACCAGGTTATTCCGGCCTATGGTGGGTCCCACGCCCCGATTCACAACGTAAGGCTTATAGCGTACGGCTTATAGCTCCCCAAGGGGGCTTCGGGCTAGCCCCGGCGCGCGCGGCGCTGCAGCGCCCGTATCTGCTGCAGGTCGTGTCGCAGCAGCAACCGCTGGTCCTTGCCGAGGCGTGCCATATCTACCCAGCCGTCGGCAGCACGACCGGCGGTGAGATTGTGGCACTGCTCATGGAGCAGCAGTGCCTGCAAGCGCCCATGGGCAGCGGTGAGCTCACGGCAGTTGTCGGCCCCCAGCTTGCCCCTGGCAACCAGTGCAGCGAGCCGCCGCCGGGTATCGGTCTCGCGCACACCATATCGCAGCGACATGAGCCTTGCCGCGGCAACCAGTGGCAGGATGGCCTGATGCTTGAGGTTGATAGCCCGCTCGTGGGGTGCCCCTTCCAGTGACCCGGCCAACCGGCCGAGGCGATCCAGCGCCACCGGCTGCTCATCGAACAGCGCCCCCATCTCGTCGAGGAAGAGACCCGCCGCCGGAAGGCGCGCCGCCACCCAGTCGCTCAGCGCCTCGGCGAGGGACTCGTCACCGAAGACCGAGGTGAAATCAAGCAGGATATTGGCCTGCTGGACGCGCTTGACTCGTCGGTCGGCGCTCCATATCTCGAGCTGGCGCTGCCACTCCGAGAGGCGCTTGCGCCACATCGGCCAGCGCGCCATGACATGGCCACTGCACAGCGGAATCCCCGCGCGATCGAGCCGCTCGCTGAAGCGCTCGCCCAGCGACTGGAAATAACCGTCGATCTCGACATGCCGGGCATCCGGATACTCGTCGATGATCATGGCATTGTCCTGATCCGGGGCCAGCAGGCTCTCGTGGCGGCCCCCGGAGCCCAGCACCACAGCACAGTACGCCACCGGCGGCGCGCCCCACCCCTGTCCCTTCATCTCGATCTCGGCGAGACGAATGGCACGACGGTAGAGCCAGGCGTTATGGTCGCTGATCAGTTGGGCGATCCGCCAGGCAGGCAGATCGAGACGCCACAGGGCCTGCACGAGGGTGGGCTGCCAGGCGTGGGCGTCGGCCAGGTCGGGATGGGGCCCCAGGTCGACCAGGGCATCGCGCAGGGGCGCGAGAAGATCGGGCAGGCTGGCGGGATCCGGCAGGGTCGCCCCGGCAAACAGATCCCGCCATGGTGAGGCACGATGCAGAAGGCGCACGACTCTACTCGCCAGGACTAGCGAGCGAACATGTCGTCGCCCATCTCGTCGATGAAGCGCTGCGCCTTGCTGACCATCAGCTCGTCGCAGGCCTCGCGGCCGGGCACCATATCAGAGCGTTCGAAGCGGTGCTCGAGCACCTCATCCTCGTCCTCTTCGCCATCCCCGCTCAGCGGCCGACGGATCCAGCCGCTGACGCGGTATTGGCCACCCTCCTGGGCCGGCTCGGAGACAATCAGATAGCCGTTATGCTCCACCGGCTCGGCGGCCGGAGCATGGCCAGAGGGGCCATCGTCATCGCCGGCACCGAACAGCCCCGAGAGAAGCTTCTTGAACATGACAAGCCTCCTACTAGTACCTAGACCTAGCACCCACGATCCTTGCGGAATGCATGCCGGTGGAGCGCCCGCAGGCGCCCCACGGCGGCATCAGTCCTGCTTGCGTCCCTTGCCGGCGGCAATACGCAGGCGCAGGGCATTGAGCTTGATAAAGCCTTCGGCATCCTTCTGGTCGTAGGCGCCGGCATCATCCTCGAAGGTCGCGATGGACTCGTCGAACAGCGACTGATCGGACTGGCGACCGGCGACGATGACGTTGCCCTTGTAGAGCTTGAGGCGAACCACACCCGAGACATTGCGCTGGGTCTCGTCGATGGCGGCCTGCAGCATGCGACGCTCAGGGCTCCACCAGTAGCCGTTATAGATGACCTCGGCATACTTGGGCATCAGCTCATCCTTGAGGTGGGCCTCTTCACGGTCGAGCGTCAGCGACTCGATGGCGCGGTGTGCCTTGAGCATGATGGTGCCTCCGGGCGTCTCGTAGCAGCCGCGAGACTTCATGCCGACATAGCGGTTCTCGACGATATCGAGACGGCCGATGCCATTATCGCCACCCATCTTGTTGAGCTTCTCGAGCACCTCATGGGGCTTCATCGGCACCCCATCAATGGCCACGATATCGCCTTGGTCAAAGGTGAGCTCGACGTAGGTGGGCTCGTCCGGGGCGGCCTCCGGCGAGACGCTCCAGCGCCACATGTCCTCTTCTGCTTCGGCCCAGGGATCCTCGAGGATGCCCCCCTCGTAGGAGATATGCAGCAGGTTGGCATCCATGGAGTATGGCGACTTCTTCTTCTGGCCGGCGAAGTCCACCGGGATGTCGTGCTGCTGGCAGTAAGCCATCAGCTTCTCGCGGGAGTTCAGGTCCCACTCACGCCACGGGGCGATCACCTTGACGCCGGGCTTCAGAGCGTAGGCACCGAGCTCGAAGCGCACCTGGTCGTTGCCCTTGCCGGTGGCGCCGTGGGAGATGGCGTCGGCGCCGGTCTGGTTGGCGATTTCGATCAGACGCTTGGCGATCAGCGGGCGGGCGATGGAGGTGCCGAGCAGGTACTCGCCCTCATAGATGGTATTGGCACGGAACATCGGGTAGACGTAGTCGCGCACGAACTCCTCGCGAAGATCCTCGATGTAGATCTCCTTGACGCCCAGTGCCTGAGCCTTGGCACGCGCCGGTTCCACCTCCTCGCCCTGACCGATGTCAGCGGTGAAGGTCACCACCTCGCAGTTGTAGGTTTCCTGCAACCACTTGACGATTACGGAGGTGTCCAGGCCGCCGGAGTAGGCCAGCACCACCTTCTTGACATCGGACATTCGAGGAGCTCCTTTCTGATGAATACGAGAGACCTGCCAGTATAGCGCGCCAACCTGGCCTCGAATACCGCCCATCCACGGGACCTCAAGGGAGCGAGCTGCTAGACTGCGCGAATTTGAGCCGGGCCGCGGCCAGCCTGCCCGTGACATCAATGCCAAACACGAAGGAGAGGTGCATGAGCGAGGCAATCGCCCGCGACCTGATGGCACAGCGATTCCGCAGCTACCTGCCGGTGGTGGTCGACATGGAAACCGGCGGTTTCGATTCCGAGCGCAATGCGATCCTCGAGATCGCCGCGGTCACCCTGACCATGAACGCCGAGGGTTACCTGCTCCCCGAGTCGACCTATGCCTTCCACGTGGAGCCCTTTGCGGGTGCCAGCATCGAGCAGTCGGCACTGGACTTTACCGGCATCCGGCTCGACGATCCCCTGCGTCGCCAGGTGGCGGTCAACGAGTCCGAGGCGCTCAACGAGATCTTTCGACCCATACGCAAGTCGATCAAGGCCCATGGCTGCACCCGCGCCATCCTGGTCGGCCACAACTCGGCGTTCGATCACGGCTTCCTCAATGCCGCGGTGAACCGCTGCGGCATCAAGCGCAATCCTTTCCACCCCTTCTCCAGTTTCGATACCGCCTCCCTGGCCGGCCTGATGTACGGCCAGACGGTACTGGCCCGGGCCTGCCGGGCCGCCGGCATCGAATTCAACAACAGCGAGGCGCATTCGGCTCGCTATGATACCGAACGCACCGCCGAGCTGTTCTGCGCCATGGTCAATCGCTACAAGGAGATCGGCGGCTGGGACCAGACCCAGCGTGAGCAGGGGATGGAAGAAGCACCGTAAGCTGGAAATCAGTATTAAACTGCTCCCCCACACAGCAAACATCCCCGCAGCATGGCTGCGGGGATGTTTTTCTTCGAGCTCCAAGCTTCCAGGCGCAAAGCGCCGCTTTTCAGGCTTGACGCTTAAGCGTCGTCCTTGTGCTTGGCGGCCGTTTCCTTGATCAGCGTCTCGAGCTCGCCGTTCTGGTGCATCTCCATCACGATGTCGCAGCCGCCGACCAGCTCGCCCTCGACCCACAGCTGGGGGAAGGTGGGCCAGTTGGCGTACTTGGGCAGCTCGGCCCGGATATCCGGGTTATCCAGAATATTGACGAAGGCAAAGCGCTCGCCACAGGCCATCAGCGCCTGCACCGTCTGGGCGGAGAAGCCGCACTGGGGCAGCTGCGGGGTGCCCTTCATGTAGATCAGGATCGGGTTTTCGCCGATCTGGCGCTGGATGTTTTCGAGGGTGGTGCTCATGGCGTCTCCCTAAGGGTGTAGCGGACAATAGAGGTCGTGAATGCCGGCTCGATCAATACCTGATCCCGGCGGTAGGTCTTGGTGACAGCCATTCTACTGATCCATAACGCGTTGCGCATCCCCCGGCGGCTGGCTAGGATGAGCGCTTTTGCGAGGAGCACCGCATGGCCACTCGGCACTTCCTGACCCTGATGGATGCCAGCCCCGAAGAGCTGAGCAACATGATTCAGCGCGCCATCACCATAAAGAACGCGCTCAAGGTGGAAGGGCCCACCTACACTCCCTTCCCGAATCACACCATGGCGATGATCTTCGAGAAGTCCTCGACGCGCACCCGAGTCTCCTTCGAGACCGCCATGGCGCACTTCGGCGGCCATGCGCTGTTCCTCTCTCCACGCGACACCCAGCTCGGCCGGGGCGAGCCCATTGGCGACACAGCCCGCGTGCTCTCCGAGATGGTCGATATCGTGATGATCCGTACCTTCTCCCACGCCGGACTCGAGGCATTCGCCGAGGCCAGCAGCGTGCCGGTAATCAACGCGCTGACCGACGACTATCATCCGTGTCAGCTGCTCGCCGATGTGATGACCTGGACCGAGCTCCGCGGCAGCGTACAGGGCAAGACCGCAGTATGGATCGGCGACGGCAACAACATGTGCCACTCCTGGATCAATGCGGCCCGCCAGTTCGACTTCCAGCTGCGCATCTGCTGCCCAGAAGGCTATGAGCCTCGCCAGGATATCCTTGAGGCCGCCGGCGATCGCGTCACCCTGCTGCGTGACCCCGTCGAGGCCGTGACCGGCGCCGATCTGGTAACGACCGATGTCTGGGCCTCCATGGGACAAGAGGAGGAACAGGCCAAGCGTGAGGCGGCCTTCGCCGGCCTTCAGGTCAGCGAGGCACTGCTCGATCGCGCTCACCAGGACGTGCTGTTCCTGCACTGTCTGCCGGCCCATCGCGGCGAGGAGATCAGCGAGACCCTGCTCGACGATCCGCGGGCCGTGGTCTGGCAAGAGGCCGGCAACCGTCTGCATGCCCAGAAGGCACTGATCGAATTCCTGCTGCTCGGTGAGGTCCACGACGCGCCGTGACCCCCACTAGACCTTGGTCTTATCCGACCAAGGTTGTATAATGCGCCGCAGCAATTTCCACCAAGAAAGACGCGGCGCATGACTACCCCTTCAATCGACACCTTCGGGATGCAGCGCAGCCTGCGCCAATGCCTCGCCAACATGGCAGCGCTGCTCTACCGCCAGGGCCACGTGCTCGAAACCGTCACCGTTCCCCATCGCGGCCTCGACCCCACTGCGCTGGAAACGCTGAAGAGCGATAGCCGCGAATGGTCGGCCTGTCAGCGCATCCTCGAATCAAGCGAGGCCGCCACCTGGAACGACCAGCGCCGCTTCGTGCTGACCGGCATGGGGCGCGAACTGCTCTTCGACATGTTCGGAGAGGGCGCCGCCGACTGCGCCTGAATCCCGCCTGCCCCAGAAGGCCCGCCGACGCTCGATTGCGTCGGCGGGCCTTCTTGGTTATGTTGGCAGCTCTTGTCGGGGCGCCCCTCTCACCGTCATGCGGTATCAAGGGGCTGAGATCGGTATGGCCGAACCCGTTGAACCTGATCAGGTTGATGCCTGCGGAGGGAACAAGTTCGTGCCCCCAGCCCGTCCCTACCCTGCATCCAGCCTGATCTCCACACTGCCAACTGCCGGATGCACGCCTCATGAACGCCACCCCACAACGCCGCTTCGCCATCGCCGGCGCCGGCCTGCTCGGCCGCCTGACAGCCTGGCACCTGCTGCGCGACGGCCATGCCGTCAGCCTCTACGATGCAGGTGACCTTGACACGCCGCCCGCCGCAGCCTGGACCGCCGCCGGCATGGTCGCTCCCCTGGCCGAAACGGTTGTCAGCGAGCGCAGTGTCTATGAGATGGGGCAGATGGCTCTCGATCGCTGGCCCGGATGGCTGGCCGAACTCCAGGCGTCGGAGCTATGGCACCAGCACGGCAGCCTGGTGGTTGCCCACCCCCAGGATGGCAACGAGCTGATCCAGTTCCGCCGTGACCTTGCCGACACCCTGGGAGAAGGCGCCCTCTATCAGGAGCTGGATGGCAGCGGCATACATCATCTGGAACCCGATCTGACTCGCTTCCGCCACGGCCTGTTTCTTGCCGACGAAGCACACCTGGATAACCGCGAGCTGCTCACACGGCTGCTGGGGGCGATACGCGAGCTTGGCGGTGAGTGCCATGCCCATACCCCGGTGAAAGTGCATCCCGGCGAAGTGACCACCCCAACGGGAACGCACCACTTCGACCTGGTGATCGACTGCCGTGGCCATGGCGCCAAGACCAATCACCCCACCCTGCGCGGCGTGCGCGGCGAAACACTGCATGTAACGACCAACGAGATCACACTGACGCGGCCGGTGCGCCTGATGCATCCGCGCTACCAGCTCTATGTGGTCCCCAAGCCCAATGGACGCTTCGTCATCGGCGCCACCTCCATCGAGAGCGAAGATCGCTCACCGATATCGCTGCAATCCTCCCTGGAGCTTTCCAGCGCCCTCTATACTCTGTCACCGGCCTTCGCCGAGGCACGCATCCTTGAGCAGGGTGTCAACCTGCGCCCCGCCTTTCGCAACAACCTGCCCCAGGTTACCCTAAGCGATGGATTGATTAGCGCTAATGGACTGTTTCGCCACGGTTATCTGCTTGCCCCAGCCGTGGTTGAGCATCTATTGAGCGAGATTCGTGGCCACGGTGACAACCCCTTCGCCGACCTACTGGACGGCTCCGCCCCCAGGAGACCCTGTCGTGAAAGCGAGTGACCCCATGCATGAGATCACCCTGAGCCTCAACGGCGAGCCCGCCCGGCTTCCCGAAGGCACCCCCCTGACCCAGGCCCTGGAAGCGTGGGGGTATGGAGAGCGTCGCGTGGCCGTAGCCATCAACGATGCCTTCGCACCGCGCTCCACCTGGCCCGAGCGCACCCTCGGCGAGGGTGACCGTATCGATATCGTGGCCCCGGTAGGAGGCGGCTAATGCACACCCAATCACCCCATGACGATGCGCTGGTGCTCTATGAAGAGCGCTTCAACAGCCGTTTCCTGCTTGGCACCGCCCTCTACCCGTCGCCCCAGGTGATGCAGGACGCCATCGAGGCCGCCGACTGCGCGATGCTGACCCTGGGGCTGCGTCGCCAGAATCCCGGCGGCGGTAACGCCGATGGCGACGGCGATGCCTTCTGGCAGATTCTGCGTGAAAGCGGCTGCCACCTGCTGCCCAACACTGCCGGCTGTCGCTCTGCCCGGGAAGCCATCACGCTCGCCGAGATGTCCCGGGAACTGTTCGACACACCCTGGATCAAGGTCGAGGTCATCGGCGACGACTACAACCTTCAGCCCGACCCCTTCGGTCTGCTGGAAGCCGCTCGGGAGCTGGTCGAGCAGGGCTTCAAGGTGCTGCCCTACTGCACCGACGATCTGGTGCTATGCCAGCGCCTCCAGGAGGCAGGCTGCCAGGCCCTGATGCCCTGGGGCGCACCGATCGGGACCGGGCGTGGCCTGATGAACCGTTACGCCCTGCGCACCCTGCGCGAGCGCATCGACGTGCCACTGATCATCGATGCCGGCCTCGGGGCTCCTTCCCAGGCCGCCGAAGCCATGGAAATGGGCTTTGATGGTGTGCTGCTCAACACCGCCGTGGCCAAGGCACGCCGCCCGGCACAGATGTCGGCCGCCTTCGCCCGCGCCATCGAGGCGGGTCGCGAGGCCTATCTCGCCGGCCTGATGGAGCGTCGCCAGACCGCCAGCCCCAGCACGCCGACCCTGGGCCAGCCCTTCTGGCACGCCACACCCTGATACGGCCGCCGGCGAGCGTCATCACGCTCGTCGGTTTGACAGCAGCAGACTATCGAACCTAACTGAATGGGCGGCCCGGCGGGCCGCCGGTCGTTCCTGCCTTCGATCGCCACAGGCTGGCGATGAGGGCAGAACCCGACGGCATACCCCGCATACGAGGCTGCCACTCTGCTCACCAAAACAAGGGACACTACAATGAGCACTCGTTTTCTGACGCCCCCTGCGCCCAGAGCCCTGACCATCGCCCTCCTCTCGGCGAGCCTGCTGGCATCACCCGCCGCCTTCTCCCAACAAGCCATCCTCGAGGGTGAACGCTTCCATCCTCAGGAGAGTCGCGACGGCATGGTGGCCACCAGCCACTTTCTTGCCTCCGAGGTAGCCCGAGATGTGCTCGCGGATGGCGGCAACGCCGTGGACGCGGCGGTAGTCGCCGGCTTTGCCCTGGCGGTCACCCAGCCGCGCTCCGGCAATATCGGGGGAGGCGGCTTCATGCTGATCTCCGATGAGGAGAACGATGAGGTCATCGCCATCGACTATCGCGAGACCGCACCGTCGGCGGCCTTCGAGATCATGTTCCAGGACGAGAGTGGCGAGGCAGTCACCGAGCGTTCACGCTTCACACACCTGGCAGCAGGCGTGCCTGGCACCGTGGCCGGCCTGGCCCTGGCGCTGGAGAAGTACGGCACTCTGAGCCTTGCCGAGGCGCTGGAGCCGGCCATACGCCTGGCGGAGGATGGCTTTACCGTCCCCCCGCGCTTCGTCAAGGGGCTGCAGGATACCCGTGGCCGCTTCGAGGCCTGGGATGCCAGCATGGCCAAGTTCTTCAAGGAAGACGGCAGCGCCTATCAGGTCGGCGACCTATTCCAGCAGCCCGACCTCGCCGCCACCCTCAAACGTATCGCCGAGGAGGGGGCGCGGGAGTTCTATGAAGGCGAAACCGCTCGCCTGATCGTCGCCGAAATGGAACGCAACGACGGCCTGATCACGCAAGAAGATCTGGCCGGGTACCAGCCGGTGATCCGCGAACCCAGTCACGGCACCTACCGAGGGCACGATATCTACGCCATGAGCCCGCCCTCCTCCGGCGGCGCCCATATCGTGCAGATGCTCAACATCCTGGAGGAGTACCCCATCGGTGAAATGGGCTTCGGCTCGGCCGAGAGCATGCACTTGATGGCCGAGGCCATGAAACGTGCCTATGCCGATCGGTCCGAGTTCCTCGGTGACACCGATTTCGTGGATGTACCACTGGCCGGGCTCACCTCCAAGGAGTACGCCGCCGAGCTGCGCGACCAGATCGGTGAACAGGCCACCCCGAGCGCCGAGATTGCCCCCGGCAATCCGGTCGACTACGAATCCAACGAGACCACCCACTTCTCCATCGTGGATGACAATGGCCTGGCCGTTTCCAACACCTATACCATCAACTTCAGCTATGGCTCGGGCATCGTGGTCGACGGTGCCGGCTTTCTGCTCAATAACGAGATGGATGACTTCTCGGCCAAGCCCGGCGTCCCCAATGCGTACGGTCTGATCGGCGGTGAGGCCAACAAGGTGGAGCCCGGCAAGCGCATGCTCTCCTCGATGACCCCGACCATCGTCAAGCGTGATGGCAAGAACTACCTGGTCACCGGCAGCCCCGGGGGCTCGCGAATCATCACCACCACCCTGCAGGTGCTGATGAACGTGATCGACCACGGCATGAACATCCAGTCGGCGGTCAGCGCCCCGCGCATGCACCATCAGTGGCTGCCCGACGAAATCCGTACCGAGGCCGGCTTCAGTCCCGATACGCTGGAACTGCTCAGGGAGCGCGGTCACACCATCAGCCAGCAATCGGCCATGGGTGCCGCCCAGTCGATCCTGATCGAGGACGAGATGTATTACGGTGGGGCCGACCCTCGCCGCTCCACCTCTTCTGCCATCGGACTATAAGCCACACCACCCCCGGCCGTCGTGCCGGGGGTAACAACCTCTGTTGGCGTATCCCCATGCCAGGGGTCGTGCCTCACCCACGCACGACTGTGTGCGACCGACCACGAAAAAGCCGCCTGGCGCAGTGCGCCAGGCGGCTAATTCATTGAATCTTGTTGGTGGAGCCTAGCGGGATCGAACCGCTGACCTCAACACTGCCAGTGTTGCGCTCTCCCAGCTGAGCTAAGGCCCCACACCGTCTCGCCGTTGCGAGAACGGGGCATATAATACGGTGACATGAGGTTACCGTCAACTCTTTTTTCTGTTTGCCCACCATTTTGTATAGCAACCTAAGTAGTCTTTTCTCGCCGCCACCCTGTGTGGCAGGCTTGTCACCAACAGTTACCCTTACATCATGCGATGAGCCAGTTTGCTGCCGTCGAGTCGTTCAGGAGCGAATCAAATTGATCAAGGTACTCATTGCCGATGACCACCATCTGATAAGAACCAGCCTTGCCCATCTGCTGAATGCCGAAAAGGATCTGCGGGTCACCGGCGAGGCGGCCAGCGGCGAAGAAGCCATCGCCCAGGCCCGGCGCCTCAAGCCTGACGTGGTGCTGATGGATATTCGCATGCCAGGTATCGGGGGCCTCGAGGCCACGCGCAAGATCACCCGCGCCCTCCCGGACACTCGCGTACTGGTGCTCACCGCCTGGCTGGAGGACAGCTTCGCTCAACGGCTGCTGGACGCCGGGGCTCGAGGCCTTGTCAGCAAGGGCTCCCAACACGAGGAGATGGTCGGTGCCATCCGCGAGGTATTCCAGGGGCACCGTTATGTCAGCCCCGACGTGGCCCAGCGCCTGGTGCTGTCGCGGATTGACTCACCCGAGAATCCATTCGATGAGCTCTCCTCCCGAGAGATGCAGGTGGCGATGATGATCATCAATTGCCAGAAGGTCGCCGACATCTCGGACCGACTCTTTCTCAGCACCAAGACGGTAAACACCTACCGCTACCGCATCTTCGAGAAGTTGGGCGTCAAGTCTGACGTCGAGCTTACCCATCTGGGCCTGCGCCATGGATTGGTGGAAGGCTTCTCCACCATGCAGTAACCTCGCCAGATGACCTTTGACCATCGCCGCTTTCTGGCCAGCGTCAGCGAGGCCCCCGGCGTCTATCGCATGTTCGACCAGGGCGGCGAGACGCTCTATATTGGCAAGGCGCGCCGCCTCAAGGCTCGTCTCGCCAGCTATTTCCGTGGTGCACTGAACGCCAAGACCCAGGCACTGGTAGCGCGTATCGCCGATATCCAGGTCACGGTGACCAACAGCGAGACAGAGGCCCTGCTGCTCGAGCAGACACTTATCAAGGAGCTGCGGCCGCCCTATAACATCCTGCTGCGCGACGACAAGTCCTACCCCTTCATCTTTGTCACAGACCGCCACCCCTTTCCGGCGCTGGAGTACAAGCGGGTTCGCCAGCGCCGAGATGACGGGCGCTACCTCGGCCCCTACCCCAGCAGCCACGCGGTGCGCGACAGCCTCTCTCTGATGCAGAAGATATTCCGCATCCGCAACTGCGAGGACAGCGTCTTCGCCCACCGCTCGCGACCCTGCCTGCAGTACCAGATCGATCGCTGCAGCGCTCCCTGCGTGGGATACATCTCCGAGGCCGACTATCGCCGCGATCTGGAGCACGCCGTGCAGTGCCTGGAAGGCAAGAGCGAACAGGTTACCCGGGAGCTCACTACCGCGATGGAAGCCGCCAGCCGTGAGCTGGCCTTCGAGGAGGCGGCCCGCCTGCGCGACCAGATCCAGCAGCTGCGGCAACTGCAGCAACGCCAGTTTGTGGATACCGGTGATGGCGACGCCGACGCCTTCGCGCTGGCCAGCCGCCCCGGAGCGTTATGCATCTCGGTACTGGCCATCCGCCAGGGGAGGCTGCTGGGAGCGCGCCATCACGCTCCCGCCAATGGCCTCGACCTGTCGGAAGAGGCGCTGCTGGGCGACTTCATCAGCCAGTATTATCTGGGCCAGGCCCGGGAGATCCCTCGGGAGGTGATCACCAGTCACGCCGTTCCGGACGCCGAGCTGATCGCCCAGGCACTGGCCGAAAAGGCCGGCCGCCGAGTGCGGCTGACCGATCAGGTGCGCGGTCATCGCGCCCAGTGGAAGGAGCTGGCTCTCACCAACGCAGAACAGCAGCTGGCCGCCCAGCTGGCCAATCACAACCAGCTTGCGCAACGTTTCGATGCACTGCGCGACGCCCTGGGCATGGCAGCAGCGCCGGCACGGCTCGAGTGCTTCGATATCAGTCACAGTCATGGCGAGGCCACGGTCGCTTCCTGCGTGGTGTTTGACGAAAACGGTCCACGCAAGTCGGACTATCGTCGCTTCAATATCGAAGGGGTGGCGGCGGGCGATGACTACGGGGCCATGCAGCAGGCGCTCACCCGTCGTTTTCGTCGCCTGAAAGAGGGCGAAGGGCAGACGCCGGACGTGCTCGTCGTGGATGGCGGCAAGGGGCAGCTCAACATGGCCCGCGAGGTACTGGCGTCCCTGGGAGTCACCGGCGTGGCGCTTCTCGGCGTGGCCAAGGGCACCACCCGCAAGGCGGGCCTGGAAACGTTATTCCTGGAAACCGTGGACAGGACGCTGAACCTGGAGCCCTCCTCCCCTGCCCTTCACCTGATTCAGCATATCCGCGATGAGTCGCACCGGTTCGCCATCACCGGTCACCGCACACGACGAGACAAGCAGCGCCGCACCTCGACCCTCGAAGGCATCCCCGGCGTGGGCCCCAAGCGCCGGCGCGAGCTGCTGCGCTTCTTCGGCGGACTGCAGGGGGTCAAGCAGGCGACTCGTGACGAGTTGGCCCGTGTGCCTGGCATCAGCGCCACCCTGGCCGAGACGATCCATCAAGCTCTGCATGGATGATGCTCGCCAAGGGGGATAGAATACGCCAACGCTTAACGCTCCTCTCACCGGCAAGGACAGCTTCGCGCGATGAACATTCCGAATATCCTTACCCTGGCCCGTATCGCTTTCATCCCGCTGCTGGTAGTGCTGTTCTATCTGCCACTCTCCTGGAGCATGCCCCTGGCGGCCGCGCTCTTCGCCCTGGCCTCGGTGACCGACTGGCTGGACGGCTATCTGGCCAGACGCTGGAACCAGGCCACACCGTTCGGCGCCTTCCTCGACCCGGTCGCCGACAAGCTGATGGTAGCGGTGGCACTGGCGCTGATGATCGAGCGCTATGACGCAGTCTGGCTTACCCTCCCTGCGCTGGTAATCATCGGACGCGAAATCGTGATCTCCGCGCTGCGAGAGTGGATGGCCGAGATGGGCAAGCGGGGCAGCGTGGCGGTGTCGTGGGTCGGCAAGCTGAAGACCACCCTGCAGATGGTGGCCATCTTTCTGCTGCTGGCCTTCGCCCCCGGCACGCCTGTTGCCATGCTCGCCGTGGCGACTCTCTATGCGGCGGCCGTGCTGACACTCTGGTCGATGGTTCTCTATCTGCGCGCGGCCTGGCCCCATCTCAGGCGTTCCATGTAAAAGAGGAAAGAGCAGAAAAGAGGGGAAGAGTAGAGGAGATAGGAAAAGGCTTGACTGTCACCGGCTTATCCGTATAATACGTTCTCGAGTCAGGCGGGAATAGCTCAGTGGTAGAGCATCGCCTTGCCAAGGCGAGGGTCGGGAGTTCGAATCTCCTTTCCCGCTCCATTCTTCGGAATGGCCCGACTCATGAGGCTGGATGGCAGAGTGGTCATGCAGCGGACTGCAACTCCGTGTACGCCGGTTCGATTCCGACTCCAGCCTCCACTCCCCTATTTCTTCTGTACTGCCCGACACCGTGCCGCCCGGATGGCGAAATTGGTAGACGCAAGGGACTTAAAATCCCTCGGTGGCGACACCGTGCCGGTTCGAGCCCGGCTCCGGGCACCAGGCAACCGCTGATGGGCTAGACAGATACCCTGCGGGGCAATCTTCGATGAACCTGCCGCCCCTGCGCGATCCCTTCTTTACCTATCGCTATCGTCGTCGGCTGCATGTCCTTCGTGTCGTGCTGGCGCTGACCGCATCCTTCTTGCTCACTCATTTTCTGACGATCCCTCACTCAGGATGGGCGCTGGTGAGCACCGTCATGGTAATGGGCAACCTGCCGCATATCGGTGGCGTACTCGACAAGGGCCGCCAACGGCTGCTCGGCACTCTTCTCGGCGCGGCCAGCGGACTGCTGTTGATTCTACTCCCCGGCGACCTGGCGCCGCTGATCCCTGCCGGTAGCGTGATCGCCATCGGTGTCGCCACCTGGTTCACCTTCGGCAACCGCCACGGCTACAGCGGCCTGATGTTCGCCATCAGTCTGCTGCTGGTGGCCGGTGACGGCAATCACGCACTCGATGTGGGCCTGTGGCGGGCCTTCAATGTGCTGCTTGGCACCCTGATCGGCATTACCACCACCATGCTGGTCCTGCCTCAGAAGGCCACCGACATGTTGCGCTTCATGCTGGCGGAGAACCTCGACCGCCTGGCGCGCCTGTTTCATGCCCACACCACCGCCACGGCCGCCCTGGATATCGACACCCATGCCCTGCTCAAGGCGACCAGTTCGGCACTGATCAAGCAGCGCGGCCTGGTCGATGCCATCCACCGTGAACGTCGACTGAGTCGAAACGAGCTGGATGACGTCATTTCCCTGCAGCGGCGCATGCTCTCGACCATCGAGCTGCTGCTCGAGACCCACTGGAATACGCGCGCCGGCCACGACCGCATCGAGGCGATGGAGGGGTTACGCGACGAACAGCACCGCCTCTCCAGGGAGCTCGGCACCCTGGCCTACCAGGTGCGTACCGGCCAGGCCATCGACGTCGAGATCAGCCAGTTCGACCTGCAGCGTCACGCCCCGCTGGCCACCACCGCGGTCAGCCCGGAGGGGCGCGCCCTGTTCAGTCCCAGTGGCTACCTTTGGTTAAATCGCGAGCTGGCCCGGCTGACCGAGGCGCTGGTCACACGCCTGGGCGGCCTGACCCGGCTGCCCAGCCGGCGCCTGCGCCGCGCCTCGGGTCGCAAGTGGGCTCGCCGCCATACCGCCACGTCCGACAAAGGAGCGCAAGATGCCCCACGGCAACCATGACGTGCTGATCATCGGCGGCGGTGTCGCCGGCCTGGTACTCGCCCTCGAGGTGGCCGACCGCCGCGCCGTCACACTGCTGCGCCCGGCCAGCGACGACCCGGGCGCCAGTCGCTGGGCCCAGGGCGGTATCGCGGCCGTACTCTCCCCCAGCGATGATATCGAGGCCCATGTTCAGGACACACTGGTGGCTGGGGATGGCCTGTGTGATGAGAGCGCAGTGCGTTTCACCGTGGAGCAGGGACCGGAGGCCATCGAGTGGCTGCTCAACCTCGGCGTGCCCTTTACACGCGACGCCAGCCCTGAGGCCGACTACCCCTACCACCTCACCCGCGAGGGCGGACACGGCGCGCGACGCATCATCCATGCGGCCGACGCCACCGGACGAGCGGTGATGGACACTCTCAAGGCTCATGTCGTGGCACATCCCCGGATCCAGATTCGCGATGACCTCACCGCCATCGGCCTGCTACAGGATGATGCCGGCCGGTGCCGTGGCGCACGCTGCCTGAACAGCGTCGGCCAGCGAATAGACCTGCCGGCCCACGACACCGTACTGGCCACCGGTGGCGCCAGCGGTCTCTATAGATACACCACCAGCCCCAAGCCCGCCAGCGGCGAGGGCATGCTGATGGCCGCCGAGCTCGGTGCCACGCTGATGAACCTGGAGTTCCAGCAATTCCACCCTACCTGTCTACATGACCCCGAAGGAGCGCCCTTCCTGATCAGCGAGGCGGTACGCGGCGAAGGCGGTAAGCTGCTCAATATTCACGGGGAGCGCTTCATGCCGGCGATCGACCCGCGCGCCGAGCTGGCTCCGAGAGACGTGGTGGCCCGCGCCATCGACAGCGAAATGCAGCGCACCGCCAGCGACCATGTCTTCCTGGATGTCCGCCACCTGGGTGAAGCGGCGATCCGCGAGCACTTCCCCACCATCCACCGCCACTGCGCCGAGCGTGGCATCGATATCGTGAACGCTCCGATCCCGGTGGTTCCGGCGGCCCACTACAGCTGTGGCGGTGTGGCAACCGACCGGCATGGTGCCAGCGATGTCGAGCACCTCCACGCGGTAGGCGAGGTCGCTTGCACAGGCCTGCACGGTGCCAACCGCATGGCCAGCAACTCACTGCTGGAGTGTCTGGTCTATGCACGCAGCTGCGCCGCCGCTCTACGTGATGCGCCGCGCGTTACACTCTCTCACTCCATCTGCAGCTCGGCCATCATCGAGGCCGCGCCACTCCCGGCACAGCTCGACGAATGGCGCGAAAGAATGCGCCTCCAGATGAGTGCCCGGGTGGCCATCGTGCGCCGCGACGCCGAGCTGCTCAAGGCAGCCGAAGCGCTGGCCGAGTTACAACAGGAGATCTCACCGGTCGTCCGGCAGGGCCAGCCAGGCATCGAGCTCTCGAGCCTGTGGCACGCACTACGCCTGGCACGCCTGACCGTGGCCAGCGCCCAGGGACGGCGTGAGTCCCGCGGCCTGCATTACAACCCGGACTGCCCACATCACGCCGACCACCATCCCCGCCCCTCTCGGCTACGGCTGGCCGAGCTCGACTGAACAGGCCTGTGGGGCAGAAGGACCGTTGGGCGCGAGTATATGGTGGCCCACACATTACTTCGAGAGTCGCCTCATCCATCTCACCATCGGGCCTGGGGTGGCCTAGTGACGGATCAGATAACGACGCAACTCTCGGTGATCAAACGACGAGCAGCTATCTGGCCATAGCCACAGCCGACGGCCATTCAGTCTAAGCCCGATCAGCCAGGGACCCAGATAGTCGCAATGCAGCCTGACCGGCTGCGGGACGGACGCCCCGGCTTCCTGCCATTGCCACTGCAGCTCCCCGCTGGGCAGCGCCTGTGCACTCAACTCCCCCTGGGGCTGGTGAAGCACGCACCCTACCGTGATGACGATCAGACAGAGGGCAACCGGCAACCACAACCACGGAGGCAGCACGCTGACGAGGAGGCCGACCACCCCGGCGGTCGGCAGAAGGTGCGCCAGAAGCGCCAGCCTAGACCGGCCGATGCGACACGCTGTCGGCGCTCTCGGCATGCTCGATGATCATCTGGACAATGCGCCGACGCACCGGCTCCTCAGGCAGTTCGCGACGCATCAACCACAGGAACAGGTCCTGATCCTCCTCGTCAATCAGGTCGCGGAATGCCGCCTGGTCGGCGGGCTCGAGGGCGTCATAGCGCTGTTCCAGGAAGGGTACCAGCAGCAGATCCAGCTCCCACATGCCGCGACGCGAGTGCCAATAGAGTCGCTTTCGCTGTGCCGCCTCGGGGCTTGATGGTTCGTTCAAGGTCGACCTCGACTTTGCCTTGGGGATGTCCTGACAGTATACCCGAGGCGATGCCTCGACACAGCTGACGTCGGTCATGGATCCCGGTCTCTACCCATGGTCGTAGTGCGTTGTTTTGTCTCGCTTTGCCGAGTATGCTTGAAAGAAAATAACAGCCGCGCCGCTAATGGAGATCCAAGATGACCAAGTCCGAGCTGATCGAACAGATCGCCATGCGTCAGCCCGAGCTGTCGCTCAAGGAAGTGGAATCGGCGGTTCGGCTGATTCTCGACGACATCACCGAGACGCTGGCATCCGGGGGCCGCGTCGAGATACGCGGCTTCGGCAGCTTCTCACTGCACTACCGCGAACCCCGGGTCGGGCGCAATCCCAAGACCGGCGAACCGGTCGCGCTGGACGGCAAGTTCGTGCCACACTTCAAACCCGGCAAGGAGCTACGCGAGCAGGTAGATGCCAGCCGCGAGCTGGGCTACTGAACTCGGCATTTCGCTCACCCGGCCCAACATTCCTACATCCATATGGGGACACTACGCATGCGTTGGCTCAAAGGCCTGATCCTGGCCATCATCCTGCTGGCGGTTCTACTGGTCGGCATCCTGTTCGCGGTCAACAACCGTGAGGCCCTGCCCCTCAACCTGATCTGGTTCGAGCTGCCTCCCGCCTCGCTGTCGGTATGGCTGCTGGCCTCACTGGCGGTGGGCGTGCTGCTCGGCATGCTGGCCATGAGCGGCGCCTACCTACGCCTGCGGGCCCTGCTGACTCGCGCCCAGCGCCATAACCAGCAGCAGCGCAAGGAGCTCGACAAGCTACGCGTCCAGGAGCTGAAGGAGAATCGGGGGCTGAAGGAAATCGCCTGAGATGCCCGATGCTCTGCTGCTGACCACCCTGTTGGCAGCCATCGCCATCGGCTGGTGGCTGGGACGCCGCGAACGCAGCAAGCCCATTGATCCCGCGCCTCCGCAAGGACTGGCACGGGATTATTTCGTCGGCCTCAACTACCTGCTCAACGACCAGCAGGACCGCGCCATCGAAACCTTCGTCGGGGCGCTGGAGGTCAACAGCGAGACCATCGACACCCATATCACCCTCGGCAACCTCTTTCGTAGCCGAGGTGAGGCCGATCGGGCGATGAAGATTCACCAGAATCTGCTTGCCCGCCCCAGCCTGACGGGCACCCAGAGTGAGCGTGTGCAGCTGGAACTGGCCCGTGACTTCCTCTCCCTCGGCCTGCTGGATCGCGCCGAGCGCCTCCTCAAGGGACTCCTGCGCGACTCTCAGGACGCCGAGCTGACACGCTCGGCACGCCGGCTGCTGGCCGACCTCTTCGAGCGCCAGGGCGAGTGGTCGGAAGCCTTCGCGGTCGTGACTCCCCAACTGCTCCGTGAGGACCAGGAGCTACGCCGCACCGCGGCGCACTGGCTCTGCCAGCAGGCCGAGGAGGAGCGCGGCAATGCCAGTCCGGTGCTGGCGCGTCGCCATCTCAAGCAGGCTCTGAGCATCGATTCTCAATGCGTCCGCGCCAACCTTCAGCTGGCCGCCCTGGAACACGATACGGGGCACTACCGCCAGGAAATCACCCTGCTGTCACGGATTCCCGAACAGGACCCTGCCTTTACTCCGTCTCTGCTGACACCCCTGGCCAACGCCTACCGCCTGCTAGATGACGAGGATGGACTGATCGAACATCTTCAACGGTTGCTCGAGAAGACCCCCTATACCAGCGTGATCATTCTGCTGGCCGAGACCATTCGCCATCGACGGGGTATCGAAGCTGCCATCGACCTTGTCAGCTTGCAGCTCAATCGTGAAACGAGCCTGGGTGCCCTCGATTACCTGATCGACCTCTATCGCCAGCACGGCCGTGGCACGGCACTGGAACAGCTGGCACTACTGCAACAGCACACCACGACCCTGCTCGCGAAGCTGCCCCGCCATCGCTGTCGACGCTGCGGCTTCAGCGGCGACCAGCTGCACTGGCAGTGCCCCCGCTGCCGCCACTGGGGGTCGATCCGGCCGATCACCGGAATCGAAGGTGAGTAGGAGCTCGCCTCAGGCGAGTTCGGCCTCGATGGCGGCGAGCGCCTCCATGGGCTCCGCCGCCAGGGTGACCGGACGTCCAACCACCAGGTGAGTGCTGCCCGCAGCCATGGCATCACGCGGCGTCATCACCCGCTTCTGGTCGCCGATCTGGGCGAAGCTTGGCCGAATCCCCGGCGTTACCTTGAGGAAGTCACCGCCGCACAGCGCGTTTAGACGGGCCGACTCCTGGGCCGAACAGACCACACCGTGCATTCCGCTCTCCTGGGCCAGCAGCGCCAGACGCTCGACCTGCTCGGCAGGGGGCACCGACACCCCCACCTCGACCAGATCCTCGGCCATCATGCTGGTCAGCACGGTCACCGCGATCAGCCGTGTGCTCAAGGCCTGGCGCTCCAGCCGCTCCCGAGCCGCCTCCATCATGCGGCGCCCGCCTGCGGCATGCACGTTGACCATCCACACCCCCTGCTCCGCCGCGGCCTCGACGGCACCGGCCACGGTGTTGGGAATATCGTGAAACTTGAGGTCGAGAAACACCTCGAAACCACGGCCATGCAGGGCCTCAAGCACGTCGGGACCGCTGCGCGTAAACAGCTCCTTGCCAACCTTGAGACGGCAGCGCGCCGGATCGAGGCGGTCCGCCATACAGAGGGCAGCATCCAGCGAGGGGTAATCGAGGGCGATGATCAGAGGGGAGTCGGTAGACACGTAACAGGCTCCTGGCAAGAGGAAATCGACGGCAGAGTATACCAGCCATATCGAACATGAATCGTGCGAGTTCACTGACGTGTATCCGACGATACTCTTCGGAAATGCAGGACAACACGTCAGGTTCAATGGCGCTCTGTACTACGTGCAACTGAGCAAAAGACCCCAGGGAATCCGTGCCTCCCACGGCTAGCCTTAAACAGGCATCGGCGGAGGTTGCGATGCCAACAAGGGAGAACTGCCATGAAATTCAGGTTTCACGCCCTGTTCGGGGCCTGTCTCGTCGCCCTCCTGCTGGGTCTCGCGCCGCTCGGCGCCGTGGCCCAGGAGGTAGAGCCGATCAATATCAACACGGCAAGCGCCGAGCTGTTGACCGAGCTACCGGGCATCGGGCCCAGCAAGGCCGCCGCCATCGTCGAGGATCGCGAAACCAACGGACCCTACGAGAGCGCCCAGGACCTGACACGAGTCAGCGGCATCGGTGATGGCACCGTAGCCAACCTGGAGGACCAGGTAACCTTCTGACCCCGCAACCCGAGCCCCATGGCTTCAGGGAACGATGGTCGGCCAACGGAAGGCCGCCCATCGCCTTCTTTGCCGACTCTACTTGCCGGCATCTTCCCGGCGTTTTACCGGCATCTTGTGGCCCCGCCATGTACCCCATAGTCGCTGTGGCCATTACCACCCAGGACTGCGTCAGAGACGCAGGCCCCCATCACATTCGATCACGCGGCCGCTAAAGTAGTCATTCTCGAAGATGAACAGCGCGCTCTGGGCAATATGATCCGGTTCACCGAGACGCTTGAGCGGGACGCCGGCAGTCAGCTTGTCAAGCATATCCTGGCGCATCGACGCGGTCATCTCGGTTTCGATGAAGCCCGGCGCCACGGCACCCACGCGGATACCATGACGCGCCAGTTCCTGGGCCCAGGTAGTGGTGAGCGCCACTACCCCTGCCTTGCACGCCGCATAGTTGCTCTGCCCCATGTTGCCGGCCCGGGAGATGCTTGAAATATTGACGATCACCCCCTCCTGACCGGCCTCGACCATCTGTGTCGCCGCCTCGCGTCCGCAGAGGAAGACGCCGGTCAGATTGACATCGACCACCGACTGCCACTGCTCCAGTGACATGCGCTTCTCGACTCTTCCCTCCCGAGCCTTGATCAGCAGAGCGTCACGCAGGATGCCCGCATTGTTGATCAGGCCGCTAACCGGACCCAGGGAGTCCGCGATATCGACAAAGGCCTGCTTGACCGAGGCTTCATCGGCCACATTGGTCACGAAGGCCCGCGCCTCGACACCGGACTGGTGAAGACTCGAGACGGCATCATCCAGGCTGGCGGCATCGGTATCCAGCAGGGCCAGGCGAGCACCACGGCTACCCAGTGTCGCTGCCATGGCGAGCCCCAGCCCACGGGCGCCACCGGTGATGGCGATCACGGCGTTCTCCAGTTGCATCATGCATCCTCTTCCAGTCAGTTGATCGAAGAGCACTGTACCAAAGCTGTGTGCAGTGCATCCCAGCTAATGTCATCTGTCCATTTCACCTGTCCGATGCATCCGTCCATTTCACCTATCCAGACTCTCGTCTCGAGCGGCCGATCGCCAGCGAGGGCGTTCAACGCTTGATTTCCAGGTTTGCGCCCCCATCTCTGCTTCATCTCCACCACGGGAGGCCACATGCCTTTTCTCCTCATCTTCACACTATTTGCCCTGCTCGACTTCGTGGTCCTGTTTTCGGTAGGCGGCCAGATCGGGCTGCTCGCCACTGTGCTGCTGGTCCTGGCAACCGGCTTTGTCGGCCTGCACCTCATTCGCCGCGAAGGTGCCGCCACCTTTGCCCGGGCTCGGGCTCGCCTCGAGCGCGGAGAGGTCCCCTCTGGCGAACTGCTGACGGGGGCCGCCCTGATCTTCGGTGGTGCCCTGCTGATGGCGCCGGGGTTCATTTCCGACGCCCTGGGCTTCATGTGCCTGATTCCCGATGCCCGCCGACTGATGGGCAAGCTGCTGGCGTGGCTGGGTATCCGCACCCAGGGATTTCATATGTACGGCGGGGGATTTTCCTCCTCGAGCAGCCACGCCTCGGCCGGTCATGCAGGTGGCCCTCGAGATGACTGGTCCCAGGCCGACGAGGGCCGCCACCGGCGCGGTGGCCAGGCCTCATCATCACAGGACGACGACGGTGCCATCGAGGGTGAATTCATCTCTCGTGATGAGCGCCGCCGCTGATCGGATAGGTGCGGCAAAAAAATTTATCGAAGGGCCTTGAAAGCCCAGTGACGAGCCCCACTTACTCGACAGCAACAGGTTTCGGCGCGGCATCCGCGCCATTTACACGGAAGGCGCCCGACGCCTCCCCTCGCTGCTCAGGTGGCGAGGTCACGATGCAAACCGCCGGGTTACCGGCATACAAACCATCAGGAGAACGTGAGCAATGAACATCCGTCCCTTGCACGATCGCGTCATCATTCGTCGCGTTGAGGAAGAACAGAAAACTGCTGGCGGCATCGTGCTCCCGGGCAGCGCCCAGGAAAAGCCGACTCGTGGCGAGGTACTCGCCGTCGGTAATGGCCGGATCCTCGACAACGGTGACGTCCGCGCACTCGACGTCAAGGTTGGCGACACCGTGATCTTCAAGGATGGCTTTGGCGTCGAGAAGCAGAAGATCGACGGCGAGGAAGTCCTGATCATGAGCGAGTCCGACATCCTGGCCGTGGTCGAAGGCTGAGTCTCGACCGCCACAACACTCGATACTGACTGACGTTCACGAACTCACAGGAAGCATACGAAAATGGCAGCGAAACAAGTCAAGTTCTCCAGCGATGCCCGCACCCGCATGGCCAAGGGTGTCGACACCCTGGCCAACGCCGTCAAGGCCACCCTCGGTCCGAAGGGCCGCAACGTGGTCCTCGAGAAGTCCTTCGGCGCGCCGACCGTCACCAAGGACGGTGTCTCCGTAGCCAAGGAGATCGAGCTCAAGGACAAGTTCGAGAACATGGGCGCACAGATGGTCAAGGAAGTCGCTTCCAAGACCTCCGATGTCGCCGGTGACGGCACCACCACCGCTACCGTTCTGGCCCAGTCCATCGTGACCGAGGGTCTGAAGGGCGTGATCGCCGGAATGAACCCGATGGATCTCAAGCGCGGCATCGACCAGGCCGTCGCCGCCGCCGTCAAGGAGATCGGTGAGCTGGCCGTGCCCTGCACCGACACCAACGCCATCGCTCAGGTTGGCACCATCTCCGCCAACGGCGACAAGCGCATCGGTGAGATCATCGCCGAGGCGATGGAGAAGGTCGGCAAGGAAGGCGTCATCACCGTCGACGAAGGCCGTGGCTTCGAGGACGAGCTGGATGTCGTGGAAGGCATGCAGTTCGACCGTGGCTACCTGTCGCCCTACTTCGTGACCAACCAGGACACCATGGCGGTCGAGCTGGAAGATCCGTTCATCCTGCTGGTGGACAAGAAGATCTCCAACATCCGCGAGCTGCTGCCGACTCTCGAGTCCGTGGCCAAGGCTGGCAAGCCGCTGGTGATCATCGCCGAGGACATCGAAGGCGAAGCGCTGGCTACCCTGGTGGTCAACACCATGCGTGGCATCGTCAAGGTCGCGGCCGCCAAGGCCCCGGGCTTCGGTGACCGTCGCAAGGCCATGCTGCAGGACATCGCCATCCTCACCGGTGGCACCGTGATCTCCGAGGAAGTGGGTCTGGACCTCGAGCAGGCTACCCTGGACCACCTGGGCACCGCCAAGCGCGTGACCATGTCCAAGGAGAACACCACCATCATCGATGGCGCCGGCCAGGATGGTGACATCGAGGCTCGCGTCAGCCAGATCCGCGCCCAGATCGAGGAGACCTCCTCCGACTACGATCGCGAGAAGCTCCAGGAGCGCGTCGCCAAGCTGGCCGGCGGTGTTGCCGTCATCCGCGTCGGTGCCGCCACCGAAGTGGAGATGAAGGAGAAGAAGGCACGCGTCGAAGACGCCCTGCACTCCACCCGCGCCGCCGTCGAGGAAGGCGTGGTGCCCGGGGGCGGTACCGCCCTGGTGCGCGTGCTGACCAAGGTCGCCGGCCTCAAGGGTGACAACGAGGACCAGACCCACGGTATCGCCATTGCCGTGCGTGCCATGGAGGCCCCGCTGCGCCAGATCGTCACCAACGCCGGCCAGGAGGCTTCCGTCATCCTGAACCGCGTCAAGGACGGCGAAGGCAATTTCGGCTACAACGCCCAGACCGGCGAGTTCGGCGACCTGTTCGAAATGGGCGTTCTGGACCCGGCCAAGGTCACCCGCTCTGCCCTGCAGTCCGCTGGCTCCGTGGCCGGCCTGATGATCACCACCGAGTGCATGATCGCCGACGATCCGGACGAGAAGGACGCTGCTCCGGACATGGGCGGCATGGGCGGCATGGGCGGCATGGGCGGCATGATGTAAGCCAGCCCTACCCTGCCCCAGGCACTGCCCTTCCGGGCAAGCCCTGAGACGGACCCCGCCGGTGAAAGCCGGCGGGGTCTTTTTGTTGTAAGCCGTGAGCAACAAGCTGCAAGAACCCCACGGGTTCGCGTCTTTCGCCCGAATCGTGCCCAGCTAGGAATGTTGATTTCCAGGGCTTACAGCTTTCCGCCCAATGCGTAAACTACGCGCTCCTCTCGCATCGAGCCGATTTATGCTGTCCAATATTCGTATCGTCCTCGTCCAGACCTTTCATCCCGGCAATATCGGCGCCGCCGCGCGAGCCATGAAGACCATGGGGCTGAGTGAGCTTGTGCTGGTCAACCCGCGCCGGTTTCCCGACCCCGAGGCTACCCGGCTCGCCGCCGGGGCCGAGGACCTGGTGGAGGATGCCAGGGTCGTCGGTTCACTGGCGGAGGCCGTCAGTGACTGCGTACAGGTGGTGGGAGCGAGTGCGCGACTGCGCAGCCTGCCGCTACCCCACTTCGACGAACCCGACGCCATGGCCTGCGAGCTGGTGGAGCATGCCGCCCACGACCCGGTGGCCCTGGTGTTTGGGCGCGAACGCTTCGGCCTCACCAACGACGAGATCGCCCTGTGCAGCCACCAGGTCAGCATCCCCGCCAATCCCGACTATGGCATCCTCAACCTCTCCCAAGCGGTACAGGTGCTCGCCTACGAGGCATTTACGGCCTGGCGGAGGCGCCCCGATAGCGGCTACCGTCCGACCCTGCCCGCCGAAGAGCGCCAGCCGAGTCGCGAACAGCTCGCGTATTTCCATGAACACCTGAGCCAGGTGATGCACCGCAGCGGTTTCATCACCCAGCCCCATGCCCATACCGAGGCTCACCTGCATACGCTGTTCGCCCGCGCCCAGCCCTCGCGACGCGAACTTTCACTGCTGCGTGGCCTGCTGGCTTCGTTCGAGCGCCACCTGCCCCAGAAATGATCACCATGAAGCACTGGCGCACAAGCAAAACGGCGACCCGAAGGTCGCCGTCGAAGATCACTCGCTACCAGTAAGATGCCTAGAGTGTAATGGCAGCCAGCCAGCCGAAGCCGATCAGCGGGATATTGTAGTGGACGAAGGTCGGCACCACGCTATCCCAGATATGGTCATGCTGGCGGTCCACATTAAGACCCGAGGTCGGCCCCAGCGTGGAGTCGGAAGCCGGTGAGCCGGCATCGCCCAGCGCCGCCGCTGTCCCCACCAGCGCCACGGTAGCCAGGGGCGAGAAGCCGAACTGCACCGCCAGCGGCACGAAGATGGCGGCGATGATCGGGATCGTGGAGAACGATGAGCCGATCCCCAGGGTGATAAACAGCCCCACCAGCAGCATCAGCAGCGCGGCCAGACCGCGATTGTCACCGATCACCTCGACGCTGGAGTGCACCAGGGTCTCGATATGCCCGGTAGCGGTCATGACCGAGGCAAATCCCGATGCCGAAATCATGATAAAGCCGATCAGCGCCATCATGCGCATGCCGCTGGTAAAGAGATCATCGGCCTCACGCCACTTGAAGATCCCGCCCACCGAGAGCAGCGCGAAACCCACCAGCCCGCCGAGGATCATCGAGCCGGTCCAGAGCTGGATGCCCAGGGCCGCCACGATGGCCACCACCGACATCACCAACCCCATGGCATGCGGCTCATGATGAGCCTCGGGATGATGATGCGGCACATTGGTGGTCGCCACGTCCGCATCGGCATAGTCACGTGGACGGCGATAGCTGAGGAATACCGCAACCAGCAGGCCCAGGGCCATGCCCCCCACCGGCACGCCCATGGCCAGAGGCACCATGCCGCGACTTATCTCGAGTCCCAACGCCTCACCGGCCTGGTTGATGTTGGCCAGCAGGATATCATTGAGGAAGATCGCCCCGAAGCCCACCGGCAGCAGCATATAGGGCGCCGTGAGTCCGAAGGTCAGCGCACAGGCCACGGCGCGGCGATCAAGACGAAGCTGGTTCATTACCTTGAGCAGCGGCGGAATCAGGATCGGAATAAAGGCGATATGCACCGGAATCAGGTTCTGGGAGGAGATGGCCACCAGCAGTACCGACCCGAGCAGCAGGTACTTGACCACCGCCTGGCGGTTTGCCGTGGCCTCCTGCCCGAGCAGGGAGATAAGCCGCCTGGCCAGCAGGTCGGGCAGGCCCGAGCGTGAGATCGCGACGGCAAAGGCACCCAGGGTGGCGTAGGCCAGGGCCACCTTGGCGCCTCCCCCTACACCATCGTTGAAGGCGCCCAGGGTTTCCTCGACGGAGAGCCCCCCGATCAGGCCGCCCACCAGCGCCCCGACCACCAGCGCAAAGACGACCGAGACGCGTGCCAGTGACAGTCCGACCATCACCAGCACCGCAATGATTACCGCATTCATGGCTGAGTTTCCCGAAGAAGGAGTTGGATTGAGACGAAACGGCGCAGAATTTTATCAGAAGCCGGTAGGCACTGCCGTTACTCGATCCGATCTTCTCCTCTATTTTTCAACGTCGGCTTGCAACCACTCGGCGACCACCCCGGCACGCCGGCGCGGATGCGTCGAGAGAAGTCATGATCATCATGGGCCGCCAGGGCCCGTTCGGAAATATCACCGCGACGCTCGAGCTCGATCAAGGAGTGGCCAGGCAACAGGCCACCATGATCGTGGACATAGCCGGGCAAACGACCAGTCAGCAGCAGCCGATGATCCAGCGGCAACGCCTCGACGATACGGCGTATCAAGGCATACACCAGGGTGCTGCAGTTGGCGGTAACGGTGTGATAGAAGCGCGGCTCGCGCGCCAGCTGGTTGGCCTGCTCCACCAGGGCAAGCAACAGCTCGCGGCGCTCGCGTCGCCCGAGCAGCACCCGATAGAGGGTCACCGTCTCCCCCCGCACATTGCTGCGCAGGCGTATCGCATCACGCTCATCGGCGGCGATGATCGCAAGCTCATACTGCTTGAAGAAGCCACCGACCTCCGAGAAGGCCTCATGGCGCTCGCGGCGCACCTCGACCGAGAAGGTCACGAAATCGTCGACAATGCCCCGGCCATTGTCGAAGCCGAAGGAGAGCAGCACATGGGCGATGCCCGGCCTCCCCCAGCTGGAAACGAACAGGTCCAGGGTCGCCAGGCGCTGAAGGTCATACTCCCGCTGCTGCCAGGCCAAAGATGCCGCGTCGTGGCGGTACCAATCGAAGCAACGCACATGATCAAGCACCAGCCGTTGGCCGAGCTGGCGGCCCGTGGCCAGGAAGCGTACATCATCCGCCCACTCCAGATCGCTCTCCGGCACCAGACGCCACCACCAGCACAGCAGGGCGAGCATGCTGAGCCCCATGCCCAGCACTGCCCCGAGGCGGCTCCCCTGCCATAGCCAACTCAACCACAATCCACCCAGCAGTAGCCACGCCAAGGCGGCAGTCCGTCGCCAGCGTGCGGCTGCCGGAAAGCGGTGCAGCAGCGCCAGACTGCCCCATGATGACAACACCAGCAGCACCAGACTCAATGCGAGATTGTTCAACAGCGACATGCGAGCTCCCTTCGACCTGCCGCCAGGCTACCACGCCCCATCTCCACCCAGCTCAACGCCCTATGCCTGCATCAAGCAGGCGTCAGCCACTCGCCGAAGGCCTCCGTGGCAGGCCCCGGCTCTCCCCGGGTAACATCGCGGTAAAGATGCTGGAGTCGTGCAGTCAGCGAGCCTTTCGCGATTGGCTTATCGACGGCCGGCGCCCCGGCTCGGGCACCGATATGGCGACCATCCAGTTCGCGCAGCGGCAGGATCTCCGCCGCGGTACCGGTCACGAAGGCTTCATCGGCGATATACAGCTCGTCGCGGGTGATTCGCCGCTCCTGAACCTCGATGCCCAGCACCTCTCGGGCCAGGCAAATCACGCTATCCCGGGTGATCCCCTGCAGACAGGAGGTCACCTCCGGGGTATGCAGCACACCATCTCGCAACAGAAAGACGTTGGCCGCCGAGGCCTCGGCGACATAGCCCTCGGGGTCGAGCATGATCGTCTCATCGAAGCCGGCCTTCACGGCGGTATTGAGTGCCAGCATCGAGTTGACGTAGTGGCCATTGGTCTTGGCCCGGCACATGCTGATATTGACGTGGTGGCGCGCCCAGGAGGAGGTCAATGCGCGCAGCCCGATTGAGGCCGCCTGAGGCGAGATATAGTCCCCCAGGTTCCAGACGGGAATCATCACATGGGTAGTGAGCCCCTGGGCCCGCAGCCCCAACCCCTCGGCCCCGAGGTAGACCGTTGGCTTGAGATAGGCATTGGCCAGCTCATTACGCTCCAGACACTGCCGCTGGGCCTCGATCAAGGTATCGGCATCATAAGATAACGGTATATCCAGGGCATGGGCACTATCCAGCAGCCGGCGGGTATGCTCCACCACACGAAACAGATGGGTCCCCCTGGGACCTGCATACGCGCGCACCCCCTCGAAGCACCCCATGCCGTAGTGCAGGCTATGGGTCAGCAGATGGGTGCGGGCGTCACGCCAGGCCAGCCATTCAGCGTCATGCCAGAGCCAGCCATCACGATCGTAGAGCGGTGTCATTGTCATGCCATTCCTTGTCGGTAGCGATCAAAGTCGGCGCTCTGCCATCCAGTCGGAGCGCCAGCCGTCAATCAGCTCACGCTGATGGGGTTGCAGCTCCTGATAGGCCCAGGCGGCAATCTCCTCGGCCTGGGGGTCAGGTACCGAGATGTGGCTATCGGCCAGGGCCTGGATGGCTGCATGGCCGCATAGCGGCACATAACCCTCGGAGTAGCCACCTTCATGGACTAGCACCAACCGCCCATGGCCGAGGCGCTCGGCCAGTTGCCTGAGTGAGGTCGTCATACGGGCAAAGGCAGTGCTGTTGAGCAGCATCTTGCCGAGGGGATCCTTGGCGCAGGCGTCGTAGCCACAGGCCACCACGATCAGTTCCGGCGCGAAGGCTTCGATGGCGGGTAGTACCAGCGACTCCATGGCATAGTCATAGGTACCGAGCCCCGAGCCGGGCGGCAACGGCAGATTGAGACAGGCCCCCAGGCCGGCTCCCTCCCCCTGCTCCTCGAAGGTGCCGGTATCAAGCGGGTAGTTGCCCGCCTGGTGAATGGAGACCGTCAACACTTCTGGGTCTGCGTAAAACGCCGCCTGCTGGCCATTGCCATGGTGCACATCCCAGTCGAGGATCGCCACGCGCCCCACCTGGCCCAGAGCTCGCGCGCGCATCACCGCCACCGGGATATTGCCCAGCAGACAGAAACCCCGCCCACGGTCGGCTTCGGCGTGATGCCCAGGGGGACGACACAGGGCATAGGCCTGGTCGAGCTCACCGGTGGCGACGGCCTCGACCGCCGCGATGGCCAGTCCCGCCGACTGTCGCGCGGCGGTCAGGCTGCCCGGCGTATAAGGGGCACAGTCACCCGCATCGCCGCCACGCTCGGCGTCGCCGGCCTCCAGCGCATCCAGGTAGTGGTCGGTGTGGAAGTATCCCAGGTCCTCCCGGGTCGCCGGGGCCGGCTTGCGCACCGCCAGCTCATCGATCAGCCCCGAGACCTCGAGCAGGTTCTTGAGGCGCCGCTTGCTCTCCGGGCTTTCCGAGGCCGGCTGCGGCTGAAGAAACTCACCGGGGGCCGAGAACACCCCGATCGCCCCCGGATCGTGCCAGAAGCAGCGCTCGTGCCAGAAGAAACCACAGCGTGGCGAAGTCATGTACGCTCCTCCTGGTAACCCCTCGGCTCTATGGCCGAGGCCAGTCTCTTCAACACCGGCCAAGACCCCATGGTCGCCACCTCCTTGGCGATAGTCAGCGCCATCTCACGTCTCCGGTATCGCCGCGGTAACCATGATCTCCACCTTGAACTCGGGCAGAGCCAACTTTGCCTCCGTGGCGGCTCGGGCGGGCGGCCGGCCCGGCACGACCCAGGCATCCCAGGCCTCATTCATGGCGGCGAACTCGTTCATGTCAGTGACCCAGACCAGGGCGCTGAGCAGATGCTCCTTGCTGGTTCCCGCGGCGGCCAGCTGGCGGTCGATCTTGGCCAGCACCTGCTCCGTCTGACCACGCATGTCGGCGCCAGTATCGTCGGGCACCTGGCCAGCCAGATAGACGGTGCCATTGTGAACCGTGGCCTGACTCATGCGGTTATTGCTGTCGTGATAGGTAATGCTCATGACAGGTTCTCTTGTGGGAGTGATGAAATGACGTTCGCCTCAAGGCATCTAGCCTAGCAACGATGGTATCCAGGTTGAGAGTGAAGGAAAGCTGACCAGCAGCAGGATCACCGCGATAAAGGCCACATAGAATGGCAGCGAGGCGATGATCGCCCGCTCGAAAGGCACATTGGCGATACGTGCCGCCGTCATCAATGTCATGCCCACCGGCGGAGTGACGTTGGAGATATTGAGCACCACGATCATCAGGATCGCGAAGTGCAGCGGGTCCACACCGAGCTGAACCATCGCCGGCACCAACACCGGGGCCACGACCACCAGCGCCGGCAGCACATCCATGACGGTGCCGATCAAAATAAGCAGGGCACACACCAGCAGTAGTTGCAGAAAGGTCGAGTCGCTGAAGGTGGTGATCAGGCCTGCCGCGTCCCTGGCGATACCGGAGCGGGTAACGAACCAGCCGAGTACCGCCGAGGTCGCCAGCAGAAAGAACACCACGCCCGAGAAGCGCACCGTCACCAGCAGCGCATACCAGATCTTCTGCCAGGTCAGGCTTCGGTAGAAGACCACGCCGATGGCAATGGCATAGACCGCGGCAAAGCCCGAGGCCTCGGTGATGGTGGTCAGCCCCGAGAGAATGCCACCGAGGATGATCAAAGGCACGATCATCGCTGGCAGCGCGACCAGAAAGGCCATCCCGGCCACCTTGAGTGGCGTCGGCGCCTGCTTGGGATACCCCCGCCTCCAGGCCAGAAAGAAGCTGACGGCAAGCAGGGCAATGGCCATCAGCAGGCCGGGGATAATTCCTCCCGCGAACAGATCGATGACCGAGATATCGCGCAACAGGGTGGCATAGACCACCATCACCACGCTGGGCGGGATGATCGGCCCGATGATCGATGAGCAGGCCGTGACCGCGGCCGCATACTCGGCGTCATAGCCCTGCGCTTTCATCTCCGGGATCATGATCTTGCCAATCGCGACGGTATCTGTGATCGCCGCCCCGGTGAGGCCGGCAAAGAACACCGACACCGACACATTGACGTGTGACAGGGCCCCGCGGACCTGACCGAACAGGGCATTGTTGAAGGCGATCAGCTTCTGGGTCAGCCCGCCCTGGTTCATCAGTTCGGCGGTGAAGATGAAATAGGGCACGGCGATCAGCAGGAAGCCGGACACGCCGGCAAACATGCGGTCGGCGATGATACCGAGCATGCGCTCGCCGCCCATGGCAAAGCCGCCGGCCAGCCCCGACATGGCCATCACCACGGCGACCGGCGCGCCGATCAGCAAGAGCACAACGAAAGCGATGATCGCGGGCATCATGAGCGTTTCTCCCCATCGGCGGTGTCGATAAGCCCATCGATCACACTGTCGTCATCGATGAAGTGTTCCAGCAGGTCGAAGCCCTGCACCAGATGCAGCAGGACGATGACCCCGCTGATCGGAATCACGATGGCGGTGAACTTGGCCGATATCTGTATCTGGTCGGAGACCATGTAGACCTGAGAGGCCCCCTGGAAGAACCCCCAGCCATACCAGACCAGCATCAGGCCAAACAGCGCGATGACACCCAGGCACAGGCCTGCCGCCACCTTCAGCAGCAGTCGCGGCAGGCTGCGCACCAGTAGTGTCATCGCCACATGCTCGCCATAGCGCAACGAGATGGTCATGGAGAGAAAGCCGATCCAGGGCAGGAAGAGTCTGGCCAGGGAGTAGGTCCAGCTCAGGGTGCTGCCGGTGGCCAGCTTGTAGAGAAAGGCCGTGAATGAGATGCCCAGCATGATGAGCACGCAAGCCACACAGGCCACGATCGCCACCAGATTCACCGCATCACTGATCCGGCGCAAAGGCTGAAGGAGGGTCATCGGCATACCTCGAGGTGATCGACGGCCAGCCCGCGGGCCGACCGTCCCACGACACAGGCACCAGTCGCCTGTCGATTCACTGGCCCCGGGATCACCGGGGCCGTTCACTCAATCGCGATGGTAACTGGCCATGTAACTGGCCATGTAACTGGCCATGTAACTGGCCACGTTATTGACCATAATTGGCCATATCGCTCTCGACGACCTCCTCGCCGACCCGCTTGACCTCGGCCAGGAAGGCGTCGACCTTCTCCTCCTCGATACCGAAGTCGTTGACGATCCACTCCTTCCAGGCCGGCGTGGCGATCTCAGCCATGCGGGCCCGCTCTTCCGGGGGCATGATGTAGCACTCCTTGAAGCGCTCGCAGGACTCCACCCAGCTGGCCGTGGCCAGGGCACCGGACATGCCGTGGCCGATGGCAATCGCCTCGCGGGCGGAGGTGACGATGGCCTCCTGCTGCTCCTCGGTCAGGCTCTGGAACCACTCCTCGCTGACCAGCCAGGCGGCACTGTTATAGACATGACCGGTGAGCGTGGTGTAGTCCGTCACTTCATTGAAGTTGAAGGTGGTATTGAGCACCGGGGCGTTGAACTGACCGTCGGCCAGGCCGGTCTCCAGGGCGGTGATTACCTCGCCCCAGGGCAGCGGCGTGGCCGAGGCACCCAGCGACTTCATGATCGCCACGTGACCGGGGTTCTCCTCGGTGCGGATATTGAGCCCCTCGAGATCCTCCACGGTCTTGATCAGACGCTCGTTGTTGGTGAAGGCAACGAAGCCGCCCCCGTCATCGAAGGTGCCCAGGTAGCGCATATTGGTCTCTTCGACGGTGCCGGACATGAAGTCGGCGAACCAGTCGCCATCGAAGAAGGCCCAGGCCTGACGCCAGTTGTCGAAGATGAAGGGCGCGGTCATCAGCTGGTAGTCATCATAGAAGGATGACATGGCACCAGTGGTGATGATGGTGGACTGCAAGGTGCGCCCACCCTGCACCTCGGAAGCCGTCTCCACCTCGGAGCCCAGCTGACTGTTGCCGAAGATCGATACCGTGATCTCCCCGTCGGTGCGTGTCTCCACCAGGTTCTTGAACTGAATCAGCGCCGGGTAGACCTCGTTGTTGCTCATGTTTTCGGGAAGGATGGTGGCGATGGCCATCTCCTCGGCCTGGGCCTGGACGGCCGCCATGGCCAGGGGCAGCGCCGCCAGGGCGGCCAGACGCGGGAACTTCTTGCTATGCATGGGCTTGCCTCTCGGTATTGTCGTTATCGGATGCGGCAAAGGCAGCGTCAGAAACGCTTGCCTGCTCACTATCCTAGAACGCCAGCCTCGATGCTGCTTGCACCTGCTGCCGGTTCCTTTCAACGCCGATGTTGTTCGCAACCATCCTGAAACCACCATCCAGCGTTGAAGCCGGCGTCTGACCAGGCCCCGATGCCCTCTTATAGTGTGTAAAGGAACCTCTGCCGGACAGGGAGTCGCGCCTTATGCCGCTTGTGCTGATCATCCTGCTGCCGCTGACGGGCGCTTGCCTGCCCGCCCTGCTGCAGGGACGATCATCACGCCTGCTGGCCTCGGTCTCCGCCCTCCCTGCCCTGTTCTGCCTGCTGCTGCTGCTCAGCTGGCTTCCCCATGTGATGCAGGGCGGTGAGGCCGTGGTGCAGCGGCTCTCCTGGCTGCCCTCCCTGGGCCTCGACGCAAGTTTTCGACTCGACGGCCTGGGGCTGCTGTTTGCCCTGCTGATCACCGGCGTCGGCTGCCTGATCCTGCTCTATGCCCGCTACTATTTCGAAGGCAGCAAGACCACGGCACGCTTCTTTACCCTGATTCTGCTGTTCATGGCGGCCATGTTGGGCATCGTGCTTAGCGAGAATCTGCTATTTATGCTGGTGTTCTGGGAGCTGACCAGCCTGAGCTCCTTCCTGCTGATCGGCTACCACACCAATGATCATGCGGCTCGCCTGGGAGCTCGCATGTCGCTGGTGATCACCGGCGGTGGCGGCCTGGCACTGCTCGCCGGCATCGTGCTGCTCGGCCAGGTCGCCGGCAGCTATGAACTCTCCATCATCCTCGAGGCCGGCAGCCGCATTCGCGCAAGCGAGCACTACTGGCTGATGCTTAATCTGATCCTGCTCGGCGCCTTCACCAAGTCGGCCCAGTTCCCCTTTCACCTCTGGCTGCCCCATGCCATGACGGCGCCCACCCCGGTCTCCGCCTATCTGCACAGCGCCACCATGGTCAAGGCGGGGCTGTTTCTGCTCGCGCGCCTGCACCCAGCACTGGCCGATACCACGCTATGGTTCTACCTGGTGACCCTGACCGGCATGCTGACGCTGATGGTGGGTGCCTTCGTGGCCATGTTCATGCACGACATGAAGGGACTGCTGGCCTACTCCACGGTCTCCCACCTGGGGTTGATCATGTTGTTGCTGGGGCTGGGAACGCCCATGGCACTGGCGGCGGCCCTCTTCCATCTGGTGTGCCACGCGCTGTTCAAGGCCCCCCTGTTCATGATGGCGGGCTACGTGGACCACGCCACCGGCTCCCGCGACATGCGCCATATCAACGGCATGTGGCGTTTCATGCCGGTGCTGATGGTACTGTCGGGCGTCGCCTCCGCCGCCATGGCCGGCCTGCCCCTGATGAGTGGCTATCTGAGCAAGAAGATGCTGTTCAACGAAAGCCTGCGGGTCGTCACTCCGGAGTGGGCGGCGGTAGTGATTCCCGCCTGGGTGGCCCTGGCCGGCCTCTTCTCGGTGGCCTACTCGATCCGCATCTTCCATAACGTCTTCTTCAATGGTCGGCCGGTCGACCTGCCGATCTGGCCACCCGTCCCACCCCGGCTGGCGGCCCTCTCGCCCATCATGTTGCCGGTCCTGGCCTCCCTGCTGGTGGGATTGGCCCCCGCACCGATCTATATGACACTGATCCACTCTGCCTTCGCGGCCACCCAGCAGGTAGCCGTTGCCCCCTATGACTTCACGGCCCTGGGCGGGCGTCTGCCCATGCTCATGAGCCTCTTTGCCCTGGCCGGCGGTGCGCTCTTCTACCACTGGCGCACGCCGCTTTTTCGCCTGCATGCCCGCCTGCCGATGGTGGATGCCAAGGAGATATTCGACTGGTTCATGCGTCGCGCCACGGCTCTGGCTCAGCAGCGTGTCTTCCAGCTGGAGAATGGCTCCCTGCAGCGGTACCTGGCCTTTATCATGGCTACCCTCGTGGTGCTGGTCGGCCTGCAGCTGCGCGATGTCCCCCGCTGGCACGCCGGCGTGGCGCTTGCCCCCCTCGACCCGCTCACCCTGCTGGCCGCGATCCTGCTCTGCCTGACATCACTGGGGGTGGTGGTCTATCACCATCACCGGCTCCCGGCCCTGCTGCTGCTCGGCGTTACCGGACTGTTCGTCACCGTGACCTTCGCCCGCTTCTCGGCACCGGACCTCGCCCTGACCCAGCTGATGGTGGAAGTGATGGCGGTGGTGATCATGATGCTGGCACTCTCCTTCCTGCCCCAGACCTCTCCACGCGGCTCGACCCGACTGCGCATGGGCCGCGATCTGACCATCGCCGGATTGATGGGCCTGGGCGTGGCCGCCTTCAGTTTCGCCATCCTGACCCGCCCCCAGCAGACGATCTCCGACTTCTTCCTGGCCAACAGCGTGCCGGGGGGCGGCGGCAGCAACGTGGTCAATGTCATCCTGGTGGACTTCCGCGGCTTCGATACTTTGGGCGAGATCACCGTACTTGGCATCGCCGCCGTGGCGGTCTTCGCCTTCACTCGCGACCTGCATCTCAAGGAGCGTGTGGTCGACACCAACCCCACCCACTGGGTGGCCGAGCCCTATCCGATCATGCTCGGCGCCGTGGCCCGGCTGGTGCTGCCCGTTGCCCTGCTGGTCTCGGCCTATATCTTCCTGCGTGGCCACAACCAACCCGGCGGCGGCTTTATCGCCGGGCTGATCACCGCGGTGGCGCTGACCCTGCAGTACATGGCCGGTGGGCTGGTCTGGGCCCAGGCACGCATGCCGACCGCCTTTCGGCCGATGATCGGTGCCGGGGTGCTGATCGCCTCCTTTACGGGCCTGGGCAGCTGGCTGTTCGGCTTCCCCTTCCTCACCTCGGCCCACGGTCACCTGCATCTGCCGCTGATTGGCGAGTTCGAGCTGGCCACCGCCATGCTCTTCGATCTCGGTGTCTACGCCACCGTGGTCGGGGCCACGCTGCTGATTCTGGCCAACCTCGGCAAGCTGATGACGGTGGCCGGCCCCGGCAAGGAGATCGGCTGATGGAGCTCCTCTATGCCATCACCCTTGGCGTGCTGACCAGCTGCGGCACCTATCTGCTGCTGCGGGCACGCACCTTCACCGTCATTCTGGGGCTGACCCTGCTCTCCCACGCCGTCAACCTCTACCTGTTCGCCTCGGGTCGATTGGTGGCCGGGGCCCCGGCCATCATCGGCATCGCGGACACCATGGCGGACCCACTGCCCCAGGCGCTGGTTTTGACCGCCATCGTCATCGGCTTCGCCATGACCGCCTTCGTGGTGGTGCTGGCGCTCAAGGCCGCGGTGGAGCTGCGCAACGACCATGTCGACGGTGAGAATCCCGACGAGGACCGGACATGAACCACGTTCTGATCCTGCCCATCCTGCTGCCGCTGCTGACCGGCGCGGGCCAGCTGCTGTTCTACCGGGCCCCCTTCGCCGTGCAGCGCCTGCTCGGGTTTGCCAGCACCACCTGGCTGGTACTGCTGGGTCTCTGGGCGATCGTCACGGCCGGTGCCGGCGACTATCTGATCTACCAGGCCGGCAACTGGCCAGCCCCCTTCGGCATCGTACTGGTCCTCGACCGCCTCGCCGCCATCATGCTGGCCCTCACCGCCGTGCTCGGACTCTGCTGCCTGCTCTACGCCAGCGGTGGCACCGACCGGCGCGGCGCCCACTTCCATGCCCTCTTCCAGTTCCAGCTGGCGGGGCTCAACGGCGCCTTCCTGACCGGCGACCTGTTCAACCTCTTCGTGTTCTTCGAGATCCTGCTGATTGCCTCCTACGCCCTGCTGCTGCATGGCGGCGGCCGCGCCCGCAGCCGCGCGGGCCTGCACTATGTGATCATCAATCTCGCGGGGTCGGCGCTGTTTCTGATCGCTCTGGGCACCCTCTACGGTCTGGTCGGCACCCTCAACATGGCCGACCTGGCACAAAGAGTCGCCGCGGCCCCGGCCGAGGATGCGCCGCTGCTGGCGGCGGCCAGCCTGATTCTGCTGGTGGTGTTCGGCATCAAGGCGGCGATCCTGCCGCTGCTGTTCTGGCTGCCCCGCGCCTACTCGGCGGCCAGCGCACCGGTGGCGGCCCTCTTCGCCATCATGACCAAGGTGGGTGTCTACGCGATCCTGCGGGTCTTCCTCCTGGTCTTCGCGCTGGGGGAGTCGCCGGTCAACGAGACCGCCTGGGACTGGCTGTGGCCCCTGGCCCTGCTGACCCTGGCACTCGGCGGCATCGGTGTGCTGGGTTCCGAGAGCCTGCGCACCCTGACCGCCTATCTGGTGATCCTCTCGGTGGGCACCCTGCTCGCGACCATCAGCCTGGCCACCCCCGCCGCCCTGGGCGCTGCCCTCTTCTACCTGGTGCACAGCACCCTGATGGCCGCCATCTTCTTCCTGCTCGCCGACCTGCTGGGCCAGCAGCGCAAGGAGGGCTATGACCGCTTCTCCGCGGTGGGCCCCATCGGACACCGCTGGGTACTGGGGAGTCTGTTCTTTATCGCCGGCATCGCCATGGCGGGATTGCCGCCGTTTTCGGGGTTCGTCAGCAAGGTATGGATTCTGCAGGCCAGCGGCGCCCAACCCGGGGGGCTATGGCTTTGGGGGATACTGCTGGCGTCGGCCCTCTTGGTGATCATCGCCATCAGCCGCACCGGCAGCAGCTGGTTCTGGCGTCCCGGCGAGATGGCGACCCCCTATCCACTCAGGCGCGGCCTGCTGACCCTGGTCTACAGCATGGTCGGCCTCAACGCCTTGCTGGCGGCCTTCGGTGACCCGGTGATGGCTTACCTTGCGCTCACCGCCGAACAGCTGTTCGCCCCACAGGGCTATATCAGCGCGGTGCTGCCCGAGGCCACCGCGCCCACCTGGGAGGTCGCCCCATGATGCCCTTGATCCGCGCGCGGCGATTCTGGCTGCCACACCCGCTGTTCTCGCTGTTTTTGGCGCTGCTCTGGCTGCTGATGGTCAATGACGTCAGCATGGCCAACGCACTGCTGGGACTGGCCCTGGGCGTGGCCATCCCGATGGTGACCCACGGCTTCTGGGCCGAGGAGGCGAGGATCCGGCGGCCATTGCCGCTGCTGCGCTACCTGCTGGTGCTGCTGCTGGACATCCTGCGCTCCAACCTGGTAGTGGCGCTACGCATCCTGCGCCCCGCCCGGCATCTCAAGCCGGCCTTCTTCATCTACCCGCTTACCCTGGACGATGACTTCGCCATCACCATCCTGGCCAGCACCATCTCGCTGACTCCCGGTACCGTCTCGCTCCACCATGACGCCGAGGCCAACACCTTGCTGGTGCACGCCCTGCATCTGGAAAACGAGACCGAGGCCATTGAAGAGATACACCGTCGCTACGAGCGCCCGCTTCAGGAGATCTTTCGATGATTGCCCTGGTGATTCCCATCGCGATGACGCTATTCGCCGTCGCCGCGCTACTCAATCTCTATCGCCTGGCCGCAGGCCCGGATATCGTCGACCGCATCCTGGCGCTGGACACCCTGATGATCAACAGCATCGCCTTGATCGTGCTGGCCGATATCCAGATGGGGCTCGGGGTGTTGTTCGAGCTGGCCCTGCTGATCGCGCTGATGGGCTTCGTCGGCACCGTGGCCATGAGCAAGTACCTGCTGCGGGGAGACGTCATCGAATGAACAGCCTCGACATGTCCTGGATCATGCAGCTGGTCATCGCCCTCTTCCTGCTGGTGGGCGCGGTGGTGGCGCTGATCGGCTCCTGGGGGCTGGCCAAGCTCCCCGACTTCTACACTCGCCTGCATGGCCCCACCAAGGCCAGCACCCTGGGCGTCGGTTGCACGCTGATCGGCTCGCTGCTCTTCTTTAGCCACCAGCAGGATGGCGTCTCGGTGCAGGAGGCCCTGGTGACCATATTTTTGTTCGCCACCGCCCCGGTCAGCGCCCATATGATGGGCAAGGCGGCGCTGCGTCGGCGCCTGCGAGGCGTGGCGGGCACCCGCAATATGCCCAAGGAGTAGCCCACCGGCGGGCCAACTTACCGTCAAACCCTGATAGGGTGAACGATGACAGGCATCAGCGACTGGAGACCGATATGCCCCGCTTCCCCGACCATCTGACCGGAGACGGCCCCCACAACCCCTTCCCCGGCGTGCGCGTGCTGGAGCGCCGCCTGGGGCGCGAAATCCCCCATCAGTTGGGCTCCAACGAGGGGCTCGACATGCCCCACCGCGCCCTGCGCGAGCGCTTCGGCGATGCCCTGGCGGAACATGTCTATAGCTACGGCGATGCCGAGGCAATGGGCATCCGTCGGCGCCTGACCGACCAGAAGGGGATTGCGCTGGAGGCGATGCTGGTGGACGCCGGGGCCGACAGCCTGCTCGCCCTGACGCTGCGTGCCGTTACCTCACCCGGCGATACGGTCGTCGCCACCCGAGGCACCTACCCCACCTTCGCCTACTTCGCCCGGGGCCACGGCTGTCGCGTGGAGGAAGTCGCCTACGACGAGGCGCCGGGACGACTCGCCCCCGACTTGGACGCCCTGGCGCGGACGGCCAGGGAGACCCGCGCACGGCTGGTCTATCTGGCCAACCCGGACAACCCCGGCGGCCACCTGCATGCCGACGATGATGTGCTGGCCCTGCGCCGCTCTCTGCCCGACGACTGCTGGCTGCTGCTCGACGAGGCCTATCACGACTTCCGTGAGGATGCCGACGGCGATTTCGGCCGTCGGGTGCTGCCCGGGGTGGTGCGCCTGCGCACCCTCTCAAAGGCTCATGGCCTCGCCGGGTTACGCGTCGGCTACGCCATCGCCGAGCCGAAGACCCTGGCGGTGATGATGAAGGTCCGCATCCACTATGCGGTGTCGACACTCAGCCAGGCCGCCGCCGAAACGGTGCTGGACGCGCCTGACGAGGTCGCAGTCCACGTGGAGGCGGTGAGGGAGCGTCGTGAGCGCCTGGCAGCCCACCTGCGCGAACTGGGCGCCGATGTGCTGCCCAGCGCCACCAACTTCGTCGGCGTACGCATGCCGACCGCGGAGCTCGCCGGCGAGGTGCACAGGGCGCTGCTCGACGAGGGCAAGCTGATCGCCCGCCCCGCCGACCCGGCACTGGGCCACGTGCTGCGCATCACCGCCGTGGAGGATGCTCTGGTACCCGGCCGGCTGGCGACCCTGGAGCGCGCCCTGCAGCGCTAGCCAAAACCGGCTCCAGGCGACATAGTTGCGTCCTTTAGCCTGCAAACCAGCCCACTCAATGGACCCGCCGATGGACACCCTACGCCGCCACTCCCTGATGATCCTCGTGCTCGGCAGCCTGGTGGTCACCCTGGCCATGGGTCTTCGCCATGGCTTTGGCCTCTTCCTCGAGCCGATGAGCGCGGAGCTGGGCTGGGGGCGCGGCGTCTTTGCCTTCGCCCTGGCCATCCAGAACCTCCTTTGGGGCCTCGCCCAACCCTTCGCCGGTGCCGTGGCGGATCGCTACGGCGCCGCACGCGTCGTGGTGCTGGGCGGCGCGCTTTACGCGCTGGGACTACTGTTTATGGGGCTCTCCGAAACGGCGCTGGGCATGACACTCTCGGCCGGGGTGCTGATCGGGCTGGGGCTCTCCGGCACCACCTTCTCGGTGGTACTCGGCGCGGTGGGGCGCGCCGTGGCACCGGAGAAGCGCAGCATGGCCATGGGTATCGTCAGCGCCGCAGGCTCCTTCGGCCAGTTTGCCATGTTGCCCGGCACACTGGGGCTGCTGGAGTGGCTCGGCTGGTCCGCAGCGCTACTGGCCATGGCCGCCATCGGTGCCCTGCTGCTGCCGTTGGGAGCCCTGCTGCGTGACCGCCCCTCACCTGCCGCGGCAGGCGACCTGCCACTACGCGAGGCCCTCGACGAAGCGCTCGGTCACCGTGGCTTCTGGCTTCTCTGCCTGGGCTTTTTCGTCTGCGGTTTCCAGGTGGTCTTTATCGGCGTGCATCTGCCCGGCTATCTCTACGACAATGGCATCGCCGTCCAGGTGGGCAGCACCGTGCTGGCGCTGATCGGCCTGTTCAACATCTTCGGTACCTATGTCACCGGCTGGCTGGGCGGACGGTACTCTAAATCGCGTTTACTCAGCTGGCTCTACCTGTGCCGGGCCGGGGTTATCACGCTCTTCCTGATGGTGCCGCTGAGCCCGGCCAGTGCCTACGCCTTTGGCATTGCCATGGGGCTGCTGTGGCTCTCCACGGTACCCTTGACCAACGGCATCGTCGCCTCGGTGTTCGGTGTACAGCACCTCTCCATGCTAGGTGGCATCGTCTTCCTGTTTCACCAGCTCGGCTCCTTCATGGGCGTCTGGCTGGGTGGCCTCCTCTACGACCTGCAGGGCGACTACGACGTGGTCTGGAAGCTGGCCATCCTGCTTGGGGTCGCTGCCGCCGCGCTGCACTGGTGGATCAACGAGGCACCGGTGCAGCGTGACGCCCGTCAGAGAGCCGGGGCATGAATCGCCGTCTGGCATGGCGACTGGCGGCGTCGGCTATTGCCGCCGCTGCCCTTGCCCTGGTGTGGTGGGGCTGGCATCAGCTGGATGGCTCCCTGCTGCTGCTTGGCAGCAGGCTGTGCTAATGCTCTTTGCTAACCAATAAGGTGTTCTTCCCGGTCAGTTCGGATCGCCTCGGGTTAGTGCTCTGGATGCGGCAACGTGCAAAGCTTCATGTCACATTGAAACGCTTCATAAAAATAGCCGTTGGGCACGACGTTAGTCGTGCCCAACGAAATGGCGCCACCGCCTTATTGCAATCAATTGTCGATGACGCGGATAGCGCTTAGAAGAAGCCCATCGGATTGATGTCGTAGCTGACCAGCAGGTTCTTGGTCTGCTGGTAGTGCTCGAGGGCCACCTTGTGGGTCTCGCGACCGACACCGGACTTCTTGTAGCCGCCGAAGGCCGCATGCGCCGGATACTGGTGGTAGCAGTTGGTCCATACGCGACCGGCCTGGATGCCACGCCCCATGCGGAAGGCCACATTGATGTCGCGACTCCAGACGCCGGCACCGAGCCCGAACTCGGTATCGTTGGCGATCGCCAGCGCCTCCTCCTCGTCCTTGAAGGTGGTCACCGCCACCACCGGCCCGAAGATCTCTTCCTGGAAGACGCGCATCTTGTTGTGGCCCTTGAGCAGCGTCGGCTCGATATAGAAGCCCTTGTCATAGGCAGGATCGAAGCTCGCCTTGTCACCGCCAGTGAGCACCTCCGCCCCCTCTTCCCGGGCGATATCCATGTAGGACATGATCTTGTCGAACTGCTCCTGGGAGGCCTGGGCCCCCACCTGGACATCGGTATCCAGCGGGTTGCCGCGCTTGATCTGCCCGACCTTCTCCATCACCTTGGCCATGAAGGCGTCGTACATGGACTCCTGGATCAGGGCTCGGGAGGGGCAGGTGCACACCTCACCCTGGTTGAAGAAGGCCAGCACCAGCCCCTCGGCGGCCTTGTCGATGAACGCCGGTTCGGCATTCATGATGTCGGCGAAATAGATGTTCGGCGACTTGCCACCCAGCTCCACGGTGGAGGGAATGATGTTCTCCGCGGCACACTTGAGGATATGCGCGCCTACCGGGGTCGAGCCGGTGAAGGCGATCTTGGCGATTCGCTTGCTGGTGGCAAGCGCCTGGCCCGCCTCGGCACCATAGCCATTGACGATATTGACCACGCCCGGGGGCAGCAGGTCACCGATCACCTCCATCAGCTTGAGAATCGAGGCGGGCGTCTGCTCGGCGGGCTTGAGCACCACGCAGTTGCCCGCGGCAAGGGCCGGCGCCAGCTTCCAGACGGCCATCAGCAGCGGGAAGTTCCAGGGAATGATCTGCCCCACCACGCCCAGCGGCTCATGGAAGTGATAGGCCACGGTATTGGCGTCGATATCGGCGGCAGTGCCCTCCTGGGCACGAATGCAGCCGGCGAAGTAGCGGAAGTGATCGACGGCCAGCGGCAGGTCGGCGTTGAGGGTCTCGCGGACCGCCTTGCCGTTGTCCCAGGTCTCGGCGACCGCCAACATCTCGATATTCTGCTCGATGCGATCGGCGATCTTGAGCAGTATATTGGAACGCTCCGCGGCGGCGGTCTTGCCCCAGGCCGGTGCCGCGGCATGCGCGGCATCCAGCGCCTTGTCGATATCCTCCGCGTCAGAGCGGGGAATCTCGCAGAACACCTCGCCGTTGACCGGGCTGACGTTGTCGAAGTACTGCCCCTTGACCGGCGGAACGAACTCGCCACCGATATAGTTGCCGTAGCGCGACTCGAAGGCGACGACCGCACCGGACTGGCTCGGATTGGTATAAATCATGGTAAACTCCTTGATGATAATTGTTAAGCAGGCCGGCTCATCCCTACCGGCCCATCGCGACTTAGGCGAGATGATGAACGTCTTGCAAGCCGTACACTGGTGTAGCGATGCCTTCCATACGAGCCTTGAGCTGCAAGGCCAGATACTGGGAATAGTGTCGAGACTGATGCAGGTTGCCGCCATGGAACCATAGCGCTTCCTGCTGCGTCGGCTTCCACATATTCCGTAGCTCGCCTTCCCAGGGGCCAGGATCCTTGGTGGTATCGGAGCCCATTCCCCAACACTTTCCCACCTTGTCGGCCACCTCCTGCGAAATGATGCGAGCCGCCCAGCCATTCATGGAGCCGTAGCCAGTGGCATAGATGATCAGGTCGGCGGGCAACTCAGTTCCATCGGTGAGGGTTACTGAGCGCGGATTGATGTGCTCAATACTCACGCCGCTACGCAACTTGATCTCACCGTCGGCGATCAAGTCGCATGCCCCCACGTCGATGTAATAGCCTGAGGCCCGCCGCAGATACTTGAGAAACAGTCCAGAATCATCATCGCCGAAATCAAGCATAAATCCGGCATCTTCCAGTCTCTTGTAGAACTCGGCATCGCGCTCTCGGATCTGGTTGAAGAGAGGACGCTGAAAGTCGGGTAGCAGCTTGTAGGGAATGGAAGCAAAGATCAGGTCGGCCTTGTCATGAGTGATCCCTTGGCTGACGGCCTCTTCGGAATAGAGTGGCCCAAGGGCAATCTCCATAAGAGAGTCAGATTTCACGACATGGGTGGAGGAGCGCTGCAGCATGGTGACATCCGCATCGTTTTCCCACAGCGCCGCGCATATATCGTGAGCCGAGTTGTTAGCCCCCACGACAACCACCTTCTTTCCGCGGTAAGCATCAGGTCCCGGATGCTGGCTCGAGTGTTGCTGTTCCCCCTCGAAGGTTTCGGCACCGGGAAATTGCGGCACGTTGGGCATGCCCGACATCCCAGTTGCCAGGACCAGTTGCTTGGGGCGAAGCGTGACACGTTCTCCATCTCGATTGACGTTTACCGTCCACTCGCCGCTAGCCTCATCATAACTGGCGCTCTCGCACACGGTAGAGCTCCAGTAATTGAGCTCCATGACCTTGGTATACATCTCCAGCCAGTCGCCGATCTTGTCCTTGGGCGCAAAGACTGGCCAGTTGTCGGGAAAGGGAATATAGGGCATGTGGTCGTACCACACAGGGTCGTGCAGACACAGCGACTTGTAACGATTACGCCAGGCATCACCGGGACGAGGGTGCTTGTCGAGCACGATCGTAGGCACGTTCATCTGGCGCAGGCGAGCCGCCAGCCCAATGCCCCCCTGACCACCGCCGACGACAACGCAGTAAGGTTGCTCTCTGTAGCCAAGCGTCTCTTCTTCGCGCTCTCGAGCCTCAAGCCAGGTTTCACGAGTCTTGCTGGCACCATGCTGGGCTCCCATGGGGCGACGCAGACCACTCGGTTCAGGGTAATCCTTCAACTCCTTCATGGTGGTCAACAAAGTCCAACACTGACCATTCTTCAATCGCACCAGGCCCTTGCCTCGCGCCACCGCGGTTTCGAAAGTGAACCATGCTTCGGTGACACCGTCGGATTCAGTGGCTTCGCCGTCAATCTGCCAGTTCGTAGGACGAATCTGATCGAGTGTGGCATTGAGCATGGACTGAATGGCGTCCTTGCCTTCCAGCGTCTTGAGATTCCAGGTAAAGGCGACCAGGTCGCGCCAGTAGCACTCCTCGCCGAACAGGGTCAGAACGCTTGCGATATCCCGCTGTTCAAGCGCGTTCTCGAAATCAGCGAGCCAAAGCTGCACTTCCTGGGTAGGCGTGTGTGTCGTCATCGTTGTTCTCCGTCTTGTTCGTAGGTGACACGCCCATTCCACAGCATGAAGTGTGCCAATCCCGGCCGCCCAACCGAAAACACCGCTAAATAACTGATAATAATAGAAATACTGTTACAAGAAACAGCGTGAAGTGATGAACGAAATGGATACGGATGAAACACCTGTCACGTAACGAGAGAAAGGGCACGTTACACCTGTAATGCTCGACGAAGGGTGGAGGTGCAACCGATTGACTCCCTGCGCGGTCGGCTTAGGCTGAACGGGTGACTGCCACACAACAACAAGAGCCGCTGGAATTACAGCGGGGGTATGGAGAGGCAGCAATGCAACTACGTAACGAACAACGCCAGCATATTCATACTTTGACCCGGCTCGCCGAGGATCAGATGAGTGGTCTGGACACATACCGAGATGTGATCCGGCGCTCCTGGGAGCGTTGTATGGGCGAGTATCATCTCGACCCAACTCGCCCACGCTCGGTGCGCGTCTTGACCCAGCAAGCATTAAAGGAGCATCGCGAGCCGGTAGACGAGCTTTTGCAGGTCGCTCGTGCCGGTGTCGATCAGCTCTTCGCACAGGTGGCCCCATTGGGCTATGTGCTGCTGCTTGCCGACCAGCGTGGCATTACCGTGGACTTCCGCGGTCAACGAGACCAGGAGGCGGACCTGCGCCGAGCCGGCCTACATCTCGGGCTCGACTGGGGTGAACGTCATGCGGGCACCTGTGCCGTAGGCACATGCCTACATGAGGCGCGCGCCATTACCTGTCATCAGAATGAACATTTTGATGCTACGCATATCGATCTAACCTGCACAGCAGCGCCAATAACCGACCCCCAGGGGAATGTCATCGCGGTGCTGGATATATCAGCCCTTCGCTCGCCACGCGCATCGGAAAGTCAGAATTTCTGTCTGCCCATGGTCAGCCTCTACGCACGGATGATCGAAGATGCCTACTTCCTGCATCGCTACCGTGACAGCCTAATTCTGCGTTTTGATACCACCCGCGCTTTCGTTCATCTCAACGGCAAGGGGTTAATTGCGATCGAGGAGGACGGCAGCATCATCGCCGCCAATGGCGAAGGGCGCGGACTGATCGAAGCGCATCTGCAACGCTGGCCACCATGGTCAGTGGACCTTCTACCTAATGCCAACCAACTGTTCGACTGTGAAGTCAGTGACTTGCTGAGTATCCCTTATTCAAGTGAGGATCAGATCCGCGCATTTCGTGTACGCGCCAGCGAGGCGATCTGCTTCATTACAGTGATGGAACCCCGTGGGCCACGGGCTTATCAGCGCCCCACTCCCTCCACTCCCACACCGGTTCCGGCGTTGGACCGTCTCGCCTCAGACGATCCTGCCATGCACCGTCTTATCAAGCTGGCACGCCGCCTACGCAACGAGATGGTGAACGTGTTGATCACCGGAGAAACGGGGACCGGCAAGGAAGTCCTGGCCCGAGCCTTGCACGACAGCGGCTCGCGCGCCGAAGGGCCTTTCGTGGCGGTCAACTGCGCAGCGATACCGGAGTCGTTGATCGAAAGTGAGCTGTTTGGCTACTTGCCCGGGGCCTTTACCGGCGGGCGTAGCAAGGGCATGCGCGGGCTGATTCAACAGGCCGACGGTGGCACGCTGTTTCTGGATGAGATCGGTGACATGCCGCTGACACTGCAGACCCGTCTGTTGCGCGTGCTGGCCGAGAGTGAAGTAATGCCGTTGGGCGCCGAGAAGGCTGTACGCGTCGATATTCGAGTCATCACTGCCACCCACCGTGACATGCATGAGTTGATCGCCCACGGTCAATTCCGCGAGGACCTGTACTATCGCCTGAACGGCGCACAGCTGCGTCTTCCAGCACTCCGCGAGCGAGCCGACAAGCATTTCATTATCCGGAGTATCTACGGATCATTGGTGGCCGAACGTCAGTGCGACGTGCGTCTTCGCGCCGACGCGATGAGTGCCCTGCTGGCCTACGTCTGGCCAGGCAATATCCGACAGCTGAAGAATGCGCTGAGCTTTGCTCTGGCCACGGCAGAGGGTGAGGAGATCACCGTTCACGACCTACCCGAAGAATGCCGGGGTAGAGTGGCGAGCACTCCTCAGGTCATCGAGTCGCCCCCACAGTCTGATGCCTGCGAGAGTGGCCAAGCCTTGCACGCCTTATTACAGGAGACCGGCTGGAATATCAGCGATGTGGCGCGCCGCCTGGGTGTCTCGCGCCCTACCGTATATCGACGCATGCGCCGGCATGCACTGGTGCCACCCAACCGGCGCAGTATCGAGGAAACGACTGACATGAAGGATGTCAGACAAATATGACCTGGCCCCGAGATACAAGGCCTGAAGCTCCACCTTTTTCAGGCCCCAAAATACTCCCAGGCCGCATAACCGGCCTCGGCGAATCTCGAGTGGCATCAAAAGCGCAGGCCCCAATCTGAGTAATTAAAGCCACTGGCTATATTGAAACAGCTGTCCTCGCCCCCATTTCACTCAGGCATTATGAACCACCCTGCCGAGCTCGCCGATGTCGTAGCCGCCCAGCGCCTCGGCACGCTCGACGAAGCGCGGCTCCTGCGCGAACGTCAGCAGCCGCTGAATCGGCGGTTCGAAATAGCTGCGCCGGCGCATCGCCAGGTCAAAGTGCTCCCGATGCAGCGGCAGAAAGGTCAGCCCCTGGCGCCTTGCCGCCGCTTCCACTCCGAGTCCCGCATCCGCCTCACCCTGGCGTACCGCCAGGGCGAGATCATCCTCCGAGAGAGAGGGGTGCTCGGTAAACTGCAGTCGCGAGGCATCCACGCCGGCCCGGTCCAGTAACCAGGTCAGCAGGCGCCCTGCCCCGGCGTCGGGCTGGCGATGGGCGACCCGCACCTCCGGCCGAGCCAGGTCGGTCAGACGCCGAACGCCCTGAGGATTACCTGGCGCCAGCAATAATCCCTGACGCCGGCTCGCCCAGCGCACCATCACCAGATCGCGCATGCCCCCCATCCCGAGTGCCTCGGGACGGTTGTAGTCCCCGCTTGCCGCATCCAGCAGATGCAGCCCGGCAAGCATCACCCGCCCCTCCATCAGGCGCCGGACCCCATCCCCGCTGCCCTGACACAGTAGCGCCAGCTGGGAGCCGCTCTCCCGCACCGCCCACTCCAGCAGCGGGTCCTGGCTACCGGCCAGCACCACGGGCACCGGCCGTGCCGAGGATTGATCGCCCTCCAGATGGTTCATCAGCCATAGGTCGATGCTGTGGCGAGGAAACAGCAACTTGCCCGTCACCCGCACACAGGGGATGGCTTGTTGGCGTACCAGGTCATAGACCTTGCGCTCCTTGAGGCGCAGGTAGTCCGCCACCTCGGCAGTGGTCAGGTAGGTCTGCATGCCCGTTCTCCACTTGAGCTGCATATTACTGCTTTGGAATGTTCTATTTACACTACTGCATGCATCTTGATACTGGAACGCACAAGATGCCAGTCAACCAACGGAGACCTGCATGTCCAGCGACGCCAGCGCCCTGACCACCGCTCTCAGCCTGATCCTCGGCTTCGACCCCACGCTGATGGAGATCGTGGCCCTGTCATTGAGGGTATCGCTGGTTGCCGTGCTGCTGGCCGCCGTGATCGGGCTGCCGCTTGGCGCCGCCCTGGCACTATGGCGCTTTCCAGGCCGTGGCGCCCTGGTGGTGGCGCTGAATGCCCTGATGGGCCTGCCGCCGGTCGTGGCGGGTCTCTGCGTCTATCTTTTGCTATCCCGTGCCGGGCCCCTCGGGGAGTTGGGGCTGTTGTTCACGCCAGGCGCCATGGTGGTGGCTCAGGTCATTCTGGTATTGCCGATCATCGCCGCCCTGGCCCGCCAGCAGGTGGAGGAGTTGCACCAGGAGTATCACGAACAGCTCACCTCCCTGGGGCTGTCGCGGCTACGCATGATCCCTACCCTGCTGTGGGATGCCCGCCTGGGCCTGGTCACGGTGATCCTGGCCGGTTTCGGGCGCGCCAGTGCCGAGGTGGGCGCGGTGATGATCGTGGGGGGCAATATCGATGGCGTGACCCGGGTAATGACCACCGCCATCGTGCTGGAGACCAGCAAGGGCAACCTGGCGCTGGCGCTGGGCCTGGGCATCGTGCTGCTGGGGCTGGTGGCACTGGTCAATGCGGCAGCCTATATGGTCGGCGAAACGGCCAGGAGACGACTGGGATGAACGATCTGACGGCACGCTTTGTGATCGAGCCCCCCGCTCAGAGCCTGAAAGGCGTGAGCTTCACTCATCGCGGTCAGCGCCTTCTCGGCCCCGTGGACCTTCGCCTGACCGGGTGCAAGCGCACCTTGGTGATGGGGCCCAACGGCGCCGGCAAGAGCCTGTTGATGCGTCTGGCCCACGGCCTGTTGCCCGCCACCCAGGGTCAGCTACGTTGGGAGGGGCGCGTCCCGCGCCAGGCCATGGTCTTTCAGCGCCCGGTACTGCTGAAACGCTCGGCCCTGGCCAATCTGGTCTATGCCCTGGCGGTCAACGGCACCCCGCGCCGCCAGCGCAAGGCGCGCGCCCGCGAGGCACTGGCGCGCTTTGGCCTATGTCACCTGGAACGGCGGCCGGCCCGCGTGCTCTCCGGCGGCGAGCAGCAGCGCCTGGCCCTGGCCCGCGCCTGGCTGCTCGACCCCGAGGTGCTGTTTCTCGACGAACCCACCTCCGCTCTCGACCCCGCCGCCATCCTGGCAGTGGAGAGCGCCGTGCAGGAATTCCACGCTCGGGGTGTCCGCATTCTGATGAGCAGCCATGACCTTCATCAGGCTCGTCGCCTGGCCGATGAGGTGCTGTTTCTCAACGCGGGGCGTCTGATCGAACACACCGAGGCCGTCACCTTCTTCACGGCTCCCGCCTCAAACGAGGCGAGGGCCTTTATCCGTGGAGAGCTGGTGCTCTAGCCGGCCTCTCCGCACCAACCGACAACCGCCATCGTCAACAAGCCACAACAACGACTCTCAGCAGCAAAACTCATCAGCAACACAAGGAAGCGACCATGCAATACAAGGCACGCATTGCTCTGACCGCCATCGGCCTGATGGGCCTCTCGCTGGCCGCCCAGGCCCAGGACGGAGAGAAGTACATCACCCTGGCCTCGACCACCTCGACGGAGAACTCAGGGCTTTTCGACGCCATTATCCCGCAGTTCACCGAGAAGACCGGTATCGAGGTCCGTGTCGTCGCCGTGGGCACCGGTCAGGCCTTCGAGATAGCGCGGCGCGGTGACGCCGACAGCCTGCTGGTGCACGACACCGCCGGTGAGAAGCAGTTTGTCGAAGAGGGCTACGGCACCGAGCGGGCCGACGTGATGTACAACGACTTCGTGCTGATCGGGCCCGAAGGCGACCCGGCCGGTATCGCCGACGCCGAGACCGTGGCCGAGGCGATGCAGCTGATCGCCGATGCCGAGGCGCCCTTTGCCTCTCGCGGCGACGACAGCGGCACCAACCGCGCCGAGCTTCGTCTGTGGGACGCCGCCGGGGTCGAGCCGGGTGGCGACTGGTATCGCGAACTGGGCAGCGGCATGGGCCCGACGCTCAATACCGCCGCCGGCATGGATGCCTATGTGATGAGCGACCGTGCCACCTGGGTCGCCTTCGAAAACCCCCAGAACCTCGAGTTGCTGTTTGCCGGTGATGAAGCACTCTTCAATCAGTACGGCAGCCTCCTGATTTCAAAGGAGCGCCACCCCCACCTCAAGCACGACCTGGCCGAGCAGTGGCATGAGTGGCTACTCTCCGAGGAGGGGCAGAGCGCGATCGGCGATTTCGACGTCAACGGCCAGCAGCTGTTCTTCCCCAACGCCAACCAGTAACTAGACAATCACATGGGTTATCCGGACCTATGTGATTATTGACAGCGCAGCAGGGGTGCAGAGGTGAGAGGAGCTGATCATCTACCGATGCTGCGCTGTCTTGAATCGGTCCATCGCCGGCGGCGATACGACTCTGTGCAGCGATCACCCCAGCATAAGGGCGGGTTGGGTCAGTGAGCTGGATAGGACATTCGTCGAACAGGCCATCAGTTGCACTTTACGTTAACGTAAACCTGTCCTAGTCTTGAGCCATACGGTGTTATCACCCGATATGGCCCGTTGTGCGCGTCTCCCTACCCCAGCGCTAGACGCCACAACTCAGACAAGAACGGGAGTTCCCCCATGCACACGCCCTTCAAGCCCCTCGACTTCGGCCTCGACGAAGAACTCAACATGCTGCGCGAACAGGTCAACGCCTTCGCGCGCGACGAGATCGCCCCGCGTGCCGCCGAGATCGACGAGAAGAACGAGTTCCCCAACGACCTCTGGCAGAAGTTCGGCGACATGGGGCTGCTTGGCATCACCGTCTCTGACGAGGATGGCGGCACCGGCATGGGCTATCTGGCCCACTGCATCGCCATGGAGGAGATCTCCCGGGCCAGTGCATCGGTTGGCCTCTCCTACGGCGCTCACTCCAACCTGTGCGTCAACCAGCTCAAGATCAATGCCAACGCGGAGCAGAAGGCCAAGTACCTGCCCAAGCTGATGAGTGGCGAACATATCGGCGCACTGGCCATGTCCGAGCCGGGTGCCGGTTCCGACGTGGTCTCCATGAAGCTGCGTGCCCGCCAGGATGGCGACAAGTACATCCTCAACGGCAACAAGATGTGGATCACCAACGGTCCCGACGCCGACGTGCTGGTGGTATACGCCAAGACCGATCCGGACGCCGGCTCCAAGGGCATCACCGCCTTTATCATCGAGAAGGACATGCCCGGCTTCTCCACCGCCCAAAAGCTCGACAAGCTCGGCATGCGCGGCTCCAACACCTGCGAGCTGGTGTTCCAGGACTGCGAAGTACCGGCAGAGAACGTGCTCGGCGAGGTCGGCAAGGGCGTACGCGTGCTGATGAGCGGCCTGGACTACGAGCGCACCGTGCTCGCCGCCGGCCCCATCGGCATCATGCAGGCCGCCATGGATATCGTGGTGCCCTATATCCATGAGCGTAAGCAGTTCGGCCAGTCCATCGGTGAATTCCAGCTGGTACAGGGCAAGGTGGCGGACATGTACACCACCCTCAACGCCTGCCGTGCCTATCTCTACGCCGTGGCGGCTGGCTGCGACCGTGGCCAGACCTCCCGCAAGGACGCTGCCGGCGTCATCCTTTACTGCGCAGAGAAGGCCACCCAGGTGGCACTGGATGCCATCCAGCTGCTGGGCGGTAACGGCTACATCAACGAATACCCCACCGGCCGCCTGCTGCGCGACGCCAAGCTCTACGAGATCGGTGCCGGCACCAGCGAGATCCGCCGCATGCTGATCGGCCGCGAGCTGTTCAACGAATCTGCCTAACCACCGCCGACTCCATGTAGGAGCCCGATTTATCGGGCGATTCGCTGACAGGCCGTCTGTCGGCGCCAATCGCCCGGGAAACCCGGGCTCCTACAAAGGACCTATCCGGCCCAGGTCATCGAATACAAGGATTCGCTATGAGCATCCTGCAAACCCAGATCAATCCGCGCAGCGAAGGCTTTCAGGCCAACGAAACGGCGATGCGTGATGAGGTGATGAAGTTGCGTGAGCTCACCGCCGCCATCGCCCAGGGCGGCGGCGAGAAGGCCCGCGCCCGTCACGAGAGCCGCGGCAAGCTGTTCGTGCGCGATCGTATCGACCACCTGGTCGACGAGGGCTCTCCCTTTCTCGAGTTCTCGGCGCTGGCCGCCCACGAGGTCTACGACTCCGCGGTGCCCGCCGCCGGCGTGGTCACCGGCATTGGCCGCGTCTCCGGCGTGGAGTGCGTGATCGTCGCCAACGACGCCACCGTCAAGGGCGGCACCTACTTCCCGCTCACCGTGAAGAAGCATCTGCGCGCCCAGGAGATCGCCCGCAAGCATCGCCTGCCCTGCATCTACCTGGTCGACTCCGGCGGCGCCTTCCTGCCCCGCCAGGACGAGGTCTTCCCGGATCGCGACCACTTCGGCCGCATCTTCTACAACCAGGCGACTCTGTCCGCCGAAGGCATCCCGCAGATCGCCGTGGTAATGGGCTCCTGCACCGCCGGCGGCGCCTATGTGCCGGCCATGGCCGATGAATCGATCATCGTGCGCGAACAGGGCACCATCTTCCTCGGCGGTCCGCCGCTGGTGAAGGCCGCGACCGGCGAGAGCATCAGCGCCGAGGACCTGGGCGGCGCCGATGTGCACGCCAAGAAGAGTGGCGTGGCCGACCACTACGCCGAGAACGATGCCCACGCCCTGCAGCTGGCCCGAGCCAGCGTGTCACGCCTCAACTGGCAGAAACGCGGCCAGCTGAAGATGCAGGAGCCCAAGGCCCCGCGCCTCGACCCCAGCGAGCTCTACGGCATCGTCGGCACCGATCTCAAGAAGCCCTACGACGTGCGTGAGGTGATCGCGCGCATCGTCGACGACTCCGACTTCGATGAGTTCAAGCGCTACTACGGCGACACCTTGGTCACCGGCTTCGCGCATATTCACGGCCATCCGGTGGGCATCGTCGCCAACAACGGCGTTCTCTTCTCGGAGTCCGCGGTCAAGGGCGCCCACTTCATCGAGCTGTGTGCCCAGCGCAAGATTCCGCTGATCTTCCTGCAGAACATCACCGGCTTCATGGTCGGCTCGAAGTACGAGCATGAGGGTATCGCCAAGCACGGCGCCAAGCTGGTCACCGCGGTGGCCTGCGCCAAGGTGCCCAAGTTCACCGTGCTGATCGGCGGCAGCTTCGGCGCCGGCAACTACGGCATGTGCGGCCGCGCCTACGACCCCAACCTGCTGTTCATGTGGCCGAATGCGCGAATTTCCGTGATGGGCGGCGAGCAGGCCGCCGGCGTGCTGGCTCAGGTCAAGCGCGAGCAGATCGAACGCGAAGGCAAGCAGTGGTCTCCGGAAGAGGAAGAGGCGTTCAAGCAGCCCACCCGCGAGCAGTACGAGCACCAGGGCCACCCCTACTACGCCAGCGCACGGCTGTGGGACGACGGTGTCATCGACCCGGCCCAGACCCGCGATGTGCTCGGCCTGTCGCTCGCCGCCGCCATGAATGCCGAGGTCGAAGAGACCAAGTTCGGCGTGTTCCGGATGTGATCTCCCTTGCCACGCAAGGGAGGTGGTAGGAGCGCGATGTGTCGCGCGAACCGCCGCTCTGCGGCCAACCTGGACGCCTTCGGCGTCATTCGCCCGACAAGTCGAGCTCCTACACCCAACGCAGAGACGATTGCTATGTCAGCTACCCCCTCCTACTCAAAACTGGACGTCGATCAGCGCGGTGTCGCCTGGCTGACGCTGGAACGCCCCGAGATCCACAACGCCTTCGATGACAGCCTGATTGCCGAGCTCAACGCCCATCTGGAGCGTCTCCACGAGGCCGCCAGCAAGGGTGAGGTACGCGTGGTGGTGCTGGGCTCCGCGAGCAAGAGCTTCTCCGCCGGGGCCGACCTGGGCTGGATGAAGCGCATGGTCGAGTACGACGTCGAGGGCAACCTCGCCGACTCGCGCAAGCTCTCGGCGTTGATGCACGGCCTCGACACCCTGCCCTGCCCCACGCTCTGCCGCATGCAGGGCGCCGCCTTCGGTGGCGCCGTGGGCCTGGCCGCCTGCTGTGACCTGGTCGTCGCCTCCGAGAAGGTCAAGTTCTGTCTCTCCGAGGTCAAGATCGGCTTGTCACCGGCGGTGATCAGCCCCTATGTACAGCGCGCCATCGGCCCTCGCCAGATGCGCCGCTATGCGTTGACCGCCGAGGTCATCGATGCCCCCACTGCCCTGGCACTCGGCCTGGCCCATCGCATCGCCCCCCATGACGAACTCGATGAGGCCGTGGAGGCAATGCTCGAAATACTGCTGGCCGGCTCGCCCCAGGCCCAGCGCGCCACCAAGGCGCTGCTCGCCGATGTGGCCCGCGAGCCCGACAGCGATGCCACCCGTGAACATACCTGCCGGGTGATCAGCGAGCTGCGCGTCAGCGAAGAGGGTCAGGAAGGCCTTGCCAGCTTCTTCGAGAAGCGTCGCCCCGCCTGGACGCAACCCTCTACTTCCGAAGAACCTGTTTCCAGAGAACAGAACCCCCATGCCGCGGAGCCCCGCTCATGACCACTGAAATGAAGAAATTCGATACGGTACTGATCGCCAACCGCGGCGAGATCGCCTGCCGGGTGATGCGCACCGCGCGCGCCATGGGGCTGCGCACCGTCGCCGTCTACTCCGATGCCGATGCCAATGCCCGCCATGTGCGCGAGGCTGACGAGGCCGTTCGCCTGGGGCCGGCTGCCGCTCGCGACAGCTACCTGAAGGTGGAAGCGGTAATCGAGGCCGCCAAGCGCACCGGCGCCGGCGCCATCCACCCCGGCTACGGCTTCCTCTCCGAGAACGGCCCCTTCGTGGACGCCCTCGACAAGGCCGGCATCACCTTCGTCGGCCCGCCCGCCTCCGCCATCGCCGCCATGGGCGACAAGTCTGCCGCCAAGGCGCGCATGCATGACGCCGGTGTACCGCTGGTGCCGGGCTACCACGGCGACGACCAGGACGACGCCCTGCTCAAGGCCGAGGCCGACAAGATCGGCTATCCGGTGCTGCTCAAGGCCAGTGCCGGCGGCGGCGGCAAGGGCATGCGGGTGGTCGAGTCCAGCGACGGTTTCCAGGCCGCCCTGGACGGCTGCCGCCGCGAATCCCAGGCCGCCTTCGGCGACCAGCGCATGCTGATCGAGAAGTACCTGACCCAGCCGCGCCACGTCGAGGTGCAGGTGTTCTGCGACAGCCACGGCAACGGCGTCTACCTGTTCGAGCGCGACTGCTCCGTGCAGCGCCGCCACCAGAAGGTACTCGAGGAGGCACCCGCGCCGGGCATGAGCGCCGAACTTCGCCGCGAGATGGGCGAGGCCGCCGTGCGCGCCGCCAAGGAGATCGGCTACGTGGGCGCCGGCACCGTGGAGTTCCTGCTCGACTCTTCACAAGGTCAGGACGGCGCTTTCTATTTCATGGAGATGAACACCCGCCTGCAGGTGGAGCACCCGGTCACCGAGATGATCACCGGCCAGGACCTGGTCGAGTGGCAGCTGCGCGTGGCCATGGGCGAGACGCTGCCGCTGGCCCAGGACGAGCTGACGATCAGCGGCCATAGCTTCGAGGCACGCCTCTACGCCGAGGACCCGGAGCAGGACTTCCTACCCGCCACCGGCACCCTGACCCGCTTCGCCCTGGACCTCGAGGGCGCGGGACTGGATGCCGACAAGGTGCGCCTGGACAGCGGCGTGGAGAGCGGCGATGCCGTCTCCATGCACTACGACCCCATGCTCGCCAAGCTGATCGTGCACGGCGGCGACCGCGACCAGGCACTCGCCACCCTCAACCGCGCGCTGGCCGCACTGGACGTGCAAGGGGTGGTGACCAACCGCGCCTTCCTGCAGCGCCTGGCCACCCACCCGGCCTTCAAGAGCTGCGATCTCGATACACGCTTTATCGAGAAGCACGAGGAGAGCCTGTTCGCCCCGCGTGAGATCACCACCGAAGCCTACGCCTCGGCGGCCCTGATCGGCCTCAAGCAGCTCTCCCGGGAGTGCGAGAGTGACTCCCCCTGGGATCGTCATGACGGCTTCCGCCTTAACGCGCCTAACACCATCCGCATCGCCCTGTGTGCCACCGGCCACGACCTCAGCCGCGCCCAGGCACCGGATGCCGAGGAGGTGGTGGTGGTCGAGGGCCGTCGCGAGGCCGCCTCCGGCCCCTGGCAGCTGGTGATCGGCGAGCGCACGCTGACCGCACGCATCCAGCACCTGGAAGGCGACGCCGTGGCGGTCACCCTGGATGGGCACCGTCGACGTCTGCAGGCCCGCCTGGCCGACAACGGCGTGGTGGTGATGGCCGACAGCAGCGGTGAGACCCGCCTGTTCTGGCGTCGCATCGATGCCATCGACCATGGCCAGCACGAGACGGAATCCACCCTCACCGCCCCCATGCATGGCACCGTAGTGGCGCTGCTGGTGGAGCCGGGCCAGAGGGTCGAGAAAGGCATGCCGCTGATGGTGATGGAAGCGATGAAGATGGAGCACACCATGGCCGCCCCCGCCGACGGCCATGTGGAGAGCTTCCACTTCGCCGCCGGCGACACCGTCGGCCAGGGCGACGTGCTGCTCGAGTTCGCACCGGAGGAGTAACCCATGGCATTTCCCAAGCAGGTACGCCTGGTCGAAGTCGGACCCCGCGATGGACTGCAGAACGAGTCGACGCCGATCGCGACCGACACCAAGCTCGAACTGATCGACCGCCTGGGCGCGGCCGGCATCCGCTATATCGAGGCGGCCAGCTTCGTCTCCCCCAAGTGGGTGCCACAGATGGCCGACCATCGCGAAGTGATGACCGGCCTAAAGCGACGCGATTGCGTCACCTACGCGGCGCTCACCCCCAACCTCAAGGGGCTGGAAGCGGCACTCGAGTGTGGCGTCGAGGAGGTTGCCGTATTCGGCGCCGCCTCCGAGGCCTTCTCCCAGAAGAACATCAACTGCTCGGTAGCCGAGTCTCTGGCCCGCTTCGAGCCGGTGCTCGAGCGCGCACGTGAAGCCGGAGTGCGGGTCCGCGGCTATGTCTCCTGTGTTCTGGGCTGCCCCTACGAGGGCGAGATCGCCCCCGCCAAGGTCGCCGAAGTAAGCAAGGCACTGTATGACATGGGCTGCTACGAGGTCTCGCTTGGCGACACCATCGGCACCGGCACCCCGCTCACCGCCAAGCGCATGCTCGAGGCGGTCAGCCGCGACGTGCCCATGGAGAAGCTCGCCGCCCACTTCCACGACACCTATGGTCAGGCGATCGCCAATCTCTACGCCGTGCTCGAGGAAGGCATCGCTGTGGTGGATAGCTCCGTGGCCGGCCTGGGCGGTTGCCCCTACGCCAAGGGCGCCTCGGGCAATGTGGCAAGCGAGGACGTGGTCTACCTGCTCAATGGCCTCGGCATCGAGACCGGCATCGACCTCGACGCCCTCGCCGCTACCGGCACCTGGATCACCCAGACCATCGGCCGCCCCAACCGCTCCAAGGTGGGTGTAGCGCTCGCCGCCAAGTAACTGCCGCGCCAGAACGAGAAAGCCCCTGAGCCAGAATATCGGTTCAGGGGCTTTCTATTGTAGCGATCAGTTACTTTTGCTGGAGTTTAACGCCTTGGTTTTGCGGCGAGCCGGAGCGCTAGCCCAGGCGCGCCCATCAACAGCCGCTGGCTTAATGCTTGAATGCGCATTGATATGCGCATAGACTGAAGTCATGCATTAAACAGACACTTGGAGGCTCCGATGACCGAACTCTACAACGCAGCCGCACCCAAAAAAGCAGCTAACCTCTCAATTAATAGCGATTTGCTGCGTAAGACTCGGGAACTGAACATTAACTTGTCCGCTACCCTGGAGCGAGCCCTGAAAGAAGAGCTTTCCAAACGCGAGGCAGCCCAATGGGTCGAAGAAAATCGCGCTGCGATAAAAAGTTACAATGATTTCGTCGAACAAAACGGATGCTTCGGCGACGAATTCAGGGAGTTTTGATGGCACAGTTTGATGTGTATCTCAACCCAAACAAAGCCAGCAAAGCTCACTATCCTTACCTCGTCGATATTCAAAGCAGCCTGCTGAGCGAACTAGCAACTCGAATCGTCATTCCATTGGGAAAACGGACCGCCTTTGGTAGCGAAGCCATGCAAGGCCTCACACCGGAAGTCAGCTTTTTCGACCAGGAACTTCTGTTGTTAACCCCACAAGTTTCTTCAGTTCCAAAAAAGCATCTCAAAAATCCGGTTGGTTCTCTATCGCATTTCAGAGACCAGATTATTGGGGCTCTGGATCTGGCCATCACTGGCATTTAACGCTTTTGTTTAACAACACCCCGACAGTGGCACCCGGTGCCGGCCCAAGGGCGGAACGAATCACAGCGGCTTGTTAGGCCGGCGACGCACCGACTGAAACCATAACAACCACAACCCAAATTCCAAGCACTGTAGTGGTCAAGTGTTTTTGGCCACCGAATTTTGAGCATTCCAGTAGTTCTTTTCTGCTACATTCGGCGGCAGTCCATCGTTATGCCTGTGCGGCCTTAGGCTGCTGTAGTAACCGATCATATAGTCAGTGACAGATTGCTTCGCCGACCCAAAATTGGGGTAGCCAATCTCTGGCATCCATTCCGTTTTCAGACTCCTGAAGAAGCGCTCTGTCGGGGCATTGTCCCAGCAATTCCCACGGCGACTGAGACTCTGTGTCATCCGGTAGCGCCAGAGTGTCTGTCGGAATACCAGGCTGGTGTACTGGCAATCCTGATCCGAATGAAACAAAATGTCCGGTGGCTCTCCACGCGATTCGTAGTGAACCGTACCGGCTTTCTCGGAGACCCGTTGGTTTGAGTCAGGCCACCTTCTTGGCTTGACTCTGTTGCTCATAGT
>NZ_CANMVL010000027.1 GCF_947501415.1 uncultured Halomonas sp. | reverse complement strand
GCAGAGTCGCATGATGCCGGAGCGGGTGCGCGCCTGCCTGCTGGCCGGCATCCGCTTCGCCCTGCTGTGGCACCAGCAGGGCGGCCGACGCTGGAAGCTGATCGTTCAGCGCGGCGCCTTGAAGAAATCCCTGGACCGGCTCGCCTGAGCCGCCCACCCCCTACGATGCTCAACGCCTTCACGAATCGGAATATGCCCATGCAAGCCCAGTCCCAGCTGCCCCTGTCCGCTCTCACCGCCCTCTCCCCCGTCGACGGCCGTTACGGCACCAAGGCCGAGCGCCTGCGCGAACACTTCAGCGAGTTCGGCCTGATTCGCGCTCGTGTCATCGTCGAGGTCCGTTGGCTGCAGCGCCTGGCCGAACAGCCCGGCATCACCGAGGTCCCGCCGCTCTCCGCCCAGGCCACCGCCTTCCTCGAAGAGCTGATCCGCGACTTCTCCGTGGAGGATGCCGAGCGCATCAAGACCATCGAGCGCACCACCAACCACGACGTGAAGGCGGTGGAGTACTTCCTGAAGGAGCGTATCGCCGAGGTGTCGGAGCTGCACGCCATCAGCGAATTCGTTCACTTCGCCTGTACCAGCGAAGATATCAACAACCTCTCCCACGGGGTGATGCTGAGCGACGGCCTCAAGACCCTGCTGCCGACCATGCACGAGGTGGCCGACCAGATCGCCCGCCTGGCGCATGAGCATGCCGACCTGCCGATGCTCTCGCGTACCCACGGTCAGACGGCGAGCCCCACCACCCTGGGCAAGGAGATGGCCAACGTCGCCTACCGCCTGCGCCGCCAACTGAAGCAGATCGAAGGCGTCGAGATCCTCGGCAAGATCAACGGCGCGGTGGGCAACTACAACGCCCATCTGACCACCTACCCCGAGGTGGACTGGCAGGCCAACGCACGCACCTTCGTCGAGGGCCTGGGGCTGACCTTCAACCCCTTCACCACCCAGATCGAACCCCATGACTACATCGCCGAGCTGTTCGATGCGGTGTGTCGCTTCAACACCATTCTTGTCGACTTCGATCGCGACATCTGGGGCTATATCTCGCTGGGCTACTTCAAGCAGAAGACCGTCGAGGGCGAGATCGGCTCCTCGACCATGCCCCACAAGGTCAACCCCATCGACTTCGAGAACTCCGAAGGCAACCTCGGGCTCGCCAATGCAATTCTCGGCCACCTGGCCCAGAAGCTGCCCATCTCGCGCTGGCAGCGCGACCTCACCGACTCCACGGTACTCAGGAACCTTGGCGTTGGCCTGGCCTACGGCCTGATCGCCTACGAGGCATCGCTCAAGGGTATCGGCAAGCTCGAGGCCAATCCGACGCGCCTCGCCGAGGATCTCGATGCCAGCTGGGAGGTGCTCGCCGAGCCGATCCAGACGGTGATGCGCCGCTACGGCATCGAAAAGCCTTACGAGAAGCTCAAGGAGCTGACCCGCGGCAAGCGCATCGACCAGGCCGGCTTCGCCGCCTTCATCGATACACTGGAACTGCCCGCTCCCGTGAAGGCCGAGCTCAAGGCGCTGACCCCGGGCACCTATATCGGCAATGCCGCCGAGCAGGCGAGAAGCCTATGAGCCCCGAGACCCCGCTCACCATGCTCGGCGATCTGACCAGCACCGAATTCCTGCGCGACTACTGGCAGCAGAAGCCGGTGCTGATTCGCGGCGCCTTCCCCGACTTTCAGTGCCCGCTCTCGCCCGACGAGCTGGCCGGGCTCGCCTGCGAGGAGGGTATCGAGGCACGTCTGGTCGAGGAGCATGGCCGTGACGAGCAGGGCCAGGCACGCCCCTGGCGGGTCACTCATGGCCCCTTCGACGAATCGACCTTCGCGGCTCTCCCCGACCGCGACTGGAGCCTGCTGGTGCAGGCGGTGGACCACTATGTGCCAGAGGTAGCGGAGCTGCTTGAACGCTACACCTTCCTCCCCCGCTGGCGCCTCGACGACATCATGATCAGTTACGCCCCGCCGGGCGGCAGTGTCGGCCCCCACGTCGACCAGTATGATGTCTTCCTGCTTCAGGGCATGGGACGTCGCCGCTGGCAGCTGGGCGGTCGGGTCGCCGACGATGCCTCCATCATCCCCGGCATCGATCTGCGCATCCTCGAGAACTTCACGGTGGAACCAGGCGATGACTGGGTGCTGGAGCCCGGCGACATGCTCTACCTGCCGCCGGGCTGGGCCCACCATGGCGTCAGCCAGTCCGACGACTGCCTGACCCTCTCAGTGGGCTTCCGCGCCCCCTCGGCCGACGAGTCGCTGGCCTCCTTCGCCGACTTCCTGGGTGACAAGCTCCCCGACTCGCTGCGCTACTCCGACAGCGGCATGACGCCACCCGCCGATCCCGGCGAGCTCGACGACGCCGCCATCGAGCGCATGCGCCATCTCCTCCTCGATACCCTGGACGATCCCGCGCGTATCGCCCAGTGGTTCGGTCGGGTCATGACCCAACCGAAGTACGTCGATCAGCTGGTGCCCAATGAGGAGGCCACCGACCCGGCCGAGCTTGTCGCCGCACTACAGCAGGGCGAGGAGCTGCTGCGCAGCCCGGGGTCACGCCTGGCCTGGCGGGACCTCGGTGAGGGGCGTGCCACGCTGTTCGCCGACGGCGACGGCGCCGAGTGTGAACTTACATTGGCCCGTCTGGTCGCCTCGGAGGCGCCGCTGGATGCCGAGGTACTGGCTCACGAAGGCGCCGCCGTACTACTCGCCGCCCTTCTCGATGCCGGAAGCCTGGCCTGGGCGAGCGAGCTCGAGGAGTAACGCTCAAGGAGTCACAAGGCATACGGCCATCCATGGTTCGCCAGGAGATGTCATGACGCAACAGGAAGTCGTGAAGGTACGTGAAGGAAACTGGGAGACGCTTGGGCCCCAGGCGTCCGAGATTCGCCGTGTGGTCTTTATCGAGGAACAGGGCGTCTCCCGGCAGGAGGAGTGGGATGGCCGCGATCAGGAGTGCCGCCACTTCCTGGCCTTGTGGAACGACCTGCCCGTGGGGACCGCCCGGCTGCTGCCCGATGCCCATATCGGCCGGGTGGCGGTGCTCGCGAACGCCCGTGGGCTGGGGGTCGGCGTCGCGCTGATGCGCGCCGCCATCGAGGCGGCACGCCGTCAAGGCCAACCTGCCGTGGAGCTGGCCGCCCAGACCCACGCCCTCGCCTTCTACACTCGGCTGGGGTTCGAGGCCCACGGACCGGAGTTTCTCGACGCCGGTATCCCCCACCGCAACATGCGCCTCTCCCTCCGCGACCACTGAGTCGCCCTCTTCACACGAAAAATCACTACAGGAAGGCCCCCGCCAGGGGGCGCCGTGTAGTCGGGTTACAACGCTTCCTTACCCAAAGGGGCGATTGTTGCAGCGCATCGTCATGGGCCATAGTGCTGAACAAGGCGAATCAACGAGCGCATGTTGACGGGGCTCTTCATCACCGCCCCTCGCACTCGCTCCAGTTTGCTCAGCCTTGGAGCTTAGTCCTAGCACTTGGTCCTAGCACTTAGTCCTAACACCTAGCATTAGAGCTTGGCTTTAGACCAAGGCAGCAGAGACAGACTGCCTTCAAAGGATGACTCTGCAATGACTTCGCAGGTGCAGCATCATCGAACACCGGCAAGCGACCGACCCCAGCGATCACCCCTGAGAGAGGATGGCCCCATGTCATACCAGGAAGATATCAAGGCACTGTCCCAGCTTCGTGAAGCCATGCAGGGCAAGTGGGCGGACATCAGCCCCGAGAATGCCGCTCGCATGCGTGCCCAGAACCGCTTCAAGACCGGTCTGGACATCGCCAGGTACACCGCGAAGATCATGCGCGATGACATGGCGAGCTACGATGCCGACAGCGCCAAGTACACCCAGTCACTGGGCTGCTGGCACGGTTTCATCGGTCAGCAGAAGATGATCTCCATCAAGAAGCATTTCGGCACCACCAAGGGCCGCTACCTCTATCTCTCCGGCTGGATGGTCGCCGCCCTGCGCTCCGAGTTCGGCCCGCTACCCGACCAGTCCATGCATGAGAAGACCTCCGTATCCGGTCTGATCGAGGAGCTCTATACCTTCCTGCGCCAGGCAGATGCCTGGGAACTCAACCATCTGTTCAGGGCGCTTGAAGAAGCCAAGCAGGCCGGTGACAGCGCCAAGGTGAGCGAGCTGGAGAAGGCGATCGACAACCACGAGACCCATGTGGTGCCGATCATCGCCGATATCGATGCCGGTTTCGGCAATGCCGAGGCCACCTACCTGCTGGCCAAGCAGATGATCGAGGCGGGCGCCTGCTGTATCCAGATCGAGAACCAGGTCTCCGACGAGAAGCAGTGCGGCCACCAGGACGGCAAGGTCACCGTGCCCCATGAGGACTTCCTGGCCAAGATCAACGCCGTTCGCTATGCCTTCCTTGAGCTCGGCGTCGATGACGGCGTCATCGTGGCACGTACCGATTCCCTGGGCGCCGGCCTGACCCAGAAGATCGCCGTGACCAATGAACCGGGCGACCTGGGCGATCAGTACAACAGCTTCCTCGATGGCGACGTCATCGAGAAGGCAGAGGACATCAATAACGGCGATGTCGTCATCAAGCAGAATGGCAGGCTGGTCAAGGTCAAGCGCCTGGCCTCCGGCCTCTACCAGTTCAAGCCGGGTACCGGCGAAGACCGTGTCGTGCTGGACTGCATCACCAGCCTGCAGAACGGTGCCGACCTGATCTGGATCGAGACCGAGAAGCCCCATGTCGGCCAGATTGCCGGCATGGTGAACCGTATTCGCCAGGCGGTGCCCGATGCCAAGCTGGTCTACAACAACAGCCCCTCCTTCAACTGGACGCTGAATTTCCGCCAGCAGGTATTCGATGCCTGGCAGGAAGAGGGCAAGGACCTCTCCGCCTACGACCGCGCCAAGCTGATGAGCCCGGAGTACGACGACACCGAGCTCGCCAAGCTGGCCGACGAGTGGACCCGCAACTTCCAGCGCGATGCCTCTCGCGACGCCGGGATCTTCCACCACCTCATCACCCTGCCGACCTACCACACCGCGGCACTGTCCACCGACAGCCTGGCCAAGGGCTACTTCGGCGATGAGGGCATGCTGGCCTATGTGGAGGGCGTACAGCGCCGCGAGATCCGTGAAGGCATCGCCACCGTCAGGCACCAGGACATGGCAGGCTCCAACATCGGTGATGACCACAAGGAGTTCTTCCACGGCGACGCGGCCCTCAAGGCCGGTGGCAAGGACAACACCATGAACCAGTTCTAGCCCAATTTAACGACTGAAGGGCTGATGCAGAAGGAACTCCAGGGGAGGCGATAGGCCTCCCCTTTTCATGCCCGGACGCTCTGCCACAAGTCACTGCCACCCAAGCGGGAACTACACGACACATCCTCTGGCGGGCTAGAATTGACAGCAAGCACCCGCTCGGCACTGGCCATGCATGGCATCGCCGGGTAGACTGCGGCCTAATAGAACACTGTTCCCTTACACCACAGGGTGTCTCGTACAGTGGATTCCCGCTCAATGCCTCAGGAGGTCCAGCATGATTCCCATGAAACGTCTTCTTCCCGTACTTGCCATCGGTGCGCTGACGCTGACCGGTTGCGCCAACACCGCCTCCATGGGCGGCAACGTCTACAGCAGCAATCAGGTCGGTGCCGAGCAGACCGTGCGCTTCGGCACCATCCAGGCCCTGCGTCAGGTGCAGGTTCAGGCCGACAGCCGGGCAGGCGGCATCCTCGGCACCGGCGGCGGTGCCGTAATCGGTGGCCTGCTGGGCAACCAGGTCGGTGGCGGCTCCGGTCGCACCCTGGCCACCGCGGCTGGCGCCATCGCCGGCAGCGTGGCGGGCAGCAAGATCGAGGAGTCTGCCAACCGGGTCACCGCATGGGAGATGGAGATCCGTCGCGACGACGGCATGAACATCGTGGTGGTACAGAAGGCCGATCAGCCCTTCCAGGTCGGCCAGCGTGTACGCCTGGTCGGCAGCGGGCGTAATGTCAGCGTCGTCCCCTACTGATGGCTTGGGGTCAGTGGCGCTGACCCGAATCATCACCCCTTGACGAGAAAGGCCCACGGATCAACACCGTGGGCCTTTCTCGTGGAGCAACCAGCAAGCTGGCGAGTCACCGGGGTCGGCGGCCATCTCGGATGCGCCGACCCTCTCGGATGCTTAGTGGAAATCCACCTTGTTCATCGCCCAGCTGCCCAGCTTGACGCCAACCAGTGCCAGCAGAACCAGCAAGATGACAGTCATCAGAACATCCACTGGGCGCACCAGGGCGGTCGCACCGAGCACGGCCAGGGCCAGGCTCCAGACCACGCCGTTGTCACCGCCGGTCTTCATCGGCTGGGGCAGCATGCCGTCGAGTGAGCGGCTCAGCGAGGGCCAGCGCTTGAGGGAAAGAAAGAGGATCGCCGCAAAGGCAATCAACCAGATCACGACTTCAGCCATGGAGGTCTCCGGGTATCGATTGAGTTACATGGGGGATTCGGGTGGCCGCTAGGTTAGCCTCGCCACCGTGGCGACGCAAGCATCCAAGGAGCGCCCCGACACGCGTGAACACGACTCAGGATGAAGCCGCCAATCCTGAAAATGCCCCATTGCCCCTGACAGCATCGAGCCTGTCGCGTTACCATGCCGCTGACATGCACTCACCGAAAGGTTCTTCAATAATGCAAATTGCGCAGAATTCCGTTGTCGCGTTCCACTACACCCTGACCAACGACGCAGGTGAAGTGCTGGACAGCTCGGAAGGCCGCGAGCCGCTGACCTATCTCCACGGCGCCGGCAACATCATTCCGGGCCTCGAAAAGGAGCTCGAGGGCCTCGCCGCCGGCGACAAGCTCAATGCCACCGTGACACCCGCAGAGGGCTACGGTGAGAAGCAGGAGCAGCTGGTGCAGGAAGTACCGCGTGACGCCTTCCAGGGTGTCGAGAGCATCGAGCCCGGCATGCAGTTCCAGGCCCAGACCGAAGGCGGTCCGCTGATGGTCACCGTGACCCAGGTCAGCGGCGACACCGTCACCGTCGACGGCAACCATCCCCTGGCAGGCCAGACCCTGAACTTCGACGTCGAGGTCGCCTCGGTGCGCGAAGCCAGCGAAGAGGAAGTCGAGCACGGTCATGTGCACGGCGAGGGCGGCCACGAGCACTAAGCTCATCGGTGACCGTTACCGCATCACAAGGGGCAGCCAATCGGCTGCCCCTTTTTTCATGACGAATTTACATGCTCATGGCGAATTTAGCTGGCGAACGGGTTATCAGAGGCCGACCTTGCCACCCGGTCGTCGTCGCCACAGGAAAACGGCGATGGTCAGCGTCACGCCCAGCACCAGCCAGGAGGCCAGTACCACCCCCCTCCAGTCGTACAGATTCCAGAACGGCTCCAGCCAGAAGACCCCGAGACTGGCCCCGGTATAGTAGAACACCAGATAGAGCGCCGAGGCGCTGCCGCGAGCCTGCCCGGCATGGCGCCCTACCCAGCTGGAGGCCATGGAGTGGGCGACGAAGAATCCAAAGGCATTGAGGGTCAACCCCAGCAGGATCAGCAGCAGGCTGTCAGCCAGGGTGACCAGGGTACCCGCCATGAAGATGGCGATGCCCATCATCATGCAGGCCGGTTGAGAGAGATGGCGCACCAGTCGCCCGGAGAGCGATGAGCCCAGGGTGCCGCCCAGATAGGTCAGAAATATCAGCCCCAGCAGGGTCGACCCCAAGTTAAAGGGGGGCGCAGCCAGCCGGAAGGTGATATAGCTGTACTGATTGATGAAGATCAGGAAGTTGAGTCCACCCAGCAGATAGGCCGAAAGCAGGACCGGATTGCCCAGATGGGCGCGAAGATCCGCGAGGGCACCGCTCAATTCGAAGCGCCGCGGCGTGAACCCCCGCGCTGGGGGCAAGAGCTTCCAGAATACCGCCACGCCGACCAGCGTGATCAGCCCCACCGTCAGGAAAGCGGCGGCGCTGCCTCCCAGCTCGCCAATGCCACCCCCGACCACACGACCGCTGATGCCACCCAGGGTATTGGCGCCGATATAGAGCCCCACGGCGGCCAGCATCGCCTCCGGCTCGAACTCATCCCCCATCCAGGCGATGGCGACCGCAGGCAGACCACCCAGCACGAAGCCCTGCAGCAGACGCAGCACCAGCAGGATCTCGAAGCTGGGTGCCAGGGCCAGGGCCAGAGAGAGCCCTCCCGCCGCCAGCAGAGTGACCCGCATGATACCGGCACGACCGATGGCATCCGATAGCGGGCCGAAGACCAGCAGCGAGGCTGCCAGCGACAGCGTCGCCACCGACATCACAAGCCCCACCACCATGGTCGAGACACCATGAGCCTCGCGCAGGTCGGGCAGCAGTGGCTGAGGGGCATAGAGATTGATGAAGACCAGCAGCGAGCCCAGGCTCAATGCCAGGGTCGCACGCCACCAGGCGGCACTGCGTATCTGAATCATGAGGTTTCCTGAACGCCGGGCGCCCTGCCCCCTCAGGCGTCGACGTCGGACAGCAGTCGCTGAGCCAGATGGCTCGGCGCCAAGGCACGCCGTGCCTGCCAGTAGTAACGACGCCAGTAGCTGTTATTCAGCTTCGAGATCATCACGCCACGGGACGAGGAAGCATGCAGGAACCGGCCATCGCCGATATAGATGCCGACGTGTCGATAGATGCCAGGCGGTCGGAAGAACACCAGATCTCCAGGGGCCAGTTCGTCACGCGAGACGGGGCGACCCTCATGCACCTGCTCACCGGTGGTGCGCGGCAGGGTGAGCCGGAAGGTCTCGGCGAAGACATTCTGCACCAGCGCCGAGCAGTCGACCCCATGCTGGGAGGTGCCACCCAGGCGGTAGGGCGTGCCTTCCCAACGCTCATGCTGAGCCAGCAGGGCCTGACGAACCAGGGCGGGAGGCGGATTGCCGAGCCGGCGCGCCTCGAGGATCGGGTTGTCCACCGGTGACATCATCGGATCCCAGCCACCAGGCAGTCCCGGCAGGTCCCGGGCGAAATAGGGGGCGCCAGCATCGCGGGAAGCGTTCTGCGAAGACGTCGAGGCACAGCCGGTCAGCACGGCCAATGACACGACAACCAGCAAGGCACGATAGGGGGGAGTAACAGACATAGGATAACAACCTCTTCCCTGAGCCGCTTTCGCCGGCCGCCATGGGCCGGTAGGGTAAACAACACTATGGCAGTGCCACCGGCCAATATCGGTAGCACTGCCATAGCAGCCTGTCAGCGACTCACTGTGATTAAGGGGCTCCCGACAGGTAGAGCCCTGTATTCGATGCCACGACTATAAACCAGCAACGCCCAGCTGGCGACCTCGCTCCCGCGACACGCTTCAGTGCAGCAGGCGTGAGTCGCCCGGCAGCGTATCGATATGCATCGGCGCCCAGTGGCGTGGCCGTGCACCAGGGAATTCCAGGCTGGCCCAGGGACCCGCCAGCGGGGGCGCAGCGCTGAGCCAGGCCACCAGCGCCTGACGCAAGCCAGCAAGGAAGCTCTCCCTTTCCGGCGTCTCTCCCATGAAGAACGAGAAGCCCGCATAGAATCCCCGCGCGTAGGCCTCCCAACCGGAGTAGTGAGACGCCGCGAGACCATGGGCACGCTCCAGCACCCGGCCGAAGTCCGCCGCCTCCAGCCACCCCAGCTGGCGGCCGGCGACCGCCAGATCTACCGCCTGGGCCAGATCCCAGGCGATCAGGTCGGTGTCGTTGCAGCCATCCTCGTTATCGCGAACACGCTGCAGACGCAGCAGATGGGTACGCTCCTCCTCGCTGCAGTCGCCGCTCTCCAGGGTGGCGATCTCCGAGGCGAGGCGTGCCGCGTTGAGCGTGTACGGGGCATAGTTGATCTGATACTCCTGGCGATCGCCACTCTCCAGCAGGAAGTCCAGGAACTCGACCAGCTCCTCGGCGGAGTGCAGCGCATAGTGACCATCGACCCACTCGCGAATGGCCACCGCCTCACGCTCGCTCTCGCGATGGGGCAGGCTCCAGGGCGGGCTGTTCAGCGGCCCCACCAGCGACAGCGCGGTAAACTGTGACAGCCTCGGGCGGGGGCCCGGCTCGTGCCACTCGTCGACCCGCCAGTCGAGCCAGTGGAACAGGCTGCCAGGGTCCTCCAGGTGCCAGCGAATCTCCAGGGCGAGTGTCGGCTGCCCCTCCTCCGGCAACAGCGAGTCCCAGCAGATCCAGGCCTCCAGCAGGCGCCGGGCATCCGGATAGAAACGACACAGCGAGCCTCGCAGCGCCTCGGCCAGTGCCGCCAGGCCCTCGGCGTCGAAGGCTTCACTGTCGAAGGCCATCTGCAGATAGAAGGCGTACTTCTCGGCCATATGAATGGTGGCCGCATGCCGGCTGGCCTGGCGCAGGGCATTACGCTGGGCAAGGGTACCCGGCTCCGGTCGCCCGAAGGGGGTCTCGGCAGGCGGAAGCGCCCCATGGGCGGCATCGGCAGCAAGCTGATTCAGGTGATGGGCCTCGGCCGGCAGCCAGTAGCGCACCAGCGCCTCGACCCCCTCGTCGGGGTAGAGGTCGAGATGCTCGGCCAGGTAGCTGCGCGCATCGGCACGCCGCGCCGATGTGACGGGCACAGACGCCCCTTGTCGCACGGCAAGCTCCGGTTCACGAACCGAGGCCAGTGCCAGCACCCAGTGCCGGGCATCGGCACGCCAGCCACGCATCGCCTCCCGGGAAGACGCCATCAGGGTGTCATCCACCAGCCCCTGCAAGGGCACTCGCCAGGGACTCAACGGCGACTGCAGCAGAAGCCGCCAGTCGGCCTCGAAGGCTCCCAGCAGATCGCGCCCCTCGAACAGGCTGCGACCACGCTGGAACCCCCTGGCCAGCGCCGACCAGTCGCTATAGCGATGCTGCACCAGATCGGCGGCATGCAGGGCGAAGGCCTCCGCCTCCCCGTCCTGCAGCCAGCCGAGACAAGCCCCCGCCCAGGCCAGGTCGACCAGTCGCAACCAGTCCCAGGCGGCCCACTCCAGCGGCTCTCCCTGCTCCAGGAACGTCAGCAGGGTTCGACCATAGCGTCGCTCACCCGCCTCCAGCCCATCGCACCAGGCACGGCGCGCGTCGGGATCGAGAGCCAGCAGCCGCGTGGCATCGAGGTCCCAGCCCTGTCGATCCCCCTGGGCACCCAGCCACAGCAGGACCCGAACCAGGTCGTCCCTACCGTGCACCTGCCAGTCCTCAGCGAGCCACTCGGCCACGCCCGCCCAGTCATGCTCGCCGGCAGGCAGCGTCAGCACCGGGGCAAAGCCGGCGCGCAGTCGCCATGCCATGGCACCACCGACACTCGGCCAGAGCACCTCGGGACGATCATGTACCGCCAGCCACTCGCCGAGGCGCTCCCAGGTGATGCCATCACCCTCGTGCTCGAGAGCCGCCAGTGCGTCACAGGCCTCCGCGAAACCATCGTCACCACGCACCCAACCATCGGCACTTCGCGCTCGACGCAGTGCCTCCAGCCAGGCATCCAGGTCACGATGATGGGCGACGATCTCACCGGTCAGCCAATGCGCCCAGGCACGCGCCTGACCCCGTTCCAGCCACCCCGCGGCACCGGCCAGTGCCGCCAGTTCCAGTGCCCCCAGCAGCCTTGCCGGGTCGGCATCGGCACCGCCGATGTCCAGGGACTCCAGCAGCCGCCAGCCGAGCTCGCCGCGATCCGGCACCGCCAGGGTCGACAGGCGCGCACGGGCGTCCTCGGGTGCCACGCTGAGCGGGTCGGGATCGAAGGCCCAGTCACACAGCACCAGCTGCTGGGCCCACCAGGCGTTCAGGAGATCGATCAAGGCTCACCTCGAAGTCGGGTCGCAAGGGCCGCACGCGGCGGCGGAGTGAAACGGCGTGCCCGCCATTGGACGCCACAAGTTCCATGGCACCATGATTTGAGGCGCCATGATTTTAGGCGCCATAGTGTAACGGAAAGCGTCTCCGGCGCCGATGGCTGGTGCCATTTTTCCCCTTTCCCGACCCGCGCGGCGCCCGATGCCGGGCACGACAGGCTTGGCGAAGCGTTTTAAATAATGCACACTGCGTAAAATAAGTCGACCTACCCCTCTGGAGGACCCATGGCAGAGCTGCCCGACATCCTGATTCCCAAGGCCTTTATCGCCGGCGAGTGGCGCGACGGTGAAACATCCTACGCGGTCACCGACCCGGCCAGTGGAGAGGTGCTGACCGAGGTCCCCGACCTTGGCGCCGACGCCACCCGTGAAGCCGTGGCCGCCGCCGATGCGGCCTGGCCGGCCTGGAGGAAGCGCACCGCCAAGGAGCGGGCCAATCTACTGCGCGCCTGGTACGACGCCATCATGGACCACCAGGAGGTCCTGGCACGGCTGATGACACTGGAGCAGGGCAAGCCCCTGGCCGAGGCCCGCGGCGAAGTGGCCTACGGCGCCTCCTTCGTGGAGTTCTATGCCGAGGAGGCCAAGCGCGTGGCCGGCGAGACCCTCCCCAGCCACGGTGTCGACAAACGTATTCTGGTGTTCCGCGAGCCCATTGGTGTAGTGGCCGCCATTACGCCCTGGAACTTCCCGCTGGCGATGATCACCCGCAAGTGTGCCCCGGCCCTGGCCGCCGGCTGCCCGGTGGTCATCAAACCCGCCGAGGCGACGCCGCTTACCGCCCTGGCCGTGGTACGCCTGGCCGAGCTGGCCGGCTTCCCTGCCGGGGTGATCAACGTGGTCACCGCCAGCCGCCCGGCCGAGGTCGGCGAGGTTCTGACCAGCGACTCGCGGGTACGCAAGATCTCCTTTACCGGCTCCACCCCGGTGGGCAAGCGTCTGCTGGCCCAGTGCGCCGGCACGGTCAAGAAGGCCTCCATGGAGCTGGGCGGCAATGCTCCCTTCATCGTCTTCGATGACGCCGACCTGGATGCCGCCGTCGAAGGCGCCATCGCCTCCAAGTACCGCAACTCCGGGCAGACCTGTGTCTGCACCAACCGTTTCCTGGTCCAGGACGGGGTCTATGACGCCTTCGTCGAGAAACTGGCCGCTCGGGTCGCCGAGCTGCGCGTCGGCAGCGGCCTCGAGGAGGGCGTGGTGCAGGGGCCGCTGATCAACGCCGCCGCGGTAGAGAAGGTCGAGACGCACATCGCCGACGCCCTGAACAAGGGTGGCCGCCTGATGTGTGGCGGCAAGCCCCACGCCCTGGGTGGCACCTTCTTCGAGCCCACGGTGATCGCCGATGCCACCGAGGAGATGGCCGTGGCCCGGGAGGAGACCTTCGGTCCCCTGGCACCGGTATTCCGCTTTGAAAGTGATGAGCAGGCCATCGCCATGGCCAACGCCACCGAGTTCGGCCTGGCGGCCTACTTCTATGCCAGCGACTATCGCCGCATATGGCATGCCATGGAAGGCCTGGAGTATGGAATGGTCGCGGTGAACGAGGGCATCCTCTCCACCGAACTGGCCCCCTTCGGCGGTGTCAAGGAATCAGGGCTGGGGCGTGAAGGGTCCCACCACGGCCTGGATGAGTTCACTGAACTAAAATACGTCTGTGTCGGCGGCCTGTGACGGCTCGCCCAACCACTATTCAGGAGGCAACCATGACCAACGCAGAACTCAATCAGCTCAAGCAGCGCTATGTCGCCAACGGTGCTGCCAGCCCCTCCGAGCAATTCGCTGCCCGCGGCGAGAACGCCCTGCTCTGGGATGCCGAGGGCAATCGCATCATTGACTTCGCCGGCGGCATCGGCGTGCTCAACCTCGGCCACCGCCACCCCAAGGTGGTCGAGGCCGTCAAGGCACAGCTCGATCAGCTGATGCACACCTGCCAGACCGTCATCTCCTACGCTCCCTATGTGAAGCTGGCCGAGAAACTGTGTCAGCTCACGCCGGTGCGCGGTGAAGCCAAGACCATGCTGGTCAACTCCGGCGCCGAAGCGCTGGAGAATGCCGTCAAGATCGCGCGTGCCGCTACCGGGCGCAGCGGCATCATCTGCTTCGACGGCAGCTTCCACGGCCGGAGCTTCATGACCCTGGCCATGACCGGTAAGGTGCTGCCTTACAAGAATGACTTTGGCCCCATGCCCGGTGATGTCTTCCGCGCCCCCTTCCCGGTGCCCTACCATGGCATCAGCGAAGAGGACTCCCTGAAGGCCCTCAAGACAGTCTTCAAGACCGATATCGCACCACATCGCACCGCTGCCATCGTCATCGAGCCGATTCAGGGTGAGGGTGGCTTCTACGCCGCCTCTCCCTCCTTCCTCAAGGCGCTTCGCGAGATCTGTGACGAGCACGGCATCCTGCTGATCGTCGACGAAGTGCAGTCCGGCTTCGCGCGCACCGGCAAGCTGTTCGCCCTGGAACACAGCGGTATCGAGGCCGACATCATGACCATGGCCAAGAGCCTGGCAGACGGCATGCCGCTGTCTGCCGTGGTCGGTACCGGCTCGGTGATGGATGCCTCGGGCCCCAACTCCCTGGGCGGCACCTACAGCGGCAACCCCCTGGCCTGTGCCGCCGCACTGGCGGTGATCGAGGCCATCGAGGAAGAAGATATCCTGGCCCGCAGCCGCGCGCTCGGCGACAAGCTGGCCAAGCGCATGGCCGAATGGCAGCAGGAGTTCGAGGCGGTGGACAATCCGCGCAACGTCGGCTCCATGGCGGCATTCGAGCTGGTGGCCGACAAGTCCTCACGCACGCCGGCGCCAGAACTCGCCGCTGCCCTTTGCAAGAAGGCCAAGGAGAAGGGCCTGATCCTGCTCGCCTGTGGCTTCTGGGGGAACTCCATCCGTTTCCTGATGCCGATCACCATCGAGGACGAACTGCTCGAGGAGGGCCTGGATATCGTTGAGGCCTCCCTCAAGGAACTGGTGGGTCAGCCCGCCACTGCCTGATCGGCGCCTCAGCCGTTCGACATCACCGCCCGGCCTTGCGCCGGGCGGTGTTCGTTCGGGCCTTGTCTTCAGTCGCCGCTCCCGGGAAGATGGCAGCGTCAACCACGAGACATGACCGTGATTCTGCGAACCCTTTCCCTGTTACGCTCCCTGCAGGGCGCCAGTCAGACCGCCGACCAGGCCCGCGGCACCGTCCAGCAGGCCAGCGACTATCGCTGGCTGCGCCATGAGCTCCGCCACGGCGTGCTCACCCGCAGCGATGCACGCCTCGCCGACGGCACGCCGGCGGTGGCCATCACCCTCGCCTACCCTGCCACGACCAGCCGAATGGCCGGCGGCAGCTGGCCGGCATCCCCCGACGCGCGCGAACGCTGCCATGTCGCCGGCCAGCACGCCTGCCGCGCCGCCGGTGCCCCCGCCTACCGCACCCTGGAGAGCCTCTCCCGTGGGCTTGCCGAGGGCGGGATCGCCGTGCTGCGCGACGCCGCACGCTTTCAGTACCTGCTCGACCGCGATGCCCTCGGGCTCTCCTGGTGCCGACCCGAGGGCTTGCCGGCGGCCCTGTCGGCACGCCTGATCGAGCCCGGCGCCGATACCGGCTGGTTACTGCTCGAGTTACGGGTACCCGAGACCACACCCCCGCAACGCCTTTCCGGCGCCTGGCTGGATACATGTCTCGACCGCTACCGGCGCATCCTCCCCCGCCAGAACTAAGCCGACCAGCGACAGCCCCGACAAGCCCCCGGTATGCCGCTGTGCGCATGTCCAAGGCGCTGAAGGGAAAATCGCTGATCGGCTGAATCATGAATGGCAAGGATATTCCCTATCTCGACGACCGCCGAGTCCGGCTGACTGGAACACCCCCTGCACATCTCGAAAACAGGCCCCAGCAGGGGCCTGTTTTCACCGTTGGCGGCGAGGCATCAGGGAATCAGCACGGCGGCACCGGAGAGCCGTCCATCGCGCAGGTCGTCAAGCGCCCGGTTGGCGGCTTCCAGGGGGTAGGCTCGGGTCTCGGTACGAATCGGCACCTTCGGGGCCAGAGCCAGGAACGCCTCGCCATCCTGGCGCGTCAGATTGGCTACCGATTTCAGCGAACGCTCCTCCCACAATAGACGATAGGGAAAGCTCGGGATATCGGACATGTGAATGCCCCCGGACACCACGCAGCCGCCGGGGCGCACATGAGACAACGCCGTAAGCACCAGCTCACCCACCGGGGCAAACAGCAGCGCGGCATCCAGCGGTTCGGGTGGTGTCTGGTCACTGCCACCGGCCCATTCCGCGCCAAGTCGGCGGGCGAAGGCCTGGGCCTCATCGTCACCGGGGCGGGTGAAGGCGAAGACGCGCTGACCGTGGTACCTCGCCAGTTGGATCAGGATATGGGCGGCAGCACCGAAGCCATAGAGCCCGAGCACCCGAGGCGCATCCCCACCGGCCAGCCGCCAGGTGCGAAAGCCGATCAGACCGGCACACAGCAACGGTGCGCTGGCCTGCGCATCGCCCTGCGACACCGGGAAGCAGTAGCGGGCATCGGCCACACAGTACTCGGCATAGCCGCCGTCGCGGGTATAGCCGGTAAACTCGGCCTGCCGACAGAGGTTTTCCTTCCCCCGTCGGCAGGCCGCGCACTCGCCACAGGTCCAGCCCAGCCAGGGCACGCCGACCCTGTCCCCCGGCGCCATGCCGGTGACGCCATCCCCCACCAGGGTAACCACACCGATGATTTCGTGGCCCAGCACCAGCGGCAGACGAGGATCGGCGAGCTCGCCATCCATCACATGCAGGTCGGTGCGACACACCCCACAGGCCAGTACCCGCAGCTGGACGTCACCCGGCCCCGGGCGGGGACGAGGCACTGTCTCCCACACCAGGGGCCGACCAGGTGCATGAAGGCGCATGGCACGCATGGTGTCGCTCATCGAAAGCCTCCTGTCGCCAGACTCGGGTCGTTGATGACAGGATAGCCGAGGGCTCACACGGTGACCTTGACCTCGTATCCGGTGTACTTGCGCAGGTTGATCACCCCGCTGTCGAGTATCAGGTACTGCCCCTTGAGGCCGAGCAGGATGCCCGACACCTCAGGCGTCTTGTCGAGGTTATGGGAGACCACCTTGGTGGGGTGCTCCAGCACCGGATACTCCAGGGTCACCGGCGCCTCATTCAGAGCCCGGATGGCATCGGCGCCGAAGCGTTCCCGCAGGTTGGCGAGCCCGCCCTCGAGTCGCACCAGCAACCGATCCCGTTCGGCGGGCAGGTCGAGCACGGCGGTGTCTCCCTTTAGCATCGCCCGCCAGTTGGTACGGTCGGAGACCTCCTCCTTGAACAGCATCTCCACGAAGCCGGACTGCTGGCGTGTCTCCACCGCCATGATGGGCAGCGCCTGAACCGCCCCCTGGTCGAGCCAGCGAGTGGGCACCTGGGTACCACGGGTAATCCCCACCTTGAGACCCGAGGCATTGGCCAGATAGACGATATGCGGCTGAAAGCAGTGACGCTCGGCCCACTCCGGTTCCCGGCAGGTACCCGCAAAGAAGTGACAGGTTTCGGGCTTGACGATACAGGTGTCACACTGGGCGAGCCGCTTGAAGCAGGGGTAGCAGTAACCCTGGGCAAAACTCTTCTTTGTTGCACGACCACAGTGAGTGCAGGCGATGGCGCCGCTCCAGGCAAGGGTCAGCGGCCGACCCAAACACTCATTGAGCGCCAGACGTTGCTCGCCGGCCCGCAGGGTATAGTGGGCCGGCTCACCGCCCTGCCCCGGGACGATGCCCATCTTGGTCAAGCAGCCCTGCACCTCACTCGCCACGACCAGCGACTCAGTCACGACCGGCGTCCCTCGCCAGGCCAGCCAGCGCCGGGTCGACGTTCGCGCCACTGCTGGCCCCCCCGCAGGTGCGCCGCTCCAGGTAGCCGACGCGCTCGCTCTCGGGCACGTTGTTCTCCACCTCGTAGCGCATCACCGCCTCGAGACAGAGTTTGGTCTGCTCGCGTGTCAGCAGGCGACCGTCGGGCCACTTGCGCAGGGCGACCGCCTGCTTGAGGCTCTCGTAGATGGACGGGCTCATCTGCTGGATCATGCGCTCGAAGGTCATATCACTCATCGTAAGGTTCTCCAGGGAATCGATGCGTCAGCGCTGGTGGCGGGCGCGTCCGGAATGGTACCAGCCCAGAGCCAGGCCCACGACCAGGCCTCCCAGGTGTGCCTCGTTGGCCACATTGCCGAAGCCTACCGTGGTTGCCATGTCGGTCATGGTGAAGAGCATCCAGCCCAGCATGAACACCACCAGCATCTGGGGCACGAAGAAGCCGCTGCCCGGGGCACGCCGAGACATCAGCCAGACATAGCCGAGCAGCGCGAAGTCAACGCCTGACATGCCACCGAACAGTGCCGTTCCGGCGGCATACTGAGCCAGGTTGGCACCGATGCCGGCGGCAAGCAGAATCGTCAGCATGCGCCGACTCCCCTGCAGCGCCTCCACCTGGCGACCGAAGTACCATAGCCAGAGCATGTTGAAGATCAGGTGCATCCAGCCAAAGTGCAGGAAAGCGGGCGACAGCAGGCGCCACACCTGGCCTGAGGCCAGTACATCCGACAGACTTCCCACCGACAGGGTGCCGGCCGGGCTGATTCCCAGCGGCACGATGGCCAGCAGCGCGATCACCAGGTCACCGAACAGCGCCATGGCGGCAAACACCAGCAGGCACAGCCCCAGGGTCGCGGTGGTCAACGGGGCCTGACGCCACACCGACAGCAGCGTCCCGGCCCGGTCGGGACGGCGAGACGTGGTGTCGACAGTCATTGGCTCGCCACGCTGCCAGCGTCCCACCACCTCCAGCAGCGCCTCATGCTGGGCAGGGTCGGCCAGCCACAGCAGCTGCCCATCCTCCTCGGCAGTGATGCGATGGCCGATCCGCGCCGCCCAGAGGGCACGGCGCAACTCACGGGTGTCGGCATCCACGGGCAGCATCATCACGCGATACATGGTATTACCTCGGGGTTGGTGGCCCGCCGCCAGTGAACACCCGGCGACCATGCATCAAAAAACCGTGCATCTAAAAACATGTATCAAACAACCATGCATAAAAAATCCGGCGGAGGGGGCCGCCGGACAAGAGCAAGGGATCATTCAAGGGAACACCTACTCTGATGGCGAATGGCGCCGGGAGTTCACCGCCCGACACGATAATTTTGTAACAGTGTGTATCAATCGAGATCAATCTCCCACGGCTGAGGCCTCACCTGTTCCTCCCGGGGCACTCGCAGCCATACGAAGTGGTCGGCATTCAGCCGCGACTCGCCACTCCAGCGATAGGCGACCAGACGACCGAACTTCACGGCGCTGTAGTCCAGGCAGGCAATATTGGCCGTCGGCAGCGCCGGAATGCCCTCGCACCAGTAGTGACCGATAAACAGCGGGGGCTCGTCCAGGCCATAGTGACACAGGCGGGACCGCTCCTCTTCGGTCAAGGGACGTTGCTCGAGATCGCCGGGCAGGTTGTCCGGCTGGAACACCACATCACCCCAGGTCTGCGGTGAGCGTGCCCAGAAGTGGGTGCGAAAGCTGCGCCGGGTGAAACCGTCTCCCGAGTGAATCGCCACCCCCAGGGGCAGGGGCATCTGGGTGCCTCGTGTCAGGCGGTCGAGAATCTTGAAGGCACGGGTGCCGGGCGCCGTGGACTCGACCAGGAACGCCTGATCCAGACGAGCGTCGGGTCGGCGCCGATAGAGCTCGTCGATCAGCGTCTGATCCCAACAGGCGTGAACCACCCGCAGGCCGTCGAGCTCCAGACACAGCGGCATCTCCCGGAACCAGGCCAGAGCCTCCTCCCACTCCTGGGGATGATCACGGTACTGCTCGAGGGTCTCGCGAATGATGCGATTGTTGCGTGGAGAGTGCTCGCGTAACCAGTCCCGGCCAAGTCCCGAGGGGGCCGGCTGGCAATAGGTCAAGGCGTTGTATTCATGATTGCCCATCACGATATGCGCCTCGCCCGCCTCCACCATGCGATAGGCGATCTGCACCGCCAGCCGCACGCGCGGCCCCCTGTCGACCAGGTCGCCGAGGAAGATCACCTTGCGTCGCGGGTGTCGATAGACGCCGCCTCGCTGGTGATAGCCGAGCTTCTCCAGCAGGGCCGCCAGGGTGGCGCCACAGCCGTGCACATCACCGATCAGGTCATAGCCCTCGAGCCTCGCCCGCTTGTTCACGTCAATCTCCCAGGCGATGGCTCCAGCCCAGCTTACTGCGCAGGACCTCGTAGAAGTTGTGCCCCACCGGGTGCACCAGATGCACCGTTTGAGGCTTGCGGCGAATCACCAGGACATCATCGGGCTTGGCCACCGCCCGGGTCTGCCCATCGCAGCTGATATGCGGGTAGGTCTGGTTGGTCTCACCGATATGGATACGGATCTCGCTGGACGCATCCACCACGATCGGGCGGCTCGACAGGGTGTGCGGGAACATCGGCACCAGGGTCAGCACGTCGAGGCGCGGGTGCATGATCGGCCCGCCGCCGGAGAGCGAATAGGCGGTCGAACCGGTGGGGGTGGCGATGATCAGGCCATCGCTGCGCTGGCTGTAGACGAACTGACCATCGAGAAAGAGCTCGAACTCGATCATGCGCACCGCCTTGCCGGGATGCAGCACGACCTCGTTGAGCGCATCACCACTACCCATCAGGGTATCGTCACGATAAAGCTCGGCATCGAGCAGGAAGCGCTCCTCCACCTCATAGTGCCCCTCGAGCACCTCGCCGACCCGCTCCTCCAGCTCGTCGGGGGAGATATCGGTCAGGAACCCCAGCCGGCCACGGTTGACACCCAGCACCAGGGTACCGCTATGACAGAGGGTACGAGCCGCGCCCAGCAGACTGCCGTCGCCCCCCACCACGATCACCAGATCGCACAGCTCACCGAGCATTCGCCGGCTGGCCTCGGGGTGGCCGTGGTCGAGCAGCACCGTGGCGGTGCGATCCTCGACAATGACATGCAGGCCACGCTCGTCGAGAAAGCGCATCAGGCGCTTGAGGGTTTCGACCACCCCGGCGCTGCCCAGGCGGCCGATCAGACCAATATGGCGGAAGGGTGGCGTCTCACGCCCCATCGCCGTTCTCTGTTGGGGTGACATTCGGGGGCCTCTCGCAGCTCAGCGGCTCATTATGGCGAGCGCTCTGCCCACGAGCAAACACGACCTCAGGCCAGCGAGGCAGATCGCCGACGCACCCACCACTCGTTGAGCAACAGAGCCGCCAGGATGATGCCCCCTCCCAACCCGAGACGAACGAGGTCGGCATCCCGGTTCCAGATCGCCAGGTTGACCACCAGTCCCGCTGGAATCAGCGCATTGTTCATGATCGCCAGGGCCCCGGCATCGACTCGCACGGCGCCGAGGTTCCACAGGAAGTAGCCCAGGCCGGAGGCGACCAGCCCCAGCCATAGCAACACGCCCCACTGAACGTCGGTAGAGGGAAGCGCGGCGGCATTGCCGAGCAGGGCGAAGGCCGGCACCGCCACGACCAGGGCCCCGAGGTAGAACCAGGCGAAGACGCTGTAGCGCGGCAACGACTCGGGCAGCTCGGCCGACAGCCGCCGGTAGCCCACCTGACCGAGAGCGAAGCAGAGGTTGGCACCCTGCACGACCAGAAAGCCCATCCAGAAGCCCCCATCAACGCCGTCGTAACGGATCACCGCGGCCCCCAGCACGGCCAGTGACGCAGTGATCAGATAGAAGGGGGTAAAGCGCCCGAAGAGTGCATCGTCGAGCAGGGTGATATAGATCGGCGTGAAGATGGTGAACAGCAGCACCTCCGGCACCGAAAGGAGCAGAAACGACTGGTAGAAGAACAGGTACATCACCCCGAGCTGAACCGCCCCCAGCCCCATCAACACCCAGCGCTGGCGCCCCTTCAGCAGTCGTGGGCGCAAAAATGGCAGGAAGACCAGCGCCGCCAGTGCGACCCTCATCAGCACCGCAAAGTAGCTGTCCACCTGACCAGCAAGGTAGACGCCGATCAGCGAGAAGGAGAACGCCCAGAGCACGGTAACGCCAATCAGGAACCCCATCGGTAAACCCTATGCAAAATTAAAGTTTACCAAGCTTACACCTGGGGCGAGAACGCTGCCAAGCGGCATGGCGATGTCAGTGGCGCGAGAGGCGCCACCAGGCATAAGCCACTCCCGGCACCCATCCAAGCAGGGTCAACGCCAGGGCGATGAGCACGGGGCGTGCCCCCAGCCCGGCGAGTCCCAGGGCCAGTGGCGGCAACAGGATCGCCAGCAAGCGCAGTGCCAGGCGTACACGAGGCGGTGCCTCGAAAACCGCGTCGGATGACGCCGGGGAGTGACCGACGGCGCGCCCCTCTTGCGCTGGGGGTATAAAGGTGCCCACGCTCGTATCCTCCGCCGAGGCATCCTGTTCATTGGCCAGGGGTTGTTCATGGGCGAGAGCTTGACGATGAGCCTCATGGTCGATCTTCTGATCGATGGAGTCGGCACCCTCGGCCAGCTCGCCATGATAGCGCTCCCACTCCTCCCAGTCGTGGGGCGTACCGGCCCGGGGTCGGTGGTCACCGGACTCCCGGGCGCGCGCCCAGGCCTTCTCTTCCAGCGTGTTGGGGCGCTCGCGGTCGCGCTCGCCATCCAGCCCCTTCCGGGCGAGGTATTCGCGTGCATCCATGGATAACCTCCAGGGAACATAAGATGGTGATAGGTTTGAGGGGGTGACGGCATCCCGGGTTCCCCGGGTCCACAAGCGTTGAAGGTGGCTCGCCCGGGCACGACGGAGAACCGTCATGGTCGGCTATGCTAAGGGCAAACCGGCACAAGGAGACCCTCATGGCCAACAAGGCTCCCACCATCGTACGTGAGATCATGTCCCGCGACTGCTACCGGGTCACCAGCAAGACCTCGGTCGCCACGCTGGCCCAGGGGCTTGCCCTGCACCGCCTGCCCGGTGCACCGGTGGTCGATGGAAACGACCAGCTTATCGGCTTCATCTCGGAGCAGGATGTGATGGGCAAGGTGCTGGAGAGTGCCTATCTCAACGACGAGCCGCCGCTGGTCAGCGACCTGATGCGCCACGAGGTGCTCTCGGTGTCACCTACCAAGAGCATCACCGACCTGGCCCAGGAGATGCTTGGCAACAAGCCCAAGGTCTATCCGGTCGTCGAGCAGCATCGGCTGGTAGGCATCGTGACCCGCCGCGACGTACTCGACGCCATTCTGCGCATGCGCCACCGCTGACCGCCGAGCGGCGCTCAACCGGCTCCCCCAGCCCCGTCGACCGACGGGGCAAACATGTTGGCACCAGCGGGCCTGCCCTCTCCAGTCACCCTCTTGCCATCGGGAACGGCCGCATCGACCCAGAAAAAAAAGAGGCCGCTCCCGAAGGAACGGCCCAAGATGCGATCGAAACTGCCAGCGGAGCAACAGTGTTAGCGACTGCTATCGCGACTGGCTGTACAGAGTCAGACAGCCCTTGGCGAGAAAGTTCGCGACAAGCCAAAATTTTTTCAATTTTTTCGAGCGGAGCGCCAATGAAAACAGCCGCTTGACGCCGTTTCACCGATATATCGAATAAGCTGGCGATGCGGGGTCTACACCCTCGGGCCGGCAGGACAGGCACGACAGCGGTCCCGCGGCTCCCGGCAAATACCACAAAACAACGGGTTAGCGCCCCGGGAACAGGAAACCCACAAGACGGCTTGCAATGGGCAAGGCGTTGGTTTTACTATCGAAAACGACTCGCGGGTGTAGCTCAATGGTAGAGCAGAAGCTTCCCAAGCTTAAGACGAGGGTTCGATTCCCTTCACCCGCTCCATGCCTACTCTAACCTACTGATATTCAAGATTTTTCCCACCTTTCATAGGGTTAGGCACTACAGGAATGGCTACACAAGTGGCTACACCTGCCCCTCTCTCCAATGCTACCATCACCCCATCGACCGGACGTTCACTAACGTTCACTGCTACGCGATTGGGGAATCACCATGGCCAGAGGCAAGCCCACCGACACCCGAAGCCTTCGCCAGCGTGGCAACATCTGGTTCATCCAGAAGCGCCTCTCTCCGCTCCTCTCCAAGCACCTCGGCAAGAAGATCCTCCAGCAGAGCACCCGGACGGGCGACCTTGATGAAGCCTGTCGGATACGGGACCGCGTACTCGCTGACCTCGGTGACCTTGAAGCCGAGCTGAAGGGTGAAGCCTCACAGCGCCAGCAGAGGCGCATGTTCCTTCAGGCAAGAGAGGAACTCAGGGAGACAGCCGATTCGCTAGTCAGTACCGATACCCGTGATCCTGTGGCCCTGTCTGACGTAATAGACCCCGAGAAGCTCCCAGAGATCGAGCAAGACGCCTTCAGGAGTGAACCGTACCGGGATTCCCGGAGGCTCCAAACCTTGAGAGGATGGAGCCATGAACACTTCCAAGCGATATGCACC
>NZ_CANMVL010000026.1 GCF_947501415.1 uncultured Halomonas sp. | reverse complement strand
CTGGAAGCTGGAAGCTGGAAGCTGGAAGCTGGAAGCTGGAAGCTGGAAGCTGGAAGCTGGAAGCTGGAAGCTGGAAGCTGGAAGCTGGAAGCTGGAAGCTGGAAGCTGGAAGCTGGAAGCTGGAAGCTGGAAAGCAGCATGAACCCACCGGCATTGGGTCAGGAGGGGTTCTTCCAGCTTCTCGCTTCCAGTAGCGAAGCGACGCTCTTCCAGCTTCGGGCTTCGCCCGGCTATTCCGGAATCCCCCCTCGGGTCAGTGCCACGGGATCCAGCAGCCGCTCCAGCTCCTCGCGGGAGAGTTCGGTCTGCTCCTCAGCCACCTCGATGATCGGCCTGCCGGCTTGATAGGCCTGCTTGGCGATGGCAGCCGCCGCGTTGTAGCCGATCACCGAGTTCAGCGCCGTGACCAGGATGGGATTGCGTGACAGCGGCTCGGCGAGGTTATCTTCACGCACCTGGAAAGTGGCGATGGTTCGATCGCCGAGCAGCCAGGCGGTGTTGCTCATCAGGGTGATCGAGCTCAGCAGGTTGTGAGCCACCAGCGGCAGCATCACATTGAGCTGGAAATTACCGCTCTGCCCGGCAACGGTAATCGCGGTATCGAGCCCGATCACCTGAGCGGCCGCCTGGGCCGCCGATTCCGGAATGACCGGGTTGACCTTGCCCGGCATGATCGAGCTGCCGGGCTGCAGGGCCTCCAGTTCGATCTCGCCGAGGCCCGCCAGAGGACCGGAGTTCATCCAGCGCAGGTCATTGGCGATCTTCATGATCACGCAGGCCAGGCCCCTGAGCTGGCCGGAGAGCTCCACCGCCGCATCCTGTGAGCCCAGGCTGGCGAAGAAGCTGTCATTGGGGGTAAAGGCGAGACCGGTCTGGGCGGAGAGTTCCGCGGCCATACGAGTGGCAAATTCCGGATGGGCATTGATCCCCGTTCCCACCGCCGTGCCTCCCTGGGCCAGCCGACAGAGCCTGACCAGGGCACTGTCGAACCGCTCGATCGCCTGCCCCAGCTGGCTTGACCAACCACCCAGCTCCTGGCTCATGCGCAAGGGCATGGCGTCCATCAGATGCGTGCGACCGGTCTTTACCACACAATCGAGCTCAGTGGCGCGATGGTCGATGGTCTCACGTAGATGCACCAGGGCGGGCCGTAGCCGGTTGGTCACCTCCAGCGCCGCCGCGACATGAATGGCGGTGGGAATCACGTCGTTGCTGGACTGCCCCATATTGACATGGTCATTGGGGCCTACCTCTACCCCCTCACGGCTGGCAAGGTTGGCCAGCACCTCGTTGACATTCATGTTGCTGGAGGTGCCGGAGCCTGTCTGAAACACGTCCACCGGGAAGTGATCATCATGCTCACCACGAATCACCTCCTCGGCGGCGGTGACGATCGCCTCCGCGCGTTCGGCATCGAGCAGGCCAAGCTCGGCATTTACCCGCGCAGCGGCTAGCTTGATGCGGGCGATGGCATGGATGAAGGGGGGCGGCATCGCCTGACCCGAGACCGGGAAGTTGTTGACCGCACGCTGGGTCTGGGCCCCATAGAGCGCCTCCGCCGGCACCTCCAGTGTCCCCATGCTGTCACGTTCGCTACGCGTCGCGCTCATCTCTCGCCTCCTGATGTGGGCAGTGAATGACTCCCTCCCACCATGGTGCCGCCGGACGAATTCGGCAAGGCCCACCTCTCCCTGCGCTCGTCGAGATAATTGGCGATATCGATGTTGCGCTGCACAAGACGCTCTGCTATTGTGCATTGCAACAGAGCAGAAATCGCTCCCATGTGCACAGTGAAACCAGGAGGTTCCACCATGATGAACGCCTTCAACTTCGACACCAAGGCCTTCGACACCAAGCAGTTCGAGTCCATCTTCTTCGCCCCGGCACGCGCCTATGCCAACCTGGCGGTGGACTACAGCGAGAAGCTGGCCCATGCCCAGCTGGACGCCACCAAGGCCTACACCGATACCGGCCTGGCCCAGCTTCGCAACCTGATGAGCGTCAAGGATGCCGAAGGCCTGCGCTCCTACATGGAAGGCCAGCAGAAGGTCGCCAAGGACCTGGCCGAGCGCCTCAAGGGTGATGCCGAAAAGGTCGCTACCCTGCAGCAGGACTTTGTCCAGCAGAGCCAGAAGCTGACCGAGGAGAGTGTCAAGCAGGCTCAGGCGGCCAGCACCAAGGCCAGCCAGTAACCGCTGACACCAGGAGGGCTACCCTCCCCGCGCTCCTCGAGAGCCTGAACCGCCGCCCCACCAGGGCGGCGGTTTTCGTTGGTGACGACCTGCCTTCGGCGCCCCTTTTACGCTACCCTTGGTCGAGGCACGGGGCGCCCCATCGACACGAAACCGGATAGGAAGCTCATCATGAAACGCCATATCCCCCTCGTTCTGGCGGCACTGGTACTGGCTGGCTGCGAGGTCGTCCCCCCCGCCCCCACAGAGCGCATCGAAGTCATCGAGCGAGGTGAAACCCAGCGCGACGCTCCTCGGGATGTTCGCCAGGAGCGCCGCGAAGCGACGCCTTCACGCGCCACCAGGGAGGTCGCCTTTCCGGAGGACGAGTATGCCAGCCTCGACAAGCAGGGCAGCGCAGTCGTATCCGGTCGGCTGACACTGAGCGGGCAACCCATTCCCGATGCCGGCGTCTCGGTGGCACCGGTCACCAGCTACTCGGCGGAAGCTGCCGAGAAGGCCCTGGCCGGCATCGCCGTGGAACCCGCCGACCCCAGGGCGAGGGAGTACACCCATACCACGCGCACCGATGGCAACGGCTATTTTCGGCTCACCGGCCTGCCCGCCGGCGAGTTCTACGTCTCGGGCGCCGGCGCCGACCCCCAGAGTGGCAAGCCCAGGGTGGTAATCCGCCAGATCTCGCTGGGCAGCGGACAGCACAGGGAGTTAGAGCTGTCGCGCTGACCGAAGTCACGAAGCGGGCGGTCGGAGACAGTCACCCTAACACTGGGGCTCGATGCAGCCCATCAACTTTCCTTCTACGCTTAAGAAGGCCGCCGACGGCGGCCTCACCCTGAGATCACCAACATGATGATCATTATCGACAATAACAACGCAGCATCTCGCCGCCGGGCGCGCCCCCCCTGATCCGGTAACGCCACACGCAAGCGACGCGATGCCATGCGGGGAGTCTCACCCATGGCAACCCTTCCCCAGCGACTGGCGACAAGCATCGTCAGCCTTACCCTCTGCCTTCTCTGTTCCTTGCTGCTTCTTGGCCCGGCCCACGCCGAGCGCCTGGCTGCCCTGCGTGAGCAGGGCAGCATCCGTATCGCCATCGCCGACGAACGTCCCTACGGCTACCTCGGCCAGGACGGCCGTGTTCTCGGCGTCGGCCCGGAGATCATCCGCCGCATCGTTGCCAGGCTCGGCATCGACGAGATCGACTGGGTGGTCACGGAGTTTGCCAACCTGATGCCCGGCCTGGAGGTCGGACGCTTCGATATGGCCGCCGCGGAGATGGCGATCCTGCCCGAGCGCTGCTCACGCGTGCTCTTTTCCGAGCCCAACACCTCCTACGGGGAGGGACTGCTGGTCCTGGCCTCCAACCCCAACCGCATCCTGCGCTACGAGGACTTCGCCGAACGCCCCGACACGATTCGCGTCACCGTCCAGGCGGGCACCGTTCAGGAAGAGATTCTCAACACCCTGGGCGTTCCGGGGGAGCGCATCCTCATCGTGCAGCGACTCGATGAGGCAGTCGACGCACTCCTGAAGGGGCGCGCGGACGCTTTTGCAGCCACCGGCATGACCGTCGCCGCTCTGGAGACCCGTCATCCCGAACTGGAAGCGGAATTCAACTTCAGCGACCCGGTAGTGAACGGAGAGGAGATCCGCTACTGGGGCGGCTTCGCCTTCCCGAAGGACGCCGACGATCTGCGCGACGCGGTAAACAAGGCGCTTGAGGAGGAGAAGCACCACGGCGACTGGGAGCAAACGCTGTCCCGCTATGGCTTCCTGGCCAAGGACATCATCTACTCCTATCGCTTCGATACCACGACGCTCTGCCAGGCCCAGCGCTGACGCCCTACCAGCCCAGCGCCTGCTTGACGAAGGGAATGGTCAGCTTGCGCTGGGCGGAGAGCGAGGCCCGATCCAGCTCCTCCAGCAGGCGGAACAGCTCGTCGAGCCGGCGTGGGCCGCGGTGCAGGATATAGCGAGCCACATCATCGGTGAGCAGCATGCCACGCACCCGAGCGCGTAGCTGGAGGGCAGCCAGGCGCCCCGCATCATCCAGCCCCTGGACATGAAAGGTCACGCCCCAGGTCAGGCGCGAGGCCAGGTCGGGCAACTTCACGGGTAGCTGGCGTGGTGGCGCCTCGGCGGCCACTATCAGTCGCTTGCCGGCATCACGCAGGCGGTTGTAGGCGTGAAACAGCGCCTCCTCCCAGCGTGGCCGGCCCACCACCCGCTCCAGATCATCGATGGCCACCAGATCCAGACGCTCGATATCCTCGAGCATCAGCGGGGGGAAGTGGCCAAGCTCCTCCAGCGGCAGATACAGCGCACGCCGATCCTGATCCGAGGCCCCATGGCAGGCCGCCTGAAGAAGGTGGCTGCGCCCCACGCCCGGCGCGCCCCACAGGTAGAGAAAGGGCTCCCCTTCCTGTTCCAGCTGCTGGGTCAGGCGCCCCACCAAGGTGGCATTGGGGCCGGCGTGAAAGTTGGCGAAGGTGGCATCGTCACGCAACCCCACGCCCAGTGGCAGCTGCGCGGGCGCGCGGCTCATGGTGACTCCTTGTCGTGGCGATGATTGTGGGTCTCGTCGTACAAGGCACTACTCTTGTAACGGGTATTGAGTTCCCGCAAGAGTACCATGATCACGGCCGCGGCCGGCAGCGCCAGCAGCACTCCGGTAAAGCCGAACAGATTGCCACCGGCCAGTACCGCGAAGATCACCGCCACCGGATGCAAACCTATCTTGTCGCCCAGCAGCTTGGGCTGCAGCACCACGCTTTCGACCACCTGGCCGAAACCGAACACGGCGGCCACGCCCAGCAACATCCACCACTCACCGCTCTGGAAGAAGGCCACCACCCCCGCCACGCTGATGCCGACGATAACCCCCAGATAGGGCACGATGCTGGCCAGCCCCGACAGCAGGCCGATCAACAGGCCGAAACGCACCCCCAGCAGCGTGAGGCCGATGGCATAGATGATGCCCAGGCACAGCATCACGATCAGCTGGCCGCGCAGGAACGACGACAGCACCTCGTCACACTGGCCGGCCAGGCGCTTCGCGGTATCTTCCCAGCGCCTCGGCAGCCAGTCACGCACCTTGGCCACCAGGACGTCCCAGTCGAGCAGCAGATAGAAGGTGACGACTGGAATCAGCGCCAGATTGCCGATCCAGCCGACCAGCGCCAGACCCGAGCGCGACACCCCCGAGAGCAGGGTCGCCGCGAAGGTCCCGGTCTCCTTCCAGTTATCCACCACCGCCTGACGCAGGGCGTCGATATCGGTGGTGAGGTCCAGGCCGGTCAGCGACTGGACCCTCGGCACCATCGTCTGCTGCACCCAGCTGAGCACCGCCGGCAGCGACTCCACCAACTGGCCGAGCTGACGCCCCAGCACCGGCACGACCAGCAGCAGGGCGACCACGATGACCAGTGTCAGCAGCAGGAACACCAGCGACACGGAGAGTCGACGGGAGAGTCCCAGGGCCTCCAGGCGGTCGGCCAGAGGGTCACCGAGATAGGCCAGCACCATGCTGACGAAGAACGGCATCAACACCGGCTCGATACTGATAAGGAACCATAACGCCAGCGCTGCCACCCCGGCTGCAACCCACCACTGCCTGCGCATTGCTACTCCTTGTTTCGCGACCGCCGACGGGCTGCCAGCCGTGCGCGGTGATGCTACAATTCTGGCCCTGATTTGCCTACCATGCAGCGACTCACGCTGCATCGACTACCCGACAGGACTCCCGATGACCGACTCCTCCAAACGCCCCTCGCTCAGCTACAAGGACGCCGGTGTCGATATTGACGCCGGCAACGCATTGGTCGACCGCATCAAGGGGGTCGCCAAGCGTACCACCCGGCCGGAAGTGATGGGTGGACTAGGTGGCTTCGGCGCCCTCTGTGAACTGCCCGCGGGCTACCGCGAGCCGGTACTGGTCTCGGGCACCGATGGCGTTGGCACCAAGCTGCGTCTGGCCATGGATCTGGGCCGCCACGACACCATCGGCATCGATCTGGTGGCGATGTGTGTCAACGACCTGGTCGTGGCCGGTGCCGAGCCGCTGCAGTTCCTCGACTACTATGCCACGGGCAAGCTCGATGTGGAGATCGCCGCCGATGTGGTAGAAGGCATCGGCGTCGGGTGCGAGAAGGCCGGCTGCGCCCTGGTCGGCGGCGAGACCGCCGAGATGCCTGGCATGTATACCGGCAGCGACTATGACCTGGCCGGTTTCTGCGTCGGCATCGTGGAGAAGTCCGAGATCCTCGACGGCAAGCGAGTCGCCGAGGGAGACGTGCTGCTGGGCATGGCCTCATCCGGTCCTCACTCCAACGGCTACTCGCTGATTCGCAAGATCCTGGAGGTCTCCGGTGCCTCGCTGGATACCAAACTCGACGGCGAGTCGCTGGGCGATGCGCTGATGGTGCCGACACGCATCTACGTGAAGCCGCTGCTGTCGTTGATCAAGGAGAGTGCCGTTCCGGTGCATGCCCTCTCCCATATCACCGGCGGTGGCCTCACCGAGAACCTGCCCCGGGTACTGCCCGAAGGCCTCGCCGCCCGGGTCGATGTCACCGCCTGGGAGCGCCCGGCGGTCTTCGAGTGGCTGCGCGAGCAGGGCAATGTGGCCGAGGAGGAGATGTACCGGGTACTGAACTGCGGCATCGGCATGGTCATCGTGGTGCCGGCCGAGAAGGCCGACGAGGCGCGTGCCCACCTCCAGGCACAGGGCGAGACGGTTTACCGCATCGGTGAGATCGTCGCCGGCGAGGCCGAGGGTGAACAGGTGATACTGGAGAACCTGGCAGGATGAGCGAGCGTTACGAGAGCGACACCTTGCAGGACTTCACCCCCGAACCCGCCGATACCCGTCGGGTGGTGGTGCTGATCTCCGGCAACGGCAGCAACCTTCAGGCGTTGATCGATGCCCAGACCCACGACGAACTGGGTGGAGAGATCGTCGCGGTCATCTCCAACGAGCCCGATGCCTACGGGCTGACTCGTGCTCGGGAGGCGGGTATCGATGCCGTGGTGCTGCCCCACCGCGAGTACGAGAGCCGCGATGCCTACGATGGAGCCCTGATCAAGGTGATCGAGCGCCACGAGCCGGACCTGGTCGTCCTCGCCGGCTTCATGCGTATTCTCACCCCGCGTTTCGTCCAGCGCTTCATGGGACGGCTGATCAATATCCACCCGTCGCTGCTGCCCGACTACCAGGGCCTCAACACCCATGCCCGGGCACTGGCCGACGGCGTCACCCGGCACGGCTGCAGCGTGCACTTCGTTACCGAGGAGCTCGACGGCGGACCGGTCCTGATGCAGGCCGTGGTCGAACTCGCCGAAGGGGAGAACGAGGAAACGCTGAAGGAGAAGGTGCATGCCCGGGAGCACCTGATCTACCCCATCGCCGTGAAGTGGTGCCTGGAGGGACGCCTGCAGTTCACGGGCCAGGGGGCGACCCTGGATGGCACGCCGCTACCGCCCCAGGGCCTGCGCATGTCCCATGCCGATGCCGCCGAGGAGCTGGACGAGGATCTGGAGCCGTAAGCTGGAAGCTGGAAGCTGGAAGCTGGAAGCTGGAAGCTGGAAGCTGGAAGCTGGAAGCTGGAAGCTGGA
>NZ_CANMVL010000025.1 GCF_947501415.1 uncultured Halomonas sp. | reverse complement strand
GCCGCTCCTGGTTGTACCAAGCGAAGTAGCGGCCCAGTTCCTGCTTCAGGTGTGCCCCGTCCTTGAAGGCCTTCAGGTAGACGCACTCGTACTTTACGCTACGCCAGAGCCGCTCCACGAAGATGTTATCCCGGTAACAGCCCTTGCCGTCCATGCTGATGGTGACGCCGTGAGCCTCTAGGACGCCGGTGAAAGCCTGGCTGGTAAACTGGCACCCCTGATCCGTATTGAAGATCTCAGGCGGTCCGTGACGTGCCAGTGCCTCCTCCAGCGCATCGACACAGAAGTCCGTGTCCAAGGTGTTGGAGACCCGCCACGACAGGACACGGCGGCTGTGCCAGTCCATCACCGCCACCAGGTACATGAATCCGCGGACCAGCGGAACGTAGCTGATGTCGGTCGCCCACACCTGGTTCGGCCGGTCGATTGTCAGGCCACGTAGCCGGTAGGGATAGATCCGATGCCCCTTGCCCGGCAGGCTGGTCCGTGGGCGCGGATAGACCGCCTGAAGCCCCATCTGACGCATCAGGCGCCTTACCCGCTTGCGATTGACCCGGTGGCCCAGCCGGTTGAGATGGACGGTCATCCTGCGCGAGCCGTAGACCGGCGTCAGCAGGTGCTGCTCATCGATCAGGCGCATCAACACCAGATCTTCGGCGAGCCACTCTCGCTGCTGGTAATACAGCGAGGAACGGCTGATGCCGAGTAGCTGACACTGCCGTCTCAGGCTCGGGGTGGCGGAAGATGGCGGCTCGATCATGGCCAGGCGCTGCGCCCGGCTCAACGATCGAGCCTGCGTGATAAAAAATCGCGTTCCACCGTTAGCTTTCCGATCTCGCGGTAGAGGGTGTCGATCTCCTCCTGGCTCTTCTGGGCGGCCTTGCCGCTGCTGCCCTCGAAGATGCCAGCGGCATTGTCCAGCAGTTCACGCTTCCACTGGCTCACCATGGAGGGATGTACCTCGAAGCGAGCCGCCAGCGCCGAGGTGGTCTCATCGCCCTTCAGCGCAGCCAAGGCCACCTTGGCCTTGAACTCGTTGCTGTACTGCCGACGTTTCTTGCTCATGATCAGGGTCTCCTGGTCGGTCTGATCAGAGCTTAGCGCCTGGTCCGAATTTCGGGGGCCACTTCA
>NZ_CANMVL010000024.1 GCF_947501415.1 uncultured Halomonas sp. | reverse complement strand
CAGATGAGATGTACTTCCCCCAACCAGTGAAACAGGCGGCCTGACGCCGATGATGTCCCGATCCGAGCTTAGCTGACTTGTCAGGTGGTCCGAAGGATGGGGACCACTTCACTTCGGCGATGCTCTCGCCACAAACGCGTTGAATCATCTCCCGCAGTACATCTGACTCCGAACGGCCAGATGCCTCACAAAGGCGTTGCCAGGCTTCCTTCTCGGCTGATGTCAGCCTGGTTTTGACCACTGCTGCTTCTGTCATCTCGTCCTCTTTCATCATGTACTTCCCATCGAGTGTGGTACCAAATGCCAGCACGCTGCCGGCAACGGCTGACACTTCGCGAATCCTGCCCTAGCTCCAAAAACGCTCATGGATTTCGTACGCACGAAATTTTGACTCTGGCAGTGCCCTCTCTCGCGCTACGAATAGGGCAGTGGTACCACGTGCTGGCAGTTCGCGAATCCTGCCCTAGCTCTATAGCCATTCATTCTTTTCGTACGCACGAAAATGGGAGCAGGGACGCGCTAGGCTACTCCGTTAGTAATACGCACGGACCTGTCTCAAACCTGCTCGTCGCCAGGGGCTGATCGGGAGGCTTCGCCATTAGTAATAGGGGAGGCACTTGTCTCAACCGGTTCCGTCTCTCCATGCTCCCGGCGACGCTTGGCCAACTCAGCTTTCATCCACTGCCCAGAGGCACGCATCTCAGCTCGCAGGTCTTCGATCTCCTCGGGTGTCAAGCGCCGGTAGCTCATAAGGTCTCCTTCTGAGATGGATCACGCCGAAGCTCGGGATATATCGTTGCGCGCCATCGCCACTGGAGAACACACACGGCAATACCGACCACGCAGACAAACAGGGTACGAGCAGCCTCGCCATCGCCAGTAAGAGCGACGCTGACCAAACCAGGCAGTTCAGGGAGCAACGCCACAGACAACAGGATACCCACCACCAGTAACAGGCCCGAGATGACCAGCCCCATCCCACGCTTTACCCGCGCCACGCGGACGCGCCAGGTATCTAACCACTTGATATTGGTATTCATAACTTATCCTCCTGTCATCGTGTTGCCAGCACCGAAACGCTTCTGGTAGGCACGATAGGCAGACTTGGCGCCACGGTAAGGAGAGGTTGCCGCACTGCCTGCTAAGCGTGCATCACGTTGAACGCCACGATACTGACGGCGGATGGCTGAGGGACGCATCGCGGACATAGCAGAGCCCAGAGCGCCCTGAGTTGCCAATGCCACACCACCGCCCAATGCAGAAGCAATGGCCGGCACCTGCTTCAGCACGAGGATGCCAAGAGCAAAAAAAGCAATCAGATAGGCACTTGTGGTCATACTGGCCATGCTGCCTGCCGAGGCTTCCACGATGTTCATGAACGCTTCGCTGACATCGATGACCATGCGCCCAATGGCTGAACCCAAAACCAGTAGCATGCCGAAATTGATCACCATGCCCAGCCAGCTCTCGAAGAAACGTTGCGTGGTGTTAAACAGCAGACCAATGATGAAGAGCGGACCAATCGCCAGCAGAACCGTCGTTGCCACCTTGCTAACCAGCAGGAGAAACGCCACTACGATGGCAACACCACCACCAAACACCATGATCAGAATTGCCACCAGATACATGCCGAAATCACCACTCATGACCCCCGCTTTATTCCAGGCCTGATCAGCTACGGCGAGAACGCGGGAGAACAGGCTATCCAAAATGGCCGCGGCACCTCCACTGGAACCCGTGATGACTGCTGCTACCTTTTCCGGGCCATGAGCCAGCACGTCCACCACGACGCCCATATAGGTACCGACCGTTAGCCCCAGCGTCATGATGAAGCCGGTGCGAAGGATGCGAAAAACGCCCTCCTGCAAGGGCTCACTGACCTTGCCAAACATCATCAAATAGCCCCAGATGGCAATCCAGACGATCAACATGCTGGTGAAGATTGGAGTGATGTAAGAGATGAGGTCCGTAGCCGTGTTGACGATATACTGGTCCAGTGCCTGATCAACTACGGAGAACATGCCTTCAAACAGGTTCATGAGTCCTCCTCGCTCTGGAGGCTAGACAGGTCGAGCTCGAAGGGCTCACCGCTAGACAGTGCCCGCTCCGCTTGGAGTGCATTAATGCAATTCGGCGCTTCCTGGAGTTCGCCAGGGTTGTTGCTGCACTTCTCCAGTGTCGACTTGCGCTTATCGTCATGCGCTTTGTACCAGTCCACGGTCTGCACCGGTCCAGTATCCGGGGTGTCATCAAAGCACCCGGACTGCGCAACGCTGACCAGAACCACTACGGCAATATTTCGTGCGCACGAAATTTTCCTGGTACTCATAAAGCCTCCTTACCAATCAAGCTCGAACGGTTCCCCTGATGACGCGACACGCATCTGCTGAACCCGCTGAGCGTGAAGCGCCTGGTTGGCCTCGGCCTGCGAACGGAGCATGGACAGTTTGGCCATCTCGTTTTGCAGCATGACTTGTTCGGCGCCGATACGGGCCTGTAGGTCCAGAATGTCTTTCTGGTCCGGGCTGTTGTTGATCTCAGCCACCAAGCCGGTCAGCTCGCTGAAACGCTCCTGAGCCTGTTCCAGGGACTTTTGGGACTGGCCAAGCCAGGTCGCCGTGTTCTGGTTGCCGCTGTCGTACAGGTCCGCCACGTCACCGGACAAGCCGTGATCGTTCGCCCCCCTGATGCCGACGTCACTCAGCACCTGGTTAGGATCGACATTCACGGCAGTGTCATAGGCCGAGTCGATGACGTTGCCCAGGCCTCGAACCCCGCTCATGCTGTCCAGCTCCTTGTTGGCTGTTTCGAGCTGGCTTTTCAGTTGCTCGATTTGGGTAAGCATGTGCTGAACCTGCAAAATCTGCTGGGTCAGGCTCGACACGTCGATAACGGGAATCCCACCTGCCATGGCGGGCTGCGATAGTCCGATGGTGGCCGCGAGGGCGACACCGGCCATTTTTCGTGCGCACGAAATTTTGTTGCTCATGATCAAACCTCCTTTTGACGATCCTGACGGGTCGCCTTGGCCTCCAGGCGCCGTCTCGTCCTCTGGAGCGTGAGCGACCGCTTTTCAAAATCCAGACTTTTCAGGTCGATGGACTCCATCACCTCTTTCATCTCTTCGATGCAGGTGAAGAAGTCTTCGGGAAGGGCTTCCAACCCTTCGGTGAGAAAATCGCAAGCGTAACCGGCGATGATCACCAGAGTTTGAATCTCACTCTGGATGGCTTGCTGTTCGACCGCATGTGATCGGTACAGCCGTGACAGGCCACTGTCAGTGAAGGCGGGTGTGATACGCTGTCTGTTAGCCATGGGTGCCTCCTACGCAGGCAGTCGTGGTTAGGCGCGGTCGGGGCCATCACCCCCGTTCCGCGCCGCTTGAATTCTATGTGCGGAGGGTTCTGCGCATTTCTTCTACTGCAGGAGCTCCAACCTTGTCGCTGCCGTAATTTCTGGCTAAGAAGTCTGCTCTTTTCTGGCCCAGCAACTCAGCCATCTCGGCCCTCGTTAATTTTGATTCGGGCCCAGGATGACTCTCAACCTTGGCCGCCTCGCTTTTATTTCTTGATGTACTCTTTGTTGTATTCTCTGTAATAGATTTGCCCTTTGGTAGAATCAAGGTTTGACCATCCTGATCACCAGATTGGCTAGAAGGGATAGTAGAATCTCCCAAAGGGAAAAACTGGGAATTACAACCAGTTCCAGAAGGCTCTTTGTCGAATTGCTCCGCCAGAAGCTCAAGCAAGCGCTCGCAGTTCACCCGATACCACATTTTTGCAGGCACATCTCGCCTCTCCTCCTCCAATACGCCAATTTCCACTAGCGACTTCCTAGCGTTAGCCTGCTGCTTAGGAGAAAGTCCAGTTTCTGACTCCCAACTATCTCTGCCACGCTGGTTTTTGTAAAACCACCCGCCTCTTTCCTCTGCCTTGGTGTTACGTGTCCAGTAAAATGCTTGGCTAAGGAAGACTGCACCAGGAACTGAAACGCCGGGAAGGAGCGTGAACGCGGCATGATAGGCAACTACTCTACCCAGAATCTTCTGCACTACCGATGGACTAACACGCGCCATATTCAGAAGGCTCCAAATCTAGGGCGTCTTTTACTTGGAGCGTCCGAAAATAGACACGGCGCCCTACCTTCACCATCGTCGGCTTCAGCTTTCGAGAGACCTCAGTATCTGAATAAAGAGAAACCCTTACGCCATCGGGCGAACGACCAAGAAGATCCGCTAGGTCTGATATGCTCATCAGTAGGCCGAACCGCTTAACAAGATAATCTTCGACTTTCATGACTAGCCCTCCATCAATCATACATCGACGTAATCAATGCTAACCAAGCAAAGTCAAAGCTCAAGCGCGCGCCTCTTGCATAGCAATCAATGTACTAGATATTGATCATCAAAGTTTATCATCTTGAAGAGATGGTGCACTAAAAAGCTCAGGAATTACAGCTACTTAAACAAATAACAAAATTTAACAAATTACACAATTGCAACGACAAGGAGCTAAAACGGAGCAATAATAAGAATAATAATAGCATTATTATTCTTATTATTATTTTTGAAAGACATGACAGATGCAGGTTCTGAGTACAACACCGTCAAGGTGTTGATGATGACGCCTCATGGTACTTCGCCGTCTGCTAGCTCATCACCTCAATGGGGCACTTAAAGTCGAAGCGCTTTCGCGGTCGCATGTTCAGCTCAAGCGCGATTTCATCCAGTTCTTTCTGGCTATAGACCGATAGATCCGTTCCTTTGGGTAAGTACGGCCGTATGAGCTCATTGATATTTTCGTTGGCGGCCCTCTACCAGCCGGCTGACGACCTCATGGCGTAGGTCATGAAAGCGAAAGTCATCGAGCCTGGCCTGCTTCTTCGCCTGATTCCAGAGCTTGGTGTAGGTATATGGGCCGCGCTTACCCTCTCGGCCAGGCTCACCGAAGAACATCAGGTCGCAGTCGAGCGGCCGCACTGGATTGTTTAACACCTGCTTGAACATCTCCGTAGCGGCCTGGGTCAGCGGCACCAGGCGGGCTTCATTGTTCTTGGTGTCGGTGAGGCGCCCTACGCGGCGTTTCACGTAGACCTGGGATCGGGTGAGGTTGAGGATCTCCGACGAGAGCATGCCCGTCTCCAGGACAATTCTGGCGATCCAGGCCGGCATGGGGTTGCTGTGCTGCCGCAGCACGGCGAGCAGTGGTAGCAGGCGCCATTGTAAATCAAGACACGGGAAGCGGATCACCTAACTCCCCATGCTCGTAATGGCTGTCCTATCTGGCTGGCAGGCTCAAGAACAGCAAAGCGGCTCAGTCCCGCTCATCCGGCTCTACTCCTCCATGCGTTACTAATTTCTTGAGCAACCCCCAGCGATGCTCTTCAGCATTCCATACGCCCACTGGATAAGCCTTATCAGCCAAAGGTCCGCTATAGTCGATGAGCCGAGAAAACTCCTGATAAGAAACAGGAACCGAGAAAGATCCGCAAACACCGGGAGTCACCTCATATTCTGAAAAAATGAACTCTATATGCTTATCATGCAATGAAAATCGGGGAACAAATTGCTCATCAAAATAAGCCTCTTCAAACACACCGCTACACTTTTCATATATATAAGGGTGTATTATCTGCTTTACCGCCTCTATTGCTTGATAACCGCCTCGAAATATATCTAAAATGTCTATATAATGACCATTTCGCATATCTATATTAAAAGAAAAAACAGACTCACTGGGATTTAATGCCCCTTCATAAAAAACAAAACTTTCTAAAACAAAACTAAGAATAGAATCCGAACTAAGCGCAACTTCATAGCCAACCATATGAGAGCGACTATTTGGACTTATCTGAGAATACGACAAGCTTACAATTTTCTCGTTAACCTCTCGTAAAAAATGGTTCGGAAGAATGGTTTCTATCTTTGGGAACTTTAGTTCATAGTCTTCGATATCCACAGCCGAAGAAATGCCTGCAAGTGCCTTGGCTTCCTCATGTGAGAGGCCCTCCTCGCTAATCCAATATACTGATCTCGCCCAATCATATACAAAATTTCCTGTAAAAGCTGCTACGGAAGCAAAAGCAGTAAATATGGCCAAATAGGCAGATACTATAGAGACAGAGGATGACCATGAACGCAGTGACTTAACAACCTTAATACTATTAAACGAACTCAGCTTATCCTCTTTCCTCATCACAATCTCGCTTATAAAATCTGAAATTTACACTCACAAAAACTTCAAAAAAACACTCATACTACACGCAGCATCTATTCAAACGATCTAGTTTTTCGACCAAATCCTCCGCTCTCAAATGTGTATACCGTCTCAGCATCTGCATAGACTTATGCCCGCTGATCGCCGCCACTTCCTGGTCAGACAGACCGGCTTCAACCAGCCGACTGACAGCCTCATGGCGTAGGTCATGAAAGCGGAAGTCATCGAGGCCGGCCTTCTTCTTCGCTTGGTTCCAGAGCTTGGTGTAGGCGTAAGGGCCGCGTTTGCCATCCTTTCCAGGCTCGCCAAAGAACACCAGGTCACATTCAAGCGGGCGCACTGGGTTGTTCAGCGCTTGCTTGAATACCTCGGTGGCGGCCTGGGTCAGCGGCACCAGGCGGGCTTCGTTGTTCTTGGTGTCCGTGAGGCGCACCACGCGGCGCTTCACGTCGACCTGGGAGCGAGTGAGGGTCAGGATCTCCGACGAGCGCATGCCCGTCTCCAGGGCAATTCTGGCGATCCAGGCCAGCATGGGGTTGCTGTGCTGCCGTAGCACGGCGAACAGGCGCTTCTCCTCGTCGGCGCTCAGGCGCCGGTCGCGCCCTTCTCCAGGGCTGGGCTTGCGGATGTTTTGGACGGGGTTGTAGGTCAGGCCGAGACCCCATTCCTGGATGGCCACGGTGTAGAGATGGCCGAGCAAGGCGAGCTCCAGACGCACGGTATTGGCGCTGATAGGCTGGCCACGATGGCCAATGCTATTCAAACGGGTGTCACGGAAGTTGGCGATCAGCTCCGGCGTCAGGGCCGCGAGGGAGTACTTGCCCAAGTGCTCAATCAGCGTGTTGGCCTTGTGGCGTTCGCTCTTCTGGGTGCTGGGCTTCTTGGTAGGGGTAACGTCGGCCAGGTACCGCTTGAGCGCGGCCTCGAGCGTCATACGCTCCGAGGCGCTGCGCTGGATATAGACGCCACGCACCATTTCGTCTTCGGTGCGGCGTGCCCAGTCCTGGGCATCTCGCTTGGTGCGAAAGGTCTTGGCGGTGGTGGGCCAGCCGGTCTTGCGGATGACGGCTTTCCAGCTTCCGGCAGGGGTCTTGACGATGGTGGCCATGAAAGTCTCCAGGGGGCTGAAGGATCGGCACTGTACCGAAACTGTACCCTTGGACTATGGGACTCACCAAAGAGAATTCTTAAGTAGCTGATTTTCATGGTGGGCCCAGCTGGACTCGAACCAGCGACCAAGGGATTATGAGTCCCCTGCTCTAACCAACTGAGCTATAGGCCCTTTATACGGAGGGTGCGCGAAAGGCGCCGGCGTATGATAGCGAATGCCGATGGTCGATACCAGAGCGAGATGCCTTGCAGTGAAGCGATGCCATCGGCGATTATGCCCGAGCCGCCGAACGCGGCCCTTTCCCGGCCACCCTTCGAGATCTCATGTTCCTGCTGATAGCCTTCGCTGTTCTCTCCATTGGCGTTTCCTTCCTGTGCTCACTGCTCGAGGCCGCGCTGCTCTCGATGACCCCCAGCTATGTGGCCCAGGTGCGCGAGACCAACCCCAGGCTGCACGCCAGGCTCAACGATCTGAAGCGCAATATCGACCAGCCGCTGGCGGCGATTCTTACCCTGAACACCATCGCCCATACGGTGGGGGCCACCGGCGTCGGTGCCCAGGTCACGGTGGTGTTCGGCGAGACCTGGCTGGGTGTCGCCTCGGCGGTGATGACGCTGCTGATCCTGTTCGTCTCCGAGATCATTCCCAAGACCATCGGGGCCACCTACTGGCGCCAGCTCTCCGGCATGCTGGCCCGTACCCTGGCGGTGATGGTGTTGATCCTCAAGCCATTCATCTGGATGTCCGAGCAGATCACCAAGCGCATCGGCAAGGACGCCATGGATACCGACATGCGCGGCGAGATCAAGGCGCTGGCCCAGATCGGCCAGGAGGAGAAGGCGCTTGACCCGGAGGAGACCCGCGTCATCATCAATATCCTCAATCTGCATGATATCCAGGTGAAGGACGTGATGACCCCGCGTACCGTCTCGGTCACGGCGCCCCCCGCCATGACAGTGAGCGAGTTCAGCGCAGAGCTTGGCCCCTCACCCTTTACCCGCTTCCCGATAATGGATGGGGGTGAACAGGCGCTGGGTTATGTACACAAGGCCGATACCTACAGCGCCGACGATGATGCCGACCTCAAGTCGCTGATGCATCCGGTCAAGTCGGTGCCCGCCGAGGAGAGCATCGAGCAGATCTTCACGATGATGGTGATGGATCGCCAGCACCTCTGCGTGGTGTATGACGACCTGGGCACCTGGGTGGGCCTGATCACCCTGGAGGACGTGATCGAGACCATCCTCGGCCAGGAGATCGTCGACGAGACCGACAATGTCGCCAACCTGCGCAAGTATGCCCGCCAGCGCTGGACCAAGAGCCTCAAGAAGACCGAGGAGTAGGCCGCTTTCCTGGCCCGCTCTGGCTGGATGGTCTGACTAGACGGGCTGACTGGATGGCCTGGCTTGATGGCCTGGCTGGATGGCCAGGCTGAATGCCCCGGTTGAGAGTACTGACGATGATCTATCGATCGGGGATCAACCGGCCAGGCACCCAGCGCAGATAGGCCAGCATGCCGAACAGCTCGACCAGCGACTGGCAGACGACGACCACCACCGCGGCCTGCCAGCCCTCGGGCAGTGCCAGGGCGATGGGCAGCATCACGAAGGAGTTGCGGGTACCGAAACTGAAGGTGAGCGTGCGTGCCGCCGGTGGCGTCAGCCCGAAGCCACGCCCCAGCCCCCAGCCCAGTAGCGCGGCCAGTGCCAGGTAGCCGATAAAGAGCGGCAGCACCTGCAGCACCACGCCACTCAGCCCCCGCATGCCGGCGATCTGGGTCGCCGCCACCACCAGCAGCACCATGGCCAGAAGCGGCACGGGCAGCCAGCCCAGTCCCTGCACCAGGTGGCGCGCCGTGGCGCGGCGTCGCGCCAGCCGCTGGGTCAACCCGGCCGCCACCAGTGGCACCAGAATCAACCCGACGAAGGCGCCAAGCAGCGGTGCGCCGATGGCGACCCGCACCCACTGCATATCCAGAAACAGCCAGAGATAGAGCGGCAGCGTCACCAGCTGCAACACCAGCAGCAGCGGCGTGGCGGCGATGGCTCGCCCGGCATCACCCTTGCCCAGATGGGTGAAGGTGATAAACCAGTCGGTGCAGGGCACCAGCAGCACCAGCAGCACGCCGAGCCGAACGGCAGGCTCCAGCGGCAACAGCGCCACCAGCGTGCCCACCATCAGCGGCAGCAGCAGGAAGTTGCCTGCCACCAGCGCCGTGGCGAAGTGCCAGTCCTGCACGGCCAGGGCGAGCCGCCCCAGCGGCACCTGGGTGAAGGTCGCATAGAGCAGCACGCCAAGCAGTGGCCAGAGCCCGCCCTCAAGGGTGGCACTGATCTCGGGGCGCATCAGGCCCAGGCCCAGCCCGGTCACTATCGCCGCCAGATAGAGCCAGACCTGATGGCGCTCGAGATGGTCTCGCATTCACTTCTCCCCCTTCTGCCTTGGCAAGCCGTGCGGCGATTCAGGACAATGGCGGATCCTCCACTCCTCTGAGGCGCCTGCATGCTTGCCGAACTCTTCGCGGTGATGGCCCCGGTACTGGCCGGGGCGGGTCTGGGTTTTTCCTGGGTACGCCTGGGGCAGCCCTATCCAGTCGAGTTCGTTACCCGCCTGGTCTTCAATATCGGGACGCCGGCGCTGGTCATCGCCTCGCTCTCCAACGCCGAGATCGAGGCCGGCAACTTCGGCCGCACCATGCTCGCCACGGCGCTGGTGATCTGCACCATGGCGGCGATGACCTGGCCGCTGGCCCGTCTGCTGCGCAAGGACTGGCGGGTGCTGCTGGCACCGGCCATGTACCCCAACACCGGCAATATGGGCCTGCCGGTGGTGCTTTACGCCTTCGGCAGCGCCGGCTTCGCCTACGGCATCACGGTGATGGTTACCGTCTCGCTGTTCCAGTTCACCCTGGGGTCGGTGATGGCCAGCAACAGCGGCAACCCGCTACGCACCCTGGTGCGCACGCCCACCGTCTACGCCATTCTGCTTTCACTGGTCCTGCTGCTGACCGACACCGCCCTGCCTCTGTGGCTCGCCAATAGCGTCGATCTGATCTCGGGCTTTACCGTGCCGCTGATGCTGATCACCCTGGGGGTATCGCTGGCCAGCATCCAGGTCAGGAGCCTGCACTCCGGCATCGGCTTCAGCCTGCTGCGCATCCCGGTGGCCGCGGCGCTGGCCTGGGGCATCGGCGCCCTGCTCGGCCTGCCACCGCTGGCCCATGGCATCGTGGTGCTGCAGATGAGCATGCCGGTGGCGGTATTCAACTACCTGTTCGCCCAGAAGGCACGCCGCGAGCCGGAGTATGTCGCCAGCCTGGTGTTCTGCTCAACCCTGCTCTCGCTGCTCTATCTGCCGCTGCTGCTGGCCTGGCTGATGTAGACCCGGCCGAGGTAAAGCTGGCTCAGGTAGACCTGGCTCATTTCGAAAGCGTTGGTATCGAACGGGTTGATATAGAGCTGGTTGCTATAGAGCTGGTTGCTATAGACCTGATTGAGAGAGCCCCGGGGCGGTAGAGCCACCTGCGTTATCCTGCGTGGATTTTGCGTCCCATGAACTTTGCTACCATGGCGTTAACTCCAGACCCAGCGCGCCAGGAGCGAGCATGCCACTTCGTGAAGTCGCCATCGGCGGGCTCTATCTTTCCCCCCTGCTGCTGTATGCCCTGATCGGGCTCGGCGCCACCCTGCTGATTCGTAGCCTGCTCTTCCGACTGCTGGGCGCGAACCGCCTGTGGTACGAGGCCTGGTTCGATGTCTCCCTGTTCGTGATCTGCACCGCTGCCGCGGCCTATCTCTCGGCGTAGTCACCGGAACCCTCACACCATGCGCACACTGCTTCGCAGCCTCGTCACCCTGGTTATCGTCGCCCTGGCCCTCCTCGCCGGCCTGTGGCTCTGGCACTACTACCTCTATACCCCCTGGACACGCGACGGCCGGGTCGGAGCCGAGATCATCACCGTGGCCCCGGACCTCTCGGGCCGGGTCGTCTCGCTGTCGGTCGACGACAACCAGAGTGTCGCGGCGGGCGACCCCCTGTTCCGGGTCGACCCCCAGCGCTATCGCTCGGCCCTGGAGAGTGCCCAGGCCCTGGTCGACCAGCGCCAGGTCGAACTGGAACGACGCCAGCACGAGGCCTCGCGCCGCTCTCACCTGAGCCGCCAGGCGATCAGCGCCGAGAACCGGGAGACGGCACGCCTCGAGAGCCAGGTGGCCCAGGCCCGGCTCGATCAGGCCCGCAGCCAGCTAGCCAGCGCCCGCCTCGACCTCGAGCGCACCACGGTGGTGGCACCGGCGAGTGGCCATGTGCTCAACCTGCAGCTGGCCGAGGGAAACTACGTGAATGCCGGCACGCCGGTGATGGCGTTGGTCAAGGCGGACTCCTTCCATGTCACCGGCTATTTCGAGGAGACCAAGATGCCGCGCATCCGGGTCGGTGACCCCGCCCGGGTCATCCTGATGAGCGGCGATACCGAGCTGCGCGGCCATGTCGAGAGCATCAGCCGCGCCATCGCCGACCCCCACACCACCCCCGACGCCCAGCTGCTGCCCCGGGTGGCCCCCACCTTCAACTGGGTCCGTCTGGCCCAGCGCATCCCGGTACGCATCGCCCTCGATGAGCTCCCCGCGGAGCTCTCGCTGAGCGCCGGCATGACCGCCTCGGTGCATATCGAGCCGCGGGAGTAACCCGCATGTCGCCCTGGCTGCAGGCGTACCTGACTCCCAGCGGCGAGGCCGTGCGGTTCGCCATCAAGGCGACCCTGGCCATGCTGCTGGCCCTCTATGTGGCACTCTGGTGTGACCTGGAACGCCCCTACTGGGCGCTGATCTCGGCGGCGTTCCTGCAGATCCGCCCGATGAGCGGCATGGTGGTCGAGAAGGGGCTGAGCCAGATCACCGGCACCCTGGTGGGCTGCGGTGCCGGCATCGCCATCATGGCCGTGTTCGGACAGGCCCCCGTGCCCGCCCTGCTGTTTCTGACCCTGTGGATCATGCTGTGCACCTACGGCAGCTCGCTGCTGCGCAACAACGCCTCCTATGGCTGCATCATGGGAGCCGTCACGGCCATGCTGATCGTGGTGATCGGCGCCAGCCGGCCCGACGCCATCTTCAGCATCGCCGTGGCCCGCCTGTCGGAGCTCGCCCTGGGCGCGGTATGCGCCACCCTGGTCAGTTCGCTGCTATGGCCGATCAGGGTCGGCGATCACCTGGGCCGCCAGGCCGACGAGGTCGTTAACCAGGCCTTCCTGCATGCCGCCCAGCGGATGACCGACTCACAGGATCTCGGCGAGCTTCAAGCCACCCTGACCGGCAGCCTGGAGCCTCTCACCCTGCTCGAGGGGGACAGCCAGGCGGCCCGCTATGAGGGGCCCGAAGGGCCGGGGCGAATTCGCGCCAGCCACGTGCTGACCCGCCATACCCTGCGCATGCTGGCCACCCTTCACGCCCTGCAGCAGCTGCTGCACCACGAGGCGCAGCGCCTCTCGCCGACGATCCACGCCCTGGCCGGTGACCTGGCCGACGCCTTTCGCGACTCGGCCCGGGAGAGCGGCATCACCGCGGCCCATCGACGGCTGCATGCGCTGCGCCGCCGGGTGCTGGCGTGTCCCGATGAGGCCCTCTCCCCCATCGAGCAGCGCTGCCTGCTGGGCATGCGCGAGACCCTGGGCCACGCCCTGGTGATGCTCGACGCCCGCGATGCCATTACCCGGCCCCACGGGAAGCGACTGCGCGGGGTCGCCCTCGCCTGGCATCGCGACCACCTGGTCGCCGGCGTCAACGCGCTGCGCGCCGGGGGCATCTTCTGCGTGCTCGCCGCCTTCTGGATGGCCACCGGCTGGAGCAATGGCCAGGTGGCCATGCTGCTCGGCACCCTGCTGTCGGCGTTCTTCGCCAGTCGTGACAACCCGGTCATGGTCGCCATGATGTTCGCCAAGGGCATGCTGGCGGCGATCCCCAGCGCCTTCCTGTTCGGCCATGTGCTGCTGGCCCAGGCCAGCGGCTTCCCGATGCTGGCGATGCTCGTGCTCACCCCGCTGTTCCTCGGGTTGCTGGGCGCGGCCAATCCGCGACTGATGGGCTACTGCCTGGCCTTCACCATCGGCAATATCCTGCTGACCATGCCCGGCAACGGCATGGACCTCTCCTTCGCCTCCTTCATCAACCGGGCCATCGCCGTGATGATCGGGCTGGCCACGGTGGTGATGGGCTTCCGCCTGCTGCCCGGCCTGGGCGCCACCCTGCGCAAGCGCCGCCTGATCGCCGCCATCGTCGGCGACCTGAAGCGCCTGGCGGGCCCACCGGTGCAGGAGGCAGAGGCACACTTCATCGGTGCCATGGCCGACCGCATGCTGCACCTGGCCAAGCATGACGATGTGCTGCCGGATGACCAGCGCCACCTCTTCAGCCTCGGCCTGGCCGGTCTGGACACCGGCTACGCCTGCCTGCAGATCCGCCGCCGCCTCGACGACCTGCCGGGTAGCGAGCTGAAGCAGGCCAAGCGGCGCTTCATCCTGGCGCTGGCCGATGCCTACGCCGACAGCGCCCGGAGGCGGACGCCTCACGGGGTTCGCGAGGCGGGTGCGGCACTGATCGAGGCCGCACGTCACCAGCCCTCGTTGAGCGAGCGCCGCCACAGCCTGCTCGCCGGACTGGTGGAGCGCCTCGACCTTGCCCTGCAGCGTCAGGCCCAGCGCGCCCACGCCTCCTACATGGCTCGCCACGAGGATCGAGGCGCGGCCAGAGAAGTGGTTCGCGACGACGCGACAGAGCCCCCGGCGGATACCGCCAGGTAACGGCGGCTCAGGGCTATCGCGGTTCCAGATAGAGTGATGGTGAAAGGCGCCGGGGATAGGTCAGCGAGGGGGTCCGAGGACCAAGGATGGCCGAGGTAGCCTACAGGGAGGTACTCGTAGCGCCCCCTCGACGGCCTGTCGCCGGAACAGCCTTGAGCGGTACTGCCATCTGCAATAGCTCTGAACAGCGGCTGGCGTCATATAACAGATCGCGTATCCTCATGGCGCGACGAACAGGCCGCCCCATCGCATCGGGCGCTTAAGTTGAATGATCGTTCAAAAAAAAGTAGGGTGTAGGACCTTTCGCAACCGTCAACGCTCCCGCATGCCAAACTAGGCGGCATCGGCCCGGCATATGCTGCGCCGTTTGCGTTACGCCAGGGACTGACAAGAAGGCAAATCAATGAATGAGAACCGAAACGTCAAGATTCGGGTTCGCAACCTGAGCAAGGTCTTCGGCAGCAACCCGAAGAAGGGGCTCGAACTGCGTGACCAGGGCCTCAAGCGCGCCGAGATTCACGAAAAGACCGGCCAGACCCTGGGCCTCTCCAATATCGACTTCGATGTCTACGAGGGCGAGCTGCTGGTGATCATGGGCCTTTCCGGCTCCGGCAAGTCGACCCTGATCCGCTGCCTCAACCGGCTGATCGAGCCCACCGAGGGCGAGATCATCATCGACAACGAGAATATCCCCGAGCTCGATGACAAGGCGCTACTGGAGTGCCGCCGCCGCCACTTCTCCATGGTTTTCCAGAACTTTGCTCTGTTCCCGCACCGCACGGTGCAGCAGAACGCCGAGTTCGGTCTGGAAATCCGTGGGGTCGACAAGGCTGAGCGCAGCGAGATCGCCAGCAAGGCACTCAAGCAGGTGGGCCTCGAGAGCTGGGAAGACGCCTACCCCAACCAGCTCTCTGGCGGCATGCAACAACGCGTGGGCCTGGCCCGTGCCCTGGCCAACGACTCCACCGTGCTGCTGATGGACGAAGCCTTCTCGGCACTGGACCCGCTGATCCGCGGCGACATGCAGCAGGAGCTGCAGGAACTGCAGAGCCGCATGCAGAAGACCACGGTGTTCATTACCCACGATCTCGACGAGGCGCTCAATATCGCCGACCGCATCATCCTGCTCAAGGATGGCGAGATCGTGCAGATCGGCACGCCGGAAGAGATCCTGACCCAGCCTGCCGACGAGTACGTGAGGCGCTTCGTGGAAGGCGTGGACATGTCCAAGATCCTTACCGCCGAGCACGCCATGCGCAAGGTGCGCGCCATCGCCCGGGATACCGACGGCCCCCGCACCACGCTGCGCAAGATGCACGAGAACAACATCGACTCCATCTATGTCACCCGCCGGGATCGCACCCTGGTCGGGCTGGCCGAGGTCGATGCCCTCGAGCAGGCGGCCAACGACGGCAAGGACACCATCGCCGACTGCATGACCCAGGAGTTCCGTAGCGTAAGGCTCGACGAGCCGATGCATAACCTGTTCGCCATGTTCAGCGAGAAGAGCTACCCCATCGCGGTGGTGGATGCCGAAAACCGGCTGCTCGGTGTGGTGGTCAAGGGGGCGGTGCTCGACCAGCTGGCCCAGGCCGCCGAGCCCTCGACGGTAAATGAAGACAATCTCACGGCAGCGGCAGGAGACCAGTGATGGCGATCGACATTCCCCGTATTCCCCTGGGCAACTGGATCGAAGGTAGCCTCGAGTGGCTGACCAGCGAGTACTCCATGGTCACCCGTGGCATCTCCCGGGTGACCCAGACCGGCATCGACGGCCTCAACGACGCCCTGATGTGGCTCCCCCCCTGGGGTCTGCTGCTGATCATCGTCGGCCTGTGCTGGTGGCTGGCCAACGTACGCCTGGCGATCGGCGCCGCCGCCGGCATGGCCTTGATCTGGAACATGGGCCTGTGGGACCCGATGATCGAGACCCTCACCCTGGTGGTCATCGCCACCCTGGTGGCGGTGGTGATCGCCTTGCCGGTGGGCATCGCCGCGGCGCTCTCCGAGCGGCTCTACCGGGTGATCATGCCGGTGCTCGACTTCATGCAGACCATGCCGGCCTTCGTCTATCTGATCCCGGCGATCCCCTTCTTCGGCATCGGCTCGGTGTCGGCGATCTTCGCCACGGTGATCTTCTCCATGCCGCCGGCGATCCGCTTCACCACCCTGGGCATCCGCCAGGTGCCCGGTGAGCTGATCGAGGCCGCCGACGCCTACGGCGCCACCCGTGGCCAGAAGCTGTTCAAGGTGCAGCTGCCACTGTCGCTGCCCACGGTAATGGCGGGCATCAACCAGACCATCATGCTGGCCCTCTCCATGGTGGTGATCGCCGCCATGATCGGCGCCGATGGCCTGGGCAGCGAGGTGTGGCGTGCCATCCAGCGCCTGCGTCCGGGGGATGGCTTCGAGGCGGGCATCGCCGTGGTGATCCTGGCCATGCTGCTCGACCGCCTGACCCAGTCCCTGCGCAAACAGCGCAAGTCCTGAGCCGGAAACACCGGAAACAACCGAGGCCTGCGTTGAGGGCCTCGGTTGAAAGCCTAACAAGAACTCGCCAGAGTATTGCCTGTAAATACTCGAAGGAAGGAATCACGATGAAGCATCTGCTTAACCGTCGCATCCGCCTCGCCGGCCTGGCCCTGGCCACCGGCGCCGCTCTTACCGCGGGCGCCGCGCAAGCCGAAGAGAAGGGCACCGTGCACCTGGCCTATGTCGAGTGGGCCTCCACCGTCGCCTCCACCAACGTAATGCAGGTGGTGCTGGAGCAGGCCGGCTACGATGTCGAGACCTCCTCGCTGTCCGCCGCCGCCATGTGGCAGTCGGTCGCCACCGGTGACGTCGATGCACACCTGGCCGGCTGGCTGCCGATCACGCACGAGGACTACTACGACAAGCTCAAGGATGACCTGGTCGATGCCGGTCCCAGCCTCGAGGGCGCCAAGCTGGGCATGGTGGTCCCCGCCTACAGTGAAGCCGACTCCATCGCCGACCTGAACGATCACGTCGACAGCTTCGACGGCAAGATCACCGGCATCGATCCGGGCGCCGGCGTGATGCGCCTGACCGAGCAGGTCATCGAGGATTACGACCTCGACTATGACCTGGTCAGCGGCAGCGGCGCGACCATGACCGCCGCCCTCAAGAACGCCATCGACAACGAGGAAGACGTTGCGGTGACCGGCTGGGCGCCCCACTGGAAGCTGGCGCGCTGGGATCTCAAGTTCCTCGAGGACCCCAAGGGCACCTACGGCGGTGAGGAGAAGATTCACACCATCGTCCGCCAGGGTCTCGAGGAGGAGATGCCCGAGGCCTTCGCCATCCTGGACGCCTTCGAGTGGGACACCGAGATGATGGGCGAGGTCATGCTCATGCAGGAAGAGGGTGACGACGCCTACGCGGAGGCCAAGAAGTGGGTCGAGGAGAACCAGGACGTGGTTCAGGAGTGGCTCGACGCCGCCTCCTGAGGGCGGATAACGGCTCACTCCTCCCTGGCTGATGCTTGACCAGGCAAAGGGGAGGCACCACAGTGCCTCCCCTTTTGCATGCCGAGATGCGACTACACTAATGTCAGCAAGGTCGGCTCAGCACGGCCGGCATTCGAAAGGAGAGCCGCCATTTCCGACCCGTTGCAGGCTAGCTCGTAGCAACAAGCTACGCAGCATGAAGCGCATCGCAAGAAGCCCCGTGGCAACAGGACGCGTGGCAAACAAGGAGAAGCAGGCATGTTCAACAAGATCATGGTGCCGGTCGATCTGGCACATATCGAAGTGATCGAGCCGTCGCTGAAGGTATCCGCCGACATGGCACGCCACTACCAGGCCGAGGTCTGCTATGTCGGGGTCACCGCCACCACGCCGGGCAGCGTGGCCCGCACCCCCGAGGAGTATGCCCAGAAGCTGGAGGCCTTCGCCCAGCAGCGCGGTCAGGTACATGGCCAGCCGGTCAGCAGCAAGATGATCACTCGTGTCGACCCCGTTGCCGACCTCGTCGACACGCTGGTCAAGGCCATCGACGAGGTCGAGGCCGACCTCGTGGTGATGCCGACCCATGCCCACCGCCACCTGGATATCGTCATGCCGGCCAATGGCAGCCAGGTCGCCAGCCGCACCAGTGCATCGGTTTTCCTGGTGCGCCCCGACGCTAACGAATAACGACGTCACTACCACCACTCGCGTACACCAATAACTCGAACCTGCGCTTACCATTAACCTCAAGGGAGATGTCTCGTGGCCAAACCGACCAACGACGACAAGCCCCAGGAGCCTCAGCAGGGTTCCGAGGGGATTCCGGCCCCGGAAGGGCCGGCAAACCTGATCGATACGGATTACGTGATCGGTCAAGACAATATCAAGGCGTCCCCGCTAGGGGTCGACGTGGATCTGCACAGCACGGTCTTCATGGTCTCTTCGGTCGTGATCCTGCTGTTCGTGATCCTGACGCTGGCCATGCAGGCTCAGATGGAGCCGATCTTCGATGCCATGTTCAGCTTCCTGACCACCAAGCTGACCTGGGTGTTTTTGCTCGGCGCCAACGTCTTCGTGATACTCGCGCTGGTGCTGATCTTCACCCCCATGGGCAAGGTGCGAATCGGGGGTGCCCACGCCAAGCCTGACTTCGGCTATGCCGGCTGGTTCGCCATGCTGTTCGCCGCCGGCATGGGCATCGGCCTGATGTTCTATGGCGTATCGGAGCCGCTGGGCCACTTTGGCACCGCTCTGGGTGGCATCGGTCTGGGCGAGGATGGCCTGCGCACAGACTGGTCACCGCTGGGTGGCGCCGAGGGTGACCAGGCCGGCGCGGTCTCGCTGAGCATGGCCGCTACCATCTTCCACTGGGGCCTGCACCCCTGGGGCGCCTATGCCATCGTCGGCCTGTCCCTGGCGATCTTCGCCTACAACAAGGGCCTGCCGCTGACCATGCGCTCGATCTTCTACCCGATACTGGGTGAGCGCATCTGGGGCTGGCCGGGTCACCTGATCGATATCCTGGCGGTCTTCGCCACGCTGTTCGGTCTGGCCACCTCGCTGGGGCTGGGGGCAACCCAGGCATCGGCCGGTCTCAACTATCTGTTCGGCATCCCCGACACCAACCTCACCCTGGTCCTGCTGATCCTGGGCATCACCATCGTCGCCCTGGGCTCGATCATGTTGGGTGTCGACAAGGGCGTGCAGCGCTTGTCGCAGCTCAACATGGCGCTCGCCCTGCTGCTGCTGCTGTTCGTGATCGCCGTGGGTCCGACGCTGATGATCGCCACCGGGGTGTTCGAGAACCTGCTGGGCTATGTGAAGAACCTGCCGGCCCTCTCCATGCCGTTCGGACGCGAGGATGCCAACTTCAGCCAGGGCTGGACCGCCTTCTACTGGGCCTGGTGGATCGCGTGGTCGCCCTTCGTCGGCATGTTCATCGCCCGGGTCAGCCGGGGTCGTACCGTGCGTGAGTTCCTGATCGCCGTGCTGGTGGTGCCGACCCTGGCCTCGGTGGTATGGATGACCGCCTTCGGCACCACCGCCATCGACCAGGTGATCAACCAGGGCATCACCGAGGTGCAGGACGCGGCGCTCGAGCTGCAGCTGTTCACCATGCTGGAGTACCTGCCGCTGACCGCCATCACCTCCTTCGTCGGTATCGTGCTGGTGATCGTGTTCTTTATCACCTCCTCCGACTCCGGCTCGCTGGTGATCGACTCGATCACGGCCGGCGGCAAGGTCGATGCACCGAAGCCCCAGCGCGTGTTCTGGGCGCTGATCGAGGGCGGCATCGCCATCGCCCTGCTGCTGGGCGGCGGCCTCGGTGCCCTGCAGACCGCGGCGCTGACCACCGGGCTGCCTTTCACCCTGGTGCTGCTGGTGGGCTGTTACGCCATCGTCAAGGGGCTGATGAGCGAGCCCAAGGCCAAGTAGGTCGACAAGCCAGTGAGTCGGTAGGATAGACGACTCGTCAAGACGCAGAGAGGCGGCCTACGGGCCGCCTCTTTGCGTTTGTGGCCAACGGCCAGTCTCAACCTCCTGGCTTCTCGCCTTCGGTCTCACAGCGCCAGGCTCACCGACCTCTGCTGCTTCTGCGTCTAACTCCTCAACTCCATAGATCGCCTACCGGCGTCTCGGCCGAGAAGCGGCTAGCCACCTGGGCCTGAAACAGCTCGGCCGTGGCCAGCGCATCCACCAGTGCATGATGCCCCTGATAGGCTGGCAGGCCATAGCGCTCACGACTGGCATTAAGGCGAATGGAGACCGGCGGCCGCCCCAGCCAGCGTCGGAAACGTGCCCACAGCGACTGACGGTGCAGCCGCGCCTCCAGCGACATGGTATCGATCACCGGATAGAGCAGCCCCTCCCCCCACCGATGACGCACGGCCGTATCGATGAAACCGCGCTCGATATGGCGGTAGTGCACCACCGCCAGGCGCCCTTTCAGGGCCTCCAGCACCTCGGGCAGCACCTCCTGCAGGTCGGGGGCGTCAATCACTTCACTATGGGTGATGCGGTGCAGGGTCACCGAGGACCGGGTTAGCTCGCGATACGGCTTCAACACCCAGTAACGGGACATGCGCAGGGGAATGCGCGCCAGGCTGAAAGGCACCACGCCGATGCTGACGATGGCGTGACGGCGCGGGTCGAGGCCGGTGGTCTCGATATCCAGCGCCACCAGTGGCGCCTCGCCGATGGGGGTATCGGGCGCCGGACAGCCGGCGGCAAAGTAGTCGGCCAGCAGGGGGTGGCGCACCCGGGCGGCACGGTCGGCGACATACTCCGCCCAGCCCGGGGCGGGTTGGCGTACCCCCCTGAAGATCACGGCTATCGCCTCCGCCGCTGGGAGGCGGGCGGCAGGGGATAACGGAACTTGAGAAACTTCTGGGCATTGCTCAGCACCTGAAAGGCATCCTTCAGGGTGTGCCGGTCGCTGTCGCTGATATTCTCCGGCTCGATATTGTTGTCCGGCTCACGCTCGGCCTGAACATCGATCACCTGATGGTGGACTCGCGTCATGCTCAGAAACTCCAGCGCATGGCGCAGCTTCTCGCCTACCCCATCCGGCAGCAGCTGGGTATGGCTGATATCGTCCAGGCGCTCGAAGCTGTTCTGGGCATGGGAGCCACAGGCCAGGGCGTGAACACGAATCAGGTCGGTTAGCGGTGCGGTCCCGCGTCGCTTCAGGTTGATGCTGTTGTTGTGCTTGCCATCCTTCTCCATCACGAAGGTGCGGAAGAAGCCCAGGGGCGGGGTGCGGTTGAGGGCGTTACGGGCCATGGCCGCCAGGAACAGATTGCTGTGGGGCGCCTGGGTGGCGACCAGGTCCTGGAGCTGTTCCACGAACCGGTGCTCGCCATAGACCGCGTCCAGGTCGAAGAAGATCGAGCTGTGCAGCAGCCGCTCGGGCGTGGGGTCGCGAATCCAGTCCTGGAAGTAGCCCTTCCATACCGACAGCGGCTGCCGCCAGCGAGGGTTGGTCGCCATGATATCGCCGGTGCAGTAGGCATAGCCGCAGGCGGCGAGGCCATCGCTGACCCGCGTGGCCAGCGCCATGAAATAGCCGTCGTGACGCTCGGGGTCGTAGTCGTCGGACAGCACCAGGGCGTTGTCCTGGTCGGTGACCAGGGTCTGCTCATTGCGCGCCATGGAGCCCATGGCCATATAGCAGTAGGGCACCGGCGGCGGCCCCAGCTCCTCCTCGGCCAGCTCCAGCAGGCGGCGCGTGAAGCTGCGGGCGATGGTGGAGAGCGCGCTGCCGATCATCAGCGAGTCGGCGCCATCCTCGACCATGCGCACGAAGGTGCCCTTCACATCCGGCGCCAGCCGGGCCAGCCCCTCCACCGTGGACTGGCTGTAGATATTGCTGACCAGATAGAGGCTGGAGTGGGTCTCGTAGCGGATGATATCGGAGAGGTGCACGATGCCCACCGGGCTGCGACGATGCATCACCGGCAGATGGTGGATATTGTTGCGCAGCATGGTGAGCATCGCCTCATGCACCGACTCGCCGGACTGAACCGCCACCAGCCGCTTGCCCGCCACATCGCCGATCGGTGTGCTTGGCGGAAGCCCCTCGGCCACCGTACGGCGAAAGTCGCTGTCGGTCAGGATGCCCTTCACCTGCCAGTCGCGCTCTTCGCTGTCACGCAGCACATAGCGCGAGTTCTCCTCGGGGGTATCGAGCACCAGCACCGCCGAGGCGCCGTAGTCGGTGATCTGGCTGGCCGCCTCCTGCAATGTGGTGCTGGCCTCCAGCATCAACGGGTAGCGGCTGAGCAGCTTGCGCACCCGGGTAATCAGCATGTCGTTCTGCTGCTTGTGCTGCTCCACCGCCGTCTCGAGGCGTGGACGCTCCACCTCGACGAAGTCGGCGAAGTCGTCATCCTGCTCGCACAGTCGCTGGAAGACGGCATCCGGGATGAAATAGATCAGGCTATCTTCCAGGGCACGGGCGGGGAAGCGCACCCGGTAGTTACGCAGCAGGCTGAAGTGTCCAAAGATATCGCCCTCGCCGAGGCGATTGTGGAGACTGCCGTTGCGGCGAGAGACCTCCACCGCGCCACTGCGCACATAGCCGAGCTCCCTGACCTCCTCATCGAGCACCAGAATATCGCTGCCGGCCTGGAAGTAGGCTACCTCGACCTGGCTGGCGATCTCGTCGAGCAGCTCGTCGGACAGGGCGTCGAAGGGCGGGAACTGCCCCATATGCTGGCGTATCTCCAGCCATTCCACTTCCATGGGTCCTCTCCCCTCTCAGGCGGTTTACGGAAAGTCTGTAAGAGTGCCGACAGGCTGTAAAGCGCCATCATGCGGTCAAGACAAAGAAAACGGCCACCCCGAAGGATGGCCGTCAATGCCGATGGGAGCCGGCAGGGAGTCAGACGAGTCTTACGACTGCGCCATCTCCTGAACACGCTTCATCAGCTCGGGGTCCTGCTGGATGGCCTGACCGATGGCGTTGAAGGTGTCGACCTCGAGGCCGCTCTCTTCCACCACGCTGACCATCTCCTCATTGGCCTCGACACGAACCTGCTGCTGCGCCTCTTCACCCTCGGCGGCCTGCAGGCGCTCGGTGTACTCCTGAGACAGCACAGCGATCTCCTGCGAGGCGTCGGCGAACTGCTGGAGCTGGGCATCGGAGAAGTCCTGAGCCTGAACGGAGGCCTCGGCCGATACTGAGGCATTGGCTGCGGCGTCCTCCTGGGCATGCGCTGTAGCCGACATCAGGCCGGCACTGAGCAGGGCGGCGGAGAACAGGGCAGTCATGCGTTTCATAGATACCTCCAAGGGTACGTCAAAAGAATACGTCAAAATGTGTGTGCCCCCCTGTGACGCCCCCATGTCCGGAGGAGTTCAGATCGTTTTGTGTGGGAATGTAACAAGGGCGCCCGCAGGCGCCCTGCTCGTGAACATCTCCTCTTCAGCCGTATGCCAGATTGGGCAGCCAGGTGACCAGCGCCGGAAACAGGATCACCAACAGCAGGCCCAGCGCCTGCAGGGCCAGGAACGGGAAGGAGGAGCGGAAGATCTGCGCCATGGTGATATGTGGCGGGCATACCCCCTTGATATAGAAGAGCGCATAACCGAAGGGTGGACTGAGAAAGGACATCTGCATATTGACCAGATAGATGACGCCGAACCATAGCGAGACATCGGCGGGGTCCACGCCCGGCAGCCCGAACACGCCGTCGAAGCTGAGCCCCTTGATCAGCGGCACGAAGATCGGCACCGCAAGCAGCAGGATGCCCACCCAGTCGAGGAACATCCCCAGCGCGACCAGCAGCACCATCATCAGCGCCAGCACCGCATAAGGGCCGAGACCGGCACCGGAGATCAGCTCCTGCACGAAGGTCTGCCCCCCCTGCAGGATATAGAAGCCGACGAAGATGCTGGCACCGAAGATGATCCACATCACCATGGCCGACGCCACCAGCGTGGTCATGCAGGCGGCATGCAGGTTGGGCCATGTCAGACGCCCGTGCATCGCGGCCACCACCAGGGCGCCGAAGGTACCGATGCCCGCCGCCTCCACCGGCGTCGCGATGCCGGTAAAGATGATGCCCAGCACCAGCACCACCAGCACGATGGGTGCCAGCATATTGCGCAGCAGACGCAGCTTCTCGCTCATGTCGACCCGGTCCTCGACCGGCATCGGCGGCGCCATGCTGACGTTCAGGGTGCCGCGCATCCAGCAGTAGAACCCATACATGAAGGCCAGCAGCAGGCCGGGGAGAAGCGAGCCGAGGTAGAGCTCTCCCACCGACTGCTGGGCGATGACGCCATAGATGATGGCCAGGATCGAGGGGGGAATCAGGATGCCCAGTGTGCCGCCGGCCATGATCGAGCCGATGGCGATCTCGGGGTCGTAGTTGCGCTTGAGCATCGCCGGCAGGGCGATCAGCCCCATGGTCACCACCGCCGCGCCGATCACGCCGACCATGGCGGCCAGCAGCGTCGAGGCGATGACCGTGGCGATGGCCAGGCCCGCCTTGAGCCCGCCCATCCACTTGTAGACGACATCGAACAGCTCCTCGATGATGCCCGCCTTCTCCAGCACCGATGCCATGAAGATGAACAGCGGAATGGCGGAGAGCTGATAGTTGGTCATCATCGGGAAGATGCGCGAGGGCATCAGGTTGAGCATGGCCTGGTCGCCGACCAGATAGAGGAAGGCCACCCCCAGGCCGCCGGTGACGAAGGCCAGCGGCAGGCCCGCCACCAGGACCACCATCAGGGTGCCGAACATCAGCAGGGTCAAACCACCGATGCCCAGCCGACTCAGGCTGTTCTCGAGACTTCCGGCCAGGCTCTCGTAGTCGGTGACGGCGATATTGACCATCTCGAACAGGACCCAGGCGGCCAGCAGCACGCCAAGCACCACCAGCAGCTGGGCGAAGCCACGCCCCTGGCGCTCCCGTGCGCGATGATACCGAAACGCCTGGACGTCACGGATCAGCTGAGCGATGCCCTGCAGCAGCAGCAGCAGCGCCCCGAAGAAGAGCATGAACTTCACCGGGTAGTACTGCACCGCCCACTCGGTAAAGGAGACCTCGTTGGCATAGCTCGCGCCGAAGAAGAGGCGGTCGCTCACCGACTGTGAGAAGAACTTCCAGCCGGTGACCAGCAGGGCCACGGTAAAGATAAAGAAGAACACCGAGGTCAGCAGGTCCAGGGATGCCTTGGTCAACGGCCGCGCGCGCTGGTAAAGGATATCCACGCGCACATGGCCCCCCTCGCGCAGGGCGAAGGCGCCGGCCATCAGGTACTGCATGCCGAACATCAGGGTCATCGACTCGTGGGCCCAGTTGGTCGGCGAGTTGAAGGCGTAGCGCATCAGCACTTCATAGGCGAACACGAAGGGCGCGATCAGCGACCAGTAGGCCACGTAGCGCCCGAAGAAGCCGGACACGCGATCGATGGCGAGGGTAAGGAGGTTGCCGGGAGGCCGATAGCCGACTACCACCTCCTCGCCGGCCGGCACCTCGGCGACCTCGCCACCATCGATGCGGCCACCGCGGCGGAAGCTGCGATCGACGAAGAACATGACCACCAGCGGCAGGAAGATCAGCACCGACCAGTAGAGCCAGTGGGGCAGGATAAAGTTGATCTCTAGATTCATTGAGACTCCTCCGCGATGCCATCACCTCCCGGCGAGAGCGACGGATCATGGACCCGGCAGATGCGGGGTTGAGCGTTATGCCCGGGGCCAGGGTGCTGCGACTCCTGAGACGCAGCACCCGGCCTGTTCGAGCCGGCGGGTCAGATATTGAGCTCGTAGTCCTTGATGTCCTCGGGCGTGATCAGCGCCACCGCGGGATCCATCATGGTGTCGAGGTGAGCCTTGAAAAGACGGGCGGCATCCGGGTCCTTGTTGGCCCACTTGAACCACAGCGGGATCGCCACCTCACGGAAGCGGGTGGCATCCTCTTCGGTCAGGTGGATGATCTCCACGCCCTTCTCGCGGTACTTGGGCCAGGCCTCGGCGTTGGCCTTCTGAATGGCGGCATAGTGCTCGCGGGAGTAGGCGGCGACCAGGTCGTGCATCAGGTCCTGGGTCTGGGAGGACATGCGCTCGAAGACGCGCCGATTGACGGCGATATCCATGAGGTCGACGGATTGATGCAGGCAGGGTGTGGAGGGCGGCCCCATGATGATGTAGTCGGCCACCTGCCAGAACCCCAGCTCGTAGTTGACCGCGGCACCGGTGAAGTCGGCGGCATCGATGGTGCCCTTCTCCAGGGCCGGATAGACCTCGGAGCCCGGCAGCAGGGTGGTACGCGCGCCCATGGCGGCAAAGGTCTCGGCGACGATCCCGCCGGGCATGCGGATCTTGATGCCATCGAAGTCATCGAAGCTGCGCAGCGGCACCTTGGAGTGGATCAGGTTGAGGTCGTGGTGGACATAACCCAGCAGCTCCTGGCCCTGCTTGCGGTAGAGATCCTTGGCAATATCCAGGCCACCATAGGCGCCGAACATCATGTCCCACTGGTGGGGCAGCGAGAGCCCCATGGGGTAGGCGGTAAGGAAGACACCCGCGGGCATCTTGCCCGGCCAGTAGACGGTGAACCAGTTCTGGCCATCGAGCACGCCATTGCGCACGGCATCGGCGACCTCGAAGGCCCCGGCAACGGCACCGGCGGGAAAGGGCTCGATATTGACCTCACCGCTGGTGGACTCGACCACGCCCTTGGCCCAGTCCTCGAAGGTGCGATAGCCGACGGTGCCAGGCTGCCACGAGGACTGCATGCGAATGCGGATGCCCTCCTGGGCCTGGACATTGCCGATCCAGGGCGCCGCCACGGCGGCGGCGGAACCGACCGCGGCGGCCTTGAGGAAGCGGCGTCGATCGGGCTCGCGACGACATAAGGTCGCATCGTCGGGTGACGTCAGGATGCGTGATGGCTGCTTGTCATCTTGCATGGAATAAACTCCAGATGGCGGTGGCCGGCCCCGCCGGGGCATGGCCGGATCTTGTTGTTATCTTCCCTGGACCGATTCGCCGTTCATGGCCGCCCAGGCGACCCCGACGCCCCACGCTCGACTCCATCGTGCATGGTCGGTAAGCGCACAGGCGCTCCACTCAAGAAGCTAGCGAAAGCCCCGTGCCCGGCCAACGCTGCGATTCAACGTTGCCCTGCTCGTCATCCGCGAACCACTGCCCTTCCATCGACGACAATATATTGTAAGCAATGAGAAAAAACTGGTCTGACCAGTTAGCCACTGACCCCACACTCTACGACCAAAGCACAAACCCTCGCGGGCGCCACGCCCCCTTGGCAGCCTGCTGCGAGGCAGCCAAGATGGTTGCTTCCCCTGCAAGGACGCCCCCATGCCCGCCATCTTCTCTCATCGCCTGTGGCTCGCCGCGATGCCGCTGCTGTTCGTGGTGCTGTGGAGCACCGGCTTCATCGGTGCCAAGTTCGGCCTGCCCTACGCCGAGCCCTTCACCTTCCTCTTCATTCGCTCCATTCTGACCCTGGTGCTGCTGGCTCCCCTCGCCCACTGGCTCTCCGGCGAGTGGCCCCGCGGCTCCCGGCTGTGGGGACATATCGCGGTCTCGGGCCTGCTGGTGCATGGCGCCTATCTGGGGGGTGTCTTTTACGGCATCTACCTGGGCATGCCGGCGGGGCTCGCCTCGCTGCTGGTGGGGCTGCAACCGCTGATGACGGCGGGGCTCGCCGGCCCACTGTTGGGCGAGCGGCTGGCGACACGCCAGTGGCTGGGACTGCTGCTGGGGCTGGTGGGGGTCGCCCTGGTGCTGGGCGGCAAGCTGGACCCGGGCGAGAACCTCTTTCAGGGCTTCGGCCTGGGGGCACTGGGGGCCGTGCTGGTCGCGCTGCTGGGCATTACCGGCGGCACGCTCTATCAGAAGCGCCACTGCACCGGCATGCCGCTGCTCTCCGGTACCGTGGTGCAGTATCTGGCCACCGCCACGCTGTTCGGGCTGGGCGCACTGCTCTTCGAGGAGCGCAGCGTGACGTGGACTCCCGTCTTCACCCTGACCCTGGGATGGCTGGTGCTGGTGCTCTCGATCAGCGCCATCCTGCTGCTGATGGCGCTGATCAAGCGCGGCGAGGCCTCGCGGGTGGCAAGCCTGTTCTACCTGGTGCCACCGGTTACCGCCCTGCAGGCCTGGTGGCTGTTCGATGAGGCCCTGCCTCCCGCCTCGCTTGCCGGCATGGCCATTGCCATCGCCGGCGTGGTGCTGGTGGTCAAGGGGCAGCCGGCGAGAGCCGACAGGCCGCGTACTTGAACTCCGGGATCTTGCCGTAGGGGTCCAGCGCCGGGTTGGTCAGCAGGTTGGCCGCCGCCTCCACGAAGGCGAAGGGCACGAACACCATGCCTTCGGGCATGCGCGGATCGGAGCGTGCCGTCAGGGTGATCGTGCCACGCCGGGTCGCGATGGTGATCGGCTCTCCCGGCGCCACCCCCAGGCGTCCCAGCTCCGCGGGAGCCAGGCTGGCCGCGGCCTCCGGCTCCAGATCATCGAGCACCCGACTGCGACGCGTCATGGCGCCGGTGTGCCAGTGCTCCAGTAGCCGCCCGGTGGTCAACACCGTCGGATAATCGGCATCCACCGGCTCATCCGGCGGCAGCGGGCGGGTGGGCGAGAACTTCGCCTTGCCGCCGGCCCGCGGGAAGGCGTCGCTGAACACCACATCCTCGCCCGGAGCGTCGGGGGCGAGGCAGGGGTAGATCACCGAGTCCTCCGCCTCGAGGCGCTCCCAGCTGATATGGTCCAGCGAGGACATGCCCTGCTTCATCTCGGCGAATACCTCCCGCGGGTGGGCATAGTCCCAGCCCAGCCCGAAGCGCCTGGCCATCTCCTGGATGATCCACCAGTCGGGCTTCGCCTCCCCCGGCGGGGCCACCGCGGCGCGCCCCATCTGCACCTGGCGGTTGGTGTTGGTGACGGTGCCATCCTTCTCCGCCCAGGCGGTGGCCGGCAGGATGACATCGGCGAACTGGGCCGTCTCGGTCACGAACAGGTCCTGCACCACCAGGTGCTCGAGGGTAGCCAGCGCCTGGCGTGCATGGTTGAGATCCGGGTCGGACATCGCCGGGTTCTCGCCGAGAATGTACATCCCCTTGATGGTGCCGGCCACGATGGCATCCATGATCTCCACCACGGTAAGCCCGGGCTCGGGGTCGAGCTCGGTATTCCACAGCTCCTCGAAGGCGGCACGCAGCTGGGCGTCGCCCACCGGCTGATAGTCAGGCAGCACCATGGGAATCAGGCCGGCGTCCGAGGCGCCCTGGACGTTGTTCTGGCCGCGCAGCGGATGCAGGCCGGTTCCCGGGCGCCCGGTCTGCCCGCAGGCGAGCGCCAGCGAGATCAGGCAGCGAGCGTTGTCGGTGCCGTGGGTGTGCTGGGAGATGCCCATGCCCCAGAAGACCATCGCCTTGTCGGCGGTGGCATAGGCCCGCGCGATCTCGCGAAGGGTATCGGGCGCCACGCCGCACAGCGGTGACATGGCCTCGGGAGTCATGTCGACCACGCTCGCCGCCAGCGCCGCGAAGCCTTCGGTATGGGCATCGATATAGGCCTGGTCGTAGAGCCCCTCGGCGATGATCACGTTGAGCATGGCGTTCAGCAGCGCCACATCGCCGCCCGGCGTGAAGCGCACGCTGCGCCAGGCGTAGGCGTCCAGAGCCTGTCCGCGAGGGTCGAGGATGATCAGCCGGGTGCCGTTCCTGGCCGCCTGCTTGAAGTAGGTGGCCGCCACCGGGTGGTTCACCGCCGGGTTGCAGCCGGTGAGGACCACCACATCGGCCTCGAGCGCCTGCATGAACGACGCGGTGACCGCGCCGGAACCCAGGCACTCCATCAGGGCCGCCACGGAGCTGGCGTGGCACAGGCGGGTACAGTGATCGACATGGTTGGAGCCGAAGCCAGTACGCACCAGCTTCTGGAACAGCCAGGCCTCCTCGTTGGAGCACTTGGCGCTGCCGAATCCGGCGAGTGCCTCGGGACCGTTTCCGGCCTTGAGGTTGGTGAGCCCCTCCGCCGCCAGATCCAGCGCCTCCTCCCAGCTCGCCTCGCGGAAGTGAGTCAGCGGGTCGGCTGGATCGAAGTCGGGATCGACCCCCTTGGGCACGCCCTCGCGCCGGATCAGCGGCCGGGTCAGTCGCGCCGGATGATTGGGGTAGTCGAAGCCGAAGCGTCCCTTGACGCAGAGCCGGCCCTGATTGGAGGGGCCGTTTCTACCGGTGACAAAGAGTATGCGCCCAGCTTCTGCATTGGACGGAGCTGATCCGGCGGCAGGGCTGCGGGGAGGCGCTACGAGTCCCTCCCTGGAAGCTACCTCGGCCATCCCTGGTCCTCGGACCTCCTCTTCGCCCTGCCCCCGGCGCTCCTCGACGTGTGGCGGGTCATCCTTGACGTGGTAGGTCAGCTGACAACCGACCCCGCAGTAGGGACAGATCGAGTCGACGGTGCGGTCGGCCACGGCGGAGTCGCCACGGCCCGCGTCATCGATCAGGGTCGCCGGCATCAGCGCCCCGGTGGGACAGGCCTGGACGCACTCGCCACAGGCCACGCAGGTGCTCTCGCCCATGGGGTCATCGAAGTCGAACACGATCTTGGATGCCGCCCCGCGATGGGCCAGGCCGATCACGTCGTTGCCCTGCACCTCGCGACAGGCCCGCACACAGAGCCCGCAGGTGATGCAGGCATCCAGGTTGACGTTCATCGCCGAGTGGGTGGCGTCATGCCCTCCGGCATGGGGCAGCGAGTCGGCCCTCTCGGCCACATGATGCACCGTAGGGGATCTCCGCTCCGCCCGCGCGGGCAGGCGCTCGCCCACCGCCGTGGCGTCGACGGCCAGCCGGTCGGCCATGTCCCACAGGTGGCTCGAACGATCGGGGCTCGCCTCGCGTTCGGGCTGGTCGGCCAGCAGCAGTGCCAGCACCTCCTCCCGCGCCTCGCGGGCCCGCTCGGAGCCGGCGCTCTTCACCACCATGCCGGGGGTCGCCTCGCGGATGCAGCTGGCGGCGAGCACGCGCTCCCCCTCGATCTCCACCATGCAGGCGCGGCAGTTGCCGTCGGAACGGTAGCCGGGGGCGTCCTTGAAGCACAGGTGAGGAATGGTCTCGCCGGCGCGCTTGGCCACCTGCCAGAGGGTCTCGCCGGGCCAGGCGCTGACCTCGGCGCCATCCAGATTCAGGGTAAAGCTTTCCATTACGCTCTGGTCACTCATCTCTCCCTCCTCACCCCTTGGCGATCAGGTTGCGGCCGGCAAGCTCGCCGCGGAAGTCGCGTAGCAGGCTGATCACCGGATTGGGCGCGGCCTGGCCCAGGCCGCAGATGGAGGCGTCCATCATCACCCGGGCGAGCCGCTCGAGCTGCGGGACATCCCACTCGTCGCGTTCGAGAAGGGTGAGCATCTTCTCGCTCCCCATGCGGCAGGGCGTGCACTGTCCGCAGGACTCGTCGGCGAAGAAGGCCAACAGGTTGCTGGCCACGGCACGCAGATCATCCTGGTCCGAGAGCACGACGATCGCCGCCGAGCCGATGAAGCAGCCATGCTCCTGAAGGGTATCGAAATCGAGCGGGATATCCGCCTTGCTGGCCGGCAGGATCCCCCCGGAGGCGCCGCCGGGCAGATAGCCCAGCAGGTGATGGCCCTCGGCCATGCCGCCACAGTACTCCTCCAGCAGCTCGCGCAGGGTGATGCCCGCCGGGGCCAGATGCACCCCTGGGCGCTTGACCCGGCCGGAGACCGAGAAGCTGCGCAGACCACGCCGGCCATGACGCCCCTGGGCGGCAAACCATTCGGCCCCCTGCTCCCAGATGCGCGGGATCCAGTAGACGGTCTCGACATTGTTGACCAGGGTCGGACGGTCGAAGAGCCCCCTCTGGGCAACATAGGGGGGACGATGCCTGGGCTTGCCGGGCTTGCCCTCCAGAGACTCGATCAGCGCCGACTCCTCGCCACAGATATAGGCGCCGGCACCGCGACGCAGCACGATATAGCCCGGCGCCACCAGGCCGGCCTCCTCCAGCTCGCCGATGGCCCTGTGCAACACCCGATGCAGGCCGGGATACTCATCGCGCAGGTAGATATAGAGCGCCTCGGCCTCCACCACCCAGGCGCCGACCAGGGCACCCTCCAGGAAGCGATGGGTCTCGCGCTCCAGGTAGAAGCGATCCTTGAAGGTGCCTGGCTCGCCTTCGTCGGCATTGATCACCGCATAGCGAGGGCCCGGCTCGGCGCGAACCGCCTGCCACTTCCGATAGAGCGGAAAGCCGGCGCCACCCAGGCCACGCAGTCCGGCATGTTCGAAGGCCTCGATCAGCCTCTCGACGCTCACCTCACCGTCGCGGCAGGCATTCAGCAGCCGGTAGCCACCGGCCTCGCGGTAGTCGGCCAGGCGCTCCCAGAGGATCGTCTCAGGGTGGAAGTGACCGGTATCGATCACCGCCTCGACCCCTTCCACGCTGGCGTAGCGGACATGGTGGTGCCCCACCTCCACCACCGGCGCGCTATCGCAGCGCCCCATGCAGGGCGCGCGCACCACGCGAACCGCTTCCGGGGCGGCACCGGCCTCGAGCTCCGCCTTGAGGGCTTCCGCGCCGGCCAGCTGGCAGGAGAGAGAGTCACAGACCCGCACCGTCACCGCCGGCGGCGGTGCCTCGTCGTCGTGGACCACGTCGAAGTGGGCGTAGAAGGTCGCGGTCTCGTAGATGGCCGCCATGGGCAGGTTCATGTAGGCGGCCAGCGCCCGCAGCTCGACCATGGCCAGGTGGCCATGGGCATCCTGGATACCATGCAGATGCTCGATCAGCCGGTCACGGCGCTGCAGGCTGGGGTCGCTGCGCTCATCGCCCAGCAGGCGACGCAGCCCGGCGAGCGCCAGCGGGGCCAGTTCGCGGCCACGGGCCCTGCCGCGGCGACGCTTCGGTTGAGTGATCTCCACAGTCATAACGAGCTCGTTGTCATAATTGTTAAGAGGCGCGACAGTCAGCGGGTTCTATATTCGCGTGCGTTGATATGAATCATCCCTATGGTGGCACTTGCCCCGCGCCAGGACAATCTCCAGGCAGGTACCAGCGCCTCCGTCAGCTTGCCTCATCGATGGCGGCGTAGGCCACCATCTCGACCAGCATCTCCTCGCGGGCGAAGCCCGAGACGATGATGGCGGCACGGTTGGGATAGGGGGCCTTCACCACCTCGGCATAGAGCCTGTTGACCGTGGCGAGATCTTCGCGCCGGGTCACATAGATCAGTACCTGGGTCAGGTTCTCGACGCCACCGCCGGCGCACTCCAGGGTGTGCACCAGATTATCCAGCGTCTGGCGGGCCTGGGCCTCAATGCCGCCGCTGACGACCTCGCCCTGTTCGTCGATCGGAATCTGGGCGGTGAAGAGGATGCCATTGCCCACGGTTGCCCATGACAGCGGGGCGCGGGAAGCGAACAGATCGGTGGTAACGGGCTGAACCATGGGGGTGTCCCTCTCTGGGGTGCTCTGGATAAATGGATAAACGGACAAGGGAATGGGCGTACAGATATGTGGGTGGATAACGAGCCCCGGCGCTCCTCGAGGGTGAGCGCCGGGCCTGCTCGGCACCCAATGAGTCGATGACTCAATCGTTGTCGGTGACGCCGGCCCCGGCGCCACCGCGGGAGGCATCGGTGGACTCGACCAGAATGCGTGCTGCCAGGTCCTTGAGCCTGTTCCACACGCCATCATTGATGGGGATACCATCGAGCATGGCCCGCTCGCGGCAGGCCAGTAGCGTCGACTCTTCATGGCGGGCCAGCAGTTCGTAGTCGAACTCGGAGCGCATCGACGGCAGCAGGTCGACGTGGTTGGCAAACACCAGCGTGATGCCGTCGTTCGGCTCGTTCTCCTCGGGAACCTCCTTCACCGCATAGACGCGGATCTCGGGCACCGAACTGTTGGCACGAAAGCCGACCACCTGCTCGGTCAGCGGCGGCTGGTCGCTGCCCTCCGGGGCCTGAGCGTTACGCCAGAAGGCGGTGACGTTCATGCCCCGCCCGGCGATGCGGGCCAGATAGCCCATGATCAGCTGGCGATTGTGGCAGCGCCGGATCTTGATCACCGAGAGGCCCCGGGCGCGCGCCTTGGCGAAGCCGAGCTCCAGCGCCAGGCTCGAGCTTCTGAGAACGCTATGCCCCTGGCCATCGAGTACCGCGAGATCACCATCGGAATAGAGCTGCACCGGCGCGTGCTCCTGGGCATGCTGCTCGGCCAGCAGGTAATCGAGGCCACGGTTCAGGGCCTCCAGTCCATCGAGCTCATGGAGTTGCATCCAGGCGACCATGTCGGCGGCATCGCTGGCATCGCCATCTTCGAAGCCCAGGCCCAGAAAGGCCTTTCGGCAGAGTCCTTGGAGCTCGTTGTAGGAGACCTTCATGTGGTGACTCCGGTGGTAATGGGGGTGGGGATATCCTCGGCGTGGCTTGTCGATGGTTCGAGCGGAAAGCTCCAGTCGTCGAAGGCACGCAGGTCGTCGGGCTCGGCGTTGAGCTCTTCAACCAGTGGTGCCCCTTGGAACAGGGTGATGCGTACCCAGCGGTCCGACTTGGGGTCGAAGCGGCTGGCGCCGAAGAACGATAGCTTGGTGCGCAGCAGATGCATGGGCTTCATGTCGCGGGCCCAGAGGTTGGCCCGAATCTCGCCAAAAGGCGTTTCGACCATGGTCTGAATGCGGCGCACGATGTCCTTGTGACGCGAGTGCTGGATCAGAAAGTCGACCACCGAGGCGCGGGGGTGGTCGCCCAGATAGTCGCTGATGACGCGATGGGTATCCGCTACCCGCGGGGCGATGGCCAGCTTGAGCTCGCGGTCGGCACCGGGTTCGCTGTCGCGCACCCCGAGCCGTGGCTCCTCCTTCTCGACGGAGCGATACCAGAACCAGTAGCGATTGTCGGGATCATCGAAGTCATAGGAGAGCGCCCAGTCATAGTGGGTCTCGATCAGCTGCTTCAGGCGCACCAGCGGCATTTCCGGCGTCAGTTCCATGCGCTCATCGACGCCCATGCGGTCCTCGAAGGGCTCGACGATGTCCGGGTAGATCTCCAGCAGCAGGGTGTTGATCAGCTCCTGGGTCTCCAGCGACAGGGTCCGGTGACCCCACTCGATCAGCTCCTGCCAGAGGTCGTTGGTCAGCGGCACCTGCTCGAGCCAGATGCGCACCTCGGGCAGGGCCGCCGCGGTCTCGACATTGCGCGCGCTCTGCTCGACATCCTCGGTGACGGTCTGCTCCAGATGGCGCTGGGCACGGCTGACCAGTGCGATCAGCGCGGCACGCTGCTCCTCATCGGGCTGCTGGGCACTGATCTGGGCCAGCGCCTGTTCACGGCTCTCGACCCACTGCTCGATCAACTGCGGATGGTTGATCAGAAACGGCGCCATGCCGAGTCCGGTCGAGTTGCCGATCCCCAGATAGCGCCGCAGCGGGGTGGCGAGCCCGACGGCAGTCGCCGGCGCCTGGCGCCGGGCGATATGCTCGATCTGCTCGATGGAGAAGTGGCGCAGCAGATAGACCCCCAGCATCTGGGCCGAGAAGGGCCGCTGGAAGTCCGGGTTGTCGCGCAGGCGGTCGAAGTCGGCGATGCCGAACTTGCCGTTGCCGTAGACGGCCGTGGTGCGATACAGGTAGCCGACCCGGGTGATCCACCTGGGGTCGGGCTGCTGGCCGGCGCTGAGTGCCTCGCTAAAGGCGGCGAAGTTGCGCAGACTGCGATTGGCCCGGGAGAGCACCAGCAGGCGCGGGTGCTGGCGGCCGGCTTCCTGAAGCGGCACGTTGGCCGCCATCTGCTCGAGCAGGGCGTCGTCCACATCCCCCTCGACCACGCCGAAGGTCACGTCCCAGGCCTCGGCGATAACGCGATCCGAACGGGCATCGTCGGGCAGCGGCTGAGAGAAGATCACCCCGTGATAGCGCCCCCGCGGCGTCTGCAGACGATAGATGGCCGTGCCGTGGCCGTCGTCGTCGAGATCGAAGCGCGTCGTGCTGATCTGCCAGCGCTGGCGTGCCATCTGGCGTATCAGGCTGCGCACGAAACTCAGGCGGCTGGGGTGCAGGCTGCCCAGACGTTCCAGGTCCATGACCCGTTCCGGGGCACGCAGGCGCAGACTCTCCTCGAGCGAAGAAACGCGATCGATCATGTTACTGCTCCTGAGAGGGCGTCGAGCCTGTCTGTGCCGGCGGCGTTGACGAGGTTGGGGGGACCGCGATCGGGCGCAGATCCCGGGAGACCAGCCCCTGATTGCGGGCCATGGCGATGGCGGCCTGGGGGCCGGTCCATAGTGACGGCAGCAGCACCAGCGACACCGGAATGGCGGTAAGCACGATGAACTGCTGCAGGGCGCTGATCTGTCCGGCTCCCATGTACAGCAGGATTGCCGCCATCAGTGACATGGTGATGCCCCAGAAGGCGCGGATCAGCGAGCTGGGCCTGTCGTGTCCGGCGCCGACCACGGCGATGGCATAGCTCATCGAGTCGCCGGTGGTGGCAACGAAGATGGTGGTGAGCACCAGGATCGCCAGCGCCATGAAGGTGCCACCGGGCAGTGCCTGAGCCACGGTGAGGGTGGCCACGTCGAACTGGAAGTTGCTCAGCGCCTCGCTCAGGTCGATCACCCCGGTGAACTGATAGAAGATGCCCGAGCCGCCCAGCAGGGTGAACCAGATCGTGGTGGCGATGGGCGCCAGCACGGCAACGGTCAGGATCATCTGGCGGATCGTGCGCCCCCTGGAGATGCGCGCGACGAAGATCGCCATCAGCGGACCATAGCCAATGAACCAGGCGAAGAAGAACACCGTCCACCACTGCATCCACCAGTCAGGTGCGCTCTGGGCGGTCATGGTCGACATGGTGAAAAAGTTGGTCAGGTACTCGCCAAAGCCCTGGGTAAAGGCGTTGACCAGAAACAGCGTGGGACCGAACAGGAAAATCACCGCCGCGATGCCGAGCGCCAGGAAGACATTCAAGCGGCTCAGCAGCTGGATGCCCTTGTCGATGCCGGTGACCGCCGAGGTGACATAGATGGCACCGAGGCAGATCAGGATGATCAGCTGGGTGGTGTAGTTGTTGACCACACCGAGCAGCTCATGCAGGCCGAAGCTCACCTGGGTGGCGAGAAAGCCGATGGGACCCACGGTACCGGCGACCACGGCGATGACGCAGAGCGCATCGACCACACCGCCGAACATGCCGCTCATGATGCGCTCTCCGAACAGCGGATAGAGCAGGTTCCGCGGCTGCAGCGGCTGGCCCTTGTCGTAGTGGGCGTGGGCCAGCACGATGGAGGTCAAACTGCCCAGTACCGCCCAGGCCAGAAAGCCCCAGTGCATGAACGACTGGGCCAGTGCCGGCGCGATGGCGTCGACAGTGCCCGCCTCGGTGTCGAATGAGGGCGGCGTCGTCACGAAGTGGTAGATCGGCTCGCCAGCGGCGAAGAAGACCCCGCCACCGGCCAGCAGGGTGCACATGATGATCGACACCCACTTGAAGGTGGAGAGCTCCGGCGTAAAGGTATTGCCGATGCGTGCGCTGGCCATGGGCGTACAGGTCAGACCGATGGCGACCAGAAAGGTCAGCAGCAGCAGCAGCTGAAAGTAGGCGCCGAGGACCTTGGCCGTCCAGGCGAAGCCTGCGCCAATGGCATCGGCGACGCCGTTGATATCATAGAGTGACAGGCCCACGAACAGCACGATGAAGCCGATGCTCAGGGTCAGCACGACGGGATCGCCCAGTCGGTGCTGACCGGAAGGCAGCGAGGCTTCGGGCGTATCGCTGTTGTTATCGATGCTGTTATCGACGTAGGTATCGGTATTGGTGTTGGACTTGGTTGACGACATCAGAGTGGCCTCTGGCGTAGGGCCCCTCGAGGAGCGGGGCCGCTGTTGTGATTTTTATGTTAGTGACCGCTGATCCCTTCCCTTCAGGCGACCCGGTTCAGGCCCTGCTCGGGCGTGGCGGCACGCTCCAGCAGCGCCACCCAGTTCTGTCCCATGATCCCGGCGACCTCCTGCTCCGCGAAGCCAACCCCACGCAGACCCTCGATCAGGTTGGGGAAGTCGCGGCTGTCACGCAGCCAGGCCAGCGGCTTGGGCCAGCCGGCATTGGTGGCGCTGCCTTCGCCGTAGTCCATCTCCTTCGACCAGCGACCATTGCGCATCCAGTCGAGGATCGAGGTGGGCTGGTTCTGGCACAGATCGGTACCAATCCCCAGATGCTCCACCCCCATCAGGTCGGCAGTGCGGGCGATCATTTCGCAGTACTCGGTCAGGGTGCAGTCCGAGCCGTTCCTGAGGTGGAACGGGTAGGCGGAGAACCCCAGCAATCCATCACACTCGGCGATGGCCTTGAGCACCCTATCGGACTTGTTGCGTTTGGCCGGATGAAAGCTCGCCGGATTGGCGTGAGAGATGATGACCGGACGGCTGGAGAGCTCGATGGCGTCCAGGGTAGAACGCTCGCCGCTGTGTGACATGTCGATGACCATGCCGACCCGGTTCATCTCGCGAATCACCTGGCGTCCGAAGCGGGTGATCCCGCTGTCCTCGGCCTCGTAGCAACCACAGGCCAGCAGGCTCTGGTTGTTGTAGGTGAGCTGCATGATCAGCAGCCCCAGATCGCGCATCACCTCCACCATGTCGACGTCGTCTTCGATGGGCGAGCAGTTCTGGGCACCCAGGAAGATTCCCACCTTGCCGGCCTGACGCGCGCGTTCGATATCGCTCGCCTGGCGCACCGGCATGATCAGGTCGGCATGCTCCTCGAAGCGCCGGTTCCACTCACCCATCCGCGAGAGCGTCTCGCGGGTGGTTTCATGGTAGACCAGGGTAGCGTGGACGGCATCGACGCCGCCCTCGCGCATCTGCTCGAAGATCTCCCTCGACCAGTTGGAGTACTGCAGACCATCGACCGTCAGCATCTGCTTGGACATCAGCTCGACTCCTCTCTCGGGCCCTGGCTCAGTTGGCCTTGACGTAGCAGGTCTTGACCACGGTGTAGAACTCGCGGGCGTAGCGGCCTTGCTCACGCGGGCCGAAGCTCGAGTTCTTGCGACCGCCGAAGGGCACATGGTAGTCAGTGCCGGCGGTGGCCAGATTGACCATGACGCAGCCGGTTTCGGCGCGGGCCTTGAACTCGCTGGCAAGCGCCAGGGAGTCGGTGATGATGCCGGCGGTCAGGCCGAAGTGGGTGTCGTTGAGCACCTCGATGGCCTCATCGGCATCCGCCACCTTGATCACGCAGGCGATGGGCCCGAAGACCTCTTCGCGGTTGATCGGCATCTCATTGGTGGTGTCGACGAACAGTGTCGGCGCCATGAAGTAGCCATCGGTGTCGCGCTCGAGGCGCTCGCCGCCGAAGGCCAGCCTGGCGCCTTCACGCTGGGCACGCTCGACCCAGGCCAGGTTCGACTCCAGCTGCCGGGCATCGGCGGCCGGGCCGAAGCTCACGCCCTCCTCCAGGGCATGACCGACCTTGACCTGCTCGAGCCGCTTGATCAGCTTCTCGACGAAGGCGTCATGGACCTTCTCGGTGACGATCAGTCGCGAGGACGCGGTGCACTTCTGGCCGGTGCCGGAGTAGGCCCCGTTGAAGGCGGCCTCCACGGCCAGGTCCAGGTCGGCGTCGTCGGCCACGATCAGGGCGTTCTTGGACCCCATCTCCAGCTGGCACTTGACCAGGTTGGCCGCGGTGGCGGCGGCCACGCGGCGACCGACCTCCAGCGAGCCGGTGAAGCTCACGGCATGAATCTCGGGGCTCGAGATCAGCGCATCGCCCACCGAGCCGCCGGAGCCCATGATCAGGTTGAAGGTGCCGGCGGGCAGTTCCTGGCGGCTGATGATCTCGGTCAGGGCCCAGGCGCTGGCCGGTACCAGGTTGGCGGGCTTGAACACCACCGCGTTGCCGAAGGCCAGTGCCGGGGCGATCTTCCACACCGCCGTGGCCATCGGGAAATTCCAGGGGCTGATGATGCCGACCACTCCTACCGGCTCGCGACGAATATCGACTTCCACGCCCGGCCGCACCGACTCGGCGCGCTCATCGATCTGGCGCAGCACCTCGGCGCCGTAGTAGTGGAAGAACTGCCCCGAACGATGGACTTCGCCCATGCCCTCGGCCAGCGTCTTGCCCTCTTCACGGGCGAGCAGTTCACCCAGCTCGGCCTTGCGCGCGATCAGTTCATCGCCGATGGCCATCAGCACGCCATAGCGATGCTCGAGGCCGGTCCTGGCCCACTGCTTCTGGCCCTGCCTGGCGGCGCTGATGGCCTCCTCCACCTGAGCGACGCTGGCCTGGGCATACTCGCCGACGATGTCACTGGTGTCAGAGGGGTTGACGTTGGTGATGCTGCCCTGACCCTCGACCCAGGTGCCATTGATGTAGAGAGAGTGAACGTGGGACATGGAAACCTCCTAGATATGATCAAAGCCATCCTAGGCGATGCCAGAAGATAAGAGGTAATCAAAAATAAAGATAAAATGATAAGGTCTTCTTATCATCCTACCCCGCCGAGGTCGCCATGCATCCCGAGCTCAAGATACAGCCCCTCCGCTATGTGCTGGCCATCGTCGACGAGGGCGGCTTTCATGCCGCCGCCCGCCATCTGCACCGCACCCAGCCGGCGCTCTCCATGGCGGTACGTGAGCTCGAGCAGCGGCTGGGTGAACCCCTGTTCGAGAAGGGAGGCAAGGCGACGCTCACCCCCTTCGGGGCCTACTGTCTGCCGCGCTTCCGCGAGCTCGTGACACAGCACGATCGCGTCAGTCGGGATCTGGTCGCCCGGGTGGAGAAGCGCGCCGGGCATATCGACATGGCGGCCGTGCCCTCGGTGGCCAGCCGGCTGATGCCACGTCTGCTCAGTGACTTCATCCAGCGCTACCCGGACCTCAGGGTCAGCCTGCACGACGGCAACGCCGACTTCGTGGGCCGAATGGTGGCCAGTGGTGAGGTGGATCTCGGCATCTCCAGCCTGTGGCAGGCGGACGCCGAGCTGGATTTCCACCCCTTGATGCGCGATGCCATCGGGGTGGTATGCCGCGAGGACCACCGCTTCGCCGACCGCCAGGCGCTGAGCTGGCAGGAGCTGCAGGGGGAGGTATTGATCCGCAACGGCACCTCACGGCTGCTCTCGGGAACCGATGCCGAGCCGCTGCTGGCGCAGAGCGCTTTCGATATCTCCAACATGATCTCGCTGAACGCCATGCTGGAGGCGGGCATCGGCATCACCACCCTGCCGCGACTGGCATTTCCCGAGGAGTACGCACGGCTGCGCTTCGTGCCGCTGTCGGAACCGTACGTGGAGCGCCAGATCGGGCTGATCTGCCGGGTCGATGTCAGCCTGTCACCGGCGGCGGCGGCGATGCGGCAGCATCTGATGGAGCACCTCGGGGAAGAGGCAAGCCGTCACAGTCGTTCGAGGTAGGCCGTTCCGCCGAGATTGCGCATCTGTCGGCGGATCCAGGCGCTCCGCTGGGCCACCTCGGAGGAGGGACGTGCGGCATCGCGGCCTCGCGGGTCAGGCAGGATCGCCGCCAGGCGACTGGCCTGATGCGGCCCGAGCCGATCGGCAGAAACGCCGAAGTAGTGCTGGGCCGCGGCTTCCAGGCCGAAGACGCCGCTGTCCCACTCGGCGATATTCAGGTAGACCTCGAGGATGCGCTGCTTGGGCCAGACCAGCTCGATCAGCAGGGTAAACCAGGCCTCCAGGCCCTTGCGGACCCAGCTGCGCCCGCTCCACAGGAAGAGGTTCTTGGCGGTCTGCTGACTGAGGGTGCTGGCACCGCGCAGCCGGCCGCCGTTGCGACTCGCCTCCCAGGCACGCCGAATCTCCACCAGGTCGAAGCCATGGTGGTCGAGAAACCGTTGATCTTCGGCGGCGATGACCGCCAACTTGGCATGATCGGAGAGGGACTCCCAGGGCCGCCAGCGATGCTGGAGATCGATGGGTTCATGGACCAGCCAGGAGTGTACCTTGCGTTCCACCATCACCATGGAGCCGAACACCGGCGCCTCGCGGAACAGCAGCACCAGCAGCACCGACAGCACCACAAAGCCCAGCGCGGCACGCCATAGCCACCCCATCAATCTGCGCAGCAGCGCCCTGATCATGGCTGCCCTCGTCGCATCGCGTCTCTCTCCACTCATGCCTCTCGTGCCAGGCCCGCTTGCCAGTAGTAGCAGGCAGTATACGGGCCCGGCACGTCACACACACGGGAGATCTAGACGCCCGGACGAGTCATCAACGCTTCTTGTGCAGATGCTCGGCGTGGTAGCGCAGATGATCCTCGATAAAGGAGGCGATGAAGTAGTAGCTGTGATCGTATCCCGGCTGTCGGCGCAGGGTCAGCGGATGGTCATGCTCGGCACACACCGCCTCGAGACGCTCGGGCTTGAGCTGCTCCTCGAGGAAGTCATCCGCCTCGCCCTGGTCGATGAACAGCGGCTGGCTGGAGGCGCCACGGGCTACCAACTCACAGGCGTCGTACTGGGTCCACTTGCCGCGGTCATCGCCGAGATAGCTCGAGAAGGCCTTCTGCCCCCAGGGGCACTCGGAAGGGTTGACGACCGGCGCGAAGGCCGACACCGAGCGATAGTGGCCCGGCCGACGCAGCGCCGCCACCAGTGCGCCGTGACCGCCCATGGAGTGGCCGCTGATCGATTCGCGACCATTGACCGGGAAGTGCTGGCGCACCACCGAGGGCAGCTCTTCGGTCACATAGTCATACATGCGGTAGTGGCGCTTCCAGGGCTCCTGGGTGGCGTTGACATAGAAGCCGGCGCCGGAGCCGAAGTCATAGCTGTCATGCTCGCCGGGCAGATCGGTGCCACGCGGGCTGGTATCCGGACAGATGATCGCGATGCCGAGCTCGGCGGCAGCGCGATGCGCGCCGGCCTTCTGCATGAAGTTCTCGTCGTTGCAGGTCAGTCCGGAGAGCCACCACAGCAGTGGCACCCGCTCGGTCTCGGCCTGGGGCGGCAGGTAGATGGCGAAGATCATCTCGCAATCCAGCGCCCGGGAGCGATGGCGGTACCGCTTGTGCCAGCCGCCGAAACTCTTGTTGGCCGATACCAGTTCGAGGTTCTCGGTCATGGTCATGAATTCACTCTCCTTGTCGGCCGGGAACTTCCGGCCGCCGATCGACAGGGTGGCGCCCGATGCCTCAGCATCGGACGCCTATCAATCACCACGCGCGGTAACGGGCGCGTACCAATCAATCACGCGCAGCATCGGGCGCGTATCGATCAATAGTGCAGCACGGTGCGAATGCTCTCGCCCTTGTGCAGCAGATCGAAGGCCTCGTTGATCTTTTCGAACGGCATGTCGTGGGTGATGAAGTCGTCGATATTGATCTCGCCGTTCATGTACTGCTCCACGTAGCCCGGCAGCTCCGTACGGCCCTTCACGCCGCCGAAGGCGGAGCCCTTCCAGACCCGGCCGGTCACCAGCTGGAACGGACGGGTGCTGATCTCCTCGCCGGCACCGGCAACACCGATGATGATCGACTCGCCCCAGCCCTTGTGACAGCACTCCAGCGCCTGGCGCATGACGTTCACGTTGCCGATGCACTCGAAGGAGTAGTCGACGCCGCCATCGGTCATGTCGACGATCACTTCCTGGATGCTGCCGGCGTGATCCTTGGGGTTGACGAACTCGGTGGCGCCGAACTGCTCGGCGAGCTTGAACTTCTCCGGGTTGACGTCGATGGCGATGATGCGGCTGGCCTTCGCCATCTGGGCACCCTGGATCACCGCCAGACCGATGGCACCGAGACCAAACACGGCGACGGTGGAGCCCGGCTCGACCTTGGCGGTATTCATTACCGCACCGATACCGGTGGTCACGCCACAGCCCAGCAGGCAGATCTTGTCCAGCGGCGCCTGCTTGGAGACCACCGCCAGGGACACCTCGGGAACCACGGTGTACTCACTGAAGGTGGAGCAGCCCATGTAGTGGTGCAGCGACTTGCCGTCCAGCGAGAAGCGAGACGTGCCATCGGGCATCAGGCCCTGGCCCTGGGTGGCACGCACCGAGCTGCACAGGTTGGTCTTGCCGGAGAGGCAGAACTTGCACTTGCCGCACTCGGCGGTATACAGCGGGATGACATGGTCACCGGGACGCACGCTGGTGACGCCTTCACCCACCTCCTCAACGATGCCGGCGCCCTCGTGGCCCAGCACCGAGGGGAACAGACCCTCAGGGTCGGCACCCGAGAGGGTAAAGGCATCGGTATGGCAGACGCTGGTGGCGGCCATGCGCACCAGCACCTCACCGGCCTTGGGGCCCTCGACGTCGATCTCGACCAGCTCCAGGGGCTTGCCCACTTCCAGGGCAACGGCGGCGCGTGACTTCATATTCGTTCTCCTCGCTTGGAAAGTTCAGATACAGTCTAGGCTATAATCCGAACCGGTATAAACCGCACCAAAGGCATTACATTGTTGCCACACAGCAATAATCTTGCATTCTTCAGGAGAGTCCATGCAGCGCTGGGATCGTATCGAAGCCTTCGTCGAGGTGGTGCGGCTGGGCACCTTTGCGGCGGCCGCGCGGGAGCTTTCGGTCTCCAACTCCCACGTCAGCCGGCTGGTCAGTCAGCTCGAGCAACAACTGGGCACCGCCCTGCTCTATCGCACCACGCGCCAGATCAATCTGACCGACGCCGGGGCGCTCTACTACCGCCACTGCCGCCATCTGTTCGACGGCTTTCGCGAGGCCGAAGCGGCGCTCGATGACCTTCAGGACCGTCCCCAGGGGCGCCTCTCCCTGACCTCCGCCACCACCTTCGGCGAGCGCTTTCTCGCCCCACTGGTCAACGACTTCCTGCTCGAACACCCTCAGCTGGAGGTCCGCATGCACTTCACCAACCGCCAGGTGGATATCATCGACGAGGGGTTCGATGTGGCGATCCGCATGGGCCGCCTGGAGGACTCGAGCCTGGTGGCCAGGCGACTGTGCGAGCGCCGCGAGTATGTGGTGGGCGCTCCCGCCTATTTCGAACATATCTCACAGCCCCATGCCCTGGCCGAACTCTCTCGCCATCGCTGTCTGATCGGCAGCCGCGACCAGTGGCGCTTCGCGGTGGATGGGGTGCGCCGCGAGGTACGCGTCAGTGGCCAGTGGCGGGCCAACTCGGGGCCTGCGCTGCTCGATGCCGCCCTGAAGGGACTGGGGCTGGCCCAACTGCCCGACTACTACGTGGATGAGCATCTGGCGAGCGGCGCCCTGATCTCGGTGCTCGATGCCTACCGCCACGACGACACGGCGGTCTGGGCGGTCTTCCCCCGCCATCGCCAGCGCTCGCCCAAGCTGCAGCGTTTTCTCGATCACCTGGTGAGCTACCTGCCGCAACGCCTGTCCAGCGCGCATTAAAAAGGCGCCCCGCGGGGCGCCATAGGTCTTCGTAATAAAACATCGCGGGAACCGGGGGTCACTTGAAGTTCTTGCGCACCACCTTCTGGATCTCGCCGACGATGCCGCTGCGGAAGCTCAGCACACAGATCACGAAGATGGCACCGAGGATCACGCTGACCCAGTTGCCGAGCGGCGACTGCGCCAGCTGGGTCTGCAGGCTGACCACCACGCCGGCACCCACCAGGGGGCCGAACAGCGTGCCCACGCCGCCCAGCAGGGTCATCAGGATCACCTCGCCGGACATGTGCCAGTGGGCATCGGTCAGCGAGGCGAGCTGGAAGACCACGGTCTTGGTCGAGCCCGCCAGACCCGCCAGACCGGCGGAGAGCACGAAGGCCACCAGCTTGTAGGCATCGACGTTGTAGCCGAGTGACACGGCACGAGGCTCGTTCTCGCGGATCGCCCGAAGCACCTGGCCGTAAGGCGAATGCACGGCACGCTGGATGATCGCGAAGCCGATCAGGAACACCGCCAGCACGAAGTAGTACATGTTGAGGTTGCTCTCGAGACTGATCACCCCGAACAGCTCGCCGCGCGGCACCCCGTGTAGGCCATCCTCGCCGCCGGTGAAGGGCGCCTGGACGAAGAAGAAGAACATCATCTGCGCCAGCGCCAGCGTCACCATGGCGAAGTAGATACCCTGCCGGCGGATCGCCAGGGCGCCGAACAGCGTGCCCAGCACCACGGCGGCGAAGGTACCGATCAGGATGCCAAGCTCGGGCGTCAGCCCCGGGTAGCTGGCCAGCATGATGCCGGTAAAGTAGCCACCGGTGGCCAGGAAGGCGGCGTGCCCGAAGGAGAGCAGGCCGGCATAGCCGAGCAGCAGGTTGAAGGCGCAGGCGAACAGTGCGAAACAGAGCACCTTCATCAGGAAGACCGGATAGGCCACGAAGGGGGCTACCAGGGCGATGGCGACCAGCGCCAGGTAGAGGAGGTTGCGACGCATCTTGGCCTTGCGGCGAAGTTTCATGGCAGGCGTCAGGGTCTGGGTTGCCGACATGGTGTCAAGCCTCCTTGCCGAAGAGTCCCGCGGGACGCAGCATAAGGACCACCACCATCACCACGAAGATCACGGTGTTGGCAGCCTCGGGATAGTAGACCTTGGTCAGGCCCTCGATCAGCCCCATGGCCAGGCCGGTGATGACGGCACCGATGATCGAGCCCATGCCACCGATCACCACCACGGCAAACACCACGATCAGCAGGCTCGAGCCCATGGTGGGCGAGACCGGATAGAGCGGTGCGGCCAGCACCCCGGCAAAGGCGGCGAGCGCCACGCCGAAGCCGTAGGTCAGGGTGATCAGCTGGGGAACGTTGACGCCGAAGGCCTGCATCAGGGCCGGATTCTCGGTGCCGGCGCGCAGGTAGGCCCCCAGGCGAGTCCGCTCGATGATGAACCAGGTCGCCAGGCAGACCGCAAGCGCGGCAACCAGCACCCAGCCACGGTAGATGGGCAGGAACATGAAACCCAGGTTGACGCCGCCCTGCAGGACGTCGGGAGTGGGATAGCTGGACCCCGAGACCCCGAAGAAGTTGATCAGTGACCCCTCGAAGATCAGCGCCAGACCGAAGGTCAGCAGCAGCCCGTAGAGGTGGTCGAGGTGAGCGATGCGGCGCAGGATAAAGCGTTCGATCAGCATGCCCAGCCCACCCACCACCAGCGGTACCACCAGCAGGGCCGCCCAGTAGTTGAGCCCCAGGTACTGCAGCCCCAACAGCGCCGTGAAGGCACCGAGCATATACATCGCACCATGGGCGAAGTTGACGATCTTCAGCAGACCGAAGATCACCGCCAGCCCGAGGCTGAGCAGGGCATAGAAGGCGCCGTTGATCAGGCCCAGCATCAGCTGACCCATAAATACCATCAACGGCACACCGAAAATCATTGTCATGCGATGGACCTCCCCTCAGGTGGCGGCGGCCGAAGCCGCCGCCGATTCTGCATCCACTCAGTTGTTGACCAGATCACACTGGCTTTCGGAAAGCGGACGGAAGGCCTCTTCGGCGGGAATCGTGGAGAGGATTTCGTAGACATCCCACTCGTTCTCGGACTCTTCGGGAGTCTTCACCTGCGCCAGATACATGTCGTGGACCATGCGGCCATCTTCACGGATATAGCCATTGCGAGAGAAGAAGTCCTCCACGGGGCGCTCGGCCATGGCCGCCCGGATCTGCTCGGGGTTATCGGTACCCGCCTCGGCCACGGTCTCCAGATAGTGCGCGGTGCTGGAGTAGATGCCGGCCTGCACCATGGTCGGCCGCTTGCCGGTCCGCTCGAAGTAGCGATCGGCCCACTCGCGCGCCTGCTCATCCATGTCCCAGTACCAGCCGGTGGTGAGCAGCAGGTTCTGGGTCGCCTCGAGACCCATGGAGTGGACGTCGTTGAGGAAGATCAGCAGGCCGGCGAGCTGCTGGCCGGACTGGGTCAGGCCAAACTGGCTAGCGGTGGTGATGGCATTGACGGTGTCGGCACCGGCATTGGCCAGCCCGACGATCTTGGCACCGGAACCCTGGGCCTGGAGGATGTAGGAGGAGAAGTCGCTGGTGGGGAAGGGATGTCGCACCCCACCGACGATCTCACCGCCATTCTCCTCCACCACCCTGGTCACGTCGCCCTCCAGGGCATGGCCGAAGGCGTAGTCGGCGGTGAGCATGAACCAGCTGTCGCCGCCCTGTTCCACCACTGCCTTGGCGGTGCCGTTGGCGAGCGGGTAGGTGTCATAGACCCAGTGAATATGGTTGGGGGTGCAGTGCTCGTTGGTAATGCTGGACGCGGCGGAACCCGAGACGATACCCAGGCCGTCGTTCTCCTCGATCACCTTGGTGGCGGCAATGGAAACCGAGGAGGCCACCAGCCCCGCCACCAGGTCGACATTCTTCGTGTCGAACCACTCGCGCACCGTGTTGGCGCCGACATCGGCGCTGTTGCGATCGTCGGCACTGAATACCTCGATGGGCACGCCATTGACCTCGCCACCGAAGTCCTCGACGGCCATCTTCAGGGCCTCGAGGCCACCCGGGCCGGCGAGATCACGATAGGTGCCGGACATGTCGGCGAGATAGCCGATGCGCACGGCATCGTCGCTCATGCTGGCCTGGGCGCCGGTCGTCATCAGGGTCGCGGCGGCAAGGGCTACGCTGGAGGCGAGAATCTTGCGATTGAAGGTCATGGTTGACTCCGTGGCCCACGCGGGGCGGTTTGTTGTTGTCGATACGGTTGACGCTAGGAAACTGCCGGACGGCCAACGCGCCGTCACACACCCAGCAGGCTGTTGAGGTGATCGCGACGTGAGGGCAGCTCGGCCGCGGTGATCTCCTCGATGATACGGCCGTGCTCCATCACGAAGTGACGGTCGGCCAGGGGCGCGGCGAAGCGGAAGTTCTGCTCCACCAGCACGATGGTCATGCCGCGCTCCTTGAGCTTGATCAGCACCTCGCCGAGCGCCTGGACGATGACCGGTGCCAGGCCCTCGGTGATCTCGTCGAGCAGCAGCAGTCGCGCCCCGGTGCGCAGGATTCGCGCCATGGCCAGCATCTGCTGCTCGCCCCCCGAGAGCCGGGTGCCCTGGCTACGCCGACGCTCATAGAGGTTGGGGAACATCGTGTAGATCTCGTCGATGGACATGCCTCCCGAGCGCACCGTCGGTGGCAGCAGCAGGTTCTCCTCGACGTCGAGGCTTGAGAAGATCCCGCGCTCCTCAGGGCAGTAACCGATCCCCAGCCGCGGGATATGATGGGACTTCATGCCCATCGCCTCGTTGCCATTGATCATGATCGAGCCGGTACGTCGACCCACCATGTTCATAATCGCCTTGAGGGTGGTGCTGCGACCGGCGCCGTTGCGCCCCAGCAGGGTCACCAGCTCACCGCGCTTCACATCGAAATCGACGCCGTGAAGGATATGCGACTCGCCATAGAAGGCGTGCAGGTCACTGACCCGCAGCATCTCGGCGCCTTCATGATCCTGGTATTGGTGGACCGGATCCTGCATCGCTTCGGATGTCTGGCTCATGCGCTGGCCTCCTCTGCCGCCGCTTCGCTGCCCATGTAGGCCTCGCGGACCTGGGGATTGCGCGATACCTCCTGATAGTCGCCCTCGGCCAGCACGGCGCCACGGGCCAGCACGGTGATGCGGTCGCAGAGGCGACTGACCACGCTGAGGTTATGCTCCACCATCAGCACGGTGCGCCCCGCCGAGACCCGCCGAATCAACTCGACGATGCGGTCGACATCCTCGGCTCCCATGCCCTGAGTCGGCTCGTCGAGCAGCATCATCGTCGGCTCGAGAGCCAGCGTGGTGGCGACCTCCAGGGCACGCTTGCGGCCATAGGGCATCTCCACGGTCAGCACATCGGCATACTCGGCCAGGCCGACCTCATCGAGCAGCTCCATGGCACGGTCGTTGAGATGATCGAGGCTGCGCTCGGATTTCCAGAAGTGGAAGGAGGTGCCCAGCTTGCGCTGGAGGGCCACCCGCACGTTCTCCAGGGCGGTCATATGACCGAACACCGCGGAGATCTGGAAGGAGCGCACCAGCCCCAGACGGGCGATCTCGTTGGCCTTCATGCGCGTGATGGGCTTGCCGCGATAGAGAATCTCGCCGCGGGTCGGCGGCAGAAACTTGGTGAGCAGGTTGAAGACGGTGGTCTTGCCGGCCCCGTTGGGGCCGATCAGGGCGTGGATATGCCCTTCCTGGACCTTGAGGTTGACGTCGTCCACGGCGGTGAAGCCGCGAAACTCCTTGGTCAACCCGCGAGTTTCCAGTATGAACTCCTGGGTCATGTGTCTTCCTCTTGGGGTCGCGACGCGACCCGCCGTGGTGCTGTTATCGTTGTTGCCAGGCTTTACGTTAACGTAAGCTAGAGGATGCGTTATCGCTCGGCAATAGGCTCGGTATAAAAACGCGACTAATGGTGTAGGCCCCTGAAATTCAATAGTTTGCAAACAAGTCGCCGGCGAAGTTAGCTCCCCCTCGACGGACCGGGTAAGATGTCCTTCAACTGTTACCCTCAGACACGAATTCCGCCATGCCACATAAGTCTCTGCCTTCCCCCTCCTGGCCCATCAGCTTTCGCGCCACCTGCCTGCGCGCGACACTCTATATCCTGCTGGTGGTGGGTATCGCCCAGGGGGTCTTCTATGAGTCCCTCTATCTTCCCGATACACGCTTCTCCGAGCGTGGCTTCACCGAGCTGGCCCAGTCCGCCCTGCTGGCCGCCGGTGCCGGCCTGCTGCTCTACAGCCATCTGGTAATCCGCACCCTGCCCTACATCAGCCTGCTGATGTTCGGGTTTCTGTTTGCCTCGCTGATCCGCGAGCAGGACGCCCTGCTCGACACCTACCTCTTCGATGGTGCCTGGCAGCTGCTGGTCAGCCTCACCGTGCTGCCGATCCTGTTCGTTGTCATCCGCAAGCGGCAGTGCTTCCTGGCCGAGTTCGCTGCCTATTCCAACAGCTTCTCCTTCGGACTCTTCGCGGCGGGCTTCCTGACCACCTATGTCTTCTCGCGGCTCTACGGACGTGGCGACTTCTGGCAGGCGATCCTGCAGGAGAACTATGTTCGCGACTTCAAGAGCGCCGCCGAGGAGGTCGTGGAGCTGTTTGGCTATGCCGTGCTGCTGATCGCGGTCATCGAGCTGGTCCTGCTCGCCCGGCGCTGGGCCCTGGCACGACAGAACGGCTGAGCTAGACACCGGCCGCTCCTCCAGCGTCCACGAAAAGCACCCACGAAAAAGCCCCAGGGTTCAGCTCTGAACTGAACTGCACCCTGGGGCTTTTTCATGAGCAACGCTTGTTGCTGTTGTGACGAGCGCCTGGTGTTATTACTCGTCCAGGAAGGAGCGCAGCGGCTCCGAACGGCTGGGGTGACGCAGCTTGCGCAACGCCTTGGCCTCAATCTGGCGAATCCGCTCGCGGGTAACATCGAACTGCTTGCCGACCTCCTCGAGGGTGTGGTCGGTGTTCATGTCGATGCCAAAGCGCATGCGCAGCACCTTGGCTTCGCGCGCGGTGAGTCCACCGAGCACGTTGCGTGTCGCCTCTATCAGCCCCTCACCGGTGGCGGAGTCGATGGGCAGCACCATGGAGCTGTCCTCGATGAAGTCGCCCAGGTGCGAGTCGTCGTCATCACCGATCGGCGTCTCCATGGAGATCGGCTCCTTCGCGATCTTGAGCACCTTGCGCACCTTGTCCTCGGGCATCTCGAGACGCTCGCCCAGCTCCTCGGGGGTCGGCTCACGCCCCATCTCCTGGAGCATCTGCCGGGAGACCCGGTTGAGCTTGTTGATCGTCTCGATCATGTGCACCGGGATGCGGATGGTGCGCGCCTGGTCGGCGATGGAGCGGGTAATCGCCTGACGGATCCACCAGGTGGCGTAGGTGGAGAACTTGTAACCGCGACGATACTCGAACTTGTCCACCGCCTTCATCAGGCCGATATTGCCCTCCTGAATCAGGTCCAGGAACTGCAGGCCGCGATTGGTGTACTTCTTGGCGATGGAGATCACCAGGCGCAGGTTGGCCTCGACCATCTCCTTCTTGGCGCGACGTGCCTTGGCCTCGCCGATGGAGAGACGACGATTGACCTCCTTGATCTCCTGCACCTGCAGGCAGACCATCGCTTCCTCGAAGGCGATCTTGCGCTGGGCGCGCTGGATATCAGCACTCAGCGGCTTCAGGCGTTCGGCATACTTGGGGTGCTCGGCGGAGAACGCCTCCAGCCACTCGGGGTCGGATTCGTTGCCGGGAAAGGCCTTGATAAAGGTCTTGCGCGGAATGCGTGCCTTCTTGACACACAGCTGCATGATCGCCTTTTCCTGGGCGCGCACCTGCTCGACACTGATCCGCACCTGGTTGACCAGACGCTCGAAATGCTTGGGTACCAGCTTGATCGGCGAGAACAGCTCGGCCAGACGCGCCAGGGCATCCTGGGCCGCCTTGGAGTTGCGACCCTCGGCCTCGATGGCGGCCTTGGCGGCGGCATTCTTCTCGCGGATCTGCTCGAAGCGCGCGCGTGACTCTTCCGGGTCGGGGCCACCGACGCTCTCCTCCTCGGCCTCCTCGTCCTCATCCTCGTCCCCGACGCGGATCTCCTCTTCGGGCACCTCAGCCTCGGCTACCCCGGGAATGCCCTCGTCGGGATCGATGAAGCCGGAAAAAAGATCGGAGAGGCGGCCCGGCGCTTCCTCGTCCTGGGTGGCATCGTAGGCCTCGAGAATGGAATCCACCGCGCCAGGCAGGTAGGCCAGCGCCGACATGACTTCGCGGGTGCCCTCCTCGATGCGCTTGGCGATCTCGATCTCACCCTCGCGGGTCAGCAGCTCCACCGTACCCATCTCGCGCATGTACATGCGCACGGGATCGGTGGTGCGACCCACGTCGCTCTCCACCGCTGCCAGGGCCGCCACAGCTTCTTCGGCCGCCGACTCGTCGGTGGAGTGGTCCGACATCATCAGGGTATCTTCATCGGGGGCTACCTCGACGACGCTGATGCCCATGTCGTTGATCATGCCGATGATATCTTCCACCTGATCCGGGTCGGCGATATCCTCGGGAAGGTGGTCGTTGACCTCGGCATAGGTCAGGTAGCCCTGTTCCTTGCCGCGCGCGATCAACTCCTTCAGACGCGACTGTTGCTGCGCATTTCCAGCCATAGAAACCCTATCTCGACGAAGAAGAATGAAACACCTGAAGCGCTGGGTGGAGAAAACTCACAAAGCCGAACAGTATAGCGGCAGAAAGCACCTTTCTGCCAGTTCGATCTATTTGCGCGGTTACTCAGGTGTGTTAGGTTGTCAGGTTACGCCGGTGCCGAGCGCTGTCTCCTATGTGGGGATGTTAGGAGAGAAATCAACCGTACGGCCAGCCCGGAGTGTCCTCAGAATGTCTTTTTGACCTTCCGGTCAGCGGTGCAGTTCGGTGATCAACGCCATCAGGCGCTGCCTCTCCTCCCGTGACAGCCGCTCCCCTGCCTTCTCCCTGGCCAGCAGTGCGTCGAACTCCTCCTGCGGCGAGCGCCTGCGCCGATGCCTTCGAAAATGCCCCACCAGGCCCTCCAGCTCGGGACCACGCGCCGCCTTCGGAATCAGCAGCTCGCGCCGCGCCAGCGCCGCCAGACGCTCCCCTTCCGGGCTGCCATGAAAGTGTGCCAGCAGCACCTGAGGGCTGCGGTAGCCACCCGCCCTGAGCAGGCGAATCACCTCACGGCAGAGCAGACCATCCGGCTCCTCATCGGGACACCAGTCATCCTCCGCGGGCAGCTGCGCGACCAGCTCCGGCTCGTGCAGCAGCAGCTGCAGGGCCCTCGCGACAAGACTCAAGGCTCCGCCGGAGCGCTGCGGGAAGGCGCCCCTCCCCTGCTCCCGAGGAGGCGGTGGCGCCGATGTGCCACCTGCCGCCATGGCCGGCGGCGACTCATCGCCACGCGCCTCCCGGCCCGCGACGACCTCGCCCCTTGCCAGCAGGGCCGAGAAGTTCGCCGCCTCGACTCCGGTGCGGCGCGACAGCTCGGTCAGCATCAGCGACTTGAGCACCCCCTCCGGCAGCCGTCCGATCGCCTTCAACACCTGGCTGGCGTAGCGCTCGCGCTCCTCGATATGGGCCAGGTCGCGCCCCGCCGCCGCCTGATCGAAGAGGAACTCCGACAATGGGCTGGCGCAGGTGATGCGGTCCTGGAAGGCCTCGGCGCCCTCCCGGCGCACCAGGGTGTCCGGATCCTCCCCCTCGGGCAGAAACAGAAAGCGCGCCTGGCGCCCGTCGATCATCAGCGGCAGCGCCGTCTCCAGCGCACGTGTCGCCGCCTGGCGCCCGGCACGGTCGCCGTCGAAGCAGAACACCACCTCGTTGACCATCCGGAACAGGCGCCCGAGATGCTCTTCGCTGGTGGAGGTGCCCAGGGTGGCGACCGCATTGCGGATGCCGAACTGTGCCAGGGCCACCACGTCCATGTAGCCCTCGACGATCACCACCCGCTCCAGGCGGTGATCGGCCTGGCGCGCCTCATAGAGGCCATACAGCTCGCGCCCCTTGTGGAACACCGGCGTCTCCGGTGAGTTGAGGTACTTGGGCTTGGCATCGCCCAGCACCCGGCCTCCGAAGCCGATGGTGCGCCCCTTGATATCCCGGATCGGGAACATGACCCGGTCGCGGAAACGATCGTAGGTGCGACCACTCTCCTCGCGATGCACCAGCAGGCCATACTCCACCTGCACCGGCTCGCCGATGCCGCGCTCACCCAGGTGCCGCTTGAGGCCTTCCCAACCATCCGGCGCATAGCCGACCCCGAAGGTCTCGAGCACCTCCGGCGCCAGGCCGCGACGCTCCAGGTAGTCCCGGGCGCCCTGCCCCTCGGGCATCTTCAAGCGCTCGCGAAAATAGGCGGCCGAGAGCTCCAGCAGGTTGACCCCCTCCTTGCGCTTGCGCTCGCGCGCCTGGGCCCGGGGGTCGTCGGCGCCCTCGCGGGGCACGTCCATGCCCAGCCGCCCCGCCAGCTGCTCCACCGCCTCGGGGAAGCGTAGCTTGTCGTACTCCATCAGGAAACGTAGCGCATTGCCGTGAGCGCCACAGCCGAAGCAGTGATAGAACTGCTTGTCGGCACTCACGGTGAATGACGGCGTCTTTTCCTGATGGAAGGGGCACAGGCCCGAGTAGTTGCGTCCGGCCTTCTTGAGCTTGACCCGCTCGCCCACCACCTCGACCACGTCGACGCGAGCCAGCAGGTCATCGATGAAGCGCTGGGGAATCTGTCCGGCCATGAAGTCGAATCACCTCGACGACTGCGGTGTGATTACCCTGGGGCGACGGCAGTCACCATCGACCCGGAAAAAACAAGCGGCCACCGGATGGCGGCCGCTTGGCGTCCTCCTGAGACCGCCCGGCCCTAGGGCCCGACGTCTCCAGTACGGATCAATAGAGCCGTTCGAAGCGCTTGCGCTCACGCTGGAGCTTCTTGGCGTGACGCTTGACGGCGGCCGCCGCCTTGCGCTTGCGCTCCGCAGTCGGCTTCTCGTAGTGCTCGCGACGACGCACCTCGGAGAGAACACCGGCTTTTTCGCAGGAACGCTTGAAGCGACGCAGCGCGACGTCAAACGGCTCGTTATCACGTACTTTAACAGAAGGCATTAAGCACTCACCTACCTTAGGTAACTAGAGTTCGGTTAGTACGCACACCCCTGTGGGTGGCACGTTTCGCGAAGAACAAACGCCCGGAACGCCTGAGCGCGCCGGAAAACGAGGGGTTCGATCGCGGTTTTCGCCACCTGGGTGCACGACCCAGTCTTGCAGCGCACGACATTCTAGACCCCACACCGAGTTCTTGCAAATGCTTTCCGTGTCCATAACGCGTAGAATGGCGGCCTTTTCCGAGTAAACGAGCCGACACCATGCGCGTACTGGGCATCGAGACCTCCTGCGACGAGACCGGCGTCGCCCTCTTCGACACCGAGCGCGGCCTGCTGGCCGACGCCCTCTACAGCCAGATCGCCATGCACGCCGAGTATGGCGGCGTGGTACCCGAGCTCGCCTCTCGAGACCACACGCGCCGCCTGCTGCCGCTGATCCAGCAGGTGCTCGACGAAGCGGGACTGACCCGCCAGGACCTCGATGCCATCGCCTATACCGCGGGCCCCGGCCTGGTAGGGGCGCTGATGGTGGGGGCCGCCACCGCCCACGGCATGGCCAGAGCGCTGAACATTCCGGTGCTCGGCGTCCACCATATGGAGGGGCACCTGCTGGCCCCCATGCTGGAGGAGGACCGCCCGGCGTTCCCCTTCGCGGCCCTGCTGGTCTCCGGCGGCCATACCCAGTTGGTCGAGGTGCGCGGGCTGGGTGACTACAGCTTGCTCGGTGAGTCCGTGGACGACGCCGCCGGCGAGGCCTTCGACAAGGCCGCCAAGATGCTGGGCCTGGCCTATCCCGGTGGCCCTCAGGTGGCACGCCTGGCCGAGCGGGGCGATCCCGGCCGCCTGCGCTTCCCGCGGCCGATGACCGACCGCCCGGGACTCGACTTCAGTTTCTCGGGTCTCAAGACTCACACGCTCACCGCCATTCGCAAGCTCGAGGCGGCCGGCGAGCTCGACGAGCAGGCCCGCGCCGATGTGGCGCGAGCCTTCGAGGAGGCGGTGGTCGACACCCTGGTCATCAAGTGTCGCCGCGCCCTGGACCAGACCGGCCTCAAGCGGCTGGTGGTGGCCGGCGGCGTCAGCGCCAATGCGCGGCTGCGCGAGCGCCTGGAGCACGAGTGCGAGAAGCGCAACGCCCGTGCCTTCTACCCCCGCGGGCGCTTCTGTACCGACAACGGGGCGATGATCGCCTATGTGGGCGCCCAGCGCCTGCTGGCGGGCGAACACGACGAGCCTGGCGCGATGCAGGCCGTGCCGCGCTGGCCGATGGATACTCTGGAACCTCCTGCCGGTGGCTGAACGGCGCCATGATCGCGCTCTTTATGTCACAGCGCCCAGCGCCTGCTGGCGGGCGAACACGACGAGCCTGGCGCGATGCAGGCCGTGCCGCGCTGGCCGATGGATACT
>NZ_CANMVL010000023.1 GCF_947501415.1 uncultured Halomonas sp. | reverse complement strand
ACGTGAGCCGCTCTTTAACAATCGATCAGGTAATTCATGTGGGCGCTTGTCGATGGCTCGGTGACCATGTCACAGAACCATCAAGGCAAGCGACTCGTCATAGATCGCAAGATCTATTTGAGACGTTTGAACCTTGAGCCAAGTTTGGTGCTACTTCAAGCACTTATGATCTTAAACTGAAGAGTTTGATCATGGCTCAGATTGAACGCTGGCGGCAGGCCTAACACATGCAAGTCGAGCGGAAACGATGGAAGCTTGCTTCCAGGCGTCGAGCGGCGGACGGGTGAGTAATGCATAGGAATCTGCCCGATAGTGGGGGATAACCTGGGGAAACTCAGGCTAATACCGCATACGTCCTACGGGAGAAAGCAGGGGATCTTCGGACCTTGCGCTATCGGATGAGCCTATGTCGGATTAGCTAGTTGGTGAGGTAACGGCTCACCAAGGCCGCGATCCGTAGCTGGTCTGAGAGGATGATCAGCCACATCGGGACTGAGACACGGCCCGAACTCCTACGGGAGGCAGCAGTGGGGAATATTGGACAATGGGCGAAAGCCTGATCCAGCCATGCCGCGTGTGTGAAGAAGGCCCTCGGGTTGTAAAGCACTTTCAGTGGGGAAGAAATCCTCAGGGCCAATACCCCTGAGGGAGGACATCACCCACAGAAGAAGCACCGGCTAACTCCGTGCCAGCAGCCGCGGTAATACGGAGGGTGCAAGCGTTAATCGGAATTACTGGGCGTAAAGCGCGCGTAGGCGGCGTGATCAGCCGGTTGTGAAAGCCCCGGGCTCAACCTGGGAACGGCATCCGGAACTGTCACGCTAGAGTGCAGGAGAGGAAGGTAGAATTCCCGGTGTAGCGGTGAAATGCGTAGAGATCGGGAGGAATACCAGTGGCGAAGGCGGCCTTCTGGACTGACACTGACGCTGAGGTGCGAAAGCATGGGTAGCAAACAGGATTAGATACCCTGGTAGTCCATGCCGTAAACGATGTCGACTAGCCGTTGGGGTCCTTGTGACCTTTGTGGCGCAGTTAACGCGATAAGTCGACCGCCTGGGGAGTACGGCCGCAAGGTTAAAACTCAAATGAATTGACGGGGGCCCGCACAAGCGGTGGAGCATGTGGTTTAATTCGATGCAACGCGAAGAACCTTACCTACTCTTGACATCGTGCGAACTTTCCAGAGATGGATTGGTGCCTTCGGGAACGCACAGACAGGTGCTGCATGGCCGTCGTCAGCTCGTGTTGTGAAATGTTGGGTTAAGTCCCGTAACGAGCGCAACCCCTATCCCTATTTGCCAGCGATTCGGTCGGGAACTCTAGGGAGACTGCCGGTGACAAACCGGAGGAAGGTGGGGATGACGTCAGGTCATCATGGCCCTTACGAGTAGGGCTACACACGTGCTACAATGGCCGGTACAAAGGGTTGCGAAGCCGCGAGGTGTAGCTAATCCCGAAAAGCCGGTCTCAGTCCGGATCGGAGTCTGCAACTCGACTCCGTGAAGTCGGAATCGCTAGTAATCGTGAATCAGAATGTCACGGTGAATACGTTCCCGGGCCTTGTACACACCGCCCGTCACACCATGGGAGTGGACTGCACCAGAAGTGGTTAGCTTAACCTTCGGGAGAGCGATCACCACGGTGTGGCTCATGACTGGGGTGAAGTCGTAACAAGGTAGCCGTAGGGGAACCTGCGGCTGGATCACCTCCTTA
>NZ_CANMVL010000022.1 GCF_947501415.1 uncultured Halomonas sp. | reverse complement strand
GTGAGGTCGACGTCGGAGTGATCCGGCTTGACGCGGATCTTGACGTTGTAGTCGATGACGCGTTTGACCGCGACGAGTACTTTCATGATTTCCTCGCTTGGTTCTCGGTGTTGAACCGTCTTGAATCCAATGGTGCGACACTGCCGTCAGCACCTTCCTGTAACTGGCCGTCTGGAACGGCGTGGCATGCTCTTATCAATTTCATGCGAGCGTTTGATAGGTGCCACATCGAAAAAACTGTCTCAATGTGCCACACCCATGCACACGGCAACAATCCCATTATTGCCCCTTGGGCGAGACACCTGAACCTCATGGCGCCAAAGTCGCATGATCGCAGGGGGTGACCTTGTTGTTCTATTATGCCTATCATGAGGGCAGGCTAGAAGCAAACGACCGTTTTAAATCTTATCGACGTTAGTGGAACTTATCGATGTTAGTGTAGTGGCGCTCAACGTCGACACGGGCAGTGAGGAGAGAGCAGATGGAAGAACAAGTCGAACGCGATTCCATGGAGTTCGATGTTGTTATCGTGGGCGCCGGCCCCTCGGGTCTGGCCGCCGCGTGCCGGTTGATGCAGCAGGCCAACGAGGCGGAGCAGGAGTTGACGGTGTGCGTGGTGGAAAAGGGCTCCGAGGTGGGCGCCCATATCCTCTCCGGCGCCATCTTCGAGCCGCGCGCGTTGCAGGAGCTGTTTCCCGACTGGGAGGAGCGTGGCGCACCGCTGACCACCCCGGCCAGCCGCGACGAGGTCTACCTGCTCAAGGACGCGGAGAAGAGCCAGAAGCTACCCAATGCCCTGGTGCCCCGGTCCATGCACAACACCGGTGGTGATCTGACCCGCTATGTGATCAGCGCCGGCAACCTGTGCCGCTGGCTGGCCGAGCAGGCCGAGACGCTGGGCGTGGAGATCTTTCCGGGGTTTGCCGCTCAGGAAACCATCATCGAGGAGGGCGTGGTCAAGGGGATCCTGATCGGCGACATGGGAGTGGCCGCGGATGGCACCCCCAAGGATGGCCATATGCCGGGCATGGAGCTTCGCGCCAAGTACACGCTGTTTGCCGAAGGCGCCCGAGGTCACCTGGGCAAGCGCCTGATCCAGGAGTATGACCTCGACGCCGGCAAGGATCCCCAGCATTATGGCATCGGTCTCAAGGAGCTGTGGGACGTTCCCGCCGAGCAGCACGAGCCCGGCCTGGTTCTGCACGGATCCGGCTGGCCGCTGGACAAGCACACCCACGGTGGCTGGTTCCTCTATCACGGCGACAACCAGCAAGTGGTCGTGGGGCTGATCATGGACCTCTCCTACCAGAACCCCTGGCTCTCCCCCTTCGACGAATTCCAGCGCATGAAGCACCACCCGGTGCTGGCCAGGCATCTCGAGGGCGGCAAGCGTGTCGCCTACGGGGCCCGCGCTATCGCCAAGGGCGGACTGAACTGCCTGCCGAAGATGACCTTCCCCGGCGGCCTGCTGATCGGCTGCGATGCCGGCACCCTGAACTTCGCCAAGATCAAGGGGCTGCACACCGCCATGAAGTCCGGCCTGGTGGCCGCCGAGGCGGTATTCGAGGCGGTCGCCAAGGGCGACGAGGGTGGCCAGGAGCTAACCGCCTTCAACGAGAAGTGGGAAGCGAGCTGGGCATACGCCGAGCTCAAGGAGAGCGCCAGCTTTGGCCCGGCAATCCACAAGTACGGCACCGTCGGCGGCGGCGCCTACAACTTCGTCAACCAGCTGCTGGGTGGCAAGCTGCCCAATGTGCACGACACCACCCCGGACCATGCCGCACTCAAGCCGGCCGGCGAGTTCGAGAAGATCGAGTACCCGAAGCCCGACGGCAAGCTCTCCTTCGACAAGCCCTCCTCGGTCTTCCTCTCCAATACCAATCATGAGGAGGATCAGCCCTGTCACCTGAAGCTGAGTGACCCGGAGCTGCCGATCCGCGAGAACCTGCCGGAGTATGCCGAGCCGGCTCAGCGCTACTGCCCGGCCGGGGTCTACGAAGTGGTCGAGGGCGAAGACGGCAAGCCGATGTTCCAGATCAACTTCCAGAACTGCGTGCACTGCAAGACCTGTGACATCAAGGACCCGGCCCAGAACATCACCTGGGTGGCACCCGAAGGTGGTGGCGGACCGAACTATCCGAATATGTAAGAAGCCTCGCCGCTTCATGAAAACGCCTCCGCGACAGACTCGCGGAGGCGTTTTACTTTCTATCGGCTGCTAACGGCGATTAACCTCCGGTTGCCACCGGGCGGGCCGGGTCTTGTATCCATTCGCTCCAGGAGCCTGGGTAGAGCCTGGGCAGCGGCTTGCCGGCTATCGCATAGGCAAGGATGTTATGGCACGCGGTGACCCCAGAACCACAGTAGGCCACCAGCTCGTCGGCCTGTGGTAGCTCCTCGGCCAGACGTCCGGGGCTCTTGAAGCGCCCGCCCTCCTCCAGGTTGTCGGCACTGGGGCGACATAGCGCACCCGGGATATGACCCGCCACCGGGTCGATGGGCTCGACGTCACCGCGGAAGCGTTCGCGGCTGCGAGCGTCCACCCTCAGCACGCTGCTCGACTGCAGCGCATCCGCCGTGGTCCAGGTGTCGTCACGATAATCCGGGCACCAGCCGGAAGGGCTCGATGCCACGTCATCTCCCTCATGCAGCTCGCCACCATGGGCCAACCAGGCCTGGATGCCGCCGTCCAGTACCCGCACCTCGGGGTGGCCGGCCCAGCAGGCGAGCATCCACCAGGCGCGGGCGGCGGCCAGCTGGCCGCCCATATCGTCATAGATCACCACCGGCATGTCCGGCGTCACGCCAAGGCGCTGAAGCACCTCGGTGAACCGCTGCCGGTCCGGCAACGGATGCCGTCCCCCTGTCCCCGGGGGACCCGCCAGGTCACGATCCAGGTCGAGGTGTCGACTGTTCGGCAGATGCGCCTTCCACCATAGGCCATGGCCGGCGTCGGGATCACCAAGACGCGCTCGACAATCCAGCAGACGCGGTGGCCGGGTGCCCTCCAGGGCGTCTTCCAACTCCCCGGCGGTGATCAGGGGCTGATTCATGCATGACCTCCTTGCAGCAGTTCGATGGGCGCTCGTCGAGCGATCAGGCGTCGTCGCCCGGCATGCCGGAAACGCACCTCGATCACGGGATTGTCGGGGTCCCCCTCCACCAGATCGATCTCGCCCTCGCCAAAAACGGCATGACGCAGGCGCTGCCCGACGCCGAAGGCCTGCGAGGGAGCCATCTGATCGGTCGCCTCAGGCGTGACAGGCGTCAGCGACAACTCACGCCCCAGGGCGTCCAGATAGCGCTTCACCAGGTCCGGGCGCGATACCGCCAGTGGCGCTTTCCCTGCGTCGGCGGCAGCGTTAGCGTCATCCTCTTCGAGTCGCTTGGCCAGGCGATCGCACTCCTGCCAGGCACTCTCGGCGAGAAACCGGCTGGGACGATGATCGCCACCGTCATGGAGCAGCAGCAGCCGCTCTCGGGCACGCGTGATGGCCACATAGAAGAGCCTGCGCTCCTCCTCGAGACGCTGGGGGGATAGCGGGTTGTCGCGGGTGTAGTGGGGAAAGTCCTGCTCGTTGACACCGGCAAGCACCACCAGGGGCCACTCCAGCCCCTTGGCGCCGTGCACGGTGTTGATCAACACCCCGTCATCACGGCTCTCCACCGGCCGACTGAGCAGCTCGACAAAGGCCTCGGTGTCATTGCCAAGCTCTGCGGCCTGCTCCTTGAGCACGTCCAGCAGGCGAACATCCTCCTCGCCCTTGTCACGCCGCGCCGCGGCACGCTTGAGGACCCTCTCCGCATCGACCTCGGTCACCACATGGTCGAGCAGCTCGGCCGGCGAACGGGTCGTCAACCGCGGCAACTCACAGAGCAGCGCCCAACGCTTCTTGAGGGTACGTTTCTGATGTGGCTTGAGGGATGCCAGCAGCGGGTCTTGAGGCGCTGGCCAGCGCGGATCCTCCGCCAACCGGCGCGCCAGCGCCTCGAGTCGCTCTCGGGCCACGAAGGGTGTCGGCTGGGCGAACAGCAGAGCCAGGTGACCAGGGTCGCGCAGAAGCTCGGGAGTACATGCCAGCCTCAGGTAGCCGGCCAGTGCCTGCACCAGGGGCAGGCGAAAGACGAAACGGTCCTCCCGCGCCAGACGAAACGCCACTCCTTCGCGCAGCAGCGCGAGCTGCAGCGGCACCGACAGGGCCCAGCTACGTACCAGCACACAGGCTTCGTCGAGTGCCCTCCCCTGTCGCCGCCACGCGACCAGGCCCTCCAGCAGGCCACGACACCCCTGGCCCGCCCCGATCCGGGTCTGCGGGTTGCCGGGAGCCGCCAGGCACTGCTGGTCGGGGCGCCGCCGGTTGGCGTCGATGACGTGATTGGCGGCCAGTGCCAGGGCATGGCCATGGCGAAAGGTGGTGGAGAGTGGATAGTCCACCGCTACACCGAAGGTGGCGGTGAAACGCTGGAGCATGGTCTCCGGATGTGCTCCACGCCACTCGTAGATGCACTGGTTGGCATCCCCCACCGCCATCACCTCGGCATGCTCGCCGGCGAGCAGCGCCAACAGACGCTGCTGGGCAACATTGATGTCCTGATACTCGTCGATGATAACGTGGTCGAGATATCCCTGGATACGGCCGCGCAGGCCAGCATCGGCTTCCAGGGCTTTCAGGGGGCGATACAGCAGATCGGCGTAACCCATCAGGCCATGCTGCTCCAGCAGTGCCTCGACCTGCTCGAAGGCGGCCGGGAAGTAACGGGTCTCCTCGCCGTAATCCAGCCGCTCAAGCAACTCGTCGGCACTCACCATCTCGGCCTTAACCAGGCCACAGAAGTGCGCCAGCGCCTCGAGACGCTCGGCATCCAGCGCCGACTCACGCGCCTCGGTGTCCTGATCACCGAGCGCGAGCTGGGTGGCCTGACGCAGCAGGCGCTCGAGTTGCCAGTCGGCGGTCAGCAGCTGACGGGGCACCAGTGCCCCCCAGCGTGTCAGGCTGCCAGTCAATCGATGCCCAAGGGAGTGGAAGGTGCGAACATCGGGCAGCCGCTGGCCTGCTGGGGCCATGGCCGCCAGGCGGGCCTGGAAGTCCGCTCGTGCCGAACGGTTGAACATCAGCACCAGAATACGCTGAGGGGGAACCCCACGCTCGAGGAGCCGGAGCACCCTCGCCACCATGGTCGTGGTCTTGCCGGAGCCAGCGACCGCGGCCACACGCGCGTGCCCGGCGCCGTGTTCGACCACGGCACGCTGTTCCGCGGTCAGCCGCACGCCGCCTCGCCGTCTACCAGGCCCAGCGGATGCCAGGCGCCCCCACTGCGCAGCCCCACTGCCTCGCGACCATCCTCCAATGTGAAGGGGCTCGCCTCTTCGACCAGGCGGTAGAAGACATTGCGCCCCAGCCGGGCGGCCAGGCCGAAGCGTACTGTGACCTCGGGCACACACTCGCCGGCGGGGGTCTCGCTGAGGGTAAAGACATGCTGAGCATCCAGCGTCAGCCGGTCCCCCATATTGGTGGTCAGCCACCAGAGACCGTCGTCGCCATATTCGGCGTCAACGATCAGGAAGGGGCAATCCTCGACCCGAATCAGCTGCTTCTCGGCCGGCGTGACCAGTGCATGACGGCCATCGGCTTCACGTCGCAGGATGGTGGAGAGCAGCCGAACCAGCCGCGGCCGTGACATGACGGTGCCCTCATGAATCCAGCGACCATCGGCCGCGATCACCAGGTCCATCTCTCCCGCGCGCTCGGGATGCCAGTCATCCACCGGGGGGATATCCCCCTCGGGGTCTAGCCTTGCCACCAGCGGTTCCAGATCCATCATGGTGCTCCTACTTGACCAGGCCGGCACCCTGCAGGATGCCACGCATCTCCTCGGAGACCTCGGGGCTTGCGGCACGAAACAGCTGGTAGAAGTTGGCGGTGGTCTGCATGGCGACCTCCTCCACGCTGATTCCGCGCTCGGCGGCGATGCATTCGGCCACTTCGACCACCCAGGCCGGCTCATTGGGCTTGCCACGATGAGGCACCGGGGCCAGGTAGGGGCTATCCGTCTCGATCAGCAACCGGTCAAGCGGCACCTGCCGGGCTACCTCACGCAGTGATTTGGCGCTATGGAAGGTCACGATCCCGGAGAGTGAGATATAGAAGCCGTGGCGCACCGCCTCCCGAGCCATCTCGAGATCCTCGGTGAAACAGTGCAGCACGCCTCCGACCTCCGGGTTGGTATGCTCACGGATCAGTGCCAGTGTCTCGTCCCGCGCCTCGCGGGTATGGATGATCACCGGCAACGCAAGCTCGGTGGCAGCGATCAGCTGGCGGCGGAAGCGTTCGCGCTGAACCTCTCGTGACGGTACCTTGTCGGGGGCCTTCTCCAGGTAATGATAGTCCAGGCCACACTCGCCGATGGCCACCGCACCATAGCGGTCGGCGGTCTCCTTGATGGCCTCGACGGTCGGCTCTTCGGCCACCCGGTGCAGCGGATGAACCCCGGCAGAGATCACCACGTCGTCATGCTCGCGGGCGATGGCGGCAACGCCGGGTACCTCATCGAGGGTAACGCCGATGGCCAGGAACTGTTTCACCCCACGGGCTCGGGCGGCGTCCAGCGTCGCAGCGAGATCTCCACCATGGGTGGCGGGATCGAGGCGGTCGAGATGGCAGTGAGAATCAACGAACATGAAGTGAATTACCGATAGAGTGAATGGTGCCGATAGAGTGGATGGTACCAATCGCGTCAGAGCGTATAGGTCGGCGTGCCCTTGTCGAGATGACCGGCAAGCAGGCTCTCGATACGGTCGCGGACGACCTGGTCGGCGGCGCTGAAGTGGATACCGACCCCGGGAATGCGCCGGCCGCTGACACCTTCCGGCGAGACCCAGACGACCTGACCGGTGACCGGCACCCGTTCGGTTTCGCCGGGCAGCGTCAGCAGCAGATAGATCTGCTGGCCCAGCTCGTAGCGCTCACGTGTGGGAACGAAGATGCCACCCCGCTCGAGCACCGGCATATAGGCCGACAACAGGGTCTGGGTATCCTGGATATTCAGCGACAACGCCTTCTGAGCGACCATGGTTCTCTCCTCGATGTGCTTGCGGGGGACACGTCACGAACGCAGCAGTGCCGACCAGCGCACCAGCCAGGCTTCCAGCACCAGCTGTGGATTGGGGTTGCCGCCCGCCGCCAGCAGCCGTCGCTCCTCACGGGCGTAATCCAGCAGGCGAAACCAGTCGCGCACCCGGGCATTCTTGACCGCCTGGCGATAGAGGGGCAGCAGATCCGGGTTACACAGCCCGGAGGCATCACCGGAAAGTCCAAGGCGAATCAGGTCCTCGAGCCAGGCGATACCGTACCACAGGATGACATCGATGGATTGGCGGTCAAGCCGAGCCGCCTCGGCCACCGGCTCGCCTCCTCTTACCAGGGCCTCGAAGGTATCGACCAGCTGCTGACGCAGGGCCCGTGCCTCGGGGGTCGACAGGCTCACAGCCTGCAGTGGTAGCCCCCCGGCCACTCTCAGCCAGAATGTCGCCTCTTCCTTATCGCCGAGACGCTCGGCAAGCCAGGGCAGGCAGTCGGCCGGCTCGGGAATCGCCAGGCTCCAGTGCTGGCAACGCGACCGAATGGTCGGCAGCAACCGGGAGGGGATATCCGAGAGCAGCAGGAACAGGGTCCGCGCCCCGGGCTCCTCGAGGCTCTTGAGCAGGGCATTGGCGGCGGCGACGTTGAGCGCCTCGGCCGGCGCGACAAGAATGACCCGATAGCCTCCCTGCTGGGCGGTCTGAGCGACGAAATGGTTGACCTCGCGGATCGCATCGATGCGGATCTGGCGCTTGCCCTCCTCGAGCTCGACACTCATCAGATCGGGATGGTAGCCCGAGGCCAGCATATGGCAACCATGACAGCGGCCACAGGCCACCCTCCCGGGCGTGGCACACAACGTGCGGGCGGCCAGGGCGTCGACCAGCGAGCGCTTGCCGACCCCGCGGGGGCCCGAGATCAACAGCGCGTGGGGCAGTCGCCCACCGTCGGCCAGGCGAACGAGTTCCGCGAAGCGCTCGCCCAACCAGGGCAGTGGCTCCAGGGTCGTGACAGGCGTCGGGTTCAGCTCCGCCATACCGTCATCCTCGCCCCGAGCACCGCCTCGATCTGCTCGCCCACCGCCTCACGCGTGCGAGAGGCATCAATGATCGTGATCCGCTCCGGAGCCTGAGCGGCACGGGCCAGATAGGCCCGACGAACCGACTCGAAGAATTCGACACGCTCTTGCTCGAAGCGATCTCGCCGCTCGCCACGCTGCTCCAGGCGCTGCTGAGCCGCCCCCATGGGCATGTCGAGCAGCAGGGTCAGGTCAGGAGCAAGCCCCTGCTGAACGAAGGCCTCGAGTTCGGTGATGCGTGCGCTGTCGAGGCCACGCCCTCCCCCCTGGTAGGCGAAGGTGGCGTCGGTGAAGCGGTCGCATACCACCCAGGCGCCCCGTTCAAGGGCCGGGCGTATCACGCGCGCCAGATGCTGGGCTCGGGCGGCAAATACCAGCAGCAGCTCGGCGTCATCATCCAGCGGTTCGGGCTCATCCGGGTCGAGCAGCAGGCGCCGGATGGCCTCGGCCCGCGGTGTCCCTCCCGGCTCACGAGTCTGGACCACCTCCAGGCCCCGTGCCTCCAGCCATGCCACCACCCGCGCGAGGTTGGTGCTCTTGCCGACCCCCTCGCTTCCTTCCAGGGTGATAAAGCGGCCCCTCGCCGGTGTGTTCCCGGTGTTCCTCGCTGGCCGTTCGGGGTGCTTGTTACCCATGCCTGCTCCAATCAGCGGTTGCGGATATAGCGATTGACCGCATTGTTGTGCTCACGCAGCGTGCGCGAGAAGTGGTGCGTTCCGTCGCCCTTGGCCACGAAGTAGAGCGTCTCCCCGGGCAGCGGGTCGACCGCGGCCTCGAGGGCCGCCCTGCCCGGCAGGGCGATCGGGGTGGGGGGCATGCCGTCGATCACGTAGGTGTTGTAGGGCGTGGACTCACGCAGATCGGCACGGGTGATATTGCCCGCGTAGCGCTCTCCCATGCCGTAGATCACCGTGGGGTCGGTCTGCAGGCGCATGCCACGCTCCAGGCGACGCTTGAACACGCCCGCGATCTCGCGCCGCTCCTCGGGGGCCCCCGTCTCACGCTCGATCAGCGAGGCCATGATCAGCGCCTCGTAGGGTGTCTCGAAGGGCAGGTCATCGGCACGCTCTGCCCAGACCTCATCGAGGGTGGCCCGCATGCGCGAGTGGGCCTGCTCGAGCAGCTCCAGGTCGCTCATGCCCTTGTGATAGAGGTAGGTATCAGGAAAGAACCACCCCTCCGGGTGCTCCCCCTCGCGGTCGAGCAGCGCCATGAACTCATCGTCTGTGAGCCCCTCGGTGCGATGCTCCAGCTTGGGTGCCGCGTCCAGGGCGTCACGCATCTGGCGGAAGGTCCAGCCTTCGGGGATGGTCAACGGGTAGGTCACCAGCTGCTCGCTACCCAGACGCTCGAGGAGTTCACGACCGCTCATGCCGGGCTCCAGCCTGAACTCTCCGGGTCGCAACTGCGGCAAGCTCTGGGGTTCGAGGCGGGCCAATGCCCGAAAGGCCCAGGCATCCTCGATCACGCCCTGGGCTACCAGCTCGCTTACCACCTGATGGTAGCCAGCACCGCGCGGCACCTCGTAGAGCGTCGGCTCGCTGATCGCGATGGGGGCCGCCAGACGCGACTGCCAGTAGCGATAGCCGCCGAACAGGGCCGCTATGGCCATCACGACCAACAGCAGCAGGATGATCAGCACTCGCTGCATTGGGATCCTCTTGATTCAGTAGGTTGAAGGGTAGTCGTAACCCAACAGGCCGTGGGCCTCGGCCTGAAAGCTACGATGCTGCCTTCCAAGCGTCCAGCGACGACGGACCCTGCCCATCACATCATCCAGGCGGACAACCGGCCAGACCCCCTGTACGGAGTTGCCTAACCAGACCGCATCAGCCTGGGCCAGCGCCTCTTCTCCTGCCTCGACCTCTTGAATCTCGCCGCGGGATATCAGCGCCTCCCGCAGTGTCCCCGCCACCCCGCAACGGGCGAGTGACGGCGTCTCGAGGCGGCCGGCGCGGAGCCAGAAGAGGTTCATGGCGGTAGCCTCGATCAGACGCCCGGAGTCGTCGCTGAGCACGCCTTCGGCGATGGCGTCGTCATCCCACTCGGCGCGCGCCAGCACATTTTCCAGACGATTAAGGTGCTTGATTCCCGCCAGCACTGGCTGGCAGGCGAGGCGGAGCCGACAGTGGCGAATCCTGACGCCCTTGCGCCAGCGCGACTCGGCAGGGGTAAAGGAGGCAAGCTGCCAGCGCAGGCGCGGCTCGGGGGTCGCCGGCGGGCGATAGCCTCGCCCGCCACTGCCACGGGTCAGGGTCAGCTTGAGCACCTCGAGCCCACTCCCCGCCTCCGCCAGCGGAAGCGCCAGGTCATGCTCCGCAGGCATCGGGATACCCAGCACATGACAGCCTCGGGCCAGCCGCGCCAGATGCTCATCCCACAACAGCGGACGCCCGTCCCTGAGCAGGATGGTCTCGAAGAGACCGTCGCCGTAGGCGGCGCCGCGATCATCCAGCGGCCAGCTGGCCTGCTCCCTCACTCGCCTACCGCCATGCTCAGACCCGGGTGAAGATCAGGGTGCCGTTGGTACCACCGAAGCCGAAGGAGTTCGACAGCGCCACGTCAATCTTCATCTCGCGGGCCGTATGCGGCACATAGTCGAGCTCGCAACCCTCCTGGAGGTTGTCCAGGTTGATGGTGGGCGGCGCGACCTGGTCGCGAATCGCGAGAATCGAGAACACCGCTTCGACGGCTCCCGCGGCACCCAGCAGATGGCCGATCATCGACTTGGTTGAGCTGACCGCCACCGACCTTGCCGCTTCACCCATCACACGCTGTACGGCGCGGCTCTCGGCGAGATCCCCTGCGGGAGTCGAGGTGCCGTGGGCGTTGATATAGTCGATCGCTGCCGGCTCGAGCCCCGCGTCATGCACGGCATTTGCCATGGACTGGGCGGCGCCGCTGCCGTCCTCGGGGGGGGCGGTCATGTGGTAGGCGTCATCGCTCATGCCGAAACCTGCCATCTCGGCATAGATGGTGGCCCCGCGTGCCTTGGCGTGCTCGTACTCCTCCAACACCAGCACACCGGCACCGTCGGAGAGCACGAAGCCGTCACGATCGCGATCCCAGGGGCGACTGGCCGCCTCGGGGTCCTCATTGCGGGTGGAGAGCGCGCGCGCCGCCGAGAAGCCACCCAGCCCCAGCGGAGTGGTGGCCATTTCGGCACCGCCGCACACCATCACGTCGGCATCTCCGTAGGCGATGGTCCGCGCACTGTAGCCGATGTTGTGGGTGCCGGTGGTGCAGGCCGTGGTGATCGCGATATTGGGGCCACGGAAGCCGTGGCGAATCGCCAGGTTGCCGGAGATCATGTTGATGATCGAACCGGGCACGAAGAACGGCGAGATACGCCGCGGTCCGCTCTTGATCAGGGCATTGTGATTGTGCTCGATCATCGGCAGCCCGCCGATTCCCGAGCCGATGGCTACGCCGATGCGGTGAGCATTCTCGTCGCTGCACTCGAGGCCGGCATCCTGGATCGCCTGAGCCCCGGCCGCCATGCCGTACTGGATGAACAGATCCATCTTGCGCGCATCCTTGGGGTTCAGATAGGGACTGATGTCGAAGTCCTTTACCGAACCGCCGAAGCGCGTGTTGAAGCCGCTGACATCGAAGTGCTCGATGGGAGCAATGCCGCTGTTGCCGGCCACGATATTGCGCCAGCTCTCTTCCACGGTATTTCCCACCGGCGTGACCAGGCCCAGGCCCGTCACCACTACTCGTCTACGTGTCATCAGCGTTCCTCCAGGCGTCCAGGATGATCGCGACCCTCATGCGGGCCGCCTATATCAGGCGCATTATAACGGCTCTCCCTTCGACATGCCGCCCCGAGAGGGTATTCGCATGTCGTTCGGGTGCGAAAAAGCCGCCCTTGTGGGCGGCTTTCCTGGGGGCCGTTCCGGCGAAGGCGGCCCCGAGCATCAGCAAGCGGTATCGACCGCCACCAGGCTTACTGGTGGGCGTTCACGTAGTCGATGGCTTCCTGGACGGTGGTGATCTTCTCGGCTTCCTCGTCGGGAATTTCGGTATCGAACTCCTCCTCAAGCGCCATGACCAGCTCGACGGTGTCCAGGGAGTCGGCGCCCAGGTCCTCGGTGAAGGAGGAGCTGTTCTGGATGTCCTCTTCCTTGACGTTCAGGCGCTCGGCCACAACCTTCTTAACGCGCTCTTCGATGGTGCTCATTATGACGTACTCCAGTCGTTCACATTGGCCGTCCAGAAGACCAGCCGTTTGGGGTTCCAGATCCGCAAGCCGGAAGCTGCGGGGTAGTGTATAGAGCCCCCGGGGCCGGCGCAACCACCGGACCCGGCACCTCTCAACGCATGTTCATGCCACCGTTAACATGCAAAATCTCGCCGGTAATATAACTGGCCGTCTCGCCGGTAAGGAACCCTACCGCCGCGGCGATCTCCTCGGGCTGGCCGAGGCGCGAAAGCGGAATCTGCCCGAGCAGCGCCTTGTGCTGCTCCTCGGGCAGCGCCTCGGTCATGTCGGTGGCGATAAAGCCGGGCGCCACGGCATTGACGGTAATGGCGCGAGACGCCACCTCCCGGGCCAGCGCACGGGTGAAGCCTTCCATGCCCGCCTTCGCGGCAGCATAGTTGGTCTGACCCAGATTGCCCATGCTCGCCACCACCGAACTGATGCTGACGATGCGACCGAAGCGCGCCCGCGTCATGCCACGCAGACAGGCCTTGCTGACACGATAGACCGACTTGAGGTTGGTATCGACGACGTCATCCCACTCCCCTTCCTTCATGCGCATCAACAGGTTGTCACGCGTGATGCCGGCATTGTTGACCAGAATGGTCGGGGCACCGAACTCCTCGCCGATCGCCTTGACCACCTCGTCGACGCTGGCCTGATCGGTGACATCCAGGCGCCGACCGGCACCCTGGATACCCTGAGCCCTGAGGTCGGCATCGATCCTCTCGGCGCCGGCATCGCTTGTCGCGGTGCCGATCACGATGCGCCCCTGGCGACCCAGCTCATGGGCGATGGCCCGACCGATGCCGCGACTGGCCCCGGTGACCAGGGCAACTCTGGTTTCGCTAGTCATGAAAAGTATGCCTTCGTTCTTTGGAAAGAGATCAACCGTTGCGGGAAGTCACGCCGCGTGCCAGCTCCAGGGCCGCATCGAGGCTGTCGGGGTCGTTGACCGCCAGCCCCTTGCTGCCCCGAACGATGCGCTTGCCCAGCCCGGTCAGCACCTTGCCCGGCCCGCACTCGATGAACACCTCTGCGCCACGCTCGCCAATGGCCTCGATGCAGGAGGTCCAGCGTACCGGACGATAGAGCTGCTCGATCAACCGGGTGCGCAGCGTTTCGACATCGGCATGGGCCTGGGCGTCGACATTCTGGATCACGGTATAACGCGGCGCCTTGAGTGTCACCTCGTCCATGGCCGCGGACAGCCGCTCGGCGGCGGGCTCCATCAGGGCACAGTGTGAAGGCACGGAGACCGGAAGCGGCATGGCACGCTTGGCACCCGCCGCCTGACAGGCGGCGATGGCGCGCTCGACGGCGGCCTTGCTACCGGCAATCACGACCTGACCCGGGGCATTGTAGTTCACCGCCGAGACCACATCGCCCTGGGCCGCCTCGGCACAGGCCTGTTCCACCACGGCATCATCGAGGCCCAGGATGGCCGCCATGCCCCCCTGCCCCGCCGGCACCGCCTCCTGCATGGCCTCACCACGCAGCTTGACCAGCCTGACCCCCTCGGCGAAGGGCATCACCCCGGCACAGACCATGGCACTGTACTCTCCGAGGCTGTGCCCGGCCATGGCGCCTGGTCGCGGCCCCTCGAGCTCCTGCCAGACACGCCAGATCGCCACGCTGGCGGCAAGCAGCGCGGGCTGTGTGCAGGCGGTCGCGTTGAGCGCTTCGGCGGGCCCCTCCTGGACCACCTTCCAGAGATCGTAGCCGAGCGCCTCCGAGGCCTCCTCGAAGGTCGCACCCACGACGCTGTAGCGCTCGGCCAGCTCCCGCAGCATGCCGACCTGCTGGGAGCCCTGCCCGGGAAACACGAGGGCGAGCGGTTGAGTCATATTGGTCACCTTTGCTTTTATTGCCTGTCATCACCGCCGGTCGCGCCGACGCGAGATATTGAATCCATTCGAGCCTCGCCCAGCTCCCGCGCCAACTGTCGCGGCAGGTCGTGCTCCACTTCCTGCACGGCACGCAGCACGGCGTAGCGAAAGCCATCGGCATCGGAGCCGCCATGGCTCTTCACCACGATACCGGCCAGCCCCAGCAGACTGGCGCCGTTGTACCGGACCGGGTCAAGCTCGCCACGCAGGCGTCGAAGGGCCGGCCTGGCAAGCAGTCCTACCAGACGACTCCCCCAGTGGGCCTCGAAGGTGGCCTGCACACGGGCCACCAGCATGCGTGCCAACCCTTCACTGGCCTTCAACACGGCATTGCCGACGAAGCCATCGCAGACCACCACGTCGACGCTGCCGGCGAAGATGCCATCCCCTTCGACATAGCCGCAGTAGTTGAGCCCTGGCAGCTCACGCAACCGGGCATCCGCCTGGCGGACGCTGGCGGTCCCCTTGATCCCCTCGGCCCCCACATTGAGCAGGGCGATCCGCGGTCGCGACAGACCGTCGACATGACGAGCCATGACCTCTCCAATCCGCGCGAAATCCACGAGGCGATCGCTGGAGGCCTCGATATTGGCGCCCAGGTCGAGTAGATAGCAACGCCCCTGTTCACGGGTCGGGATCGCGGTACTGATGGCCGGGCGGGGGATACCGCCCACGGTGCCCATGGCACGCCGTCCCAGGGCCATCAGGGCCCCGGTATTGCCGCCGCTGACGCCGGCGCACGCGCGCCCCGACGCCAGGCAGTTGAGCATAAGCGCCATGCTGCTATCGCCACCATGGCGCAGGGCGTCGGAGGGACGCACCCCCGGAGCGATCTCGCCCGGGGCGTCGACAACCTCCATACGCGAACCCGCCGCGGCGAGACGCCGCGGCAGGCTGGCAATCTCACGCTCCAGGCAGGCCCGCGGACCAAACAGCTGCAGCGTGAGACGAGAATCCTGGAGGGCCGCCCCGGCGGCACCACGCACCGTCGCGCGTGGCCCGAGATCTCCTCCCATCGCATCGATGGCGATTCGCATGAGTGAGATCAGGGGCCGGGGATCACCGCAGGTCGCGTCGTCGACTTAGACGTCGACGACCTTGCGGCCACGGTAGAAGCCGTCCGGAGAGACGTGGTGACGCAGATGAGTGGCACCGGTCTCCTTGTCCTGAGAGAGGGTCGGGGCGCTCAAGGCGTCATGGCTGCGACGCATGCCGCGCTTGGAACGTGTCTTGCGGTTCTTTTGAACTGCCATGGGATGTCACTCCAGAGTGAATCGATGATAAATCAGTTTTTTTTGCCCTTGAGATGCCGAAGCACATCGAAGGGGCTGGCTGCGGGCTCGCGGGATGCCGCGACATCCTCCCCGCTGGTCAGCTGGTCGCGAGAGACCGCACAGTCGGCCTCATCGTGGTAAACCGCCTGAGGAAGGCTGAGGATCAACTCATCCTCGACCATCGTCAGCAGGTTCAGCTGTTCGTCTTCCACCAGTACCGGCTCGTGGGTGCTGGGCAACTCGGCGGCCAGGGCGTCGCTGGAGACCATGCCGAGCAGAAACTCGCTTTCGACCTCCTGGGCCATGGGACGCAGACAACGCCGACAAGGCAGCTGTAGCGTCGCACGCAGACGGCCATGAATCTCGTGGCGCCTCTGGGGATCGATGGTGAAATCCAGCCACACCTCGACATCACCCTGCTGCGGACCGACCTCTTCGGTCAATCGCGTGAAGGCGTCCAGGGCCATCAGCCCTTCCATATGCTCGGCACGGGCGGCGAGCTTGTAGGGCTCAACCCTGCCAGGGAGTCGTGTGGTCAACATAGGCGCGCAATGATAGGCACTCCCTCTGCGCCTGTCAAAGCCGCCGACGCACACCAGGCCGCGTGATACCCTGCGCCTCCATCAACAACCTGGGGATCCCATATGCCACGCCTCGTTCTCGCCTCCGGATCACGCTCGCGGCGCCAGCTTCTCGACCGCCTGGAACTTCCCTATGCCTGGCAGAGCCCCGACATCGACGAGACACCCCGCCCTGGCGAGTCGCCCAGCGCCCTGGTACACCGACTGGCACTCGGCAAGGCACAGCAGCTCGCAGACCAGTGGCCCGACCACCTGATCATCGGCTCCGACCAGGTGGCGCAGTTTGATGGCGAGGCCCTCGGCAAGCCAGCCGACCCGACCGCCGCCCGCCAGCAGCTGGCGCGCTTCTCGGGCAACCGGGTGCGCTTTCTCACTGGTCTGGCGCTGCTGGATACTCGCAGCGGCCGCCACCGCGTCTGCCACGAGACCTACGATGTGGTGTTTCGCACGCTGACCGAGAACGAGATCGCCCACTATATCGAACGGGAGCAGCCACTGGAGTGCGCGGGAAGCTTTCGCATGGAGGGGCTGGGCATCACCCTGTTCGAGCGACTCGAGGGCGACGACCCCAACACCCTGATCGGGCTACCGCTGATCCGTCTGTGCGCGCTGCTGCGCGAGGCGGGCCTGGATCCGCTGGGCAAGCCGTAAGCTGGAAGCTGGAAGCTGGAAGCTGGAAGCTGGAAGCTGGAAGCTGGAAGCTGGAAGCTGGAAGCTGGAAGCTGGAAGACAGCATCTCACCACCTATCGATGTACCAAGGTGTTTCTTCTAGCTTCCAGCCGCGAAGCGGCGCTCTTCCAACTTCAAGCTAGCGAAGCTGATAGCGCACCGGAGAGTCGGCCCGGGGCAGCCCCAGCCACTCCATGGCCACACGACCGAACTGACGAGATAGCCGCTCGAAGGGGTCCAGTCGCGGCGTGTAATCATGCAGCCTACGCTCAGAAAGCCGCTCCCGCGCCAAGGTGTCGAGGCTCCCCAGGGAGTCCACCAGCCCCAGCTCCAGCGCCTGCTCACCGCTCCAGACAAGCCCGCTGAACAGGGCATCGTCATCGCCGAGGCGCTCGCCACGCCCCTTGCGCACCGCCGCGATAAACTGCTCGTGGGTGCTGTCCAGTACCGACTGCCAGAACTCGCGTTGCTGCGGGGCCACCTCGGAAAAGGGGTCGAGGAACGCCTTGTTGTCGCCGGCGGTATAGACGCGCCGCTCGACGCCCAGCTGATCGATGGCCTCCTGAAAGCCGAAGCTGGAGTAGATGACCCCGATGGAGCCCACCAGGCTCGCCGGTGCGGCGATGATCTCATCGGCACCCGCGGCGATATAGTAGGCACCACTGGCACCGATATCCTCGATCACTGCGATAATCGGCTTGTCGCCTTCGCTGCGCAGTCGCATGACCTCGTCGAAGATGCGCTGGGACTGCACCGGACTGCCACCGGGACTGTTGATATGCAGCACCACCGCCTCGCTCGCTTCCGACTCCCAGGCTCGCCTTAGCCCGGCATTGATGCGCTCCGCACTGGCGTTACCCTCGGCCTCGATCACGCCCTCTACCTTGACCACCCCGAGGTGCGGAGCATCCGCCCCACCGACCGCGGCAGGGCCAGACAGCAGACCATAGAGGGTCACCGACAGCGAGGCGGCGACCAGCGCCGCGAACAGGAAACGGAAGAACAGCTTCCAGCGCCGTGAACGACGCTGCTCCACCAGCACGCCATCTATCCAGCGCCCCATCATCGCCATCTGTTCGAGTCGCTGGCGCTCACGCAGGGTCTCGGCATCCTCTCCAGGCGACAGCGCGCCCGGATCGCTCTGCTGACGCGGCGCCTTCGCCTCGTCGCGACTTAGCTCCGGACCCTGGGTCCAGGGGTCCAGATCTGCACCGTGCTCATTGCGCTTATCGGTCATTGCCTACCCTCCCTGTAACCAGTCGAACAGCTGGGGCACCGTCTGCGCGGTAAAGGCGGGCCGGCTCGACGCCAGCCTGGCGGGCGCATGCACCCCCCAGGTCACCGCCACGCGATCCATGCCGATGGCCCGCGCCATTTCGAGATCATACTCGGTATCCCCCACCATCACGGCCTCGGTTACCGGCACGGCGAGCTCCGCCAGCAGTTGCTCGAGCATCAGCGGATGGGGCTTGGAGCGGGTCTCGTCGGCCGTGCGGCTGGCATGAAACCAGTGCCCGCTGTTGCTCTCATGGAACACACGGTCGAGCCCACGCCGACTCTTTCCAGTGGCCACCGCCAGGCGCTGCCCAGGCCTGACATGCAGCTCGGACAACCCACTTCTTACATCGGGAAAGAAGCGCATGGGCGTGTCATTGCCTTCGACAAAGTGCCAGGCATAACGACTGCGCAGCAGCTCGGCCCGCTCGGGATCGATCCCCGGACACAGGGTGGCGATGGCTTCAGGAAGCCCCAGGCCGATGATATTGCGTATAGCCTCCTCTTCCAGATGCCCCCACCCTGCGTCATGGGACGCCGCCTGCATGCAGGCGACGATTCGCGCCACGGAGTCCATCAGGGTTCCATCCCAGTCGAAGATCACCAGTCGATAGCGCATGTCCTCTCCTCAATTGCCCTGGCGTGCGCGACTCAGCACCGCCTCAAGATCATCGGGAAGCGGCGCGCGAATCCGTACCTCGCGACCGCTGGTCGGCTCGGGAAAGGCCAGCGACTCGGCGTGCAGAAAGAGCCGCGAGAGGCCCAGCCGAGCGGCGAGCTGCTGGCTCTCGCGGGAGCCATACTTGTCGTCGCCCAGTAACGGGTGCCCAGCGTGGGCCGCGTGCACACGGATCTGGTGGGTGCGACCGGTAACCGGCTCGGCCTCCAGCAATGTTACCTTCGGCAGCGCCTCACGCACCGCGAAACGCGTGCGAGCCACCTTGCCCTCGGCATCGACACGCACCCGACGCTCACCGTTGCCCAGGGTGTAGCGATCCAGGCGAGCCGCCACAAAGTCGCGGCGCACGGGCCAGCGCCCTGCCACCAGCGCCAGGTAACGCTTGTCCATCTGCTGCTGCTTCAACGACGCATTGAGCGCCAGCAAGGCCGGACGCGACTTGGCCAGCAGCAAACAGCCCGAGGTGTCGCGATCCAACCGATGCACCAGCTCCAGGAAGTCGAGATCCTCACGCACCTGACGCAACGCCTCGATCAACCCGATCTTGACGCCGCTGCCACCGTGAACGGCCAGTCCCGATGGCTTGTTGATCACCAACCAGTCGCGCCCCTCTACCAGCACGCTGCCGGCCAGCAGGTTGCGAAGGTTGTCACTCACCTCACGCACCGCCTCCCGGGGTGTCAGCTTCAATGGCGGGATCCGCACCAGATCCCCCGTCGCCAGCCGGGTGTCGGGCTTGACGCGCTTCTTGTTCACGCGCACCTCACCCTTGCGCACGATGCGATAGATCAACGCCCGAGGCGCTCCCTTGATACGCGTCATCAGGAAGTTATCGACCCGCTGGCCGTCCTGCCCTTCCGTTACCTCAACCCACTGTACGTCGCGCCCTTCGGCCATGCCGAGACTCCACTGCTCTGAACCTGCGAAAGGCGCATTCTAACGCAGTGTTCGCCCCGCCGCGCCAATTGCTGCTTATAGCGCTTGCTGTTATATTGCGAAATCGCTCCAATGGGCAAAATCGTGCCCCACAGCGCCTGCCCGACAGACACGCAGGCCGGAGCGAGACATCAGGCCGCGATGACGCCAGTGCGTCTCGCCGCCGGTTGCAAGAATGCAATAGACAAGTGATATCGCGATAACCGCGCCACGCCCGTATCCCCCACCGCGTCCTCAGTCACGGAGCGGCGGCAGGCCACGGGACACGTTCAACAGCGTGCCGGAGGCCGGCGTTGGCGAATCGATGAATGCCAGGTGTTGGCGGTGACCGCAGGGCCGGATGGGTGACACCCACCGAGACACGTTCTGCCCCCGCCCCGTACTCAACAGGCTCATGCCGCGGCGCTGCCCCATCGGGAGCGACGCGGTCGGACGCAGCTGCGCATCCGCGACATGCGCTGAGCACAGGCACGCAGCACACAGCGGTTCGCCACGTCGCGCTCGCCGGCACTTTATCAGTGCGAGTCAACATGAAACGGATGCTCATCAATGCGACCCAGCCCGAAGAGCTGCGCGTCGCGCTGGTCGATGGACAACGCCTCTACGACCTGGATATCGAATCCGGCGCCCGAGAACAGAAGAAAGCCAACATCTATCGCGGCAAGATCACCCGCATAGAACCCTCCCTCGAAGCCGCCTTCGTCGACTTTGGCGCCGACCGCCACGGCTTCCTGCCCCTCAAGGAGGTCTCCCGCGACTACTTCGTCAAGGACCCGGACGGGCGTCCCAGCATCAAGGAGGTGCTGAAGGAAGGCCAGGAAGTGATCGTCCAGGTCGACAAGGAGGAGCGTGGCAACAAGGGCGCGGCCCTGACCACCTTTATCTCCCTGGCCGGACGCTTCCTGGTGCTGATGCCCAACAACCCCAAGGCCGGCGGAATCTCGCGCCGTATCGAGGGCGAGGAGCGCAGCCAGCTCAAGGAGGCCATGAATCAGCTCAGCGTGCCGGACCGCATGGGCCTGATCGTGCGCACCGCCGGTATCGGCCGCAGCCCCGAGGAGCTTCAGTGGGACCTGGACTATCTGGTACAGGTGTGGGAATCGATCACCACCGAGGCCAGCAAGCGCTCCGCTCCCTTCCTGATCTACCGTGAATCCAATGTCATCATCCGCGCCATGCGCGACTACCTGCGCCAGGATATCGGCGAGGTGCTGATCGACAGCCCCGCGGTGCACGAGGAAGCCCTCGCCTTCATTCGTCAGGTGATGCCCTCCTACCAGCAGAAGATCAAGCTCTACGTCGACGAGGTGCCGCTGTTCTCGCGCTTCCAGATCGAGTCACAGATCGAGACCGCCTACGAGCGCGAGGTCAAGCTACCCTCCGGTGGTTCCATCGTCATCGACCATACCGAGGCACTGGTCTCCATCGACATCAACTCCGCGCGTGCGACTCGCGGCAGCGATATCGAGGAGACCGCTCTGCAGACCAACCTGGAGGCGGCCGACGAGACTGCTCGCCAGCTTCGCCTGCGTGATATCGGTGGTCTGGTGGTGATCGACTTCATCGACATGAGCCCTGCGCGCAACCAGCGCGAAGTCGAGAATCGCATGCGCGATGCCCTAAAGCTCGATCGCGCCCGTGTACAGATCGGTCGAATCTCGCGCTTCGGCCTGATGGAGATGTCGCGTCAGCGTCTGCGTCCCTCGCTGGGGGAAACCAGCGGCGTGGTCTGTCCGCGCTGCAAGGGCCAGGGAACGATTCGTGACGTGCGCTCCATCTCGCTCTCCATCATGCGCCTCATCGAAGAGGAGGCGATGAAGGAGCGTAGCGCCCAGATCCGCGCCATCCTGCCGGTACCGGTGGCCACCTACCTGCTCAACGAGAAGCGCAGGGTGCTGGCCGACATCGAACGCCGCCAGGATGTGCGTGTCGTCCTGCTGCCCAGCCCCGATATGGACACGCCACACTACGACGTCCAGCGCCTGCGCGACGACCATGTCGAGGAGGACGGCAGCAAGAAGTCCAGTTTCGAGCTCTCCCTGGAGACCGATGTCGGCAAGGAGCCCGAGGCCTCCTTCGGCAAGCCGGCACAGCGTGCCGAAGCTGCCGTCAAGACCGTGATTCACCACGAACCGGCACCCGCCTCACTGCAGCAGGAGCCCGCGGCGGCACAGAAGGAGGCCCCTGTCTCCCGCAAGGCCAGCGCTCCCGCTCGCAGCACCCCACCGGTAAGCGTGGAGTCCCAGAGTGGCGTGTTCGGCCGCCTGGTCAAGGGCTTGAGCAAGCTGCTGGGGGGCGACGAGGTCCCATCGAGCGATGCCTCCAGCAGCAAGTCGAGCAGCGGCGCCACACCCTCGGGCAGTGACAAGGGCGAGCGCAAGACTGCCAGTCGCGAAGAGGAGCGCGGTGGACGCAATAGTCGGCAGCGTCGCCAGCGCAACGACGAGCGGCGTGATGCATCACGTCAGGAGAGCGACCGGAACGACCGCAAGGCGAGCGACAGCGACAACGCCGACAACCGCAACAATCGCGGGAACCGCGGACGTAACCGTCAGGAGAGCAGTCGTCAGGAGGATCGCCGTCAGCAGGAGACCACCAAGGGTCGCCAGCAGGATGGCGGCAAGGGGCGCGATGACAACCGCCGCCAGAGCAGCGGTGATAAGCGCGACCCGCGTGCGACCCAGAAGCCGGCCGAGCCCCGTAAGCAAGGCGAGGCTCAGAAACAAGGCGAGTCTCAGAAGCAAGGCGAGCCTCAGAAGTCAGCCGAAAAGCAGCAGCCGGCCAAGACTGGCGCGCAGGCACCGGTGGATGATGGCAAGCCCAAGCGCACCCGCAACAATCCGCGCAAGCGTAGCCGTCAGCACGCCATCAGCCCCAAGGCGCTAGAAGAGCAGCAGCGCCTGCAGGCCGAGGCCGCCAAGGCCGAGGAAGCCAACCCGACCACTACCGAAGCCGAGGCCCAGCCGACCGCCCAGGGCAAGGCTAGCGACAAGGCCGACACCAAGCCGGCAGAGGCCGAGCCGGTAGCCGCCAAGCAGCCGGCCGCCGAGGCAGCGGGCGACAGCCAGTCGGCCAAGAGTCAGCCTGCCGAGACGCCGAATGCCAAGGCCGACACCAAGCCGGCAGAGGCCGAACCGGTAGCCGCCAAGCAGCCGGCCGCCGAGGCAGCGGGCGACAGCCAGTCGGCCAAGAGCCAGCCTGCCGAGAAGCCGAATGCCAAGGTCGACACCAAGCCGGCAGAGGCCGAGCCGGTAGCGGCCAAGCAGCCGGCCGCCGAGGCAGTGGGCGACAGCCAGTCGGCCAGGAGTCAGCCTGCCGAGACGCCGAACGCCAAGGCCGGCACCAAGCCGGCAGAAGCCAAGCAGCCGGCCACCGAGGCAGCGGGCGACCGCCAACCCGCCAGGAGCCAGTCGGCCAAGAGCCAGTCCGCCGAGAAGCCGAACGCCAAGGCCGATACCAAGCCGGCAGAAGCCGAGCCAGTAGCGGCCAAGCAACCGGCCGCCGAGGCAGCGGGCGACAGCCAGTCGGCCAGGAGCCAGCCTGCCGAGAAGCCGAACGCCAAGGCCGATACCAAGCCGGCAGAGGCCGAGCCGGTAGCCGCCAAGCAACCGGCCGCCGAGGCAACGGGCGACAGCCAGCCGGCCAGGAGCCAGTCCGCCGAGAAGCCGAACGCCAAGGCCGACACCAAGCCGGCAGAAGCCGAGCCGGTAGTAGCCAAGCGGCCGGCCGCCAAGGCCAGCGATGAGTCGGCTGAGAAGGAGCCCGTCAAGGCCGAGGCCAAGGAGAGCGCAGCAGCAGATTGTGCCAGCCGCCGTCGTCGCCGTGCCCACAATGACCCGCGCGAGATCCGGCGTCGCGAGCAGGAGGCCAAGGCACAGGAGGGCAAGCAGGGTTAACGCCTACTCTCAGGCCTGACGAACAGCGCCCGCAGCCTTGGCTGCGGGCGCTGTCGTTTATTCGGCTTGAAACTGAGGCTCAGCCAGCCAGTCGCGGCTCACGCTGGAGCTCGACACCGAACCGCTCGCGAACGCTACCCGCCACCCGGGCCGCGAAGTCGAGCAGCTCTCGAGCGCTGCCACCACCGAAGTGGACGAGTACCAGCGCCTGGCGCTGGTGAACGCCGAAATGGCCATCGCGCCACCCCTTGAGACCACAGCGGTCGATCAACCAGCCGGCGGCCAGCTTGACCCGGCCATCCGACTGAGGAAAGTGTGGCATCTCGGGGTATTCGCCCAGCAGGCGCTCGGCTTTCTCGGCCGCTACCTGTGGATTCTTGAAGAAGCTGCCGGCATTGCAAAGCTCTGCGGGGTCGGGCAGTTTTTCACGGCGAATGGCACACACCGCCTCGGCCACCTCCTGGGGCGAGGGCGATACCCCGACACGGCTCGACAGGTCACCATAGCCCAGGCGAGGCCCTGCCTGACGCGACAGGCCCAGCACCAGGCGCGTGATCACCACTCGCCCTGCCAGCGCCCCCTTGAAGATGCTCTCGCGGTAGCCAAACTCGCACGCCTCGGGGGAAAGCCAGGTCAGGCTGCCATCCGCCAGATGAAGCACTTCCACGGCCTCGAGCACATCGGCCAGCTCGACCCCGTAGGCGCCGATGTTCTGGATCGGCGCGGCACCACAGTGACCGGGAATCAACGCCAGGTTCTCGATGCCCCAGAGGCCACGAGCGGCCAGCGCCATCACCAGCCGATGCCAGTTGACCCCGGCCTCGGCATGGATTCGCACGCGCCCATTACTACCCTCCTCCTGCCACCAGTCGGCCATGGCAGGCTGCACCACCAGGCCCGGCAGATGCTCAGGCAGGATCAGATTGCTTCCCCCACCCAGCAACGTCACCGGCCAACCCAGCTCACGCGCCCTGGCCAGCGCCTCTCTGAGCGCCTCGACGCTGTCGGGTGCCGCGAAGCGTTCGGCGATACAGGGCAGACCCAGCGTATTGGCATGACTCAGGTCCCATTGTCTCCTGATGCTCGACATCAAGGGCGTGACTCCAGGCGCGCAATGATGTCTTCGAGCAAGCCATCGGCGGCGCGCTCGACCAGATCAAGCACCTCCTCGAAGCCATCCTCGCCGCCATAGTAGGGGTCCGGGACGGCAACATCCGGATGACCCGCAAACTCGAGGAAGAGCCCCATATGAGCATCGAGCCCCTCGGGCGCCTGCTCACGCATGGCTCGCAGGTTGTCATGATCCATGGCCAGCAGATAATCGAAGGCGTGGAAATCGTCGCCTCTCAGCTGCCGGGCACGCAGTGAGGAGAGGTCGATGCCGCGTCTTGCCGCCGCTTCCTGAGAACGGAGATCCGGCGCCTTGCCCTCGTGCCAGGAGGCGATGCCACAGGAGTCGACGTCGACACGCTGGCCCAGGCCCCGAGCCTCGAGCTGGCGCCGAAACACCCCTTCGGCGGTAGGCGAACGACAGATATTGCCCAGACAAACGAACAAGACGCGCATCAGACTCCTCCTTGGGGCTTTTCCTGCTCCAGCAGTGCCCGTACCCGGGCCAGATCCTCTGCGGTATCGACACCGGCAGGGTGGGATTCACGGGCCAGCGCCACCTGGATGGCATGCCCATGATGTAGTGCTCGCAGCTGCTCCAGCTGCTCGAGACGCTCCAGAGGCGACGGTAGCCAGTCACCATACTCGGCGAGGAAGGCGGCCCGGTAGGCATAGAGGCCAATATGGCGCAACCAGGCGCCACCCTCTAGCGCCTCGGGACTCCCCGCGATGGCCTCGCGATCCCCGGATTCGCTATCCCAAAACTCCCTGCCCCAGGACTCTCTATCCCAGGGGATAGGGGAGCGCGAGAAGTAGAGCGCGCGACCATCCTGGCCATGCACCACCTTCACCACATTGGGATTGAACAGGACCGTCGCCTCGGTGATCGGCTCGGCCAGCGTGGCGATCGAGGCACCCGGATCGTCGAACAGCCGTTCGGCGACCTGGTCGATCAATGCCGGCGGGATCAGCGGCTCATCGCCCTGAACATTGACCAGCACGGCATCCCCATCGAGCCGCAGCTGCTCGGCCACCTCGGCAAGCCGGTCGGTACCGGAGGGGTGGTCCGCCCGCGTCATCACCACCTCCGCACCCAGCGGCGCCATGGCCTGGGCGATGCGCGGATCGTCGGTCGCCACCACGACCCGGCTGGCACCACTCTGACAGGCACGCCGCCAGACATGCACGACCATCGGTTCCCCCGCGATCTCGGCCAGCGGCTTGCCGGGCAATCGTGATGAGGCATAGCGTGCCGGGATGACCGCAATGAACTCTCGGTCAGCCTTGCTCCTGGCCTCGGCCATCAGCGCTCTCCCGTGCGTCCGGGAGAGTCATGCAGCTTTTCGTCGACGGAGAGCTGTCGCGCCTCCTCGGGCAGCATGACCGGAATGCCGTCGCGGACCGGATAGGCCAGGCCATCATAGAGGCAGTGCAGCTCGTCCTCTTCGCGACGAAACTTGAGCTTGCCCTTGCACATCGGGCAGACCAGCAAAGCCAGCAGCTCCTTGTCCATCATCTTCCCCTTCACTGTTGTGGCGAGCCGACATCGACTCGTCTCGCGAATTCATGACTCCCCGGCTGCCGGAGCGGCATGGCTCCCGCACCGGCCAGCCAGTCGTCGAACCAGTCCACGAAGCCTGACTCGGGCAGGGCCTCGACTTCCAGCACCCAGCTCTCATCGGGCGCCAGGTCGCGGCACTTGACGGCATCCTTGGCGGTCATCACCAGCGGGCGGCCATCCTCGAAATGGAGTTCATCGGCGCGGAAACGATGATGATCGCCGAATGGGTGCGGGATCACCGCGACGCCAAGCCCCCTCAGGGTGTCGAAGAAGCGCGCCGGCCGACCGATGCCGGCCACCGCATGGACCGGCCCCGTAAAGGGCGTCTCGTCGATGGGGTAGCGACTGCCATCGGCGAGTCGGCGCCAGCCGGATGGCACCAGCGTCATGCGCCGGCCATCCCGGGGCAACGCTACCCGAGGCTCACCATTGACCAGCATCGCATCGATGCTCTCCAGTCGCGACAGCGGCTCGCGCAGCGGCCCCGCCGGCAGGCAGCGACCGTTGCCGAAGCCGCGCACCCCATCCACCACCACCAGCTCCAGATCACGTCCCAGGGCCAGGTGCTGCAGGCCATCATCGCTGACCAGAATATCGCAGCCGGCCTCGAGCAGGCGTCGGGCACCGCGGGGACGCTCGGGGTCAACGACCACCGGCACCCCGGTCTGGTCGGCCAGCATGCGCGGCTCATCTCCGCAGACGGCGGCGGGCGTCGTTGCTTCGACCAGCTGCGGATACACCGCCCCTTGCCCGCCATAGCCCCGCGACAGGATACCCGGCCGCCAGCCCTGGCCGTTCAGGTGCTCCACCAGCCAGGCCACCAGCGGCGACTTGCCGGTACCACCCAGGGTCAGGTTGCCCACCACGACCACCGGCACCGGTGCCCGCCAGACCGGCTTGCGACCGCAGGCATAGGCGGCGGCACGCCGACGCACCCCCCAGCGATACAGCACCTCCAGTGGCCTCAATGCCGCCAGCCAGGCGTCTCCACGGTAGGCGGCCCTGAGCCAGCGCTCGCCAAGCTGGCTCATGCCGGATCGGCGTCCTGAAACTGCAGGCGATGCAGGGCCGCATAGGCTCCGTCACGCGCCAGCAGTTCGGCATGACTGCCCTGCTCAATGATCTCGCCCTGCTCCATGACCAGGATACGGTCGGCGCGCTCGATGGTGGAGAGACGATGGGCGATCACCAGCGTCGTGCGCCCCTTGCAGACCTCTTCCAGTGCCGCCTGGATATGACGCTCGGACTCGGTATCCAGCGCCGAGGTGGCCTCATCGAGGATCAGCAGCGGCGCATCCTTGAAGATCGCCCGGGCGATGGCCAGCCGTTGGCGCTGCCCGCCGGAGAGCATCACGCCGTTGTCGCCGACGACCGTTGCATATCCCTGGGGCAGGCGCTCGATAAATTCATGGGCATGGGCAGAGCGTGCCGCCGCCTCGATGGCCGCCGGATCGGGGTTTTCCACCCCATAGGCGATATTCGCGGCGATGCTTGAGTTGAACAGTGTCACCTGCTGAGAGACCAGCGCGATCTGGCGGCGCAACGGCGCCAGGCGGTACGCATCCAGGGGAACATCATCGATCAGGACCCGGCCGGCACTCGGGCGATAGAACCGCGGCAGCAACCCCACCAGGGTCGACTTGCCGCTGCCCGAGCGCCCAACGATCGCCACCATCTCGCCTTCGGCCACCTCGAGATCGATGCCCTTCAACACCTCCGGCTGCCCCTCGGCGTAGCGAAAGGTCACCCCTTCCAGCGTGACTCGGCCGGCAAGCCTTGCGGGCTCATGGGTCCCCTCGTCGGGCTCGGCCGGCTCCTCGAGCAGGCCGAACAGCTCCGACGAGGCGGCCAGCCCCTTCTGGATCTCGCTGTTGATCTCGGTGAGCTGTCTCACCGGCTTGGCCATCAGCGAGGCGGCAGTAATAAAGGCCACGAACTCGCCGGCGGTCATGTTGGCCATCAGCGCCGGTGACATGGCCAGCCACACCAGCACCGCCAGGGCCAGGGCCACCAGCAGCTGGATCACCGGGGTGCTGACCGCCTTGGTCAGTGCCTCCTTGAGGCTCTGCTGACGATTGTAGTCACTCACCTTGGCGAAGCGGGCCTTCTCATAGGCCTCGGCGCCATGGGTACGCACCACCCGGTAACCCGAGAGCGCCTCTGACGCCACATGGGTCACCTCGCCCATGGAGGCCTGGATACGCCCCGAGAGGCGTCGGAAGCGCTTGCTGGTATAGCTCACCACCCCACCGATCAATGGCGTCACCGCCAGAAACAGCAGGGTCAGCATCCAGTTGGTCCACAGCAGATAGATGACCAGGCCGATCACGAAGAGCCCCTCGCGAAGCAGTATGGTCACCGCCTTGGTGGCCGCGCCGGTGACCTGCTCGACGTGGTAGGTCACCCGCGAGATGAGATGTCCGCTGGAGTGGCTATCGAAGAAACGACCCGGCAGGTGCAACATGTGATTGAAGACATCGCAGCGCAATACATGCACGACGTTGCGTGCCACATTGCTCATGAAGTAGGTACCGAGGAAGGTCCCCAGCCCTCGTGCGGCAAACATCCCCACCACGAAGAGCGGCAGGAACAGCCGAAAGGCGGCATCTGGTTCCTGAATCCCGTCGATCAGACGCTTCATCATCTCCGCCAGGGCAGTACTGGAGGCGGCATAGATGGCATAGCCGAAGATGGCCAGGGCAAAGGAGCGCCAGTAGGGGCGCACATAGCGCAGCAGACGGCGATAGAGCGTCAGGCTCGACTGCTGGGAGGCGTGTTGAGTAGTCCCGGTGGGAGTCACGGTGTCTCCGCTGGTCTGGGTGAGGTGTTGTGCGCTGCACGCTCCGTGGTGGCGATACGTACACGCTGAATGCCGTTCAGGCCAGCCTGGTCGAGGGCTCGCACCACGTCGGCATGGCGGGCCTGGGCATCCGCCTCTATTACCAGGCCATGCTCGCGTCCCTGATCCGCCTCGTCGGCCAGGGCCGATCCCAGGGAGTCGGCGTCCAGGACGCGCGCGCCCAGCCGATAGTTCCCCTCGGCGGTGACCACCAGCGTCAACGGCGAAGGCTCGGCGGCACTGCCGGAGAGCGACTCCGGCAGGGTGAGCTCGAGCGCCTGGCGCGTCTCGAAGGTCGTCGATACCATGAAGAAGATGAGCAGCAGAAACACCACATCGATCAGTGGGGTGAGGTTCACCTCCACCGGGTCACGCCGTCGTCGCGGAAACCTCACGAGTGCCTCACCTCTGGCGCCAGGCGACCATCGGCCTCCACGCGCTCGGCATCACGGGCCGGGGTCTGGCCTTCGGCCAGGCTGATGGCGCCGCCATGGTGGGCCAGGAACTCCACCACCTGGCCTGCCTGCTCCTCCATGCGAACGGTGATGTCCTCGACCCGGCGCTGGAAATAGCGGTGAAACATCAGCGCGGGGATCGCCACGGTAAGGCCCGCGGCGGTGGTCACCAGCGCCTGGGAGATGCCACCGGCCAGATCGGCGGTACGACTCGCCCCATCACCCGCAACGATCACCGCAAAGACCTCGATCATGCCGACCACGGTACCGAGCAGGCCGATCAACGGAGCGATGGCCGCGATGGTACCCAGCGGGTTGAGGAAACGCTCCATATCGTGAATCACCGCGGTGGCGGCTTCGGTCAGTCGCGACCTGACCTGTTCATGGCCGAGTCCGGCGTTGCGCAGGCCGGCGGCAAGCACGCCACCCAGGGGTGAGTGACTCTCCAACCAGTAGAGGTTGACCTGGCCACGGGTAATCAGGCTGCACACCTCCTGGCCCAACCCATGCGGGGCAATGCGCCCGGAGCGCAGGGTCCACAGACGCTCGATGATGATGACCGTAGCCAGCAACGAGCAGCCCAGCAGCGGCAGCATCAGCCAGCCCCCGGCGATCAGGGCCTCCATCATGTCCATGCGCACATCCTCTCCGGTAGCCGCGGTCATCCCACCGCGTTTACGGCGATTCTAACGCAAGCTGCCCGCAATCGACACCGGGCCGGATGCCGGCGCGTGCCGCACTCGGCCCCACCAGCTCTCTCCCTCCGAGACGAAACGTGAGGGCGCCGTCAAGGCCGGTACTCCACTGGCAGGCCCCGGCACGCCGAAAGCGCCTGACCACCTCGGGAGCGGGATGGCCGAAGGGGTTGTGCCGCCCCACGCTGTACACCAGATGGAGAGGCACGAGCGCGTTGACCAGCGCCGTTCCGGAACTGGTTGCGCTGCCATGATGGCCGGCCAACAGCACGCTTACGGGGCCGCTTACCTGGTTAAGCAACCGAAGCTCGTACTCCCTGCCCAGGTCGCCGCTGAGCAGCAGGCGATGATCACCCGCCGTGACCTCCAGCACGCAGGAGCGCTCATTGTCCGCAAGCCCCCGGGCTGAGGCCGGTGGCCACAGCAGACGGAAATCGACGTCATCACGCCGCCACTGACGTCCGGCCTGACAGGGCTCGACCCACTCCCCCGGCAGCGCGGCGGGCGGTCCCAGGTAGCGCTCGACGTCGTGCAGGGCGTGGAGAGTCGCCACCCCGCCGACATGGTCGTTGTCGTCATGGCTGAGGATCACCATGTCGAAGGCTTGCGCTCCAGGCCACAGGGTCTCCAGCGGTGTGAACCCCGACGCGAAACGTGGCCCGGTATCATAGAGCAGTCGATAGTCCCGAGTTCGCAGCTCCACCAGCAGCCCCTGACCCACGTCATGGACCCTGACCTCCACCTCCCCTGGCGGCAGGCGTGGGGCTTGCCAGAGCAGCGGAACCAGCCCCAGCAGCAGGGTGGCGACAATGCGCAGGCGCCTGTCGAGGCCGGGCACTCCCCACAGCATGGCCAACACCAGCAGCGACAGCGCCACCGGCAATGTCTGCCCCGGTTCGGGATACCAGAGCGGCAGCCATGCGACCATCGCCTCCAGCAGCCGGGCCAGGCCATCCGTCAGCCGGGCAAACAGCCACCAGCAGGCAGCCATCACGCCCGGCAGGGGCGCCAACAGCCAGCCCAGAAGCCCCAGAGGAACCAACAGGCTGCTTATCAGCGGCACCGCGATGAGGTTGACCAGCGGCGCGGCCGGCGCCAGGCGGTCGAAGGCCAGCAACACAGCACCCGCCATTGCCGGTGCCAGCATCAGCTGAGTGCGCACCAGCCCCCACAACCAGCCACGTACTCCCCGCGGGCGCGGCCTGCCCTGCCAGAGAAGAATCAGCATGGCCACCGCAGCGAAGGAGAGCCACAGTCCCGGTCGCCAGGCACCGAGTGGGTCGAGCAGCAGCACCACGGCGAGTGCCAGCCACCACCCCTGCCAGGGCCCCGGTGCATGACGCCCGCTCGCCACCCAGAGGCCCACCAAAGCCATGACCAGGGCTCGCAGCGCCGGCGGCTCGAGCCCGGCCAGCAGCGCGTAGCCGCTTGCCCCCAGCGCCGCCAGCCACCAGGGCCATACCGCCAGACGCCAGCGCCCCGGTGTCAGCAGGCGTGCCACGCCTCGCCCCAGCAGCAGCACGACACCCGCCACCAGGCTCACATGAAGCCCGGAGATCACCATCAAGTGGGTGGTGCCACTGGCATTAAGCAGCGCCCAATCGCCATCGGAGAGTCGCTCGCTGGCTCCCAGGGTCAGGGCGGCCAGCCAGCGACCCGCCCGAGAAGGAAGCTCCTGGTGATCGAGCAGCGTCAGCGCCATCTGCCGCGGATCTGCAGTGGCTGCCGCGAGTCGCTGCGGCGCCGGGGATTGACGAACATAGCCGGTGGCCTGGATGCCTTCGCGCCATAACCAGGCGCGATAGTCGAAGGCGCCGGGATTGGCGAGCCCGCCGGGCGGCCTCAGCCTGACGGTGAACCGCCAGCGTTCACCGGCCATCATGGGAGGCGGGGCATAGGCGTTGAGACGAACCCGATTCAGGCGCCGACAGGGCAGCCGGTGTGAGTGAAGGGGTTGGCAACGCTCCACGCTGACGCCGAGTCGTGTCACCCTGCCCCGCTCGACCACCGACTCGAGTCGACCCTCCAGCATCAGGTCGACCCCGCCGAGCCCGGAGGGAAGCTGCCCGCCCTGCAAGATCAGCACGGCGCTCGCCATCCAGGCGACCACCAACACACCCGCCACCGCACCTCGCCAGCGCAGGGCCAGCGCCACCAGCAGCGCCAGCCCCAACCCTTCGGCGAGACCCGGCGGCGGATTGGCCCCCAGCCCGATACCCGACAGCGCGGCAAGGGCCAGGGGAAGGGCCCATCCTCTTGGCATTGCCCGGCTCCGGCAATCGGGGCCGAGGCCCCATGACGAGGAAGACCACAGGTGCGGCCCCGCAGTCTTGTATGGATAATAGGCCAGGTCACGATGCCACGAACCAGTGCCCATGCCGCGCCGCCTGCTACAGCGCTATATGCCACACCCGGACGCCCTGAGGCGTCAGCGCTCGCTACGCTTCATGAGTGCCCTGATCGGCGACCCCGCACTCTGGGTGCTGAGCCGTCGCAGCGTGGCCAATGCCTTCTCGGTGGGCCTGTTCAGCGCCATGCTGCCGATCCCCCTGCAGATGGCCATCGCCGCCGGTGGTGCCAAGCTGGCACGTTGCAATCTGCCCCTCTCGGTAGGGCTGGTATGGGTCACCAACCCGCTGACCATGCCGCTGATCTTCTATGCCAACTACCGCCTCGGGGCCTGGCTGATGAACGCCCCCGGCCGGGAGGCCCCCGAGCGCCTCTCACCCCACTGGGTCGCCGAACGTCTCGGCGATATCCTGCCCGCCCTGGCGGTCGGCTCGGTGGTCATGGCGGTGGTGCTGGCCCTCGCCGGCAACCTGGCGGTGCGGCTGCTGTGGCGCTGGCAGGTCTCGCGAAGCTGGAAGGCTCGCCATCGGCGCCGGCGCCGGGCCGGCTGTGACGACACCCTCTAGCGGTGTAAACCCCTCAGTCCCCGGGGTCACCGCCTTCTGCACCCCAACACGAGCGGCCGCCTCAAGAGGCGGCCGCCGCAATCCGGGCCAAACTTGACCCACAGGGTTGCCTACCCGCGTGGCTGCTCGCTCAGGCGTCCATCATCGAGACGCAGGACCCGGTCCTGATGGGCCGCCAGGGCCGGGTCGTGGGTGACGATGACAAAGGCGCAGGCGGTGGTGCGGGCCAACTCATCCATCAATGCCAGGATCCCGGCCGCGGTGTGCTGATCCAGATTGCCGGTGGGTTCATCCATCAGCACCAGACTGGGGTCGGTGACAAGCGCCCGGGCGATCGCCACCCGCTGTCGCTCGCCGCCCGAGAGCTCACCGGGCTTGTGGTCGGCGCGTGATGCCATGCCGACCTTCTCCAACAGTTGCATGGCAGCGGTCTCGGCAACCTTCTTGCGCTGACCACGCACGATCAGGGGCAAGGCCGCATTCTCGACGGCGGTGAACTCGGCCAGCAGATGGTGGAACTGATAGACAAAGCCGATATGCTGATTGCGAAACCGCCCGAGTGCCGCCTCGCCAAGGCTCGACAGTGACTCTCCGGCGATGCGTACCTCGCCGCGGCTCGGCCGGTCCAGCCCCCCCAACAGGTTGAGCAGGGTGGTCTTGCCTGACCCCGAACTGCCGACGACGGCGACCCGCTCACCGGCATTGACGGTAAGGGAAAGACCATCGAGCACGGTAATGTCCTGGGGACCCTCGCGGTAGATACGCGTCAGGTCGTGACACTCCAGCATCGTCTGCCCGAAGGTACGTTGCATGGAAATCTCCTGATTGAGGCTCGAAGCGTTACTCATAGCGCAACACCTCCGCCGGCTGCACGCGGGCAGCCCGCCATGCCGGATAGAGGGTGGAGAAGAAGGTCAGCACCAGGGCCGAGGCGACGATATTGCCCACATCATCCCAGTGGAGTCGCGAAGGGAGGTTGCTGATAAAGTAGACACCGGCGTCGAGGAACTGGATCCCGAACACCGTCTCGACCCAGTCGATGATGTCGGAGATGGTCAGCGCCAGCAGCACGCCAAGCCCCACCCCCACCAGAATGCCGATGATGCCGATGGCCAGGCCCTGGACCACGAAGATGCCCATGATCGACCGAGGCGTGGCCCCGATGGTGCGCAGGATGGCGATATCGGCGTGCTTGTCGGTGACTACCATGACCAGCGTCGAGACGATATTGAAGGCCGCCACGGCGATGATCACCGTCAGCAGCAGCGCGATCATGCGCTTCTCCATCTGGATCGCCTGGAAGAGATTGCCGTGGGAGAAGGTCCAGTCGTAGCCGCGGTAGCCAGCCCCCAGCTCGTTGACGATCGCCCGCGTCTCGGCGCTGGCGGCGAACAGGTCATCGAGCTCCAGGCGCAGCCCGCCCACGGCATCCCCCAGTCGCGCCAGGGTCTGCATATCCTCGATATGGGCATAGGCCAGGGCGGCGTCGAGATCGGCCCCGACGCTGAAGACACCGCTGACGGTGAAGCGCTTGAGTCTCGGGAAGACGCCGGCCGGAGTGATCGAGGCCTCGGGCACCAGCAGGGTAACGCGATCGCCGACCCCGACCCCCAGGCGCCGCGCCAGGATGGAGCCGAGCACGATATTCCATTCGCCGGGCTCGAGATCGGCAAGGCTGCCCTGCTGCATGTTCTCGCCGATGATCGATACCCTGTCTTCCCACTCCGGGTGGATGCCGTTGACCATGGCACCTTCGTTGCGCCCCCCCACCGAGAACATCCCCTGCTGCTCCACGTAGGGAGCGGCACCGATGACCCGTTCGCGCTCCATCAGCCGCTCGGCCAGCGCTTCCCACTCCACCATGCCGGTGCGCGACTCGATCTTGGTATGGGGCACCATGCCCAGGATGCGCGTGCGCAACTCATGATCAAAGCCGTTCATTACCGATAGCACCAGGATCAACACGGCCACGCCGAGCATCAGCCCCAGCATGGAGGTCAGCGAGATAAAGGAGATAAAGTGGTTGCGGCGCTTGGCGCGCACATAGCGCAACCCGATCAGGAAGGGCAGTCTATCCAGCATGATGGCATTCCTTGTCGGCGAGGGCCTCATGGCAAGGCGGGTGAGCCTGCTATAAGGCGGCGGGCGCTCATGGTAAGGCTTTTGCGTTGCCCCTGCATCGCCGACAGGGGCTAATTCACAGGATTTGCACGGACCCCGCCGATGGGGGTCGCGAACTCCGGGTTAGCCCCGGGCATGCCGATGCAGGCCCCCTGGGCGAAGTCCACGCCCAATGCCTGCACCCTTTCCAGTACCGCGGCGTTGTGAACGAATTCCGCTACCGTAACGATGCCCATCTCACGGGCAAAGCTTACGATACCCCGGATCAGAGTCTCGGCATCGCTGTCGGTGTCGAGCTGACGCACCAGGCTACCGTCGATCTTGAGCAGGTCCACGTCGAGACGCAGCAGATGCTCGAAGTTCGAATACCCACTGCCGAAGTCATCGATGGCGATCCGTACCCCCAGCGCCTTGGCGCGAACGATAAAGGCGCTCACGGCGGCATAGTTGTCGATCCCCTCAGACTCGAGGATCTCGAAGATGAGTCGTTCGCCGGCGCCACTCTCGGCCACCCGCGCCAACAGTGCCTCGCTGATTTCCGGATCAACGATGTCCTCGCTTGAGAGGTTCAAGGAGAACTCGTGGGGCGTCTCGTCCAGCGCGACCAGGCAGCGATCTACCATGGTCAGCGTCAGGCGATGATAGAGTCGGCTGCGTCGGGCCACCTCCAGGAAGGCACCGGGGCCGACCACCTCACCATCCCGTTCCAGCATGCGCACCAGACATTCGAACTTTTCGACACGCCCGCTCACCGTATCCATGATCGGCTGAAAATAGGATACGACCCGGCCCTGATCCAGGGCCTCTCCCAGCCGATTGGCCCAGGCCAGATTGCGCTCATAGTTGCGCCGCACCTGCACGGCCGGGTCATAGAACACATAGGGGCGTGATTCGACACGCGCTTGCTTGAGGGCGATGCTGGCCGAGGACAACAGGGTGTCCTGGCCCGCCTCGAGCCGCCAGGTCGAGGCCACCCCGAGGGATAACTGCACCGGGAGCTCCTGTCCTCGCCAATCGACCCGCAGCCCGCTCAGCGCCTGGTGCAAAGCCTCAACGGTGCTACGCAGGGAGCTGTCCGTCATGGTGCCGGGCAACCAGACCGCATGCTCATCTCCCGGCATGCGATACAGCTGGCCGTGATGACAGCTGTGCGCCTCCAGCAGCTCCTGAAGACTCGCCGCCAGGCGCTGGATCACGCGATCGCCACACTGATGGCCAAACAGATCATTGATCTGCTTGAAGCCGTCGACATTGACCAACATCAGTGAGCCCTTGCGCGCCCCCTTGAGATCGGTCAACAGGCGTGCTCGGTTGGGTAGCCCGGTCAGCGGATCGGTATAGAGAGTGCGCAACTGGCGAAGCAGTCCCGCCACCAGGAAGAGGATCACCCCCGCCAGCAGCAGCAGGGCCAGCCCGATGCCGGCCAGCAGACGAAGGTTGACCCCGCGCATGGGCGCCAGAACGGCATCGATTTCCGCCTGAGGCACCGCAATGCCGAACACCATCCCGGCACGGGTCGCGTCGTGATAGAGCGACCAGCGCTGCCCCGCCAGGGTGAGATCGAGACGCTTCATGCCCTCTTCCGCCGACAGGGCATCAACCTCTCGATTTAACTCAAGGGCCGACACCTCTTCGATCAGTCGCTGTGCACGCTGCAGATCCTCGGCGACCGCCAGGCTGGAGAGGTTTCGATTGTCCTTATCCACCAGGAAGGCGAAGGTATTCGGCGTGACCTTTACACCGCTGACCATGCTGATGATATCGTCGGCGATCCAGTCGCTGCCCGCCATGCCCACCACTCGCCCGGCACCATCCCGTACCGGCACGCTGACACTGACCACCGCGTCGTTGATATGCGGCTTGAAGTAGGCCCCGGTCCAGTGGGGGTGGCGGCTGCCCTCACGCCAGATATCGAGACGGGGCTGTAGCGCGTCCGCCTGCAACCAGCCTCGCTCCAGGGGCTCGACGACCACCTGTTCACCATCACGATGAGCAAACATGGCAATCGGCCGTGACAGCCGAGGAAGCCAAAGAGTAGCCCCACTGGCGTCGGTGAACTCCTCCAGGGTCTGCCTAAGGATACCTGAGACTTCGGCCTCGCCTGCCTCCATCTCGGTCAGTAGCAGGGCGGCCCGGGACAACCCCCAGCCATTCTGCTCCATTCGTCGATGATGAGCATCGATGCGGTCGAGGTTGGCATTGAAGGTTTCCACGATCTGCCGCTCACGCAGCTCGGTGAGGGCCCCCTCGGCGTAGCGCAAGTTGAGCGAAGAGAGCAGCCACATGCCGCCAAAGAAGAGCAGTACCAGCAACGCCAGCAGCAGCATGATCGTGGGCCGGCGCCCAAGGAGGACGCGCCGACGCCTCATCGGGCATCCTCGTCACCGGCATCACGCCTCGAGGCCGCGACCGCCTCGAGTCGCTCGCGGGCCTGAGTATCGCCATTATCGGCGGCACGCCGATACCAGCGCATCGCTTCCTCCAGCTGGTCTTCCAGTTCGGCCATGCTGCCCATATGACGCTGGGCACGGGCATCTCCCTCCTCGGCAGGCGTGCGACAGACCTCTTTTGCCTCACCCAGGTTGCGTATGGTGAACAGCAGGTAGCAGTCATTGCTCTTGCGTCGGCCCAGCGCCTCTTCAACCTGTTCGTCGTGCTCTGCCAGGGGGACATCGTCCGTTTCGGGATCCGACGCTCTCTCGGGCCGGGGGCGGGCAACAGGACGGCGCGCCTCCTCCTGTCGCACACGCGCATAGAAGGCGTTGACCTCGGCAGGACAGGAGTACAGGTACCCACGCCGATAGAGTGCCAGGTTCTCACGGCTGGCGGGACGCTCGGCATACTTGTCGGCGATCGCGGCACAACGTCGATCTCGCTCCCGGGAGAGTTCGGTCAGCACCTCGGCATAACGAGGGTCCTCGGCATGGGTCTCCAGGTAACGGGTCAACGGATCGATATAGGGCTCATCTAGCAACGCCTGGCGCTCCTCGAGGAGTTCGGAGCGTATCGCCTCGTCGTCCGAGGCTTCATCGCGCCCGAACCACTCTGCCAGGCGCCGACTCTGGGCACTGATAGCCTCGCCCGAACGGGTCAGCCAATCACCGGTGGAGCTCGCCACCCTGTCACCATCGGGAAGCGTTGAACAGCCGGCGAGAATCAGGCCAGACAGGACTATCACTGAAAACGAGTAATGGGCGTGCATGCCACTCCTTAGCCACCCGAGAGCGGTTGTTGGTGAGTGAAGGATACCACCCTCGACGACAAGGGTATCAACGCCGGCTCTGCTGCTCTTGCATAGCGGGACCGGGCCACCTACATTCGCGTCCTGACAACCAATGACCAGGACACTACCGATGGCGACACGCCTGCTCCCCGAATGGCACCCTCAGGATGCCATCCAACTGACCTGGCCTGGGCCGGAGAGCGACTGGGCCTCGATGCTGGAGCGTATCGAGGCGACGCTGGAAGCGATGGTGGTCGCCATCGCGCGCTATCAGCGGGTGCTGATCAGCGTACCCTCCCCCCAGACCCGCAGCCACCTCACGCGACGCTTCTCCCTTCTCGGTGTTCCCGACGATCACTTGAGGCTGGTGGTCGCCGAGGCGGATGACACCTGGGCCCGCGACCATGGCCCTCTGGCGGTGGAGCGCGAAGGCCAGCTGATGCTGCACGACTATGAGTTCACCGGCTGGGGGGGCAAGTTTCCCGCCACCCGGGACAATACCCTGACCCGCCGCCTTGCCGAGGCCGGCATCTTCGCCTGCCCCATCAGCGAACGCGGCCTGGTACTGGAGGGAGGGGCCATCGAGAGCGATGGAGAAGGCACCCTGCTGACCACCGAGGCCTGCCTGCTCAACCCCAACCGCAACCCCGGTCTCGACCGGCGCGGCGTGGAGACATGGCTCCATCGGGACTTCGGTGTCACCCGAGTCCTGTGGCTATCCAACGGCCACCTGGAGGGCGACGACACCGATAGCCACATCGACACCCTGGCACGCTTCTGTGACCCCGGCACCATCGCCTATGTACGCTGCGACGACGAGCAGGACCCACACTACCCGGCACTGGCGGCCATGGAGGCTGAACTCAAGACACTCAGGCGCGCCGACGGCCAGCCCTACCGGCTGGTGCCCCTGCCCTGGCCGGCCCCCTGCCGGGATCCCGAAGATGGCCATCGGTTGCCGGCCACCTATGCCAACTTCCTGATCATCAACGGCGCCGTGCTGGTGCCTACCTACGCCGACGCCGCCGACACCCGGGCCCTCGCCGCCCTGGCCGAGGCGTTTCCGGACCGCGATATCGTGCCCATCGACTGTCGCAGCGTCATCCGCCAGCACGGCAGCCTGCACTGCCTGACCATGCAGCTGCCCCGCGGGAGCCTAAACATCCAGGCGACCGTAGAGAGCTGAAGCGAGAGGCGCCGGGGACAGGTTGAAGAGGGGGTCCTACGCCAGGGATGGCGTCGGTAGCGTACAGGGAAGTATTCACAGCGCCCCCCTCGGAAACCTGTCACCGGAGAAGCCACGACAAACAAGTACCGAGGAGAAATCACCATGTCCCGCCATCTCAAAGTCGGCCTGGTCCAGCAACCCGGCTGGCCCGACAAGGCCAGAAGCCTCGCCGAGAGCGAGGCCGGCATTCGTGAGCTGGCCGCCGCCGGCGCCGAGCTGGTGATGCTGCAGGAACTGCATGCCACCCACTACTTCTGCCAGTACGAGGCGACCGAGCTGTTCGATCTGGCCGAACCCCTGGATGGCCCTACCGGCAGCCGACTGGCGGCACTGGCCGCCGAACTCGACATCGTGCTGGTCGGCTCGCTGTTCGAGCGCCGCGCCGCCGGTCTCTACCACAATACCGCCGTGGTCTATGACCGCAAGCTCGGCGCCGTCGGCCACTACCGCAAGATGCATATCCCCGACGACCCGGGCTTCTATGAGAAGTTCTATTTCACTCCGGGTGACGCCGACGGGGACGGACAGGGCTTCGTGCCCATCGATACCTCGATCGGCCGGCTCGGTGTGCTGGTGTGCTGGGATCAGTGGTATCCGGAAGCGGCGCGACTGATGGCCCTGGCTGGAGCCGAGCTGCTGCTCTACCCCACCGCCATCGGCTGGGACCCTGCCGATGACGATGACGAGAAGCAGCGGCAGAAGGATGCCTGGACACTGATCCAGCGCAGCCATGCCGTCGCCAATGGCGTGCCGGTCATGGTGGCCAACCGCATCGACCACGAGCCCGACCACTCCGGCGTCGGTCGTGGCATCGACTTCTGGGGCGGCAGCTTTATCGCCGGCCCCCAGGGGGAACTGCTGGCTCATGCCGGCTGCCAGGCCGAACGCCTGATGGTCACCCTGGACATGGGGCGCGGCGAGGAGGTGAGACGTATCTGGCCATACCTCCGTGACCGTCGCGTTGACGCCTATCGCGATCTCACACGTCGCTATCGAGACTAGGGCTGCCGCGGCCGTCGCGTTGGCGCCTATGTTGATCTCACCCGTCACTATCGGGACTGATTATTCATCTTCCTCGGCGCGGGGCAGCACCCAGTTGAGGACAATGCCGACCAGGGCGGCCAGACTCACCCCCTGCAGGGTGAACTGACCGCCTCCCACCTGCATCCCGCCGATCCCGAAGACCAGGATCAGCGAAATCACCACCAGGTTGCGCGGCGCGGTCAGCGAGTGACCCGCGCGCACCAGGGTGTTCATCCCTACCACGGCGATGGAGCCGAACAGCAGGGTCATGATGCCCCCCATCACGGGCCCCGGAATGGTCTGGAGCAGCGCCCCCAGCTTGGCGACGAAGGCCAGGGCGATGGCGGTGCAGGCCGCCACCAGCATGATGCGCGGGTCGAAGGCCCGGGTCAGGGTCACCGCTCCGGTGACCTCGGAATAGGTGGTGTTGGGCGGGCCGCCAAACAGCGCCGCCGCGACGGTGGCCAGGCCATCGCCCAGCAGGGTACGATGCAGGCCGGGTTTCTCCAGGTAGTTCCTGCGGGTCACCGACCCGATGGCGACCATGTCACCGATATGCTCCACCGCCGGTGCGATCGCCACCGGAATCATGAACAGGATCGCCGCCCAGTGGAAGCTCGGGGCGGTAAATTCGGGAATCGCCAGCCAGGCCGATTCATGCACCGGCGTGAAGTCCACCAGCCCCATGAGCAGTGCCAGTCCGTAGCCGGTGACGATGCCTCCCATGATCGGTATCAGGCGCACGATCCCGCGGCCAAACACCGCCAGCACCAGCGTCACCAGCAGGCTGGCCATGGAGAGAAACAGCGCCGGGCCATAGGCGATATGGTCGCTGGTCTCGCCGGTCGCCATGCTCACCGCCACCGGCGCCAGGGCCAGACCGATCACCATGATCACCGGCCCCACCACCACCGGCGGCAGCAGCCGATGCAGCCAGGCGGTTCCCTTGAGGCGTACCGCCTGAGAGATGACCACATACACGAAGCCGGCAGCCATCAGCCCGCCCAGGGTCGCCGATACCCCAAAGTTGGCGATCGAGCCCTGGATCGGCGCAATAAAGGCGAACGACGAAGCCAGAAAGACCGGAACCGTCACTCTTGTCACACCGTGGAACAGAAGTGTCCCGATACCTGCGGTGAACAGCGCCACGCTGGGATCCAGACCGGTGAGCAGGGGCACCAGCACCAGGGCGCCAAAGGCAACAAACAGCATCTGCACGCCGGTCAGCAACGTACGTGGCAGGGAGGTGGCGGGTCGCGAGGCCGCGGGATTTGGCATGACAAGGCTCCTGGAATGGGTGGCTAGCGTAAGCTCGCGCGGCATTCTAGCAGGCTGTCCCCCCTTGGGGGACGACCATTTCCGGCCATCCCCCATTGGCATCACGGCCCTCCACCATGAACCCGACGAGGCCATGTGTCGGAAGCTGTGTATCGAGCCAGCCTGTCGCCTGTTGCTCGCCGTTGTCTTAAGAAAGGCAATGAGCCCGACTCGGCAGACGCCGAACCGGGCTCGCTCCTGGTTGAAAGGTCCTGGGTGCTGACAAGCAGTGACAGGGTGCCGGGTGTCTCAGGCAAGGCCAGCGCAGGCGAACTTCGCGTCAGGCAACTCCTCCCCTGGTCACTCGCGAGACCCCGCGGCCATCCAGGCCTCCATCATCTCGTCGTAAGGCACCGTCGTACCCTGTGGCATCTCGTTGTCGAGCTTCGCCTTGGGGGACCCAGGCTGGTCGAGCCAGTACTGCGGGTCCTGCTCATCGTTGAGGTTGGGAGCATAGGTCGTGAAGACCTTGGCTCGCGCCAAGCGTGCCATGATGCTATCGAGGTCACCTGCCAGGTTGTCGAGCGCCTCCTGAGGCGCGATATCACCGCTAACGGCCGGTGCCAAATTCTGCCACCACAACGGGGCCATGCGCGGATAATCCGGCACGTTGGTGGAAGAAGGCGTCCAGTTCGACTCATTCGGGCTGCGATAGAACTCCACCAGACCTCCAAGCCTGGGCGCCATCTCGGTCATCTGTTGCGAGAAGACATCCGACTCGCGAATTGGCGTGAGTCCCTCCATGAGTTTCTCCAGCGACACCGTCTTGGAGACGGTGAACTGAGCGAACAGCCAGGCCGCGGTGCGACGCTCCTCCGGTGTGGAGTCGAAGAACGTCCAGGAGCCCACATCCTGGTAACCTACCTTCATGCCCTCCTCCCAGTAGGGGCCGGTGGGCGACGGTGCCATGCGCCACTTGGGATTGCCCTCGTCATCGGTGACCGGCAGCCCCGGGTCCGTCATATCGGCAGTAAAGGCGGTGTACCAGAACATCTGCTGGGCGACATTGCCTTGAGCAGGCACCGGCCCCGCTTCACCAAAGGTCATGCCACTGGCTTCAGGAGGTGCGTACTTCTTGAGCCACTCCACCATCTTGGTCACGGCGAACACCGATGCCGGCGAGTTGGTGGCGCCTCCACGTGACACGCTGGCACCGACCGGCTGGCTCTCCTCGTTGACGCGAATACCCCAGTCATCCACGGGATTGCCGAAGGGCACCCCGGGACTGCCCATGCCCGCCATGGAGAGCCAGGAGTCATGGAAGCGCCAGCCAAGCGATGGATCACGACGCCCATAATCCATATGCCCATAGACCTTGGTACCGTCTATCTCACCGACATGTTCGGTAAAGAACTCGGCGATATCCTCGTAGGCGGTCCAGTTCGTCGGCACCCCCAGGTCATAACCATAGATGTCACGGAACTGCGCCTGGAGATCCTCCCGCTGGAACCAGTCATGGCGGAACCAGTAGAGATTGGCGAACTGTTGGGTGGGTAGCTGGTAGATGCTGCCGTCTGGACCAGTGCCATACTGCAGGCCGATAAAGTCGTCCAGGTCCAGGGTCGGCAGAGTATAGTCGGCCCACTCATTCTGCATGGCATCGGAGATATTGATGGTAGTGCCGTAACGAATATGCGTCCCGATAGCGTCGGAGTCATTGACATAGGCATCGTAGATATTTCGCCCTGACTGCATTTGGGTCTGCATGTTATTGACCACATCACCTTCACCGATGATGTTATGGGTGACCTCGATACCCGTCAGCTCGCTGAATGCCTCGGCCAGTACATCCCGCTCGTAGATATGGGTGGTCAGGCCCTCGGCGACGGTGTTGATCTCCATGTCACGGAAGGGTTCGGCCGCCTTGGCGAACCACAGCAGCTCTTCGATCTGCTCCTCACGGGATAGCGTCGAGTTCTGGAAATGCTCATCGACAAGGCGTTCGGCAATGGCGCGTGCATCATGGTCATCGGCATGCAAGGTCGTACTGGCCAGCGTGATGCTGGCAGCCAGAAGAGAGAGTCGCATTGTTATCGCTGTCATATTGACCTCTTTGGTTGTCGTCGTCCGTCCCTGGACACTCGGCTCCGTGCGTTTCTGTCAGCCCCAGCGCATCAGGATCAATACCCAGAGCACCGATGCTCCCAGTGCCAGCCAGATGCTGAGGGGGGTGAACCCCACTACCATCAGATGAATGTAGGCCGCCGATAGCAGCCCGATGAAGAGCCGATCTCCACGTGTGGTCGAAATGGGCAGGAACCCCTTCCGTTCCACCGTTGGAGAAATGACCTCCCAGGCCGTCATGCCCGCCAGCATGGCGGCAATCACGGCAAAGAAGATCGTCGTTGGCGTGGTCCAGACCATCCACTCCATGTTTCGCCCCTCTCAGGTCCGCCCCAGGGCGAAGCCCTTGGCAATATGGTTGCGAACGAAATAGACCACCACGATGCCCGGCACGATCGTCAGCGCACCGGCCGCCGCCAGAGCCCCCCAGTCGATGCCCGAGGCCCCTTTGGTCTGGGTCATTACCGAGGCAATGGGCTGAGCCCCGGTGGAGGTCAGCGTACTGGCCAGCAGCAGCTCGACCCAGGAGAACATGAACAGGAAGAACAGGGTCACGCCGATACCCGAACTGATCATGGGGATGAAGATCTTCACGAAGAACTTGGGAAAGCTATAGCCATCGATAAAGGCCGTTTCGTCGATCTCCTTGGGCACCCCGCTCATGAAGCCCTCGAGAATCCATACCGCCAACGGAATATTGAACAGGCAATGGGCCAGTGCAACCGCAATATGGGTATCGAACAGCCCGACCGTGTAGTAGAGCTGAAAATAGGGCAACAGGAAAACGGCCGGTGGTGCCATCAGGTTAGTCAACAGCCAGAAGAAGAGATGCTTGTCGCCGATGAACCGGTACCGGCTGAAGGCATAGGCGGCTGGAAGCGCGACCGCAATGCTGATCAACATGTTCATCAACACATAGGTGATCGAGTTCACGTAGCCCATATACCAGCTGGATTCGGTCAGAATCTTGGCGTAATGCTCGATGGTGAAGTTGTCGGGCCACAGGGTCAGTCCACCAAGGATCTCGGTATTGGACTGAAAGGACATATTGAGTAGCCAGTAGATAGGCAGCAGAACAAAAATGATATAGGCGGTCATCAGCGCCCGACGGCGCCACTGGCGAGAGGCCGGACGCGCCTTGCGACGCCGACGGTTGTTGGCGGCCGCCGCCTGCTGGCGTACCGCATCCGGAGTGGTGGGCACTGAATCACGCATATCATGCCTCCCTATTGTTATCATCTTTTTGCATATTCATGATCGCCGTATAGAACACCCAGGTGACCAGCAGGATGATCAGGAAATAGATCAGCGAAAACGCCGCCGAGGGGCCCAGGTCCTGCTGACCGATCGCCATGGTCGTCAACGACTGGCTCAGGAAGGTCGTGGAGCTGCCGGGGCCTCCCCCCGTAAGCACAAAGGGTTCGGCATAGATCATGAAGGAGTGCATGAAACGCAGCAGCACGCCGATCACCAGCACATTGGTAAGCTTGGGCAGCTGAATGTAGCGGAACACGGACCATTTCGAGGCGCGGTCGATACGCGCCGCCTGGTAGTAGGCATCGGGGATAGAACGCAGGCCGCTGTAGCAAAGCAGTGCGATCAGCGGCGTCCAGTGCCAGACATCCATCAGGATGATGGTCGCCCAGGCATCTACCGGACTCGAGGTGATGTTGTAGCCATAGCCAAGCTCCCGCAGGCTCCAGCCCAGCAGGCCGATATCCCCCCGCGAGAAAATCTGCCAGATGCTGCCGACCACGTTCCATGGAATCAGTAGTGGCATGGTCACCAGGATCAGCACGGCCGAGGCCTGCCACCCCTTCCTTGGCATTATCAGGGCGATGCCGATCCCCAGTGGCACCTCGATGGCCAGCACGGTCAGCGAGAAGGCGAACTGACGCAACACGGCGGCCTGCAGCGCCGGATCATTGAGCATCTCCCTGAACCATTCGGTGCCCGTGAAGAAGCGGGTATTGGCGTCGAAGACATCCTGTACCGAGTAGTTCACCACCGTCATCAGGGGAATAACGGCCGAAAAGGCCACCAGCAGGAGCATCGGCAGAATCAGCCACCAGGCGCGGTTGTTGTAAACCTTATTCATGGCCGACCTCCACGCGGTATTCATCGATGTAAAGGCCGAGTCGCTCATTGGGAAAGCGCAGCCAGGCCTGGCCGGTCGGCGCAACCTGATCCTCTTCGATACGCGCCTTCAGCTCTATCCTGCCCAATGTCAGGTAGACGATCGAATAGGTCCCGAAGTCCTGAACGTGATTCACCCTCGCCTCCATCCCCCCCTCGACCCGCTCGGCATGCACCTCGATGAACTCCGGGCGAATACCAAGCTTGATGTTGGTGGACGTGGCATGGTCCACCGCATCATGGACGGCCTGCTCGACCGCCAGCTCGACGCTTCCGGCCATCACGTTCCCGCCCCTGGCCTCAACCTCCAGAAAGTTCATGCCAGGGCTGCCGATGAAGTACCCCACGAAGGTATGGTTAGGCCTCTCGAACAGCTCCCTTGGGGTACCAAACTGCACGACCTGACCCTCGTACATGACGGCGATCTTGTCGGCAAAGGTAGAGGCCTCGAGCTGGTCATGGGTCACGTAGACCATGGTGATCTCGAAACGCTGATGGATCTCCTTCAGCTTGCGACGCAGCTTCCACTTGAGCTGTGGGTCGATAACGGTGAGCGGCTCGTCGAAGAGGATGGCGGAGACATCTTCTCGCACAAGCCCCCTACCCATGGAGACCTTCTGCTTTTCGTCCGCGGTAAGGTTCCTGGCCCTGCGCTTGAGCTGGGGCATAAGCTCCAGCACATCGGCGACCTCCATGACACGCTCATGGATACGCTGCGCCGGTGTCTTCACGTTGCGCAGTGGAAAGGCCAGGTTGTCGTAGACCGTCATGGTGTCGTAGACCACGGGAAACTGGAAAACCTGAGCGATATTGCGCGCCTCGGGAGGCAGGTCATTGACCACCTCACCGTCGAAGAGAACCTCGCCGCTGGAGGGCTCCAGCAAGCCCGAAATAATATTGAGAAGCGTCGATTTTCCGCAGCCCGAAGGCCCCAGGAGGGCATAGGCGCCCCCCTGATGCCACACATGGTCCATCTCGCGGATGGCGTAGTCCTCCGGCGAGCGAGGGTCAGGAAGGTAGGTATGTGCCAGGGACTTCAAGGTGATCTCGGCCATGTCAGACTCCTCCCAGGTGGCTCGGTATATGCACCACCGCACCCTCATGATCGAATGCATAGATCTTGTGGGTAGGAAAATAGAGCGTCACGGGCGCATCGACACGAAACTCGTGAACCCCCTCGAGGTGCGCCGTCATGTGATACAGATCGTTGTGCACATGAAGAAAGGTCTCGGACCCGCTGATCTCCGCCAGGTCGACTGTCATCTTCAGCTCGATATCACTCTCGGCCCGAGGCAGGAGAGAGATATGGGAGGCGCGCACGCCAAAACGGTACTCCCCCGGGGCAAGACCGCGCAGATCATCATTGATGGGAAAATGCAGCGTCTTGTCGAAGGTCACCTCCCCGCCAGAGATAACCCCCTTCACGATATTGATCGGGGGCTCGGAAAACAGCTCTGCGGCCAGGATGTCCCGTGGACGATGATAGACATCTTCTGTCCGGCCATACTGCACCAGGCGTCCTTCATGCAGGACAGCGGTATTGCCACCCAGAGCCAGGGCCTCCCCAGGCTCTGTCGTGGCATATACCGCTATACAGTTGCGCTCACTGAACACCGAACGCAGCTCGTCGCGAAATTCCTCTCGTAGCTTGTAATCGAGGTTGACCAGCGGCTCATCGAAGAGCACGACATCGGCATCCTTCGCCAGCGCTCGCCCCATGGCGGTCCGTTGCTGCTGACCGCCGGAGAGCTCGAGAGGCAGGCGATCGAGAAGGTGCTCGATATGTAACATCTCGGCGACTTCCCTCACTCGCCGATCGATCTCGGCGGTGGCAACCTTGGCCAGCCTGAGGGGGGAGGCGATATTGTCGTAGACAGTGAGGGTCGGGTAGTTGATGAACTGCTGATAGACCATCGAGACGTTACGCTTGCGGACAGAGCGTCCGGTCACGTCTTCGCCGTTCATCAGGATGCGACCCCGGGCAGGCGTATCCAGCCCGGCCATCAGCCGCATCAGTGTGGTCTTTCCCGCCAGCGTTCGTCCCAACAGAACATTGAACGAGCCCGCCTGGAGCTCCAGGTTCACGCCCGAGATATGAGTGGCACCACCGATTACCTGATCGATGTTTTCTAAAATCAATGACATACAGATCTCGACCGTTCGTTGTTATCGATTGTTTTCAGTGTCTGCTGAATACAACGTAGCCGAAATTCGGTTTCAAACACAAATGTCACCAACCGAAAATGACGCCACCGCCCCACCGGTAGGCCAGGACGCACAAAGAACACTCTGTTAGTGCATGCTTTTTTTATTTACTGAACTTTCGTCCAATAGACGTTTGGAGGATAAAAGGCGGGGCCGTCGATTTCGCGACATGATCGAAAACGAACATTTCGCAGCATCGAGAACGTAGCAGCATCGGGAACGTAGCGAAGCACAATAGGCGGGAAGCGACACACACGACGCCCGCTACCACAGCCGGGTAACGGGTGTCGGCATCAGGGGTAACTCGGTAGAGACGTAAGGCCGTTCAACGAGTACCGAAGATCTTGTCACCGGCATCGCCCAGCCCCGGGACGATATAGCCGTTCTCGTCGAGGCGCTCATCCACCCCGGCGGTATAGATCTCGATATCGGGGTAGGCGTCCTGTACCCGCTTGATACCCTCGGGGGCGGCCACCAGCACGATCACCTTCATATGCTTGCAGCCCCGCTCCCGCAGCATGTCCAGCGTTGCCACCATGGTGCCGCCGGTGGCCAGCATGGGGTCGATGACGATGGCCATGCGTTCGTCGAGCCCCTTGGCGAACTTGGCGAAATAGGGCACCGGCTCGAGGGTCTCCTCGTCCCGATAGAGGCCTACCACGCTGATTCGGGCACTGGGAATCAGGTCGGTGACACCATCAAGCATACCCAGACCGGCACGCAGGATCGGCACGATGGTGACCTTCTTGCCCTTGAGCAGTTGAACCGGGATCTTCTCACCACTCCAGCCATCGATATCCTGGGTCTGAAGCTCCAGATCCTGGGTCGCCTCATAGGTGAGCAGCTTGGCCAGTTCACCGGCCAGTTCACGAAAGCTCTTGGTGCTGATACCGGCTTCACGCATCAGGCCCAGCTTGTGCTGGACCAGGGGGTGCTGGATGGCATGGACGCTCATGGGCGGGACCTCTTAGGTAGTACAGCGGGAGTTGCAGGCGGCGGAACCCGTCGACCTTGGTCGCATGGACCCGGGCGACAAATTGCGCGCCATTCTACTCGCATCCTGCGTTGAGGTTAAGGCGTACTCTCATCGATGCGCTCGGGTAGCTGCCAGTCGATCGGCTCACGACCGTGTTCGGCGAGAAACGCATTGGCCCGGGAGAAGTGATGGTTGCCGAAGAAGCCGCGGTAGGCCGAGAGCGGCGAAGGGTGTGGTGACTCCAGCACCAGATGGCGCGAGCGGTCCACCAGCGTTCTCTTCTGACGGGCATGGCTGCCCCACAGCAGGAATACCGAGGGCTCGGCGTGGGCACTGACCGTTTCAATCGCACGATCGGTGAAGGCCTCCCAGCCACGTCCCCGATGCGAGCCGGCGCAGCCCTGCTCCACCGTCAACGAGGTGTTGAGCAACAGCACGCCCTGGCGCGCCCAATGCTCCAGGTTACCGTGGGACACAGGCGTGAAGCCGACGTCTGCCTCGAGCTCCTTGTAGATATTGACAAGGGAGGGCGGCGTGCGCACGCCAGGCTTCACCGAGAAGCAAAGTCCATGAGCCTGACCGGGGCCGTGATAGGGGTCCTGGCCGAGGATCACGACCTTGACCCTCTCCAGCGGTGTCAGCTCAAAGGCTCGAAACCACTCCGAAGAGTGCGGGTAGATCACCTTCCTGGCCGCCTTCTCGGCGGCCAGAAAATCGCGCAGCGCCTGCATGTAGGGCGCCTGAAACTCCTCTTCGAGCCACTGCTGCCAGCTGGCGGGTAACGGTGCAGCCATCCCCGGCCCTCCTCGCCTTAGCGCTTGACCTGATCGGCCAGCGGCTCGACATAGGCCACCCCCATATCCCATGGGAACTGGATCCAGCACTCCTGAGCCACCTCGGTCAGATACTGGTCGACCAGGGGCTTGCCCTCGGGCTTGGCGTAGACGGTCACGAAGTGCGCACGCGGCAGCATCTCGCGCACCTTGCGTGCGGTCTTGCCGGTATCCACCAGGTCATCGACCAGCAGCCAGCCGTCGCCATCATGGTCGACCCCCTTCAGGACATCGAGTCCGCCCTGCTCCATATGGTCGTAGCTCTTGATGCAGACGGTGTCGATCACGCGAACATTGAGCTCGCGAGCAATCAGCGCCGCGGGAATCAGGCCGCCGCGCGTGATGGCGATGACTCCCTTGAAGTCGCGCTCCACCAGGCGGCGGCAGAGCTCGCGCACGTCGCGGTGCAGCTGATCCCAGGAGACGGTGAAGTGTTGGTGGTAGCGGTTGGTGCTCATGACGTTACTCGTCCTCGGTGAAGGAGCAGACGGCGAAGACGCTGTACTTGGCCTCGCGGATGCGCTGCGACCCACCGAGATCAGGCAGATCGACGATGGTGGCGGTCTCCACCACCTGGCCACCGCTGCGGCTGATCAGCTTGGCCGCGGCCAGCATGGTACCGCCGGTAGCGATCAGATCATCGACGATCAGGATGCGATCACCGCTCTGAAAGGCGTCGGAGTGTAGCTCCACCTCGGCCTCGCCGTACTCCAGGGTATAGGTCTCGCTGATGGTACGAAACGGCAGCTTGCCCTTCTTGCGCACCGGCACGAAGCTGCATCCCAGCTCATAGGCCAGCGGTGCACCGACGATGAAACCGCGTGCATCGATGGCCGCCACGGCATCGATATCCATCTCCTGGTAGCGATGCACGAAACTGTCGATCAGTTTGCGAAAGGCCGCACTGTTCTGCAGCAGCGGGGTGATATCGCGGAAGTTCACCCCTGGGTTGGGCCAGTCGGGAACGGTGCGAATGACGGACTTGATATAGTCGCCGTAGATGCTCATGACGGTTCTCGGTAGTGAGTGTTCGTTCAGTCGAGGAACAGGAACTTGGCGGCAAACAGCAGGGCCAGCACGATCACCGCGGGGTTGAGATCGCGGAAGCGGCCCGACAGCGCCTTGATGGCAACGAAGCTGATGAAGCCCAGCGCAATCCCTTCCGCGATGGAGAAGGTCAGCGGCATGGCCAGGGCAGCGATCAACACCGGCGCGGCATCCGTGGGATCATCCCAGTTGGCGTGAGCCAGGCTGCTGGCCATCAACACCGCCACATAGAGCAGTGCACCGGCGGTGGCATAGGCCGGGATGGAACCCGCCAGCGGGGCGAAGAACAGGCTGATCAGGAACAGCACGGCCACCACCACGGCGGTGAGGCCGGTGCGCCCGCCCGAGACGATGCCGGCGGTGGACTCCACATAACTGGTGGTGGTGGAAGTGCCCAGCACGGAGCCGGCCATGGAGGCCGTACTGTCGGCCATCATGGCGCGACCGATGCGCGGCAGCTTGCCCTCCTTGTCCAGCAGTCCCCCCTTGTGGGCCACGCCGATCAGGGTGCCGGAGGTGTCGAAGAGGTCGACGAACAGGAAGGCGAAGATCACGCTCAGCATGGCGATATCCAGCGCCCCGGCCAGGTCCAGCGCCATGAAGGTGGGCAGGATGGAGGGCGGCATGGACATCAGGCCACCATACTCGTTATGCCCCAGCAGCATGGAGAGCACGGTGATACCGAGGATGCCGATCATCACCGCGCCGGTGACGCGCATGTAGGCGAGAGCGGTTATCACGAAGAAGCCCAGCAAGGCATATAGTGCCGAGGGCTCGGAGAGGTCCCCCACCGACACGTAGGTGGCCGGATTGGCGACCACGATGCCGGCATTCTTCATGGCGATCATCGCCAGGAACAGGCCGATACCGGCCGCGATGCCAAGACGCAGCGAGAGCGGAATCGAGTTGATGATCCACTCACGCACCCGGAAGATGCTGAGCAGCAGGAAGATGAACCCCGAGAAGAACACCGCCCCCAGGGCCGCCTCCCAGGTGTAGCCCATGCCGAGCACCACACCGTAGGTGAAGAAGGCGTTGAGCCCCATGCCCGGCGCCTGGGCGATGGGATAGTTGGCCCACAGTCCCATCACCAGACAGCCCAGTGCCGCGGCCAGGCAGGTCGCCACGAAGACCGCACCATAATCCATCCCGGCCTCGGAGAGGATGCTGGGGTTGACGAAGATGATATAGGCCATCGTCAGGAAGGTGGTGATTCCCGCGATGACCTCGGTCTTGATGCTGGTGCCGTGCTCGGCTAGCTTGAAATGCTTGTCTATCAGGCTCTTCATGGGGCTCGTTCCTGCGCGCGTGGACGGTATGGGAGTTCCGGGGGGCGGGAAAAGCGGCACATGGTACCCAAAGCCCACCGTTGATGCGAGGCGACCGCCTATTCGGCGGTCTTCAATCCTGCACTCTGTATAAGCAACTCATGGGCCAATCGCCAATCCGTCCACCAACGTCCTCTCGACGTCGCTACTGGGTATCCCTTGTCGCCAGCACCCGCTCGACCGTCTCGACGATCGCCTGGGTCTGGGGGTCGATCTCGATATTGACCCGGTCACCCGGCATACGCTCCCCCAGGGTGGTGCGCTGCAGGGTCTCGGGAATCAGGTCGACGCAGAAGCGCGGCCCCTGCCTGCCGGTGGCCTGGCGTACCTCGCCGATGGTGAGGCTCGCCCCATCCACGCCGATATAGCCCTTGTCGAAAAGGAAGCGTCCCAGGGCATGCGGCAGCTCGAACCATAGCCGGCGGTTGTTGGGCGCCTCATCGAGCTCGACTAGCTCGGCCTGCGCCATGATATGTCCCGACATCGCGTGGCCACCGATCTCGTCGCCGAAGCGCGCGGCCCGCTCGATATTGACGCGATCCCCCACCGCCAGGGTGCCGAGATTGGTGACCCGCATCGTCTCGCGCATCAGATCGAAGCTCACCCCCTCTTCGGCGATGGCGGTTACCGTCAGGCAGACCCCGTTATGGGCCACCGAGGCGCCGATCTCCAGCCCACTGCGCAGCGCTTCCGGCAGCAGGACGACATGGGTTCGGAAGGCCTCGGCCTCCTGGATGGCCACCACCTCGGCGGTGCCCTGCACGATGCCAGTGAACATGGCGTCTCCTTGGCTGCTGGCGCCCCCGGACCGGGGCGGAAAGAGGCATGAGTGTAGGAAATTCTCCCCCTCCCCGTCCATCGCCGTGCAGTTCCACAATATCCACTGGAAAACAGGTCATCGACAAAGCATGTTATGGCGCAAGGCGCCATCCAGCAGGAAGCCATGCGGCAGGATTGACAGGTCCCCGGCCGCCCCCTATCCTTGCCGGCTACATTGAATGGCGCCGATTTGAACCCGGCTTGCGGGCGCCCGCGGCATGACTCGATCAAGCCGTGAAGTGCAGCTAAAAGGGTGTGTCCAGCGTTGATGGCCACCCGCCAGGGTGGCCTTTTTTTGCCCCCATCCTGCACCGCCCGCCTCGGCGCCCCCAGCGGTGGCATCCATGATCCGACTCCACAACGTTTCCAAGACCTACCAGCTCAAGGGACGCCGTGATGGCGTCGCCCGAAGCGTCCAGGCACTCAAGCAGGTCGACTTCCACGTGCCCGCGGGCCAGATCCATGGTGTGATCGGCCTCTCCGGGGCCGGCAAGTCGACGCTGATCCGCTGCGTCAACCTTCTCGAGCGCCCCACCACAGGCACCGTCACCGTCGATGGGCGGGAGCTCACCGGCCTGTCGCGCCAGGCGCTCAACCAGGCGCGGCACGGCATGGGCATGATCTTTCAGCACTTCAACCTGCTGACCAATCGCACGGTCTTCGCCAACGTCGCCCTGCCTCTGGAGCTGATGGGCATGCCGCGGGCCGAGATCCGCAGCCGCGTCACCCCCCTGCTGGAGCTGGTCGGCCTCGCCGACAAGGCCAGCCAGTACCCGGCCCAGCTCTCCGGTGGCCAGAAGCAGCGTGTGGCCATCGCTCGCGCGCTGGCCAGCCGCCCCAAGGTGCTGTTGTGCGACGAGGCGACCTCGGCCCTCGACCCCCAGACCACCGGTTCGATCCTCGCCCTGCTGCGCGATATCAACCAGCAGCTCGGCCTGACCATCCTGCTGATTACCCATGAGATGGAGGTGGTCAAGTCGATCTGCCATCGGGTCAGCCTGATCTCCGACGGCGAGCTGGTGGAAGAGGCCGAGGTGGGCGACTTCTTCACCTCACCCAACACGCGTCTGGGGCGTGAGTTCCTCAATGACTTTCTCAAGCTGGAGCCCCCCCGCGCCCTCATCGAGCGCCTCGAAGAGTCACCGGGCCCGCACACTCATCCTGTGGTGCGACTGGCCTTCCGTGGCGATGCCGTGGCCGCGCCGCTGGTATCACGCCTGGCCAGGGAGTGCGGCGTCGACGTCAGTATCCTTCAGGCCAAGGTGGAATCGATCCAGGAGCGCACCCTGGGCCTGATGATCGCCGAACTCATGGGTCCCGCGGCCAAGACCCGCGAGGCCCTCGACTATCTCGAATCCCACGACCTGCAGGTGGAGGTGCTCGGCCATGTCCAGCGCGATGCTTGAACTGATTCTCAAGGCAACACTCGACACCCTCTATATGGTGGGCATCTCGGGGGTGATCTCGGCTCTGGCGGGCATCCCGCTGGGAGTGCTGCTATATGTCACCCGTCCTGGCCAGGTACTGGCCCAGCCGGTGCTCAATAATGCACTGGGCATTATCACCAATATCGGCCGCTCCATCCCCTTTATCATTCTGATGGTGGCGATCATCCCCTTCACGCGCATGCTCGTTGGCACCTCCATCGGCACCAACGCCGCCGCGGTGCCACTGACCATCGCCGCCATCCCCTTTATCGCACGCCTGGTGGAGGGTGCGCTCAACGAGATCAACCCAGGCCTGGTCGAGGCCGCCCAGTCGATGGGCGCCACCCCCTGGCAGATCATCCACAAGGTACTGCTACCGGAGGCCAGGGGCGGCATCTTCACCGCCCTTACCGTTACCATCGTGACCCTGGTGAGCTACTCGGCCATGGCCGGTGCCGTTGGCGGCGGCGGCCTGGGCGACCTGGGTATCCGCTACGGCTACAATCGCTTCAACCCCACCATCATGCTGATTACCGTGGCGATCCTGGTCGTCATGGTGCAGGGCTTTCAGAGCCTGGGGGATTATCTGGTGCGCAAGAGCGATCACAAATAGCCAAAAGCTATTTAAATCTTTATTCTTATTTCGTTATCATCATTTCCACCGACTCGAGACCTGGAGATTCCGCCTCATGCACAAGACACTGCTCACTACCGCCCTCGCCTCCGCCCTGGCCCTGAGTGCCGGCGCCGCCCTCGCCGATGATCACGCCATCAAGGTCGGCACCGTCGCCGGCCCCGAGACCCAGGTGATGGAGGTCGCCGCCGAGATCGCCCAGCGCGAGTATGGCCTCGAGGTGGAGATCATCGAGTTCACCGACTACGTCACCCCCAATGCCGCCCTGGCCGACGGCAGCCTCGACGCCAACGCCTACCAGCACGAACCCTACATGCGCTCCATGGTGGAGGATCGTGGCTACGACTTCGCCGTCGCCGGCTATACCTTCGTCTACCCCATCGGCGCCTACTCCGACAAGTACGACAGCATCGAGGAGCTCCCGGACGGCGCCACCATCGCCCTACCCAACGACCCTTCCAACGAGGGCCGCTCCCTGATCCTGATGCATAATCTGGGACTGCTGGAGCTGACGGATCCCGAGAACCTCGAGGCCACCCCGCTGGATATCGCCGCCAATCCGCGTGACTTCGAGTTCCGCGAGATCGAAGCCGCCCAGCTGCCGCGGGTGCTGCCCGATGTGGACATGGCCTTTATCAACAACACCTTCGCCCAGCCCGCCGGCCTGACCCTGGATGACGCCCTGATCAAGGAGGGCCCGGAGTCTCCCTATGTCAACCTGATCGCCGTGCGTGGCGGTGACGAGGAGCGTGAGGCGATCCAGCAGCTGGTCAAGGCCTATCAGACCGAGGCGGTCGAGGCCAAGGCCGAGGAGCTCTTTGGCGCCCAGGCGGTACCCGGCTGGAAGTAAGGTAGCTTGATTGCCTGCCGCGAGGGGCACCGGGGGCAAGCCGAAGAGGAGGTCCTACGCCATGGACGGCGTCGGTAGCGCCCAGGGAAGGGTTCACAGCGCCTCCTCGAAGGCTTGGCGACGGATCAGCCCCGAGTGACAAATGACTCGGATAGCTAAAGGGCCGGCCGCGAGGCCGGCCCTTGCGTTTCAAGGAGCCAAGATGACACCCGACTACTCGCTGCTGAACCGCCAACTGGCAGCGCTGCTGGATACCCGAGACTGGCTGACCAATAGCGCCCAGACATGCGCCTTCATCATGGAGCAGGTACCCGACCTCAACTGGGTCGGTTTCTATCTACAGGGCGAGCCCGAACTGCTTACCCTGGGCCCCTTCCAGGGCAAGCCGGCCTGCCACCCGATCCCCTTCAGCAAGGGCGTGTGCGGTGCTGCGGCACGCACTCGCACCACCCAGCGGGTGGATGACGTCCATGCCGTGGCCGACCATATCGCCTGCGATGCGGCATCGCGGTCCGAGCTGGTCGTGCCTGTCATCGTGAACGATGACCTGTGGGGCGTACTCGATCTGGACAGCCCGAGGCAAGGCCGCTTCAGCGCGGTCGATCGGGAGGGAGTCGAGGCCCTGGTCGCCACCTTTATCGAGCGCACCGACCTCACCTAGCGCGCTCGCATAGCAAATCACCCCCGCAGCGAGGCTGCGGGGGTGATTCGGAATCTGGTAGGACCAGGCGGATTTGAACCGCCGACCTCCACGATGTCAACGTGGCGCTCTAACCAACTGAGCTATGGTCCTAAGAAATGCTGCCAGAGGTGAGACTTGGTAGGACCAGGCGGATTTGAACCGCCGACCTCCACGATGTCAACGTGGCGCTCTAACCAACTGAGCTATGGTCCTGCATCTCGCCTGCTGCATGACATCATGCGTGGCAACGGATGCGTATTCTACCCATCCGCTCCGAAAATGCAAGCCCAATATTCCCGCCAAGGCCGAGGAATCAGCATCTTGGCCCGGCACAGGGCTACTGGGTGCGCACCCGCTCGACGGCCTCCTTCCAGCCGGCATAGAGGCGCTCACGCTCCCCCTCGTCCATCTGCGGCGAAAATCGCCTTTCACACCGCCACAGCCCGGCAATCTCCTCGAGGTCGCGATACCACCCCAGGCGCAGGCCGGCGAGATAGGCGGCGCCGAGTGCCGTGGTCTCCAGCACCGTCGGTCGGTCCACCGGCACACCGAGCATGTCGGCGAGAAACTGCATCACCCAGTTGTTGGCGACCATGCCGCCATCGACCCGCAGGATGCCCGGGGATGCCGCCATGTCGTCATCCATGCACTCCTGCAGGTCCCGAGTCTGATAGCAGACGGCCTGCAGCCCGGCGGCCACGATCTCTGCAATCCCGGTGTCTCGGGTCAGACCAAGAATGGCACCTCGCGCCCTGGGGTCCCAGTGCGGTGCTCCGAGACCGGTAAAGGCCGGCACCAGATAGACGCTGTGTCCACTGCGGGTCTGGCAGGCCAGGGCTTCCGTCTCGGCGGCATCGGCAAACAGCCGCAGGCCGTCTCGCAGCCACTGCACGGTGGCCCCCGCCACGAAGATGCTGCCCTCCATGGCGTAGGTGGGTTTGCCATTCAGCCGATAGGCCACCGTGGTCAGCAGGCGGTTACGCGAGACCTCGGGGCTCTCCCCGGTGTTGACGATCATGAAGCAGCCGGTGCCATAGGTACTCTTGCCCATGCCCGGCGAGAAGCAGGCCTGGCCGACCAGGGCGGCCTGCTGGTCGCCCGCCACCCCGGCGATGGGCGGCTCATGCCCCAGCCACTGGCGCTCCAGTACACCGAAGTCGTCGCTGGAGTCCTTGACCTCGGGCAGCAGGCTCGCCGGAATATCGAACAGGGCCAGCAGCGCCTCGTCCCAACACTGCTCATGGATATTGAACAGGGCCGTACGCGAGGCGTTGGTGGCATCGGTGGCATGCACTCGGCCACCGGTCAGACGCCAGACCAGGAAGGTATCGACGGTGCCGAAGGCCAGCTCGCCACGCTCGGCCCGGGCCCGGGCATCAGGCACCTCATCGAGCAGCCAGGCCAGCTTGGTGGCCGAGAAGTAGGGATCGATCAGCAAACCGGTCCGCGCCTGAACATCATCCAGATGACCCGCCCGGCGCAAGGCCTGGCACGCCTCGTCGGTGCGACGGTCCTGCCAGACGATGGCGTTATACAGCGGCTCCCCGGTGTTCCGATCCCATACCAGGGTCGTCTCGCGTTGATTGGTGATACCGACCCCGTCGATCGCCTGGGGGGCCACACCCGCCTTGGTCAGCACCTCGCGACAGGTGGCGAGCACGCTCTCCCAGATATCCTCGGGGTCATGCTCGATCCAGCCATCGTGGGGAAAGTGCTGGGGAAACTCACGCTGTGCCGAGGCCACGCACTCCCCATGGCGGCCGAAGAGGATAGCGCGGGAGCTGGTAGTGCCCTGGTCGATGGCCAGAAGGTATGAAGCCATGGCAAGCATCCTGTGACGGGGTTAACGGCAAGCCTGGGCGAAGCCCTGACGGCAATGTTCGTTTATGATCATTCAGACTACTCCAGTCGATCACCGCGCTCAAACGCCAATGCGCCGACACGCCGCCCGCGAGGGCCGTGACGATGAAGGCGATGAAAAAACTCCGGGAAGCCGAGGAGACCCCATGAATCAACAGCAACGCCAGGACGCGATCATCGAGCTGGTGCGTCGCCAGGGCTATGCCAGTATCGAGCAGCTCACCGAACACTTCGCGGTCACACCCCAGACCATCCGCCGCGACCTCAACACCCTCTCCGCCGAGGGGCGCATCCGCCGCGTCCATGGTGGGGCTGGCCTGGAGTCGAGCACCGTCAATACCGCCTACTCGACCCGCAAGACCCTAAATCTCGAGGCCAAGCAGCGTATCGCCGCCCTGCTCGCCCGGCACGTGCCCGACCACTCCTCGCTGTTCATCAATATCGGCACCAGCAACGAGGTGATCGCCGAGGCTCTGCTCGCTCACCAGGGGCTGGAGGTGATCACCAACAACCTCAATGTGGCGGCGATTCTCCAGCACAAGGAGGACTTCAACGTGATCATCGCCGGCGGACAGGTTCGCTCCCGCGATGGCGGCATCATCGGCGAGGCGACCATCGACTTCATCAACCAGTTCAAGGTCGACTTCGGCATCATCGGCATCAGCGGCATCGACGAGGATGGCTCACTGCTGGAGTTCGACTATCAGGAGGTGCGGGTGGCTCAGGCCATCATCCGCAACTCCCGCAAGGTCTTTCTGGCCACCGACCACTCCAAGTTCCAGCGCAACCCGGTGGTTCGCCAGGGCAACCTGGCCCAGCTCGACGCCCTGTTTACCGACCGAACACCCCCCGACGCCATCTGCCGCCTGCTCGAGCAGCATGATGTAGCGCTGCATATCGCCTGACTCCAGCACTCTCGCCCGACACCCCCTCGCCTGACGACCCCGCCCGATACCCCTTGCCCGAGGTACACACGCTGACCTGCCGGGCCCGGGGCAAGGCCGCGCCTTGATGTTCGTTTTGTTTTCATCTATTTTCGAATTCAAACATCACGCAACACCGGATACTCCGGAAGGAAGCCCCATGTACGATACGTCCGATGAGGTGCTCGACCTCTTCGTGATCGGCGGCGGCATCAACGGCAGCGGCATTGCCAACGATGCCGCCGGCCGTGGCCTGACGGTCGGCCTGTGCGAACAGGGGGACCTCGCCGGCGCCACCTCGTCGGCCAGCAGCAAGCTGATCCACGGTGGCTTGCGCTATCTGGAGCATCACGAGTTTCGCCTGGTGCGCGAGGCCCTGCGCGAGCGTGAGGTGCTGCTCGCCAAGGCCCCGCATATCATCTGGCCACTGCGCTTCATCCTCCCGCACCGCTCTCACCTGCGCCCGACCTGGATGTTGCGTGCCGGACTGTTTCTTTACGATCATCTCGGCAAGCGCAAGAAACTGCCTGGCTCACGGGCCATCACGCTTACTCCAGACCTGGGCCTAATCCCCGAGATCACTCGCGGATTCGAATACTCCGACTGCTGGGTGGATGACGCCCGCCTGGTGGTGCTGAATGCCATCCAGGCCCGCGACAACGGCGCCGAGATCATGGTCGGCACACGCTGTACCGGGATCAAGGAGGCAGAGGGACAATGGGAGATCGAGCTGGAAGAGTGTGACTCGGGGCGACGCCTGACCCGGCGTTGCCGCACCCTGGTCAACGCCGCCGGCCCATGGGTGGAAGAGGTGGTGAGTCGCCAGGCCAGAAGGACTTCACGCTACGGGGTGCGCCTGATCCAGGGCAGCCATCTGGTGGTGCCACGGCTCAATCAGGATGAGCGGGCGTTTATCCTTCAGAACACCGACGGACGCATCGTCTTCGTGCTGCCCTATGACCAGGAATTCAGCCTGATCGGCACCACCGACCGGCGCTACCGGGGTGACCCCGCCAAGGTCGAAGCCAGCGAGGAGGAGGTCGACTACCTGCTCTCGGTGATCAATGCTCACTTCACCGCCCGGCTTACCCGTGATGACGTTATCCGCACCTTCTCCGGCGTACGCCCACTCTGCGACGACGAGTCGGCGGATCCTTCGGCCATGACCCGAGACTATACCCTCGACCTGGACACCCGGGGCGCCCCCTTGCTCTCGGTATTCGGCGGCAAGATCACCACCTACCGAAAGCTCGCCGAGGCGGCCCTGACGGCCCTGAGCCCATATCTACCAAGGATGGCCGCCGCCTGGACCGCCGCCACCCCACTGCCCGGAGGGGATTTCGGCGACCAGGCCGGCTTCGAAGCACACCTGCTGACGACCTACCCCTTTCTGGATACTGCCCAGGCGCGGCGCTTTGCACGCACCTATGGCAGCCTGTGCCATACCTTTCTCGACGGCAAGGACTCCCAGGCCGCTCTCGGCGAGGCGTTCGGCGCCGGACTGACGGCCGCCGAGGTGGACTACCTTATCGAACGGGAGTGGGCTCGCTCCCTCGATGACATCCTGTGGCGGCGAACCAAGCTCGGACTGAGCCTGACAGCCGACCAGCAACAACGGCTGGATCACTACCTGGCCCGAAGGATCAGCCATCACCCGGAACAGCAGGCGCCGACGGCAAGGGGGTGATGCTCGCCGGGCTGAGCGGCTCGCGCTCGCGATGCCGGCTCAGCTCACGCCCCTCCAGGGCGGTCAGCAGGATCTGCAACGGATCTCCGTGGCTGACCAGCAGGATGCTCTCCCCGTTATGGCGCCGCTCCAGCTCGGCGATCACCGCACGCATCCGTGCCGCCACCTCGACCACGCTCTCCACCCCCGCATGGTGATGGTCCGGATCGCGGGCATCACTGGCCCAGACCTCGGCATAGCGGTCATCCTGTTCGCCCTCGAGACTACCGAAGTGGCGTTCACGCAGGCGCGGGTCGGCGTCGAGCGCGAGCCCGAAGTGCCCTGCGATGCGCTTTGCCGTCTCGCTGGTACGCCGAAAGTCCGAATGCAGGATGCGGTCGGGGACCGCCCAGTGCCAGACAGACAGCAGACGATCGAGCTGCTGTTGACCCTGGCGGGAGAGGCCGTAATCGGCCAGTCCGCGTTCCGGCGAGCTGATGATCACTCCCTGCTGGTTGGCCAGGCTGTGGCCATGGCGCATCAGCAGGTAACGGTTCTGCCACGCACCTTTCACGGCAGGGAAAGTGGTTGACATGCTTTCATCCCGAACTCTAGATTGGGTTGATGGTATTCGGAATCAATCATCCATATGTCGATTTCCGAACGCGTCACACAACAATAATCTCACGAGGCACACCATGATCCACCATCCTTTCCGGTCTCGAAAGCTCCCGCTCGCCACGCTGGCCCTCTCCTCGCTGCTGCCCCTCTCCCTGCTGGTCGCGACCCAGGCCCAGGCTCAGGAGGAGTGCGAACGCGGCGCCCTGGATGCCATCTACTGTGACGAGAACGGCGACATGGTCGCCGACCGCCCGACCGACGAGTCCGAGTGGGCCGACCCCGACACCCTGATCTTCGCCTACACCCCGGTGGAAGATCCGGCGATCTATTCCGATATCTGGCAGCCATTCATCGAGCATCTCGAGGAGGTGACCGGACGCGATGTGCGCTTCTTCGCCGTGCAGTCCAACTCTGCTCAGGTCGAGGCGATGCGCAGCGGCCGCCTGCATATTGCCGGCTTCTCCACCGGCCCCACCCCCTTTGCCGTCAACCTGGCGGGGGCCGTGCCCTTCGCGCTGATGGGCTCCGACGACGGTCGCTTCGGCTACACCCTTCAGCTCTATACTCATGTCGACTCCGGCATCGACGATCTGGAGGATCTCAAGGGCAAGCGGGTCGCCCATACCTCGCCCACCTCCAACTCCGGCAACCAGGCGCCGCGCGCCCTGTTCCCCGAGATGGGCATCGTCCCAGGCGAAGACTATGAGGTGGTCTATTCCGGGAGCCACGACCAGTCCATGCTCGGGGTGGTGGCGCAGGACTATGATGCCGCCCCGGTCGCCTCGGAGGTCGTCGAGCGCATGGCCGCTCGTGGTCTGTATGACCCGGATGACGTCAGGATCCTCTATGAGTCGGACAGCTTCCCGACCACCTCATACAACTATGCCCATAACCTGCACCCGGACCTGGTCGACAGGATCGAGGAGGCCTTCTTCAGCTTCGACTTCGCCGGTACCGAGCTGGGCGAGGAGTTCGAGGGGGTCGAGAAGTTTATCCCCATCAACTATCAGGAGCACTGGAAGGTGATCCGCACCATCCAGAGTGCCAACGGGGTCGAGTACACCCCCGATAACCTCGAGTAACCCTGACCTCAGGGGATGACGCCGGCCGATGCGGCAAGGCCGGCGTCTCTGCTCTGTCACCCCCTCGCCCTTTCGCCCGTCTGGACTCCCCCATGCTAGAGATAACCAACCTGATCAAGCGCTACGGTCAGGACGAGCCCGTACTCAAGGGGCTCGACCTTGCCGTGGAGGGCAATAGTGTCGTTGCCATCGTCGGGGCCTCCGGCGCCGGCAAGAGCACCCTGCTGCGCTGCATCAACCGCCTCGTGGAGCCCACCTCAGGGTCGATCAAGCTCAACGGCACGGAGATCGTCAACCTTCGCCGCCGAGAGCTTCGCCGCGTGCGACGCAAGATCGGCATGGTCTTCCAGGGCTTCAATCTGATCGACCGCCTCACCGTGATGGAGAACGTGCTGGCCGGCCGGCTGGGCTACGTCAGCCTCTTCCAAGCCGTGACGCGCCGCTTTCCGGCGGAGGATATCGAGCGCGCCTTCGCACTGATGGAACGCGTGGGGATCGCTCACTATGCCAACAAGCGTGCCGACGAGCTCTCAGGGGGTGAGCGCCAGCGGGTAGGGGTGGTGCGTGCCCTGATGCAGGAACCGGAGGTGCTGCTGGCCGACGAGCCCACGGCGTCTCTGGACCCACGCACCTCGGAGCAGATCATGATGCTGCTGCAGAGCCTGGCCAGCGAGCTATCGCTGCCGGTATTGATCAATATCCATAACGTGGCCCAGGCCAGGAGCTACACCGACCGCATCGTCGGCCTGAGACATGGCACCATGATCTTCGATGGCACGCCCGTCGAGTTCGACAAGGAGGCACTGGACGCCATCTACGGCGGCATCGAGTCGCCTGAAGATGCGAGCACGACACCCGAGAGGGGCTCGAAGGAGCGAGAGAGCGATCATGACCCGACCTGATCCCAGCGAGAAGAGCGACGCCCGCGCCTGGCGCAAGCCGCCCTTTATCGCCAACCCCCTGTTGCGCTATGGCCTGCTGGCCCTGCTGGCAGGCTATCTGAGCTGGGCACTGACCACCCTGCCCTTCAACTGGGAGCGCATCGGCGAAGGGCTGCCACGGGCGGCGCGCATCTTCGGCGGTGGCTTTCCGCCGAACTTCTCCCGCTTCGACCTGCTGCTGACCGGCTTCACGGAGAGCCTGCAGATCGCCATTCTTGCCACACTGCTCGGGGTCCTGCTGTCGATCCCCTTTGCGGTGATGGCGGCACGCAACATCGCTCCATTGCCCATCTACCTGCTGGGCCGCACGGTGATCATCGTGTCTCGCAGCTTCCACCCGGTGATCGTCGCCATTCTCTTCGTGGCTGCCGTCGGCTTCGGCCCCCTGGCAGGGATCCTGACCCTGACCCTCTACTCCATCGGCTTCGTCGGCAAGCTGCTCGCCGAGGAGATCGAGGAGATCGACTGGGGCCAGGTGGAGGCCATGCGCTCCACCGGCGCCGGCTACCTCGCAACGCTCTACTATGCCGTCTTCCCCCAGATCCTGCCGCGCCAGGTGGGGCTCTCCATGTATCAGCTCGACAGCAATCTGCGCGCCTCTGCAGTGGTAGGGATCGTCGGAGCGGGGGGCATCGGCAGCACCCTGATGAATGCCTTCGGGCGCTACGACTATGACTTCGCCTTCGCCATCCTGCTGGTGATCATCGCGGTGATACTCATCAGCGAGGGCGTCAGCGGCTGGGTAAGGAAGAGGATATGGTAGACAACGACGACCTGCTGGCTGCTCGCATCTGGCGACGCCACAACCCTCGGGAACAGCTTGTCCGCTATGGCGCAATGCTGGTGACGCTGATGCTGGTGGTCTGGGCGGTACGCGATATCGATATCTTCTGGCCCTGGGTGTGGGATGCGCCGAACCAGATCTCGAACCTGGGGTCTCGCATGTGGCCGCCGGACCCGAGCCGACTCGGCGAGATCCTCGATGCCATGGTCGAGACCGTACATATCGCCACCCTTGCCACCATGCTGACCATCTTCATCGCACTGCCGGTCTCCTATATCGCCGCCCAGAACACCACGCCCAATCGTGCCTGCCTGTGGCTAGGCCGCTTTATCCTGGTGGCGAGCCGCTCGGTCAATACCATCATCTGGGCACTGCTGTTTGTGGCGATCTTTGGCCCCGGCGTGCTGGCCGGAATACTCGCCATCATGTGTCGTTCGGTGGGGTTCATCGGCAAGCTGATGAGTGAGGCCATCGAGGAGATCGACCGCCGCCCGGTGGAGGCCATGGAGGCCACCGGCGCCTCGAAGGCGAAGGTGATCGTCTATGCCATCGTTCCCCAGGTGGTTCCGGCCTTCTTCGCCATCGTCATCCTGCGCTGGGACATCAATATCCGGGAATCCACGGTGCTGGGGCTGGTCGGAGCCGGCGGCATCGGCGTGATCCTGCAGGGCTCCATCGACACCTTCGCCTGGCAGACGGTGGCTACTATCCTGGTCGCCATCATCCTGCTGGTCCTGATCGGAGAGGCCATTACCGCCCTGCTGCGCCGCCGCGTCATGTAGTCGAGTCCGCTGCTCCAGGCGACGCGGCAATGATCGAGCCAGCAACAGTCGAGCCAGGAAACGCGACAGGGTATGCTGGCACCACACCTTACAAGAGAGCCAGCGCCATGATCTCCATTCTCTACACCGCGCTTGCCCTGCTGCTGCTCGTCATTACCCTGGCGGCCCGGCTTCGCGTCACCTGGTGGTGGATCCGCATCGCCGAATTCCCCCGCGTGCAGCTGGCCGGTGTCGCCCTGCTGCTGCTGCCCATCGGGGCATTCGCCGACGCCCCCTGGTCATGGGTCGGCCTGGGCGCCTGTCTACTGGTAGTGGCGATCCAGCTCGCCTATGTGCTGCCGTGGACCCCGCTATGGCCGGTGCAGGTTAAAGCGGCCGAGCCGGGCAACGATGATCGCTGCCTGACGCTGATGATCGCCAATGTGCTCACGCCCAACCGCAATGCCCGGGATCTGATCACCCAGATACACGACCACCGACCCGATATCGTGCTGACGCTGGAATCGGATGGCTGGTGGCAGGAGCAGCTGGATGCCGCCCTGAACAAGGAGTGGCCGCATGCCGTGCGGATTCCGTTGAACAACCTCTATGGTATGCACCTCTACTCCCGCCTGCCCCTGATCTCACCCCGGGTCGAGTGGCTGATTCAGGACGACATTCCGTCGATTCTGACCGGCGTCCGGCTACGCTGCGGCGATGAAATCCGCTTCCATGCCCTGCATCCGCGTCCGCCTGCCCCCGGTGAGAGCAAGGAGTCCCTCTGGCGCGACGCGGAACTGCTGCTGGTCGGCAGGGCCATTCACGCGGACCCGGTACCGACACTGGTGGCCGGGGATCTCAACGATGTCGCCTGGTCACGTACCACCCGGCTGTTCTGCCGGGTCAGCGGCATGCTCGACCCGCGCCGTGGTCGCGGCATGTTCAGCAGCTTCCATGCCAAGTACCCCCTCCTGCGCTGGCCACTGGACCACGTCTTCACCAGTGAACACTTCACCCTGCGCGAGCTGAAACGACTCAACGGCTTCGGCTCGGACCACTTTCCGATCCTGAGCACGCTCTGCTTCCGGCCTGTCCGGGCCGATGAGCATGATACCCCCGACGCCGAACAGGCCGAGCACCGCGAGGCTCGGGAAACCGCCCGCGAGGGCAAGGTGAAAGAACAGCAAGAGTAAGCTGGAAGCTGGAAGCTGGAAGCTGGAAGCTGGAAGCTGGAAGCTGGAAGCTGGAAGCTGGAAGCTGGAAGCT
>NZ_CANMVL010000021.1 GCF_947501415.1 uncultured Halomonas sp. | reverse complement strand
TTCTGTGACATGGTCACCGAGCCATCGACAAGCGCCCACATGAATTACCTGATCGATTGTTAAAGAGCGGCTCACGTCTCGTTGAGAGCGGAGCGTCTCGCTTGCTGTCGTGCCGTCGCTTTCGTTAATGACCGAAGAAGCGGCGGTCTCGCCAGCGCCCTGCGAGGAAGGCATATTCTACGTGACTGGCTGTCGTTGTCAACCCGACGAAGCATTCCGAGGAATCTTGCGAGTGACCGACCCCTTTAGATACCAAATCCTTGAAGGGTCGTTTCGAGAGGATCGCCGCGGAGACCTTGAGGTCGCCGTCACGAGTGGCGCACATTCTAGCGAATCTGCCGCGACTGTCAACCGGTCATTTTCGAAGCATTTCGAAAAAAACCATTGCAGAACAGCCACTTCTGCCACATTCACCGCCTGCAACGTTTGCCCGTCGCCGGCAGCGGATGCGTACTTTACGGCTTTACCGGCGGGTCCGCAAGGCCTTTCGGTAAAAAATTCGAATTCATCAAAATTCGGCGTAGGTACGCCACAACATGCGCTTCGACATTCCTCTGCCTTGCCAGTGGAGCGGGGCCATACCAGAGGGGCGGGGCCATGCCTGGCACTCGAGCCCATGGCCCCTCCCCCACCGTCAGATCACCAGAAGATCCATGAAGCGATGAACCGGTGTCGCCTCCAGGCCCTGCTGGTCCTGACAGAGCGTGACTATCCTCTCACTGCGTGCCCGCGGGAAGCGTGTCTCGAGATTGCGCCGGAACTTCTCCTCCAGCACCGGAATCCCCTCCTTGCGACGCCGGCGATGACCGATGGGATACTCCACCGCGACCTGCTCGGTAGAGGTGCCGTCGGTAAAGAAGACCTGAATGGCATTGGCGATGGAGCGCTTGTCGGGGTCCAGATAGTCGCGGGTATAACGCGACTCCTCCACGACCTCCATCTTGCCACGCAGCGTGTCGATCTCGGGATGTGCAACATGGAAGTCATCCTCGTAGTGCTCCGCGTTCAGCTCTCCAAGCATCAGCGGAACGGCCACCATGTACTGCAGACAGTGGTCTCGATCTGCCGGGTTGGCCAGGTCGCCCTCCTTGGAGATGATGCGAATCGCCGACTCGTGAGTGGTGATCACGATTCGCTCGACCTCGTCGAGCCGCCCCTTGACCAGGGGGTGCAGGGTCACCGCCGCCTCGCAGGCGGTCTGGGCATGGAACTCGGCCGGGAAGGAGAGCTTGAAGAGGATATTCTCCATCACGTAGCTGCCGAACTCACGCTGAAAGCGGAAACGCCGCTCTTCCTCGGGCTTGGTGGCCAGATCACGATTGGTGTGACTGAACAGCACATCATAGAACCCCCACTGGGAGGCGGTGAGTGCCCCAGGGACACCCATCTCGCCCCGCAGGGCGATATCCGCCAGTCGTACCGCCCGGGAAGTGGCATCCCCCGCCGCCCAGCTCTTGCGTGAACCGGCGTTGGGGGCGTGGCGGTAAGTACGCAGGCTCTGGCCATCCACCCAGGCATGGGACAGCGCCGCGAGCAGCTGCTCACGGTCGGCCCCGAGCAGCCGGGCCGCTACCGCCGTGGAGGCTACCTTGACCAGCACCACATGATCGAGCCCCACCCGGTTGAAGGAGTTCTCCAGCGCCAGCACGCCCTGAATTTCGTGAGCCATGATCATCGCTTCGAGAACGTCTCGCATCACAAGCGGCGCCTCGCCCTGGGCCACGCGTTTCTGGGAGAGGTGATCGGCCACGGCAAGGATGGCCCCCAGGTTGTCGGAAGGGTGGCCCCACTCTGCCGCCAGCCAGGTGTCGTTGTAATCGAGCCAGCGCACGATCGCCCCGATGTCCCAGGCCGCCTTGACGGGATCGAGCCGGAAGGAAGTGCCCGGCACCCTGGCGCCGTGAGGCACCACTGTCCCCTCCACCAGGGGCCCGAGGTGTTTGGTGCACTCGGGAAAGCGCAGCGCCAGCAACCCGCAGCCCAGGGTATCCATCAGGCAGAGCCTGGCCGTATCCCAGGCCTCGTCGCTTGCGATGCGATAGTTCAGAACATAGTCGGCGATCTTCTGCAGCTCGGCGTCATAGTCAGGCCGCACATTGGCTTCCACGGTACTCATGATCATCTCCTGCCGTCGCTTGAACCCCTACCCTACCATGACCATAGAAAACGCCCCGGATCCTGTCCTGGGATCCGGGGCGTTGGGTGATGCCTCTTCGCGAAGTGCCGCCCCATCTACTACGTCAGACGATGGCCTGGCGACGGGATAACTCCTCGGTTGTGGCTATCTAGAGGGTGTCACCGGGCACGCGTACCCAGCCCTCCATCAGCACCCGGGCGCTGCGGCTCATCACCGCCTCGTCGATGACCCAGCGCCCCTCCACCAGGCTCGCCTCGGCCCCCACCCGCAGGGTGCCTGAGGGGTGCCCGAAGGTGACGGCGCTGCGCTTGCCGCCGCCTGCGGCCAGGTTGACCAGGGTGCCTTCGATAGCGGCGGCCGAGGCGATCGCCACCGCCGCGGTTCCCATCATGGCGTGGTGCAGCTTGCCCATGGAGAGGGCACGCACCACCAGGTCGATCTCGCCGGCCTCGACCCGCTTGCCGCTGGAGGCGACATAGTCGCTCGGCGGCGCCACGAAGGCCACCTTGGGGGTGTGCTGACGGGTCGCCGCCTCGCCGACGTCGGTGATCAGCCCCATCTTCACCGCCCCATGAGCGCGAATGGTCTCGAACATTGCCAGCGCATCGGCATCGCCGTTGATCGCCTCCTGGAGCTCGGTACCGGTGTAGCCGAGTTCGGCGGCATTGACGAAGACGGTCGGAATGCCGGCGTTGATCAGCGTTGCCTTGAGCGTACCCCCCTTCACCACATCGGCCGGCACCTCGAGGTCATCGACCAGGTTACCGGTGGGGAAGATGGCTCCCTCGCCGTCGGCCGGGTCCTTGAAGGCCACCGGAACCTCGGCGGCCGGAAAGGTCACGCCATCCAGCTCGAAGTCACCGGTTTCCTGAACCTGGCCATCGCGGATCGGCACCCGAGAGACGATCGTCTTGCCGATATTGGCCTGCCAGATGCGCACCTCGACTTCCCCATTGGCCGGAATGCGCGCCGGGTCCACCAGGCCATTGCCGATCGCGAAGGGCCCCACCGCCGCGGAGAGATTGCCGCAGTTACCGCTCCAGTCGACGAAGGCCTTGTCGATGGAGACCTGGCCGAACAGGTAGTCAACGTCGTGGTCGGGGCGCTCACTGCGACTCACGATCACCGTCTTGCTGGTGCTGGAGGTGGCCCCCCCCATGCCATCGATCTGCTTCTGGTAGGGGTCCGGGCTGCCGATCACCCGCATCAACAAGCGATCGCGCGCTTCACCCGCCACCTGCGCGACCTCCGGCAGGTCACTCAACCTGAAGAAGACCCCCTTGCTGGTGCCGCCACGCATATAGGTGGCGGGGATCCTGATCTGGGGTAACTGACTCATGCGCTCGCCACCTCCTCACTCCCTACACCCTCCAGGAAGTCCTTGGCGAAGCGCTGCAGTACGCCCCCGGCGGAGTAGACGGTGACCTCTTCCGCGGTATCCAGACGGCAGATCACCGGGACCCGGTCGACCTCGCCAGTCTTGCGATGGATCACCAGCTCGAGGGTCGCCCCCGGTTCCGCCTTGCCTTCCACATCATAGGTCTCGGTGCCATCCAACTGCAGGGTATGCCGGGTGGTCCCCTCCTGGAACTGCAGCGGCATCACGCCCATGCCGATCAGGTTGGTGCGGTGGATGCGCTCGAATCCCTCGGCGGCAATCGCTTCGACCCCGGCCAGGGCCACGCCCTTGGCCGCCCAGTCACGCGAGGAGCCCTGGCCATAGTCTGCACCGGCGATGATGATCAGCGGCTGCTTGCGATTCATGTAGGTCTCGATGGCCTCCCACATGCGCATCACTTCACCTTCCGGCTCGACCCGCGCCAGCGATCCCTGCACCACCTCGCCGCTCTCGTCCCGCACCATTTCGTTGAACAGCTTGGGATTGGCCAGGGTGGCCCGCTGGGCCGTGAGGTGGTCACCACGATGGGTCGCGTAGGAGTTGAAGTCCTCCTCGGGCAGGCCCATCTTGTGCAGATACTCCCCGGCGGCGCTATCCATCATGATGGCATTGGACGGCGACAGATGGTCGGTCGTGATGTTGTCCGGCAGGATCGCCAGCGGCCGCATGCCCTTGAGCTCACGCTCCGCCGCCATGGTGCCTTCCCAGTAAGGGGGGCGACGAATATAGGTGCTCTGCGGACGCCAGTCGTAAAGCGGGCTCTCGGCCTTCTCGGCGGCGTCCAGGTCGAACATCGGGATATAGACCTGCTTGAACTGCTCCGGCTTGACGTGCTCGGCGACAATGGCATCGATCTCCTCGTCGGAGGGCCACAGGTCCTTGAGCGTCACCGGGTTGCCGTCCGCGTCGGTACCAAGCACATCCTTCTCGATATCGAAGCGCACGGTACCGGCGATGGCGTAGGCAACCACCAGCGGCGGCGAGGCCAGAAAGGCCTGCTTGGCGTAGGGGTGAATACGGCCATCGAAGTTGCGGTTACCGGAGAGTACCGCGGTGGAGTAGAGATCACGATCGATGATCTCCTGCTGGATCTCGGGATCCAGGGCGCCGGACATGCCGTTACAGGTGGTGCAGGCGTAGGCAACGATGCCGAAACCGAGCTTCTCCAGCTCCGGCAGCAGGCCGGCCTCCTCAAGATAGAGGCGCGCCACTTTTGATCCCGGGGCAAATGAGGACTTCACCCAGGGCTTGCGAATCAGGCCGAGCTCATTGGCCTTCTTGGCCAGCAGCCCCGCGGCGACCACGTTGCGTGGGTTGGAGGTGTTGGTACAGCTGGTGATGGCGGCAATGATCACCGCACCATCCGGCAGCTTGCCCTCTCTCTCCTCCGCCTGGGCCTTGTCGTAGTCGACCGCAATGCCACGCTTCTCCAGATCGCTGGTGGCCAGGCGACGATGCGGATTGGAGGGACCCGCCAGGTTGCGCTCAACGGTGGAGAGATCGAAGGTCAACACGCGCTCGTACTTGGCACTCTCCAGGCTGTCGGCCCACAGGCCAACCTGCTTGGCATAGGTCTCGACCAGCGCGACCTGCTCCGGCTCGCGGCCGGTGATGGTCAGGTAGTCGAGCGTCTGCTCATCGATATAGAACATCCCCGCGGAGGCGCCATACTCCGGCGTCATGTTGGAGATGGTGGCACGGTCGCCGATGGTCAGGCTCCTGGCCCCTTCGCCGAAGAACTCCAGGTAGGCCCCCACCACCCGCTCCTTGCGCAGGAACTCGGTGATCGCCAGCACGATATCGGTGGCGGTGATCCCCGGCTGTCGCTTGCCGGTCAGCTCCACACCGACGATATCGGGCAGACGCATCATGGAGGGGCGCCCGAGCATCACGGTCTCGGCCTCGAGCCCGCCGACCCCGATGGCGATGACCCCCAGACAGTCGATATGCGGCGTGTGGCTATCGGTGCCCACACAGGTGTCGGGGAAGGCAACGCCATCCCGCGACTGCACCACCGGCGACATCTTCTCCAGATTGATCTGGTGCATGATGCCGTTGCCGGCGGGAATCACGTCGACGTTCTCGAAGGCGGTCTTGGTCCACTCGATAAAGTGGAAGCGGTCCTCGTTGCGACGATCCTCGATGGCGCGGTTCTTGTCGAAGGCATCCGCCTCGAAACCGGCGTGCTCGACGGCCAGGGAGTGGTCGACGATCAGCTGGGTGGGCACCACCGGGTTGACCTTGGAGGGATCGCCCCCCTGCTCCGCGATCGCATCCCTCAGGCCGGCCAGATCGACGAGGGCCGTCTGGCCGAGGATGTCGTGACACACCACACGCGCCGGGTACCAGGGAAAGTCCAGGTCACGGCGACGCTCGATCAGCTGCTTCAGGGCGTCGGTCAACAGCGCCGGCTCGCAGCGGCGCACCAGCTGCTCGGCCAGCACCCGTGAAGTGTAAGGAAGGGTCTCATAGGCACCGGGTTGAATCTCCTCGACGGCAGCACGCACATCGAAGTAGTCCAGCTCGGTACCGGGGAGCGGTTTACGATAATCAGTATTCATGGCTTCGAGATCTCTTGCAGACAGCTGGCCGCGAGGCGGGAAAAGGCGACAGGACGGCTCGAGGAGCCGCCCTGCAATACCCCTGGTCGATCAGTCACGCTGCTCGATGGGCACCCACTCGCTGTGTTCCGGGCCCACATAGTCGGCGCTGGGACGAATGATGCGGTTGTTGGCACGCTGCTCGAAGACATGCGCGGCCCAGCCGGTCACCCGCGACATCACGAAGATCGGGGTAAACAGCTTGGTGGGGATATCCATGAAGTGATAGGCGCTGGCATGGAAGAAGTCGGCGTTGCAGAACAGCTTCTTCTCGCGCCACATCACCGCCTCGACACGCTCGGAGACCGGGTAGAGCACGCTGTCACCGACGTCCTCGGAGAGCTTCTTCGACCACTCCTTGATGATGGCATTGCGCGGATCGGACTCGCGATAGATCGCGTGACCGAAGCCCATGATCTTGTCCTTGCGCTCGAGCATGCCGAGAATTTCGCGCTCGGCCTCATCCGGCGACTGCCAGTTCTCGATCATCGCCATGGCAGCCTCGTTGGCACCGCCATGCAGCGGACCCCGCAGGGAGCCAATGGCACCGGTCACGCAGGAGTGCATGTCAGAGAGCGTGGAGGCGCAGACGCGAGCGGTAAAGGTCGAGGCATTGAACTCGTGCTCGGCATAGAGAATCAGCGAGACGTTCATGACCCGGGCATGCAGCTCGGAGGCCGGCTCGCCCCGCAGCATATGCAGGAAGTGTCCACCGATGGAGGCATCATCGGTCTCGGTCTCGATGCGTACCCCGTCGTGGCTGAAGCGGTACCAGTAGCAGATGATCGAGGGCAGAACGGCGAGCAGACGGTCGGCGACATCCTGCTGCTCGTCAAAGCTCTGCTCGGTCTCGAGGTTGCCCAGCATGGAAGCGCCGGTGCGCATCACGTCCATGGGGTGAGCATCCCTGGGGATCTGCTCGAGCACGCTCTTGAGTTCGGCAGGCAGGCCGCGAAGCCCCTTGAGCTTGGTGATATAGGCGTCGAGCTCGGCCTGGTTGGGCAGCTTGCCCTTGAGCAGCAGGTAAGCCACCTCCTCGAACTTCGCCTTCTCGGCCAGCTCCTTGACGTCGTAGCCACGGTAGGTCAAGCCGGAGCCGGTCTTGCCCACGGTGCACAGGGCGGTGGTGCCGGCACTCTGGCCGCGCAGGCCTGCGCCGCTAACGGGTTTATCAGCCATGTTATCTCTCCTCTTGATGTTGTATCCGTGGTGCTGTTACCAGTGCGGCATGCGCCTCAGGCGTCGCTGCCCTTCTCTTCAAGCTGACTCTCCGCGAACAGGGCATCGAGCTTCCGCTCGAAGCTGTGGTAGTTGAGGAAGTCGTAGAGCTCATCGCGGGTCTGCATCATGTCGACCACATCACGCTGATGGCCATTGTCATGGATGCTCTGATAGACCTTGAGCGCCGCCGCGTTCATGGCACGGAAGGCGGACAGCGGATAGAGCACCATGCGGCAGCCCACCTCGGCGAGCTCCTGCTGGGAGAACAGCGGCGTGGCGCCAAACTCGGTGATATTGGCCAGGATCGGCGCATCGACGCGCTCACAGAAGGCCTTGTAGTCGTCGAGGGTATGAACCGCCTCGGCGAAGATGGCATCGGCACCCGCCTCGATGCACGCCTGGGCGCGCTCGATGGCGGCATCCAGCCCATCCTTCTGGAAGGCATCGGTACGGGCAATCAGATAGAAGTCCGGGTCGATACGCGCGTCGGCGGCGGCCTTGACGCGGTCTACCATCTCCTGCTGGGAGACGATCGCCTTGTTGGGGCGGTGACCGCAGCGCTTCTGGGCCACCTGATCCTCCAGATGGACCGCCGCCACGCCGGCGCGCTGCATCTCCTTGACGGTGCGCGCGATATTGAAGGCGCCGCCCCAGCCGGTATCGATATCCACCAGCAGCGGCAGGTCGGTGGCACCACAGATGCGGTGGGCATCCTCGACCACGTCGTTCATGGTCGTCATGCCCAGGTCCGGCAGGCCGAAGGAGGCGTTGGCCACGCCGCCGCCGGAAAGGTAGATGGCCTGGTGGCCCACACGCTCGGCCATCATGGCGGTATAGGCGTTGATGGTGCCCACGATGGAGAGCGGGCGATTGGCCTCGAGGGCAGCGCGGAAGCGAGCGCCGGGGGTCTGCTGGGTCATGATGTTTCTCCTGGTGATATCGGGAAGATGGGTCAGGCAGGGGAGTCTTCCGACTCCCTCAGGGACGCGGCGTAGCGATCGACGACATTGGCTCGGGAAGCGCTGACATGGCGGCGCATCAGCAGCTCGGAGAGCTCGGCATCGCCGGCCTCGATGGCATCGACGATGCGGTGGTGCTCGACGAAGGCGCGTTGGGGACGCGACCCACTGGCGCTGAACTGGGTGCGATAGAGCCGCACCAGGTAGTAGAGGTCATCGCAGAGCATGGTCACCAGCATGCGATTGTGGCTGCCCTGAACAATGCGATAGTGGAAGTCCAGGTCACCCTCGCGCTGGAAGTAGGCCTCGCCCTTCTTGAGGTCGGCTTGGCGTTCATGCAGCGCCAGCACCTCACGCAGGCCGGCAATCTCCTCGGCGGTCATATGCTCCGCCGCCAGGCGGGCGGCCATGCTCTCGAGGGCCTCGCGGACATCGAACAGTTCAAGCAGCTCCTGTATGGAGAGCTTCACCACCCGGGCGCCGACATGCGGGACACGCTCGATCAGTCGATGAGCCTCCAGCCGGCGCATCGCCTCGCGCAGCGGCCCGCGGGAGATGCCATAGGTCCTGGACAGGCCCGGCTCGGTGATCTTGCTGCCCGGCACGAGCTCACCACGCACGATGGCATCCTGCAGCTGCTGGAAGACCCGCTCGGCGAGAGTGCGGACTTCGGGACTGGATGATTCGGCTTCGACTGGCTTCATGATGATTGTCGACAATTATTGGGTGAAGAAAGAGTAGCCATTGCCGGACTTCGGGTCAACACGGCGTCATGGGCGAGTGATACGTCTTTGGTTGTAGACATTTTCCCCTTCTCGCTTCGAGATGTCGACAATGTTGTCGGCCACATGGAGGCCAATGGCGCATATCGACGAGGACAACGACGCTTTCGACGCCTAGAATGGGCGCCCCGATTGCATAGGCCCAGCGATGACCGCCCAGCTCCAGATCACGCCGCACCCCTACCGGCCCACCCCGCTTTCCGCCTTCGCCCGCCTGCGCCGAAGGCCGGGGGCCGTGCTGCTGGACAGTGGCCGTCCCGAGGCCCCGGGCGGCCGCTACGACATTCTGTCGAGCGACCCGCTGGCGGTGCTGACGGTGGATGAGTCGGGCCAGGTGGAGGGCGTGCCAGAGCTTCGTCACCTGGCGCCCTTTGACGCCCAGCAGGCCCTGCTCGAGGGCCTGACCGAGAGCATGACGGTACCGGAGAGCGAGCTGCCCTTCCTGGGCGGGTTGATCGGCTACTGGAGCTACGACCTCGGCTACCAGCTGGAGCGAGTGGGGAAGCGTGCCCGCCGTGTCGTGACCCTGCCTGACAGCCGGGTCGGCCTCTACGATTGGGCATTGATCCAGGATCATGAGCGCAGAGAGGCCTGGCTGGTGGCCACCCCGGAGCGTCGCCAGCAGGCACTCGAGTGGCTGAACGCCGCCCCCGCACCGGAAGCCGCCTACCAGTTGACGGCCGCCTTTGCTGCCGAGCTCGACCGCGACGCCTATCTGACACGCTTCGACGCCGTGCAGCGCTATATCCGTGCCGGCGACTGCTATCAGGTCAACCTGGCCCAGCGCTTCAGCGCTCCCTACCGGGGCGACCTGTGGAGCGCCTACCGGCGCCTGCGCAAGGCGACACCGACCCCCTTCGCGGGTTTCATGGCCTGGGCCTCCGCCAATGGTGAGCAGGCGATCCTCTCGCTCTCGCCGGAGCGCTTCCTGGAGTGCCGCAACGGCCATGTGGAGACCCGTCCCATCAAGGGCACACGCCCGCGCGGTGACACCCCGACAAGCGATGCCCGCCTGGCCGCCGAGCTTACGCAGAGCCTCAAGGATCGCGCCGAGAATGTGATGATCGTCGATCTGCTGCGCAACGACCTGGGCCGCCGCTGCCGTCCCGGGACGGTGCGGGTACCCCAGCTCTGTGGCCTGGAGAGCTACGTCAATGTCCACCATCTGGTCAGCGTGGTCACCGGCACGCTTGCCGACGGACGCACGCCGCTGGAACTGCTGGCCGCCGCCTTCCCCGGCGGCTCCATCACCGGCGCTCCCAAGGTGCGTGCCATGCAGATCATCGACGAACTCGAACCCAGCCGGCGCAGCGTCTACTGCGGCAGCCTCGGCTACGTGGATACTCGGGGGCGGATGGACACCTCCATCGCCATTCGCACCGCCGTGGCGGACGGCGACCGCGTGCATTTATGGGGCGGTGGGGGCCTGGTGGCCGACTCGGAGGGTGAAGCCGAATATCAGGAGACCTGGGACAAGATCCGTCACCTGGTGGCAGCGCTCGCCACAGAAGGCAACAAAGAATAAGAAAACAATCTCTTATTCTTAAATGATAATAACAACGCAAGAAATCGGTATTGGGCGCACGCCTTGCCGTTCGGCTAGGGTGGTCGAGATACCTACCAGGAGCCCCCCATGATCGAGACCCTCGACATCATCAACCGCGACCTCGGCCAGGACCCGGAAGCGCTTATCCGCTGGGCCCTCGACCAGGGCAGCCAGCCGATCTGTACCACCAACTTCCGCCCCTTCGAGGCGGTGATCCTGCATATGGTGACCAGTCAGCGACCCGACATCCCGGTGGTCTGGATGGACCATGGCTACAATACCGAGGCTACCTACCGCTTCGCCGACGCCCTGGTTCGACGCCTCGACCTCAACCTGATCAGCTTTCTGCCAATCCGCACCCGCGCTCACCGCGAAGCGCTGGAGGGCCCCTTCCCCGGCATCGATGATCCGCGTCATGAAGCCTTTACCCAGGAGGTGAAGATCGAGCCCTTCGAGCGTGCCCTCGAACAGATGGCACCGGATGTCTGGTTCACCGCACTGCGTGCCGAGGACACTCCGCAACGTTCACGCATGGCCCCGGTCAGCCGCAACACCGATGGCCTGCTGAAGGTAGCCCCCTTGCTGCACTGGACGGCGAAGGAGCTCCACGCCTACCTCCAGCGTCACGACCTGCCCAACGAGTTCGACTATTTCGATCCGACCAAGGTCGAGGCCAAGCGCGAGTGCGGCCTGCACCTGCAGCACTGAGCCCGCCGCATGCGCGGCGGGCGCCTAGCGCAGCGGTAGCTCGATACCCTCGAAGAGGCCGCGCTCATGACGCGGCCCGGCGGCCAGGGCAGCATCCACGGTATCGCGATCCAGGTGAGGCGCGAAGCCCTGCAGGAAGTCATACATGTAGCCGCGCATGAAGGTACCGCGGCGAATGCCGATCTTGGTGGTGGAGCTCGCGAACAGGTGGCTGGCGTCCAGCGCCACCAGGTCGGTATCCTGCTCGGGATCCACCGCCATGCCGGCAACGATCCCTACCCCCATCCCCAGCCGGACATAGGTCTTGATCACGTCGGCATCGGCGGCGGTCAGCACCACATTGGGAGTAAGCCCCTGCTCACGGAAGGCGTCATCGAGCTGGGAGCGACCGGTAAAGCCGAATACGTAGGTGACCAGCGGATGGCGTGCGATGGCCTCCAGGGTCAGCTCCTTCTCCTCAGTCAGCGGATGTCCCTGGGGCACCAGGATGCAGCGGTTCCAGCGATAACAGGGGAGCAGTACCAGATCGTTGAACAGCCCCAGGGATTCGGTCGCGATGGCGAAGTCGGCCTGACCATCGCTGACCATCTGGGCGATCTGCTTGGGCGTGCCCTGCTGCATATGCAGGGCCACATCGGGATACTGACGGGTAAACTCCCGGATCACCGGCGGCAAGGCATAGCGCGCCTGGGTATGGGTGGTGGCCACCGACAGGCTGCCGCGACGCTCGTCGCTGAATTCCTGGGCCACCTCCTTGATGTTCTCGGTAAGGCGCAATACCTCACCGGCAAGCTCCACGATGGCCTGTCCCGCCGGTGTCACTCGCGTCAGATGCTTGCCGCTGCGGGCAAAGATCTCGACCCCCAGCTCGTCCTCGAGCAGGCGGACCTGCTTGGAGATGCCAGGCTGCGAGGTAAACAGGCTCTGAGCGGTGGCGGAGACATTGAGATTATGGCGGGTCACTTCCCAGATATAGCGCAGCTGCTGCAGCTTCATGACGACTCTCCCGTACCGCCCCATCCGTTGGAGGCGCCAAGGTAGCAAAAAGGAATATAAAACGAGATGTTAATTCATATCTAGCATATAATGCCAGACTTCGCACGAGTCGCCGATACGCATTCTCGATTTGCCAGCACTCCAGTCGACCGCTAACATCGTCCGACCGGCTGGGTGACCCACGCATGTCACCTGCCACCCCTGTCCGCTCGATGCAGCGCAACGAAACTGGAGAACCCCATGGCCAATAACGTCGATGTCACCAACGCCAACTTCGAGCAGGAAGTCCTCAAGGCCGAGACCCCGGTGCTGCTCAAGTTCTGGGCACCCTGGTGCGGTCCCTGCAAGGTGATGGCTCCGGTAGTCGACGAGGTCGCCGAGGAGCGCAGCGGCAACCTCAAGGTCGTCAGCATCAATGTCGACGACGCCCCCGAAATCGCCGCCGAGCAGGGCGTGCGCGGCGTCCCCACCGTGATGCTGTTCAAGTCCGGCACCAAGATCGCCTCGCTGGTCGGTGCGCAGTCCAAGTCCCAGCTCAGCCAGTTCATCGAACAGAACGCCTGAGCAGCAGCGTCCCGCCCGATACATCGCCCCGGCTTAGGCCGGGGCGATGTCGGTTCCGCCCTCTCACTCCTCGTTACGCCTGGCTGGCAGGCGCTCTGCCCTGGCCCGAGACGCTTCCTTTCCTGGCCCCAGGAGAAGAGCAATCCAGCGCGTCTCGGGGTGGCTGGCCAAGGCAATCTTCAGGGTCATGGTCAACATGACCGACAACAGCATGCCCGCCGTACCGAAGATCCACCCCCACACCACCAGTGACAGGAAGGCAATAAAGGTCGAGAGGCCCAGTGCCTGCCCCATTAGCCGTGGCTCGACGATATTGCCGAGCAGGAAATTGATGCCGAGATAGGCCGCGGCGAGCAGCAACGCATCGAACAGGCCCCCATCGGGAGAGACCAGCAACAGCAGCACCGGTGGCACCGCCGCAATGGCCGAGCCGATATTGGGAATGTAGTTGAGCCCGAAGGCCAGCACCGCCCACAGCAGCGGGAAGTCCACCCCTACCAGCAGACAGGCGATCCAGACCAGCACCCCGGTCACCAGGCTGACCACCGTCTTCACCGCCAGATAACGCTTGAGCCTCAGACTGAATTCGCTGAAACGCTCAAGGCTCGCCGCCGGATTCTCCAGCGCCTGGGAGACCTTGTCGCGGAAACTGAGGGTCTCGAAGAGCAGGAACACCGCCAGCAGCCCCACGATCCCACTCTGCATCAGCAGGTTGCCCACCTCACCGATCAGCGACGGGATCCACCCTCCCAGCTGCTCGGCATCCAGCACCTCCGCCAGGCGATCGGTATCGATGGCCAGTCCCAGTCGCGACAGGCCATCCAGCAGTCTCAGATAGTAGTCGTAGAGCTTCTGCTGGATATCGGGCAGGGTGTCGACGAAGGTGCCGAAGCTGTTGACCAGCAGCCCCCCCAGCAGCAGGAAAACCGCACCGATCACCACCAGGGTCAGCCACACCGACAGGCGAAGGCCCAGCCCGTGACGGTTGAGCCACAGCACCGGTGCCGTACAGATCACCGCGATAAAGGCCGCCAGCAGCATGGGCACCAGCAGGCTGGCCCCGGCCCGCATCCCGGCCACGATGACCACCAGCGCCGCCAGGGCCAGCACCAGGTTCAGCGGTATGATGCCTGATGAATCCTTGTTAGCGTCTCGCATCCGGGATCTCCCTAGCCGTTGATGGCCTCCATCATGCCCGCTGGGCAGTGCTTCAACAATCGGCAACGTCCCCGACCCACGCCTCAACAAAACGACGAACCCCCGCGGGCAGCGGGGGTTCGAGGTGTGCGAATACTGGGTAGCCTAACGATTGATGCTCTCCAGGCCGCCCATGTAGGGTCGCAACACCTCGGGCACGGTCACCGAACCGTCGGCCTGCTGGTAGTTCTCCAGCACCGCCACCAGGCAGCGGCCCACCGCCAGGCCGGAGCCGTTGAGGGTATGCAGCAGCTGCGGCTTCTTCTGCTCGGGGTGACGGAAGCGCGCCTGCATGCGTCGTGCCTGGAAGTCCTCGCAGTTGGAGACCGAGGAGATCTCCCGGTAGGTCTCCTGGCTGGGGATCCACACCTCGAGGTCATAGGTCTTGGCGGCGCCAAAGCCCATGTCGCCGGTGCACAGCGTCACCACTCGGTAGGGCAGCTCGAGGGCCTGCAGGATCACCTCGGCATGGCCGCGCATCTCCTCCAGCGCCGCATAGCTCTGCTCGGGCATCACCAGCTGCACCATCTCCACCTTGTCGAACTGGTGCTGGCGAATCATCCCGCGCGTATCGCGCCCGTGGGAGCCCGCCTCGCTGCGAAAGCAGGGCGAGTGGGCGGCCAGTTTCAGCGGCAGCCTCTTGGCATCGAGGATCTCGTCCCGGGCGAAGTTGGTCAGCGGTACCTCGGCGGTGGGGATCAGATGGTAGCCGCGCTCGTCGTCCAGCCGGAACAGATCCTCGCCGAACTTGGGCAGCTGACCGGTCCCGCGCAACGAGGCCTCGTTGACCATATAGGGTACATAGCACTCCTCGTAACCATGCTCCTGGGTCTGCTTGTCGAGCATGAACTGCGTCAGCGCTCGGTGCAGCCGAGCTATGGGCCCACGCATCACCGCAAACCGCGCCCCGGTGAGCTTGGCCGCCAGGTCAAAGTCGAGATCCCCCTTCAGCTCGCCCAGGTCGACATGGTCGCGTACCTCGAAATCGAACTCCCGAGGCTGGCCCCAGCGATGCAACTCGACATTGTCGCTCTCGTCGCCGCCTTCCGGGACGCTCTCATGGGGCAGGTTGGGAATACCGCTCACCGCATCATCCCACTCGGCCTGGACCTCAGCCAGGCGAGCCTTGGCGCCATCCAGGCGCTCGCCCAGGTCAGTGACCTCGTCGAGCAGCGGCTGAATATCCTCACCCGATGCCTTGGCCTTGCCGATGGCCTTGGAGCGAGTATTGCGCTCGTTCTGCAGCGACTCGGTCTCGGCCTGCAGCTCCCGGCGACGGGACTCCAGCGCCCCAAGGCGGTCGATATCCAGGGCAAAGCCCCGCTTGGCGAGTCGTTGGGCGACCGTCTCGAGGTCGCTGCGCAGCAGTTTGGGATCGAGCATGGCATCCGGTCCGTAGCAGTCGGTGATTGGGGTGTCGGCCGCAGAAAGTGGGCGGCAGTAGCAGGCCGCCCATTGTAGGCAAAAGCCGATAGTGGCGCCACGCGAACCGGGTGACCGGGGTGCGCCTCGGAGCCCCGCGCGGTAGAGTAGAGGCACCCTCGCCTGCCCTTGAAGATACCCATGATCGCACGACTGGATACCACCAACGCCGCCACCGCCCCTGGAGTCGCCACACCCTATCTCCGTTTTCTCGAGGCCCTGAAGGTGGCCGGTTTCGAGGGCGAGGTCGCCCCCGACTATGCCGATCGCACGGTGCTCGCCACCGATAACTCCATCTACCAGCGCCTGCCCCAGGCGGTGCTCTATCCCCGCCACGGCGAGGACCTGCAGCGCATCGCCCACCTGGCGGGTCAGGTGGAGCATCGGCAGGTGGTTCTCACCCCGCGCGGCGGCGGCACCGGCACCAACGGTCAATCGCTGACCGACGGCCTGGTGGTGGATGTCTCTCGGCACATGAATCGAATCCTCGATATCGACGTCGAGAACCGTCGGGTGCGGGTCCAGGCCGGGGTGGTCAAGGACCAGCTCAATGCGGCGCTCAAGCCTTACGGGCTCTTCTTCGCCCCCGAGCTCTCCACCTCCAACCGCGCCACCATCGGCGGCATGATCGCCACCGACGCCAGCGGCCAGGGCAGCTGCGAGTACGGCAAGACCCGCGACCACGTGCTCGAGCTCGAGGTGTTGCTGCTGGGGGGCGAGCGGCTGGTGAGCCACCCGGTCGAGGAGCACGACCTCGAGGTGCTATGTGGCGGCGATACCGTCAGCGCCCGCGCCTACCGCACCGCCCGTGAGATCATCGACACCCAGGGCGAGCTGATCGCCGAGAAGTTTCCGCCTCTCAACCGCTGTCTGACCGGCTATGACCTGGCGCACCTGAGAGACGCCCGGGGGCGCCTCGACCTGAACAGCCTGCTCTGCGGCTCCGAGGGCTCGCTGGGCCTCCTCGACGAGGCGGTGCTCAATGTGCTGCCGATTCCCGGACACTCGACCCTGGTCAATGTGCGCTACGCCACCTTCATGGACGCCCTGCGCGATGCTCAGACCCTCAAGAGCAGCGCCTCCGGCCCGACCTCCATCGAGACGGTGGATGACAGGGTACTGATGCTGGCCATGGAAGATTTCGTCTGGGATAGCGTCGCGGAGTTCTTTCCGACCGGCGACCCGGCGGCCGGCGCTCCGGTGCGTGGCATCAACCTGGTGGAGTTCAACGACGATGACCCCGAACGTCTGAGCCAGCGCGTCGATGCATTCTGTCGCCAACTGGAGGCGGACATGAGCGTCGAGCGCCTGGGCTTCACCCTCGCCCGGGGGCGAGCGGAGATTCAGAAGGTCTACGCCATGCGCAAGCGGGCCGTGGGCCTGCTGGGCAATGCCAAGGTCGATGCGAGGGGCGAGAAGCGCCCCATCCCCTTCGTCGAGGACACCGCGGTGCCGCCGGAACACCTCGCCGACTTTATCGCCGAATTCCGTACCGCTCTGGATGCCCGGGGCCTCGAGTACGGCATGTTCGGCCATGTGGATGCCGGTGTGCTCCATGTACGCCCCGCCATCGACATGAAGGACCCCGAGCAGGAGAAGCTGATCCGAGTGGTCTCCGACGAGGTGGCAGAGCTGACGAAGAAGTACGGCGGCCTGCTGTGGGGCGAGCACGGCAAGGGCGTTCGCTCAGAGTATGCGCCGACCTTCTTCGGCGAGCTCTATCCCAGCCTGCAGCGGATCAAGGCCGCCTTCGACCCCCATAATCAGCTGAACCCCGGCAAGATCGCCACTCCGGTTTCTATTCCGCCCGAAAACGCGGATAGAGCTCCCTTGGCCGAAAATGACGCCCACGCCAATCAGTCCAGCCCGGAAGGGGGCGAAGACGAGCAGACCGTCAAATGGGTCGACCCTGGCCTGCTGACCATCGACGGTGTCACCACCCGCGGTCAGCTCGACCGCACCATCGACGAGCAGGCGTGGCAGGCCCATGCCGCCACCGTCTACTGCAATGGCAATGGCGCCTGCTACAACTACGACCCCGACGATGCCATGTGCCCCTCGTGGAAGGCCACTCGCGACCGCATCCACTCCCCCAAGGGACGTGCCAGCCTGATCCGCGAGTGGCTTCGCCTGCAGGGCGAGGCCGGCGTCGATCTCGTCGAGGAGTCGCGCCGCAAGAGGTCCGAGGGCACCTGGGGCTTTATCAAGGGCTTCCCCCGGCGGCTCAGAAACACCCTGGCCAGGCGGCGCGGCGAGGCGGACTTCTCCCACGAGGTGTATGACGCCATGGCGGGCTGTCTGGCCTGCAAGTCCTGCGCCGGTCAGTGTCCGATCAAGGTCAATGTGCCCGACTCCCGCGCTCAGTTCCTGGAGGCCTATCACGGCCGCTACCTGCGTCCGCCGCGTGACTATCTGATCGGCGGCCTGGAGTTTATGGTTCCGACCCTGGCCCGCCTCGCCCCGCTTTACAATGCCGCCCTGGGCAATCGCCTGGTTGACCGCCTGCTGGCCGGCCCCATCGGCATGGTGGACAGCCCCAGGCTCTCCCGCGCCAGCCTTGCCAGGCAGCTGACGGCCTGGGGCGTCGCCGAGGCGACCCCCACCTCGCTCGGCCTGCTGACCGAGGCCCAGAAGGCACGCAGCGTGGTGATCATTCAGGACGCTTTCACCAGCTATTTCGAGGCCAGGCTGGTCATGGATATCGTCGAGCTGCTGAGCCGGCTGGAGATCCGTGTCTTCGTGGCCCCCTTCTCCCCCAATGGCAAGCCGCTCAACGTCCAGGGCTTTCTGGGCGCCTTCGAGCGCACCGCCGCCAGGCAGGCCGAACGGCTCAGGATGTTGGCCGATGCCGGGATAGCCCTGGTGGGCATCGACCCGGCCATGACCCTCACCTATCGCCAGGAGTACGTGAAGGCCCTGGGTCCGGAGGCGGTACCCGAGGTGCTGATGCTCCAGGAGTGGCTGGTGACCCAGGCCACCACGCTGGCCCGACGACTCGATCGTCCCGAGAGCGAATCGGATGCCCCCGGATACCGACTTCTTAGCCACTGCACCGAGAAGACCAACGCCCCGGGTAGCCCGAAAGCCTGGCAACAGGTCTTTGCCGCCTTCGGCCTGGAGCTGGAGCTTCTCGCCAGCGGCTGCTGCGGCATGTCCGGCACCTATGGTCACGAGGCACGCAACCTGGAGACCTCCAGAACCATCTACGCCCAGTCATGGCAGCCGGTGGTGGAGGATGACGCCAATACCGGGCGACTGCTGGCCACCGGCTACTCCTGCCGCAGCCAGGTAAAGCGGTTCTCCGAGACCGCCCTGCCCCACCCGCTACAGGCACTGCTGGCCGAGCTCAAGCGCCAGGGCTGACGCCGAGGGAACGACCCGAGCGCCATGGAACGGCGCGATGTCCGGCGCTCCTGGCGAGTGCTATAGGCAGCAGGGCGGGTCGCCTGGGCTGCCACGCTGATAGCGCTAGCCATCGTTAGTCGCTAATCTGCAGAGTGGACCCCAGCCAGGAGCTTCGCCATGGAAAGCCCCGCGGTATTGATCACGGGCATCGGCCTGCTGTCGCTGACCTGCCAGTGGCTGGCGTGGCGCCTCCGGGTCCCCGCCATCCTGCCGCTGCTGGTCACCGGCATCCTGATCGGACCGATAAACGGTCTGCTCGACCCCGATGCCCTGCTGGGCGATCTGCTCTTCCCGCTGGTCTCGCTGGCCGTGGCGGTGATCCTCTTCGAGGGCAGCCTGACTCTCAATCTGGGGGAGCTTCGCGGTCATGGCCATACGGTGCGGCGGCTGGTCACCTGGGGAGCGCTGATCACCGCCCTGATCAGTGCCATGGCCGCTCACTGGCTGCTGGGGCTGTCCTGGGGCATGGCCAGCGTGCTCGGCGCCCTGCTGGTGGTAACCGGACCCACCGTTGTCCTGCCCCTCCTCAAGACGCTACGCGCCAGGGAGTCGCTGAGCCAGATCCTGCGCTGGGAGGGCATACTGATCGACCCGGTTGGCGCCATTGGTGCCGTGCTGGTCTATGAGTACGTGGCCCTCGGCTCCGCGGGCGATCCCTTTACCCATACCCTGGCGCTGTTCGGGATGACGCTCGCGATCGGCTTCGGACTGGGCAGTGCGGGCGGCTACCTGTGGGGCCGAGTGCTGCGGCATCACTGGCTGCCGCGCCAGCTGCACAGCTTCGGCACCCTGATGGTCATGCTGACGCTGTTCACCCTCTCCGACCAGCTGTTCCACGAGTCGGGGCTGCTTACCGTGACCGTGATGGGCGCCTGGCTGGCCAATATGAAGCGAGTTCCTACCGAGCCGATCATCGAGTTCAAGGAGACGCTCACCGTCCTGCTGATCTCGGGGCTCTTCATCCTGTTGGCCGCCCGCCTGCGCCTGGATCAGCTCGCCCTGCTCGGCTGGCCCGCCTGGGGGTATCTCGCCATCCTGATGCTGGCAGCCCGCCCACTGGCGGTGTGGTTCTGCACCCTGGGCAGCGACCTTGAGCTCAAGGAGAAGGCGCTGCTGGCCTGGATATCCCCCCGCGGCATTGTCGCCGCAGCCGTCGCCTCGCTGTTCGCCCTGAAGCTGGAGGAGCAGGGTGTGGAGGGTGCCGAAATGCTGGTGCCGGTCACCTTCCTGGTGATCATTGCGACCGTGGTGATCCAGAGCCTGCTCTCACGCCCCATCGCCAGAGCCCTGGGGGTGGTGACGCCGCCGCCCAGCGGCTTCCTGATCCTGGGGGCCAACCCGGTGGCCCGCGCCATCGGCGCCGCTCTCATGCGTGCCGGTCTGCCGGTACGCCTGGCCGATACCGACTGGGAGGCGCTGGAGGCGGCGCGCATGGCGGGGTTGCCGGTCTACTACGGCAAGCCTCACTCCAAGCATGCCGAGACCCACCTGGAGCTGACCGGCCTGGGCCACTTCCTGCCGCTCTCTCCCTACCGTGAGGCGAATGATCTGGCGTCACTGCACTATGCCGAGCGGTTTGTCCCGGGCAGGGTGTTTCGCCTGGAGACACGTCGCGAAAGCCAGGCCGAGCGCCAGCTCCCTCAGGACCTGGATATCCTGCCGCGACTGTTTGGGGAGTGGGCCAGCTGGGCCGAGCTGGCGAGCCGCGTCGCCCGCGGCGCCGTGGTACGCGTGGCCCATCTGCATGAAGAGCACGACTTCGCCGCCTACCGTCGCGACCATGACGGCCATCTGCAGGCGCTGTTCTGCATCGATGCCAGGGGGCATGTCCGCGTGGCCAGCGACCACGCCGACCTCGCCCCGGAGGCCGGCGAGACGGTCATCTGTCTGATCGACCCGGAGTCGCCGGCCTTCTGAGAGGCCGACCTTATGAGGGGCGGGGCCTAGAAGAACAGTCCGCGCAGGGCCTCACCCGGGTCGGGCTGGCGCATGAAGGCCTCGCCGACGAGGAAGGCATTGACATCATGCTCGCGCATGCGCAGCACGTCGCCGGGGGTGTGGATGCCGGACTCGGTGACCACGGTGACGCCTTCGGGGATGCGCGGCAGCAGCTCGAGGGTGGTATCGAGGGTGGTGTCGAAGGTGTGCAGGTCGCGATTGTTGATGCCCACCAGGCTGAGATCCAGCTTGAGGGCTCGCTCCAGCTCCAGGGCGTCGTGGACCTCCACCAGCACATCCATGCCTAGCTCCACCGCCTGCCGGTGAAGGTCGGCCATCTGCCTGTCCTCCAGGGCGGCAACGATCAGCAGAATGCAGTCGGCCCCGATGGCACGCGCCTCGCTCACCTGATAGCCGTGGGTGATGAAGTCCTTGCGAATCACCGGCAGCGAGCAGGCCTCGCGAGCCTCGATCAGGCAGTCCTCATGGCCCTGGAAGAAGTCGGCGTCGGTGAGCACCGAGAGGCAGGCGGCACCGCCCGCGGCGTAGCTGGCAGCAATCGCGCCGGGACGGAAGTCATCGCGGATCACCCCCTTGGAGGGCGAGGCCTTCTTGATCTCGGCGATGATCGCCGGGTCACCCTCGGCGATACGCCGCTCCAGAGCCGCCACGAAGCCCCGCGGAGAATCCTGCTCGGCGGCCAGGCGCAGCAGCTCCGCTTCCGACACGGCGCGGGCACGCTCACGGACCTCTTCGTCCTTGCGCTGTAGAATTCGGGTCAGGATGGTAGGGGTCGCCCCCGGGGATACACTCATGTTTTGACTCCTGGGTGGGGGTACGCTTACTGCAGGAAGACGCGGGTAAAGTTGGCCAGCTCCTTGAGCTTCTCGAGGGGCAGCTTCGAGGCCTGGGCATCCTGGGCCAGGGCCACCCCCTCCTTCAGGCTGTCGGCCACATCGGCGGCATAGAGGGCCGCCCCGGCATTCAGCGACACGATATCGGCCGCCGGTCCCTCGCCTCTCAGGGCCTGTTCCACCAGGCGCAGGCTGTCCTCGGCGGTCGCGACCCGCAGCGAGTCGAGGGACTGCCTCTGGATACCGAGCTCTTCGGGGGTGATCACGTATTCGTGAATCTCGCCCTCCTTGAGCTCGGCCACCCGGGTCGGTCGAGCCAGGGAGATCTCATCCAGACCATCCTCGGCATGCACCACCAGCACATGATGACTCCCCAGGCGGCGCAGCACCTCGGCCATCAGCGGCACCAGCTCCGGGGCATAGACCCCCAGCACCTGATTGGGAGCGCCGGCGGGGTTGGTCAACGGCCCCAGGATATTGAACAGGGTGCGCACTCCCATCTCGCGGCGCGGCACCACCGCATGGCGCATCGCCGGGTGGTGGTTGGGGGCGAACATGAAGCCCACACCCACCTGCTCGATGCAGCGCGCCACCTGCTCGGCATCCAGGTCCAGATGGATCCCTGCCACGGCGAACAGGTCGGCGCTGCCCGAGGAGGAGGAAACACCGCGGTTCCCGTGCTTGGCCACATGGCCACCGGCGGCGGCCACCACGAAACTGGAAGCGGTGGAGACGTTGAACAGGTTGGCACCGTCACCACCGGTGCCGACGATATCGACAACATGATCTGCCTTGAGGTGGACCGGGCGCATCAGCTCCCGCATCACCTGGGCGGCGGCACTGATCTCCTCGGCGGTCTCGCCCTTCATCGCCATGCCCATCAGAAAGGCGGCGATCTGGGGATCACTGACCTCACCGGTCATGATCTGGCGCATGACCTGGTGGGTCTGGTCGAAGTTGAGGTTCTCGCGGCGCATCAGGGCACCGAGGGCATCTCGCATCTGCATCATGGATCTCCTCGAATCAGGCACGGCCCAGCGGCACCTGGGGGTGGCGCTTGAGAAAGTTGGCCAGCAGCTCATGGCCCTGGCGGGTCAAAATCGACTCGGGGTGGAACTGCACGCCTTCCACATCCAGCGCACGGTGGCGCAGGCCCATGATCAACCCCGGGGTAATGTCGTCGTCGGCGGTCCAGGCGGTGACCTCCAGGCAGTCGGGCAGTCCCTCACGCGCCACGGTCAGCGAGTGGTAGCGGGTGACGTCCAGCGGGTCGTCGAGACCGGCGAACACGCCCTGACCGGCATGACGGATGGCGGAGGTCTTGCCGTGCATCACTTCCGGGGCACGCACCACCCGGCCACCATAGACCTGGCCGATGGCCTGATGGCCCAGGCAGACGCCGAGTATCGGTAGCCTGCCGGCGAAGTGGCGGATGGCCTCCATGGAGATGCCCGCCTGGTCGGGCGTGCAGGGCCCAGGGGAAATCACCAGATGGGTCGGGGCCATGGCCTCGATCTCAGCCAGGGTGATCGCATCGTTGCGGTGGGTCTCGACCTCGGCGCCCAGCTCGGCGAGATACTGCACCACGTTGAAGGTGAAGCTGTCGTAATTGTCGATCATGCAGACTTTCATGTATCTCTCCGCCACCGGGCTATTCGAGGTTGTCCAGGCCGTGCTCGGCCATGGCCACGGCGCGAAACAGGGCGCGCCCCTTGTTGAGGGTCTCCTGCCACTCCATCTCGGGCACCGAGTCGGCGACGATGCCGGCTCCGGCCTGGACATGCAGCTGGCCATCCTTGATCACCGCGGTGCGGATGGCGATGGCGGTGTCCAGGTTGCCGTGCCAGGAGAGATAGCCGACCGCCCCCGAGTAGATGCCCCGCTTGACCGGCTCCAGCTCGTCGATGATCTCCAGGGCGCGGATCTTGGGGGCACCGGAGACGGTGCCTGCCGGAAAGGTGGCGCGAAGGGCATCCATGGCGGTCAGCCCCGGCTTGAGCCGCCCGGTGACGTTGGAGACGATATGCATCACGTGGGAGTAGCGCTCCACCACCATCTCCTCGGTGACCTTGACCGAACCGGTCTCGCTGATGCGACCGACGTCGTTGCGTCCCAGATCGATCAGCATCAGGTGCTCGGCGCGCTCCTTGGGGTCGGCCAGCAGCTCCTCCTCCAGAGCGCGATCCTCCTCTTCGGTGCGCCCACGCTTGCGGGTGCCGGCAATGGGTCGCACCGTCACCTCGCCCTCCTCCAGGCGGGTCAGAATCTCCGGCGAGGAGCCGGCGACCTGATGGTCGCCCAGGTCGAGGAAGAACATGTAGGGCGAGGGGTTGAGACTGCGAAGCGCCCGATAGAGATCCAGCGGCGCGGCCCGGTAGGGAATCGACATTCGCTGGGAGGGGACGCACTGCATGACATCACCGGCCAGCACATACTCCTTGATGGTCTCCACCGCCGCCTTGAAGCCCGTCTCGGTAAAGCCGGAGCTGAAATCGCCCTCCTCCACCGCCGCACTGCCGGTACCGGGGCTGACGGTATTGAGGGTGGCGCTGCGCAGGCGAATCTCCAGCGCCTCGAGGCGCTCGACCGCATTGGCATACGCGTCGGGCTGCGCCGGGTCGGCATGGGTCCAGAGGGCCAGGCGACCGGAGAGGTTGTCAAACACCACCAGCTCATCGCACACCATCAGCAGGATATCTGGCACTCCCAGCGGGTCGGGCTTGGCCGCGGCAGCCTCGCTGCGCAGGCGCGGCTCGATATAACGGATGGTGTCGTAGCCGAAGTATCCCACCAGGCCACCATCGAAGCGGGGCTGATCGTCCAGCCGTGGCACCTTGAAGCGCGCCTGGAACTGCTCGATCCACTCGAGGGGGTCCTTGACCTCGGCGGCGCCATGCAGCTCGCCGTCGACGATATGGCTGATGCTGTGGCCTCGCACCTCGATGCGCTCGCGGCAGGGCAGCCCGATGATCGAGTAGCGTCCCCACTTCTCGCCACCCTGCACGGACTCCAGCAGGAAGGTCCAGGGCGCATTGGCGAGTTTCATGTAGGTAGAAAGCGGTGTATCGAGATCGGCCAGCACCTCGCGGGTGACCGGAATGCGGTTGTAGCCGGCATCGGCCAGCTGCTGAAAGCGTTCGGGGGACATCATGCCCGGACTCCTCGGTAAAACGGTTGACGGTGGTAAACGCAGGGCGCCGGGGCGGGTCAGGGGCCGCGGCTCAGAACGATATGAGCGTCACCATCGCCAGCTACAGGGAGCAGGCAGGCGGGCAGCGGCGCGGGCAGCGCTGATGTGAAGGGGTGTATCCGGCAACGTGCGGGTGGTCATCGGGTGGTGTCCGCGTCTTATAGTAATAACATATTGAAAAGGCTATTTCTTATAGCAATAGCCGAATTCACGTTAAACGAGTTCCGCCAGCGATTCAACCACGCTGTCCGGGTCGCTGTCGCGCACCGGTTCACCGTGGTTGTAGCCATAGGGGACCGCCAGGGTGCGAAAGCCCGCCGCCTTGCCGGCAGCGATATCGTGGCGTGAATCTCCCACCATCAGACAGGCCGACGGAGACACCGCGAAATGGGCCGCAACATGCAGCAGCGGTGCCGGGTGGGGCTTCTTCTCGGCCAGGCTGTCGCCCCCCAGGCACAGCGAGAAATAGTCGGCCAGGCCCAGGTCATCCAGCAGGGGCGCAATAAAGGCCTCGGGCTTGTTGGTTACCAGCGCCAGGGGCAGGTCACGGTCGCGCAGCCCGTCCAGGCACTCTCGCACCCCCGGGTAGAGCCGGGTGTGGGCACCGGGAGCGCGGGCATAGTGCGCGAGGAAGGCGGCGTGGGCGCGCTCCAGCAGACTGTCTGAGAAAGGACCAGCCGGCGGGGCGCCGGGGACACCCTCGTTCACTTGAGCAGTAAATCGCAACGCCCGTTCCATCAATACCAGCGAGCCATTGCCCACCCAGTCGCGCACCCGCGCCTTGCCGACGGCGGGCAGGCCCAGCTCGGTCAGGGCGGCGTCCACGGCGATGGCCATGTCGGGCACCGAGTCGATCAGGGTACCGTCCAGGTCGAAGGCCACCAGTTCGATGCCTTCCAGAATGGGGTGCATGCGCTGACTCCAGGAGAATGAAAGCCATATTGTGCCGTACGGGTCATGGGCAGGGAATGCCAACCGGCCTATGCTGGTGTTTTCACGTGCCAGGGAGTGTCCGTATGAGCATACCGAGAATCGTGGTAGTAGGCGGCGGCGCCGGCGGCCTGGAGCTGGTAACTCGCCTGGGCCGTCGGCTGGGTCGGCGCGGTCGGGCCGAGATCGTGCTGGTTGACCGTAGCCCGACACACATCTGGAAGCCACTGCTGCATGAGGTCGCCACCGGTGCCCTCGACTCGGGCCTCGACGAGATCGCCTACCCCAGCCATGCCCGCGCCAATGGCTATCGATTTCAACGTGGCACCCTGTGCGGTCTCGACCGACAGCGGCAGCGGCTGCAGCTGGCCGCCGTGCTTGACGATGACGGCCAGGAGATTCTGCCGTCTCGCGAGCTGGCCTACGACCGACTGATACTGGCGCTGGGCAGCGTCAGCAATGACTTCGGCACGGCGGGAGTGGCCGAACACTGCCACTTTATCGACTGCCCCGAGCAGGCCGAGGCCTTCCGGCGCGATATGCTCGATACCTTCCTGCGCTTCAGCGCCAGCACGCAGGACCAATCTCCGCGACTGAGGGTAGGCATCGTGGGGGGTGGCGCCACCGGAGTGGAGCTCGCCGCCCAGCTCTACGATGCCCTGCTGATGCTGCACAGCTACGGGGTCACCGAGCTGGAGCGCCATCAGCTCGAGATATCTCTTATCGAGGCCGCCGATGACGTGCTGCCGGCCCTGCCCGAACGCGTCCGCCAGGCGGTGCGTGATGAACTCCAGGGCCTCGGCGTCAAGGTGCACACCGAAACGCGGGTGACGCAGATCGATGCCGACGCCATCCATACCGCCGACGAGCAGTGTATCGCCACCGATCTCGCTGTCTGGGCGGCAGGCATCAAGGCGCCCGACATCCTCGCCGAGCTGGACCTGACCCAAGCCAAGGGTCAGCGTCTCGTCGTTCACGACACCCTGCAGAGCGTCGACGACCCTCATATCTTCGCCCTCGGCGATTGCGCCAGCTGCCCCCAGGAGGACGGCGGCACGGTGCCGCCACGTGCCCAGGCCGCTCACCAGCAGGCCCTGCACCTCTACCGCAACCTGCGCGCCCAGCTCGACGGCAAGCCGCTCAAGCCGTTCGTCTATCGCGACCGCGGCTCGTTGATCTCGTTGGCCCACTTCGAGGCGATCGGCACGCTGATGCGTGGCACCTCGGCCCGTCGCCTGTTCGTCGAGGGCCACCTGGCCAAGTTCTTCTATATCTCGCTCTACCGTCTGCACCAGCGAGCCGTTCACGGCAATCTGAAGACAGGGATCATCATGCTGGTAGATGGACTGAACCGGTTTATACGCCCGCGCCTCAAGCTACACTGAGGCCTCTTCGGTCCGCTGACGCAGCCAGGCCCGCTTGCGGGCGGCCGTTAGGCGCTTGATCTCGGCCTCACGGCGCAGCGCCGTGCCATGGTCACCGACTGGCTCGTGATGGCGCAGCGTCAGGGGCCCCTTGCCGCGCAGCGCCTTGGCCCCCCGCCCCGCCCGATGCTCGGCCAGGCGCCGGTCGACGTCGGTGGTAATGCCGGTGTAGAGGGCCCCCGCGGCCGTCTCGATCACGTAGAGATACCAGCGGGACGCCTTGGCCTGGGGTATCTCGGCCTTGGGTGTCTCGGCCTGGTGTGCCTCAGCGCCGGACGAGTCGGCACTCACCTCAGCGCACGCTGGCCAGCTGTTCGCGGAAGTCGCGAATCACACCGTCGTAGCGATGCGGATCTGCCTCGTTGCGAGCCTTGAACACCGCCGAGCCGGCCACGAAGGTATCGGCCCCGGCACGCGCGATCTCGGCGATATTGTCCACCTTGACCCCGCCATCCACCTCGAGGCGAATGTCCCGGCCGGAGGCATCGATGCGCTGGCGTGCCTCGCGCAACTTGTCGAGGGTGGCGGGAATGAACGATTGACCACCGAAGCCCGGGTTGACGCTCATCAGCAGCACCATATCGATCTTGTCCATCACATAGTCGAGGTAGGAGAGCGGTGTGGCCGGGTTGAAGACCAGGCCGGAACGGCAGCCGCCGTCACGGATCAGCTGCAGGGAGCGGTCGATATGGTCGGAGGCCTCGGGGTGGAAGGTGATGATGCTGGCCCCGGCGTCGATGAAGTCGCCGATCAGCTGGTCCACTGGACGCACCATCAGGTGAACATCGATGGGGGCGGTTACGCCGTGCTTTCTGAGGGCCTCACAGACCATGGGCCCGATGGTCAGATTGGGCACATAGTGATTGTCCATCACATCGAAATGGACGATGTCTGCGCCGGAGGCCAGCACATTGTCCACCTCCTCGCCGAGGCGGGCGAAGTCGGCGGAGAGGATCGAGGGCGCAATCTGGAAGTCACGGATCGGGTCGGTCATGAAAGGGGGCTCGGGTCGATGACGAGAGGCAGGATTCTATCAGACTGCCCCGTCCCGGGCAGGTGCGAGAATACCTGGGACGCAGAGATATATTCTAAAAACGAATAATAAACACCATTGTAATTACCTTTGATGGATCATAACCTGCTTTCACCGCGACACACCTATAATATCCGGAGCCTCGTCATGACCCTCGATCTGCGTTTTTCGCGCTCACTGCTCGCTATTGCCCTGGGTGCCGGCCTGGCCGCGCCGGCGGCGGCGGCCGACCGAGAGCTGCTCAACTCCTCCTACGATATTGCCCGGGAGCTCTTCGCGGCGATTAACCCCGAGTTCATCGCCCACTGGCAGGAGAACGAGGGCGAGGAGGTTTCCATCCAGCAGTCCCATGGCGGCTCCTCCGCTCAGGCTCGCGCCATCCTTCAGGGGTTGCGCGCCGACGTGGTGACTTACAACCAGGTCACCGATGTACAGGTACTGGCCGACGACGGCCTGGTGGCCGAGGACTGGCAACAGCAGCTGCCCAACAACGCCTCGCCCTACTACTCCACCACCGCCTTCCTGGTGCGCAAGGGCAATCCCAAGGGCATCGAGAGCTGGGACGACCTGGACGATGAAGGGGTGGAGATCGTCTTTCCCAACCCCAAGACCTCGGGTAATGGCCGCTATACCTACCTGGCTGCCTGGGGCTTCGCGGATCACCAGTTCGATGGAGACGAGGCCAGGATCCAGGACTTCATGGGTGACTTCCTGGGCAACGTGGTGGTGTTCGACACCGGCGGTCGCGGCGCCACCACCAGCTTTATCGAGCGCGGCATCGGCGATGTGCTGATCAGCTTCGAGTCCGAGGTCAACAACATTCGTGGCGAATACGGCAGCGATGACTATGAGGTGATCGTGCCGCCGGTAAGCATTCTGGCGGAGTTCCCGGTCGCAGTGGTCGAGCCCAATACCGAGCGCAATGGCACCGAAGAGCTGGCCCGCGCCTATGTGGAGTACCTCTACAGCGAGGAGGCACAGCGTCAGCTGGCCGGCTTCAACTACCGTGTGCATGACGAGTCTGTGGCCGAGGAATTTGCCGACCAGTTCCCGGAAACCGAGCTGCTGCGTGTCGAAGAAGTCTTCGGCGGCTGGGATGAGGCCATGGAGGCCCACTTCAGCAGCGGCGGTCAGCTCGATCAGCTGCAGCGCCGCTGAGCCTGGAGGGACGATCGATGAGCTCCCTGGCCCTCCGCCTGCCACGTCGCCGCGTGCTGCCCGGTTTCGGTCTGTCACTGGGCATCAGCCTGACATTCGTGTCGCTGGTGCTGCTGCTGCCGCTGACCGGCCTGGTGGGCCAGCTCAAGGGGCTCAGCCTCGCCGAATACTGGGCGATCATCAGCGATGCCCGGGTGGTGGCCAGCTACACGGTCACCATCGGCGCCGCCGCGGTGGCGGCACTGGCCAATGCCGTGTTCGGACTGCTGCTGGCCTGGGTGCTGGTACGCTACGACTTTCCGGGCAAACGTCTGCTCGATGCCCTGATGGACCTGCCCTTCGCGCTGCCCACGGCGGTGGCGGGCATCACCCTGGCCACCCTCTACGCCGGCAACGGCTGGGTCGGCGGCCTGATCGAGCCGCTGGGTCTAAAGGTGGCCTACACCTGGGTCGGGATCGCCCTGGCCATGGCCTTTACCAGCATCCCCTTCGTGGTGCGGACGGTACAGCCCGTGCTGGAGGACCTGCCCCACGAGGTGGATGAAGCCGCCATGACCCTGGGCGCCTCGGACGCCACCGGCTTTCGCCGCGTGATCCTTCCCTACCTGTGGCCAGCACTGGTCACCGGCACCGGGCTCGCCTTCGTGCGCTCGCTGGGCGAATTCGGCGCGATCATCTTTATCGCGGGCAATGCCCCGTTCGAGACCGAGATCACCGCGCTGATGATCTTCGTCAAGCTTCAGGAGTACGACTATGCCGGCGCCTCGGCGATCGCCTCGGTGGTACTGGCCGTCTCCCTCGCCCTGTTGCTGGTGATCAATATCTGGCAGGGGCACTTCATCAAGCGGCTCCATGGAGGTCGTGGCTGATGCAACGTATCGGTGATGCCCCCGCGGTGCGCCGCGCCCTGATCACCGCCGCCGTGTTGCTGGCGGCGCTGTTCCTGCTGCTGCCGCTGGCGGCCATCTTCGCCCAGGCCTTCTCCCAGGGTGTCGGGGTGTTCTGGCACAATATCAGCGACCGCTACACCCTGGCGGCGATCGGCCTGACCCTGTTTATTGCCGTCCTGACCATCCCCATCTGTCTGGTGTTCGGGGTGGCCCTGGCCTGGCTGGTGACCCGCTTCGACTTCCCCGGTCGGCGCTTGCTGCAGACACTGATCGATATTCCCTTTGCGGTATCGCCGGTGGTGGCCGGGCTCATCTACCTGCTGCTCTACGGCCGTAACGGCTGGATCGGTGGCTGGCTCGACGCTCACGATATCCAGCTGATGTTCGCCTGGCCGGGCATTCTGATGGTGACGGTATTTGTCACCAGTCCCTTCGTGGCCCGGGAGCTGATCCCGCTGATGCAGGCCCAGGGCTCCCGCGAGGAGGAGGCCGCCGTGACCCTGGGAGCACCGGGCTGGACCATCTTCCGCCGGGTCACCCTGCCCAATATCCGCTGGGCACTGCTCTACGGCGTGGTGCTGACCAACGCCCGAGCGGTGGGTGAGTTCGGTGCCGTCTCGGTCGTTTCCGGGGCCATCCGTGGCCAGACCATGACCCTGCCCCTGCATCTGGAGCAGCTCTATCAGGACTACAACGCCGTGGGCGCCTTCGCCAGCGCCGCCCTGCTGGCGCTGATCGCCCTGTTCACCCTGGCCGCCAAGGCCGGCCTGGAATGGCGTACCGCGCGCCAGGAGGTTACCCCATGAGCATCCGACTGACCGATATCGCCAAGCACTATGGTCATGCAGGGAAGGGTAGCCCCGGCCAGGCCGGGGGACGCGCCCTGGAGCCGGTGAGTCTGGAGGTCGCCAAAGGCGAGCTGGTCGGCCTGCTCGGCCCCTCGGGCTCGGGCAAGACCACCCTGCTGCGCATCATCGCCGGCCTCGAGTCGCCGGACCGCGACCCGGCCGGGCGCATCCTGTTCGGCGACCGTGACGTCACCGACGTGCATGTCCGCGACCGCCGCATTGGCTTCGTCTTCCAGCATTACGCGCTGTTCCGCCATATGACGGTGTTCGACAATGTCGCCTTCGGCCTGACCGTGCTGCCGCGGCGAGAGAGGCCCTCCAGCGGCGAGATCCGCGCCCGGGTCCATCGCCTGCTGGAGATGGTGCAGCTCGAGCACTTCGCCGGGCGTTATCCGGCCCAGCTCTCAGGCGGCCAGCAGCAGCGGGTCTCCCTGGCCCGGGCCCTGGCCCTGCGCCCCGATGTCCTGCTGCTCGACGAACCCTTCGGTGCCCTGGATGCCAAGGTGCGTCAGGAACTACGCCGCTGGCTGCGCCAGCTTCACGACGAACTCGGCTTCACCAGTCTGTTCGTGACCCACGATCAGGAAGAAGCACTGGAGCTCTCCGACCGCGTGGCGGTGATGAGCCATGGCCGCATTGAACAGATCGACACCCCGGATGCGCTCTACCGCACACCGGCCAACCGCTTCGTGTTCGAGTTTCTGGGCGACGTCAATCATCTGGAGGGCGAGGTGCGTGGCGGCACCCTGACCTGCGGTGAGGCGAAGCTTGTGGTGGACCTTCCCGACGGCCACCAGGAACTGCTGCTGCGGCCCCATGAGGTGCGCCTGGCAGAGGCGCCCACGCCGGAGGCCCAGCTGCCCGTCACCGTCACCGCCATCTCCCCTGTGGGAGCCGAGGTGCGCATCGAGGTCGCCGCAGACTGGCTGGTCGAGCCCTGGCTGGCCACCGTACGCCACGCCGACTATGAGCGCCTGGCGCTCACTCGCGGCCAGCGGCTGTATGCCATTCCGCGCCACTGGCACCGTTTCAGTGCCGAAGGCACCCGGCAGCGTCAGGCCATCACGGCCTGATGACGCCCTCTGTCCGCCGGGCGCCCGCGGCGGACAGCCCCTCCTCCCACGGGTTCGCCGGCCGTTCCCGCGTGAACTTTTCACGCCGTCATCTCTCTGATGTCAGGAGCCCGCTCGATGCGGTGCACCGGACAGTTCCCGACGCCCAGCCCGACGCCCATCGGTGCCAACGGCTCTCGTTCTCTCCCAGCCAGCCCAGTCGAGGCCCACGATGCTGATCAAGATCGCCAAACCACACGACCTGAGCGAGTCCGATGTGACGCCTGAGTCCATCTATCTCTCCCGTCGCCGCTTCATGGGCGGCATGGCGGGGCTGGGGGCTGGACTTGCGCTTGGCAGCCCGGCCCACGCCGATGTCGATTATGCGGATGTACCTGACGGTGATGGGCCGGCGTGGCTGAAGGAGAAGATCGACGCCACACGCTGGCAAGCGGTCACCCCTCGCGATCCCGAGAAGGACAAGCTGGCCCCCTTCGACGATGCCAGCGGCTACAACAACTTCTACGAGTTTGGCTCCGGCAAGGCCGACCCCGCACGCCGCGCCGGCAGCCTGAAGACCCAGCCGTGGAGCGTGGTGATCGATGGCGAGGTCAACAACGGTGGCCGCTTCGCCCTGGAGGATCTCGCCAGTCCCTCGTGTTTCGAGGAGCGGATCTACCGGCTGCGCTGCGTGGAGGCATGGTCGATGGTGATTCCCTGGTTGGGTATCCCCCTCGCCGAGGTGATCAGGCGCGCGGAACCCACCAGCAGGGCCAGATACGTGCGCTTCGAAACCCTGGTCGACCCGGAGCAGATGCCGGGGCAGCGCTCCGCGTTCTCGCTGATCGACTGGCCCTATGTCGAGGGACTGCGCCTCGACGAAGCCATGCACCCCCTCACCCTGCTCGCCCTCGGCATGTATGGCCGCGAGCTGCCCAACCAGAACGGCGCCCCCCTGCGACTGGTGGTGCCCTGGAAGTACGGCTTCAAGAGCATCAAGTCGATCGTGCGCATCTCGCTGGTGGAGGAGCAGCCACTCAACTCCTGGCAACAGATCGCCCCAAATGAGTATGGCTTCTACGCCAACGTCAATCCCCGGGTAGACCACCCGCGCTGGAGCCAGGCCACCGAGCGCCGGCTGCCCAACAGCCTGTTCAGCCCCAACACCATCGATACCCTGATGTTCAACGGCTACGCCGACGAGGTCGCCGACCTGTACGCGGGGTTGGATCTACGGACACACTATTAATGGCCATCCTGAACCGCTTGAAGACCCTCCCGAACCGCTGGCAGCTCTGGCGCCTGGGGGTATTTCTGGCGGCCCTGGCCCCACTGGTGATCTGGGGCTGGCAGGTGGCCAGTAACGCCGCCGGCCCCGAGCCGGGCCGCTATCTGTTGCTGAATATCGGCCTCGGCGCGCTGTGGATGCTACTGCTCACCCTGAGCCTGACGCCACTCTCCCGGCTCACTCGCTGGAAGGGCTTTGTGCTGATCCGCCGTCAGCTGGGCCTCTGGACGCTGGCTTACGCCACTCTGCACATGCTCAGCTACGCCCTGTTCATCCTGGGGCTCGACTGGGGCATGCTGGGCAGCGAGCTGGTGAAGCGCCCCTATATCATCGTCGGCACTCTGGCCCTTAGCGGCCTTGTCGCGCTGGGCGTGACTTCGAACCGCTGGTCGATGCGTCGACTTGGCAAGCGCTGGAAGTCATTGCACCGCCTGGTCTACGGCATTCTCGGTCTGGTCCTGCTGCACTTCTTCTGGATCGTGCGCGCCGACCTCGGCGAGTGGCTGCTGTATGCCGCGATCTCGGCACTGATCATGGCGACCCGTCTGCCGCCGGTCGCCCGAACACTGCCCAGACTACGCTACCGGTTAGGCCGCGCGTCCTAGGCCACCTTCTATTACCCTCCTTCTACTCCCCCTTCTATTAGCTCTTCTTCTATTGCCCCACCCCTGACGCTTGCGGACAGGCCGCAACGAACGGGGATCGGCCATGCCGAACGGGCAGTGGTCTCGACCGACAGGTCACGGACATCCCGGGCCTACCGATCCCAGGCCATGAGGGTCTCGTTCTCCCCAGTCAGTGGCTCGAGGCGCTCCTCCACCGCATGAAACCCCAGTCGGTGGTAGAAGGAGACGGCACGCACATTACGCGAATAGACACTCAGGGTGAGGCGCTCATGACCGGACATGGCATGGGCCATCAGCCGTGAACCATGGCCATAGCGCTGCACCCTGGGGTCGATGAAAAGCGCCTGCAGGTGGTCGCCATCGAGGGCGGTGAAGCCGATTACCCTGCCCTCCACCTCGAGCACCGTGACCTCCTCGGCCTGAGGCAGCCGCTCCTGCACCATGAGCTCGGCGCGGGATACCCAGAAGGTCTCGGGGATAAAGTCGTGGGCGCGCACCGAGGCACGCAGCCAGATATCGGCAAGCAGAGGGATATCCTCGGCGGTGGCGGGGCGAATCATCACACGGCTCCTGCTAGGCGTACCGACAGTGTAATCGAGGAGGCAAGGACGTACCCTGAGTGATCTCGAGGACGCTATACTGCGCTTCGACATTCACCCTGGACGGGAGCTCCCCATGCTACGTCGACGCTTTCTTCGCCTCTCCCTGGCCCTGGTCGCCGCTGGCTGGCTTGCCGGCTGCACCGCCCCCCAGACCCTGCAACTCGACCCCAAGCGCAGCGCCGCGGTACCGGCCGCGGGCAATGGGCAGGCCGTCACGGTGATCGCCGCGGATGGACGTGACGGAGAGGTGATCGGCACCCGTACCGGCAGCGCCATGTCCACGGCCACGATCACCGTCCATGCCCACGAGCTGATGCCGAAACTGCAGCGCGAGGCCGAGCGGGCAGTGCGCGAAATGGGCTTTACACCCACCACCCAGCGTGCCGAAGGCCGCCCCCACCTGACCCTGACACTCGACCACCTGGGCTACGAGCGCGGCAAGAGTCGGCCCGTGATCGGCGAGTCACGCCTGGAGGCGGTGTTTGTGGCCGAGGCGACCAATGGCGGCACCACCTACACCGGCACCTACACCTCACGGCGCACCCAGAGCTACGCCGTACGGCCGGACAAGGAGAGCAATACCCGAATGGTCAACGACCTGCTCGTCGACGGCCTGAACCGGGCCTTCCGTGACCCGGAGCTGGGCCGCCTGCTGGCCCGCTGAGTGTCACTCGACGGGACCTCGGCGCACCATGGCCCAGACATGCTCCCGGAAGCCGCTGCCCGGCTCCGGGGCGCCTCTCTCCAGCAACGTGATCCTGAAGTTGGGCTCGAACAGCTCCCGCACCTCCTCTTCCGGCACATGAAATGGCGGCCCGGACTGCTCCTCTCCGGCCGCACGCTCAAGGCCGATAAGCAGCCCGCTGGCCCCCGGAGGTATCAGCTGCGCCAGATGGAAGGCGTAGCGCTGGCGGGTGGCGGGTGGCAGGGCGATCAGCGCGGCACGGTCATAGAAGGCACCGATCTCGGCCGCCTGCTCGATATGGAAATGAAAGAAGTCGCCGCACCAGAGCTCGACATTGGCCTGGCGACTTATCTCGAACCCCGCCTGGTGGTAGCGGGAAACGGGCTCGCTCCCCTCGGCGAGAAACTGCTCGACCGCCTGGGGCGCCAGCTCGATACCCAGCACCGGATGATCGCGATGGCCCAGCCAGCGCATGTCGTGGCTCTTGCCGCATAGCGGCACCAGCACCTTGACACCGGAGCTCACCCCCAGCAGCGGCCAGTGGTGGCACAGGACGGGGTGCGGTGCGTCACGATGGAAACCGATACGCCCTTCACGCCAACGGGTCAGCCATTCATTCACCATGACGGCTTAGAACCAGCGATCGCGCTTGCGACGGCGGCGCGGCAGATGAGGAACGATCAAGCCAACCAGCAGACCGGCACCGGCCACGCCGCCGCCATACATGAAGTAGCGCATCAGCAGGTCCTCCTCCTGGGTATTGAGGCGAGCCTCCAGCTCACGCGCCGTCTGGCGGGAGTGCTCGGCTTCGCTATCCAGCTGGTGGTTACGTGACTCCAGCTCGGCAACCCGCGCCTCGCGAACCTCGAGGGTCTCTCGCAACGCGGCCGTGCGCTGCTCCCACGCCTCATCGATGCCGTCGAGTTCAGCCTCGAGCTCTGCCACCCGCTGCTCCAGCTCGGGCAGGCGCACCTGAGCACTGGGCACCTCCTGGATCTCGCGGCTAAGCACCCAGACGGCGTCGCCGCCGGGACCTCGAACGCGGGTATAGTCGCCGCTGGTCTCCAGCCGCTCGACAGGCTCGCCGGCGGTAAGGGTGCCGACGATGCGGTAGCCGTCGGTGGGACCGCTGCGTACATAGGTGGTCAGCGAGTCGGAGACCCAGACGGTGTCGCTCTGCTCCTGAGCCGCCAGCGGCAGCGCCAGCAGGCCTAGCAGGGTGCCCAGACATACGCCCAGACCGGTTCGTGTGCTGTGGTGTTTCGTCATGCCATGATCCTGACTGTAGAGTCCTTGCCTGAAGCGTCCTGACTGAAAGGTGTTTCCTGGAAACGTCCTGAAGGTGGTGCCCTGGCGGGGAAACGCTGCGACGCCCAAGGCCCTGGAGGCGATAACTGACGCCACCTCCACACACAGGTGACAGCCCACCAGCTGTCCGCAAGGGTTATGCACAGCTTCTGTGGACAACCCGCGGGACAACCGTGGGAAAGTCGTCCGCTGCCCCCGCCACACCTTGGCTCGACGGCTGCTGGTCAGTGCATGACCAGTGTTATCCGGCTCATCGAACGCTCTTCAGGTCCCAGGCCCCGGTGCTATCCAGCCGGGGGTCGCTAGGTTAGCACACTCGTGCCACCTGGCAGGGCTACCGATCCAAGGGGCGCTGGGGACAAGCTGAAGAGGAGGTCCTACGCCAGGGATGGCGTCGGTAGCGCCCAGGGAAGGGTTCACAGCGCCTCCTCGTCGGTCCGGCGCTCCGGGGCTTGTCTCCAGATCAGCCCCGGGCTACCGAGCTGTCAAGTTAACTGCAACAGCCCTGTGCCACCTGGCATCGGGCTGGCTCCAGGCGGTCACGGCACGTATAATATAGGGCTGTTTTCAACGATGGCCCAGGCGGCCACCGCCATCCATTGCCGTGCCTCCGGCTAACTTGAGCCGTGAGCGCCGCGCACCCCAGAACCCACCGGTGACAGACGTCGGGCGCCTGACGCCACGACCCCTACTCTTATGGCGAAGAAACTCTTCATCAAGACACACGGCTGCCAGATGAACGAGTACGATTCCGCCCGCATGGCGGATCTGCTCGGCGAATCTCACCGTCTCGAACTCACCGACGACGAGCAGGAGGCGGATGTCATCCTGCTCAATACCTGCTCGATCCGCGAAAAGGCCCAGGAGAAGGTGTTCCATCAGCTGGGACGCTGGAAGAAGCTCAAGGAGAACAACCCCGATCTGGTGATCGGTGTGGGCGGCTGCGTGGCGAGTCAGGAAGGCGAGGCGCTGCGCAAGCGCGCGCCCCATGTCGATATGGTGTTCGGGCCCCAGACCCTGCACCGGGTCCCCTCCATGCTCGACTCGCGCCAGCAGGACCAGATCTCGGTCGTCGACGTGACCTTCCCGGAGATCGAGAAGTTCGATCACCTGCCCAAGCCCAGCTCCGACGGCGCCACCGCCTTCGTCTCGGTCATGGAGGGCTGCTCCAAGTATTGCACCTTCTGCGTGGTGCCCTACACCCGGGGCGAGGAGGTCTCGCGGCCTTTCGAGGCGGTGATGGACGAGGTCATTCACCTGGCCGACCAGGGCGTGCGCGAGATCAACCTGCTGGGACAGAACGTCAACGCCTACCGTGGCCTGAACCAGCTGGGTGATGAGATCGACCTGGCCGAGCTGATCGGTTGCGTGGCGGCCGTTGAAGGCATCGACCGCATTCGCTTCACCACCTCTCACCCGGTGGAGTTCTCCGACAGCCTGATCGAGGCCTATGGCGAGATTCCGGAGCTGGTCAGCCATCTACACCTGCCGGTACAGGCCGGCTCCGACCGCGTGCTCGCCGCCATGAAGCGCGGCCATGGCGTCGAGGAGTATGTCGAGAAACTGGAGCGCATTCGCGCGCTACGCCCCGACATCAGCTTCTCCTCGGACTTCATCATCGGCTTCCCGGGCGAGACGGATGCGGACTTCGAGGCCACCATGAACCTGATTCATCGCATCGGCTTCGACCACTCCTTCAGTTTCGTCTACTCGGCACGCCCCGGCACACCGGCGGCCAGCCTCGAGGATGACACCCCCGAGAGCGTCAAGAAGCAGCGCCTGGCGATCCTTCAGGAACGCATCAACCAACAGGCCATGCAGATCAGCCGGCGCATGGTGGGCACCACCCAGCGCATCCTGGTCACCGGCTTCGCGCCACGCGACCCGGGTCAGCTCTCCGGCCGCACCGAGAACAACCGGGTGGTCAACTTCCGTGCCCCCAACCCCACCGAGCTGATCGGCTATTTCGTCGACGTCGAAATCAGCGAGGCATTGCCGAACTCGCTGCGTGGCGAGCTCGTCTCCCCGGCGACCTACTGAGACCCGTCGTCTCTGCTCGACCAATGATTGCCGCGGCGGCCGCCGCGGCAGTATGCTGACTCCACACTCATCTTCCAGGGGATCCGCCCGCCTTGAGCCAGACAGCCTCCCAGGCCAACCGCATCATCACTCTGACCCTCGAACCCAACGACCCGCGCCGCCTGGCCAACCTCTGTGGCCAGCGCGACGAGAACCTCAAGCTGGTGGAGTCCCGCCTGGGCATCACCCTGCGCAACCGCGGCAACATCTTCCAGCTGGCCGGGCCCATCCATCGGGTCAAGGCCGCCGCCAACGTGCTCGAACACCTCTACCGCGAGACCGAGGCCAGTGACCTGGAGCCGGATACCGTGCACCTCTTCCTGCAGGAGTCCGGTCAGCAGGCGCTCGAGGAGGATGAGGGCGATGCCGATAGCGCCGAGGTGCTGATCCGCACCCCACGCACCCTGATCAAGCCACGCGGCCTCAATCAGCAGGGCTATGTGCAGAGCATCCGCTCCCACGACATCAACTTCGGCATCGGCCCGGCGGGCACCGGCAAGACCTATCTGGCGGTCGCCGCGGCGGTGGAGGCCCTCAACCAGCAGGAGGTTCGACGCATCCTGCTGGTACGCCCGGCGGTGGAAGCCGGCGAGAAACTCGGCTTCCTGCCCGGCGACCTGGCCCAGAAGATCGACCCCTACCTGCGCCCGCTCTACGACGCCCTCTACGAGATGATCGGCTTCGAGCAGGTGGCCAAGCTGATCGAGCGCCAGGTAATCGAGATCGCCCCTCTGGCCTATATGCGCGGGCGCACTCTCAACAATGCCTTCATCATCCTCGACGAAAGCCAGAACACCACCCGCGAACAGATGAAGATGTTCCTGACTCGTATCGGCTTCGGCTCCACCGCGGTGATCACCGGCGATGTCACCCAGGTCGACCTGCCCCGCGGCCAGAGCTCGGGGCTGATTCAGGTCCTCGAGGTGCTCAAGGGAACACCCGGCATCGGCGTGACCCATTTCGCCGCCAAGGATGTGGTTCGCCACCCCCTGGTGCAGCGCATCATCGAGGCCTACGATAGCTTCGAGGCCGAGCAGGAGGCCGCCGAGCGTGCCCGCAAGGAGGCTCGGGAACAGGAGCGCGAGACCCTGCGTCTGGAGCGCCAGGAGCGCCTCGGTCGCGAGCGGGGCGAGTCATGACGTCTCCCCGGGTCGATCGCCAGGTCGCCCTCGAGGCCGAGGGCCTGCCGAGCCAGGCCGAGCTGGAGGCCTGGGTGGGCGCGGTATTGTCGCGCCATGTGGTGGAGGATGAGAGCGAGCTCAGCGTGCGCCTGGTGGACACGGCGGAGAGCCAGACGCTGAACCGCGACTATCGCGGTCGCGACAAGCCCACCAACGTACTCTCCTTCCCCTTCGAGAATCCGCCCGTCGTGACCCTGCCGCTGCTCGGCGACCTGGTGGTCTGCCATCCTGTGGTGGTGGCCGAGGCCGCCGAGCAGGACAAGGCACTAGGCGATCACTACGCTCATATGGTGGTTCACGGTACGCTGCACCTGCTCGGCTACGATCATCTGGAGGATGACGAGGCCGAGGCCATGGAGGCCCTGGAGCGCGAGATCCTGGCCGAGCTTGGCATCACCGACCCTTATCGGATCGCACCCGAGGACGAGAGAGCCGATTCATGAGCGAAGATCGATCGAGTGGCCAGGGCAACCGTTCCTGGATCGAGAAACTGCTGGGGGCGCTCTCCAGCGACAGTGACGAGCCCAGCTCACGGGACGAGCTGCTGGAGTTCCTGCGCCAGGCGGCAGGCCGCCTGAAGCTCGAGCAGGATGCCATGATGATCATCGAGGGGGCGCTGAAGATCAGCGACCAGCAGGTTCGCGAGGTGCTTATCCCGCGTTCCCAGGTCACGGCCATCGCCATCGACCAGCCGCTGGATGAGTACCTGCCGGTGATTCTCGAGACCGGCCACTCCCGCTACCCTGTCATCGGCGAGAACCTCGATGAAGTCAAGGGGATCCTGCTGGCCAAGGATCTGCTGCCACTGTTGCGCAACGGCCAGGAGAGCGGCAGGCCCTTCCGCCTCGAGGAGGTGGTGCGGCCGACGCTGTTCGTACCGGAATCCAAGCGTCTCAACAGCCTGCTCAAGGAGTTTCAGAGCACGCACAACCATATGGCGATCGTGGTCGATGAGTACGGCGGTACCGCCGGCATCGTGACCATTGAGGATATTCTCGAGGAGATCGTCGGCGAGATCGAGGACGAGCATGACGCCGACGACGAGGAGGATATTCGCGATCTGGGCGAGGGGCGCTACGCCATCCGCGCCCTGACCCCCATCGAGGATTTCAACGAGCGCTTCGAGACACACTTCTCCGACGAGGAGTTCGACACCCTCGGCGGCCTGGTGATGCAGCGCTTCGGCCACCTGCCGGCACGGGGCGAGCATACCATCATCGGTGGCTGGCGCTTCACGGTACTGAATGCCGACAATCGTCGCATCCGGCTACTGGAAGCCGAACCCTGCAACCCCGACGACGCTCTCGACGACAACGACTGACGCGCCTGCCACGGAGGGCCAAGATGCCAGCGTTTCGCCTCCCCACTCCCCTCGGCTGCCTGCTGGCAGCCGCGGCCGGTGTTCTAACCACGCTTACCGCTTCCCCCTTCGAACTGTGGTGGCTGGGCCCGGTAGCCGCGGGACTCATCTATCTGGGTATCCACACCCTGACACCCGCCCAGGCTGCCCTGCGCGGCTGGTGCTATGGTCTCGGGCTGTTCGGCTCCGGCGCCTCCTGGGTCTATGTATCGATCCACGACTATGGCTATACCGGCATCCCGCTGGCGCTGTTGCTCACCACGCTGTTCGTCGCGGGGCTGGCACTCTTCCCCGCCGTGACCCTGTGGCTCTATCGCCGCCTCACCGGCCCGCGTCTGGCCTGGCTCAGCTTTGCCGGCGCCTGGGTTCTGGGCGAGTGGCTGCGCACCTGGCTGTTCACCGGCTTTCCCTGGCTGCTGCTGGGAACCTCGCAGGTGGACTCACCCCTCGCCCCCTGGGCCCCAGTGGGCGGTGTCTATCTGCTCTCCCTGATCACCGCACTGACCGGCACCCTGGGCGTCGAGCTGCTCCGTCGACGCTGGTGGGCCGCGCTCCCTGTCGCCGCCCTGTGGCTCGCCCCCATGACGCTGCCCGCCCAGTGGACGACCCCCGCCGGTGAGCCGCTACGCGTGGCGCTGCTCCAGGGCAACCTCGATCAGGCCATCAAGTGGACCCCAGCCGGCCAGCGCGAGGCCGCCAATCGCTACAGCGCGCTGACCCGAGCACACAGCGGCGACGCCCCGGACCTGATCATCTGGCCCGAGGCGGCCCTGCCGATGTTCGAGCGCGAAGCGCGACCCATACTCGAGCGGGTGCAGTCCAATCTTACCCCCGGCACCGCCCTGCTTACCGGCATCCTGCAGCGTGACGACGCCGGACTCTACTACAACAGTGTGATCGGCCTGGGTGATGTCGAGGGGGAGTACCGCAAGACGCGTCTGGTGCCCTTCGGCGAATACCTCCCCCTGGACAGCCTGCTTGCCGATACCATCGCCTTCTTCAATCTGCCGATGCCGGCCATGACGCCCGGGCCGGAAGGCCAGGCGCCGCTCAAGGCCGCCGGCACCACCATCGGCAACGCCATCTGCTACGAGATCATCTACCCGGATCGTGTCGCCGCCCAGGCGCGCCAGGCGGCGCTGCTGCTGACGGTGTCCAACGACACCTGGTTCGGCCGCTCCATCGGCCCCCTGCAGCATCTGCAGATGGCCCGGCTGCGCGCCCTGGAGAACGGCCGCTACGTGATTCGTGCCACCAGCAATGGCGTTACCGCCATCATCGATGCCCAGGGGCGCATTACCACGCGGGCTCCCCAGTTCGAGATGACCAGCCTTGGCGGCGAGGCGATCCCCATGCAGGGGCTCACCCCCTTCACCCGCACCGGCAGCTGGCCCACCTGGCTGCTCGCCGCCCTGATGGTGCTGCCGGGACTTCGGCCTCGCCGCAAGCAGTAGGAGGGAGGCTCTGCCTCGCGAAGGAGGCCGAAGGCCGCCCGGCGGAAGCACACAGTGGACGAAGTCACCACCGGGCGCCTGACACGATGGGGAGCACTCCTCATGCAACGTGCCCTCCCAGGCCGGACGGTGATGCGCCAAACGAATCGCCCCCGTAGCAAGGGCTACGGGGGCGATACTCTTCCAGCTTATAGCCTTAAGTCCAACTTACAGCTTCAGGCTTCCGACGAAGTCGGGATTTCGCCCAGCACCTCGGGGATGGTCATCCTGACATAGCGTCCCGGCGCCGGCTCGATGATGGAGAGCTCGCCATCACCGGGCTGGCGTGCCGCCACCATCTTCTTGGCATCGACATAGCCATTGTCGGTCATCCACGCCTGCCAGTGGGGCCACCAGGAGCCTTCGTGCTGCTCGGCGCCGGCCAGCCACTCCTCGTGGGTCTCGGGCAACGAATCGTTGGTCCAGTAGCCGTACTTGTTCTTGTGCGGCGGGTTGACCACCCCGGCGATATGCCCCGATCCACCCAGCACAAAGGTCACCGGCCCCTTGGGCAGCAGCGCCCCATAGTAGGTACTGTTCCACTTGGCGATATGGTCCTCCCGGGTCGAGAGGAAGTAACTGGGCGTGGAGATCTTGCGCAGGTCGATCTTGACCCCGTCGAGTTCGATGCCACCGGGCTCGACCAGCTTGTTCTCCATATACATATGGCGCAGGTACCAGCCATGAGTCGCCGCCGGAAGATTGGTGCCGTCGGTGTTCCAGTAGAGCAGGTCGAAGGGGGCCGGCACATCGCCCTTCAGGTAGTTGCTGATATAAAAGGACCAGAACAGGTCGTTTTCGCGCAGCAGGTTGAAGCTGAAGGCCATCACGCGACCATCCAGATAACCGTCACGCTCCATCTTCGCCTCGATGCCCTCAAGCACCGGCTCACTGAGGAAGGTGCCGATCTCGCCCGGGTCACGGAAGTCCTGCAGCGTCGTCATGTAGGTAGCCGACTTGATCCGGCGCCCACGACGAGTGCTGGTGAGATAAGCCACGGTGGAGGCCGCCAGGGTACCGCCAACACAGTAGCTGAGCAGGTTGACCGACTTCTCGCCGGTGGCCTGTTCGATCGCCTCGATGGCGGCGATGGGGCCAAGCTGCATGTAGTCGGCCCAGGTCAGGTCGCGCTGGGCCGGGCCCGGGTTGCGCCAGGAGATCAGGAAGACACTGTGCCCCTGACCGACCAGCCACTTGACGAGGGAGTTGTCCTCGCGCAGGTCGAGGATGTAGTACTTGTTGATCCAGGGCGGAACGACCAGCAGTGGCGTCTTGTAGACCTGCTCGGTGGTGGGGGCGTACTGGATCAGCTGGATCAGCTCGTTCTCATAGACCACCGAACCAGGCGTCACTGCGATGTTCTTGCCCACCTCGAAGGCGCTGCGATCGGTCATGGAGACATTGAGCCCCTCGGCGGAGTTGCTCAGGTCCTGGCGCAGGCGAGCCAGGCCATCGACCAGATTCTGGCCCCGGGTCTCCAATGTCTTGCGCATCACCTCGGGATTGGTGGCAACGAAGTTGGTGGGCGACATGGCATTGACCATCTGGCGGGCATAGAACCCCAGCCGGCTCTTCTGCTCGGTGGGCAGTTCCAGGCCATCGATCAGCTCCTCGACCAGGCGCGAGAAGAGCAGGTACTGCTGCATGATCGCCAGATAGTAGGGGTCGCTGGTCCAGGCCTCATCCTTGAAGCGACGATCGCCCTTGTTCGGCGTTACCAGCGGCTCGACCTGCTCGCCCGCCATGGCCCGCAGCCCGTTCTGCCATAACTGGACCTGATCCTGCATCAGTCGAGCCTGGGTCTGCCAGAGCTGGGGCGGATTGCTCATCAGCGACTCGGCCGCCGCCTGGAAGCTCTCCCGCATGTCCCCGTAGACCGAATCGGCGGCATCGCTGGGCACCATGCGCTCCAGCAGATCACCCATCAAATGCCGATACTCCTCGCCGATCTGCTGAAGCTGGGCATTCCACGCCTCCAGCTCGGCCTGTGTCGGTGCTTGAACCCCTGGCTGCATTGACCCCTCCTGGTCCGTCGGCCATGTCATGCCGACATCAGATAACATGCACCGCCACCCTCACACGGAGGGCGGCGGATCGGACAGCGGCCCCGCGAGGAGCCGAATTGCGCTGGATAACAGCGCCTGAACTGTCTCAGCTCTTGCTGGAGCCACCTCGTGACGACTTCGCCTTGGCCGGCTCCCCGCTGTCCGCCGCGGACGTCTGCTTGGCAGCCTCGCCCATGGCCTTGGCCTGCTCGGTAAAGAGCTTCTCCATCTCGGCCTTGAACTCCAGGCTCATCTCGGAGAGCGCCTTGGCGTCCGCCATCATCTGCTGAGAGAGCTCGTTCATCATCTCGGCCTGGCGGGCGCCGAAATCACGCAGGCTGTCGGCATCCTGAACTTCGCTGGCATCCCGCATACGCTCGGTGCCCATCTGGCTGTAGCGCTTCAATGATTCCATCTGATACTGGGAGAGTTTCTCCATGTTGTTCAGCATCAGGGAGTTGAGCTTGCGCATCGGCTCGAAGAGCTGACGGGTCTGCTCGTTGAAGTTCTCGATCATCTTGTCCTGCATGACACATCCTCCCGAAGGGTGGTGTTAGGCGAGTGGCTCGCCCAGCCATGTTGCACTGCACAAAGACTAGTCTGCCTCCACCGGTGTTGCAAGACCATGTTGCACGGCCATGTTACAAGACCAAGTTGCAAGGCCATGACGTCGGGATGCGGCAACACCTGGGGGTTATATCAGCATGGCGGCTTGCATCAGCTGTCGCGCTTGGTTCGTGAACGAGCGCTCGCGGCTCCCTTGGTGGACTTGGCACGGCTTGAGGTGTTGCCGCTGCTGGTCTTGGCGGAAGCACTCCTGGAACCCGTATCGGCCTTTTCGCTCTTGTTGCCGGTCTTGGTCGCACGACTTTCCGTCCCCTCCTCGGGCTCGGACTGAGCGGCGGACTGCCCGGCCTGCTTGAGCATGTCGAGCATCATCTGCTGATAGGTACCGAAGCTGGATAGCCCCTGGGAGAGCCCTTGGGACAAGCCCTGCGATAGCCCCTGGGTCATGCCCTGCCCCATGCCGGTCTGCTGCAGAAACGGCTGCATCAGGCTCATCGGGTCATAGCCCTCCACCCCGGACTCCATCTGTTTCTGGATTCGATCCAGCAGATCCTTCTGGAAGGCCGCCACATCCGGCAGCCCCAGTGCCTGGCGAAACTCATCGGGGGTAAGGTCAAACTCGACGTTGATCTTCATGGTGTCAGCCCTGTCCGTTGGTCTGCCTCGCAGTGTAGCAGCCTCTCCTGGCCTGCCCTCAACGAGATGCCCCTCAACGCGCCTTCATCGCAGCGTCGGGGTCTCGACGCTGACATCGGCGTTCTGGCCACGCTGACGCAGCAGGTGATCCATCAGGGTAAGAGCCATCATCGCCTCGGCGATCGGCGTGGCCCGAATGCCCACACAGGGGTCATGGCGCCCCTTGGTAATCACCTCCACCGGATTGCCCTGTATATCGATGCTGCGCCCCGGGGTGGTGATGCTGGATGTCGGCTTGAGCGCCAGGTGCGCGATGATCGCCTGTCCGCTGGAGATACCGCCCAGCACACCGCCGGCATGGTTGGAGAGGAAGCCTTCGGGCGTCATCTCGTCGCGGTGCTCGCTGCCACGGCTGGCCACGGCGGCGAAGCCATCACCGATCTCCACCCCCTTCACCGCATTGATGCTCATCAGCCCATGCGCCAGTTCGGCGTCGAGCCGGTCGAACACCGGCTCGCCGAGCCCCGGCGGTACCCCCTCGGCCACTACCGTGATCTTCGCCCCTACCGAGTCCTGGTCGCGGCGCAGCTGATCCATGTAGGCCTCGAGCTCCTCCACACGACTGGCATCGGGACAGAAGAAGGGGTTGCCCTCCACCGCCTCCCAGCTACTGAAGGCGATCTCGATGGGGCCAAGCTGGCTCATGTAGCCGCGAACGGTGATGCCCTGAGAGGCGAGGTACTTCTTGGCGATGGCCCCGGCGGCCACACGCATCGCGGTCTCACGAGCGCTGGAGCGCCCCCCACCGCGGTAGTCACGGATACCGTACTTGTGGTGATAGCTGTAGTCGGCATGGGCCGGGCGGAACTGGTCCTTGATCTTCGAATAGTCCTTGGAGCGCTGATCGGTATTCTCGATCAGCAGACCAATGGCGGTACCGGTGGTCAACCCCTCGAAGACCCCCGAGAGGATACGCACCCGATCGGGCTCGCGACGCTGGGTGGTATGACGCGAGGTGCCGGGGCGACGACGATCCAGGTCGCGCTGAAGGTCCTCCTCGCTGAGCGGCAGGCCAGGCGGGCAACCGTCGACGATGGCGCCCAGCGCCGGGCCATGGCTCTCGCCGAAGGTGGTGACGGTAAACAGCTTGCCGAAGGTATTGCCGGACATGGGCGTTCCTCGAGTGATCGGAAGTCGGTGAATCAGGCGAAGGACGCCGCATGGGCGTCGAGTTCATCGGCAGTCAGGGCGAACACCCCCTGGCCACCGCGCTCGAAGTCGAGCCACAGGAAGGGTACCTCGGGGAAGGCCGCCTCCAGATGGTGATCGGAGTTGCCCACCTCGACGATCAGCACGCCGCGCTCGGTCAGGTGTTCACGAGCCTCGCGCAGGATACGCCTCGTGATATCCAGCCCGTCCGCGCCGGACCCCAGTGCCAGCGCAGGCTCGTGGCGGAACTCGGCGGGCATGATGGCCAGATCGCGGGCATCCACATAGGGTGGATTGGAGACGATCAGGTCATAGCGGCCGGGAAGCGCATCGAACAGATCCGATGCCACTGCTCTCACCCGGTCGCCGACATCATGACGACTGATGTTCTGCCGGGCCACCGCCAGCGCCTCCTGACTGATATCGGCGAGGTCAACCTCACTGGTGGGCAGATGCAGCGCCGTGGCGATACCGATACAGCCGGAGCCGGCGCACAGGTCGAGCACCCGGTGTGGTGGCTCCTCGGGGAACCAGGCATCGAAGCCCGACTCCACCAATTCAGCGATGGGCGAGCGTGGAATCAGCACCCGCTCGTCGACATCGAAGGGCAGGCCGGCGAACCACGCCTCTCCCAGCAGATAGGGCAGCGGTCGCCGATGAACGATGCGGCTGCGTACCAGGGCGACGATACGGCTGCGCTCCATGGGCAGAAGGCGAGCGTCGAGCACCGCCGGGTCGACATTCCAGGGGAGATGCAGCGCGCCCAGGGTCAGGGCCACCGCCTCGTCCCAGGGCGAATCACTGCCATGGCCATGAAACAGCCCGGCCAGATGGAACTCGCTGGCCGCCCAGCGCAGGCAGTCGCGCAGGGTCAGGAGCTCGGCGGCGAGCCGGTCATCGGTGAGCGTCAGAGTGGAAGTCGCGCGCGGGGCGTGCTGATCGGCCAAGGGGGCACCTGAACGTCGTGAAATAAAGGGTCAATGATTGTAACCCGGCCCACCGGTTCACAGCCACGCCACGCCGGGTATACTGGTCCCCCTCGCCAACCAGCCGATACTGCCCATCAGCCCTGCCCCATGAGCCCTGCCCCATGAGCCAAAACCGCCACCGCCCGGACGATGACGAGATCAGCGCCTTCCGCCAGGCCCTGCAGCAGGCCGGCGTGAAGCCGATCAAGCGCAATCGCGCCGACCCGGGTCGCCCGCGCCGCGAGGAGGCCGCCGCCGCCGCGCGGCGAGCCGCCGCCCAGTCGGCGGGTGACGACAGCGCCAGCGGACGAACCTCGGATGGCCGCGTGGAGGCGGTGCGCCCCTCGGAATATCTCGACTTCGCCCTGCCCGACCTGCCATGGCGCACCCGTAGCCGCCTCAAGCGCGGCGAGATGGCCTGGGAGGCGGGGCTCGACCTCCACGGCTACACCCTGGAAGAAGCCCGCGAGCAGCTGGAGGGGTTTCTGCGTGATGCTGCCGTGGAACGACGCCGCTGCCTGCTGGTGGTGCATGGCAAGGCGTGGGGCACGGACGGCAACTATCCGGTGCTCAAGAGCCACGTCAATGCCTGGCTGCGCGAATGGCCCGGGGTGCTGGCGTTCTGCTCGGCCGTGGAGGCCGAAGGCGGCACCGGCGCCGTCTATGTGCTGCTGCGCCGGCGGGGCGAGCGCTGAGGGTTATTCGGACGACCGCGTGTCACCCGGCAGGCGTGGCCCGACGACGATGCCACGCCCCCCCCACCCCGGATGGCTACGTCCTTCGTAACGATCCAGGGCCTCCACCGCGAGCTGGCGCCCCAGGGTGATCAGCGCCTCGGCACGATGGAACTCATAGGCGCCACATACCGTCTTGGGCACCTCGATCAGCACATCCGGTGGATACCCCGCGACCTTGTACTTGGCCAGCGCCGCCTGGGAGATATCGAAAGAGGCCAGCGCCATGTCCAGGCGCCCCCACTGACGGCGACGGCTGCTCTCTTCACTCTGCTCCCCCTGCTCGCCCTCCTCCCACTCAGAGCCATTCGAGCCTCCCCCCAGACCATCGATCCAGCGCCCGGCCGCGCGTTTCACCTCCTCGATCCAGGCGCCGAACTCCTTCCCCGAAGCGGTTTCGGCGGCCTCGCGCTCCAGACGCGCCGCCTCGGGAGGCAGCAACTCCTCCAGAGTCACCGGTCGCGGACTGTGGGCCGTCACGTTCACCGCCAATACCAGGTCCGCCGCCGCCGAGACGGAGGGGGTGATCGGCAGCGGGTTGAGCAGTCCCCCGTCGACCAGCACCTGCTGGCCACGATGGACCGGCGTGATCACCCCGGGGACGGCAATGGAGGCGCGGATCGCCTCGAGCAGCGGGCCGCTCTGGAACCACACCTCGCGCTGGTGGGTCATGTCGGTGGCCACGGTCGTCATCTGAATCGCCAAATCCTCGATGCGGGTATCCCCCACCAGGCTCTCCAGCTTGCTCATCACCTTGTTGGCCTTCATGGCGCCCATGGCACTCCAGGAGACATCCACCAGCCGCAGCACATCGAAGTAGTCCAGGCGACAGACCCAGTCGCGATAGGCAGGCAACTGCCCCGCGGCATAGACCCCCCCGACCAGCGCTCCCATGGAGCAACCGGAGACCGCCACGACTTCGTAGCCGCGACGCTCGACCTCCTCGATCACGCCGATATGGGCATATCCGCGCGCCCCGCCACTACCCAGCACCAGCGCCACGCGTTTCGGCTCACCGGAGGCTGCCGCCCTGTCGTTCATATCCTTGCGTCTCCTCATCTGTCCGACGGCTCCCTGCCGCTCAACACCCAGCTAGCAATGGTCTCGGCCACCGCCGATACCGCCTCCGGCTCCAGGTGCAGGTGGTGACCACCCGTCAATACTCGGCGCTCGAGCCCAGGCAGCGCCGCACGAGCTGAACGCGCTCGCTCCGTCTCGCCCAGGATGCCGTCCTCCCCTTCGATCAGCAGCGTCGGGCAGGCGATCTCGGCCAGGCAGGCCATCACCTGCTCGGGGGTCAATCGCACCGGCGAGGGGCGCGCCAGACGGGGATCGGTTCGCCACCCCAGCCGCCCGTCCTCCGACTCCTCCAGGTTACGGAGCACCACGGGACGGATGGCCTCTGCACGCACCGGTGTGGCTCCCCCTTTGACGCGCGCGAGCACGGCCTCCTCTTCGTCAGCATAGCGCGCCGGGCGCGAGGGTGAGCGACGGTGTCCCAAGAGGCCTCGGCGCAGCTGCCGCGGCGCCTCCTCGGCCGCAGTGGTCACTGCCCCGAGCCCATCGATCAGCGCCAGCCGCGCCACCCGCTCCGGCAGGGCGGCGGCCAGCAGGCAGGCCACCCCGGCCCCCATGGAGTGAGCCAGCAGGGTCGGGCGCGTGGCGCCCAGGGCGTCCGCCGCATCGAGCACATCGTCGCAGTAGTCCCAGATGGCATAGTCACCGGGGGTATGCCATGAGTGACCGTGGCCGGCGAAGTCGATGGCGACGATACGCACCCCCAGCTGGCTGGCAAGCACGGGGGCCAGGCGCGAGAAGCTGGCGGCATTGTCCAGCCAGCCGTGCAGGGCCAGCCACAGAGGGGCCTCCGGCTCGCCCCAGGCCAGTCCTGCCAGGCGCCCTTCGGCCAGGCTCAGGATCTGTGGCGAGGTCATGACGCCTCCCCCAGCAACTCGTCCAGCGCGGCAAGCAGTCCCTGTCGCACCTCGACAGGGTGCTCCATGGGAAACATATGGGTGCCAGGCACCAGCCGCACCTTGACACCATGGCGAATCAGCCGGCGGCGGCGGCGCGGCGTCAACAGGTCGGAGTCCTCGCCAGCCAGAATGGCGTGGGGCACCCGCAGCCGCCGAGGCAGGTCGCCCAGATGGTCCGGCAAGTGGCGGAAGATCTCCACCTCGATATCGGGGTCGTAGGTCAGCAGAGCCCGGCCGTCATCGAGCAGTCGAGTTCCACCCTCGATGTAGTCGTCCAGGGCCTGCTCGGTGAACCGCCGAAACAGGCCTCGTCGGCGCAGATAGTGGCGCATCGCCTCCCGGTCGGGCCAGGTGGTGCGGCGACCCAGGCTCTTGCCAGCCGGCGTCACCCGATCCACCAGCCCCATCCGCTTGGCCGCCTTCATTCCCCAGGCGTCGATACCCAGCATCAGCGGTGGGTCGAGCATTACCACACAGCGAAAGCGTTCCGGCGCCGCCTCGGCGGCCATGGCCATCAGCACGCCGCCCATGGAGTGGCCCACCCCGATCACCGGGGCGTCGAACCGGGCCACGACGCTCAGCAGCTCATCACGCAGTGCCTGCCAGTTATGCCCCACCGGAAAGTCGGGATGGTGGCCGAGGCGATCCACGGGATGGAGGTCGAAACGCTCCCCCAGCGGCGCCAGGAAGCTGTGATAGCAGGCCCCGGGGAAGCCATTGGCATGGGCGAACAGCAACGTGGGTCGGTCGGTGTTGGTGGACATGGTCTATTTCCTGTGACGGGGCAGTTCAGGCACGGATGGCGGTAGCAGGCTAACGGGATTACCATGTTTCGCCAAGTCGACATCCATCTACCAGGAGCGCCTGTGACCGCCCGCAAGCCCCGTGATACCCGCCTTCGCAATCGACTCTTCTTCGCTACCGTGCTCGCCGCCATGCTGGCCGGCTTCTGGTTGCTACGGTGATGGAAGCCCTGGCGACCTTCCAGGCCACCCTGGAGATCACCCTGCCGGTCTTCGCCATGGTGTTTATCGGCCTGGGACTCAAACGCGCCCGCTGGATCGATTCGGCCTTCGTCACCACCGCCTCACAGCTGGTGTTCAAGGCGACCCTGCCCACGCTGATCTTCTTGAGCATCATCCGCGCCGATCTCGAGACGACCCTCAACCCGCGGATGCTCGGGGTGTTTGCCCTGGCCACCCTGGGCAGCTTCCTCCTCGCCTGGGGCTGGGCCTGGCTTCGCGTCCCCCTGGCCGACCGCGGCAGTTATATCCAGGGCGCCTTTCGCGGCAACTGCGGCATTGTCGGCCTGGCCCTGGCGGCGGGAATGTACGGCGACTACGGTCTCTCCGCCGGCGGCCTGCTGCTGGGTGTAGTGATCCTGACCTACAACGCCTTCTCGGTGATCGCCCTCGCCACCCATCAGGAGGAGGTCACGACCGACTGGCGTCAGATGCTGATGCAGATCGTGCGCAACCCGCTGATCCTGGCGGTCGTCCTGGCCATGCCGGTGGCACTGTCGGGGCTGGGTCTGCCCGACTGGGTGATCACCTCGGGAGAGTACTTCGCCTCTCTGACCCTGCCGCTGGCACTGATCTGTGTCGGTGCCACCCTCTCGCTGGAAGCCATTCGCCGCTCGGGGGGCCTGGCGGCCGGTGCCAGCATGATGAAGATGGTGACGATCCCCGTTCTTGCCACCACGACAGCCTGGCTCGCCGGCTTCGAGGGGCGCGAGCTGGGGGTAATGTTCCTGTTCTTCGCAAGCCCCACCGCGGCGGCGGCCTTCGTGATGGCCAAGGCCATGGGCGGCAACGCCGTGCTTACCGCCAATATCATCGCACTGACCACCCTGATGGCCAGCATCACCATCACCCTGGGGGTGTTCGGCCTACAGATGGCCGGGCTGATATAGCCTTAGCCCCCTGAGCGCCAAGGGCTCCATCGCTGGGAGCTGGCTTTTCGGAAAGCCTTCAGCTCCCCTCGCGTTCTGCCAAGCCCTGCCCCCAACTCAGCCCAGTTCGCCCGGCGTGACAAACCTTGCCAGCCGCGCACAACCTGCCGCCCAGATATCGGCCTCTAGCTCGGCCACGGCGGCGGTGGGGAAGCCCAGGCCGCCATCCTCGCGCCCCTCCACGAGCACGCCGGCCAGCGCCCCCACCAGCGGCATATGGCTGACCAGCATCAGCGGCCGCCCCTGGGGCAGCTCAAGCAGCCAGTCGGCCACCGCGTGGGGCGAGTCATCCGGCGTGATGATCGACAGGGTCTCGACCTCAACACCCAGCGACTCCCCCAACACCGCGGCGCTCTGGCGGGCGCGCCGATAGGGGCTGGCCAGCAGGCGCAGGCCCGCCAGGTCGTCGCGGCGGCTTAGCCACTGCGCCACGCGCCGCACCTGCTGCAGCCCCCGAGGGGTCAGTTCGCGCTCGGCGTCGGGACTCCCTGGCCCCGCCTCGCCGTGGCGCATGATCAGCAGCCGCTCAGCCATGTTCATCCCCCCTTCCACTCCGTTTCGGTCCACTCTGCTCGCGGTGGGCGCGCTGTACATCCTCCCGGGCCAGCACGAACTCCACGTCGCTGCTCTGCTCACCCAGCATCAACAGTCGCGCCATCTCCTGGGCCGGCACTCCCTTGAACAGTACCTGATAGAGCCCCTCGGCCAGCGGCATGTAAATCCCTTCCTCCCGGGCCTTGTCGCGCACCAGGCGTACGCTGTTGACCCCTTCGGCTACCTGCCCCAGGGCCTCCACCGCCTCGTCCAGGCTGCGTCCCTCGCCCAGGGCGTAGCCGACCCGGTAGTTGCGCGACAGCTGCGATGAACAGGTGACGATCAGATCCCCCACCCCGGCCAGCCCCAGGAAGGTCATGGGGTTGGCGCCCAGGGAGACGGCAAAGCGGCTCATCTCGGCCAGCGCCCGGGTCATCAGCATGCTGCGCGTGTTCTCGCCCATGCCCAGGGCCGCGGCCATGCCGGCGGCGATGGCGTAGAGGTTCTTCAGTGCCCCACCCAGCTCAACGCCATAACGGTCGTTGCTGGCATAGACCCGGAAGTAGTCACAGCCAAGCGCCGCCTGTACCCGGGTACGGGTCTCGGGGTCGTCGCTGGCGATCACCGTGGCGGTGAGCTGCTTGTCGGCCACCTCGGAGGCGAGATTGGGCCCCGAGATCACCCCGATATGGGGGAAGCCGGTCTCCTCCTCGAGAATCTGGCTCATCAGCTTGAAGCCCTCTTCCTGGATGCCCTTGGTGGTACTGACCAGGATCTGATCGGGGCTCAGATGCGTGCGTGCCTGTCGCACCACCTCGCCGAATGCCTTGGAGGGGATCGCCACCAGCACCAGGCCAGCGCCCGGCAGCACCTCGGCCATCTCGGTGGAGGCCACCACCGCCGGATTGATGGCATAGCCGGGCAGGTAGCGTCCGTTGACATGCTCTTGGTTGATCTGCTCGGCCAGCACCGGGTCGCGCAGCCATTGACGCACCTCGGCCCCGTTGTCGGCGGCGATGCTGGCCAGGGCGGTGCCGAAGCTGCCCCCCCCGAGCACCGCCACCCGCATGCGTTCTTCTGCCATGATGCACTCCACTGGAGTTGGTTGAGTGGGGGGATTGTAGCGAAAAAGACGCCCGGACCGTGACCGGCCCGGGCGTCCCGGAATACGGCCCCGGGGCGGGGCCGTGTTGGAGGAGAGCGTCAGTCGACCAGCGGCAGCAGGTCGTCGATGCTCTTGCGTGCGTCGCCGTAGAACATCCGGGTGTTCTCCTTGAAGAACAGCGGGTTCTCGATACCGGAATAGCCGGTACCCTGGCCACGCTTGCTGACGAACACCTGCTTGGCCTCCCACACCTTGAGCACCGGCATGCCGGCGATCGGGCTGTTGGGATCCTCTTCGGCGGCCGGGTTGACGATATCGTTGGAGCCGATGACGATCACCACATCGGTGGAGGCGAAGTCATCGTTGATCTCGTCCATCTCCAGCACGATGTCATAGGGCACCTTGGCCTCGGCCAGCAGCACGTTCATATGCCCGGGCAGGCGGCCTGCCACCGGATGGATACCGAAACGGACATTCTTGCCCGCGGACCGCAGCTTGCGAGTCAGTTCGCTCACCGCATTCTGGGCCTGGGCCACCGCCATGCCGTAGCCCGGCACGATGATCACGCTGTCGGCATCATTGAGCGCACTGGCCACGCCACCCGCGTCGATGGCGACCTGCTCGCCCTCGATCTCCGCCGCCGGCCCCTGGGTACCACCGAAGCCACCGAGGATGACGTTGAGGAAGTTGCGGTTCATCGCCTTGCACATGATGTACGACAGGATGGCACCGGAGGAGCCCACCAGGGCACCGGTGACGATCAGCAGGTCGTTGGAGAGCGTGAAGCCGATGGCCGCCGCGGCCCAGCCGGAGTAGCTGTTGAGCATCGATACCACCACCGGCATGTCGGCACCGCCGATGCCCATGATCAGGTGATAGCCGATGAAGAATGCCAGGGCGGCGATCAGCAGCAGGGTCCAGAAGCCGGCACCGTTGAGGTAGAGGATGGCGAGCAGCAGCGAGAGTGCCGCGGCGCCGGCATTGAGCATATGGCCGCCGGGCAGCTGCCGCGGCTTGCCGTCGATCTTGCCGGCCAGCTTGCCGAAGGCGATGATCGAGCCGGTGAAGGTCACCGCACCGATAAACACGCCCAGCACCACTTCGATCTGCAGGAACATCAGCTCGTCGGGCGCCTTGGTGGCCACCAGGCCGGCAAAGGCCGAGAACTGATCGGTGCTCGCCTCGATGGCACGCGCTGCCAGCACACGACGACGCTCCAGGTCGGCGCTCCAGCCGACGAACACCGCGGCCAGGCCGACGAAGCTATGCAGCGCCGCCACCAGCTGCGGCATCTCGGTCATGTCGACCTTCTTGGCCACATAGACACCGATACCGGCGCCAATGACCATCATCGGAATCATCCAGCCATAGGCGCCGATTCCCGGCCCCAAGGCGGTAAAGAACACCGCCACGGCCATGCCGACGATGCCGTACCACACCGCCCGCTTGGCCTTCTCCTGATTGCTCAACCCCCCCAGGGAGAGGATGAACAGTACACTTGCCGCGATCGCCGCGGCAGACACGAATCCTTGACTCAGCATGGGTTGTCTCCGCGGATCACGATTTCTGGAACATGGCCAGCATCCGGCGTGTCACCAGGAAGCCGCCCACAATATTGATGGTCGCCACCAGCACCGAGATGGCCGCCATCAGCGTTACCAGCCCGCTGCCCGAACCTATCTGCAGCAGTGCCCCCAGGATGATGATCCCGGAGATGGCATTGGTCACCGCCATCAGCGGTGTATGCAGCGAGTGGCTGACGCCCCAGATCACCTGGAAGCCCACGAAGCAGGCCAGCGCGAAGACGATGAAATGCTGCATGAACGAGGCCGGCGCCACCTGGCCGAGCAACAGCATCAGCGCACCACCAACGCCCAGCAGGGTTACCTGACGCTTGGTCTGAGCCTTGAAGGTGGCCAGTTCGGCGGCCTTCTTCTCCTCCGGTGTCGGCTCCTTCTCCTTGGGCTTGGGCTTGGCCGCAGCGATCGCCTTTACCTTGGGCGGCGGTGGCGGGAAGGTGACTTCACTGGCGTGGACCACCGTGGCGCCACGGATGACGTCATCCTCCATGTCATGGTTGATCTGGCCATCCTTCTCGGGGGTCAGATCGGTCAGCATGTGGCGAATGTTGGTGGCGTAGAGCAGTGACGACTGGGTCGCCATGCGCGACGGGAAGTCGGTATAGCCGACCACCACCACGCCGTTATCACTCACCACACGCTCATCGGCGACGGTCAGATCACAGTTGCCGCCCTTCTCCGCGGCCAGGTCGATGACCACCGAGCCCGGCTTCATGGCCTGGACCATATCCTCCAGCCACAGCTTGGGCGCCGGCTTTCCGGGGATCAGTGCCGTGGTGATGACGATATCGATGTCGGGGGCCTGTTCGCGGAAGCACTCGAGCTGTTTCTCGCGGAACTCGGGACTGGAGGGAGCCGCGTAGCCGCCCGTCTCGGAGCCATCCTGACTCTCGTCGAAGTCGAGAAACAGGAACTCGGCGCCCATGGACTCGATCTGCTCGGCGACCTCGGGACGCACATCGAAGGCGCGCACCACGGCCCCCAGGCTGGTGGCCGTGCCGATGGCGGCCAGCCCTGCCACCCCGGCGCCGATCACCAGCACCTTGGCCGGCGGCACCTTGCCGGCGGCCGTCACCTGACCGGTGAAGAAGCGCCCGAAGTTGTTGCCCGCCTCGATCACCGCGCGATAGCCGGCGATATTCGCCATCGACGACAGCGCGTCCATCTTCTGGGCCCGCGAGATACGCGGCACCATGTCCATGGCCACCACGGTGGCGCCCTGGGCGCGACACTTCTCGAGCAGCGCCTCGTTCTGGGCCGGCCAGAAGAAACTGATCAGGGTCTGACCCTCGCGCAGGCGCTCGGCCTCCGCCTCCTCGGGCTCACGAACCTTGATCACCACCTCGGCCTCGCTCCACAGCGCCTCGGCACCGTCAACCACGGTGACGCCGGCATTGCGATAGGCCTCGTCATCGAAGCCGGCGGCCACGCCGGCGCCGCTCTCGATCAAGCATTCGTGTCCAAGCTTCTGGATGAACTTCGCGCTGTCAGGGGTCAGCGCGACGCGCGCCTCGCCCTTGGCGAGCTCCCTGGGTGCACCAATCTTCACGTTGGATCTCCCGGTTGGTTATTGAATTCGTGCATAGGTCAGGCTTTTTATTCATACCGTACAATGCCGCATTGCACAACCGTCGATTCAGCGTCGAAGGCAAGGAGTAACGCAGCATCGGAGTGACACTTGGAGAAGTGCCACGCTGACCGGAAACAGTCGAAAAGGCAAGTGTTCAACAGCGGGCCCAACGCAAGCAGGCCGCCCGAAGGCGGCCTGCAGATTGGTCAGTCAATACAGCGGTATCAGGCGCTCAGCAGAGCGTTGAGGCGCTTGACGTAAGCGGCGGGGTCGTCGAGATGCCCCCCCTCGGCAATGATCGCCTGGTCGAGCAGGATATGGGCCAGATCGTCGAAGCCCTCGCCCTCGACGCCCTCGAGGCGCGCCACCAGGGCGTGCTCGGGGTTGAGCTCGAGAATCGGCTTGACCTCGGGCAGGGCCTGGCCAGCTGCCTCCATGATGCGCCGCATCTGGAAGCCCATCTCGTGCTCGGGCAGCACCACACAGGCCGGTGAATCGGTCAGACGATGAGTCACCTTGACCTCCTGGACAGTATCGCCCAGCGCCTCCTTGACGCGCTTGACCAGATCCTCCTTGGCCTTGGCGGTCTCCTCCTGCGCCTTCTTCTCCTCCTCGTCCTCGATCTCGCCGAGGTCGAGCTCGCCCTTGGCGACGTCGACGAAGGCCTTGCCCTCAAACTCGGTGAGGTGGCTCATCAGCCACTCGTCGATGCGGTCGTGGAGCAGCAGCACCTCGATGCCCTTCTTGCGGAAGATCTCCAGATGCGGGCTGTTCTTCGCTGCATTGAAGCCGTCGGCGACGATGTAGTAGATCTTCTCCTGGCCCTCCTTCATGCGCGACACCACGTCGGCCAGCGACTGGTCCTGAGTGGCACTGTCGGTATGGGTGGTGGAGAAACGCAACAGGCCGGCGATCTTCTCACGGTTGGCGAAGTCCTCCGCCGGGCCCTCCTTGAGCACGCTGCCGAAAGTGTTCCAGAAGGTCTGGTAGGCATCACTGTCCTTGGCCAGCTTCTTGAGCATGTCCAGGGAGCGCTTGGTTAGCGCGCTCTTGATCTTGTCGACCTGGGGGTCCTGCTGCAGCAGCTCGCGGGAGACGTTTAGCGACAGGTCGCGGGTATCCAGCACGCCCTTGATGAAGCGCAGGTAGAGCGGCAGGAACTGCTCGGCGTCGTCCATGATGAAGACGCGCTGCACATAGAGCTTCACGCCGCGGGCGCCATCGCGCTCATAGAGATCGAAGGGCGCGCGGCTAGGCACGTAGAGCAGGCTCGTGTACTCGAGCTTGCCCTCGACCTTGTTGTGGCTCCAGGTCAGCGGATCACTGAAGTCATGGGCGACGTGCTTGTAGAACGCCTTGTACTCATCGTCGCTGAGCTCGCTCTTGGGGCGCACCCACAGGGCGGTGGCCTCGTTGACGGTCTCCCAGCTGACGGTCTCGCTGCCCTCGATCTCCTTGCCATCCTCGTCGCGGGCCGTCTCGACCTTGGGCATGCGCACCGGCACCTCGATGTGATCGGAGTACTTGCGCACCAGGCTCTGCAGGCGGAAGTCATCGGCGAACTCGCGGGCGTCCTCCTTGAGATGGAGCACGATCTCGGTGCCGTGGGTCTCGCGCTCGACATCGGCGACGGTGAACTCGCCCTCGCCCCTGGAGCGCCACTCCACGCCTTCCCCCTGCTCGGTGCCCGCCTTGCGGGTACGCACGGTGATGTCATCGGCGACGATAAAGCCGGAGTAGAAGCCGACACCGAACTGACCGATCAGGCGAGCGTCCTTCTGCTGTTCGCCGGAGAGCTGCTTGAGAAACTCGGCGGTGCCGCTGCGCGCGATGGTGCCGAGGTTCGCGATCACCTCATCGCGGCTCATGCCGATGCCGTTGTCGCGAACCGTCACGGTGCCCGCCTCGGCATCATGCTCGATCTCGATGCGCAGCTCGCTATCGCCTTCGTAGAGGGCATCGTTGTCCAGGGCCGCATAGCGCAACTTGTCGCAGGCGTCGGCGGCATTGGAGATAAGCTCGCGCAGGAAGATCTCCCGGTTGGAATACAGGGAGTGGATCATCAGGTGCAGCAGCTGCTTCACCTCGGTCTGGAAGCCAAGGGTCTCTTCGTGTTGCGTGGCAGTGGTCATGTGGCGTGAACCCCCTCTTTCGACATGACGACGGTGGACGGGCCACCGACTCGGAACTGGCAATCGATATGGGGTTTCCGCAGGGGTTTTCAAGCCCCTGGGTGGCTCACGCCTGCCCTCCTTCGGGATCATCCAGCACAAAGTGCAGCCTGGCGGTGGCCACCGGTGTGGCCTCCTCCTTCTGCCAGGCACTGACCGTGACATTGGCCAGGCGTCGCCCCTCGCGCAGCAGCGAACAGCGCGCATGGGTCGGCACCAGCCGGGCGGTACGCAGGTAGTCGATGGAGATATCGACGATGCGCGGCAAGCGCGGCTCGCGGGTGGCCAGCATCAGGTCCAGGGTCGCCGCGGTCTCCATAAAGGCCGCCACCACACCACCATGCAACGCCGGCAGCATCACGTTGCCGACATTGCCCGCGCGGGGGTCGAGACGGAACAGCAGGCCGTCCCCCTTTGGGTCCGGAGACGTCGTGACGCCGATGCGCCGCGCATAGGGCATCAGCTCGAGCCAGGCCGACAGATCACCCTCGTCACGGGTCCTGGTCAGCCACTCCACTCCATGAATGCCTTCAGGCATGCCCCTCCTCCTCGGCAAACAGCGCCTCGGCAAATGCCGGCGGGGTGTTGCGCGGCCCCAGCCGCACGAAGTTGCCGACGGCACGCGCCACCTCCCCCTCGGCCGACTGCCAGACGCGCCCCTCGGTGAATACTATCGAGGCGGTAAATCGCACGACCCGGGCCTCCACCAGCAGGTCCTGACCGGCCACCGCCGGACGGAAGTGATCGATGCGCAGGTCAAGGGTCGGGCACACTTCCGGCGCCGGCAATGCCGGCAGGACCGCCGAGCCGCAGGCGGTGTCCAGCAGCATGGTCAACACACCCCCATGGACCAGCCCGCGTCTGCTGTCGCCCAGCAGCTCCGCGTGCCAGGGCAGGCGCATGCGAGTGAACCGTGGCGAGGCCTCGAGCACCTCGAGGCCCAGCTCACGCGTGTGAGGTATCACGTTGACGAAACGGGTCAGGGCACGCCGCCAGTCGGCGGCGTCGGGACGGGAGTCGGCGTGCATGGGCGGCTCGGCTTGGCGTGTTGTGATAAACAGCTGACAGTCAAACGAGCGTATCAAACTCCGCTGGAGTTATCCTTGCTCCTGTCAACGCTCTCCTCCCGCCAGGCACGATAGGGACCCAGGGCACTATCCACCCGGGTCAGCAACCAGCCGACGATCACAGCGTCGTCGAGCACGCCCACCAGCACCAGAAAGTCGGGAATCAGATCCAGAGGCGAGATCAGGTAGACCAGCGCCGCCAGCATCCACAGGATGGCCATCCAGGGCACCGGACGATAGCGGCCACGCAGCACATCGCCGAGCATCGGCACGAACAGCCGCAGGGCCCGGGTAATCTGGCCGATCACACGGGAGCGCCCGCGTAGCCGGGTCTTCAACTTGTCACCCTTGCCTGCCATGGGCCTCTCCTTGCCATTTGCGAAAAAAAGTCATATGCGCAAAAAGGTCATGCGCTGCGCGCGAGCGCGTGACCAGGTCGTACGCGAGAATAGAACGCCACGATAAGCGATTCGATGAGACGACGACAGCCTCGACGACGCTGTCGTGGTCGGGCGACACTATCCCCTAGCCACTCCATCGGCGACGATGGGGATTTACACTCGAATCGACGCTGGAGGGTTCCCCATGTCGTTGCGCCTCTCCGTACCCTGGCGTGCCCTGGCCGCCGCCACCCTGTGCTGCCTGCCGCTGCTGGGGCAGGCCGACGACCGCAGCATGCGCGAGGCCCTGCAGGCCGCCCGAGCCGGTGACTGGCAGCGGGTCGACGAAGCCGCCATTGCCGATCATGAACTGGCCGGCTATGTGGCCTATCACCGCCTGCGCGACCGTCTGCCCGATGTGGCGCCCCGGAGGGTGCTCGACTTTATCGAGCGTCACGCCGACTCGCCCCTCGCCGAGTGGATGCGTGGCCAGGCCATCGATCGCTACGGCCAGGCCGGGCGCCGCACGGACCTGCTCGAGGTCGCCGCCGGAGAGCCCGAAGGCACCGCCCGGCGCTGTCATTACTACACCGCCATGCTCGACCGTGACCCCGCCTTGGCGGCCGCAGGAGGCCGTCGGCTCTGGCGAGTCGGGCGCTCCCAGCCCGAGGCCTGCGACACTCTCTTCGACACCCTGCGGCGCCGCGGTGAAATCGGCGAGGAGCAGATCTGGGAGCGCCAGATGCTCGCCTGGCAGGCCGGGCAGAGTGGCCTTGTAAGCTATCTGGGGGGCCTGCTGGGCAATCGCTGGCACACCGCTCAGCAGGCCATGGCGCGCGTCCAGGCGGACCCTGTCGCGATCACTCAGATACCCGACTGCCTGGGTCCCGAGTGCCGCGGCAGCGGCCCTTTCTTCGCTGCCGCCATGCATGACCATGTGCGCGCCGACACCGCAGAAGCCCTTGAGGCGTGGCGCAGGATTGCTCCAGGCTTGAGAATCGCGGCCGAGCATCGTCAGGCGATCGAGCATGACCTGATCTTCTACTCCCTGGTCCGGGACGTACGCTCGAATCGCGCCTGGGTGGATGCCACCCTTCCCCAGCTCGCCTCACCGGACCTGCTCGAGCTTCGGGTACGCACGGCCCTGGCCGATCGCGACTGGCGCGGCGTGCTCGACTGGATTCAGCGCATGCCGGAGGACAACCGCGGGGACGAACGCTGGCAGTATTGGCGAGCACGCGCCCTGGAGCAGCTGGGTGACAAGTCCGCCGCCGAGCGTGCCTATGCCGCCGCCGCCGAGGAGCGTAGCTTCTATGGTTTTGCCGCCGCCGACCGGCTGGGTCGTCCCTACGCGCTCAACATGGAGCGCAACCAGATCGACGCCGCCTACCGAGACCGGGTTTCGCGCTGGCCGGCCGTAAGGCGTACCGAAGCCCTGCTACGCATCAACGAGCCCGGCCTGGCCGCCAGTGAATGGTACGCCGCGGTGCGTCGAGCCTCCCCACGCGATGCCCGGGCGCTGGGCGACTACGCCCGCCGGCGCGGCTGGCATGCCAAGCTGGTCCAGACCACCATCGTCGGCCAACTATGGGATGCCCTCGAGTGGCGCTTTCCCGAAGCCTATCGTGGCGACTTCATGACATGGGGCCGCCGGACCGGAGTAGACCCCTATCTACTGATGGGCATCGCCCGTCGCGAGAGTGCCTACAACCCCGAGGCGGTATCACCCGCCGGTGCCCGCGGGCTGATGCAGGTGATGCCCGCCACCGCCACCCAGCTGGCTCGCCAGCTGGGCATCGCCGACCCAGGCGCCTATGGAGTCCTCGACCCCCAGACCAACATCCGTCTGGGCAGCACCTATATTCGCGATATGCTCGAACGCTACCGTGGCAATCGTCTGGCCGCCACGGCGGCCTACAACGCCGGCCCCGGCCGCGTGGACCGCTGGCTACAGAGCGGCGAGACAGAGGCCTTCGACCTGTTCGTCGAAGGTATTCCGTTTCGCGAGACGCGCCATTATGTGCAGGCGGTGCTGACCTATCGGGCAATCTTCGAAAGCCTGGCCAACGGCAGCAGCAGCGAGGGTGTCTCGATGCTCACCCCCGCCGAGAAGCGGGTGCGCTACGACGGCTCGCTACTAGCCCGGCAGTAAGCCGTAAGCCGTAAGCCGTAAGCCAGGCTAACGCCACCAAAACTCACATCATGGGGTTTTCTTACAGCGTCAAGCTTATCGCTTACAGCTCCGGGCGAAGCCCGGCCTCAGCCGGGCTGGCGCTCCAGCGCCAGCCTGATGCCGAAGAGAATCAATACCGAGCCAGTCAGCCCGTTGAGCCAACGTGCGAAGAGAGGGCTGGCCAGCCATCGACCTGCCCCGCCCACCATCAAGGCCACCCCGATCTGCCACAGATTGGCGATCACGAAGTGGACGCCCGCCAGGAACAGCGACTTGGCCAGTGCCGGGTCGCTTGGGGCGATGAATTGCGGCAGGAAGGCCATATAGAAGACCACGGTCTTGGGGTTGAGCACATTGGAGAGCAGCCCCTCACGCAGGGGCTTCCAGGCCGGAAGCACACGCTTCTCGACGCTCACCCCGGCCACCGGCAGTCCCTGGCCGCGCCGTGCCACCAGAAGCGCCTGAGCCCCCAGCCAGACCAGATAGATGGCCCCGGCCAGCTTGAGCACACCGAAGGCCCAGGCCGACTGCAGCAGGATCAGCGAGATCCCCAGGGCCGAGACGGCGGCGTGCACGAAGAGGCCGCAGCAGATCGCCAGGCTGGTGAACACCCCATCTCGCACCCCGCCACGCGCGGTGTTGCGGATCACCAGCAGGGTATCCACTCCGGGGGTGATCGAGAGCAGGGTGATGGCCACCAGGAAGGGCCAGAACTGGGCATCGATCCACATGATGGCTGGCCTACTCCGCGCGGCGAGCGTGGCGCATGGATATCTGGTCGTTGAGGGTCCAGAAGTCGTAGAGCACCCCCAGCCCGAACAGACCGAAGGTCAGCAGATAGACGATGCCGCTCAGCCACTTGCCCTGATAGAAACGATGCAGGCCGAAGACACCGAGGAAGGTGAGCAGCAACCAGGCGAGTGAGTAGTTGATGGGCCCCGAAGTGAAGCGCAGGTCCGCCTGACGGTCCATGGCGGGAATCAGGAAGAGATCGATGAGCCAGCCGATGCCGAGCAGGCCAAGGGTGAAGAACCAGATGGTACCGGTCACCGGCTTGCCATAGTAGAAGCGGTGGGCACCGAGGAAGCCGAACAGCCAGAGCAGGTAGCCGAGCAGCATGCTGTGGGTGTCGCGGGAGGTGAGGGGCTGGGCGGTCATGGCGCTCTCGAATCTGGTGGGAGAGTGGTTCCGGGCGTGCTGGACGCCTCGGGGGTTTCCAACTAGAGTGATCTTGCGGGCTCGGCATAGTCTCCTTGCGTCACACAGCGTGCGCAAGCCTTGTCGGGGCACCGCAATCGATGCACTGGCAGGCGAGCGGTCGACATGACCTTTCCCGCCGGGCACCGCGGCAAGAGGGCGATCCACGCACTCGCGCCGGCAACACTATCCGTATGTTAAGGAAATTGATAAATGGCAACTGGCACTGTCAAGTGGTTCAACGACACCAAGGGCTACGGCTTCATCTCCCCGGACGACGGTGGCGATGACCTGTTCGCGCACTTCTCCGAGATTCAGGCTGATGGCTTCAAGTCCCTGCAGGATGGCCAGAAGGTTACCTTCGAGGTGACTCAGGGCAAGAAGGGCCTTCAGGCCTCCAATATCCGCGCCGCTGACTAAGCGTCGACTCGATGGGACGGCATCGCCGAACCAACGAGCAAGGCCCACCGTTCGGTGGGCCTTCTTGTTGGTGAAACAGCATTATGGCAGCAACATGTCGAATGGACCGCCCGCTACTCCTCGCGGGCCTCTTCGGCGGGTGCCGACACCTCGCTGTCCAACGGCTCACCGTCGAAGCCCTCGAGTTCGGGCACTTCCCGCTCAATCTCCTCGAACTGCTGCTCCAGTTCTCGCTGCGCCTCCTCGAAGCGGCGCTCCTGCTCCTCGATGATCGCGTCGATGTCCGACCTGGCGGCTTCCTCGCCGGCCAGCGGGTCCTCACCGAGGGAGGAGTCGATATCGATACCACTCTCGATATCGCCATCCGCCATGGGCTCGGGGGCCACCCTTTCCTGCTCGGCTTGCTGGAACTGTTCGTCGATGCGCCGCTGGGCCTCCTCAAAGCGCCGCTCGTTCTCCTCGATGATGGCATCGACATCCTCACGCGTCGCCTCTCCGGGCAGAGCGGCATCATCCTCCAGAGGTGTGGCGGGTGACTCGGCTAGGGTCTCGGCGTCGGCGGAAACCGCTGCATCGTCAGGGGTCTCCTCGGCTGTGCCAGACTCATCCGGCGCTGCCGGCTCCTCACCCTGGCCCGCAGTAGCCGCCCCCTCCTGGTTCAGCTCATCCGGGACTGGCGCTTCCTCCATCTCTCCTGAAGCTTCCACGCCATCTGTCTTGTCGACGGCCGGGGCCGTTTCGCTCTCGACATCCTGTGCCGGCCGGGACGCATCGGCATCGGGTGCCTGCTCATTACCATCACCGCAACCGGCCAGGCCCAGTACCAGCAATGTGGCCAGCAGGATCGATTTCCAGAGTGTGGGGGTCATCCAGCGTCTCCATCACGAAAAGGCCACATTGCAGCAGAGCGCCCCACTCCTCGCAAGGCAACTGCAGCTACAATCATGGCAAATAGTTGGCCCGTTGGCTCGGGGTGGCGCCAGGGACGCCAGCACCAGGCAATGGCGGCTGTTGCTCTCTTCACCCTGTTCCAACAGCCTTTACTGTCACCCTCACCTCTCTATCACAGAGGCTCCCCATCACCGAGGCTCCCCAGTGGCAATGGAACTCCAAGCGTCCAGGCCACCGCACGCAGCAGCTCGGCTTCTTCAGGGTCGACCCTACCATCCTGCTCCACGCAGCAGACCATGGCGGCAAGCAGCGGACCACGCTCCTGGTTGCGCAGCCGCGCCAGGCGGCCCAGCGCCCAGTCCAGCTCCCGGGGATCAGCCGGCTCGGTGACCAGATCCAACGCCACGCCCAGCACCGCAGCGACTCGTTCCAGTGCCGCCCGGGCCGCATCAGGCTCGGGTTGGCCAGCCAGGGCCAGCGTCGACAATAGCCGCGACAACGGTCCGGCCAGGTCGGCAAGGCGCCGATCCCGCAGGGCTCGCCGCTCACCCTCCAGACCCGCCCTTACCAGCCGGTGCAGTGCCCACTGCAGTGCCCCCGGAGCCTGCTCGGCACTCATCAGACCATCCAGACAGGTGCGAAAGCGCGCCCCCTGAGCGGGGTTCAATGCGCGCAGCGCGGGCAACGAAAGCTCGATCAGCGGCAGTCGATCGCCGGCCGACAGGCTCTTCATGGGCTCATCCAGGGCTTCAAGCTCCGCCAGCACCTCGGGTAGTGCCTGGCGTTGGAGCACCTCACGCTGGGCATCACGGCTCTTCGAGTCGACCCCCATCAGGATGGCATAGACCAGCGCACGAGCCCCGAAGGGCTCATGGGCCGACTCCATCAACCGCTTGTCGATGCCCGCCAGGCGACGGCGAGCCCTGGCCAGTGCCTTATCGTCGAGACGGCCGACACTGGCCACGGCGGCGGCGGCAACGCCGGTTCCGGCAGTGATCTCCTCATTTACCACCTTGCTCGCCTCCCCGCTCGCCCCTGCGCTCACTGCCTCACTCACGGCGCTTATGGACGGCGCCGCAGATGGCCTCCGTTGCGGGGCGTGCTGACGCGGGGTCGGCGCGAAGGGCTCGGGCAAGCGGCCGTCCCAGCGCGGCAGCACACGGCGAATGCGCGTCTCAAGCGGCGGGTGAGTCGAGGTCCATCGGCTCAGGCTACGTACGCCGCTACCGAAGTAGAGATGGCTGAACTCGGCGGCATTGGCTGCCAGCAGGCGCGAGCCGAGCCGATAGGCGGCCAGGGTCTGGAGCGCACCCCCGATGCCCTCGGGATTACGGGTGTATTGCACGGCGCTGGCGTCGGCCAGGAACTCGCGCTGGCGACTCACCGCGGCCTTGATCAGATTGCCGCACAGGGTGCCGGCATACCCCACCACCATCAGCGCCACTCCCAAGCCCAGCAGCGCCACATGCCCGCCGCCTCGGCGCGAGTCTCGCCGCCGTCCCCCGGCCATGCTTCGCAGCAGAAAGCGCCCTGCCAGGCCGATCACCAGGATGCCATGCAGCAAGGTCACCAGGCGCAGGTTGAGCCGCATGTCGCCATGCAGGATATGGCTGAACTCATGGGCGATGACGCCCTGCAGCTGGTCGCGATCGAGATGCTCGATGGCACCACGCGTGATGCCGATGACGGCATCGTTAGGATCATGACCGGCAGCGAAGGCATTGATGGCATCGTCATCCAGCAGATAGACCGGCGGCACCGGCAGCCCTGAGGCGATGGCCATCTCCTCCACCACGTGAAGCAGGCGGCGCTCACCCGCATCGCGGGTGTCCAGTGCCAGTGGCCGCCCGCCCAGCGCCTCGGCCACCGCATAGCCCCCCACGCGCAGCTGCAGATGACGCACCAGGCCGCCGAGGATCACCACCGTCATCACTCCACCGGCCACCATGGCGAGAAGGCGCGGTTCGAGCGCCGCCGTCAGCGGATCGCCGGTATGCATTCCCGTCGTATCCAGCATGACCACCGCCAGCGACACCAGTATGCAGGTCAATGCCACCAGCGCCACGACGGCGAGCAGAAGCAGCAGGACAAGTCGTCCGGAGAGGCGCCGGGCGCGATCCTGTGCCGTGAAGAAGTCCATGCGCCCCCCGCTCAGAAGCTGATGCGCGGGGCGGTCTGGATCTCGGCGCTGTCCTCGAACTCGAGCAGTGCAGCATCCTGCTTGTGGCCGAAGGAAGCCGCCAGGACCACCGGGGGGAAGCTCTGCTTGTAGGTGTTGTACTGCATGACGGCATCGTTGAACGCCTGGCGGGCAAAGGCGACACGGTTCTCGGTGCTCGTCAGGGTCTCGGAGAGCTGCTGCATGTTCTCCGAGGCCTTGAGATCGGGATAAGCCTCCATCACCACATTGAGACGGCCAAGAGCGGCTCCCAGCGCTCCCTCGGCTCCGGCCAGCTCGGCCATGGCGGCGGCGTTGCCGGGGGCAGCGGCGGCGTGCTTCAGGCCAACCTCTGCGGCATTGCGGGCCTCGGTCACCGCAGCCAGTGTCTCACGCTCGTGGCTCATGTAGGCCCGAGCCGTCTCCACCAGGTTGGGGATCAGGTCGTGGCGCCGCTTGAGCTGTACCTCGATCTGGGCGAAGGCATTCTGGAAGCGGTTCTTCAACGCCACCAGGCGATTGTAGATGCTGACGGCATAGATCAGCAGGGCAGCCAGCAGCACGACTGGCAGGATCATCGAGAGGTCCATGGCATCCTCGAGTGGCGAACAGGGAGTGGGGTAGCGCCGCTTACCGGCGCCCAGCAGCTACCTTAACCGCTGCCGGGGCCGTTGACGATTTCTCTCACCCAGCGCTTTCGGCGGCGGACAGACCGCATCACTCGACCCCGCCACGAACTCGTGCCATTCCTCGACCGTCTTCCGTAGACTATCGTCATCGCGTGATTGAACGAACATGGAGCGTGCATGATCGAACCGGCCTTTCTTCTCGCCGCCTTTCTGGGCGGCGTCGCCGCCCTGGCCATTCGGCTACCACCGCTGGTCGGCTTCCTTGCCGCCGGCTTCGTGCTCAACGCGATAGGCTACGACAAGACCCCCTTGCTCGCGCTGGTCTCCGAGGTTGGCGTCACTCTGCTGCTGTTCACCATTGGCCTGAAGCTCGACGTACGCACCCTGCTGCGCCGTGAGGTCTGGGGCGGGACCAGCCTGCACATGATCGGCTCATCGCTGCTGTTCTGCGGGTTGCTGGTCGGGCTCAAGGGGCTCGGCCTGTCGCTGCTGGTCGATAGTCAGTGGCATACGCTGCTGCTGCTGGGCTTCGCCTTCTCCTTCTCGAGTACGGTCTTCGTGATCAAGGTACTGGAGAAGCGCAGCGAGACCCAGACCGCCTATGGCCGACTGGCCATCGGTGTGCTGATCATGCAGGACATCTTCGCCGTGCTGTTCATCACCGCCTCAACCGGCAAGCTGCCGAGCCCCTGGGCGCTGGGCCTGGTGTTGCTGATTCCACTGGCCCCGTTGTTGCGCCAGTTGCTGGATCGTCTGGGGCACGGCGAGATGCAGATTCTGTTCGGCATGCTGCTGGCCCTGGTATTGGGTTATGCGCTGTTCGAGGCGCTGGGCGTCAAGGGGGATCTCGGCGCGCTGATTATCGGCCTGCTGCTGGCTCCCCACCCAGCCGCCCAGACCCTTTCGCGCTCGATGTTCAATATCAAGGAGCTGCTGCTGGTCGGCTTCTTCCTGAGCATCGGCCTCACCGCCATGCCGAACGCCAACCACATCCAGATGGCGCTGCTGCTGGTCGCTCTGCTGCCACTCAAGAGCCTGCTCTATCTGCTGGTGTTCATGCGCTTTCCGATGCGTAACCGCACCGCGGTCCTGGCCACCCTGAGCCTCTCCAACTACTCCGAATTCGGGTTGATCGTCGGGGCCATCGCGGTAACAGGCGGCCTGCTCGACGAAAACTGGCTGGTCGTCATCTCGCTGGCGGTCGCCCTCAGCTTTGGTCTCTCCTCAATGCTCAACGCCGTCAGCGAGGGCATCTACCGCTGGCTGGAGCCGCGCCTGCCCGAGCGTGACCCAAGTGAGCTCTCCCCCAGCGACCGGCCCATCGAGGTCGGTGATGCCGAAGCGGTAGTGCTGGGCATGGGCCGGATCGGGCGCAGCGTCTATCGCCGTCTGCAGAAGCAGTACGGTCTGCGTGTACTCGGCATCGACAGCAACCCGGCCAGCGTCAAGATGCTGGCCGAACGTGGGTTCAACATCGTTGAAGGCGATGCCCTGGACTCCGACTTCTGGGACAAGCTGCTGATGTCTCCCGACGTGCGCATGGTGGTGCTGTCGATGCCTCACCATGCCGGTAACCTCTTCGCCCTCAAGCAGCTGCGCTCGCGCCAGTTCGATGGCAGGATCACCGCCGTGGTCGAGTTCCCCGAGGAGATCGAACCCATTCGTGAGCTGGGCGCCAGCGCCGTCTTTCATGTTTATGACAAGGCAGGCCGGGCCCTGGCGGACAGCGCCGCCGAGGAGTCGGGGATCGAGCCGATCTCAAGCCAGCTTGGATGAAACGCCATGCATGCCGATGATGACAATCGTCTCCGGCATGCTACCTTTGGCACCTTACCGAACAACGAGGGAACCAGAACATGGAAGAGTTCTTCGCCTGGATCGGCCGCACCCTCGGCGAGGTCATCCGCTTCGTCGTCGACCTGCTGACCGGTTTCTTCGCCAACCTCGGCGCCTCCGCCAGGAGCTTCCTGCAGGAACTGGCCGGCTCGCTTGGGATCTCCACATCGATCGTCAGTCTGCTGATCCTGGCGGTGGGCCTGTGGATGCTGTGGAAGGCCTTCCGCGCCCTGACCCGCCGGGCCATCGTCGCCACCCTGGTCTGGCTATTGCTGGGCTTCGCCGTGTTGAGCTGGCTGATCTACTGACTCCCTGCAACGTGAAAGCGCCGCCCCAAGGGGCGGCGCTTTCCGTTGGTGAAGCGGGCGGATGATCAGGCCAGTGCCTTTTCCACCACCTCATAGACGTTGGGCGAGAGCCTCTCGGCACGGATGCGCTCGAGCTCCCCCTTCATCAAGGCCTGACGCTGCTCATCGAAGCGCGCCCAACGTGTCAGCGGAATGATCAGGCGAGCCGCGATCTCCGGGTTCAGGCGATCGAGCTCGATCACGGTGTCGGCCAGCAGGCGATAGCCCTCCCCGTCCAGACGGTGGAAATTGATGCGATTCTGACCGACGAAGGTGCCGATCAGGGCACGTACCTTGTTGGGGTTCTTCAGCGAGAAGGCGGGATGCTCCATCAGGAAGCGGACGCGCTCGAGCACGTCGGGCTGCGGGCGACCGACCTGGATGGCGAACCACTGATCCATCACCAGCGGGTCATGCGCCCAGCGCTCACCGAAGGCCTTGAGGGCCGGCTCGCTGAGCTCATCGCGGCTGCTGTGAGTCAGCAGGGTCAAGGCATGACGCACATCGGTCATGTTGTGATCGGCCTCGAACTGCTCACGGGCCAGCACCACGCCATCCTCGTCCTCGATTGCCATCAGGTAGGCAAGCGCCACGTTCTTCAGGCTGCGTCGGGCGATCTGCTCGGGTGTCGGCGCATAGGGCTCATCGTGCTGGTTCTCGCGGTAGACGCGCAGGAAGTCGTCGCGCAGGGCGGCCGCCAGCCCCTGGCGCATGAACTCCCGCGCCGCATGGATGGCGTCGACATCCACCAGCGGCTGCTGCTCGGCGATATAGGCCTCGCTGGGCAGAACAAGCATCTCGGCCAGCACCGCACGATCCTCGGGCTCCCCCTCGAGCAACCCGCGGAAGGCCTCGACGACCCGCGAATCCATCACCTTCTCGACTCCATTGCGGTGGGCGGCGATCAGGTCGTCCAGGGCCAGCATGGCCAGGCGCTGACCGGCCTCCCAGCGGTTGAAGCCATCCGAGTCGTTGGCCAGCAGAAAGGCCAGATCCTCGCGACCATAGGGGAAGCGCAGCTTCACCGGCGCCGAGAAGCCGCGCAGCAACGACGGCACCGGGGCCTCTGAGACATCAGTGAACACGAGCTCCTGCTCCGCCTCGCACAGATGGATGACGGCGTCACTGCCAAGCGCTTCACCATCCAGTGACAGCGGCAGGTCACGGCCGCTCTTGGTACCCACCAGCCCCAGGCGGACCGGAATATGCAGCGGCAGCTTGTCGGGCTGGCCGGGGGTGGCTGGCGTGCGCTGGCGCAGGATCAGTCGATACTCACATTTGGCATAGTCATACTCGCCGAAGGCGTCGATCTCCGGGGTGCCGGCCTGGGAGTACCAGCGCATGAACTGTGAGAGATCCAGGCCAGAGGCTTCGGCCATGCACTCCACGAAGTCCTCGATGGTCACCGCCTGGCCATCGAACCGCTCGAAGTAGCGATCACTACCCCGGCGGAAGGCCTCCTCGCCCACCAGGTTGGCCAGCATGCGCACCACTTCGGCGCCCTTCTCGTAGATGGTCAGGGTGTAGAAGTTGCCGATCTCGATATAGTGATCGGGGCGCACCGGGTGCGCGGTGGGCCCGGCATCCTCGGCGAACTGGGCGGTGCGGAAGAAGGCAACATCCTCGATGCGCTTGACCGCCGGGGAGTTGGTATCGGCCGAGAAGCACTGGTCGCGGAATACCGTGAAACCCTCCTTGAGAGAGAGCTGGAACCAGTCGCGGCAGGTCACCCGGTTGCCCGACCAGTTATGAAAGTACTCGTGGGCGACGATACTCTCGACCCGCTGGAAGGCGGTATCGGTGGCGGTCTGAGGGTGGGTCAGCACCGCCGCGGAGTTGAAGATATTGAGCCCCTTGTTCTCCATGGCGCCCATATTGAAGTCATTGACCGCCACGATCATGAACAGGTCGAGGTCATACTCGCGACCATAGGCCTGTTCATCCCAGCGCATGGCGCGCTTGAGCGAGGCCATGGCATGGTCGGTCTTGTCGAGGTTCTCCTCCTCGACCCAGATCTGCAGGGCCACCTCGCGGCCACTCATGGTGGTGAAATCATCCTCGACCTTCTTCAGGTCGCCGGCCACCAGGGCGAACAGATAGCTGGGCTTGGGATGGGGATCCTGCCAGGTGACGAAGTGCCGGCCACCCGGCAGGCTGCCCCGCTCCACCGCATTGCCGTTGGAGAGCAGTACCGGCTCGCGCTCGTCATCACCGATCACGGTGGTGGAGAAGGTCGCCATGACATCCGGGCGATCCGGATAGTAGGTGATGCGCCGGAAGCCTTCGGCCTCACACTGGGTGCAGTACATGCCATTGGAGAGATAGAGCCCCTCCAGGGCGGTATTGGCCTCGGGGGCGATCTCCACCTCGGTATCCAGGAGAAAGGCCTCGGGCACTCGGTGCACGGTCAGGCTGCTGTCGCCCACCGCATACTCGTCAGCCTCCAGCGGTTCGCCATCGACGGCAATCGCCTTGAGGACGAGGCCTTCTCCGTCGAGTACCAGCGGCTCGCCCGCCTCACGCTCCGGATGGCGCTCCAGATGCAGGCGCGCCTTGACTCGCGTGGCGCCGGGGTCTAGATCAAAGGTAAGTTCGGTATGGGTAACGCGGTAGGCCGGGGGGCGGTAGTCGCTCAGGTAGGTCGCCTGGGGGTCGGACATGCGTGATGCTCCTGTCGAGAATTGCGACCATTGTACGGCGCCTCGCCCGCCGAGCTCAAAGCACCCTCACAACGCCGGCTCGGGACGCGTGACGATCCAGGCGCCTAGCAGCGTCAGCCCGGCGATCAGGGCAAGCTTGAGCCATAGCAGGCTGACGGTCAGCGCCAGCACCAGCATGGAGAGGACCAGCATGCCGGCGGCCAGCCACTTGGCGTGACGCGGAATGGCCCGCTCGCCCTCCCAGGCCACCACGGCTGGTCCGAAGCGAGGATGCTCACGTATCCAGCCGGCCAGGCGTGGCGAGCTTCTCGATGCCGCCCATACCGCCAACAGCAGAAAGCAGGTGGTGGGCATCAGCGGGAGGAACATGCCGACAATACCCAGCACGAGGCTGATGCCGGCGATCGCGATCAAGACAAGGCGCTTCAACTCTGACATCCCGCGCTCCTTTCCCAGTGATACTGGTATTGAAGCGCAGCCTGCCCCGGCACGCCAATCGGAGGTGACTATGGTGACCTTGGACGAGCAGATGCCGGATGGCGTCAGTCGCGAAAGTTATCGAACTGCAGCGGCAGATCGGGGCCCTGCTCGCCGCGCAGCAGCGCCATCACCGCCTGAAGGTCATCGCGCTTCTTGCCGGTGACACGCACCTTCTCGCCCTGAATCTGAGCCTGTACCTTGAGCTTGGAGTCCTTGATGCGCTTGACGATATCCTTGGCCTCCTTCTGGTCGAGGCCCTGCTTGAGCTGCGCCTCCTGGCGAGCACGCACCCCGGAAAGCACCGGCTCCTGAACGTCAAGGCAGCGGGCATCGATGCCGCGGGCGATCAGCTTGTTGCGCAGCACGTCGAGCATCTGCTTGAGCTGGAAGTCGACCTCGGCCTCGAGGCTCACGCTGTCACCCTCGAGGCTGAAGCTGGCATCGACGCCCTTGAAGTCGAAGCGCGTCTGAATCTCGCGATTGGCCTGGTCGACGGCATTGCTGGCCTCGTGCTTGTCAAACTCGGAGACGATATCGAAGGAGGGCATGGCGGCTCCTGGCAAAGGGGATGGAAGCAGGGATTCTATCAGCCCTCTCCTCTCAGCGCCGCCGATTCCCGGCTTTCGTCAGGCGAGGAGGCTGACGCCTCGCCATGGCTCGCGTATGCTATGACGCACCTTGACAAGCCTTGTACAGAACTGGAGCCCCAATGAGCGATCGCGATACCCGCCACAAGCAGTCGATGCAGAAACTCAAGAGCCACGTCGACGACAAGGTCGCCGCCGCCACCGAGCAGCGCGGCCTGATGATGGTCTTCACCGGCAACGGCAAGGGCAAGACCACCGCCGCCTGGGGCACCGTCACCCGTGCCCTGGGCTATGGCTACCGGGTCGGGGTCATCCAGTTCATCAAGGGACAGTGGGAGTGCGGCGAGCGCGAACGGCTGATCGAGGATCCCAACCTCGAGGTCGCCATCATGGGCACCGGCTTCACCTGGGAGACCCAGAACCGCGAGACGGATACCGCCGCCTGCCGTGAGGTATGGGTCGAGGCGGAGCGCATGCTGGCCGACCCCGAGGTCTATCTGGTCGTGCTCGACGAGATCACCTACATGCTCAAGTTCGGCTACCTGGATATCGAGACCGTCAGGCGTGCCCTCGAGAACCGCCCCGGCGAGCAGAGCGTGATCATCACCGGTCGCAATGCCCACCGCGACCTGCTGGCCATGGCCGATACCGTCACCGAGATGCAGGAGGTGCGCCACGCCTTCAACTCTGGCGTGCAGGCCCGACGCGGCATCGACTACTAAGCCTACGCCCTAGGCCCGCTGAAAACGCAGAAGGCCCCGCTGTGCGGGGCCTTCCTCATAGCGCCATATCATAGCGCCATACCGCTGCGGCGAGTCGCTCAGTCGTCGAACGGGTTACGCAGCACGATGGTCTCGTTGCGGTCGGGGCCGGTGGAGATGATATCGATGCTGACGCCGGTCTTCTCCTCGAGGTAGCTGATGTAGGCACGCGCGTTGGCCGGCAGATCCTCCACGCGCTTGGCGCCCAGAGTCGACTCGCTCCAGCCCGGCAGGTCCTCGTAGATGGGCTCCACGGCCTCGTAGCCCTCGGAGTCCACCGGGTTATCCAACAGCTCACCATCCTTGCTGCGGTAGCCGACACAGACGCGGATGTTTTCCAGGCCGTCGAGTACGTCGAGCTTGGTCAGGCAGATCCCGGAGACGGAGTTGACCTGCACGGCATGGCGAAGTGCCACGGCGTCGAACCAGCCGCAGCGGCGTGCGCGTCCGGTCGTGGCGCCGAACTCGTGGCCCTTCTCGGCCAGGTGGCGACCATGGTCGTCGAACAGCTCAGTGGGGAACGGGCCGGAGCCGACACGGGTGGTATAGGCCTTGGTGATGCCCAGCACGTAGTCCAGGTAGAGCGGACCCACGCCGGAACCGGTGGCAGTTCCCCCCGCGGTGGTGTTGGAGCTGGTCACGTAGGGGTAGGTGCCGTGATCGATATCGAGTAGCGAGCCCTGGGCCCCCTCGAAGAGGATGTTCTCGCGCTCGCGACGCACGCCATGCACCAGGCTGACGGTATCGGTCACCATCGGACGCAGCTCTTCGGCCATCTGCATGGCGCTGTCGAGCACTTCCTGGAAGTCCACCGCCGGCTCGCCGTGATACTGGGTCAGCACGAAGTTGTGGTAATCCAGCACCTCGCCGAGCTTGGCGGCAAAGCGCTCGCGATGGAGCATGTCGCCCAGACGCAGGCCACGGCGTGCCACCTTGTCCTCATAGGCCGGGCCAATGCCACGCCCTGTGGTGCCGATCTTGGCGATGCCACGGGCCTTCTCGCGGGCCTGATCGAGACGCACATGATAGGGCAGGATCAGCGGGCAGGCCGGCGACAGGCGCAGACGATCGCGTACCGGCACGCCCTTCTCTTCCAGCTTGCGGATCTCGGTGATCAGTGCCTCCGGTGACAGCACCACGCCGTTGCCGATGACACACATCTTGCCGGGCCACAGGATGCCGGAAGGGATCAGGTGGAGAACGGTCTTCTCGCCATCGATCACCAGCGTGTGGCCGGCGTTGTGACCGCCCTGGAAACGCACCACGGTGGAAGCGGATTCGGTGAGCAGGTCGACGACCTTGCCCTTGCCCTCATCACCCCACTGGGTGCCCAATACGACTACATTCTTGCCCATTGCTCTCTCGTCTCTCGTTGCCGCGCGGCGGCGGGCCGTCGCGCCAAGGTGGTAACCCAGTCTACAGTGTCACGGCTTGCCAGTGGCCATCATCGAGCACCAGCTGACGATCACAGCGGTGTTCTGTGGGCCCGGTACGTTGTCCCGGTAGCGCCTGCACCACACGCTCGCCTCGAGCGCGCAGCGCCATCACGGCGTCTACCAGTCCCTCTCCCTCGGCCGGCGCCCAGATGCCATCACGGGGCGGTTCTGCGGGCGACAGCGTGGCCAGCTGCTTGAGGTCCATGGAGAAGCCGGTCGCGGGGCGAGCCCGGCCAAAGGCACGCCCGGTGTCATCATAGCGCCCACCCTTGGCCAGCGGTTGCCCGTAACCGGGCACATAGGCGGCAAACAGCATGCCGGTATGGTAGGCATAGCCGCGCAGCTCCCCCAGGTCCAGGTAGAGCGATACCCCGGGGTGGGCGGCCTGTACACCGCTCAACAGGGTACGCAGCTGCTCCAGGGCGGCAGTGACGGCGGCAGGCGCCTCGGCGAAGGCCTCCTGGGCCTCGTCGAGCACCTCAACGCCACCATGCAGGCGGCCCAGCGCCATGAACATCTCGGCCAGGCCAGGATCACCGACGCTCGCCTCGACCCGGGCGGCCAGCTCGCCTGGTGATTTCCGCTCCAGGGCCGCAAACATCGCGCGCTCGGCATCTCCCTCGAGACCGGACGCTTCCACCAGACTACGGTAGATGCCGATGTGGCCCAGCGCCAGGTGAATCTCGCGGGCGCCGGCGGCACTCAGCGAGGCCAGGGCCAGGTTGAGGATCTCCAGGTCGGCCTCGCGACCGGCGTGGCCGAACAGCTCCACCCCGACCTGCACGGGACTGCGACCGCACTGATGCTGGTCGGGCGTGGCGCGCAGCACGTTGGTGCAGTAGCAGAGTCGCACCGGCCCCTGGCGCTTCAGGGAGTGGGCATCCATGCGTGCCACCTGGGGGGTGACGTCGGCGCTGATGCCCATCATGCGGCCGGTGAGCTGGTCGGTCAGCTTGAAGGTCTGCAGGGCCAGATCGGAGCCGGTACCGGTGAGCAGGGAGTCGAGAAACTCCGCGGTAGGCGGCATCACCTGGTCGTAGCCCCAGCGGTGATAGAGGTCGAGCAACCCTCGGCGCAGCTCTTCCATGCGGCTTGCCTGGGGCGGCAGCACTTCGTCCATGCCGTCGGGCAGCAGCCAGCGGTCAGCGATGGTCATGTCAATCATCCTGCAAGGCAATGAATGGCCGTGTTGGGGACACTGCCGAGAGCTCGGCGAGCGTCTGACTGATGTCAGGGCTTGCGGTCAGGGCTTGCGATAGACGGCCACAAAAAAACCGGGCCACGCCCGGTTACAGGAGTCTATCACGTTTGGGCCCGGGATGAACCCCGACCGGGCCCGCAGGCCCGGTCGGTCGTTCTACTCCCCCGCGGAAGGCGTGGGGCTCTTCAGGTACTGGAAGAAGTCGCTGGAGGGATCGAGGACCAGCATGTTGCCATCACTGGCGAAGCTGTCGCGATAGGCATTCAGGCTGCGCCAGAAGGTGAAGAACTCCTCATCCTTGCCATAGGCCTCGGCGAAGATGGCTGCCGCCTCGGCATCGCCCTCACCCCTCAAGGTCTCGGCGCGCTCGTTGGCCTGGGCCAGCAGCACCTGACGCCGACGGTCGGCGTTGGCACGGATGCGCTCGGCCTCCTCCTGACCCTGGGCACGCCACTCGCGGGCCTCACGCTCACGCTCGGAGCGCATCCGCTCGTAGACCGCCGAGGAGACATCCTCGGGAAGATCGATGCGCTTGACCCGGATATCCCGGATGGCCACCCCCAGCTCGTCGCGCAGCAGTGTATCGAGCTCCTCGGTCGGTCCTGTCATCAGATCATCGCGACGCTCGGCGATGATCTCCTGCAGGTCGAGGCGGCCGAAGGCGTTACGCAGGCTCTCGTCGACCCGCGGCTGGATCAGGCGACTGGCCATCAGCTCGTCGCCGGCCGTGGCCTCGTAGTACTGGGTCGGATTGACCACCTGCCACTTGACGTAGGAGTCGACGATGACCGCCTTCTGCTCCAGGGTCAGGTAACGGCTGGGATCGGTGTCCAGGGTCAGCAGCCGGGTATCGAAGGTACGCACCGTCTGGGTGATCGGCACCTTGAAGTGCAGCCCGGGCTGGATGTCCTCCTCGATGATCTCGCCGAAGCGCAGCTTGACCGCACGCTCGGTCTCGTCGACCACATACAGGCTGTTGCTGGCCAGCCAGGCGATGGCCGCCAGGCCGCCGACAATGAGCAGGGAACGATTATTGATCATTTAGCGGCCCTCCCTGCGGATACCACCGGTGTTGCTGCTGTTGCTGGTGTTGCTGGAAGATGACGAGGCGCCCTGCGAGCTCCGCAGGCGCTCCAGCACTCGCGGATCGAGCTCACCCTGCTCGCCCTGCGGCTCTGCGCTGCGGGTGCCGCCCTTGCCCATCTGATCCAGGGGCAGATACATCAGCGGCGAGTCGTTGGCGACATCGACCATCACCTTCGGCGTGCTGCCGAAGACCTCGCTGATGGCATCCAGGTAGAGACGCTCACGCATGATCGAGGGCGCTTCCTCATACTGGCCCAGCAGGGCGTTGAAACGGCTCGCCTGACCCCGCGCCTCGGCGACCACCGATTCGCGATAACCCTGGCCCTGCTCGACGATACGCTGCGCCTGACCCTGAGCCTCGGGGATGATGGCGTTCGCGTAGGCCATGCCCTGGTTGATGGTGCGCTGACGATCCTCGCGGGCCCGGATAACGTCATCGAAGGCATCGATGACCTGGTCGGGTGCCGAGGTGGACTCGATGTTGATGGTCTGCAGGCGGATACCGGTGCCATAGCTGTCCTGATAGGACTGCAGGCGACTGGCCACCGAGCTGCCGAGAATCTCACGACCGGAGGTCAGGATATCGATCATGTCGGTACCACCGACCACATGGCGCAGGGCGCTGTCGAGAGCATTCTCGATGGAGAGCTGCGGGTTGCGCACGTTGAGCACGAAGTCACGCGGGTCGGCGACCTGGTACTGAGCCGAGATTTCGACCTCGACGATGTTCTCGTCGCGGGTCAGCATCGACTGGGTCTGGGTCAGCGAGCGCACGCGGGTCACGTTGACCATGCGCACGTCGTCGATCAGCGGCGGATTCCACTGCAGGCCAGGCGTGACAACTTCCTGGAACTTGCCGAAGCGCAGCACCACGCCCCGCTCGGACTGGTCGACCAGATAGAAGCCCGACGCCGCCCAGATGGCCAGGGCCACCAGCAGCAACAGACCCGGCAGGGTGAAGGCATTGCGTGGCTTGCCACCGCCGCCCTTGCCCCCGGAACCGCCCTTCTTGCCACCGCGGCCACCCAGCATGCCGTTAAGCTTGTCCTGAAACTTCTTCAGGGCCTCATCCAGATCCGGTGGCTGGTTGCCACCGCCCTTGCCACCGCCGCCGTTTCCACCGCCACGGCGACCGCCCCCACTCCAGGGGTCGTGCTGGTTGCCACCACCACCAGGCTCATTCCAGGCCATAGGTCTTCTCCACTATGCGTTGCTGCCCCGACCGGAAGTGCCGGCGGGGGCCTCGGTTGCGATCCTGTCTTGTGCTTGTCCCGCCTACGGGGATTCTTCCCACGCCTCACGCTCGCTCAGTGACGCCGGCAGGTAGTCATCGGCACGCTCACCGAGCCGCGCCATCAACTGCAGGAAGTCACGGCGCGGCAGGCGTACCTGCAGGCGCGTCTGACCCTCTTCACAGAAGCTCTCCTCACGAACCGCACCCAGCTCGTGCAGGCCGGCACGCAGCCGCCCCTGCTCGGGCTCGAGGGTCAGCGTGAAGTCGATGACGTCCTCGGCCAGACACTCCGAGAGCGCTTGCTCCAGCAGCTCGATGCCCCTGCCCTCCCGGGCCGACAGCCAGACCACCTCGGGGCGCCCCTCGCCATCGCGCTCGATGCGCGGCGCGCTATCGAGCAGATCGATCTTGTTCATTACCTTGAGGGTCGGCACCTCCAGGGCACCAATCTCGTCGAGCACCGTTTCAACCTGCTCGACGTTGAGCTCGCGGTCGGGGTCGGCGGCATCAATGACGTGCACCAGCAGGCTGGCCTCGGCGGCTTCCTGAAGGGTCGCCTGAAAGGCCTCCACCAGCTTGTGCGGCAGATGACGGATGAAACCGACGGTATCAGCCATCACCACCGGTCCCACATCCTCGATCTCCAGTCGCCGCAGCGTCGGGTCGAGGGTAGCGAAGAGCTGGTCGGCCGCATAGACCTGCGACTCGGTAATCGAATTGAACAACGTCGACTTGCCGGCGTTGGTGTACCCCACCAACGAGACGCTGGGGATCTCGGCACGGGCTCGCGAGCGACGGTTCTGATCCCGCTGGCCACGCACCTTGTCAAGGCGCTTGTGGATCGACTTGATGCGACCACGCAGCAGCCGTCGGTCGGTCTCCAGCTGGGTCTCACCCGGGCCGCGCAGACCGATACCGCCCTTCTGGCGTTCCAGGTGGGTCCAGCCCCGCACCAGGCGGGTCGACATGTACTCCAGCTGAGCCAGCTCGACCTGCAGCTTGCCCTCGTGAGTCCGCGCCCGCTGGGCGAAGATGTCGAGAATCAGGCCGGTACGGTCGAGCACGCGACACTTGAGCTCACGCTCGAGGTTGCGCTCCTGGGAGGGGCTCAGGCCGTGGTTGAAGATCACCAGTTCGGCCGAGTGAACGGCGAGTGCTTCGCGCAGCTCCTCGAGCTTGCCCGAGCCGACGAAGGTGCGCGAATCGGGACGCTTGCGACTGCCGGTCAGCAGGGTCGCCGGCTCGGCGCCGGCAGAGCGCACGAGTTCCAGGAACTCTCCCGGATCCTCGCGCTCTTGCTCATCCTGAAAGTCGACATGGACGAGTACCGCCGTCTCACCGGCGTCGGGGCGTTCAAAAAACAATCACTACCTCACTCATCATCCTGCGCAGCGGCAGGGTCCTGGGCCGGAAGACGCACGTTGCGCGACGGCACCACGGTGGAAATGGCATGCTTGTAGACCATCTGGCTGACGGTATTACGCAGCAGGATCACGAACTGGTCGAAGGACTCGATCTGGCCCTGCAGCTTGATGCCGTTGACCAGGAAGATCGATACCGGGATACGCTCCTTGCGCAGGATGTTCAGGTACGGATCTTGAAGCGACTGCCCTTTTGACATTTTACTCTCCCTGGATGTGTCTCTGGAGTTGGGTTGTTGGGGTGTTATGGGGCCTTTTCAAGCGGCCCGGCCAGCGGCCAGCGGAAATCGGTATCTTACGCTAAGTGCCGAAATGGCGCACGAGTTTCAGCACCTCTGCCAGGGGGTCGCCCTCCAGGGTATCCACCCAGTGCAGTGCCTCCCAGCTGCGCATCCAGGTCAGCTGCCGCTTGGCCAGCTGCCGAGTCGCCACGATACCGCGCCGCTCGAGACCCTCGCGATCGACCTCACCGTCGAGATACTCCCAGACCTGACGATAGCCGACGCTCTTCATCGAGGGCAGCGTCGGCGCCAGGTCTCCTCGTGAACGCAGACCGGCGACCTCATCGATCAGCCCGCCCTCGAGCATGGTGGCAAAGCGCGTGGCGATACGCTCGTGAAGCACCTGCCGCTGACCGGGGGCGAGCCCTATCGACAGCGTGCGCCAGGGAAAGGTTTCAGGACGCTGTTCGGCCCACAGCTCGCTGAGCGTGCGACCACTGAGGCGAAACACCTCCAGGGCACGCAACAGCCGCTGGGGATCGTTGGGATGAATTCGCGCCGCGGCGCCCGGATCGACGCGTTCTAGCTCCTCATGCAGCGCGGAAAGGCCGCGCTCCTCGAGCTCGGCCTGAAGCTCGGCACGCGTTCCCGGGTCGGAGCTCGGCAGGTTGGCCACGCCATGCAGCAGCTGGCGGAGGTACATCATGGTCCCGCCCACCAGCAGCGGCACACGGCCACGGGCCGTGATCTCACGCATCTCGCGTAGGGCATCCTCGCGAAACTCCGCCGCCGAGTAGGGCTCGGCCGGGTCGCGAATATCGATCAGGCGGTGCGGCGCCCGGGCCAGCTCCTGCGCCGAGGGCTTGGCACTGCCGATATCCAGGCCACGGTAGACCATGGTGGAGTCGACACTGATCAGCTCCACGCCGAGGCGCTCATGGAGCTCGATGGCAAGGTCGGTCTTACCGGCGGCGGTGGGGCCCATCAGCAGAATGGCGGGCGGACGCTTATCAGGCATCTAGTTCTCGAGGTCTGTCGGGCTTTGAACCGGGAAGCTTATCCGGCGGCAGACCTACGAGGAGGAGCTGTGAACCCATTCCTGGGCGCTACCGATGCCATCCATGGCATAGGACCTCCTCTTCGGTCTGCCCCCGGCGCTTCTCGGAGTTCGGGTGGCTTCAATTTTTTCTACTGCCCTCTCATGAAGAGGCGATCGAGCTGCTTCATGCTCATCTCGGTCCAGGTGGGGCGCCCATGATTGCACTGACCACTTCGCTCGGTGCGCTCCATGTCACGCAGTAGGGCATTCATCTCCGCCAGGGTCAGGCGGCGGTTGGCTCGTACGCTGCCGTGGCAGGCCATGGTGGAGAGCAGCTCGTTGATATGCGCCTCGAGGTGGTCGGAGCGCCCGTAGCGCTCCAGGTCGGCGAGCATCTGGCGAATCAGCGGCTCCACGTCGGCATCGGCCAGCAGCACCGGTACCTGGCGTACCAGCAGGGTCTCGGGCCCGGCGACATCGAGCTCGACCCCCAGGCGGGCAAAGGCCTCCTGCTCACCCTCGGCGGTGGCCACCTCGGCGGGACTCGCCGCAAGCGATACCGGCACCAGCAGTGGCTGGGCCTCGAGTCGTCCCCCGTGGACCTGGGTCTTCATGCGCTCGTAGACGATGCGTTCGTGGGCGGCATGCGTATCCACCAGGATCAGGCCACGCTCACTCTGGGAGAGAATATAGACACCGTGCAGCTGGGCCACGGCGAAGCCCAGCGGCGGGGCCCGGGTATCATCCTGCTCGGGCAGCGGCTCGGGACGCGGGCCTTGTGTCGCCTGGCGCTCCGCCAGGGCCAGACCCGCCGCACCACCGCCGGCACCGGGCGCTGCCGGCTGCGGAGTCAGCAGCGCCTCCTCGTGATCCGGGTGCAGGCGACGATAACCCTCCATAAAGGCCCTGACGCGATCCGGCGTGACCCGCTCGCCCTCGTCGCGCTCGGGCAGTGACATCGGCTGTTGCTGCCAGCGCCCGGCGGGCTCGGCCACCTGGCGAGGCACGGCGTCCGCTTCGTTGCGCTCGCTCGCCTCCGCGCCAGGCGCTTCGCCAGGTTCCTCCTCCGCCTGGCCGCCGGCCCGCGCCTCGCCGAGCGCCCGGTGCAGACTTGAAAACAGGAAGTCGTGGACCAGGCGACCGTCGCGGAAGCGCACCTCATGCTTGGTGGGGTGAACATTGACGTCGACCACCGTCGGGTCGACCTCGAGATAGAGCACAAACACCGGGTGGCGGCCGTTGAAGAGCACATCGCGGTACGCCTGGCGTACCGCATGGGCCACCAGGCGGTCACGCACCACACGGCCATTGACGAAGAAGTACTGCTGATCGGCCTGGGCACGAGAGTGGGTGGGCAGACCCACCCAGCCCCACAGCCGCAACCCGGAGGCCTCGATATTCAGATGCAGGGCGTGCTCGAGAAACGCCTTGCCGAGCAGTGCGGCGATGCGCCGCTCGCGACTGGCCAGGTCTTCACCCGCACGCAACTGATGAACGGTCTTGTGGTTATGACGCAGGGTCCAGCCGATGTCATAGCGCGACAGCGCCTGGCGGCGGAAGGCCTCCTCGACATGACCGAACTCGGTTTTCTCCTTGCGCAGGAACTTGCGCCTGGCCGGGGTGTTGAAGAACAGGTCACGCACCGTCACCGAGGTGCCACGCGGGTGCGGCGCCGGCGAGACCCGCGGCTCCATGTTGCGCCCCTCGGCCACCACCCGCCATCCGGCGGTGGGGTCGTCATCGGGGTTGGAGACCAGCTCCAGACGCGATACCGAGCTGATCGAGGCCAGCGCCTCGCCGCGAAAGCCCAGGCTCGCGACGCCCTCGAGCTCCTCCAGGGAGGCGATCTTGCTGGTGGCGTGGCGCGACAGTGCCAGTGGCAGGTCATCCTCACCGATGCCGCTGCCATCGTCGCGCACCCGGATCAGTCGGGCACCGCCGGCCTCCAGCTCCACCTCGATGCGCGAGCTGCCGGCATCGATGGCGTTCTCGACCAGCTCCTTGACCACCGAGGCGGGGCGCTCGACCACCTCGCCGGCGGCGATCTGGTTGGCCAGGCGTGGGTCAAGGGTTCGAATGCGACGCTGTTCTGACATATCACTCCACAAAAGCTGGAAGCTGGAAGCTGGAAGCTGGAAGCTGGAAAAAGCACTATGAACGCCGCCAAGGGTATCAAGCCCTTTCTTCAAGCTTCCAGCTTCCAGGAGCGAAGCGACGCTCTTTCAGCTCTCGGCGAAGCCGGGCTCTTCCAGCTCAAGAGCGGGGGATGCGCAGCACCTGGCCGACCCGGATCACATCGCCATTGAGCTCGTTGGCCTGCTTGAGGCGGCGCACCGGTACATCATGGCGGGAGGCGATCTCGGAGAGGGTATCACCCGGCTGGATGCGATACTCGTTGCCGGCGGTGCTTCGCCCGTTGTCACGCTGCCAGGCCAGCAGGCTGGCCGGGGGCGGGTTGGTGCGGAAATGCTCCTCGACGCCCGCGAAGATGGCTCGAGCCATCTTCTCCTGGTGGGCAGGGTCGAGTAGGCGGCGCTCCTCCTGGGGGTTGGAGATAAAGCCGGTCTCGACCAGCAGCGACGGAATATCCGGTGACTTGAGCACCACGAAACCGGCCTGCTCCACCCGCGGCTTGTGCAGCCGGTTGACGCGCCCCATGCGATCCAGCACCTGCCCCCCGATGGAGAGAGAGTCGTTGAGGGTCGCGGTCATGGTCAGGTCGAGCAGCACGCCGCGCAGCACCTCGTCCTTGTCCTTGAGCGAGAGATTGCCATCCACACCGCCGATCAGGTCGGCCTTGTTCTCGCTCTCGGCCAGCCACTGGGCGGTCTCGGAGGTGGCCCCACGCTGGGAGAGCGCAAAGACCGAACTGCCGTTGGGGCGCGGACTGTGAAAGGCATCGGCATGAATGGAGACGAAGAAGTCCGCCTTCTGCTCACGCGCGATATGGGTGCGCTGGCGCAGTCCAACGTAATAGTCGCTGTCGCGGATCATCACCGCACGGAACCCCTCGGTCGCATTGACTCGCTGCTGAAGGCGCTTGGCGATCTGCAGCACCACGTCCTTCTCGAGGGTGCCCGAGGGGCCGATGGCGCCGGGGTCCTCGCCGCCATGGCCGGCGTCGATGGCGATGATGATATCGCGCTTGGGATGCGGCTGAGCCGGCTGGACCACCGCCTCGGGCTCGGGCGTCACCGCCCTGCCGCCGAGGTCGACCTGGGCCTGGGCACGCTTGGCGGCGATCTCCTGCTCACGGATCATCGCCTCGATGGGGTCGATGGGGTCCTCCACGGCACTCTCGCCCGGGTACTCCAGATCCACCACCAGTCGATGGCCATACTGATTGTTTGGGGCCAGGACAAAGTGACGCGGCGCCACCTCGCGCTCCAGGTCCAGCACCACACGCAGGTCATCCCCTTCGCGAACGCCGGAGCGGATACGGCTGATGGCACTGCCGGTCAGGTCGAGCCCGTCGAGGTCGGCCTGCATGCGGCTGTCGTCCAGGTCGATCACCAGCCGCCGCGGATTGTCGAGGGAAAACACCTTGGCCCGGGTCGGTGAGGCCAGGTCGAAGACCAAGCGCGCATGATCCGGCGCGGCCCACAGCCGCAGGTTCTCCACCTCGCCGGCCTCAACCGCGGCAAGGGGGGCCATCATCGACAGGCTCAGCGCCAGCAGGCGATGCAGGATGGCTGGTCTCATCAGGGAGCCCCCTCACCGGGCTTGGCCGCGCGACACCACTCGGTGACGGCGGGCATGGCGGCCAGGCGAGCCAGGGCCGCTTCGCCATGGGCACTATGCGCCTCCAGCACCGCCTCGCGGCCCTCGCCCACCACGTCAAGTTCGATGCGAAGATCGGGACCGGGCAACCAGCCCTCACCACGAACCGGCCACTCGATCAGGCTCAAGGCATCATCTCCGAGCAGGTCTCGGCCGCCGATGAACTCGAGCTCCTCGGGGTCCCCCAGCCGGTAGAGGTCGAAGTGGTAGACCCGCTTGCCATCGAGTTCGTAGGGCTCCACCAGGGTATAGGTCGGGCTCTTCACCGCGCCACGATGACCATAGGCACGCAACACGCCGCGAGCCAGGGTCGTCTTGCCGGCCCCCAGCTCGCCGACGAGATAGACCCGCCCACGCCCCTGCAGGGCACGCCCCAGGCACTCACCCAGGCCCACCTGGCACGCTTCATCATCGAGTCGCAGCCGCATCGTCCTCGCCCTTGCCATCACACGTCGCCATCACACCCGGCCGGGTTGACCAGAATTCGCGCATAGGATGCCAGATCACCGGCCAGCAGACCACGCTCTCCGGCGTCTGCCGCGGCCAGATCCGCGGCCCTGGCGTGCACCAGCACCCCCAGCCGGGCGGCGATTTCCAGCGGCACTCCCTGGGCCAGCAGGGCACCGAGCATCCCGGAGAGCACATCCCCCATGCCACCGCTGGCCATGCCGGGGTTGCCGAAGGGGCAGACCGCAACCCCCTCGGGGCCCGCGATCAGGCTGCCCGCCCCCTTGAGAACCACCACCCCGCCGAAGCGCTCGCGCAGGGCCACCACGGCCGCACGGCGGTCCGCCTCGATCTCGGCCACACGCCAGCCCAGCAGGCGGGCCGCCTCCCCGGGGTGGGGGGTCAGGATCCAGTTGTCGCGGGGCGCCATGCCCTCCTCCGCTCCGGCGAAGTAGGCGGCCAGCAGATTGAGTCCATCGGCATCCACCACCAGCGGCTTGTCGGTCTCGAGTGCCGCCTGCAGCACACCCTGCCCCCAACTGCCCTGCCCCAGGCCGGGCCCCACCACCAGTACATCGGCCTGGGAGGGCAGCTGGCCGAGATCGGTGGCACCACGAATGCCATGGGCCATCACCTCGGGACGACGCACCAGGCTGGCGGCAACATGCGCCGGCGCGGTGGCCAGGCTGATCTTGCCGGCCCCCAGCCGGGCACAGGCCTCGGCGGCCAGCAGCGCCGCGCCCCCGAAACCGGGCGCGCCTCCCAGCACCAGCGCATGGCCACAGTCGCCCTTGTGGGCGGTACGCCGCCGCGCCGGCAGCCAGACAGCTGCCAGCCCCATGTCGAGCAGGTGCGCTGCCGGCACCAGGTCCGTCTCGGCCAGGGCCTCCACCCCCAGACCCCGGAAGCAGAGCTCACCGACATGCTCCGCCGCCGCACCGATATGCAGCCCCAGCTTGTCGCCGATAAAGGTCACCGTGGTAGCCGCCAGCACCGCGTCGCCGAGCACCGCACCGGTATCGGCGTGCAGCCCCGAGGGAATATCGATGGCCAGCACCGGCCTGCCACTGGCGTTGAGCGCCGTGATCGCCTCACGAAAGGCTCCGCGCACCTCGCCGGCAAGCCCGGTCCCGAGCAGGGCATCGACCATCAACTCCCCGGCAAGCCTTATGCCGGGCGTCCAGGATTCGGCGCCCACGCCGGCCGCCGTGGCCATCTCGGCGGCCAGGCGGGCATCGCCACTCAACTCATCGACGGGCCTGAGCAGAACGCGCTGCACCGTGAGCCCCTCGGCGGCGGCCAGGGCGGCCAGCACATGACCATCGCCGCCATTGTTGCCCCCTCCACACAGCACCGTAAGCGAACGGACCTCGGGCCAGCGCTGCCTGAGCACCTGCCAGGCCGCGGCACTGGCACGCTGCATCAGGGCGAAGCCCGCGATGCCACCGGCAATGGTGCGACGGTCCAGTTCACGCACCTGGTCGGCAAAATAGAGCGGGTGCAACTCTGCCTCGGGCCCCTGGCTGGCATCGGTCATGCGGTGTCTCTCCGGTGGCAATGCTTTATCATGGCAGTGGTTCGATAAACGACCTTATCGAACAGTGTAAAGCCTTCGCGGCCAGCGCCAAGTGGCGCCGGCCCCCTGCACGGTGTTTTCGCGATCATGTCCTCCTCGTCTCCCCACGACGACGCCCCCGACCCGCACGCCCTGGCCCAGCGTATCAAGGCCTGGGGGAGCGAGCTCGGCTTCCAGCAGCTTGGCATTACCGATATCGACCTCAGCGAGGATGAGGCGCGTCTGGAGCGTTGGCTGGCGGCTGGCCGGCATGGCGAGATGGGCTTCATGGCCAAGCATGGCACCAAGCGCACGCGCCCCGACGAGCTGGTGCCCGGCACCGTGCGAGTGATCAGTGTGCGGCTGGACTATCTGCCCGCCGAGGTCGAGACCCTCACCACCCTGGCGAGTCCGCAGACGGCCTATGTATCGCGCTACGCCACCGGCCGCGACTATCACAAGCTGATGCGCAAGCGCCTGGCGACCCTGGCCAAGTGGATCGAGGCCGAGACAGGCCCCTTCGGCTACCGTGCCTTCGTCGACTCGGCGCCGGTCATGGAGCGCGCACTGGCGCGCAAGGCGGGGCTCGGCTGGGTCGGCAAGAATGCCATGCTGATCAACCCGCGGGCCGGCTCGCTGTTCTTTCTGGGCGAACTGTATACCGACCTGCCGCTGCCGGCGGATGAGCCCTTTGCCGGCGAGCACTGCGGCAGCTGCAGCGCCTGTCGCACCGCCTGTCCCACTGGCGCCATCGTCGAGGACCGTGTGGTCGACGCCCGGGCCTGCATCTCCTACCTGACCATCGAGCTGTTCGGAGCGATTCCCGAGCACTATCGCGAGGCCATGGGCAATCGGGTGTTCGGCTGTGACGACTGCCAGCTGGTCTGTCCCTTCACGCGCTTTACCACGCCCACCGCCGAGACGGACTTCTCGCCGCGCCACGACCTCGATCGCGCCAGCCTGCTCTCGCTATTCGCCTGGGGTGAGGAGGAATTTCTGGAGAAGACCGCCGGCAGCCCGATCCGCCGCATCGGCTACGAGCGCTGGCTGCGCAACCTCGCCGTGGGGCTGGGCAACGCCCCCTGGAGCGAGGCCACCGAGGCGGCGCTGAGAGCACGCCTGCCCTACCCCTCCGACCTCGTCCGCGAGCATGTGCGCTGGGCGCTGACCCGTCAGCGGGAAAAACGCCAGCAGCTGATTGCGACCAGTTGAACACTACCCCTGGAGTCGCTATATGCCGGCGACTTAGCCCTTTTGGAGGCAACAGGTACTGCCCAAGTGAGCGGCGCCGGGGACAGGGCTGGAGGGGGTCCGAAGACCAGGGATGGCTGAGGTAGCGCCCAAGGATGGGTTCACAGCGCCCCCGATCAGGCCTGTCGCCGGAAAAGCCGCGCCTTATTCTCCAGTCGCCTACTCCTCCTCGTCGCTGTGCTGTCCCGGCAGGCGCAGAAAAGTATTGCGATAGTGGGCAAGCTCGGCGATGGACTCCTTGATGTCATCCATGGCCAGGTGCACGTTGCGCTTGCTGAAGCCCGCCAGGGCGCCGGGGTTCCAGCGCTTGGCCAGCTCCTTGAGGGTGGAGACATCGAGGTTGCGGTAGTGGAAGAAGGCCAGCAGCCCTGGCATCTCACGCTCAAGGAAGCGACGATCCTGATGGATGCTGTTGCCGCACATCGGCGAGCTGCCGGGCTCGACATGCTCCTGCAGGAACGCCAGGGTGCGCCGCTCGGCCTCGGCGGTATCCACATCGCTCGCCTGCACGCGCGCGGTAAGCCCCGATTCGCCGTGGGTTCGGGTACACCACGCATCCATCCCCTCGAGCAGGCTATCCGGCTGCTTGACCGCGATCACCGGCCCTTCGGCGACAACATTGAGCTCGGCATCGGTGACCAGGGTGGCCACCTCGATGATCCGCTCCCTGTTCGGGTCGAGGCCGGTCATCTCCAGGTCGATCCAGACCAGACGCTGGCTGCGGGGGTTCTGCTTATCGTCTTTCACTGACGCGTTCGTGCTCATGGAAACACCTTCTCCTGCGGGGGCCGACTCGCAACCTCGCGACAGCCGGCGTCATGGATGAGTACAATGCCATCATTGTACCGAGCATCAGGGCCCCATGAGCAAACGCAAGCTGAGTCGCCAGCAACGCTGGCGTATCGAGAAGATACAGGCCGAGCGCGCCGCACGCGCCACCCGGCACGACGTCCAGGAAGAGGAGCTGCTCACCGCCGGCGACTACGGCGCCGAGCAGCCGGGACGGGTGATGGCCCACTTCGGCCGCACCCTGGACGTGCGGCCGGACGCCGACGACGAATCGATACGCTGCCATCTACGCGCCAACCTCGATGGCCTGGTCACCGGCGACCGAGTGATCTGGCGCGGCAGAACGGACACCGAGGGGCGCATCGTCGAGGGCGTGGTGGTCGCCCGCGGCGAGCGCGACAACGTGCTGGAGCGCCCCGACGCCCGGGGCCAGCTCAAGCCGGTGGCGGCCAATATCGACCAGATCCTGATCGTCTTCGCGGTGGAGCCCGAGCCCCACCCCAATCTGATCGACCGCTACCTGGTGGCCGCCGAGGCCACCGGCATCACCCCCGTGCTGGTGCTCAACAAGGTCGACCTGCTGCCCGACGGCGGCGGTGAGCTGATGGCACTGCTGCAGCGCTACGCGGCACTCGGCTATCCGGTGGTGGCCACCACCACCGCCAGCGAGGATGGCCTGGCGAGCCTGCTGTCGCGGCTGGCCGGCCGCACCTCGGTGTTCGTGGGGCAGAGTGGTGTGGGCAAGTCGTCACTGATCGACCGCCTGCTCCCCGACGAGGGGCTGCGTATCGGTGACCTGTCGAAGGATTCTCGCAAGGGCACCCATACCACCACCACCGCGCGGCTCTACCGGCTGCCCCGCGCCGAGGGGGCCGAGCTGATCGACTCCCCGGGCATTCGCGAGTTCGGCCTCGGCCACCTGACCGAACAGCAGGTCACCGAGGGCTTTGTCGAGTTTCGCCCCTATCTCGGCCAGTGTCGCTTTCGCGACTGCCGCCACCGCCAGGAACCGGGCTGTGCCCTGCTTGCCGCGGTGGAGCGTGAAGAGATTCATCCCGAGCGATTCGCCAGCTACCGGCGCATCCTCGACTCCCTGGAAGTGAGCTGAGCGGACCTGTCATACAAGGCTGTCATACAAGGAGAGTCCCATGAGTTCAGAAGCCAACCTGCTACCGCTGATCGTCGAACCGGAGCAGCTCGCCGAGCACCTGGATGCCCCGTCGCTGCTGATCATCGACGTGCCCATGCGCGGCGACAGCTATACCGAGGGTCATGTCCCCGGTGCCGTGTTCCTCGACAAGGCTCGGCTGATGCGTGGCGAGGGCGAGGTCCCGAACCGCGAGCCCAGTATCGAGCAGCTCTCGGCCCTGTTCAGCGACCTCGGCCTGACGCGTGACACCCATGTGGTGGCCTATGACGACGAGGGTGGCGGCTGGGCAGGCCGGCTGCTGTGGACCCTGGAGCTGATCGGCCATACTCGCTACTCCTACCTCAACGGCGGCATTCATGCCTGGCGTGCCGCGGGCCAACCGCTCGCCACCGAGGCCAGCGCCCCCACGCCCAGCGACTATGAAGCGGAGCTTCTCGCGCCCGAGGTGCTGATCGAACGTGACGAGATCGCCGAGCGCCTCGGCGAGAAGGGGTTCGCGGTATGGGATGCCCGCTCACCCGCGGAGTACCGCGGCGAGAAGGGCGAGAACAAGCATCTCGGCCATATCCCCGGAGCGGTCAATCTGGAGTGGACCCAGGCCATGGATCCCGAGCGCGGCCTACGCCTGCGCGACTATGCCGAGCTGATCACCGAGCTCGAGGCCCTGGGTCTGACCCCTGACATGGAGGTGGCCACCCACTGCCAGAGCCACCACCGCAGCGGCTTCACCTGGCTGGTGGGCAGGGCACTGGGCTTCGAGCGAATTCGCGCCTATGCCGGCTCCTGGAAGGAGTGGGGCAACCGCGATGATAGCCCCATCGAGAAGCCGTAAGCTGGAAGCCGTAAGCTGGAAGCTGGAAGCTGGAAGCTGGAAGCTGGAAGCTGGAAAGCAGCATGAATTCTCTGCCAAAGGCGCCAAGCCCGCTCTTCAAGCTTCCAGGAGCGAAGCGACGCTCTTCCAGCTTTTAGCTAAGCCTTGCTGATCCCAACCTACCAATCTACATTCTGAAGCCTTTTGAGAGCTCCCGCATAGTGTCCCTAGCCAAGCTATTTGCCCTGATCCAGTACCCCGTGCCCCACCATCTGCTCTCGCGGCTGGTGGGCCGGCTGGCCGAATGTCGCCAACCCGCGCTCAAGAACACCCTGGTGCGTGCCTTTATCCGCCGCTTCGGGGTGGACATGGCAGAGGCCACCGAGCCCGACCCGACCGCCTATGCCACCTTCAACGACTTCTTCACCCGGGCGCTCAAGGACGACGCACGGCCCATCGGCGAGGGCGTGGCCAGCCCAGCCGACGGCCGTCTTTCGCAGTTCGGGGCCATCGAGGCGGGCCAGCTGCTGCAGGCCAAGGGACATCGCTTCTCGGCCGAGGCGCTGCTGGGCGGCGACACCGAGGCCGCGACCCGCTATCTCGGCGGCAGCTTCGCCACCATTTACCTGTCACCCAGCGACTATCACCGAGTGCATATGCCACTTTCCGGCACCCTGACCGAGATGGTCTACGTGCCGGGCCGGCTATTCTCGGTCAACGCCGCCACCACCGAACATGTGCCGGGCCTTTTCGCTCGCAACGAACGCCTGGTGTGCCACTTCGATACCGAGCACGGCCCCATGGCCATGGTGCTGGTGGGCGCGATGATCGTCGCCGCCATCGAAACTGTATGGGCCGGCCAGATCACGCCCCTGCCCCATGGCGAGGTGCAGCGCATCCGCTTCGATACCCCGGTACGCCTGGAGAAGGGCCAGGAGATGGGCCGCTTCAAGCTTGGCTCCACGGTGGTGATGGCCTTCGCCGAACCGGTAACCTTCGCCGACAGGCTCGATCCTGGCGTCAAGGTGCAGATGGGAGAGTCACTAGGGCCGGCTCGCCCTTCTTAGCGAGGGGCGCCGGGGACAGGTCGAAGAGGGGGGGCCTACGCCATGGATGGCGTCGGTAGCGTACAGGGAAGTATTCACAGCGCCCCCTCGTCGGTCCGGCGCTCCGGGGCCTGTCGACGGATCAGCCACGAGCGGCACATAGTCCGCACAGTGTCCGGGAAACTTGCTAACAGCGCGGCGTGGCGAAGGCCATGACCTCCGCCACGCTCTCTTTGCCCAGCGCGAGCTGAATCAGTCGGTCGATGCCGAGCGCAACCCCGCTCCCCTCGGGCATGCCGTACTCCAGCGCCGCCAATAGCCGCCGATCGACCGTGACCTCGGGCAACCCGGCCGCCCGCCGGGCAGCGTTGTCCTCGGCAAAGCGCGCCGCCTGCTCCTGACCATCGGTCAGCTCATCGTAGCCGTTGGCCAGCTCCAGTCCCTCGAGATAGAGCTCGAAGCGCGAGGCCACCCACTCACCATCCTCCGGGTCGCGATGGCGCCGCGCCAGAGCCGCCTGGCTGGCCGGATAGTCCACCACCACATCGATGGCGTCCCGCCCCAGGTGTGGCTCGATCTCGAGGCTGATCAACAGATCCAGGCAGTCGTCGCGGCTGGCATCGGCCATCGCGAGTCCCCCCCTCTCCTCGGCCAGGCAGCGCAGCTCGGGCAGCGCCACACGAAAGGGGTCGATGGCGAGGTACTCACGAAACAGCTCGCGGTAGCGGCGATGACGCAGCGGGCCCGGGTTATCCCCAGATTCTCGCCCCAGCACGCACCTCACCAGCTCCGCGGTCTCCTCGATCAACCCTTCGAGGGACATGCCGGGGCGATACCACTCCAGCATGGTGAACTCGAGGTTATGGCGCCGCCCGACCTCGCCATCACGGAAACAGCGGGCCAGCTGGAAGATCGGCCCCGACCCCGCCGCCAGCAGCCGCTTCATGGGAAACTCCGGCGAGGTCTGCAACCACAGGCGCTCGCGGCCGGCGGGCGTGGTGGCCGCGGCCGAGAGCGAGGCCAGATGCAGGTCGGTGCTGCCGCCGTGGCCCAGGACCGGCGTCTCCACCTCGAGCACACCGCGAGCGGCGAAGAAGCCGCGCACCTCGGCCAGCAGACGAGCCCGCTCGCGCAGGGTCGCCATAGTGGCAGTAGGCTGCCAATCGATAACTGACATGGTGAGTACACCCAGGGAGGGGGAGATTCGCCTGATACAGCGGGCTCCTGCGGGTAAGGCGTTACCTCATCCGTTGCAGGAGCCCGACTTGTCGGGCGATTGACGGAGGCCGCAGCTGGTCGCCTTCGGCGCCAATCGCGCGATGAATCGCGCTCCTACAGGAGGTCGTCAACAGACGTGTCGTCGAGGGATCAAGCCCGGCTGACGTACTCACCGCTACGCGTATCCACCTTCAGCACCTCGCCCTCGTTGATAAACAGCGGCACACGCACCACGGCGCCGGAGGAGAGCGTGGCCGGCTTGGAACCGCCCTGGGCGGTGTCGCCCTTGAGGCCGGGGTCGGTCTCGGTAACCTCGAGCTCGATGAAGTTGGGCGGGGTCACGCTGATCGCGTTGTCGTTCCACAGCGTGATGGTGTAGACCACCTGCTCCTTGAGCCACTTCTCGGTGTCGCCCAGGGCCTTCTTCTCGACCGGGTACTGCTCGAAGGAGCCGTCGGTCTTCATGAAGTACCACATCTCGCCATCGTTATAGAGGTACTCCATGTCCAGATCCAGGACATCGGCGCCTTCCAGGCTCTCGCCGGACTTGAAGGTACGCTCCCAGACGCGGCCGGTCATCAGGTTGCGCAGCTTGACGCGGTTGAATGCCTGACCCTTGCCGGGCTTGACGAACTCGTTCTCGACGATCGAGCAGGGATCGCCGTCCAGCATCACCTTCAGACCGCCCTTGAATTCGTTGGTAGAATAGTTAGCCATCTTCACTCACTCATGGTCGAGCGCGCCCACGGAGACCCCGCGGCGCGCTGGGAAACGATTTTCGACGAGGCAGGCCAGAACGGTCAGCGCCTCGTTCGCATTGACTGGTGTAACGCATGATAACCCGAAGCCCCGCTCCTTTGCAGCGCCACGACGAGGCTGAGGAGCCCGCTATCGCTACTACCGGCACCGCCGCCATCACCACTACTGCCAACACCACCGCAACTACCCACGTAGACGTCCCCACCGACAGCGAACACACCGCACCACTTTCGCTGCCACCCGCCTGGCAGGCGCAACTGTCTGGCGCCATCCGTGACCCGCGCGAGCTGTGCCGGCGCCTGGGGCTGGATGAACGCTGGCTACCCGGTGCCGAGGAGGGTCATGCGCTCTTCGAGGTGCGCGTGCCCGAGGCCTTCCTTGCACGCATGCGCCCCGGTGACCCCGACGATCCCCTGCTGCGCCAGGTGTTGCCGCTGGGCGAAGAGGCGCACCCCACCCCCGGCTATGTCGCCGACCCGCTGGAAGAGGCCGCCCACACCCCGGCCAAGGGGCTGATTCACAAGTATCACGGCCGCGTGCTGCTGATCACCAGCCCCGCCTGCGCGGTCAACTGCCGCTACTGCTTCAGGCGCCACTTCCCCTATGCCGAGAACTCCCCCTCCATGGCACAGTGGGAGGCCAGCCTCGATACCCTGCGTAATGATCCCTCGATCACCGAGGCGATCCTCTCCGGCGGTGACCCCCTGGCGACCAGCGACCGTCGCCTCGCCTGGTTGAGCGAGCGCCTGGAGGCCATTCCCCACCTCAAGCGCCTGCGCATCCATACCCGCCTGCCGGTGGTCATTCCCGAGCGCATCGACACCGAGCTGCTCGGCTGGCTCGGCGCCACACGCCTGCAGAGGGTGATGGTGCTGCATATCAACCATGCCAACGAGATCGACGAGGCCGTGATCGCCGCCTGCCGCCGCCTGAGCGATGCCGGCGTGACCCTGCTCAACCAGAGCGTGCTGCTGCGTGGGGTGAATGACCAGGTCGAGACACTGGCCGCTCTTTCCGAACGGCTCTTCGAGGCCGGCGTGCTGCCCTACTACCTGCATGTGCTCGACCCGGTGGCCGGCGCCGCGCACTTCGACGTGCCAGACGACGAGGCCCGCGAACTGGTCGCGGGCCTCAGGGACGTGCTGCCGGGCTTTCTGATGCCGCGGCTGGTCAGGGAAATCCCTAGCGAAGGCAGCAAGACACCCTTGTAGGAGCCCAATTCATTGGGCGATGGAGGCAGCCATCATCCCTGGATGACACCGCCGGGCGCCTGCGGCGCCAATCGCCCGATAAATCGGGCTCCTACAGCAAGGCAAGCCCGTCAGGCAAGGGTGGCCGCGGTAACGTTCGCCGCGGGGGCCTGGGTGGAGAGCTTGCGGTTGATGGCGCTCATCACCCCCTTGATCGAGGCACTGGTAATGCTCTCGTCAGTGCCCACGCCGAAGACCGATTCACCGTCGATGCGCACCTCCACGTACGCGATCGCCTCGGCATCGGAGCCCTGGCCGCGGGAGTGTTCGTGATAGTCGATGATCTCCACATCGTGACCGGCGGCCGCCATGGCCCGGATAAAGGCGGCCAACGGCCCGTTGCCCTGCCCCTGGATGGTGCGGCGCTCGCCGTGCTCCTCGATGGTCGCCTCCAGGGTGACCGTCGGGCTATCGGGCTCCGAGGAGAGACGGTGGCTGACCAGGCCGAAGGGTGAGGTCTGCTCGAGGTACTCGTCGCAGAAGGCCTGATAGATCATCTGAGCGGTGATCTCCTTGCCGGTGCGATCGGCCACCTCCTGCACCACCTGGCTGAACTCGATGGAGAGGCGACGCGGCAGCTCGATGCCGTGCTCCTGCTCCAGCAGGTAGGAGACCCCGCCCTTGCCGGACTGGCTGTTGACGCGGATCACCGCCTCGTAGCTGCGGCCCACATCCAGCGGGTCGATGGGCAGGTAGGGAACGTCCCAGGTGGCATCCGGATTGGCGCGACGCTCGGCCATGCCCTTCTTGATGGCATCCTGGTGAGAGCCGGAGAAGGCGGTGAACACCAGGTCGCCCACATAGGGGTGACGCGGATGGACCGGCAGCTGGTTGCAGTACTCCACCTCTCGCATGATCGGGGTGATATTGGAGAAATCGAGGCCCGGATGCACCCCCTGGGTGTACATGTTCATCGCCAGGGTCACGAGATCGACATTGCCGGTACGCTCGCCATTGCCGAACAGGGTGCCCTCCACGCGGTCGGCGCCGGCCATCAGGGTCATCTCGGCGGCGGCCACCCCGGTGCCACGGTCATTATGCGGGTGCACACTGACGATCAGCGCCTCACGGTTCCTGATGTTGCGGCAGAACCACTCGATCTGGTCGGCGTAGTTGTTGGGGGTGCCCACCTCTACCGTGGCCGGCAGGTTGACGATCATCGGCTTCTCGGCAGAGGCACCGTAGGTCTCCATCACCGTCTCGACGATCTCCTTGGCGAAGTCCATCTCGGTGGTGGTGAACAGCTCCGGGGAGTACTGGAAGGTCCAGTTGGTCTCGGTCGCCTCCTCCATGCGCTGCTTGATGCGCGTGGTGGCGTCCACGGCGATCTGGATGCACTGGGGCTTGTCGACCCCGAACACCACGCGCCGGAACATCGGGTCGGTGGCGTTGTAGACGTGAACGATGGCGCTCTTTACCCCCTTGAGCGCCTCGAAGGTGCGATCGATCAGATGGTCGCGGGCCTGGGTGAGCACCTGGATGGTGACATCATCGGGGATGCGATTCTCCTCGATCAGCGAACGCACGAAGTCGTAGTCGGTCTGGGAGGCCGAGGGGAAGCCCACCTCGATCTCCTTGAAGCCGATCTTCACCAGCAGGTCGAAGAGGCGCTGCTTGCGCTCCTGGTCCATGGGATCGATCAGCGACTGGTTGCCATCACGCAGATCGACGCTGGTCCAGATCGGCGGCTGCTCGATGCGGCGGTTGGGCCACTGGCGATCAGGCAGATCCACGGCGACGAAGGGGCGGTACTTGGCGGCAGGGTTATCGAGCATCATGGCGGCGTTCTCCTCTGGATATGGGGGCGTCAGGCGTGCTGGCGTTCGGAAACGACAGCGCCCCGATGGCCAGAAGGCGATCGGGGCGCTGCATGAAGGATCACGGGACGACGGGCATCAACCCAGTGGGGAGATACCGGGACGACCGGGAAACAGGGGGTATAACAGCATGTGGTGACGGGGGTGATTGACATGGTACGACCTCTTGACGACCGGGGCTCCAGCGGGGGAGCAGTGACTCGGCGATGCAGGCGGCATCGCCAGCGCTCAGGCTAGCGCTAGTAGTCGTAGGTCGAGGTCGTACGTGGTCTGGTTCATGCCCCTAGAGAATCAGGCCTGAGGCGCGTTGTCAACTCCGCCGCTCAAGCAGTCCCTCCATGCGCGAGAGCTGCTCGCGCAATTCGCGCACATCGTCCCGCAGGCCATGGAGCTCGGCGGCCTCCCCCTCCCCGCTCTCGATCTCCATCTGCACGCTTTCCTTCTGCATCACGTCGAGCACGATGCCTATCATCATATTGAGAAAGATGAAGGCGGTCAGGAAGATAAACGTCAGGTAGTAGAGCCAGCTCCAGGCATACACCTCCTGGGTGGCATACATCACGTCGGTCCAGTCCTCGAAGGTGGCGATACGGAAGAGCGTGAGCATGGCGGTGGCGATATTGCGCCACAGGAAGTCGTCCACATCGGCGAACAGGAAGCTGCCGATGGCCGCATAGATGTAGAAGATGATGAACATCAGCAGCGCCACATAACCCATACGCGGAATCGACTTGACCAGCGCCGCCATCAGCATGCGCAGCTCGGGGATCATCGACACCAGGCGGAGCACCCGGAAGATGCGCAGCAAGCGAGCCAGCAGCACCATCTCCGAGTCATCCAGCGGGATCAGGCTGGCGGTGACGATCAAGAAGTCGAAGACATTCCACCCCTGGCGGAAGAAGTCCCGCAGGCGCTTCTCCGCCGCCATGCGAATCAGGATCTCCACCAGGAAGAACACGGTGACCGCCACATCCAGCACTAACAACCACTGTTCGAAGCGGCTGGTCTCCTCGTAGGTCTTGGCGCCGATCAGCAGCGCCGAGAGGATGATGATGGCGATGACCGCGGTCTCGAACAGCTTGTTGGCGCGCAGTCGTTCGAAGCGGTCGCGCCAGGTGTCGAAACTCGCACTCACGCGTCCGCCTCCTCCAGATCGCCCTGGCGGTAGCCGATCAGATAGAGCACGGCATCGAGGCCCAGGGTCGAGAGCGAGTGCCGTGCCTGGGCACGCACCAGCGGCTTGGCGCGAAAGGCGATGCCGAGCCCCGCGGCGGCCAGCATCTTGAGATCGTTGGCGCCATCGCCCACGGCGATGGTCTGCTCCATGGCCAGCCCCTCACGGGTGGCGATATCGCGCAGCAGCTCCGCCTTGCGATCGGCGTCGAGGATCGGCTCACGCACCTCACCGGTCACCTTGCCATTCTCGATCACCAGCTCGTTGGCATGGACCTCATCGAAGCCGAGCCGCTGCTGCAGATGACGGGCAAAGTAGGTGAAACCGCCAGAGAGAATGGCCGTGCGATAGCCCAGGCGCTTGAGCTGGGTCATCAGACGCTCGACGCCATCCATCAGTGGCAGCTCCTCGGCAATCTCAGCCAGCACCGCCTCGTCGAGCCCCTTGAGCTTGGCCATGCGCTCGCGAAAACTCTGCTGGAAGTCGAGCTCGCCGCGCATGGCACGCTCGGTGACCTCGGCGACCTCGTCGTAGACCCCATGACGGCGGGCCAGCTCGTCGATTACCTCGGCCTGGATCAGGGTGGAGTCCATGTCGAAGCACACCAGCCGGCGATGGCGACGCCAGATGGAGTCCTCCTGAATGGCGATATCGACCCCATGCATGGCGCCCAGCGCCAGTGCCTTCTCACGCAGCGCATCGAGGTCGACCTCATCGCCACGCAGCCAGCACTCCACGCTGGCGCCCTGGATGCTGTCGTGTTCCTGAGGCACGCCGCCATCCAGCGGCTCGCGGCCGGAGAGGCGATGGATCAGCTCCACCGTCAGGCCATGCTCGGCGGTCAGCGAACCGACCTCGGCCAGGATGCCCGCGGGCAGGTGCGGCGCCAGCAGGGTAAGGATCAGCCGTGGCCGACTGGCCTGACTGCTCCAGCGCTGGTAATCCTCGGCGCTGACCTGAATCGCCTGAACGTCGAGGCCCAGCTCATCACCCGCCGCCGACAGCGCGGCCTCGAGGTCGCTATCGCGGTCCAGACCCACCAGGGCCTCCAGCGACAGCATGCCGAAGGTCACGCTCTGGTTGATATCCAGCAGCCGCGCGCCACTTGCCGCCAGCGCCTTGCCCAGTCCGGCCAGCTGGCCCGGCCGTGCCACGCCGGTGGCGCGAATCAAGATTCGTCTTGTCATTCGGAAACCTCAAGTCTGTCGACCTTCTGCAACCCACGAGGCAGCTTGCTGCCGCGCCGGCCGCGCTCGCCAAGATAATAGGCCAGATCGTTGGCCTTGAGCGTCAGATGGCGCTTGCCGGCATGCACCACCAGGCTGGCATCGGCCGGCAATACCACCAGGTCGCGGACGAACTCCTCGCGCCGCGCGGCACGCGGTCCGGGGATATCGATCATCTTGTTACCCTTGCCCTTGGCCATGTCGGGAAGCTCGCTCAGGGGGAAGAGCAGCAGTCGCCCCTCGTTGGAGACCGCCGCGACCAGCGCCCCCTCTCCCTCGGGCACCGCCACCGGGGGCAGCACGTTGCAGCCCTTGGGTACCGCGAGCACCGACTTGCCCGACTTGTTCTTGCCCACCAGCTCCTCAAGACGGGCGACGAAGCCGTAGCCGCCGTCGGAGGCGAGCAGATAGCGGGTCGCCGGTGGCGCCAGCATCACTCCGGCGATATGGGCACCGGCCACCACATTGACCCTACTGGTCACCGGCTCGCCCTGGCCCCTTGCGCTGGGCAGGTTGTGTGCCTGAAGGGTGTAGGCGCGGCCGGTATCGTCGAGCAGCACCAGCGGCTGGTTGGTCTTGCCACGGGCGGCGAGATGGAAGCGGTCGCCAGCCTTGAAGGAGAGCCCCGCGGGGTCGATCTCGTGGCCCTTGGCGCTGCGAATCCAGCCCTTCTCGGAGAGCACCACGGTCACCGGGTCGGCCCCCACCAGCTCGACCTCGGAGAGCGCCCGGGCCTCTTCGCGCTCGACGATGGGCGAGCGGCGCTCGTCACCGTGGGCCTCGGCGGCGGCACGCAGCTCCTCTTCGATCAGGTCGGTCAGCTTGGCCTCGTTGCCCAGCAGCTCCTGCAGATGGGCACGCTCGGCCTCAAGCTCCGACTGCTCGCCACGGATCTTCATCTCCTCGAGCTTGGCCAGGTGGCGCAGGCGCAGCTCCAGGATCGCCTCGGCCTGACGATCGCTGAGACCGAAGGCCTCCATCAGGGCGGGTTTTGGCTCATCCTCCTCGCGGATGATGCGAATCACCTCGTCGATATTGAGGTAGGCGATCAGCAGACCTTCGAGCAGGTGCAGGCGGTCCTCGACCTTGCCCAGGCGGTGCTCCAGGCGCCGGCGCACCGTGGAGCGCCGGAAGCGCAGCCATTCGCCGAGCATGTCGGGTAGCGGCATCACCCGTGGCCGGCCGTCCAGGCCGATCACGTTCATATTGATGCGGATGTTCTTCTCGAGGTCGGTGGTGGCGAACAGGTGCGCCATCAGCGACTCGATATCGACGCGATTGGAGCGCGGCTCGATCACCAGCCGGGTCGGCTCCTCGTGGGTCGACTCATCACGCAGGTCGGCCACCATGGGCAGCTTCTTGGCCTGCATCTGGGCGGCGATCTGCTCGAGTACCTTGGCGCCACTGACCTGATAGGGCAGCGCGGTGATCACCACGCTCCCCTCCTCCCGCACATAGCGAGCGCGCAATTTCACCGAGCCGCGACCGTTCTCGTAGACCTTGCGCAGGTCGGCACGCGAGGTGATGATCTCCGCCGCGGTGGGGAAGTCCGGCGCCGGCAGGTGCTGGACCAGATCCGTGGTGGTCGCCTCGGGATGACGCAGCAGGTGACAGGTGGCCTCGACCACCTCGTTCACATTGTGCGGGGGAATATCCGTCGCCATGCCGACGGCGATGCCGGTGCCGCCATTGAGCAGCACATGAGGCAGCCGCGCCGGCAGCACCACGGGTTCGTTCATGGTGCCGTCGAAGTTGGGGGTCCAATCCACGGTGCCCTGGCCCAGCTCGGCGAGCAGCACCTCGGCGAACTTCGACAGCCGCGCCTCGGTATAGCGCATGGCCGCGAACGACTTGGGGTCATCGGGGCTGCCCCAGTTGCCCTGACCATCCACCAGCGGGTAGCGATAGCTGAACGGCTGGGCCATCAGCACCATGGCCTCGTAGCAGGCGCTATCGCCGTGAGGGTGGAACTTGCCTAGCACATCGCCGACGGTACGCGCCGACTTCTTGTACTTGGCGCTGGCGTTGAGGGCCAGCTCGCGCATGGCGTAGATGATGCGGCGCTGCACCGGCTTCATGCCGTCGCCGATATGCGGCAGCGCCCGGTCGAGAATGACGTACATCGAGTAGTCGAGGTACGCCTTCTCGGTATATTCGCGCAGCGAAAGGCGCTCGACGTCGCCCTCCGCCACCTGGATATCCATGGTCATACGGTATGCCCTTGGTCAGGGTGTCCAGAGACTGTCTGAGTAGTACCTCATGCAGTCATGCTATCTATCTCGTAGGAGCGCGATTTATCGCGCAATTTACCTGCTCCCATCGCCGGATAAATCCGGCTCCTACAAGGCGTAGGCGGTTGCCATAATCATCGTAGGAGCGCGATTCATCGCGCGACTTACCCGCTCCCATCGCCGGATAAATCGGGCTCCTACAAGGCGTAGACAGCTGCCATAATCGTCGTAGGAGAGCGATTTATCGCGCGATTGGCGACATTCATAGTGCTCGTGGCTACACCTCTATGTCAGCGAGGTTGCCGTAGTCCTCGAGCCAGCTCTTGCGGTCGGCGGCCCGCTTCTTGGCCAGCAGCATGTCCATCATCTCCATGGTGCCGTCGTCGGCCTCGCGGGTGAGCTGGACCAGGCGGCGTGTCTCCGTGGCCATGGTGGTCTCGCGCAGCTGCAGCGGGCTCATCTCGCCCAGGCCCTTGAAGCGCTGGACGTTCACGGTGCCGCGCTTGCCCTCCAGCTTGCGCAGGATCGCCGCCTTCTCGCTCTCGTCCAGGGCGTAGAAGACCTCCTTGCCCAGGTCGATACGGTAGAGCGGCGGCATGGCCACAAACACGTGGCCGGCGTCGACCAGTGCCGGGAAGTGACGCACGAACAGCGCGCACAGCAGGGTGGCGATATGCAGGCCATCGGAGTCGGCGTCGGCAAGAATGCAGATCTTGTTGTAGCGCAGCTTGGAGAGGTTGTCGCTGCCGGGATCCATGCCCACGGCCACGGCGATATCGTGGACCTCCTGGGAGCCGTAGATCTCGTGGGACTCCACCTCCCAGGTGTTCAGTATCTTGCCGCGCAGCGGTAGGATCGCCTGGGTCTCGCGATCGCGCGCCTGCTTGGCGCTGCCGCCGGCGGAGTCCCCCTCCACCAGAAACAGCTCGCTGGCGGCCGGGTCCTGACCGGAGCAGTCGGCCAGCTTGCCGGGCAGCGCCGGCCCCGAGGTGACCTTCTTGCGCGCCACCTTCTTCGAGCTCTTCTGGCGGCGCTGGGCGGCGCTGATCACCAGCTCCGCCAGGGCCTCGGCCTGGTCGACATGCTGGTTGAGCCACAGCGAGAAGGCGTCCTTGACCACGCCGGAAACGAAGCCCGCCACGGTGCGCGAGGAGAGCCTCTCCTTGGTCTGACCGGCGAACTGCGGGTCGAGCATCTTCACCGAGAGCACATAGCTGACCCGCTCCCAGAGGTCCTCGGCGCTGAGCTTCACCCCCCGCGGCAGCAGGCTTCGGTACTCGCAGAACTCGCGCAGCGCCTCGAGCAGGCCGGCGCGAAGGCCGTTGACGTGGGTGCCGCCCTGGGGCGTGGGGATCAGGTTGACGTAGCTCTCCAGCAACGGCTCGCCCCCTTCGGGAAGCCACTGGATCGCCCAGTCCACGCCCTGCTCGTCATCGGCAAAGTGGCCGATAAAGGGCGAATCGGGCAGTACCTCGAAGCCATCGGTCGCCTGGGCCAGGTAGTCACGCAGGCCATCCGCGTACTGCCACTCGCTCTCGGTGCCATCGGGCTCCACCAGGGTCACCTTGAGCCCCGGGCAGAGCACCGCCTTGGCACGCAGCAGGTGCTTGAGCCGCCCGATGGCCAGGCGTGGGCTATCGAAGTAGCTGGTCTCGGGCCAGAAACGCAGCACCGTGCCGGTATTGCGCTTGCCCACGCTGCCGATCACCGCAAGGCCAGAGACCGGCTCGCCGTGTTCGAAGGCGATGGCGTGACGGCTGCCATCGCGCAATACCTCCACCTCCAGGCGCCGGGAGAGGGCGTTGACCACAGATACCCCGACCCCATGCAGACCGCCGGAGAACTGGTAGCTGGCGTTGGAGAACTTGCCCCCGGCATGCAGCCGGGTCAGGATCAACTCCACCCCGGAGACGCCGTGCTCGGGGTGAATATCGATGGGCATGCCGCGGCCGTCGTCGGAGACCTCGATGCCACCATCCTCGAACAGGCGCACGGCGACGCGACTGGCGTGGCCGGCCAGCGCCTCATCGACGCTGTTGTCGACCACCTCCTGGATCAGGTGGTTGGGGCGGCTGGTATCGGTGTACATGCCCGGGCGCTTGCGCACCGGCTCCAGGCCGGAAAGCACCTCGATCGAGCTGGCACTGTATTGCGTCATGAGTCGTCCGGTTCCTTAGTGTTAGCTGGCCTGCCACTCCCGCGGCAGGGCGTGACCGCCATGCGCCAGCACCGCCGGCAGGTGTCGAGCGAGTACCGTGAAGGCGTGGTCGGCCCCGGGGTGCAGCAGCATTGTTGCGCCACGATAGAGCGCGCAGGCATGGGCGGGGTCGAGCACCTCATCGGCGGTTCCCAGCAGCAGCAGATAGCGTTCGGGACTCACCGCCTCGGGCGTCAGTGCCGCCAGCTCGGCCAGGTGCCGCTCGCCGATCGTGAACCGCTCGCCGGTATGGTCGTTGACGAACTGCTCGCCCACCCACTCAGCCACCAGATCCGCCGGACGCACCGCCGGGTTGATCAGCACACCGGCAAGCGCGAAACGCTCGGCCAGGCAGGTCGCCAGAAAGCCCCCCATGGAGCTTCCCGCCACCAGCGGGCGCTCGCCCAGTTCGGACAGGTGCGACTCCGCCAGTGCCAGGGCCTCACTCGGCTGGTGTGGCAGCTGGGGCGTGATGCAGGGCACTCCCACGGCCACGCAGGCGCGCCGCATCAACACGCCCTTGGGCGAGGCGGCCCCGCTGTTGAAGCCGTGAAGATAGAGCACCCCGGTCGCAGGCGCTGACTGCCTCGAGCCGCTCAGCATACCGCAACACCTGTATAGGTAGCCAGCCTCATGGGGACTCCTCTGCCGCCCAGGCCGCCTCGATCAGGGCTCGCGTGGAGGCATCCATGGTCGCCAGCCCCTCATGGCTCTCGAGGATGCGCTGGGTCTCGCCGGCGATCTTCTTGCCCAGCTCGACCCCCCACTGGTCGAAGGGGTTGATCCCCCAGATCGTGGCCTGAACGAACACCTTGTGCTCATACAGGGCGATCAGTGCCCCCAGGGTGGATGGCGTCAGCTCGTCGAGCAGCAGGGTGCTTGAGGGCTGGTTGCCGCGGTAGCGCTTGTGGCCGGGGCGCGGGCCGTCATCATCGATGGCGTCATCCCCCAGCATCAGCACCCGGGACTGGGCGAAGCAGTTGGCCAGGGTCAGGCGGTGCTGCCCCTTGAGGTGGGCGCGGGTCGCGGCATCCTCGACCCCGTCGTAGCGCCGCAGCGGCGCGATGAAGTCGCACTCCACCGCCTGGGTGCCCTGGTGGAGCAGCTGATAGAAGGCGTGCTGGGCATTGGGGCCGAGCTGGCCCCACAGCACCGGGCAGGTGGCATAGCCGACCTCGCGCCCTTCATGGGTCACCGACTTGCCGTTGGACTCCATCTCCAGCTGCTCGAGATAGGCGGCGAAGTACTCCAGGCGTCCATCGTAGGGCAGGATGGAGTGGGCGCGAATATCCAGGAAGTTGACGTTCCAGATCCCCGCCAGGGCCAGCAGCACCGGCAGGTTGTCCGCCATCGGGGTCTCGCGGAAGTGGCGGTCCATGGCGTGGGCGCCGGCCAGCAGCGCCCGGAAGTTCGGCATGCCGGTCACCAGGGCGATGGGCAGGCCGATGGCGCCCCAGAGCGAATAGCGCCCCCCTACCCACTCCCAGAACTCCAGCTGATGCGCCGGGGCGATGCCCCACTCGCTCATCTTCTCGGTGCTGGCCGACACGCCGATAAAGTGCTGACGCATGATCAGCGCGGCATCCACGCCATCGCTCTCCATCAGGCGGGCCATCAGCCAGTCACGCGCGGTATTGGCATTGGAGAGGGTGTCGATGGTGGTGAAGGACTTCGATGACAGCACGAACAGGGTGGTCTCGGGATTCAGGCGCAGCAGGTAGTCGGCCAGCTGGGAGCCATCCATGGTCGAGGCAAAGTGCACCTCGATGGTGTGCACGTCATCGGGGCGATAGTCGGTCAGGGCATGGGTCACCATCAGCGGGCCGAGGTCCGAACCACCGACCCCCAGGTTGACCACATCCCGGATCGGCTTGCCGGTGGCCCCTCGCCACTGACCGGCATGAAACAGCGCCACCATCTCCGTCATGCGCTCCAGGGTACGGTGGACCCCGGGTACCAGGTCCTCCCCCTCCACCACCAGCGAAGCCTCGGCGGGCAGCCGCAGCGCCGTATGCAGGGCCGGGCGATCCTCGCTGACGTTGACTCGCTCGCCGGCGAGCAGGCGCTCGATCGCGCCGGGTACCCCGGCCTCCTCGGACAGGGCCAGCAGGCGCGTCAGGGTCTCCCTGGACCAGCGCTGCTTGGAGAGGTCCAGGGTGAGGCCCGCGGCATGGCGGGTAAAGCTGGCCTGACGATCCGGCTCCGCGGCAAACAGCTCACGCAGGTGGCGTTGGCTCACTTCAGCGGCATGCGCCTCGAGCTCACGCCAGGCGGCGCTCTCGTTGATCATCCTTCTCCTCCTTGAAAGCGACGGGTGCGAGGGCGAGGCGGCACGCGTAGAATGGCGCCCGTTTCCGTCTATCTGGCCCGATCATGAGTGACGCATCTTACCGTGACGCGATCTTTTCGACACCCCTCGACCGGGTGGCCCGCTTCTCCTTCGACGAGCGAGTCGTCGCCTGCTTTCCCGACATGATTCGTCGCTCGGTGCCGGGCTACGGACAGATACTCGGCATGCTGGGGCTGATCGCCCAGCGTCACCTGCGCCACGGCGCCCGGGTCTATGACCTGGGCTGCTCGCTGGGTGCCGGGGGCCTGGCCCTGGCCGGCCAGCTCGCCCCGGACGCCTTCCGCTACACCGGGGTCGACCTCTCCCCGGCCATGGTCTCCCGCGCCCGGGAGACGCTGGCCGCCGAGTGCCCCGACCACGCCATGGAGGTGCTCGAGGGCGATATCCGTCAGCTGGAGTATCAGCCGGCGGGCATGATCGTGCTCAACTTCACGCTGCAGTTCCTGCCTCCGCAGGACCGCGAGGCCGTGGTGGCACGACTGTTTGCCGCCCTGGAGCCCGGCGGTGTGCTGGTGCTTTCGGAGAAGATCCGCGCCGAGGACGAGCAGGAGAATGCCTGGCTGGTAGAGCGTTACCACGATTTCAAGCGCGCCAACGGCTACAGCGATCTGGAGATCAGCCAGAAGCGCACGGCGCTGGAGAACGTGCTGGTGCCCGACACCCTGGCCGAGCACCATGCGCGTCTCGACCAGGCCGGCTTCTCGCGTACCCACACCTGGTTCCAGCTGCTCAACTTTGCCTCCCTGATCGCCTTCAAGCATGAGGCTTCCAGGGGGGCTGCCACCCCGACGCCACACGAGGCCTGAACCATGCCGATTGCCGCCGAGCACCGCGAGCTCTATCGGGCCTTTATCGACCAGGGGCTCGACACCTGGCTGGCCCGCCTGCCCGACCAGCTCGCCCGCGGCCTCGACCGCAGGCGCTTCGGTGACCTGCCCGCCTGGGAGAAGGCGGTGGCCAAGCTGCCGGCGCTGCCCGACGAGCGGCATGTACAGCTGAATGCCGATACGGTCAGCGTCGAGCTCGCGCTCGACGAGAGTCGCCGGCGCCAGTGCGAGAACCTGCTCAGAAAGCTCGCCCCCTGGCGCAAGGGGCCCTTCTCACTGGGCGGGATTCATATCGATACCGAGTGGCGCTCCGACTGGAAGTGGCAGCGCGTCGCTCCACACCTGGCGCCGCTCGCCGGCCGGCGCATCCTCGATGTGGGCGGCGGCAGCGGCTACCACGGCTGGCGAATGGCCGGCGCCGGGGCCGGCTTCGTGCTGGTGATCGACCCCTCGCCGCGTTTCTTCTGGCAGTTCCGGGCGGTACGCCACTTCGTCGGCGATGCCGATGGCCTGCGCACCCACTTCCTGCCGGTGGGCATCGAGGAGGTACCCGAGAATCTCGGCTTCTTCGATACGGTGTTCTCCATGGGCGTGCTCTATCACCGCCCCTCCCCGCTGGAGCATCTGCAGCAGCTCAAGGAGGCGCTCCGGCCCGGTGGCGAGCTGGTGCTGGAGACGCTGGTCGTGGAGGGGGATGCCACCACGGTGCTGCTCCCCGGCGAGCGCTACGCCGCCATGCCCAATGTCTACTTCCTGCCCTCTTCCGCGGCCCTCTGCCACTGGCTCGAGCGCTGCGGCTTCGAGAACGTGCGCGTGGTGGACGAGGCGGTGACCACCACCGACGAGCAGCGCGCCACCGACTGGATGACCTTCCAGTCGCTGGCGGACTTTCTTGATCCCGAAGACCCCACCCGGACCCGAGAGGGCTATCCGGCACCGCGCCGTGCGGTAATCATCGCCAACCGAGCGCGCTGACGCTTCTCGCTCCATCCCGACGATCCGAGCCGCACCCGAGAGGGCTACCCGGCACCGCGCCGGGCGGTGGTCATCGCCGATCGGGCGGGGTGATCTGCCCCGCCGCTACAAGCCGCTCGACGACACGCCCCGCCATGCCGGCACAGCGCGCGCCATCGAAGGGAAAGACCTCGCCGAAGCCTCCCTTCATCTTCGCCTCCAGGCGGGCACGCAGCTTGCGACGCGCCCGAAACAGCCGCGTCTTGATGGTCGCGGGATTGATGCCCAGGTCCCGGGCGATGGCGAAGACCCCCATGCCCTCGACCTCGTGCATCAAGAAAGGCAGCCGGAACTCCGGCGCCAGCTCGTCGAGGGCTTCCTCCAGCAGGGCTCGAAACTCCCGGCGACCGAGCCCCGCCTCGAGGGCCTCGGGGCCGATACCGGGAAAGACCACCACGGTGTCATCGGTATCGCCTTCATCCACGGTGTCGTACTCCTCCAGCGGACGCCGGCGACGCCACTGCATCCTGGCCTGGTTGATCACGATGCGGGTCAGCCAGGTGGAGAAGCGCGCCGTGCCACGGAAGGTATCGAGCCGCGTGAAGGCCGCCACATAGGCCTCCTGCACTGCCTCCTCCGCGGCGGCATCGCTGTCCAGCAGGCCACGCGCGACACGAAACAGCCGCGGATTGAAGCGTCGCACCAGCTCGCGCACCGCCGCCTCGTCGCCATGCCGTGCCCGGGCAACCAGTTCGCTCTCTGCCTCACCGGCTAGCGCCGGCACCAACCCCTCGGGCGACTCAAGACCGCGCAGACGATGTGTCATGCAGCCTCCTCCGGCATCACCTGGCCGTGGGCAAGAATCCGCTCCACCGACGGCAGCGCCGCCAGTGCGGTGGCGGCGGCGTGATCCGTCGCGACGACCGCCCCCTGCCACCCCGGCGTCTCCGGGGTGCCCACCACGATGCGACCCACCATGCCCGCCCGCTCATGGGGCAGGCAGTAGTAGTCATAGACCCCCGGGGCATCCAGCACCACCTCGAAGGCGTCACCCGGCAGCAGAAACCCGCTGTGAAACGGGACGGCCGCATCGGGAATGCGCTGCGACCGCTCGAAGTTCGCCGGGTGATAGGCCGTGGCCGTATGGCTGTTGCCGGGGTCTCGATTGACGAAGCGCACGCGCGTCGATGGCGCCACCGCGATCCCCAGTGGCATGAACCATACCCGCTCGCCGCGCGCCGTGCCGAGCATGGCGATCTCGACCTCATGCTCCGGCTCGGCGATGGCCAGGGGCAGCGCGGCCAGAGCGGCGATGCCGCCGCTCATGACCAGGAACCGGCGTCGAGTCAGGCTCATGGGGTCAGCCTCGCCTTCGCCTCGCTGTCGTGGAACAGCACGACATGGGCATGGGGTTCATCCACGCCGGGATGGCCGGCGTTATAGTAGATATCCACCGACTCGACAGGGTGCAGGCCCACCGCCATATCATTGAAGGCCGCTCCCTCCTCCAGTGCCGCCAGCGGCGTCATGTAGACGGTGGCCGACAGCTGCCCCTCGCGATCATAGGCCAGGAACGGGCCGGCCGGCAGGGTGTCGGGGTCGACGAAGAGCGTACCGAGCCCGGGGATAAACTCCGGCAGCGGCAGCGCATCACTCACCTTGATAAAGGGCGCTTCAGGCGGCGCCTGCCGCAGCGCTTCCTCGTCATGGGCCATGGCCTGTGACGAGATACCGCCCAGCAGCCCGGCCACTCCCAGTCCGATTGTCAGCGTCTTGATGCTATTCATGGTGACTCCCCTCCAGCGGGTTGATGATGCGCGCCAGCGGCGCATCTACCCGTTGGTTGCAGCAGCCACACGCTGGGTTCCCGCCTTCGCACGACATGCGTTTCGCAGGCGTCCAGGCCTTCAGCGTCTGAGGATCACCAGCCAGCGCCCCAGATTGAGAATGCTCGACAGCGACGCCGCCACATAGGTGAAGGCGCAGGCGGTCAGCACATGGCGGGCACCGGCCATGTCGCCGGGCGGGATGTACTCCTTGAGCAGCGGCAGGGCACGCTGGAAGCTGGCATCGAACTCCACCGGCAGGGTCACCAGATGTACCAGCGCGGCGGTGCCGAAGCTGATCACCGCCGCCACCACCACGATGGCAAGCCCACCGGGGAGACGGGTCAGCACGAACAGGAAGGGGGCGGCCATCATCAACAGGGCGCCGAGCTTCTCGGCCTTCTGGGCCACCGTCACCAGCCGCGAGCGCGCCAGCAGCGGGGCATAGCCCTGGTGATGCTGGATGGCATGTCCCACCTCGTGGGCCGCCACCGTGACGGCGGTGAGGGAGCGCCCCCGGTACACCGCGGGGGAGAGCCGCACGCAGCGCGCCTCGGGATCGTAGTGATCGCCCCGCTCGGTCGCCTCTACCCGAACGTCCTCGATGCCGAGGCGGCGCAGCAGATGCTCGGCCAGCTCCGCCCCGCTGCCGGGGTAGTCATCACGCCCCCGTGCATGTCGCTTGAGCACCCACTGGGCCCAGGCATTGGGCAGCAGGAAGATAGCCAACAGCAGAACGATCACCAAGACGATCATCACGGGCACCCGAGCAAACTGGCGATAGGGACCTTGAGGGTATCAGGAGACGCGACTCGCCAGGAGGCTGATCACGCCGGGTCGTCTTTACAATCGGCGATATCCCGACGCACGGCCTCCACGCCATGGGAGGAGATATAGCCATTGGCATACGCATGCTCCGCCATCAGGTTGCTGTCGGGGGCCAGCACCAACTCACATGATGTATGGCGAATCTGGTCGCGAAGCCGCTGAATGGCGCGTTCACGATCCGGTTTGTCGTCCACCCGCCGAATATAGATCGCCTTGATGCGATCGGGGTTCGCCTCGACGATCTGGGTATAGATCTCGGGGTCATGCTGGCCACTGTCACCGATCAGGATGCAGGGCATCTCGTCGAACAGGGCCAGCATGCGCGCGATCAGGTCGCGCTTGTGATCCTCGGCACGCCGTGGCCAGGGGTGGCGAAGGGAGATGCCCCACTCGCGCATGAACAGGATGGGTCCCACGGGAATATGGTTGAGCTGAAAGAAGGTCTCCAGGACCTCGTAGATCGCCCAGGGGCCGCGGGATACATAGATGATCGGGCGCTGGGCATGCCCCTCTGCGCCACGATGCAGTGCCTGGTAGAGCGAGGCGGCACCGGAAAAGGCGGTGCGGCGATGGGGCTTTTCGACGAACAGCCGATACAGCATGCGCAGCTTGTCGGCGACGCCCGTGTACATGACCGTGTCATCGATATCGCTGATCACCATCAGATCCGTTTCGGGCAGCGCCACGAAGACATCGACGCTCGCCTGAACGGGAGGCTGGCTGTTTGCCGTGACCACGAGATCCGCCCGGTGCCAGGCGACCTCCTCGGGCAACGGATGAGTGATAGGCAGCTGGGCATCGAAGTAGCCATCCCTGTCCGTGGTCACGGCGACGCCATTGTCGCCGAGACGTATCTCCACGCGGGCGTCGGCGTACCCGCGACGAGCGACCCGCCGCACGACATCGGCGGTGTCACGCAGCATGCTGCGGCGCGGGATCATCCGCCCGAGGCGCGCCTGGCGGAACACCCGGCCCATCACAAAGACCTGCGTGCGGGAGCCGTATCCTCGATATGGCTGGACCATCATGCCGCCACGACCATGATCGTGCTTCATGGGGCTGGCGACGGTACGCACCAGCCGCTTGATGAAGTCCAGAACGTGGCGAACGGTCGCGATAGGGGATTTCATGCTGCGCAGCCTCTCCTTGTGCCATCCCGACCGGCCGCGCCGCCTACTCTCCTCTGGTCCCTCGGCTTATGGCTCTCGGCGGAGCAGCTCGCGCAGGTCCCTGGCCTCCCAGTGGGGGAAGTAGCGGCGCACCAGGGCGTTGAGTTCGAGCTCGAAACCGGCCCAGTCGATATCACCGGGAGCGGCACCCTCGCTTGCGTGGATGCGGCGTACCATCCCGGCCCCCACGGTGACATTGGTTAGCCGGTCGATGACGATAAAGCTGCCGGTACCGGGGCTAAACGCATAGTCATCCACCGGCACCTCTCCCGTCAATGTCACCCGGCAGCGGGCGATGGCGTTGAGCTCGAGGCGCTCGGCGGGGTGACGCTCCAGGGTATTGACGTCCACCTGATGATCGATGGCACTCACCTGCCCCGCCACCGAACGGCCGGCCAGACGAATATCGACCTGGCGGCCAGGCTCGAGGGGCTGCTCATGCATCCATACGATATCCGCCTCGAAGACATTCGTGAGCGCCACCTCGGCATCCTCGGCGACGATCCAGTCACCCCGGGAGATATCCAGCTCATCGGCAAGGGTCACGGTGATCGCCTGGCCGGGGAAGGCCTCCTCGAGATCGCCGTCCCAGGTCACGATGCGCTCGACCGTAGAGCTCACCCCCGAGGGCAGCACCTTGATCGCCTGGCCGGGGCGCAGCAGACCGGCCTCCAGGGTGCCGGCATAGCCGCGAAAGTCGAGATTGGGGCGGTTGACGATCTGCACCGGCAGGCGCAGGTCGGAGAGATTGCGATCGCGGCTGACCTCTACCGTCTCGAGCAGCTCCAGCAGCGTCGGCCCCGGCTCTCCCTCCACCCTGTACCAGGGCATGGCGGCGCTGGGATTGACCACGTTATCGCCCTTGAGCGCCGAAATCGGCACGAAGCGGATATCCGGGGCATTGAGCTTCTCGGCGATCGTCTGATACTCGGCGACGATCTCCTCGAAGCGCTCACGGGAGTAGTCCACCAGGTCGAGCTTGTTGACCGCCACCACCAGGTGCTGGATGCCCAGCAGGTCGGCGATGAAGCTGTGCCGCCGGGTCTGGGTCTGCACCCCGTGACGCGCATCGACCAGGATGATCGCCAGGCTCGCATTGGAGGCCCCGGTGGCCATGTTGCGCGTGTACTGCTCGTGCCCCGGGGTGTCGGCGATGATGAACTTGCGACGATCGGTGGAGAAGAAGCGGTAGGCCACATCGATGGTGATGCCCTGCTCGCGCTCCGACTGCAGGCCATCGACCAGCAGCGCCAGATCCACCTCCTCGCCGGTGGTACCGCTCTTCTTGGAGGCCTGGGTGATCGCCGCCAGCTGGTCGTCGAAGATCATCTTGGAGTCGTGCAGCAGGCGACCGATCAGGGTCGACTTGCCGTCGTCGACGCTGCCGCAGGTGATGAAGCGCAGCAGGTCCTTGTTCTCATGCTCGCTCAGATACTGCTCGATATTGTCGGCGATCAGGGTCGATTGGTGTGACATCAGAAATAGCCCTCGCGCTTCTTCCTCTCCATTGAGCCCGCCTGGTCGTGGTCGATGGCGCGGCCGCTGCGTTCGCTGGTGCGAGTCAGCAGCATCTCCTGGATGATCTCGGGCAGTGTCGCCGCCTTCGACTCCACCGCCCCGGTGAGCGGATAGCAGCCCAGGGTGCGAAAGCGCACCCACTTCTCCTCGGGGACCTCGCCATCCGCCAGCGGCAGGCGCTCGTCATCGACCATGATCTGCATGCCGTCACGCTCCACGACCGGGCGTGGTGCGGCGAAGTAGAGCGGCACGATGGGGATGCTCTCCAGGTAGATGTATTGCCAGATATCCAGCTCGGTCCAGTTCGAGAGCGGGAAGGCGCGGATCGACTCGCCCTTGTTGACCCGGGCGTTGTAGAGGTTCCACAGCTCGGGGCGCTGATTCTTGGGGTCCCAGCGGTGGAAGCGGTCGCGGAAGGAGAACACCCGCTCCTTGGCGCGGCTCGCCTCCTCGTCCCGGCGTGCACCACCGAAGGCGGCATCGAAGCCGTAGTGGTCCAGGGCCTGCTTGAGGGCCTGGGTCTTCATCACATCGGTATAGCCGCTGGAGCCGTGATCGAAGGGGTTGATGCCGGCGGCACGCCCCTCCTCATTGGTGTGCACCAGCAGCTCCATGCCCGCCTGCTCGGCCATTCGATCGCGAAAGGCGATCATTTCGCGGAACTTCCAGGTGGTGTCGACATGCAGCAGCGGAAAGGGCGGCGGCCCGGGGTAGAAGGCCTTGCGGGCCAGGTGCAGCATCACCGCCGAATCCTTGCCGATGGAGTAGAGCATCACCGGGTTGGCGAACTCGGCCACCACCTCGCGGATGATATGGATCGACTCCGCCTCGAGCTGCTTGAGGTGGGTAAGCCGCCGTGGATCGGGCGCGGCAGTCGCCGCGGGCGCCTCCGTGCGCTTGGGGGCATGAAGCAGGGTCATGGCCGGTTACCTCGCATGACATGGCAAAGAAGACAGGGACGCTGTCGATTGTCGATGTCTGGCAGGGTAACGCCGGGCCAATAATAACCCAAAAGAATCAATAACTATCTTTTTATAACTTATATCGAGATATCGACCCGTTCGACCCGCGTGGTCAACGCCTCCTCCAGATCGATGACGCGATACCCGGGGCGCGCGACCGGGTCGACGGCAAAGTGATCGCTGCCCGGTAGAAAGGGGTCGATGGTGGAGGGGCAGCCGTAGACCGTGACCTCGCCCTCCTCCAGCGCATGGCGCCCGACGAAGGCCTGGTGGATATGGCCACAGAGAATCGCCTGGACATGTGAATGGGGAGCCAGGGTCTGCCAGAACGTCTCCCTGTGCCGCAGGCCGATGGCATCCAGCCAGGCGGACCCTACCAACAGGGGCGGGTGATGCATGGCGATCAGCACCGGCCGCGACCTGTCGGCGACGAGGCGACGCTCCAGCGCCTGCAGGGCCGCCGCGTCGAGCTCGCCGTGGGGCTGGCCGGGCAGATGGGTATCGAGCAGCAGGAGTCGCCAGTGGCCGAGGGTCAGCTCGTCGTTCAGTGGCCGAGTCTCGGCCATGGGGGCGAGCACATCGTGATTGCCGGGCAGCCACTCCCAGGGCGCATCGAGAGCGTCCAGCGTGCGCCGTGCCAGCGCATAGGAGGCCGCGCTGTCATCGTTGCTGATGTCACCGGTGACCAGCACCAGGTCCGGGCGTTCCTGGTTGACGGCCGCGACCACCGCCTCCAGCTGGCGCAGTGGCACCCCGCGCCGGCCGCGGGCCTTTGGGTCGGCGCATAGATGGCAGTCGCTGATCTGAATCAGGCGGGGCATGGCAGGCTCCGGGGGGTATCAGCCGCTTAGCGCAGCGCTGGAACGTCGAGGGAGTGGCCGTGGGCCAGGCCGTGCTCGAGCCACTCGCCGAGGAAGCGGTTGAGCTGCAGCTTCTCGTCCGGCTGGTGCATCTGGGCATTGGGGTAGCGATAGCGGCCGTGGAAGTGGCGCTGGCGCTGGAAGTCGGTGACCTCGGCCATGCGCGCATCATGATAGAGATGCACACGCATGCGAGGCGTCTCGAGGTAGTCGTCGAGGATGCCGCGCTGGGTGACCCGCACGATGCTGGTATAAGGCGCGCGCTCCTGCAGCTTGAGACACAGCTGGCCGACGCGGTGGCCGTGGCTCACCAGCTCCACCTCACGGCTCTCACCGGGTGCAAGCTCACCCATCAGGCGCAGCAGCCGCAGATAGTTGGCGCTGCACTCGCCCTGCAGGCTCTTCAGATCGGTCACATAGGCGCTTCTCGTCGGCACGCTACCTCCTCGCTCGCAATGAGGCCCGTTCACCGGACAGCCAGTGGAAGGCGATCAGGCACATGGCATTGTCGAGTCGTCCAGACTGCAGGAGTTCCCAGGCCCGCGCAAACGACAGCACATGCACGCGAATGTCCTCGTGCTCCTCGTCCAGGCCGTGCACCCCGCCGAGGCCGCGGCTGTCGACCAGGCCACAGAGCAGGGTGACCCGCTCGTTGCAGGCGCCGGGGCTGGGATAGTAGGTGTGCAGCTCGATCAGCTCACCCACCTCGCACCCCGCCTCCTCCTGGCATTCACGGCGCGCGACATCGGCAACGCTCTCGCCCCGCTCCACCAGGCCCGCGACGACCTCGAGCTTCCAGGGAGACTCGGGATCATCGATGGCACCGGCACGAAACTGCTCCACCAGCACCACCGCATCGCGCTCGGGGTCGTAGAGCAGCACTCCCACGGCGTCGTGGCGCTGGTGCACCTCGCGCACCATGGGCTCGCTCCAGCCACCCTGGAACAGGCGATGGCGCAGATGCAGCGACTCGAGGCGGAAGAAGCCCTGATGGAGGCAACGGCGCTCGGCAAGCTCCACATCGGCACGGGTGAAGGGTGCGGCAGCCAGATCCGGGATCTCGCGAGGGTCACGCATGGCGCTCTCCGGTCACAGGAAAGGCCCCATTATCGTGATCGACACCGGGGATGCCAACCTTGAACGCGATACCTGGCCAACGACTGCCACAGCCGATCGCGATAGCCCTGAGCCCTCAGAGACTGGACAGCAGCTCGCGGGCCTCGTCGCGCAGCGCCTCGTCGGAGGCCGTTCGAGACGGCCGCGCCTGCCCTTCCACGGCGCGCCGGGCATGCTCGCGGGCCTCGCCCAGGCGCCCCTCCTCCTTGAGGAAGGCGGCATAGTAGAAGTTGACGTCGATACCGTCGGGGCGAATGGCCAGGGCCTGCTGGAACATGCGCTCGGCGGTCTCGCTGTCACCGAAGCCCAGCAGGCCACCCGGCACGCGATCGTAGAGCGCGCCCAGGGTGACGTAGGCGGAGCCATTATGCCCCCGGGGGTCGAGCTCTACCGCCCGCTCCAGGGCAGCGCGGGCGCTCTTGGCACTGGAGAGCGCCCCAAGTCCGCTGCGCTCCCGCGCCCAGGAGGCCTCGATGATGCCCCGCCACACCAGCGGTACCGCCGCATTCGGGTGTTCCTCCACCAGCCGCTCGACCTGGCCGGCCAGGGCCTTGAGGCCATCGGCACGCTCCCCCTCGGGCTGCTCGGTCACCACGCGCTCCCAGTGGTTCTTGATGCCCTCCACCCGCGCCTCCCAGGCGTGGGCGGCTGCCACAGGAAGCACCGCCAGGCTCAGGCTAACGCCCAGCCCCATGGCGCTTGTCAGCAGTCGACGTCGTATCATCTCGGCTCTCCTTCGGGTGTTGGTATTGTGATCCCACTCCCGAATGTAACGAACGTTTGAATTATTCGCCAGTCGCTCCCATCTTGGCCTTCGCCACTCGCTTGGCGTATGTTCCCGCCAGATATCGACAGGCTATGAATCACGAGGTACACCATGAAAGGCCGCAACATGACCCGTTGGCGCGACCCGGCCAAGGATCCGCGCCAGGAACCCAAGAGCCACCTGATCACCGCCGAGGGCGCCGAGCGGCTGCGCGGCATCCTCGACCATCTCTCGCGGGTCAAGCGCCCCGCCCTCTCCGCCAAGGTGGGCGAGGCGGCGGCCCTGGGCGACCGCTCGGAGAACGCCGACTATACGTACAACAAGAAGGAACTGAACCGGGTCATCGCGCGCATCCGCTACCTGACCAAGCGGCTCGACGAGCTGACGGTGGTGGACCGGCTGCCGGCGGATACCGGCAAGGTCTACTTCGGCGCCTTCGTCACCCTGGAGGATGAGGAAGGCGAGGAGATGCGTATCCGCATCGTCGGCCACGACGAGATCGCCCCCGACAAGCACTGGATCAGCGTCGACTCGCCGCTGGCCAGGGCGCTGCTCGGCAAGCCCCTGGACGAGGAGGTCACGGTGGCCGCCCCCGGCGGCGAGACCACCTACATCATCACCGAGATCGACTACCGCGACCCGCAGGCATAGGAGTACCACCATGCCGGTCATCTTCCGCTACAAGGGTATAAGGTTCTTCTTCTACTCCAACGAAGGCAACCCACTCGAGCCTATCCATGTTCATGCAGAAAGCGGAGATGGGGAGGCCAAGATCTGGCTGGAGCCACAGGTCGCTATCGCCAACAGCGCTGGCTACAATCGGAAACAGCTCTCACAGCTTATGCAGTTGGTCGAAGAGCATCGTCATGATATCGAGAGGGCCTGGAATGAGCATTTCCGCCAAGACCGTCAGCTTTGATGACTACACCATGTGGGTCGAGCTCAACGATGGCAGAACGCTGGGTATCCCATTAGCCTGGTTTCCACGCCTGCTGCACGCCACTCCCGACGAACGCGACGCGTTTCGAATCAGCTACTCAGGCAAGGGGCTTCACTGGGATGCCCTCGATGAGGACATCTCCGTCGCCGGGCTGCTCGCCGGCCGAGGCGACATCACACAGCACCACGACCACGTCGCCTGATCAGCGCTTGATGGCGCGATAGACCCGGTAGCGACGATCGTCGGCGAGGATCTCGAAGCTGCCAAAGGCGCGCTCGAGCCGGTCCGGATAGGGCAGGAAGGCGTTGGCCACGATGATCAAGGCACCACCGGGGCGCAGGTGCGCCCGCGCCTCGCCGATCAGCCGCGCCGCGGGGCCGTAATCGATGGCGCGCTCCTGATGAAACGGCGGGTTGCTGATGATGGCATCGAACTGACGCTCCGCCAGCGCCGAGTAGACATCGCTCTCCAGCACCTCGCCGGCCAGCTCGTTGGCTGCCAGGCTGCGCCGGGTCGCCTCCACCGAGAAGGCGTTGACATCCACGGCACTGACCCGCGCTCCCTGGCGTGCCAGCCAGGCGGCGAGGATGCCGTCACCACAGCCCATATCCAGAAGCTCGCGACCCTCGAACCTCAGCGCTCCAGGCAAACTCTCCAGCAGCAGCCGAGTGCCATCGTCGAGCTTGCCGTGGCCGAATACACCCGGATGGCTGGCCAGGGTCAACGGCTCGTCATCCAGGCCGGCATCGAAGGTGGTCCAGGCCGCCGCCGGGTCGATCTCCACCCGGCCGAGACGGCTCTCGAACAGCGAGCAGCGCCGCGCGCTGTCGAGCTTGCGACACCCCAGCCCCAGGGCGGCCAGCACCTTGAGCACCCGCTTGATGCCGCCCTGGTTCTCACCCACCAGCTGCAATGGCGTGCCCTCGGGCAGCGTGGCGCACAACCACAGCAGCCACCACTCACCCAGGGCATGACTCTTGGGCCAGAACAGCACCACCCCGGCCGGGCCGGGCTCGTCACCGGCAAGCTCGGGCGCAAAGGGGGAATGTGCCCTGCCGCCGGCGGCCTGCCACGCCTCACGCAGGCTCAGGTCGGCACTGATCGCCATCCCCTGCCCCGCCGCCTCCAGCCAGGTGTCCCGTGGCGGCGCCACCCACCACCAACCGCGATAGTCGGCGGCCTGGCGCTCCAGCAGCTGGCAGACCGGATTCTCGGCGCGGGGTGTCTCGGCATGCATCACAGGGGCTCCTGGTCTTGTAAAGAGGTTGATGAAGAGGTTGGTGAAGAGACTGATGAAGAGGCGGGTGAAACCGGGGTATCACGGCGCACCAGGGTATAGAGCAGATAGCGGCCCAGCCGCCAGTGGGGGTCGACCCGGCAGTAGCGCCACTCGAGCTCGAGCAGCCGCTCGCGGTCGTCATCGGTCTGCGGGGGGCTGCGCAAATAGTCATGGAAGACCCGAATGCCCGCGACCTCGCGCACCTCAAGGCCCAGCTCGGCACTCCAGGCCATGATCTGGGCGTGTGTCAGCGGCGAGATCGGTGTCAGTCGACGACGCAGTCCCTTGCCCTCCAGGCGGTCATCCAGGGCCTTCTGCAGGTTACCCTTGACCACATTGGAGAAGCGCAGGGCATCGCGATTGAAGACCATCAACGAGAGCTGCCCGCCCGGGACCAGCAGGCCGGCCAGGGTCGCCAGGGCCGCACGCGGATCCCCCAGCCACTCGAGCACCGCATGGCAGGCGATCAACGACCAGGGGCCGGGGGCCTGCTCGGGAAGCGCCTGCAGCGGCGCCGGAAGAAAGGTGATCTCGCGCTCGGCCGATGTTTTCAGCAGCGCCTCGCGGGCCCGTTCGAGCATCTCGGCGGAGGGCTCGGCCAGGGTGACCGGATGCCCCCGCTCGGCAAACCAGCCGGCCAGCTGCCCCAGGCCACCGCCCACGTCGAGCAGCGGCTGGCCGCGCAGATCGAGCATCTCCGGCAGCAGGCGGTCGAGCAGCGCCAGGCGCAGCTCTCCCCGCACGCCGCCATAGAGGCTCGCGGCAAACTTGTCGGCCAGGCCGTCGAAATGGCGATCACCATGGATGGAGAGCGGAGACGATGGCGGCGGAGACGAAGGGACAGTCATGGGGCGACCTTGTACGAAGATGCCGGCATTCTACCCGCAAGCCGCCTCCGGCTCATCTCCATAACGCCCCGAATCGCTGCCATCCGGGACGGCACCTATCGACGATGGCACCTTGCTGCCGGTTCCCCTCGGCGGCACATTTCTCTATAATGCGCCGCGTGTTGCCCCCATAGCTCAGCTGGATAGAGCGTCCCCCTCCTAAGGGGAAGGTCTCAGGTTCGAATCCTGATGGGGGCGCCACTTCCTGCCTGCTACCGGTAGCTCCTGACGGTTCTGGTCGTTCCTCGTTTATTCATTGGCTACCCAGCGTCTCGGCCCATAGGGCACGGCTGACCTCCTCGAACTGCTCCTCCCGATCAAGAGGCCCGTCGGGCCGCTGTGATCGATGTCGAGATAGCCGCCGGCAAAGTTCCTACGACTTTAGTCGCTTTAAACTCCCATGGCGTTGTTATCAACGCTGCGTCTCGCTAATTTCGTCCTGACGTTTACGTCAGCTGCAACGCCAATTCGCACTATTGGCTGCACCGCAGGAACAACATTATAAAGCCGGCCCTCACGGCCAAATGATTCAAGGAACAACGCACGTGACCCAACACAATAAACTGAAGCAGGCCTCGATCTTTACCGCCTCCGCCCTGGCACTGGCCGTGGCGAGCGCCTCCCACGCCGTGGATTTCGAGATCGGTGATACCAAGGCCAGCGTCTACGGCTATGCCAAGCTGGATATCATCTATGATGTGGATGCCGATATGGGCAACCTCATCACTCATAGCAAGATCAAGCTGGATGGCGAAGAGAGCCAGGATGGCCACTTCAATATGCATGCCTACCAGAGCCGTATCGGCTTCCAGACCACGACCCCGATCTCCGGCAGCGACCTGGTCACCCGTATCGAGGGTGATTTCTACGGCAAAAACAACAACTTCCGTCTGCGTCATGCCTACGGCTCCTGGGACGGCATCCTGGCCGGCCAGACCTGGACCAACTTCTACGGCTTCGTGGCAGGCACTCCGACCATCGACTTCCGCGGCCCCCCCGGGGTTGGCAACCAGGCGCGTCAGCCGCAGCTGCGCTATACCGCCGGCAACTTCTCTGCGTCCATCGAGGACCCGGATACCCTGGGCGGGTCAGAAAAGACCGAAAACAATGTTGTCCAGACCTCAGAGGATGCCGCCAAGAGCGAGCTGCCCGATGTGATCGCCCGCTATACCGATGCCTCCGGCCCCTTAAAGTACTCGGCCTCCGCCGTACTGCGTCAGCTCGAGTATGATGCGGAAGAAGATGCTGGTGCCACTGTAAGCGATGACTCCGCCTTTGGCTGGGGTGTCGCCTTGGAGGCGGCCATGGATGTCTCCGAGGCCGTTACCCTGCGCGCCGGCGTGACCCATGGTGATGGCATCGGCGGCTATATGAACGTCAGCCCGCAGACGTCTCCGGCCTACCTGGCTGACAACGGTGATCTTGAAACACTGGAGAGCACCGGCGGCACCATTGGCGCCAGCATCAAGGCCGGCCCGGGTGCCATCAACGCCTCCTATAACGTCTCCACCGTCGATCTCGACGATGAGGAAGTGGACGGGGATGACACCTTCGAGACCGCTTATCTGAACTATATCTGGTCGCCGGCCGAGCGTATCAAATATGGCATCGAGGCCGCCTGGGCCAGCCGTGAGACCAAGGGTGGCGACGACGGTGACGCCACTCGTATCCAGGGCATGGTGATGTACAGCTTCTAACAAGCCGACCAATGACGGGTAGCGCCCCGTCATGCAGAAACAACTGATAGTACAAGCAGCACTAATCGATCCTTCAGCCCCGACCTTGGTCGGGGCTTTTTTCGTTAGCCACACAGATAGCGCTGTCAGCGACGATCCAGCTGTCGCACCTCGAGCTCGTAGTTATTGACGCCGCTCATCGCCGAGCCGAACTTCTGCCCTCTTACGCGAATGGTGTAGCGGCCTGGCTGCAGCTCGGTGCGCAGATCGATGTCACCATCGAAGCCCTCTCCGGCGTCGCTTGCCACCACGCGCCCTTGCTCGTCCACCACCTCGGCCTCGATGCGGTAGGTGCCTTCGTTACCGGGGAAGGTGGAGGTGGCGATGGCCACGGTGCCCGCTTCCAGCACCTCGAAGCTCAGCACCTCACCACGGGCGCGGATCTTGACGTCGGTGACGATCCGCTCGAAGCCCTTGTCAGGCTTCGACTCTGAGGCAACGGAAGCGCCGCTCTCAACGGTGGCTGCCTGACGACCCGCTGCTTCTGCCCTCGGCTCTACACTCGATGATTGAGCCCCAGCCCGGGCGGACTGAGACGCCTGGACAGAATCGCTGGCCGCGGGCGCGGCAATGGCGGCCACCACATCCGAACGGCGCACGAAGGCGTTACGACCGCCCTCACGGCTGGTGCCGGTAAAGGCGATCCCCTCGCCGGCGGAGATTCCCTCCTCGACGTCCACGCCCGAGACACTCACCGAGAAGCTGTTGCCGCCGCGGCGCACCGTGCCGAACTTGTTGCCCTGCACCTGCAGCACATAGTCGCCGGGCGCCAGGCGCTGCTCGAAGCTCAGGCCGCCATTCTGCCCAAGCGCCTCACTGCGGGCCAGGACATTCCCCTGCCTGTCCAGCAACCGCGCCTCGATGCGATACTCCTCGGACTCCCCAGCCGGCACCTGGCTATCGAAGCGGTAGGTGCCGGCCTCCTTGACGGTGAAGTCGTGCTCCTGCACGCCTCCGTAGAGGAAGCTGCGGCTACGGGCATCATTATCGGCCTGCAGGAAGCCGGTCAGGTCGAGCTGCTTGCCCGACTCGCGGAAACGATCCTGCATTTCGCTGGCCAGTGCCTGGGAGCCGGCCAGGGCGAGCCCCAGGCTTAGCAGGCCGGCGGTCACGATAGGCTTGTTCATGGAACCTCGCTTGGTCATGCCGGTAATAAAAAAAGCCGACCCCGGAGGATCGGCTTTCGATGTCGAAACCCATCGGGGCAGGGTCAGGCCCTGCGACCGAATGGATTAGAACAGGTAGACGGCACCAACGGCAACGCCGTCGCTTGCATCTTTCTCACGATCGTACCAGGCACCTTCGATAAAGGTATACATGGCATCGGAGACGTTATAGGTGGCACCAATTACGACTTCGTTAAAGGTCTCGCTGGTTTCAGCATCACCTTTGATGACATCGCCGACGACATTACGGAAGGTGTCACCACCCACATCGATGTACTGATAGGCGCCGTAGATGTCGCCCATGCCGTAGCCGTAACGGGCACCCAGAGCATAGAAGTTAGCGTCTTCGCTGAACTCGTTGTCCGACTCGAAACGCTCTACCTTGGCAGCAACACGCAGGGTGTCGATAGTGTACTGGGCAGTAATACCGTACTGATCGCCAGCATCGACGTCGACGCCAGAATAAGTGCCATCGTTGTTATCGAGGTTGTCGTAGGCAGCCGCGATGGAGAAGTCGCCGGCGGTGTACTTCACACCACCGAAAGCCGAGGCGTTGCTAGAACCGGAGAAGTTCTCGTCCTCAGCATCACCCTCGTACTGGGTGCCGATGGCAAACTGGAAACCACTGAGAGAAGGTGACAGGTACTGCAGCTTGTTGCCTTCACGGTTCTCAATACCAACGATGCTGACCGCATCCAGGTCACGAGTGTAGCTGGAGTCAGAGACGTCGAAGAACTCGTTATTGGTGATCGGATCCTGGATCCAGTCGTCGATCAGCGGATCCCAGGAACCCAGGCGAACATCACCAAAGTTACCCTTCAGACCCATATAGGCCTGGTCACCTTTATTTAGACCGCCAGCGGTCTTGGCTTCGTCTGCTTCACCTTCAAACTCATACTTGAAGTAGCCGGACAGGCCACGGCTGATCATATGCTCACCGGAGAAGCCAAGGGTAGAGCCATTATCGAGGATCTCATCGGCGCTATCCGCACCCACAATCTCGCCATTGTCGTTACGCTGAGCTTTCTCAACGGACGCATAAGCAATTTGCAGGTTGCCGTACAGGTCCAGCTTGGTGCCGTCCTGGTTGTAAACGGTGGCGGCCTGGGCGCCGGTGGCAACCATGGCGCCGGCAATAGCAGTCGCTAACAGTGTCTTCTTCATCATGATGATGTTCCTTTGACTAGCAGTCTGTTTCGATCGTTTGTTGCCGACCGCTCTCGGGCGATTCGGCAGGCCTGGCCGGTCTGCGCCGGCTCGTCTCGGCTAACCTTCTTCGCGAAGGGTGCCGGTGCGAGCCTCACTTCGGCAAAGCCTTAGTTATATTCCAATGCTCGCAGGAGCAACCTTATACCGGGTCATGAGGGAACGCAAGAAGAAAAAAACACTGTTTTCCTATTTTCTGCCCTCACAACACGGAACTTTACTGCAACTACGCAAACACGCGCCTCACGGCGGTTGCTGCATAATGCCTTGCCGATATGACGAACACAAGTCAACGGCTACCAACGCGACATACCGTTGGCACCTAAAGATACAAGGACAACAAAATCATAGACTTAAGAAGGCTTCAGCGGCCATTGTGCTTGGCCAAGAGGGCCGAGAGCTTCTCCTCCATGGTAGCCGGCGCGGCCGCGGCATCGGGCTGGTGAGACGCCGAATCGGGAGCATCGACACGCCCTTTTGCTGCGCCGCCCTTTACGCCGCCCCTGCTCTCAGCCTTTGGCTTGCCCTTCGTCTGAATGGCCCCCTTGGCTGTCTTGCCACGGCCCTGGTGCTGCCGATCCTGGTGGTTGCGCCCTTTCCCGCTCCGCTTATCGCCCTGCAGGTGGTCGAGCTTGCGATGAGCGTAATCGGCGGCCTGGGCATCCACCTTGCCGGCGGGGCGGCCGTCGAGATCGATGCGCTCGGCGCCCATACGCATCGCCTTGAGATAACGCGGCAGATTGACGTAGCAGGCCAGGGCGCGCCGCACCAGCTTCTCGGGCCAGGGCTCACGACTGGCCAGCACCTCGTGGATACCGACCATCAAGGGGCGGGTATGCCCCTTGAAGAAGGCGTTGGGATAGCGCGCGTACCACTCGCCGAGCAGGGCCTGGGGAGATGGCGGCTCATCAATGGGCAAGGCGTCCTGACGCTTGCCCTGTGGCTCATGGGCGGGCTCAGGGTTGACAGGCGAGGGGTGGCCGGATGACGCCTCGGTGATATCAGCACTCGCCTTGCGCCCACCCTCTGGGTCGTTATCGGCCTGGGGGGCTTCGGCGTTTTCCCCTGCGGCAGAGTCGATTGCGGCAACGGAATCGATGGCAGGGACCTGATCGCCAACAGGCCGGGATTCCTCGGCGGGGGTGGCTGGTTTCGCGGCAGCCGATGAGAGGTCTGCAACTTCTTCAGCTGCGGAAGGCGCCGTAGGGGATGGCTCGGTGGCAGGCGCCGGGCGGTGGCCGATCAGCGCGGAGAGGCCCTGGGAGCGGCGCCCGGGGCGAAAGCCGCCCTCGGTGGGCTGGCCGCTGGTCAGGCGCTCATGAAGATGGCGGTTATGGGCCTCCAGCTCGCTGTTCTGCTCGTCGAGCTCACGGCACTCCTCCTCCAGCTCACGGCACTGCTCCTCAAGCTTGCGACGGCCCTCCTCCAGCGTGCGGTGCGCCTCTTCCAGTTCACGATGCACTTCGGCGAGTTCCCGGTGGGCGGCTTGAGTCTCGGCCAGGCGGTGCTCCAGCTCGCCGAGCCGCTGGCTCAGCTCACCCTGTACGCTCTCGGCGTGGCGGCGTGCCCCGCGCTCATGGGCCAGGCGCTCCAGCAGCAATCGGGTGCGCCCCTCCAGGGCATCCAGCAGCGAGTGTACGCGTTGCTCGGCCAAACCGTTCTCCTTCCACAGACTCTGAGATACAGGCGGTGTCATCAAGTCTGTGCCAGATGCGCGCCCATGACAAATGTCGTCAGGCGCCGACGCTCTCCCGGTGCTGATCTTCGCGACGACGGTACTCGACGAAGTCGTAGGCGGGCTGCCCTTCGGCGGGGCTACCGGCCACCCGCTGGACCTCCACCCATTCGTCAGAATCGATCTCGGGGAAGCGGGCATCGCCCTCCACCTCGATATCCACTTCGGTCAGGTAGAGGCGGCTGGCGTGGTGCAACGCCTGGGCATAGATCTCGGCGCCCCCCATCACCATGATCTCCTCCACCCCATCGATGGTCGCCTGCTGGTCAGCCAGAGTCAGCGCCGAGGCGATATCGTGGCAGACGCGGATGCCGTCATGCTGAAAGCTCTCGTCACGAGTCACCACGATATTCAGCCGCCCGGGCAGCGGCCGGCCGATGGACTGGAAGGTCTTGCGACCCATCACCAGCGGCTTGGCCTGGGTCATGCGCTTGAAAAACTTGAGGTCCTCGGGCAGGTACCAGGGTAGCGCGTTGTCGACCCCGATCACCCGGTTGCGATCCATGGCGGAGATCATGGCGATGGGCACCAGGGTGTCATCCATAAACACCTCGTTGCTCATTTGCTCGTCCTGGCTCATACGGCAACCTCCGCCTTGATATGCGGGTGGGGGTCGTAGCCCTCGATGGCGATATGCTCGATGCCAAAATCGAAGAGATCATTGACGCCTGGGTCGAGCACCAGCCGGGGCGCCGGGCGCGGCGTGCGCGACAGCTGCTCCTCGGCCTGCTCCAGATGATTCAGGTAGAGGTGAGCGTCGCCCAGGGTGTGGATAAACTCGCCGGGCGCCAGCCCCGCCACCTGGGCGATCATCTGGGTCAGCAGCGCGTAGCTGGCGATATTGAAGGGCACGCCCAGGAAGATATCGGCGCTGCGCTGGTAGAGCTGGCAGGAGAGCCGCCCCTCGGCCACGTAGAACTGGAACAGGCAGTGGCAGGGGGGCAGCTGCATCTCCTCGACCTGGGCGGGGTTCCAGGCGGAGACGATCAGGCGCCGCGAGCGGGGATTGACCCGCAACTGCTCCAGCAGGCCCGCGATCTGGTCGACGTGGCCACCGCGGGGGTCCGGCCAGCTGCGCCACTGGTAGCCATAGATCGGCCCCAGGTCGCCGTTGTCGTCGGCCCACTCGTCCCAGATACGAACACCATGCTCCTTGAGGTAGCCGATATTGGTATCGCCGGCCAGAAACCAGAGCAGCTCGTGGAAGATCGAGCGAGTGTGAAGCTTCTTGGTGGTCAGCAGCGGAAAGCCTCGGGCCAGGTCGAAGCGCATCTGGTGGCCGAAGATCGAACGGGTCCCTACCCCGGTGCGATCGTCGCGCTCCACACCATGGTCGAGCACCTGGCGCATCAGGTCGAGATAGGGCTGTTCGAGAGCGGGCTGAGTATCGTCGGTCACGGTATCGTCGGGGCGGGTGGCTGGAAGGCGGATTCTACACGTCCAACGGTGGCGATGGGAGGCCAGGTATCGCGCGATAAATCGCGCTCCTACGAGATCGGTGGCTTGCAACCATTCTGTAGGAGCCCGACTCACCGGGCGATAAATCGCGCTCCTACGCTACCTTGGCATCCACCGGCTGGCGGCGCGACCAGGCGATCAGTGCCAACCCACCGGCGATCATCGGCAGCGTCAGCAGCATGCCCATGGTGAACCAGCCGAAGGCCAGGTAGCCGATATGGGCGTCCGGCAGGCGGTAGAACTCCACCAGGAAGCGGAAGGCGCCGTAGAGCGTGAGGAACAGCCCCGAGGCCAGGCCACGGCGGCGCGGCGTGGCGGTAACAAACCACAGCACGATAAACAGTACCGCGCCCTCGAGGGCCGCCTCATAGAGCGACGAGGGGTGGCGCGGCTCGGCACCCAGCCCGGGGAATGGCATGCCCCAGGGCATCTCGGTCACCCGGCCGGGCAGTTCGCGGTTGATGAAGTTGCCGATGCGCCCTGCCCCCAGGCCGATGGGCACCAGCGGTGCCACGAAGTCGGTCAGGGTGAAGAAAGCCAGGCGCTTCTTCCTGGCAAACCACCACATGGCCACCAATACACCGAGCAGGCCGCCATGGAAGCTCATGCCGCCATCCCACACTCGCACGATCCACAAGGGGTCGGCGAGCCACTGGCCGAGGCCGTAGAAGAGTGCATAGCCCAGTCGGCCACCCAGCACCACGCCCAGGGCAGCGTAGAAGATCAGGTCACCGATATCGTCCGGGCTCAGGCCGATTCGCGCGGCGCGGCGGCGTCCAAGGAACCAGGCGGCGACGAAGCCGACCACATACATCAGGCCATACCAGTGCACCTGGAAGGGGCCAAGGGAGATCGCCACGGGATTGATATCAGGGTAGGAAAGCATGGAAATCCTTAAACACTGGGAGACGTAAGCCGTAAGCCAAGATTACTGCCACCTAAACTCTCGGCAAGGTTTTTTCGTATAGCGTAAAGCGTATGGCTTACCGCTTTCGGCGAAGCCGAATCGCTATAAAACGAAGGTCAGGCCGACCGAGGCCAGCAGGGCGGCGAAGGCCAGGCGCAGTACTCGGGCAGGCAGACGGTGGGCCAGCCGCACACCGAGGCGTGCGCAGGGTACGCTGGCGAGCGCGATGCCCAGCAGGGCCGGCCACATCACGAAGCCGGTGGCACCCGCGGGAAGCAGGGCATTGCCCCAGCCGAGCACCGAAAAGGTAGCCGCGCCAAACAGGGCAATCGGGATGCCACAGGCGGCCGAAGTGCCCACTGCCTGGGTCAACGGTGCACCACAGCGCGTCAGCCAGGGCACGCAGAGGGTGCCACCGCCGATGCCGAACAGCGCGGAGATACCACCGATCACCCCACCGGCGGCGGCCATGGTCGCCCGACCCGGTGCCACACTGCCGGGGCGGGGGCCGCGCGAGAGCGCCATGCGCGCCGCCATCACCAGCACGAACACCCCGAACAGGGTGCCCAGGCTGCCCGCGGAGAGGCCGTCGGCGACGAATACGCCGGCAATGGCTCCCAGCAGCAGCCCGGGCAGCAGGGCCAGAAACCACTGCTGGTGGATGCTGCCGCGATGGTAGTGTCCCCAGGCCGAGGAGGCGCCGGTCACCACGATGGTAGCAAGCGATGTGCCCACCGCCAGGTGCATGGTGACCTCAGGTGACACTCCTTGAACGCCAAACGCCACGACCAGGGCCGGCACGATGATCAGCCCTCCCCCGACCCCGAACAGCCCGGCCAGAGTCCCGGCGACGGCGCCCAGCGCCAGATAGCCGACGAAGACCAGCAATAATGTGCTCATGCCTCTGGCTCCGCGAGGTGCTCCGGCAGCCAGCGAGTGACCCGCTCGACCAGTTCCTGGGGGCGATAGGGCTTGGCCAGAACGTCATCCAGTCCCGCCTCGATGAAGCGCCGGCGATCATCGTCGCGAACGTTGGCGGTCAACGCGACCAGCACACTGCCATTTGCCACGTGTCCGGCTCGCTCCTGCTCGCGCCAGCGGCGGCTCGTCTCCATGCCGTCCATGTCCTCCATAAAAATATCCATCAGCACCAGGTCGAAGTGTTCCTGCGCCTGAAGCGCGAGGGCCTCGCTCCCCGAGGTGACCGCGGTGACCCTGAGCCCCTCTCGCTCCAGTACCTGCTGAGCCAGCATCAGGTTGACCGGGCCATCATCGACGATCAATACCCGCCCCTGGCGAGCGGTCGGCCGCGTCGAGGACGAACCGCCCTCCTCCCCGGCCACCCCTTCGAGCAACTCATTCATTCCGGCAAGACGCTCGCGCAACTCATCGACCATGGAGGCCTCGGCATCAGGGTTTGATGAGTGCTCGCTGGCGAGTTCGTCGAGCCGCAGGCGCAGACGCCGCAGCTCGCGCCCCATCAGGCTCAGATAGTCGGATTTCAGCCGCGATGACTCGCGAGTCCGCTCGCGCCACGCCATCAGCCGGGAAAGCCTCTGCTTGCGGTGGGCGAGATCATCCTGGAGATCACGCACCTGGCGGCGAAGCCGAGCCTCCGTCGCCGTGGGCTCGGCAACGGTCTCCGGCTTTACGGCGTGTGCATCTGGCCGCTTGGCTAACAGTTCGTCTGGGGTTTTCAGCTGATCCCGAGCCCAACGACACGGCTGCAGCACCACCAGTAGCAGATTGAGGCTCGACCCCAGTAGCAGGGCCATCAGCCAGGCCGAGGCCCCACCACCGGCATACAGCAGCAGGACGATACCGACGACCAGCAGGGCCAGCTGGAGCAGTAGTGCCGCCATGATAAGGGGTGAAGGGCGCCAAGCGCCGCGTGGCTCGTCTCGCATGCGTCCTGTTTGCCGTTATCGGGGTGGGGGCTGAGTGTACGCCGGCCAGTTGCCGCTGTCATCGCGGGGTTCCCCGCCCGGTGCCGAGCCGCTAAGCTGGCCGCATGTGCCTGATTGCCTTCGACCATCGCCCGGGCGACGCCTGGCCACTACGCCTGGTCGCCAACCGCGATGAGTTCCACGCCCGCCCCGCCGCCCCACTGGCAGCCTGGGACGACGCCCCCGATATTGTCGGCGGACGCGACCTGGAAGCCGGCGGCACCTGGCTGGCGGTTAACCGCCGAGGGCGCTTCGCCGCGGTCACCAATGTGCGCGACCCTCGCCTGAGAGTGCCCGACGGAGCGCCGAGTCGCGGCGGCCTGGTCCATGACGCCTTGACCCAGCCCGAGCTCGGCGACTGGCTGGCACACCTGGAGCATGGCGAGGCGCTGCGCTATGCCGGCTTCAATCTGCTGGCCGGCGATGGCGAACGGCTGTGGCACCTGCACCGCGGCCTCGAAAGGGCCTGGCTGCGCGAGGTCCCGCCCGGCCTTCACGGCCTCTCCAATGCCGCCCTTAACACCCCCTGGCCGAAGCTGATCGAGGCCCGCCGGGGGCTCGGCCACGCCCTTCGGCATGGACGTTGGCCCGATGATGCTCTGGTGGCAATGGCCGACTCGCGCCCCGCCGATGACCACGCCCTGCCGGATACCGGTGTGGGGCTCGAACTGGAACGCACCCTCTCTTCCCCCTTTATCATCGGCGAGGAGTACGGCACCCGAGCCATGACCTGGCTCAACTGGCACACCAGCGGGCGCATGGAGATCGGGGAGAGGCGCTTCGGGCCAGGGGGCGTGGCGGATGGGGAAACCTTTTTGATCGCCGAAATGTCGGACCACCGATAAATCGCGCGCCTACGAGAATGGTGCCATATCCCGTCGTAGGAGCCGGGTTTATCCGGCGAGAACTTCAGCCACGGCTATCGCGCGATAAATCGCGCTCCTACAAGGGTGGCTAATCCGCGATAAATCGCGCGCCTACGACCCACGGCTCCGCGGTTAGTCCCGGGGCGGCATCAGGTGGGAGAGCTCCCATTCGCCAATGCGTTGATTGAGATGACGGCGCACCTCGTCGGGGCTATCGAGGCGCAGGGTCTGGTCGACAAGCTCCTGGGCATCCTTCAGCGGTACCCGACGGATGGCGGCGCGTACCCTCGGCAGGCTGGGGGCGTTCATGGAGAGTGCGCCGAAGCCCATGCCCATCAGCAGGATCGCGCCGGCAGGATCACCAGCCAGTTCACCGCACACCGAGACCGGCATCTCGAGCCGACGAGACTCGCTGGCCAGCAGAGACATGGCGGAGAGCACCGCGGGATGGCAGGCGTCATAGAGGTCGGCGACCCGTGGGTTGTTGCGATCCACCGCCAGCAGGTACTGGGTCAGGTCGTTGCTGCCGACCGAGAAGAAATCGGCCCGCGCGGCCAGGGCATCGAGCTGGTAGAGCGTAGCCGGCACCTCGATCATCACCCCCACCCTGGGCTGTGGCACCACCACGCCCTCCTCGCTCAATTCGACGATGGCGCGTTTGATCAGACGCTGGGCGGTGTCGACCTCGTCGACATTGGTGATCATGGGCAGCAGTATCTGCAGGTTGTCGAGCCCCTGGGAGGCGCGCAACATGGCGCGCAGCTGGACCATCAGCACCTCGGGGTGATCGAGCGTGACGCGGATTCCCCGCCAGCCGAGGAAGGGGTTGGCCTCCTCGATGGGAAAGTAGGGCAGGTCCTTGTCGCCACCGATATCCAAGGTGCGCATGACCACCGGCAGGGGGGCAAAGCTCTCGAGCTGGTCGCGATAGAGGCGTGTCTGCTCCAGCTCGCCAGGGAAGCGCTCGGTGACCATGAAGGGCACCTCGGTGCGATAAAGCCCCACCCCGCTGATACGCGGTTTGAGCGAGGCCACCGCGTCCACCGCCAGGCCGGTGTTGACCATCAACGGCATGGTGTGGCCATCCGGGGTACAGCTGGGCAGGTGCTGCTCGTGCTCGAGCACCTCGGCCAGCGCCGCCTCTTCGCTAATCATGCCCTCGTAGTGGGTCAGCAGGTCGGCACCGGGGCGCATGTAGAGCCGCCCACGGTGACCATCGAGGATCAGCTGCTCACCGGAGAGTCGCGGCAGCGGCAGATCGACCATGCCCAGCACGGTGGGAATGCCCATGGCACGCGCCAGGATCGCTACATGCGAGGTGCTTGAACCACGCACCGAGACCAGGCCGGCCAGCTTGTCGCGCGGCACCTCGCCGAGCAGCGCCACGCTCAACTCATCCCCCACCAGGATGGTGCGCTCGGGATAGACATTGGGGGTCTGGGGGCTCTCCTCCTGCAGGTGGGCCAGCACCCGCCGCCCCAGATCGCGCACATCCGCCGCACGCTCGCGCAGGTAGTCGTCATCGACCCGCTCCAGGTACTGCACGTGCCGCTTGACCACATCGGCCAGGGCACCCGGGGCCCACTGGCCCTCGCGAATGCGCTTCTCCACCTCCTGGGAGAGCGCGGCCTCGCTGAGCATCTGCTGGTAGACCTCGAACAGCGCCAGTTCCTGGGCCGAGATGCGACTGGCCAGGCGAGCCCCGGCGGAGCGAATCTCCTCGCGCACGCCACCGATCGCCTCCTTGAGGCGGTTGATCTCGTACTCGACGTCGGTCGGGATCAGGTCGGGTACGCTGTCGAGGTCGGCGGGCGCCGCGATCACCACCGCCTCGCCGATCGCCATGCCCGGCGAGGCGGCCACGCCCTTGAACTGCACCTGCCCCTGCAGGCCAGGCCGGGTCAGGTTGCCAGTGACCAGGGCATGGGCCAGCACGCCGCCCAGCTGGGCGGCCATGGTCACCAGAAACGCCTCATCCTCCTCGCCGTAACGACGTTTCTCGGCCTGCTGCACCACCAGCACGCCTAGCATGCGGCGCTGGTGGATGATGGGCACGCCGAGGAAACTGGAATAGCGTTCCTCGCCGGTAGATTCGAAGTAGCGAAATTGCGGATGCGCCTGGGCATCCTCGAGGTTGAGGGGCTCCTCCCGCATGGCCACCAGCCCCACCAGGCCCTCGCCGACGGGCAGGCTCACCTGCCCCACCGCCTGGCTGCGCAGCCCGATGGTCTCCATCAGCACCAGGCGATCTATCTCTTCATCGAAGAGATAGAAGGAACAGACATCGGTCTTCATCGCCTTGCGTATGCGCCGCACCATGGTAGAGAGCGCCGCCTCCAGGCTGCGGGCCCCGTTGACTTCCTGGATGATGCGGCGCAAGACCTCGAGCATGTCGAGTGGGTACCCCTGTTGTTGGTTAGCGCTGTCGTATGGCGCTGTTATCGTGTGTTGCGATCGGGGCTCAGCCCTCCAGATGGTCTAACCATGGCCCAGCGCCAGGCGCTGGGCCCGCGGCGAAAGCTCCTTCAGGGCACGGCGGTATACCTCTCGCTTGAAGGGCACCACCTGGGCCAGCGGGTGCCAGTAGCTGACCCAGCGCCAGCCGTCGAACTCCGGCTTCTCGGAGAGATCCATGCAGATCTGGCTCTCCTGACAGCGGATCCGGAGCAGGAACCACTTCTGTTTCTGGCCGATACACACCGGCCTGGAATGCGTGCGAATCATGCGTCGCGGCAGGCGATAACGTAGCCAACCCCGGGTGCAGGCAAGAATCTCGACGTCTTCAGCCGTCAGGCCGATCTCCTCATGGAGCTCTCGAAATAGCGCCTGTTTGGGTGTCTCGTCAGACTTGATGCCTCCCTGGGGGAACTGCCACGCATTCTGCCCTACACGACGCGCCCAAAGCAGCTGCCCCTGGTCGTTGGCTATGATGATGCCAACGTTGGGGCGAAAGCCGTCAGCGTCGATCACGGACTTCACCTTGTTGAAACCAGTATTGCAGCCATTCTTCCACAAGGCCGTGAAGCGCATCAATACGCCTTCCGCCGCAAGATGCAGCGAAACACGGCATCTGCCATAATCGCCGGCTTTCCACCCATCCCGTCAGCAACCCTGGAGAGTCTCTGTGAGTCTGGCCATCTTCGACCTGGACAACACTCTGCTGTCGATCGACAGCGATCATGCCTGGGGCGAGTTCCTGCTCGAGCAGGGCGCCGTCGACCCAGTGGCCTACCGCGAGGCCAACGACCGCTTCATGGCCGATTACGAGGCCGGCACCCTGGATATCCAGGCATTTCTCGAGGTGGCGCTCAGGCCCCTGGCCGAGAACAGCCCGGAGCAGCTCGCCGCCTGGCATCAGCAGTTCATGGCCAGCAAGATCGAGCCAAACATCCTGCCCAAGGGGGAGGAGCTGCTGGCCCGCCACCGCTCCAAGGGCGACACCCTGCTAATCATCACCGCCACCAACCGCTTTATCACCGGCCCCATCGCCGAGCGCCTGGGGGTCGATGACCTGATCGCGGTGGACCCCGAGATCCTCGACGGGCACTACACCGGCAAGGTGAGGGGCACGCCCAGCTATCGCGAGGGCAAAGTAAAGCGTCTGGATGAGTGGCTGAGCGACAAGGACCTGACCCTCGACGAGGCCTGGTTCTACAGCGACTCTCACAATGACCTGCCGCTGCTGGAGATCGTCGAGTACCCGGTGGCCGTCGACCCCGACGACACCCTGCGTGAAGCCGCCGAGGCCCGTGGCTGGCGGATCATCAGCCTGCGCTGATCCGGCTGCGCCGGGAGCAGACGTAGGAGCCCGATTTATCGGGCGATCAATATAGCTGCTGCAATCGCGCGATAAATCGCGCTCCTACATGGGTAGAGGCGGCACCGATATGGTAGGAGCCGGATTTATCCGGCGATTGAAACCATCACGCGAGAAATCGCCTCTACGCGAAGCGTCAGAAAACGACAAAGCCCCGCCAGGCTAATAGCCTGGCGGGGCTTCTCGCGCGATAAGTCGCGCTCCTACGGCTTACAGCGTAAGGCGTATGGCTGGGGTTCAGCCCA
>NZ_CANMVL010000020.1 GCF_947501415.1 uncultured Halomonas sp. | reverse complement strand
TGAACCGTACCGGGATTCCCGGAGGCTCCAAACCTTGAGAGGATGGAGCCATGAACACTTCCAAGCGATATGCACCTGAGGTCCGTCAGCGGGCCGTCCGTATGGTCTTCGACCACGAGGCTGACTACCCCTCCCAATGGGCGGCCATCGGCGCCATTGCCCCCAAGATCGGCTGCACACCGGAGACGCTGCGTAGTTGGGTCCGTCAGGCCGAACGTGATGCTGGACGTCGGGAAGGCGCGACCACGACTGAACGCGAGCGGATCAAGGCCCTGGAGCGCGAGAACCGCGAGTTAAAGCAGGCCAACGAGATTCTCCGCAAGGCCTCCGCGTATTTTGCCCAGGCGGAGCTCGACCGCCGCGGCAAGTGATGATCGAGTTCATCGATGATCACCGGGAGTCGTACGGGGTCGAGCCGATCTGCCGTGTCCTGCCGATTGCCCCGTCGACCTATTATGAGCACAAGGCCCGTGACGCCCAGCCTGATCGCGCGCCACCCCGCATCCAGCGTGATCGCTGGCTGAGTGCCGAGATCCAGCGTGTCTGGGACGAGAACTTCGGTGTCTACGGCATCCGCAAGGTCTGGCGCCAATTGCATCGAGAAGCGATCCCCACCGCTCGTTGCACCGTCGAGCGCCTGATGCGCCGGATGGGGCTGCGAGGCGTGGTGAGAGGCAGGCCGGTCCGTACGACCGTGCCCGATCCCAACAAGGCCTCTCCAGCGGACCTGGTGCGGCGGCAGTTTCAGCCGGCTCAGCCAAACATACTGTGGGTGTCGGATTTTACGTATGTCGCGACCTGGCAGGGCTTTGTCTATGTCGCCTTCGTCATCGACGCCTTTGCTCGCCGGATCATCGGCTGGCGAGTCTCCCGCTCACCCCGCACCGATATGGTGCTGGATGCTCTGGAGCAGGCGCTTCATGAACGTCCTCAGCGACCTGGCAGCGACTTGATCCACCATAGCGATAGGGGCGTTCAATATGTCTCGATTCGATACACAGAGCGCTTGGAGGACGCCGGCATCGCCCCGTCTGTCGGGAGTGTCGGCGACTCATATGACAACGCGCTGGCCGAGACGGTGATAGGGTTGTTCAAGACGGAGGTGATTCGCCGAAGCGGGCCATGGCGGCACCTGGAAGCCGTTGAGTTCGCCACCCTGGAATGGGTGGACTGGTTCAACCATCGACGACTCCTGGAGCCGATCGGCAACATGCCGCCGGCCGAGCGAGAAGCGCTGTACTATGAGCAACAGAGTCAAGCCAAGAAGGTGGCCTGACTCAAACCAACGGGTCTCCGAGAAAGCCGGTACGGTTCA
>NZ_CANMVL010000019.1 GCF_947501415.1 uncultured Halomonas sp. | reverse complement strand
CTGAGCCCCGTACAGTACAGGACTCAGGCCTTGGGCGCCGGCTGAACGAACCGTCCAACAATTGGGGGTCAGTTCAGCCTTGGGGGGGTGTTTTCTTACAGCTTAAAGCTTATGGCTTACAGCTCGCGCGAAGCGCGTCAGCGCCGCCCGTGGTGGTCCGCGTAGCGCTGGACGTTGGAGAGCTTCGGATTGGCCTTGGGGTTGGCGCGATAAAGCAGCGCCATCTTGCCGATATTGTGGATCAGCTCGGCGCGGCTGGCCGCGACCAGCTCCTCGAGCATGGCTTCTCGCTCCTCGCGCTCCGGCAGGGCGAACTTCACCTTGATCAACTCGTGGTCGTTGAGGGCTCGGTCGAGCTCCGCCAGCACTCCCTCGGAGATGCCGTTCTCGGAGATCATCACCACCGGGTTGAGGTGGTGGCCGATGCTGCGAAATGCTTTCTTTTGTGCCTGTGACAAGCTCATGGTATCTTGCATCTTCTCGGTTGCGCGCAACCAGCTATGGTACGCGCAACTGTGGCATGCGCAACTGTGTTACGCGCAAATCGTCACGCCGAAAACGTCTTCGGCAACAGCGCCGTTTCAGCCGGCCATTCCTCGGCGCTCCAGTACCGTTTTTCGCTCCGCGCCAAGTCTTATCCCGTTACGTCCTAGGTGATGCCGTGGCCCGTTCCCGCACCTCATCCCCCGCCTCTGGCAAGCACTCCGCAAGCAAGACCAGCAAGGGCTGGTTGAAGGAGCACTTCGATGATCAGTATGTGCAGCGCTCCAAGCTGGAGGGGTATCGCTCGCGGGCCAGCTACAAGCTGCTCGAGCTCGACGAGAAGGACCGTCTCTTCGTTCCGGGCATGACCGTGATCGACCTGGGGGCGGCCCCCGGTGGCTGGAGCCAGGTGGCCGCCGAGAAAGTGGGGCCCGAGGGGGTGGTGATCGCCTCCGATATCCTTGAGATGGATGCCCTGGCCGGGGTCGACTTTATCCAGGGAGACTTTACCGAGGAGGAGATTCTCGAGGCGATCCTTGCGACGCTGGGCGAGCGCCCGGTCGACCTGGTGATGTCCGACATGGCACCCAACATGAGTGGCATGGCCGCCATCGACCAGCCCCAGGCGATGTATCTGGTGGAGCTGGCGCTGGACCTGGCCGGCCAGACCCTGCGCCCCGGCGGCACCTTCCTGGCCAAGGTGTTCCAGGGCGAGGGCTTCGATGAATACCTGAAGGCGCTGCGTGGCGCCTTCACGCGGGTGGTGACCCGCAAGCCCGGCGCCTCGCGGGCGCGCTCCCGCGAGGTCTATCTGCTGGCGCAGGGCTTTCGCGGTTGACCCGAGAGGTTGTGGCGCCGTGATAGCCCTGGCCTAACGGGGTGATTGGCGGACAAAGCAGAATAATGTGTGTCACAGTGCCTGTTACGAATGACCGCTTATGCCGTCGCGAATGACCGCATAGCAGCGGTGGCCGAACGCGGCCGGCTCATGTAGTGTCCAACGTGCCAGGTCCTTGCGGCCGATAGATTTCAGATATTGAGGGTAGTCCCTTGAACGATATGGCGAAGAACCTGATCCTGTGGTTGGTCATCGCGGCGGTGCTGCTGACGGTGTTCAACAACTTCAGTGTCGACAGCTCACCCCAGACGATGAACTACTCCCAGTTCGTCCAGCAGGTGCAGAACCAGCAGGTGCGCAGCGTCACCATCGATGGCTATACCATCAATGGCGAGCGTACCGATGGCTCCCAGTTCCAGACCATCCGCCCCGCGGCGGAGGATCCCAAGCTGATGGATGACCTGCTCTCCAGCAACGTCACCGTGGTGGGCAAGAAGCCCGAGCAGCAGAGCCTGTGGATGCGACTGCTGATCGCCAGCTTCCCGATCCTGCTGATCCTGGCGATCTTCATGTTCTTCATGCGTCAGATGCAGGGTGGCGGGGCCGGCAAGGGTGGCCCCATGAGCTTCGGCAAGTCCAAGGCCAAGCTGCTCTCCCAGGATCAGATCAAGACCACCTTCGCCGATGTCGCGGGCTGTGACGAGGCCAAGGAGGAGGTCGAAGAGCTGGTCGACTTCCTGCGCGACCCCACCAAGTTCCAGCGCTTGGGTGGCACCATCCCCCGCGGCGTGCTGATGGTGGGCCCGCCCGGCACCGGCAAGACGCTGCTCGCCAAGTCGATTGCCGGCGAGGCCAAGGTGCCGTTCTTCTCGATCTCCGGCTCCGACTTCGTCGAGATGTTCGTCGGCGTGGGCGCCTCCCGTGTGCGTGACATGTTCGAGCAGGCCAAGAAGCAGGCGCCCTGCATCATCTTCATCGACGAGATCGACGCCGTTGGCCGCTCCCGCGGAGTCGGCATGGGCGGTGGCAACGACGAACGTGAGCAGACCCTCAACCAGCTGCTGGTGGAGATGGACGGCTTCGAGGCCAACGAGGGCATCATCGTCATCGCCGCCACCAACCGCCCCGACGTGCTCGACCCGGCCCTGATGCGTCCGGGACGCTTCGACCGCCAGGTGGTGGTGCCGCTGCCCGATATCCGCGGCCGTGAGCATATCCTCAATGTGCACCTGCGCAAGGTGCCGCTGGCCGATGACGTCAAGCCGTCGCTGATCGCTCGCGGTACGCCTGGCTTCTCCGGTGCCGACCTGGCCAACCTGGTCAACGAGGCCGCCCTATTTGCCGCGCGTCGCAACAAGCGCCTGGTGGGCATGGAGGAGCTCGAACTGGCCAAGGACAAGATCATGATGGGGGCCGAGCGCCGCTCCATGGTCATGACCGAGAAGGAGAAGCTCAACACCGCCTATCACGAGTCGGGCCATGCCATCATCGGCCTGGTGATGCCGGAGCATGACCCGGTCTACAAGGTGACCATCATCCCGCGTGGCCGCGCCCTGGGCGTGACCATGTTCCTGCCCGAGCAGGATCGCTACAGCCTGTCGCGGCAGCAGATCATCAGCCAGATCTGCTCGCTGTTCGGTGGCCGCATCGCCGAGGAGATGACGCTGGGGCCGAACGGGGTAACCACCGGTGCCTCCAACGATATCAAGCGCGCCACTGAGCTGGCTCACAACATGGTCGCCAAGTGGGGTCTCTCCGAGGAGATGGGCCCGATCATGTACGACGAGGATGAGTCGCACCAGTTCCTGGGTGGCCCCGGTCAGGGGGGCAAGCTCAAGTCCGGCGAGACCATCTCCAAGCTCGACAGGGAGGTGCGCAAGGTCATCGACGAGTGCTACGAGCAGGCTCGCGTGATCCTCGAAGAGAATCGCGACAAGCTCGACGCCATGGCCGATGCGCTGATGAAGTACGAGACCATCGATGCCGACCAGCTCAAGGACATCATGGCCGGGCGCACACCGCGTCCGCCCAAGGATTGGGAGGATGGAGACTCCTCCGGTCCTGGCGCCCCGGTGACCGAGGGGGCTCGCGATGCGACGACCCCGGATGAGCCGGAGCAGGTCGACGGTGACGAGGATGACGACGAGGAGCCGCGTCGTCGGCCCTCCGATCCGCTGGGTGGCCCGGCCGGCTCTTGAGCCCGCAGCCCTCCCCAGTCAGGCGCCCCCCGCGGGGGCGCCTTTGCCTTTCTGATCAGCCCGTTCTCACTATCCTTCATTTCTCTATCCTTCAATTCTCTACTCTTCAGTTCACTACCCTTCAACTTGCTACCCTTCGATTCACTTACCCGCCGAGCGAAGATGAACGCGAACACCCCCTCCCTGATGTGCGGTCGACATCGGCTCGATCTCTCCTATCCCCGCGTCATGGGGATCCTCAATGTCACCCCCGACTCCTTCTCCGACGGGGGACGCCATGTGTCCCTGGACGATGCCCTGCGCCATGCCGAACGCATGCTGGCGGAGGGGGCGGCGATCATCGATGTCGGCGGCGAGTCGACTCGCCCCGGGGCCGATGGGATCTCGCCCCAGCAGGAGCTCGAGCGGGTGGCACCGGTGGTGGAAGCACTGGTCCGTGAGCTGGATGCCCTGGTCTCGGTGGATACCAGCAGCCCCGAGGTGATACGCGAAAGTGCCGCCCTGGGCGCCGGCATGATCAACGACGTACGGGCCCTGGAGCGCGAGGGGGCGATGGTCGCCGCCATCGGCAGCGGCCTGCCGGTGTGTCTGATGCATCGCCAGGGCGAGCCCCGCGACATGCAGCAGGCGCCCCGTTATGATGTGCCCATCGAGGAGGCGGTAGCCGACTATCTCGCGGCGCGCGTGGCGGCCTGCGAGCAGGCTGGCCTGCATCGTGATCGCCTGCTGCTCGACCCGGGCTTCGGCTTCGGCAAGACGGTGGAGCACAATCTACGCCTGCTCAACCGCATGGAGCGTCTCGTCGAGCTCGAATTGCCGCTGCTGGTGGGCATGTCGCGCAAGAGCATGATCGGCAAGGTGCTCGAGCGTCCGGTGGAGGAGCGCCTGCCCGGCGGCCTGGCGCTGACGGCGATGGCGGTAGAGCGCGGCGCCCGCATCCTGCGTGTCCACGATGTCGCCCCCAGCGTGGATGCGGTGAACATGACCTGGGCAGTACTCAAGGAGAGTTGCTGATGGCTCGACGCTATTTTGGTACGGATGGAATTCGCGGCACCGTCGGCGAGGCACCGATTACCGCCGACTTCATGCTCAAGCTGGGCTGGGCCACCGGGCGTGTGCTCGCCGCGCGCCATGGCAAGCGGCGCTGCCGGGTGCTGATCGGCAAGGACACCCGCATCTCCGGCTACATGTTCGAGTCGGCGCTGGAGGCGGGGCTCTCGGCGGCGGGGGTCGATGTGGCCCTGCTCGGCCCCATGCCGACTCCTGGTATCGCCTACCTGACGCGCACCTTTCGTGCCGATGCCGGCATCGTGATCTCGGCATCCCACAACCCCTTTGCCGACAATGGCATCAAGTTCTTCTCCACCGAGGGCGCCAAGCTCAACGATGAGGTCGAGGAGGCGATCGAGGCGATGCTCGATGAGCCGCTGACCACCGTTGCCGCGGACCGCCTGGGCAAGGCCGAGCGCATCGATGATGCCGACGGCCGCTATATCGAGTTCTGCAAGTCGACCATCCCCGACCGGGTCAGCCTCGAGGGGCTCAGGGTGGTGCTCGACTGCGCCCACGGGGCCACCTACCACATCGCCCCCAGCGTGTTTCGCGAACTGGGTGCCGAGGTGAGCGTGATCGGTGCCTCCCCCGACGGGCTCAATATCAATCGTGAGGTAGGCTCCACCCACCCGGCGGCGCTGCGCGCGGCGGTGATCCAGCAGGGGGCCGATCTGGGAGTGGCCTTCGACGGTGACGGCGACCGGGTGTTGCTGGTGGATAGCGACGGCCGCGAGATCGATGGCGATGACATCCTCTATCTGATCACCCGCGACCGCCATGCGCGTGGCGAGCTGGGTGGCGGCGTGGTCGGCACCCTGATGTCGAACTTCGGCCTGGCCACGGCGCTGGAAGCCATGGGGGTACCCTTCGAGCGGGCCAAGGTCGGCGACCGCTATGTCATGGAGCGGCTCGCCGCCAACGGTTGGCAGCTGGGCGGTGAGTCCTCCGGTCATATCGTCTGTGGCCATGTGCAGACGACCGGCGACGGTATCGTCTCGGCGCTGCAGGTGCTGGCCATCATGATGCGCGAGGGCAAGTCGCTGCAGAGCCTGCTGGCCGGGCTGGAGAAGGCCCCTCAGGCGCTGGTCAATGTACGGTTGACCCCCGGCAGCGATGCCCGGGCGGTGATGGCGATGCCGGCCCTCAAGGAGTCGGTAAGCGAGGCCGAAAGGGAGCTCGGTGAAGAGGGGCGGGTGCTGCTGCGCCCCTCCGGCACCGAGCCACTGATCCGCGTGATGGTCGAGGGTCGCCCTCACCTGGACGTGGATGGTCTGGCACGGCGCCTCGCCGAACGGGTCGAGGCGCTGCTCGGCACCTGAGGACTCGCTGGTCGAGGGCTCGGGGTGGCCGGTTGTCTTGACAGGGCCTCTCCTATACCATTTCGCTCCATCTTGAAAGAGGACAGTCGATGCGCACGCCGCTGATCGCCGGCAACTGGAAGATGAACGGCTCGACCGAGCTGGTCGAGGCCTTCGGTCAGGCCTTCTCGAGTGCCGCGCTACCCAACTCCCTGGAAGCGGCGATCTTTCCGCCCTATCCCTATCTGGGGGCGGCGCGAGCTGCCTTCGCCGAGTCGCCGCTGGCGCTCGGTGCCCAGACGCTCAATCCGCACCCGGCGGGGGCGCACACCGGTGAGGTGAGCGGTCCCATGCTGCGCGAGTTCGGGGTCCAGTATGCCCTGGTGGGGCACTCCGAGCGTCGCCAGCTCTATCGCGAGAGCGACGAGCAGGTGCATGAGCGCCTGCTGGCCGCGCTCGAGGTCGATCTCGTGCCGGTGCTCTGCGTGGGCGAGAGCCTCGCCGAGCGCGATGCCGGTCACACCCTGAACGTGGTGCTGCACCAGGTCGGGTACGTGATGTCGAGGCTGGAGCCGGCGCAGCGCGAGCGCGTGATCATCGCCTATGAGCCCGTTTGGGCCATTGGTACCGGCCGTACCGCCACCCCCGAGCAGGCTCAGGAGGTCATGGCCGGCATTCGCGCCTACCTGTCCGAGTTCGATCGCGGCCTGGCGGATGGGTTGCGGCTGCTCTACGGCGGTAGCATGAACGCGGGCAATGCGGCCGAGCTGCTTGCCCAGCCCGATATCGACGGCGGCCTGGTGGGCGGTGCCTCGCTCAAGGTCGACGATTTCCTAGCCATCTGTCAGTCAGCAGGTTAATTCCATGCAAGTTGCCATTCTTATGATCCACGTGGCGGTCGCCATCGCCCTGGTCGTCCTGATCCTGCTGCAGCAGGGCAAGGGGGCCGAGGCCGGTGCCGCCTTCGGTGGCGGTGCCTCCCAGACCGTGTTCGGCTCCCGCGGTAGCGGCGGCTTCCTGTCGAAGTTTACCGCCGTGCTGGCGGCTGCCTTCTTCGCCACCTCCCTGACCCTGGCCTGGTTCGCCAGCCAGGCCAGCGATGCCCCCGAGGCAGGCATTCCGGACGCGCGCCTGATCGAACAGCAGAATAACGTGCCGACCCTTGACGAAGGGGGCTCGAGCATGGATAATGCTGCGCCAGTGCTGGAGGGCGGCGACGAGCAGTAATGTGTCGTTGCGCCATCATCCAGCCTCCCCTGATGCCGAAGTGGTGGAATTGGTAGACACGCTATCTTGAGGGGGTAGTGACCTTACGGTCGTGCGGGTTCAAGTCCCGCCTTCGGCACCATCTGATTCATCGTGGCGTCCCTGGTTAACTTCTGATGGTTAACATGACGATGCCGACGATCCTTCAGAAGCAGGATTGGCAAAGCGGTGTGCAGCTCTTGACGTATTCGTCGGCTGCGTGTAGTATCACCGACCTAGATTGATGCGGGGTGGAGCAGTCTGGTAGCTCGTCGGGCTCATAACCCGAAGGTCATCGGTTCAAATCCGGTCCCCGCTACCATCTTCCGGCAGGCGCCTGTCGAACATGCAAGCTAGCATGATCGAATGAAGGGGTAGCTATTGACTACCGGAGTGGTTTACAGGTTTCTTGTGAAAGCCCCTTCCTGTGAAGGGGCTTTTTGTTAGCAGCTTGCTCAGGGCGCCAAGCGTCGGGGCACTGTTCCGGGCAATGCCAATCAGCCACCTGACTTTCCAGTTCACTCCCGGCCAGGTGCCTGATGCAACGGCTGTAGGAGTCTATTCCGTGGCTACCAAGGATGCTGCGCTACACACCTTGATCGACCCGGTGGTTACCGCCATGGGTTTCGAGCTGTGGGGCATCGACTATCTCTCCCAGGGTAAGCACTCGCGTCTGGTGATCTATATCGATCACGAGGACGGAGTCTCCGTCGACGACTGTGCGGACATCAGTCGCCAGATCAGTGCGCTACTCGATGTCGAGGACCCGATTCACGGCGAATATCGCCTCGAGGTCTCCTCTCCGGGGATGGATCGCCCCCTGTTCACCCTCGATCACTTTTCCCGTTATCGCGGCCACGAGGTGGCACTGAAGCTGCGTGCGCCCTTCGAGGGGCGGCGCAAGTTCCAGGGCCTGCTGGCCGGCGTCGAGGGTGACGAGGTGCTGGTGCAGGTCGATGGCGAGGAGTACTGCTTCCCCGTCGACGGCATCGATCAGGCGCGCGTGGTGCCCCGTTTCGAGGATTAGCCCGCGGTTCAAGGATTCGGCCTCCCCCCAGGGGAGGCATGTTGAGCATCAGCTCGAGAACAGCTTTCTGGCGAGGCAAAGGCATGAGTAAAGAGATTCTGGCGGTCGTGGATGCGATCTCCAACGAGAAGGGGGTTCCCCGCACGGTGATCTTCGAGGCCGTCGAGGCGGCCCTGGCCAGTGCGTCGCGCAAGCGCTTCGAGGATGAAGAAGCCAGCGTGCGGGTGCATATCGATCGCAGTACCGGCGAATACGAGACCTTTCGTCGCTGGGAAGTGGTCGAGGACGATGACTTCGACGGCCCTGACCACCAGATCAAGCTGACCTTTGCCGAGCGTCGCGATCCGCCCCTGGGCCTGGGTGACGTGGTCGAGGAGCGCATCGAGAATGCCGAGTTCGGTCGCATTGCCGCTCAGACTGCCAAGCAGGTGATCGTGCAGAAGGTGCGCGAGGCCGAGCGTGCCGAGGTCGTGCGGCTCTACGCCGATCGCGAGGGTGAGCTGGTCTCGGGCATCGTCAAGAAGACGACCCGCGATGGCCTGATCATCGACCTGGGTGACAACGCCGAGGCGTTCCTGCCGCGCAGCGAGATGATTCCCGGTGAGCGCTACCGCATGAACGAGCGGGTTCGTGCCCTGCTGGTCAAGGTCGACCCGGAGGCGCGCGGTGCCCAGCTGATCCTGTCGCGCACCTGCCCCGAGCTGATCATCGAGCTGTTCAGCATCGAGGTGCCGGAGATCGCCGAGCAGCTTATCGAGATCAAGGGGGCCGCTCGCGACCCCGGGTCCCGCGCCAAGATCGCGGTGAAGACCAACGACCGCCGTATCGATCCGGTGGGGGCCTGTGTGGGCATGCGTGGCTCACGGGTCCAGGCCGTCTCCACGGAGCTCCAGAACGAGCGCGTCGATATCGTGCTGTGGGACGACAACCCCGCCCAGCTGGTGATCAACGCCATGGCTCCGGCGGATGTTGCCTCCATTCTGGTCGACGAGGATGCCCACGCCATGGACGTGGCCGTCGCCGAGGACAACCTGGCTCAGGCTATCGGTCGCAGCGGTCAGAACGTGCGTCTGGCCTCCGAGCTGACCGGCTGGCGGATCAATGTGATGACCGAGGCCGAGGCGGAGGACAAGCGTGACCAGGAGGTCGATAGCCTGGTCGAGCAATTCGTGCAGCACCTCAATATCGACGACGATGTGGCGCGCCTGCTGGTGGAAGAGGGCTTTACCACCCTGGAGGAGATCGCCTACGTACCGGTTGAGGAGATGCTCGAGATCGAAGAGTTCGATGAAGAGACCATCGAGGAGCTGCGCTCGCGTGCCAAGGATGAGCTGCTCAACCTCGCCATCGCTTCCGAGGAGGCGCTGGATGGTGCCCAGCCAGCCGACGACCTGCTGGAGATGGACGGCATGGAGCGCCATCTGGCCTTCATCCTGGCTAGCCGGGGAGTCGTCAGCATGGAGGATCTGGCCGAGCAGTCCGTCGATGATCTTCTGGATATCGAGGGCATGGACGAGGAGCGTGCCGCGTCACTGATCATGACTGCCCGTGCGCCCTGGTTTGAAAACGAGTAGTTCGCATAAGAACGGCTCGAAGGCGAATAACGTGCAGACAAGGGTCCGATGCCCAGCGCTCGGACCGGCAGTATTCGAAGCGAACAGAATTGGGGTCACGGGCTCAGGAGGGTCTACATGTCAGACATGACCGTTAAGGATTTTGCAGCGAAGGTGGGACGCGACGTTCCCCGCCTGCTGGAACAGATGAAACAAGCCGGGCTCAAGCACAAGTCCGAGAGCGACGCCGTGTCCGAGGAAGACAAGCGTCAGCTGCTCGACTTCCTGACCAAGAGCCACGGCGGCAGCGCCGAGAAGGCCGCGCCGAAGAACCGCATCACCCTGACGCGCAAGACGCGTAGCCGCATCAACACCGGTGAGCGGGGCAAGACCATCGAGGTGCAGGTGCGCAAGAAGCGTACCTACGTCAAGCGCGCCGAGGAAGAGACCAAGCCGAAGCAGGTGGAGGACACCGGTCCGCGCCAGCTGGTCGGCGACATGGCCGACTCTCAGCAGGCTCAGGCCGCCAAGGAAGCCCGCGAGGCCGAGGAGGCCAAGGCGCGTGCCGCCGAGGAGGCCGCGCGCGAGGCCGCTGCCAAGCTGGAGGCCCAGAAGGCCGCCGAGGTGCCCGATATCCCGGTGCCCGAGCTCGAGACCCCGGCACCCGGCGACGAGCCCCCGGCCCCGCCCAAGGAGGGGCGCACCGATCGCCGTACCGCGCCGCCCAAGAAGGCCGCCGCCAAGAAGGGGCGTCACGATCGCGATGACGACCGTGGTGAGCGCGAGGACCGCCGCCGTGGCGGCAAGAAGGCCAAGCGTGCCGAGCGCCGCGGCGGCCGTCGTGGTGGCAGCAGCAGCCAGGGCAACGGCAAGCACGGCTTCCAGAAGCCGACCCAGCCCATCGTTCGTGAGGTCTCGATCCCCGAGTCGATCAGCGTCGCCGAGCTGGCCGACAAGATGTCGATCAAGGCCAACGAGGTCATCAAGACCATGTTCACCATGGGCGCCGCGGTGACCATCAACCAGACCATCGACCAGGACACCGCCGCCATCGTGGTCGAGGAGATGGGTCATACGCCCAAGCTGGTCAAGGACGATGCGCTCGAGGAAGAAGTGCTGGACAGCATCTCCTACGAGGGTGAGGAGCTGACCCGCGACCCGGTGGTGACCGTGATGGGTCACGTCGACCACGGCAAGACCTCGTTGCTCGACCATATTCGCCAGGCCAAGGTGGCCACCGGCGAGGCCGGCGGTATCACCCAGCATATCGGCGCCTATCATGTCGCGGCCGAGAAGGTGAACAACTCCCACGGTGTGACCTTCCTGGACACCCCGGGCCACGCGGCCTTTACCGCCATGCGTGCCCGCGGTGCCAAGGCGACCGACGTGGTCATCCTGGTGGTGGCCGCCGATGACGGTGTCATGCCCCAGACCATCGAGGCGATCGAGCACTCCAAGGCCGCCGAGGTTCCCATGGTGGTCGCCGTCAACAAGATCGACAAGCCGGCCGCCGATCCGGATCGCGTCAAGAACGAGCTCTCCCAGCACGGCGTCATCTCCGAGGAGTGGGGTGGTGACACCCAGTTCGTGCATGTCTCCGCCAAGACCGGTGAGGGCATCGATGCGCTGCTCGAGGCGGTGCTGCTGGTCTCCGAGGTGCTCGAGCTCAAGGCCGTCCCCGAGGCACCCGGCAAGGGTGTGGTGGTCGAATCGCGCCTGGACAAGGGGCGTGGTCCTGTGGCCACCGTGCTGGTTCAGAACGGCACCCTCAAGCGTGGCGATATCGTGCTGGCCGGCCTGCACTACGGCCGCGTGCGTGCCCTGACCAACGAGCTGGGCAAGCAGGTCGAAGAGGTCGGCCCGGCGATGCCGGTGGAGATCCAGGGCCTCGACGGTACGCCCGAGGCGGGTGACGACTTCATGGTGGTGGCCGACGAGAAGAAGGCCCGTGAGGTTGCCAACTTCCGTCAGGGCAAGTATCGCGAGGTGCGCTTGGCACGCCAGCAGAAGGCCAAGCTGGAGAACATGTTCAGCCAGATGGGCCAGGATGCGGCCGCCAAGCTCAACATCGTGCTCAAGGCCGACGTCCAGGGCTCCCTGGAAGCGATCAAGAGCGCGCTGGAGGAGCTCTCCACCGGCGAGGTGGAAGTGGCAGTGGTCTCCTCCGGTGTGGGTGGCATCACCGGCACCGACGCCAACCTGGCATTGGCCTCGGAAGCCATCGTGGTCGGCTTCAACGTGCGTGCCGATGTCGCGGCCCGCGAGATCATCGAGCGCGAAGGCCTCGACCTGCGCTACTACAGCGTCATCTACCAGCTGATCGATGAGGTCAAGCAGGCGATGAGCGGCATGCTGGCACCGGAGTGGAAGGAAGAGATCGTCGGCGTGGCCGAGGTTCGCGACGTCTTCCGTGCACCGAAGATCGGTGCGGTGGCCGGCTGTATGGTGGTCGAGGGCACCGTCTTCCGTAACAAGAAGATCCGCGTGCTGCGCGACAACGTGGTGATCTACGAGGGTGAGCTCGAGTCGCTGCGTCGCTTCAAGGACGATGTCCAGGAAGTGCGCAACGGCATGGAGTGCGGCATCGGCGTGAAGAACTACAACGACGTCCAGGTCGGCGACAAGATCGAGGTCTTCGACCAGATCAAGGTCGAGCGGACGCTCTAAGCGCCAGGAGTCAAGCATGCGCGATTTCAAGCGTACCGACCGGGTGGCCGACCAGCTCCAGAAGGAGCTGGCGGTCCTCATCCAGCGCGAGGTCAAGGACCCGCGCCTGGGCATGGTCACCGTCAGCGGCGTCGAGGTCAGTCGTGACCTCGGCTATGCCGACGTTCATGTGACCCTGCTGGGTGAGGACACTCCGGAACGGATCAAGGAGAACCTCAAGGTTCTCAAGCAGGCCGCCGGCTTCCTGCGCGGGCAGATCGCCCGGCGCATCAAGCTGCGCCACGTGCCGGAGCTGCGCTTTCACTACGACGAGAGCGTGGTACGGGGCCAGCGCCTCTCCTCGCTGATCGAAGAGGCGGTGGAGAGCGACCGCACCCGTCTGGGTGAGGAGCCGACTTCCGATGACGAGGGTGAGCGGGACTGATGGCACGTCGACGTCGCGGCCTCCCCGTCAATGGCGTGCTGCTGCTGGACAAGCCCGCGGGCCTGTCCAGCAATCACGCGTTGCAGCAGGCCCGACGCCTGTTCCAGGCCCAGAAGGCCGGCCACACCGGCACCCTGGATCCGATGGCGACCGGTCTGTTGCCGGTGTGCTTCGGCGAGGCGACCAAGTTCTCCGCCCATCTGCTGGCCTCCGACAAGGTCTACCGTACCCGGGTGGAGCTAGGTGTGGTGACCGATACCGGAGATGCCGAGGGTGAGGTGGTCGAACGCCTGGCGATCCCGTCCCTGACTGCTGCCAATGTGGAGGCCGTACTGGCTCGCTTTCATGGCGAGATCGAGCAGGTGCCACCCATGTACTCGGCGCTCAAGCACCAGGGGCGCAAGCTCTACGAGCTGGCCCGCGAGGGCAAGTCGGTCGAGCGTGCAGCACGGCGCGTGACCGTGTATGATGCCCGGCTCGTTTCCTTCGAGGGCAGTGCCTTCGAACTGGAAGTGTCGGTCAGCAAGGGGACCTATGTGCGTACCCTGGCCGAGGATATCGGACGCGAACTGGGCAGCGGGGCACATATCAGTGCGCTGCGTCGCCTGGCCACCGGGCCCTTCGGCGCCGACGGCATGCTGACCCTCGAGTCGCTGCAGGCACTGCCCGACCAGTCGTCCCGGGAAGCGACGCTGCTGCCGGTCGACGTGCTGGCCGCGCACCTGCCGCGACTCGAGGTCGACGCCGAGGCGGCTCGACGCCTGACCCATGGTCAGGCGGCCGCGGTGGATGCCGGTGATATCGCCGTCGGCGAGACGGCAAGACTCTACTGTGACGAGGCCTTCTTGGGTCTCGGTGCGGTGACGACGCCACAGGAGGTGGCGCCGAAACGGCTGCTGAGCACCGCAGCCGATTGAGGGAGAAACGCCTGAGACTGCAAATATGCGTGGTCTCACACACTCATCATTCAGGCATATTGCTTACTGGAGAGACAGATGGCACTGACAGCCGAGCAGAAGTCCGCAATCGTCAGCGAATTTGGTCGTGGCGAGAACGACACCGGTTCCCCCGAAGTTCAAGTGGCCCTGCTGAGCGCCAACATCGATGGCCTGCAGGATCACTTCAAGACCAACAAGCAGGATCACCACTCCCGTCGTGGCCTGATCCGCATGGTCAACCAGCGCCGCAAGCTGCTGGACTACCTGAAGCGCAAGGACTTCGAGCGCTATCAGGCTCTGATCCAGCGTCTGGGCCTGCGTCGCTAAGCGTCGCACCCCACGCGGTAACGAAACGGGCAGCCTTCGGGTTGCCCGTTTTGCGTGTATAGGGCGGAAATCTCGCTATCCGGTGGCCGCGGGGCGCGTCAACCCCTAAAATGGTCGGCGAGTCGAAACGACCCAAACACAGAAAAGTAGATATTGAAGGAAGTCGCCGTGAATCCGGTCAAGAAGACATTTCAGTACGGTCGCAGCACCGTTACCCTGGAAACCGGGCGCATCGCCCGCCAGGCCTCCGGTGCCGTAATGGTCACCATGGACGATACTGTGGTGCTGTGCACCGTGGTCGCCAGGAAGGATGCCAATCCCGCGCAGCCATTTTTCCCGCTCTCCGTGCACTATCAGGAGAAGACCTATGCGGTCGGCAAGATCCCCGGCGGCTTCTTCAAGCGCGAGGGGCGCCCCACCGAGAAGGAGACGCTCACCTCGCGGCTGATCGATCGCCCGATCCGTCCGCTCTTCCCCAAGGGCTTCATGAACGAGGTGCAGGTCGTCTGCACCGTGCTCTCCACCGATCGTAACCATGATCCGGATATCGCGGCGCTGCTCGGCACCTCCGCGGCCCTGGCCATCTCCGGGGTGCCCTTCAGTGGCCCCATCGGCGCGGCCCGCGTCGGTTTCAACGAGGAGCAGGGCTACTTCCTCAACCCCACCGTGGAAGAGCTCACCACCTCCGAGCTGAACATGGTCGTCGCCGGTACCGAGAAGGCGGTGCTGATGGTCGAGTCCGAGGCCGATGAGCTGCTCGAGGACGAGATGCTCGGCGCCGTGCTCTACGGCCACATGGAGATGCAGACGGCGATCCAGGCCATCAACGAGCTTGTCGCCGAAGCGGGCAAGCCGAAGTGGGACTGGCAGCCGCCGGTGGAGAACACCGCGCTCAAGTCCGCCATCGCCGAGGCCTTCGAGGCCCGCGTGGGCGAGGCCTATCGCATCACCGACAAGATGCAGCGCCAGGATGCGCTGTCGGCCCTCAAGGCCGAGGCGGTGGAGCAGCTGGCCGGTGAGGAAGAGGGCAAGTTTGCGGCCGACGATGTCAAAGGTGCCTTCTCTAGCCTCGAGAAGCGCGTGGTACGTGCCCGTGTGGTGAAGGGCGAGCCGCGTATCGATGGCCGTGACCACAAGACCGTGCGTCCGCTGGAGATCGAAGTGGGCAGCCTGCCCAAGGCCCACGGCTCGGCGATTTTTACCCGTGGCGAGACCCAGGCCATCGTGGTCGCGACCCTGGGTACCCTGCGTGACTCCCAGCTGATCGAGTCCCTGGAGGGGGAGCGCAAGGACCGCTTCCTGCTGCACTACAACTTCCCTCCCTACAGCGTGGGTGAGGCCGGCTTCATGGGCGGTCCCAAGCGTCGTGAGATCGGCCATGGCCGCCTGGCGCGTCGTGGCGTGCAGGCCATGCTGCCCGACGAGGCGGAGTTCCCCTACACCATCCGGGTGGTCTCCGAGATCACCGAGTCCAACGGCTCCAGCTCCATGGCGTCCGTGTGCGGCTCCTCGCTGGCCCTGATGGATGCCGGTGTGCCGATCAAGTCGCCAGTGGCGGGTATCGCCATGGGCCTGGTCAAGGACGAGGACGGCTTTGCCGTGCTGACCGACATCCTCGGTGACGAGGACCACCTCGGCGACATGGACTTCAAGGTGGCCGGCTCCGCCGATGGCGTGACTGCCCTGCAGATGGACATCAAGATCGAGGGCATCAACGAGGAGATCATGGAGCAGGCGCTACAGCAGGCCCTGGAAGCGCGCCTCAGCATCCTCGAGCAGATGAACGCGGTGATCAACGAGAGCCGTGCCGAGGTCTCCGAGAACGCGCCCTCCATGGCGACCATCAAGATCGATCCCGAGAAGATCCGTGACGTCATCGGCAAGGGTGGCGCCACGATCCGCAAGATCTGCGAGGATACCGGCGCCTCCATCGATCTCGATGATGACGGCACCGTGCGCATCTATGCCGAGGACAAGTCGGCGGCCAAGGCGGCCATCGACACCGTGCTGGCGATCACCGCCGAGCCCGAGATCGGCAAGCTCTACCGCGGCAAGGTGGTGCGCATCGCCGACTTCGGCGCCTTCGTCAATATCATGCCCGGCACCGATGGTCTGGTGCACATTTCCCAGATCGTGCCGGAGCGGGTCAATGACGTGCGTGACTTCCTCAACGAGGGCGACGAGCCCATCGTCAAGGTGCTCGATATCGACAACCGCAACCGGGTGAAGCTCACCATCAAGGAGATTACCCCGGAAGAGAAGGCGGCATTCGAGGCCGAGGCGGTTGCTGAACCCGAGCTGTAAGCGTGTAAGCGATAAGCTTTAAGCCGTAAGTAAAACCGCCCCCGCAGCCTGGCTGAACTGCACCCCGAAAGTTGGACACCCACATCCAACCTTCGGGGTGTTTTTATGAGTAACCGATACGACGAGTGG
>NZ_CANMVL010000018.1 GCF_947501415.1 uncultured Halomonas sp. | reverse complement strand
ACCTGACCCGGCCGAATCGAGTTCGTCATCCTACGGACCGCCAGTTCGCCTCCGGTTGCTCCCCACCCCGCCTCGCGACGACGCAGTTACCTTTGGCTACGGGGCCATGGCTTACCCCGGTGCGGACTCTCACCGCACTGTGTGTACGCCTTCTCGGGCGCACTGGGAGGCCGGCTCTGCCGGGCGAAAGGAGGCCAAAGGCCTCCCCGGATGGGCCAGAAAAATGCGACACGATAACGGGCGCCTGTCGGCGCCATCGCCCGGGGAACCCGGCCACCCACAGGGTGACGAAACGCCCATGGGGTAGCGGAGCATCCCTCCTACCTACTGGGTTCACGTCAGTGCGTGATAAATCAAATACAAAAACGGTTCATGGCACCACCACGATGGGCACCGGGATACGCGCCAGCAGTTCGGCGTCCTGCTCGAGCAGAAGGACCAGTCGTTCACGGGTCATGGCCAGCGCCCCACGGTGGGCTTGGCTCAGGAAGTGCTCGAGGGCTGGCGCGTCCATGATGGCAAGCTCCTCACGCCCCACGAAAAGCGGATGCCGTTGCACCGCCTCCTCTGGCGTCTCCCCCCACGGCAGGGCCGGCGCCTCGCCGCGAAAATAGCGCAGCGGCCCAGGTGTCGGCGGATGACACTCATCCCAGATCACCACCGTGCAGGGCGCCTCCAGCAACAGGCGCCGGCTGGTGGAACCCAGGCGGCTGCCCCAGCGAGCCGACAGCCCCGCCTTGCCCAGGATCAGCACATCGCCAGGCGCTGCCTCGGCCAGGGCCTCGCTCGCCACCTGCCCGCGACTGACCTGAAGGCGGTGGCGCAACGCCCTGCCCGCCGCGGCCCGCTCCAGTGCCTGCGCCACCCGCCGCTCCTGATGCAACAGGCTCGACACCAGACGATCCCGACTAAGAGGGCGCACCACCCCACTGCTCGCGCCTATCTCGCACGAAAAGGGAAAGGCGGCACACTGCAGCAGGTTCTGATCCTCCACATACAGCGCAACCAGCTCGGCGCTCGCCTGCTCGGCCAGCACAACCGCCGCCTCGAGGGCCGCCACCCCCTGGCGCGAATCATCCAGCAGCGCCAGCACCCGTAGTGTTTCGACATGCACCGCCACCGGGCTCTCGGGATCAGCCGTCATCGCCGTTCTCCGTATCACTCACCTCGCCCTCGCTGCCGTCTTCCAGGTCACTATCTCCCCCACCGGGTCCGGCCTTTACCGCCGCCTGAAAGGCCGCCAGGCGCGCCTGCACACGCCCATTGAGGCTCGCTTCGGGGAAGTTGCCGTCCCCATCGGCCTCCCCCGGTGTCTCGCCGGTCAGCAGCGCCAGGGCCTCATCCACATGGCGCACCGCATAGATACGAAACGTGTCCGCCTCCATCGCCTCGCGCACCTCGGGCTTGAGCATCAGGTGCTCGACATTGCTGGCCGGCAGGATCACCGCCTGACCGGAAAGCTCGCCCCGGGCGCGGCAGATATCGAAGAAGCCCTCGATCTTCTCGTTGACGCCGCCCACCGCCTGCACCTCACCATGCTGATTGATGGAGCCGGTGACCGCGAATGCCTGATCGAGTCCCACCCGGGTGATGGCCGAGACCAGCGCACACACCTCGGCCACCGAGGCGCTGTCCCCCTCGATGCCGCCGTAGGATTGCTCGAAGGCGAGGCTCGCCGAGAGCGACAGGGTCGACTCCCGGGCATAGCGCCCGGCCAGATAGCGCGACAGGATCATTACCGCCTTGGAGTGGATGCGCCCGCCGAGTCGCGCCTCGCGCTCGATATCCACCACCTGGCCACTGCCGGGCCGGGCCGTGGCGGTGATGCGGGTCGGCTGGCCGAAGGCGAAGTCCCCCACCGCCAGCACCGACAACCCATTCACCTGCCCCACCACGCGCCCCTCGGTGGTGATCATCAGGGTGCCACGCTGGATCTGCTCCTGGCTGCGCTCGCGGATGCGCCCGGCCCGCCACAGCTGCTGGGCGACCGCCTTCTCCACATGTTCACGCGTGATCAGCTCGGCCCCCGCCACGCTCGCCCAGTGCCCCGCCTCCAGCAGCAGGTCCTGCAGGTCGCGATGCCGCGCCGTCAGCCACTGCTGATCGTCGGCCAGCCGTCCGGCGCGCTCGATGGTCGCCGCCACGCCGCTGCGATCCAGCGGGGCCAGCTCCGCCTCCCGGGCTAGGGTCGCGATCATCCGCGCATAGAGCGTCAGGTTCTGCGGGGTGCGCTCCAACTCATCCTCGAGGTCCACCTGGACCTTGAACAGCTCGAGAAACTCCGGGTCGTGCTCGCACAGCAGGTAGTAGAGCAGGCGTTCGCCGAGCAGCACGACCTTGACGTCCAGGGGTATCGGCTCAGGCTCCAGAGTCACGGTGCTCATCATGCCGTAGGCCTGCTCCAGCGACTCGGTGCGGATCTCACCGGCCTGCATCACCCGCTTGAGGGTCTCCCAGGCCCCGGGCTGGGTCAGCAGACCGTAAATATCCAGCACCAGATACCCCCCATTGGCCCGATGCAGCGCCCCGGCACGAATCAGCGAGAAGTCGGTCAACAGGGTGCCGTTGTGAACATGGTGCTCGATGCGCCCCACCAGATGCTGGTGCCCCGGCAGATCCTGATAGATCACCGGCGCCCCATCGGTCTCGGCGTTGTCCACCAGCAGGTTGAGATAGCAGCGGCTGAAGATCGCCTCCGGCGGGATCTCGGGCTCCTCGGCCACGAAGGCATCGGCATGCTGCAGAATCGCTTCACGAATCGCCGCCAGATGGGCGATCACTCCCGGCTGCGACCCATAGCGCTCCTCGAGCTCCGCCAGCGGCGAGCCGATGGCCGCTTGCAGTACCTCCTCATTGAGCTGCTGGATCTGCTCGCGCAGCTCCTTGGCCAGCTTGGGCATGCGGCGAATCGCCTGGGTGAGCTTGCGCTGCAGGATCTCCACCGTATGCTCGAGTCGCTCGCGATCCTCCCGGGGGAGTGCCTCGTACTTCTCCGGCGGGATCATCTCGTCGCTGTCGCCCTGGGCCGGCGCGAAGGTGAAGCCGTTGGGCGTGGAAAGCAGCAGGATGTCCTGCTCGCGGGCCTCGCGCCGCACCTGCTCGATGGCGTCACGCTGGCGCTCGCCCATCGCCTGCTTCAATTCCTGCAGGCGATTCTGGTACTCGTCACGCTCGAACACCGCCGGAATCGCACCGCGCAGCTCATCGACCAGCGCCTCGATATCGCGGCGCAGCTGTCGACCCACGCCCGCCGGCAGCTCGAGATAGAGTGGCCTGGCAGGGTCCTCAAAATTATAGAGATAGCACCAGTCCGGCGGTGAGGCCTCATCACGCGAACGCGCCGTCAGATAGCGCTCCACCAGGCTATGCTTGCCGTGCCCCGGCTGGCCGAGCACAAAGAGGTTGAAGCCCTCACTGCGAATGGCCGTGCCGAAGGCGAGCGCCTCCCGCGCCCGCTGATGCCCCGTCAGCAGATCCAGCGGCTCGAGCTCGCTGGAGACCTCGAACGTCAATACCTCCTCGGGACACGCCTGAAACACCTCTGCTGCACCAAGCGGCTCGACCATCGTGCTCTCCTGTTACACCGTAAACGGCATCGACCATGGCTACTACTACCATGGAGCAGTAGGACGCGGGCCGCCAGCTCCCGGAGCAAGAATGGTAGACTCCCTGGCCAAACCACATACTGATCGCTGTTTCGAGACAGGAGACACCGCATGGCGTTGATCATCGGCCTGACCGGCGGGATCGCCTCGGGCAAGTCCACCGTGGCCCGCGCCTTCGCGGCGCTGGGGGCGCCCTGGGTCGACGCCGACGATATCGCCCGGGAGGTGGTCGAGCCCGGCGAGCCGGCCCTGGCCGAGATCGCCGAACGCTTTGGCGCCCGGGTGCTCAACGGCGACGGCACCCTGAACCGCCGCGCCCTGCGCGAGATCGTCTTCGCCGACGAGCGCGAGCGCCGCTGGCTGGAGTCGGCCACCCATCCCCGCATCCGGGAGCGACTGGTCGAGCATCTGGCGCGTATCCACGCCTCCGGCGCTCCCTATGGCCTGCTCGTCTCGCCGCTGCTGTTCGAGTCCGGCCAGAGCGAGATGGTCGACCGTGCACTCGTGATCGATGTGCCCGAAGCGCTGCAGATCGAGCGCACCGCCGCCCGGGATGAGGTCGATGCCGACCAGGCCCGCGCCATCGTCGCCGCCCAGATGCCCCGCCACGAACGCCTGGCCCGCGCCGACGACGTGCTAGATAATGGCGGCAGCGAAGCCGCGATGCGCCGCCGAGTCAGTGAACTCGACCGCTATTATCGCGACCTTGGGGTCAGACCCCGTCCCTTTGGGGTCTGACCCCAAAGGGAGACCCCAAAAGGAGCCCAAAGTTATTCGCCCTACGGAGCCCCCATGAGCCAATCACAACGCCCCCTGGAAGTCGCCTGTCCCCAGTGCCGCAAGAAGGTCGAGTGGCGCGAGGACAATCCCTACCGCCCCTTCTGCAGCGAGCGCTGTCGGCTGATCGATCTCGGCGCCTGGGCCGATGGCAGCCACCGCATCGCCGGTGAGCCGGCCATGGATGAAACCGAGATCGACGAGATGATCCTGCGCGCCGAACGCGGCTTCCAGGACGAGCCATGACCACCTCATCCTCCCAGCGCCCCGAGTATCGGCTGCTTGCCGAGCTGGAGGCGGCCTTCGACGCCCTGGTCGAGACCACCGCCGCGGTGGCCGAGGCTTATGCTCGCGCCCCGGGGGCCTGCTGGATCTTCGGCGAACCCGAGCCGGTCGACGGCGAAAGGGCCGCGGCGTGGCTGCGCGAAGCGCTGCAGGATGTCTGGTACCAGGATGGCCAGGACGGTCGCGCCACTCGCGCCTATATCGGCCTGGTGGCGGCCGGTGACGAGGTCATGGAGGCCGTGGCGGCGGCCAATGTTGCCAAGGCGGCGTTCGCGGCCCTGACCGCCAAAATACGCGACCAGGCGCCGTCATTGATTCCCGAGGCCAAGGCGGTGCTGCCCTTCCGCCACCCGGCCCTGCACGACCATCTGCGCGGCGAGGGGCTGGCGCGGGTCCACCTCAAGCAGTGCTGGCGGGCCATTCCGGCAAGCGAGGCGCCGCTGGCCCGGGTGCGCCTGGCCTGGTACTCGAGCGGGCGCTCGATCAAGAAATTGACGGTGCAGGAGGCCGAACAGAAGCTGCTCACCTTCGACAACGAAGCGCCGCATATCCGCATCCAGCTGCGCCGGCTGGCCGGCATCCCAAGCGGCGAGCCCCTCGCCCAGGTGCAGCGCCAGGCCCCGCTGATGCGCGCCAACCTCTTTTACCGCGAGCCCCTGGAGGATGGCCGCACCCGACGTGCCATGAACGTTGCCCTGCCGCTGTTCGTGCCCTCGCCGGATGGCCGGCTACCCGACCATAACCTGCCACCCCTGCAGCCCCCCGAGACCCGCACCCGCGCCCGCCGGCGCGACGAGAAGCTCGAGGATGAGCCGTTCCTGCCCAGCCTGCGGGTGTTTCGCTATCGCTGAGGAGAGCATGGAGACCTGTTAAAAGCCTCGCAACAGGTCTAATATGGAGATCATACCGGCACAGGAGGTCCCACCATGCCTCACCATATCCTGGCAACGACCACCGCCAGCATCTCAGAACTGAAGAAAAACCCCATGGCCACCGTGGCAGCCGGAGAGGGCTTCCCGGTCGCCGTGTTGAACCGCAACGAACCCGCCTTCTACTGCATTCCTGCCGACGTCTACGAGGAACTGCTCGAGAAGTTGGAGGACGCCGAGCTCAACCGCATCGCCGACCAACGTCACGACCAGCCGGAGATCACGGTGACACTGGATGAGCTATGAGCTGCGCTTTCGCGCCGAGGCGCTGAAGGAGTGGCACAAGCTTGACGGCAGCGTACGCGAGCAGTTCAAGAAGAAGCTCCAGTCCATCATCGAATCACCGGCTATTCCCGCATCACGCCTGTCGGGCAGTCAGAACCGCTACAAGATCAAGTTGCGCAGCGCGGGCTTCCGGCTCGTGTATGAAGTACGTGACCGCGAACTGGTCGTGCTGGTCATCGCCGTGGGCAAGCGGGATCGAAACAGCGTCTATCGCAAGGCCGCCAAGCGGCCATAGCGCTACCCAGCGAGGGCATCTTTCTTCCGGCCATCCCCCTCTTCCGGCCATCCCCCTCTTCCCGATCCACGAACTCCCCCCCCAACTTTAGCCCGCCACCGCCACAACAAGCCATCCATACCCTCACAGCCGCTGCTCCACCCGCTCGAGTATCTGTCGGCTCACGCGGTTGACCAGCGGCGTGGCGGCCTTGTTCACCGCCCTCTCCAGCAGCTTGCTGCGCAGGGTGTAGGTCAGGGTCAGGCTGACCTCGGTGCCCCCCTCCACCGGGCGCAGGCGGTAACGCCCCCGGTTCTCCACCCCATCCAGCGACTCCCAGGCCAGCGCCTCCGGCGCACGGCGCTCGGTGATCGCCACATCGAAGTGCCAGTCGCGCCCCACCGCATGCACATGCCAGCGGAAGCGGTCATCGCCCAGCGGTTCGATGCTGTGGATCAGATCGGAGTAGTCGGCGAAGTCCTCGACGCGCTCCAGCAGCGCGAAGACTCGCTCCGGCGCCGCCGCGAGAATCGCACGGTGCTCGATGGTGGCCATGGCATGCTCCCTGCTACACGGATCAACGGATCAACGAAAGCCTCGAGTATCGCAGCTCCCTCAGGGGTTTTGGAAATCCACGCCCAATGTCACCTCCAGCTGATGGCCCGCCTGGGCCGCCCAGGCCAGCAGCGAATCGCGCAGCGCCTGCTGGGCGTGGCGCTCGCCATGCACCAGCCGGATATGGCGCGGCGGGCGACGCATGCGCCGCACGAAGTTCAGCAGATCATGCGCATCGGCATGGGCCGAGTAGCCGGAGACCGTCTCCACCCGGGCGCGAATATCGATGCGTTCGCCATCGAGCGCCACCCAGCCACCCCGGGCCCCATAGCGCTGGATATCGCGCCCCGGGGTGCCGGCGCCCTGGTAGCCGGTAAACAGCACGCAGTGGCGTGGGTCCCCCAGCATGCGCTTGAGATAGTTGACCACCCGCCCACCACTGACCATGCCGCTGGCCGCGATCACCACCGCAGGCCGATGGCTCTCGGCCAGATAGGCCACCGTACGCTCGTGCTCCTCATGTGAGCTAACGGTATAAAGGTTCTCGAAACTGAGCGGATGCCGACCGGCGCGCAGCCGGGCGTGGGCCTCGGCGTCCCACCAGGGCCTGAGCTCGCGGTAGACCTCGGTAAAACGCGCGGCCAGCGGAGAATCGACGATGATCTCCAGCTCGCGCCAACGCCGGCTGCCGGCCCGGTGGATCAGGGTCTCCATCTCGTAGAGCAGCTCCTGGGTGCGGCCGATGCTGAAGGCCGGAATCACCACCGTGCCGGCGTTGGTCAGCGCCCGGTCGATGGCCGCCTTGAGTCTGCCGCGGCGCTGGCGGCGATCCTCGTGGCGTCGGTCGCCGTAGGTGCTCTCCAGCACCAGGGCATCGCAGCCCCAGGGCGATCGCGGCGCCGGCAGCAGCGGCGCATAGGGTGCCCCCAGATCGCCGGAGAAGATGATGCGCTCAACCGCCCCGCTTTCACGGTCGAGAACATCCACCTCCACATAGCTGGAACCGAGGATATGCCCCGCCTGCTGCAGCTTGACCCGCACCCGGTGGCGGGCATCGTCCACCAGGGTGTGCCACTCGCGGTAGGCCAACGGCACCAGCCGCCCCTCCACCTCGCCCAGGAAGCGCTCGATCAGGGCGCGATCGCGGGTAAAGCCGATCTTCAGCGCATCCTCGATCACCAGCGGCAGCAGCCGTGCCGTGGGCACGGAACAGAGGATCGGCCCCGCGTAGCCCGCCGCCAGCAGATAGGGCAGCCGGCCGATATGGTCGATATGCACATGTGTCACCACCAGCGCCAGCAGATCCTCGACGGGAAACGTCACCTTGAGCTGCTCGAAGCTATCGACATGGTCGGCATCCTGGCCCTGAAACAGTCCGCAGTCGACCAGCAGCGCGCGGTCGTCACCGATCTGCAGGCGGTGGCAGCTGCCGGTCACCCCGCTGGCGCCCCCATGGTGGGAGATGGAGGGAAAGGTATCGAGACATTCGCGCATGGGGTGGGCCTCCCTGCCGGTTACGTTAACGACAGTGTAGGCGTGCCGCTTCATTCCGGCTGGTCGCTCCATTCCAGCTGGTCGCTCCATTCCAGCTGGTCTCTCCATTCCGGCTGGTCGCTCCCCAGGCGGCAGGTCCGGCGCAAGCTGTCTACGCTGTGTCAATATGCCTTGTAAAGAAGTGTCAACGCGGAGAGACGCGATGCGCCCTAACCGGTATGGAGTGCAGGCTGTTGTGCTGGCGACAGTTCTGGCGACAGTTCTGGTGACAGCTCTGCCGACAGCGCTGGCCGCCGGCAGCGTGCAGGCCGCGGAGGCGGTGCTGGTCAACGGCGCCACTCAGGGCCAGGGCACGCTGCGCGCCCGCAGCGGGGAGTGCTTCGCCATTACGCCGCAGCATGTGGTGGGGCACGGGGGCGTGGGGCTGACCGTCACCAACGCCGAGCGTGTTCGGGCGCCGGCGCAGCATCTCGGCGACTACGGTGACGATATCGCCCTGCTGCGCGTCGACGCCAGGGGGCGCATGACCTGCGGCGCCACCTGGCCGCGCAGCGAGCCGCTGGACGAGCTCCTCGAGGAAGCGGTGCGCCTGGGTCGCCAGGGCACGCTGCTGCGCGTGCGCCCCACCGGCGGTATCGAGTCCCATGCGGTGCGCTTCACGGCCCTCGAGCCGCGCCATGTGGAGGTCGTCCTGATCACACACAACAGCGAGGCCTTTCAGGGCATCAGCGGCTCCCGCCTGCTGCTCGAGGGTCGCCCGGTGGGCATGGTGCTGGAAACCCTTCAGGACACCATTCGTGTCTATCGCCAGGACGCCTTGAATCGCCGCCTCGAGGCGTTCTTCGCCGATGATATCGGGCCGATCCCCGCCGGCGACCTCCCCCTGGAGCCTCGCCAGGGGCGCGTGGTGGTAACGACCCGGACCACGGTCCGTGAGTCACCCACCCCGTTTGCCAGGGCGATCCGGCGCCTGGAGATCGGCCAGAGCATCGAACTGCTGGGCAAGGTGAAGGGGCGCCCCTGGTGGCAGACCGCCGAGGGTTATGTGCGGGTCGCCCATACCGCGCCCCCCTAGCCGAGCCATGCCGTCGTATCGACCACCCCCACAAGGAGACTCCCTATGCCCACCAAGCCCCTTGCCACGCGGTTGCCGCGCCTGAGCTCTCTCGCTCCCCAGGCCTTGGCACTGGCCTTGCCCCTGGTCTTGGCCCTGACGGGCGGCGTCGCCCCCGCCCTGGCCTTCGACCAGAATCGCTTCGAGGCCGCCCAGGAGCGCGCCGCCCTGCTCGACCAGGTGCGCAACCTGCTGGCCGACGAGAGCGCCTCGGTACGACTCGCCGTCTTCGAGGAGGTGATGAAGGATGACGACCCCGTGCTGCGCAGCATGGCGCTGGAGGCCGCCTTCAGCGGTGACGACGAACGGCTGCATACCGCCGGCCTTCGCCAGCTGCTCAAGGAGCGCGACTTCCTGGCCGTGGAGCTGATCGAGCCCATGGATCCCAGCCAGCCCCAGGCCTACACCTACAACATCTGGCGCGAACTGATGCTGACGGATCTGAGCATCGATACCGACACGGATCAGGTAAGCGGCAAGTTCAACAGCGCCAACAGCGGGGGCCGCTTCACCGGCCAGCTGACGCGCGGCGGCTGGCGCCTGCAATTGAAAAGCGGCCACTACCATTGCCATCTGACGCTGACCGAACTTGGCGGCGTCGACCTGATGGGCTCGCTCAACTGCGCCATTACCGCACGCACCGCCGGTGACGACTATGCCGGCGGCAACCGCGCCGCCCTGCCCTTCAGGATTCGCCTGTCATGAACCGCTCGACCGTTGGACGCATCCTGATCTGGGGCGGAGTGATGCTGGCTGGGGCGATGCTGGACGGGGCGATGCTCGGCGGCTTTATCCACGCTTCCCCCGTGCACGCCCAGCCGAGCGCCCCGCAAGAGAGCCTGGCGCTGACGGCCACCATTCTTAACGAGGGGTATGAGCCCGCTGTCGATGTCTCCGGTACCACGCTCAAGGGGGTGATGGTGGAGCCCAGCGGCCACCCCGACGGCCAGGCCGAACACCAGCACCTCTATCTCTGGCTGCCCCGTCAGCTGGAGACACGCGACAAGCGCCTCTGCCTCTCGCTCAACTCCCGGGATGGCCAATACGTCAGCCAGCTGGAGGTGCCGCTGGGGAGCGGCCCGGCGCTGAGTTCGCCGCTCGAGGCCGATACCGTGCTGCGTGCCGACTTCACCACGACCAAGCCCGAGTACTACACCCGCTACGCCGACACGCCCCCGCCCCACCGCCTGGCGGTACTCGCCGAGCTCAAGGCCGACTGCAACCCCGCCACGCCACGCGATGCCGTGGTAGTGGCCGGATGGCAGCCCTATGCGGCACCGCCCGAGACGCTAAGCGTGCTGGTCAATGCCGGCCGGCTGGAGGCGCTGCTGGCGGTATGGCTGGAGAACAACCTCGGCAACCGGCAGCAGCAGGGCCTCCGTTGCGCCCCCATCGAGGCCGCGTCGCGCATCGCCTACGACACCGCCTGTGAGCTTCGTTTGAGCAGCCTGCACAAGTATGGCCGACTGCTTCTCGACGACCCGGGCAGGCTGCCTTCGATCATCCTGCGCCGCGGCGGCAGCGTGGCGGCGGCGGTGCCGCTGGAACTCCGGCTATGAGAAGGGCGCGCTCCCCCAGGGGCGGTGGGCGCAGTCTTTCGTCTGCCTTGCTGAGCGGTCAGCTGGCCGACCGCCCCATCGGCCAGATCCTGCTGGCCCTGGCCGCCACCCTGGCCGCCCTACCACTGATCCTGCAGCTGCTCACCTGGTCGCTCGAGCGCCCCTACGCCTTCTATATCAACGCCAACAGCGAAACCCTGCGGTTGACCACCCAGGAGAACGCCGCGGCCAGCTGGTTTCTCGACAGCGCTGTGATTCGCGAGCGGGCCGAGACCCTGCCCGACCCAACGGCCCCGATACTCCTTGGCAATTCCCAGGAGGAGCAGCCACAAACCGCGGCCGCGGTACCGGCTCCCTTTCGCGGCTGCCTGGAGATCGGCCCCTATGCCGAGGTGACCCTGCATCGCCAGGGCAGCGGCACGCTGATGGTCAGCATCGAGGGGCTCCCGATCGAGCGGCGCCAGGCGACGCCCGCCGTGGTGCTGCGCCCGCTGATGACTCTTCCGGATGGCAGCCCTGGTACCCAGTGTGCTCACTCCCACGCCCAGGGCATGCAGGCGCTGCAACGGATCACCCTGGACGCCACCATCGGCGACCAGCCACTCAATGGCACCCTGCGGGGGCGTGGCCGGATCGGGGGGGATCCCTACTTCAGCACCCTGGCCCAGTCGCCGCCGCTGCTGCGCGGCGGCGAAGTGATCGCGATGGGGCGTCGGTTGTTCTCGGAGCGTGCCTATACGCTGATGGAGGCGCCGCTGCATTTCGGCGATACGCTAAGCGTTCTCGACTCCCCGAAGCCGGAGGATGAGTCGGCGCTGGTCACCTGCCTGTTCTCCATCGAGGGGAAAAATCTGGAGGGCCGCGGCATCGAGCTATCCTGTCATGCCAATGGCCAGACCCTCTCCATCCTTCGCTATGGCGACCGCAGCCGAGACAGCCTGGCGCCGCGCCCCTGGGACGTACTGATCAACGAACCCAGCATGCAGGTCGTGCTGCCCCTGGCGATCACCGGCCTGTTCGTGTTCGCATTGCGGCTGCTGGATGGCTGCTACCCCGGGCTCTGCCGCCGCCTGGGGCGCGGCCGCAAGGGCAGCATGGGTAACAAGAGCGAGGAGAGAGAAGAGGACGATAGGGGCAACGAAACGGAAAAGGGCGGCTAGCACTGGCAGAGCGCCCAGCGCCAAGGACTAAAACAACAGCAGGCCGCCGATCCCGGGATCGGCGGCCTACCGGGTTCTGCTCTTGCGTCTAGCTATCGCGTCACGCTGACCTTGGTGGCCGCGCCGCGACTGCCAAGTATCGAGCTTACTTGCCGCTCTTGGCGGACGCTTCCTTGCCAGACTTGCTGGTGGCGGAAGCGGTGGCCTTCTCGGCGCTTTCCTGGGCCTGCTGAAGGCTCTCCTGGGCCTGCTTGACGTTGCCCTCGGTCAGCTTCTGGCTCTCCTGCACGAACTCCTGCTGCAGGGCCACGACCTTTTCGGCATCGCCCTTGAGGCGCTCGGTCAGCTGCTTGGCGACATCCTGCTGGCCTTCGACGTAGCTCTTCAGGCCTTCGGCGTCCTTGACCTCGGTCAAACGACGCAGCTGCGCCAGGTTAAGGTCGGTGTAGGCCTTGGTGGCCTCGAGCTGGGCATTGACCAGCTTCTCGGTGTAATCCACGGACAGGGCCGCGAAAGCGCGCGCCGGGGCGAAGAACAGGGAATCGATCTGGGCGGTATCGAACTGCTTGGTGTCGAATGAAAATGCATTGGTCATCTGGGAACCTCCTAGTTCAGTGTCTGTGAACGGAGCCTCTTGCGTGAAGGTTCCGCTCTGATGCACTGCAACAATAGCAGATGTTTTTGTGCGCCGCAACATGCCACTGCCTGAGCTAGCGCCAGCTCCAGAATAACCAATGATCCGGCGACACTATCTGCATACACTCAAGCCTCCCCTGGGCCCAAAATCGCGGGTAATAAGTAGCGCGGCCTAGCTCCTGTAAGCAAGTCAGGGAGGATTTCACCGAGAGCCAGTAGAGCTCGAGGCCTGCATAGAGCAGGTACGCATACACCAGCATTAGCCCGGCCCACACCAGAGTGGCACGCAATGGTGGCGGGCGGCTTGAAGCAAGCGGCACCGCCCCTGATGTCACTTGCAGTGGTAACGCGCCCTCTGGCTGATAGCCAAATACCAGGCCGATAGCCAGCACCAACACCAATGAGCTAAGCGGAGTAATATGTGAACCGGAGAACTGAGCGTTGACCACCACGGCCACAAAGGAGATCACCAAACAGCTATAAACCGGTTTATCTTTCTCGGACATAGTTCTTGCGCGGCACGCAATCATCCAACAGCCGTAAAACAGTAAAACCAGCAACATCAACGCTAACGGCAAGCCCCACTCGGCGGCGGTATTAAGGAAAAAACTATGCGCGCTAGCGCTACGCAGAATACCATCGCCAGCGAATCCCATAGGGCCGCGCCCCAGCGGAAAGTGCTCTAGTGAATAACGCAAGGCGTCACTCCATAGAGCTAGGCGACCGCTGGAGGAGGTGATATCACGGGTAAGAGCTTGTTCGGCACCAGCGCCGCCCAGGGGATTAAAAAACCACCAGCCCACAAGGCCAATAACAGCAGAGAACGATAACATCCCAATCGACCAGCGTGCGGTACGCCCGAACAGCACGAGCGCCACCACGCACCCGGCGAACAGTCCCAACAAGGCCGCCCGACTTTCGCTTACCCACAATAACCACCACCAAAATGCCAATGGTAATACGCATAATAATGCCGCAACTACAAACGGTCGTCGACGCGCCACCGTATAGAGTATGGCAAGGGGCATCACTCCAGCAGCCACATCGGCAAAGAAGCGCACATTTGCGAATCCAGGTCCAAAGTCGTGACGATTGGCAAACGCCCATACCAATTGCAGATGATCTAAGGCAAGAACCGCATAAACCAGCAGGAGAAGGGTTATTAAGCCACCCAGGATGGCCCAGCCAAGGCGCGGCAGGCAACGGGCGCTAAGCCCTATTAACATCGCCGCCGCTGCCAACATGAGCAGATAAGCCAGCTCCAACAGTGCCACGCCGGTTAAGGGCACCAACAAAGCCGAGAACGATACCATCAGGATGCCAGCTATACACAACCATTTCTTAAGGCTGCTAACCGACATCAGCGACGACAACATCGCCCCTCGCATCCTCCAGCCTGCCAACGCTATAACGAACAGCAAAGCCACCAGTTGAACTTCACGCTGGACAGTAAAAGAACTCGCTCCTGCCACTTGCCATGTTACCCCCCCCCCAAAAGCGATAGCGAGGACTAATGTGATCATCGGCCACATTAAACCGGCAACGTGCCGATCAGTGGATAAAGCAAGTGAATGAGGCATGGCGAGTCTGATTTAGTAATTTTAAGCGAGGGAAAAACGCATAATTAATCGGCTAAAAAAAAGAAAATGATACATTTAACGAGATTAGCGGCCGACATTTCTGCCGACCGCCAATTATGTTACAATAAAAAATCAATTAATTAGCATCATTAAATCACTTATATCAAAAAACATCTATAAGCTAGCAATATTTACACTATCACCGAAAGTGTAAGTTACTGTATCAGTGCCACCAGCACCAGGCTTCGTGTATGTACCTACAATCTTTGCATTATCACTTCCTGAGGCGGCAGTAAATACTGCGTCGCCATCACACGCATTCCAGCCATAATTCTTTGTTGCTGTACCAGGGTCAGCGCTTGCAATTATAGCAGTTCGTGCAGCGGCAATCTCTTGCTCGCACGCGGCCTTTGCTGCGTTATCTTGATAATTTGAATACTGAGGAATCGCAATCGCCGCCAAGATCCCAATAATCGCCACTACAATCAGCAGCTCGATCAGGGTAAAGCCACCCTGCGCCTTGTTGAGCCGTGTCTTCTTCATCATCATTTGCTTCATTCCTTACCCCTTGCTTGCTGTTCCGCCGTGGCGCTTGTGGCGTGAGCCTTGCGGTGCTGCCCGTGCGGTGTCGGTTTCGATGGTTGGGAAGGGCCTGGGCCCGACCATATCCACCAGGATCAAATGTCTCATCCTTGGTTGATGGTTACATTAATTTACGCTTTGCAACCTTGCAAGGATTATTGTAGGTCAAAACTGCATAAGTACCACAATCTTGATGCATATCAGATTGCATAACTCACGCCGTGCTGGCAAGCCCCCCCTCTCGCGGCCCGAGCGGCCCGCGCACACGGGCGATGGGTGGGCGCAGAAGGTACGAACGGCTAGAATGGGGTGAATTGCCTCATCCCCATATGACGAAAGCGCTAGGTCACACCCCACGATCGTCACACCCCACAACCGCGAGACGCCATGAACGATTACCGCTCACCGCCGACCTCCTCCCAGCCGCCCGTCAGCGATGATCCGGCCGCCGGGCTGCGTGGCCTGGCGCGGCGCATGGTGGCCGATGAGCGGCTCAGCGCGGCGGCGGCGGTGCGCGCCGAGAGGGAGGCGCGGGAGGGGGACGTCTCGCTTTTGCACCATGTGATCGACTCCGGGCTGGTGCCGGCTCGCGACGCCACGCTGACCGCGGCGCGGGAGTATGGCCTGCCGATCGTCGATCTGGATGCCATCCGCCTGGAGACGCTGCCCAAGGCGGAGCGCTTCCCCGAGAAGATCCTGCGCAAGCTCAAGGTGTTGCCACTGATCCAGCATGGCCATCGGCTGACGGTGGCGGTGCCCTCCCCCTCCACCCTGACCCAGCTCGACGAGCTGCAGTTCGCCACCGGCCTCTCGCCGGAGGGCGTGCTGGCACCCGAGGACCAGCTGGTGCCGGTGCTGGAGAGCTACCTAGCCAGCAGCGAGACCAGCATGCTCGACTCGCTGAAGGGCGTTGACGACGCCATCGGCGAGCTGGACTACGCCGAGGAGGGTGGCAGCCGCGAGGTGGACATCAACACCGATGCCCAGTCGGCCCGCGAAGATGCCCCGATCATCAAGTTCGTCAACAAGATCCTGCTCGATGCCATCAGCCGCGGCGCCTCGGATATCCACTTCGAGCCCTACGAGACCAACTATCGGGTACGCTTCCGCATCGATGGCATGCTCCACGATATCGCCCATCCGCCGTTCGCCATGCGCACCCGCATCGCCGCGCGCCTCAAGGTGATGGCGCGGCTGGATATCTCCGAGCGCCGCCTGCCCCAGGATGGCGCCATCAAGCTCAAGCTCTCCCAGACGCGCTCCATCGACTTTCGCGTCAACTCGCTGCCCACGGTCTATGGCGAGAAGCTGGTACTGCGGATCCTCGATCCCAGCTCGGCCCAGATCGGCATCGAGCAGCTCGGCTTCACCCCCGCGCAGAAGGCGATGTACGAGACGGCGCTCAGCCAGCCCCAGGGCATGATCCTGGTTACCGGCCCCACCGGCAGCGGCAAGACGGTGACGCTCTATACCGGCATCAATATCCTCAACGAGGTGGAGCGCAATATCTGCACCGCCGAGGACCCGGTGGAGATCAAGGTGCCCGGCGTCAACCAGGTCAACGTGCTGCCCAAGATCGGCCTGGACTTCGCCAGCGCCCTGCGCGCCTTCCTGCGTCAGGACCCGGATGTGGTGATGGTCGGTGAGATCCGTGACCTGGAGACCGCCGAGATCGCCGTCAAGGCCTCCCAGACCGGCCACCTGGTGCTCTCCACCGTGCACACCAACTCCGCCTCGGAAACCCTGTCGCGTCTTGCCAACATGGGACTGGCCGCGTTCAATATCGCCAGCTCCGTCAGCCTGATCATCGCCCAGCGCCTGGCACGCCGCCTCTGTGACCACTGCAAGCAGGCGGCCGACATCCCCCGCGAGGTGCTCGAGGAGCAGGGCTTCAGCGCCGAGGAGATCGCCGCCGCGACCATCTTCGAGCCGGTCGGCTGCAAGCACTGCACCAAGGGCTTCAAGGGACGCGTGGGGATCTACGAGGTGGTACCGATCAGCAACGCCATGAGCCACCTGATCATGAAGAACGGCGACTCCATGGACTTCGACCACCAGGCACGCCAGGAGGGCCACCCCGATCTGCGCCGCAGCGCCCTGCTCAAGGCGATGCAGGGGGTGACCAGCCTGGCGGAAGTGTTCAGGGTGACGAAGGACTGACCGAGGGGCGAGGGGCGAGGAAAACAGGGTGGGAGGCCGGGTCCCCCCGGGCGAATGGAGGCCGAAGGCCTCCCAAGCAATGTCGCCAACGAGGGGCGAGGACAACAGGGTGGGAGGCCGGGTCCCCCGGGCGAATGGAGGCCGAAGGCCTCCCAAGCAATGTCGCCAACGAGGGGCGAGGACAGCAGGGTGGGAGGCCGGGTCCCCCGGGCGAATGGAGGCCGAAGGCCTCCCGGGCAATGTCGCCAACGAGGGGCGAGGACAACAGGGTGGGAGGCCGGGTCCCCCGGGCGAATGGAGGCCGAAGGCCTCCCGAAAATGTCGCCAACGAGGGGTAACCAGTAACAACAACGCGTAGACGCAGGAACAGGGATCTCGAATGGCGACGGCAAAGAACACCAGGGCAGGCCAGAAGGCCAAGGCGAGCCAGAAGACCAAGCTCTATCGCTGGAACTGGACCGGCAAGGGGCCTAACGGACGCAAGATGAAGGGCGAGGTGGTCGCCACCAAGCGCCAGGAGGTCGAGAAGGTCCTCGCTGGCCAGAACATCATCGTCGGCAGCGTGCGGCGCAAGAGCGGCATCGGCGGCGGCATGGGCAAGATCAAGCCCCGCGATATCATGCTGTTCGCCCGCCAGATGTCGACCATGATCCGCTCCGGTGTGCCCATCCTGCAGGCCTTCCAGGTGGTGGCGGAGAGCATGAAGAAGCCCGCCATGAGTGCCCTGGTGCAGGAGCTGATGAACGATGTCAGCGCCGGTGCCAGCTTCTCCGAGGCCATGCGCCGCTACCCCCAGCACTTCGACAGGCTGTTCTGCAATCTGGTGGCGGCCGGTGAGCAGTCCGGCTCGCTGGATCGCATGCTCGACCGCGTGGCCACCTACAAGGAGAAGGTCGAGGCCCTCAAGAGCCGGGTGAAGAAGGCACTGTGGTACCCCGCCGCGGTGATCAGCGTGGGCCTGGGCGTCACCGCCCTGCTGCTGGTCAAGGTGGTGCCGCAGTTCGAGAGCCTGTTCCAGGGCTTCGGTGCCGAGCTGCCGGCGATGACCCGCATGACCATGCAGCTCTCCGAATTCGCCCAGCAGTACTGGTGGTGGGGCGTGCTCGGCATCGTCGCGCTGGTATTCTTTATTCGTAACGGCATGAAGCGTTCGGAAGCCTTCGCCTACCGGGTGCATGCCTGGTCGCTGAAGATCCCGGTGATCGGCCAGATCCTGGATAAATCCGCCGTGGCGCGCTACTCGCGCACCCTGGCCACCTCCTTCGGGGCCGGCGTACCGCTGGTGGAGGCGCTGAATACCGCCGGCGGCGCCACCGGCAACAAGGTCTACGAGCGCGCCGTGGAGGAGGTTCGCGAGGATGTCGCGACCGGCCAGCAGCTCAACTTCGCCATGCGCATGACCGAGAAGTTCCCGCCGCTGGCGGTGCAGATGGTCGGCATCGGCGAGGAGGCCGGTTCGCTGGACGCCATGCTCAACCGCGTGGCGGACTACTACGAGGAGGAGGTCGACAATATGGTCGATACGCTCACCTCGCTGCTCGAACCCTTTATCATCGTGGTGCTCGGCGTAATGGTCGGCGGCCTGGTCGTCTCCATGTATCTGCCGATCTTCCAGCTGGGCTCCGTTATCTGATGCTGCAGGCGCACCCAGTTGGGGTCAGACCCCGGCGGTGCTACTGGTGGGCAGGCGAAGCTGGGAACACTGGTGGGAGGCCGGGTCCCCCGGGCGAAGGAGCCGAAGGCTCCCAGTGGAAGCTACCGGCCTTCCTGACGCCACAGGGGCGCCTGACGGCGCCATTCGCCCGGCACAGCCGGCCTCCCACCATGCATCACCTGCCACCCACCATGCACCGCCTGCCTCCCACCAGTCTCCGCCTGCTAAACAGATTCACACTGAAGTGCGATTAACCAAGGATTTGTCAGTGCTCGACCTTCCCCCTACCCTGCTCACCCCCCTGGCGGCCTTTATCGGCCTGTGCCTGGGCAGCTTTCTCAATGTGGTGATCGCCCGCCTGCCGGTGATGCTGATGCTCGGCTGGCGAGCCGAGGCTCGCGAGGCGCTGGAGCTCCCCGAAGAGCAGCAGGAGACCTTCAACCTGCTGACGCCACGCTCGATGTGCCCGAGCTGCGAGACGCCCATCGCCTGGCACGACAATATCCCGGTGCTCGGCTGGTTGAAGCGTCGCGGGCGATGCGCTCACTGTGCCACCCGCATCAGCCCGCAGTACCCACTGGTGGAGCTCGCCGGCGGCGCGCTCGCCGTGGCCGTGGTCATGCTGTTTGGCGCCACCTGGCAGGGACTGTTCGTGCTCGGTGCCTGCCTTTCACTGCTCGCCATGGCGGTGATCGACCTGCGCACCCAGCTGCTGCCGGATGCACTGACCCTGCCGCTGCTGTGGGCGGGCCTGCTCTACCAGCTGCTGTTCCAACCGCTGCTGCTGCCAAGCGCCGTGATCGGCGCCATGGCCGGCTATCTGGTGCTGTGGAGCTTCTACTGGGCCTTCAAGCTGATCACCGGCAAGGAGGGCATGGGCTATGGCGACTTCAAGCTGCTCGCCGCCCTGGGCGCCTGGATGGGCTGGCAGTACCTGCCGCTGTTGCTGATTCTCTCCGCCGGGGTCGGCGCGGTGCTCGGCATCCTGATCCAGCTCGCCATTCCCAGGCTGCGCGGCGCCCCGATGCCCTTCGGCCCCTACCTGGCACTCGCCGGCTGGATCGCCCTGCTCGGCGGCGAACCGCTGATGGCGGTGTATAGCCAGTTCTTCTTGCTATGACCTTGACGTAAGGTTGACTAGGGGTCAGACCCCGGGGGTTGGGGTCTGACCCCAATCTATGACCCCAATCTATGATGCCGCTACCGATCAGATTGAGCCGACTCCGACATGCCCGTGGTTCGGAAACAGCCCCACAACACCGCCAGCAGAAACGCGAACATCATGGTGCCGCTGTTGTGGGCCAGGAAGGCCTGGGATAGGCCGAAATCGATATACGCCACCGGCAGCAACACTCCGGCGATCGCCAGGCTGCGCCGCTCGAGGTTCTGGCTCGCCATCTGCCGGGCAAAGAAGCGCATCGGCATCAGATAGAGGGCCAGCAAGGCCAGCAGGCCGAACACGCCCCGCTTGACCAGCTCGTTCAGAAACTCGTTATGGGGGTGGCCGTACTTCTTCGCCACCCAAGGATGCACGATATCCTGCTCACCCAGGGCCTGCATGGCGCGACGATAGCCGTTCTCACCCCAGCCGGTCAGCGGCTTCTCCATGATCAGGTGCGTGGCGCCCCTCCACATCTCGAAGCGGGCGCCGAGGGAACTGGTACGACTCTCGCCCTCCACATAGCGCTCGATATCATCGAACGCCTGGTGAACCCGCGGCTGCACGCCGGTCTGCGGCAGGGCATACACCAACGCGCCACCGCCGATCACAATAGCCAGCGCGGTGATCTTGAGCCCAAGAGAGAGATGGCGTCCATACCCCCGGTAGAGCACCAGCAGGATAAAGGGGATGCCGACCCAGCCGCCCCGGCTGCCCGAGAACAGCGAACCCAGCACACCACACAAGGCCCCCACCGCCATCAGGCCGAGCCAGAAGTGACGGTGGCGCTGCACATACGCCCAACCCAGCCCCGCCAGGCAGAGGATGCCCAGCAGCATGCTCAGGTTGCCGAACTGGATCACATAGGTATAGCCCGTTGCACGGTCCACGCCCGCCACCAGCTTCTGCCAGCCGGCCCAGCTACCGGCACCGATCGCGCCGATGGCTAGGCCACTCCAGAACCAGCTCAGCCGGGGCGGATAGGCCATCACCAGCAGCATCGCCGGAATCGCCAGCACGAAGCGAATTGGCTTGTCGACACCCGACCAGCCCTGCCCATCCGACCAGGCCGCGGCGATCCGTATCAGCGCATAGAGGATCAAGGCCGTCATGATGGCGATGTCACGGCGATCCAGGCCCAGCGCCGGCCGCTTGATCAACAGCACCACGCTGCCCAGCAGCAGCATCACCGCACCCAGTGAATAGCCACTGGGCACCACCAGGGCAATGGCCCCCAACAGGAAGACGGCAAGGCCGGTGTAGAGTTGGAGGTAAGATGGCTGACGATGCCATGCGGGCGCAGCGGCTGTAGCGGAAACGGTAGGCGTGGTCATGGAGAAGCCAGATTCGAACGGTCGGAAATTCAGTGGGCCAGAAACAGAAATGGCCGGCACAAGGCCGGCCATTCTATCACACGCCATGGGTCAGGTTGCGCTACTAGGCGTAGCCTTGCGGGTTGCCCGACTGCCAGCGCCAGGTATCGGCCATCATCTCATCAAGGCCCTTCTCGGCAGACCAGCCTAGCTCCTGCGCGGCCTTTGATGCATCGGCCCAGAATGCCGGCAGATCGCCCGAGCGGCGATCACCAAAGCGATACGGTACTTCCACACCGGTCACCCGAGTGAAGCTTTCTACCATCTCAAGCACCGAGACTCCCTGGCCGGTGCCCAGATTATAAAGGGAGACGCCCGGTGCCTCTACCGCCTTCAGGGCCTTGAGGTGCCCAACGGCAAGATCCACCACATGCAGATAGTCCCGCTCACAGGTGCCATCCGCCGTGGGGTAGTCGCTGCCGAAGATCGTCAATTCATCGCGACGGCCCACCGCCACCTGAGCGATGAATGGCATCAGGTTATTGGGAATCCCCTGAGGATCCTCACCAATCAGGCCCGAGGGATGAGCGCCAATGGGGTTGAAGTAGCGCAGCAGCGCCACCGACCAGCGCTCATCAGCCACCACCAGGTCCTCGAGCACCTTCTCCACCATCGCCTTGGAGGTGCCGTAGGGATTGGAGGTGGTACCGCGCGGCGTGGTTTCCACATAGGGCACCGGCGCCTCGCTGCCATAGACCGTCGCCGAGGAGCTGAACACCATGCGCCTGACACCCGCCGCCTCCATGGCCTGGCAAAGCACCAGGGTGCCGTGCACGTTGTTCTCGTAGTACTCCAGCGGCTTGCCAACGCTCTCCCCCACCGCTTTCAAACCGGCGAAGTGAATCACCGCATCGATGGCATGCTCGCTGAAGACCGCATCCAGGCCCTCACGGTCACGGATGTCACACTCAACGAAATCAACCTGCTTGCCGGTAATTCTCTCTACGCGACGAATCGCCTCTTGCGAACCATTACAGAGGTTATCGATAATGACGACCTCATGACCCGCCTCAAGCAGCTCGACGACAGTATGAGAGCCGATATAGCCGGCGCCGCCGGTGACCAGGATTGCCATCTTGCTCCTCAGTATGCGTTCTTGTTAATAAATCCTCTGAACACCGTCAACAAGATGATCCGCAGGTCCAACCACAGTGACCAGTTGTCGATGTACCAGAGATCGCAGGCGACCCGCCTTTCCATCTTCTCGACAGTATCCGTCTCGCCACGGTAGCCATTGACCTGAGCCCAGCCGGTTATCCCAGGCTTGACCTTATGGCGCTTCATATAGGACTCCACAATGTCCTTGTAGTACTCGTTGTGCGCCAAGGCATGGGGCCTGGGCCCCACAATCGACATCCGCCCCTGCAGCACATTGTAAAACTGTGGCAGTTCATCGAGAGAGGTGCGGCGCAGAAGGGCACCAATCCGCGTGACCCGGGGGTCACAGCGGCTAGCCTGGGTGACGTGGCCATTGCGCTCTCTATGCACCACCATGGTGCGGAACTTGTAGACCTTGAAGCGTCTGCCGTTGGCACCGGTGCGATACTGCTTGAACAGCACCGGCCCTGGCGACGTCGCCTTGATGGCGATGGCGATGATCAGGCACACGGGAATGATCAAGAGGGTAAGCAAGGCCCCCAGGATCAGATCCTCCAGACGTTTGATGATTCGCGCCAGACCATCCAGGGGAGTCACACTCAGATCCACGGCCAGGTGCCCCGCCACCTCGCTCATGCGGTGATTGAGCAGTTGCATGCCACGAAAATCCGGAATGAAGCGAACCTCCACGGTATGGTGGCGCAAGACGTAGCAAATGGATTGAACGATGCCACCCATCTCCAGAGGGACGCAGATCCACACCTCGCGCGCCCCAGATTCCACCACCCGTCTGGCCAACTGATCCAACTGCGTAGTGCCCACCTCTTCTGCAACTCGCTGGACGCCAGCGATCGAGTAGCCCTCCGCCGGAGCTTTACGCATGCCCCGCCCCACCTGAAGTAACTGCTCGGGTGGCCCCACCAGAAACACCGTGCGCCGAGCCCGGCCGAAACGCCTCGCCCGCCGCAGTACGAGCTGAGCCGCCACTCGGGCACTTGCCGAGATACCGAAGGAAATAAGGAGGGTTCCACCCACCCACAAACGAGAGAAGCGCTCGGCTGCATGGGCAAAGAAAATCAAGGAGGCCGCCATAATGGCCACGACAGCCCACACCAGGCATAGTTTGGCCAGTAGGGTAGATATTCGAGTGATGCGCCATCTGGTATAACTCCGCTGCATCACATTGAAGAGCACAACGAGAAGCGCCATGACGGCCGTGGCCAGCCAGAAACGCTCATGCATGTCGAAGGTATCGAAGCGAAACCAATACGCCAGCAGCGCCCCCGCCACCATGGCAAGCATGTCGACCACCGGCACGATCAGCTGGGCCGGGTACCGTTCTGAAATTCCTGCCGGTCGTCTATCCATGAGTCCGCATTGAGCTATAGGGTGCCAATCAGCGCATTGAGCTGTTTACCGAACGCCTCGCGCCGAGTGCGAATCGTATCGCCGTCGACCACGGACGCTGATGCCGCATCATACGTCAAAATCGCCCTGACCAGAGAGTCAACATCCTCGTGGAAAGAGATGCCATAGCTCTCAGTGATCGCCTCGGCGGTATCCATCTGATGATCGTTACGGTGCTCACCCAGCCGAGCGAGGCGGGGCAGCATCAGGAAAGGCTTGCCCTGCTCCAGGCAGGCCAGAATGTTGCCCATCCCGGCATGCGTCACTACCAGATCGGCCTCGGAAAACAGCCCCCGGTACTGCTCAACCGCGAAGAGCGGCTGAACCTGCAGGTTGGGCAACGATGAAAGGCGCCGAATTGACGCCTCAGGACCGGCTTGATAGACCAGTGGCCAGCTCGGCCGCTGGCGTGAAACCTCGTGCACCACCTGGTCCATGCGAGGAAAGGGGAACTGGGTACCAGCGGCAAAGAGGATTCTCATAGCAGCCTCCCTAAGTAACACACTCGGCCCGTCGCCAGATCCGGCCACTGGGTGAGGACCCGAGTGGCAAACAGCTTGGCGGCCCTACCAGACAGAGAGAGCCGACGGCAGTTGGCGATGCTATCTACCCAAAGGGTCTTCTTGCCCAGCAGAAAGCCAGCGAACAGTACGAGCAGCCCGGGCGCCGCGCCGGTGCTGATGACCAGATCAGGCTGGCTTCGGCGGACAATGCGAACGGCCCTGGGCAACTGACGAACGCCCCGCCAAAGTTCACGCACGCTAAAGTCATCGAGGTAGTAGGATGCGCCACCATGGTGTCCATCGGCGGTGGAGGCGAAGATCTGCTCATCTACCTCCAGAAGTTCAGCCAGCCGCTGTAATTGGACCCAGTGCCCGCCAAAAGATGCCACCAACAGGACTCTCACCGGGGAAGCTCCCCCGCCTGGCGGTAACCGAACCGCATTGCCAGGCGCTGACGCAGCTTGACGCCCTTCAGATAGATCAGCACACCAAGGGCCCAGCCACGCTCACGCCAGGTCATGTCGCGGCGGCCCAATAACTCACGGAGGTCATGGCCAAGATTGCCCAGCACTCGACCGCCGCCTTGGAACGCTCCCTTCTCGCCATGCAGTGCCATGCTACCGGCTGAGACACGCCTCGCCTTCTGCGCCAGAGAGGAAAGGGTATTCCGAGCCGGATGGCGCACCACCGCATTTGGACAATAGACCAGCTTGAAGCCCGCCGCCGCCGCACGTCGTGTCCATTCGAAGTCCCCGCCGGACATCATACGCTCATTGAACACGCCCACGGCATCGAAGGCCTCACGCCTGACAACCAGGTTAGCGGTCACGGCAACGCCCCGCTCCACGTTCTGAGCTTGGCGAAACGCAAAGGCTTTCTCGTAACACTCGGCAGGAGTCAGCTTCGAACTCTGGTAGGTCAGCTGAATATCACCGGCCACCAGATCAGCGCCATGGGTTTCCATGCAAGCAAGCGCTGCCTCGAGCCACCCGGGTTCTGGCAGGCAGTCGGCGTCGAGAAAGGCCAGCACGTCGCCTCGGGCGTGGGCAATACCGCAGTTGCGGGCGGCATAGGAGCCGGGGTTTGCTTCCATCAACAGCCGGGCATTGCCGGGTAAGCACCAGTCGGAGGGTGGAGCATCGTCTGGGGCGTTATTCACCACCAGTAACTCCAGGCACTCAGCTGGGAGCTGCTGTCGGTCCAGACCGCCGAGGCAGGCCTTCACTCCCGCCCAGTCGTGGTAAGTAGGCAAGAGGACGGTGACCAAGGACGTGTGAATCACAGCGGCTATCTCCCGTCCAGAAGACTGGCTGACGGCTGTCCGGTGGCATCATCACAAGATGCTTCTTCCGCTCCTAGGCAGGAGAGCATTGCCGGGATCAAACGAATGGCCTGCGCATACTGCTGGCGTGCACACAGACGCTCCCAATGCGACATGTACGCCGCCAGCATGACCCGCTGCGGGTCAATATCGACCAGCTCGGGATTGGCGATGGCCGCCCGTTCCAATAAAGCCGGGAGACGCTCGAGTACGCTGTTGGAAACGGGAAGGCCGACGCCCACCGGCTCCAGGGCCCAGTTAGCCCAATCGCTCCCCACCACGTCGCCCCCACGAGTCCTGAGTAGCGCATGGCGCGATATTGACTTGTTCACGAGACAGCGCGGCAGGCCATCCAGTATTCCCTTGATCCTCTGAAATGCCTCGCGCAGACGGAGCACGTCAGCGAGGCCTGTTCCATTCTGGGCGATGACCTCGAGTCGTTCCAGAGACTGCTCGGAGAGTCGTGCGGCCAGCACTGGATGAGACCTGGTGTAGCGATCCAGGGTCGAGGCAGAGGGCCGTGAGGACCAGCACTTCGCTATGAACTCGAGCCTCGCCTCGCTCGACTCCTTGGATGATACTTCCCTGGCCCCCTCTAGGCGGTAGGCAATCGCCGCATATCCGAGGACGTCCCCTAAGGCGAAGACCTCCAAGCAGGGGGGCGCAGGCGCAAGCTCGCTCTGCAGCAGTTCCTTTTCCCGGCGGGCCAGCCCCTGCTTGCCGGAGTCATAGATCTTCAACAAATAGTGCTCTCGGCTTTTCTTCTTCTGGGGCACTTGTTGCTCAACCTCGACCCTGAAGCAAAGCACGCCCCGCTGGTCCTGATCCTGCCATGTCATGGAGGCGATGGCGAAATTGCTGGTGTCCCGACCTTCTTCTACAAGGAAACGAGTGACCTTCTGCTGCTGGATATCCGGACCTAGGAAACGCCATACCGAGCTGCCGGAGTCTACCGGTGCGGTGTGGGATAGCGCATGGCCATGGAAGAACAAAGCATTGATCTTCAGGCGTTTCTGGTACAGCGAGACACCATCGACCAGAGCTCCCACGAGCTTCTGTAACAGCTGGCGGGTGAGCAGCAAGCTGATGATGGCTACCATGAACTCCGCGCCCTGCCACAGTACGAAGTCGGCCACCATAAATACAAAGAGGCACAGGAAACCGATGCCTGACGCCGTCTGGATGAAGAGCTTGGTCTGTTCGACAAGGAGGCGGTTGACCCAGTCACTCAACTCGGCGGTAAGGGAGACCAGTAGCAGCGACAGCGACAGGTAGGCCGTAAGCACGAAGAAGAGATAGGGGTAGAACAACATGAAGAACAACGCAACTAATACCAGAAAGCAGCCGGCAGCCAAGATCCGCGACATGCGCTGATAGACGCTCTTGGCAAACTCCTCCTGGCCAGCGAAAAGCGTCATCTTTCGGCTTCTGGCCACCAGCGTGCGGGCCCCGCTGTCTGCGAAGATATCAACGCCCCTCTCGGCCACTAGGTGGAGAAGGTAGAAGGCCACTGATGAGACACTCAGCATGATCACCAGCGAATTCCTGTCCAGGCTCGCCCAGGACTGGGGGAAGTACTTTGGGATCCCCGTAGAGCCGATCAGGATGATGACCTTGAGTGGCAGGAAAAATGCTAACATCAGCGTGAACTGGCTGAACAGCGAGAAGATGGCCACTCCCGCGGTCCGCCAAGGCACGATGGAGAACAGCTTCCGATAAATGGATCCGCTCCATCGCGCATAGTCATAAAACAGCCGCAGTACCGACATCCTACTTCACTCGCCGTGCTTCAATCATGTGTTCCTCGCCCCTCGAAAAGCGAGCAACAAGCGCGGCCGCTTGCTCGGCACCATTCTCGCATGCCAGGCCGTAACCGCCAGGCGACCGCTCCGCCGTCATCACCCTGTCTACCAGAGACGTGAAGCGCTTATCGTCGTAGGTCGTCATCACCTCGTAGTACCCCTCCCTCCTGACTTGATTGACACGTTTCAGCTGGTCATCGGAACCCGTTGACACGTTGGGGATGAAGATCGTTGGCACACCATAGGCCACCGCCTCACACACCGAGTTGTAGCCCCCCGCCATGACTGCCAGGTCGAAGGCCTCATAATAGCGGCTATTGGGATAGTCCATGATGACCCGGTCAGCGCCAGTAGGCCCACTAGACTGAAGTGAAATCGGAGATCGTGCCACCACAACCAGAAAGCCCCGGCGCTTGAGCGCCCGGATCACTTGGCCCTGGAGGTCCTCGACCTCATTGATATTGCCGGCCCCCAGCTGCACATAAGCGAAGGGACGCTCGGCATCGAGAGAGAGCATGCGTCGAGCATGCGCCCGCTCCAGCAGCTCCTCCCGGCCCAGCAGGTAGATGGGATTGACGGCGAACAGAGCCGCGTCATCGTCAGCCGCGACATCAACCCGCGCCGACACCTCCTGAGGGAAGATCACTTTGTCGAATCGCGACGCGTAGATACCGCCCTTTTCCCCCTTGGCCGCGGCCTTGTTGAGCCCTCGCTTCACCCATACCCGCTCTATCCTTCTCCGGTAGCGCCTAAGCACTCGCCTCAGCCCCACATAGGGAAAGCTGCCATCGAAAACGAGGCAGGCCGGCCGATACAGCTCGATCACCTCTTCCAGGCTCCTGCTGAACAGCCGGTTCCAGTCCGCCTGGCTCACACTGCGGCCAGCCAGGGCCGCGGGCGGAATATGATGGCAGATAAAACCGGCGCGATGCACGATGGGCAGCGCGATACTGGTGGTCACGAAGACGATGATGGCACCGGGGTCACGCTGCCTGACACGCCGAGCGATGGCAAGACAGCGGGTAAGGTGCCCAAGGCCGACACCATTGATGGGCAGGAATAGGTAAACCCCCTCTCGCTTCCGGTAGCGCAGGGCGCGAAAACTGGGCACCAGGATCCACAGCTCCTTTAAAAGCTCCCTGGCCCTGTGTTTCAAGCTGTCGATCATGCAGGGTCATCCATGCCATGGCTCATCATTTCGGCTCACCCGTCTCTACCCATCGCTTAAAGCGGCGCACAGCCTCTTCGAGATCGCCCGACGGCAGTGTGCCACCTTCAGCGCGAGCCCCGTCACGGTGATAGCCCAGGCGGCTCTCGGTGGCCTCATGGGAGTACCGGCGCTCGACCACCGACCGGACCCCCGTCAGGAAGCTAACCCGCGCCTCATCATCCTCGGCTAGCCTCGTCATCACCGCCTTGACGCCGGACGGTGCCGTATAGAGGGCGAGGTCACCGAAGGTCTCTTCGAAGGAGCGCGGCAGTATAACAGGAACGCCGGACAGCATGGCCTCTACCACCGTCCTGCCGAAGGCCTCGACCAGGTTCTCGCTGGGGAAGTAGACGAAGACATCGAGAGAGGCGAGATAGTCGGCGGGGTGCAGGGCGCCGAAATCGTGCACAACCCAGTTGTCGGGGCATCGGCCCAACATCTGAACCGCCCGCTTGGCACCGCCCAGGATCTCGACCCGATAGGCGTCATCGTCGGGGTAGACATCAAGAAGCTCGGCCCTTGAGTCGGGCCACTTCTCTTGGCTGTCCCTACCGTGACGGCCGATGACGAAGGGAAGTGTAATCTTTGGCTTGGGCGAGAAGGGATACTCCTTCACATCAAAGGTGGGCGTCCATAGCAACTCGCCAATCATGGATTCGGGCAGACCGATCTGCGGAAGCTCGCGCCTGATCCGCGGCCCGATAGCATACATCCCCACGTTGTCGCCAGGCAGGGCCGTCACGGCTTCACGGAACCGCTCGGCCTCGTAGACGCTTTCACCCGTTGATCGCCGAATCGAATTGTTGACGACAATGATCACATTATCGCTCTCGACCCTTTCGGCAAAACAGTGAAAACGCCGGCTGCATACCACCTGGGGGTGACGAACAATGACGAACTCGGCATCTACTCGATCAACCGAATGGAAGTAAACCACGTCATCAAGCACCTCTCGGTAGCGATTCGCTATCGGCTTCCCCGCGCTGATGTTAGACGGCAGATGCAGCATCTTGACTTCGAAGCCCTGGCGCTTGAGCTGATGGTACTCGGCGAGCGTGGAGGAGGCATTCCCGCCAGGGAACCTCAGGTCCGTGATGATGCAGGCATGCCCCGTCACGCATGTCTCTAGGCCCGAGTGTGCCAGGTTCTGTTGCCTGGCTTCATATGGCACTCGCATCGGCTTCGGCACCGGGAACGGATAGAACGCTTGCCATGGATCTAAGTAAAGGTCATCGACAGACAGCGACGCATGCCACGCCTTGAAGGCGTCACGGAATGCTTTTCTAACCTCCGAGAGCCCCCTCTCGGGCGAATACCCATGCTCGGCGTGATTCGTCAACCCTTCCGGGGCATCCAGGCAGAACATGGCAGGAATGAAGTCTCTCGGGATGCTCCCCCCAAGGTACCTTTCAGCGCGGTGTATCAGTTCACTATCCCCGGCGAATCGCACAGCGATCCACCCCCCCAGCACCTCGAGCAGAAACGTCCTCTCGAAGATTGCGGAAATAAAGGCGCCGGCCAGGACCCCATCGTAGCTATTGGCGACCCGCTTGTTGAATCGCGTGATCCGTCCTTCGGCATTCAACCGCAACATGCCGGCGATGGAGACCTTGCGTCCTTTGACCTTTTCAAGCTGAAGTTCGATGCGCTGGGGGTGCGCCCAGTCGTCAGCATCATGCCCGGTGATGTAGTCACCGCTAGCCTGGCGCAAAGCGAGATTCTTTGAGACGTAGGGCCCCACGTTGCTAGTATTATTAATGACCCTGACTCGATTATCGCACCGCTCGAGGCGTTGGCAGATCTCTAACGTGCGATCATCGCTAGCATCGTTGACGATGATTAGTTCTATGTTTCGCCAAGTCTGCGCTAGGATAGAAAAAGCGGAGAACTCTAGCGTTTCCTGCGCGTTGTAAGCGGGCATGATCACACTCACCTTGGTCTCGCTTTCGACGGTGGCCAAGGGGGCTGTACTTAATCGAAAGAAACGAGACTTTCCTGCATCCTTAAGGGCTACTGGTGCCATGTCAAACTGGGCGATATAGGCATTCACGCTTGCCAACCACGCCTGATCGTTGGCCATATCACGATTTGCCCTGAGCAGATGAATGCCTGGCCTCTCCCTGGCATCGGCGCTACTTTCCGCAAAGGCAATCGCCGCCTCGATACCTTCGCGCTTCTCCACCTCCCAGGCACTCCACAGGGTGTTCCGCGGCTTCCTCCCAACCCTCCCCTCTTTTCCCTGTACCCTCTTTTCTTTGACCGCTCGATAGAGCCGCGCAGGCATGCCGGGCCACCGCTGAGGCTGGCGCATATCCTTGACTATCATATCGACCAGTTGGAATCTCAGGCTATTGCTCACTGCAGCCTCTCGCCTGCGCAGTTCAGCCATCTCCAGCTTAAGCTTATCGATCCTGGATTCGAGCTTGGCGTTTTCCTCGAGCGCCCGATGCAGGGCCGTCTCGTCGACCGTCTCACGACGACTACGGTTCAACACATCACTGTTGACCGTCTGCTCCAACGGCTCTTTCGCCACGTGTACCTCACCGGCCTCTTGCTCATGAACGGTAGCAGCGACACCATGCTTAAAGAGCACAGGGGAATGACGCATATTGTTCATCACCACTAAGCCATGGCGCTGCATTTCATCACCTAGCCAGCGCTTGATTGTCGCCGTCTCATCTGCACGTGCCCCATCATCCAAGACGACGACCGCATGCTCATGCAAATAGGGCGCAAAGACGGGGTAGGCGGGATAGCGAGCCTGAGGCTGGGTCGCAGCAGGCGGTCCATCCACCAGAAGAAAATCTATCTTGGACCCGCCAAAGGTCTTTTCGAGTTCGGCCTCGTCGAGATCGTACCAGAGGTGATTCTCATCGCCTATCGTCCTGACGACCAGCGGCGCGTGTAAGAGATGCACGATCTCCTCCAGGCCATTTTCCTCCAGCATCGAGCGCGTCTTTAGGTAATAGTCATAATCATGCTCGAAGGAGAAAAGCCTTCCCGACCCGGTGGTCTTGAGTGCCTCTCCCAGCACCAGCGTTGAGAAGCCGGACCCTAGCTCGACTACGGTCCGGTAACGATGCTCGACGACTTGGCGATAGAGCCACCACGCCATCTCGGGAGGCACCGTCCAACTGGTGAGTCCTCCCAACGGCTCCATATCACCAAAGACCTTATCGGCAAGAATCTGCCGATAAGTCCAATCTTTCAACAAATCATCTTCCAGTCTTTTCAGTCTCTGGTCTAGAGTTGAACCGATTTTTTTTATGATATATTTATCTGAGCTCTGATCCATACAACCACTCCCTACCTATGGGTTCTGTGTGACTCAACACACTTGACTAATGACTCATTACGCTTGATACACCACTCCCTTATCACCAAAGAATACGATTGAGAGGGTATGGAATGACTCGGGATAAAGTGATTACACAACTAGACTTAGAGTAGGACCGTGGACAAGGATTAGACATTGTGCAGCTGCGCAAGATTATTGAAAAATAAACTTCATCAATTGACGATAAACGTCTTCTTCGCACCACTTTTCTCATCATCACAATCGAAAAAAGAAATATGACTATCTCCCAAAATCCCCACCAGTATATTGAAAAATAAGATCAGAGGCTTTCTTCATTTCATAAATGGACCCATATATTGATAGATGATGATAATCCCTGTATGTGGCTCTACCTTCCTCATCACTGAAACGACATTCACCTTCATAACATTGCGACTTATGAATAGGTATGTACTTTTCGGAAAGATATTCCATTCTTTCACTATAAGAAATCTCTGAATTCACTGATTTTTCGTCTGGACCACATACAGTCTTAAGAAACTCGTCTGATAATAAAAAATCAGGAACACTACGGCATTGGGCGATTTGGTTACCAGGACGAATGAAGTCACCAAGGACAAATACATCATGCTGAGATTTTTCAATACGTCTTACTAACGTCCTATTTATTTCACTAATCCGCTCGGGTCTATCTCGCTTTGCACTGGTTATGAATATCAGAGCCTCGCCGTTATAAGAATCAGCCCAATCTAAAAATGCGTAATTTAAATCAATACATGCCTGCGTCCCACTTTCAGTAGGGAAATTTCTCACGAACCCTTTGAATCCACTTTGTGGTATACATCCACTAATATATGCGATGGCGACATTATACTCAGGATATAATTCGGAGAGACCAGCAACCAAATGCAATGCATGGCTATCCCCCCATGCTATTACCGTTTTTTCAGATCCTCGATCATTTTGGCATGTAAAAATCTCTTCAGGAAACCCATCTATTTCATCTTGACAATAAATTCGGCGCTCTAGCGCTCGCCACTCCGCATTTTTTAAAGTTTCTCTACTTTCAGGAATACGCCAATTAACATCTTTCATCCCATTAAGTAAGAATGCAATGCCGACCATGCCTAATCCAAAAGTCACTTTCAGCGTGAATTTTGAAAAAAAACTGCTGAAAGAATTAAAAAAACCAATCTTTCGCGCCGGTTGCTCAACAAAACGAAACATAGCCAAAGCAACTGCCAGCATTATTAAAAACAAACCAACACTTTCCAATAAAGAAGGCAAACCAAACAGTATTGAATAATAAGATATAATAGGCCAGTGGACCAAATAAAGAGAATAACTGATACCACCAATGAAAACCATAACCTTATTGGCCAAAAGCAATGAGGCAAGGCGAGAACTAAATGAAGAGTAAATAGCAAGAGCTGAAGCAATCGAAACCAAAAGCGCGTTATGGAATGGGAACACACTATCTTTATTTAGATAGACTACAGCGAAAGCAAGAATACAACCCGAAAGTAAAAACAAAAAATCCGACAAACCTGCCGATATTTTCGGTTGCTTTTTAAAGTAAGCAACCCCAAGCATTGCTCCAACACCAAATTCAAATATTCTAAACGGCATCAAGTAAAAAGCACTTGACACTCCATCTTCAAACGATGCGCTAAAACCATAGCCTGAATACAAAGCTTCAGGAACCCCCCAACCAAACACATACATACTCAACAAAAAGGAAAATAGAGATAGGGCGAGAACACCATAACTGATTGTATTTATTGACTTCAACTTAGCCAGAAAAACGATAAAAACAGGCCAAACAATATAAAACTGCTCTTCGACCCCGAGCGACCACGTGTGCAACAGTGGCTTTTCAAGCGCCTCAATATCAAAGTAACCTATTTGCGACCAAAAGTATATATTTGAAACACTAAATATAGCAGCTAGCGAAGAATCTATAAGGAGACTAAGCCTCTCCTCTGAAAGAAGTAAAAAACCCGCAAAGGAAGTAAAAACTACCGTCACTACCAAAGCGGGCAATATCCTTCTTACTCTTCTAAAATAGAATTCAGATATAGAAATCCTTCCATCCTGAACATACTCTTCAACTAAAAGCCCAGTGATCAAATAGCCACTAATCACGAAAAAAACATCAACACCTATAAACCCCCCCGAAAAGCCAGTAATACTAAGGTGGTTAAGCACGACAATTAATACAGCAAAGGCTCGAATACCTTGTAATGGTTTTTGATATTTCATATTTAACCAAGCTAAAACCTGACAACCCTAGAGTAAAAACTATAATAGCGACCCCTCAGCACCTTAATTTTTTACAACCGTAACTCAACCTCATACTTTTCGAAAACACACTTCAGGTCATAAAGGATATTCACTGGTTTACCCCAACGACGAATCATTTTTACACCCATTTCACGAAATTTGTCGTGCGCTACCGCTAACACGATAGCATCATATGATTCTTCAGTGGGTGTATCGACGAGACTAACACCATACTCACGCTCTGCTTCGCCTTGGATAACATGCGGGTCGTAAACGTCGACCTCTACATTGAAATCAGAGAGCTCCTTTATAATATCAACCACTTTAGTATTGCGTAGATCTGGACAGTTTTCCTTGAAGGTCAGCCCCATGATCAGAACCCGTGCCCCCTCTACGTGGATACGCTCTTTGATCATTTTCTTGACCAGTTGCCCGGCAACGTACGACCCCATGCCATCGTTAACTCTTCGCCCTGCGAGGATGACTTGGGGGTGATAGCCAACTTGCTCAGCTTTATACGTTAAATAATAGGGGTCGACTCCAATACAGTGACCGCCCACAAGACCAGGGCGAAATGGCAAAAAATTCCATTTGGTACCGGCGGCTTTCAGAACTTCTTCGGTATCTACGCCAATGCGATTAAATATCATTGACAACTCATTAATAAGAGCGATATTCAGATCACGTTGAGTGTTCTCTATCACCTTTGCGGCTTCAGCAACCTTGATCGAACTTGCTTTGTGTGTTCCCGCGACAATCACCCTTTTGTAAAGCGTATCCACGAAGCCTGCAGCTTCTGGCGTCGATCCTGAAGTAACTTTCATAATTGTCGTAACACGGTGTTCCTTATCACCCGGATTGATACGCTCGGGGCTATATCCTGCAAAGAAGTCTTGATTGAAAGTCAACCCAGAAACTTTCTCTATTATCGGAATGCAGTCTTCTTCAGTAGCGCCAGGGTAGACAGTGGACTCGTAAATGACAACATCACCTTTGTTGATGACCTTGCCCAAAGCCTCACTTGCTCTGATGAGGGGCGTCATGTCTGGCCTTGCACTACTATCGATAGGGGTCGGGACCGTCACGATGTAGGTGTTACAGTTTTTTAGGGCATCAAGGTCACAGGAGAAGCTGAGCTTGCTGGCAGATTTCATAAGCTCTGGTTCAACCTCTAAAGTATGGTCAATGCCATCGTTAAGCTCATGAATTCTTTTTTCATTGATATCATAGCCGACTGTTGGCAACACTTTTCCGAACTCAACGGCCAAAGGCAAACCTACATAGCCGAGACCGATAACACCAAGCTTCACATCTTCAAGTTTCAGCATTATTAATACCTATAATTACTATGTGGCCTAATGAAAAGACTATTCTATAGTCAATTATCAGGAAAAACGCATGAAAGGTTCAGACTGCGAGGATGTCGGCAAGATACGTCTCATCCAGCGCGTCTTTCTTCTGTTTTCACCGGATTCCACACTTGAAAGACTTCTCCTCTTTCAAGTAGTTCAGCGCGATATGCCGGACCCTGGCAAGATTTTCTGGGTTCTTCATCGTTTCATGCGTTGTCCCTGTCCCTTATCTTGAATTTTCTTCAGCCACGCTACCGCCCAGGGATTTCACCGGGCGTTTCCCATGCCCTTCAGAAACATAGACATCGCTGGGCATGTGGCCCAAGCCGATCTTCATTGGTGGCGCAATATTCTACGCAACTTCGCCTTTCGGCTCCACGCCGAGAAGCGATAGCGTACGGTTTTAGAGGCCCCAAGACGGCAACCTGCCTCATTCCGGCAAGAGTGCCCTTGGCGGCGCCTGGCCGCCCTCGTGCCAACCAAAGGCAAGGGTGGTTTTTACCGTTCGATGCAGCGCCATGATCTTGTGCTGCCCTGGCTGCTATCGGGCTCAGCGCTTGAAAAAGCAAGGTTGTGCCATGTCGGGATTTCCTGCGTCCTCAAGCCTTGAGATGATCACGAGGTGATCCCCGACACGCTACATGTTCATCGCCACTCAACGATGAACCATTCACCCCTCATTGCCACAAGGCGCCTTGGGCGCCGGTCACGATGCAGAGCCGAAACGCCGGACCGGCCTCCCCTACAGCCCATCAACCATCGAGACGTTTATGTCATTGCACCTTTCTAAATTGCTCGACACCGCCGAGCGCATCGCCCTCAAGGCCGGCGATGCCATCATGGCCATCTACGCCCGCGACTTCGCCATTGAGGAGAAGGCGGACAAGAGCCCGCTGACCGAGGCGGACAAGGCGGCCCACGAGGTGATCGTGGCGGGTCTGAACGCGCTGCCCATGAGTATACCCGTACTCTCTGAGGAGGATACCGAGGGCTTCGCCGGAGCCGATGCCAATGGCCGATACTGGCTGGTCGATCCGCTGGATGGCACCAAGGAATTCATCAAGCGCAATGGCGAGTTCACCGTCAATATCGCGCTGATCGAGAATGGACGACCGGTGCTGGGCGTGGTGGTCGCCCCGGCTCTCGAGGTCTCCTACCTGGCCGCCCAGGGCGTGGGCGCCTTCAAGGTGGAATGGGGTGAAGGCAAGGCCAACGAGCGCCAGGCCATTCGCGTCGCCGACAGGCCCGCCGAGGGTGCGATGTGGCGCGTGGTGGGCAGCCGTTCCCACCCGAGCCCCGATCTGGCCGAATGGCTGGAGACGCTCGGCAGCCACGACATGGTGCCCATGGGCAGCTCGCTGAAGCTGTGCCTGATCGCCGAAGGCGTGGCGGATGTCTACCCGCGCCTCGGGCCTACCTGCCTGTGGGACACCGGCGCCGCCCAGGCGGTGGTCGAGCAGGCCGGCGGCCGGGTGGTGACCCTGGAAGGCGAGCCGCTCGGCTACGCCACACCCGGCGAGACGCTGAATCCTCACTTTATCGTCTGGGGCCACGGCGACTGAGCAGGCACGCGCGACGTCGATCCGCTAAGTAGGCTGCATATTCCTGGCAGACGCCAGAGAGCTCGGCGTAGCCCTGACGGCTGACCCAAAGAGACCAGAGGGACTGGGGATTCCTTGCCGTCTGCTGCGACCATATGTCGAGAACAGTTTGAAAACACTGTTTCCTTATCGTATAGTGTGGGTGTTGCATCTTGGATGATGTAGAACACGAGAAGGAGAGAACACTATGCGCTTATCCCCTGTCATCGCTGCTGCTACTCTGTCACTGTCTCTGGTTGCCGGTCAGGCCATGGCCTACCAGGCGGGAGATGTGTATGTTCGCGGCGAGTTCGAGAAGTCCGACATCAATGGCGACGAGCTCTCCAAGGAAAACGCCTTCGGTCTGGCCGGTGGCTACCTCTTCCACGACAAGCTGGGGATGGAGCTCAGCATCGGCGAGGACGTCGAGCACGACTACAGCCTCGCGAGTGGCCAGACCGGCACCCTCGACCGCATGCCGGCTAACCTGATGTTGCAGTACTACCCGCTGGGCGGGGTGGAAGCAGCTCGCATACAGCCGTTCATCGGCGCTGGCGTGAACTACACCCGCTTCTCCAGCGTGAGCGGCGCCGGCATGGACGTCGACGACAGCTACGGCTTCGCCGGTCAGCTGGGCGTTGACCTGACTATCACCAAGAACCTCAGCGCCACAGGTTTCGCCCGCTACACCGAGGTCGACGCCGAGTTCGAGCAGACCGGCCAGACCGTCGAAGACCTGCGCCTCGACCCGGTCTCTGTCGGCGCGGGTGTCACCTACCGCTTCTAAGCGGCATACGCCTCAGGCAGACAGCGCCGGGCCCCTTCCCAGGGCCCGGCGTTTTTATATGTGCTGATTTCCTTATTCTATTCGTGGTGAGGCCTCAGGATTCTATTCGTGGGGATGCGTCAGGGTATGACCTCTCAGCGGGCTCAGTCGCTGCCAAACAGATCCCGTGTGTAGACCTTCTCGGCCACGTCGGCGAGCTCATCGGCCATGCGATTACTGAGGATCACATCGGCCTCCGTCTTGAAGGCCTCAAAGTCACGCAGCACCCGGGAGCCGTAGAAGGTCTCTTCCTCGAGTACCGGCTCATAGACGATGACCTCGATGCCCTTGGCCTTGAGACGCTTCATCACCCCCTGCATGGCGCTGGCGCGGAAGTTGTCGGAGCCCGACTTCATGATCAGCCGGTAGACGCCCACTACACCCGGTCGTCGCGCCAGCACCTGGTCGGCGATAAAGTCCTTGCGGGTGCGGTTGGCATCCACCACCGCCTGGATCATGTTGCTGGGAACATTCTCATAGTTGGCCAGCAGCTGCTTGGTGTCCTTGGGCAGGCAGTAGCCGCCGTAGCCGAAACTCGGATTGTTATAGTGGCTGCCGATGCGCGGGTCGAGCCCCACTCCCTCGATAATCTGGCGGGTATCCAGGCCATGGGTCTCGGCGTAGCTGTCCAGCTCGTTGAAGTAGGCCACCCGCATGGCGAGGAAGGTATTGGCGAAGAGCTTGATCGCCTCGGCCTCGGTGCTGTTGGTGAACAGCACCGGGATCTCCTCCTTCACCGCGCCCTGGGTCAGCAGCCCCGCAAACGTTTCGGCGCGGGCGGAGCGCTCCCCCACGATGATCCGCGAGGGGTGGAGGTTATCGTAGAGGGCCCTGCCCTCGCGCAGAAACTCCGGCGAGAAGAGCAGGTTCTCGGTGCCATGGCGGCGGCAGGCGTCGGCGGTGAATCCGACCGGCACGGTGGACTTGATCACCATCACCGCGGCAGGATTGATATCGCGCACATCCTGGATCACCGCCTCAACGCTCGAGGTATCGAAGTGGTTGGTGCGCGGGTCGTAGTCGGTGGGTGTGGCAATCAGTACAAAGTCCGCCTCCCGGTAAGCGGCTTCCTTGTCGAGCGTAGCCGTGAAGGAGAGCGCGCGATTGGCGAGAAACTCGCTGATCTCGGCATCCTCGATCGGCGAGATGCCCGCATTGAGCGCCTCGACCTTCTCCGGGACAACATCCAGCGCGACCACATCGTTGTGCTGGGCCAGCAGTATGGCGTTGGAGAGGCCTACATAACCGGTACCGGCAATGGCGATCTTCATGGTGATTCCTTTCTGTGTTCGTAACGTCATTGATTGATTCATCGCAGCGTGACGCCCAACCGGGGAGGCCTTTGGCCTCCATTCGCCCGGCAGAGCCGGCCTCCCACAATGAATCCCAACCTCCCGTCGCGAGGAAAAGCCGTTTCGACGGACTGATCCCTCCTACAAGGCGGTATCCACCGCCCGGGGCTGGGCACGATCGAGCAGGCTGTGCCAGCGGGTGAGAATGGGGGCGTCACTGTAGCTGATTTCGGCGAGCAGACGGCGGAACTCCTGTCGAGCCACGGCGTCGGCGGAGTCGATCAGGATCAACCAGGCCTCCAGCGCCGTGATCTGCAGGTGCAGGTTGCCATCCTCGCGGGCATCGTTCAGGGCCAGCTCGATCAGGGCCACGAGCTCCTCCCGCGGATGACCGAGGCGCTGACGAACTCGGGCCAGCTGAATGGCGAGCTCCGGCACGAACAACGTGGAGCGTTCGCGGGCAAGCATCAGGGCCTGGTCGAGGTAGTCCTCGGCACGGGCATACTCCCCCAGGGCCATGCAGGCATCCACGTACCACAGCGAAGGCCGTGCATAGTGGTCGCGCCCGGTCAGGTCGGTGAGCTCCTCGAGGGTGGCGTCGACCTTGGCGAGACCGTCACGATCACCGGCAATGGCGCGCTGCCAGCCCAGCACGCTTCTTGCCGCCATCTGCCATAGCTGCAGGTCGGGGGTACCGGTCATCTGATGAGCGCGCTCGGCACGGTCGGTCGCCAGATGCACATGCCCCAGCTGACGGTAGAGCGCGGCGGCATACAGCAGCGCCATGGCCAGACTGCCGGGATGGCCTATGCGTTCGGCGAGGCGAATCGCCGATTCCACCTGGGCCTCGGCGCGCCGGTAGTCGCCACGCAGACAGAGCGCCCAGCTCTGGAAGCAGGCCGCCGCCACCTGAGGGTGGTCGGAGAACGGCAGCCACTCGATCATCATCTCGGACTCGAGCGGGTTGATCTCGTCGAGATGGTCATAGGCCAGCGGGATGCGCCCGGCCCAGTATTCGCAGCTTGCCTGGGCATACTCGGCGAGGCGGGCATAGCGGGGATCGCCAATCTTGCGGGCGAGATCGGCCAGGGCGGCGGCGAGACGAAAGGCGTCGGCATGGGCGTGGCGCTGGCTACACCCCACCCACAGCCCCCACTTGACCAGAAAGGCCTGCTCCAGATCGACGCTCTCGCCCTCCTCGGCCAACGCCTTGATCAGCTCCCGGGCCCGCACGAAGCTCTCGTGGGCGGTGGGCGAGCCGTGTCCCTCCAGGGCGAAGGCAGCCTGGCCACGCACGGTCAGCAGGCTGATCTCGCGCTCGGCCTGCCCCTCCACCTGGCGCAGGCTGACCAGGCCAAGGTCGGCCATCTTCAGGGCGGTACGGTTGGCGCTGACCTTGAGCGCCTCGCGGGCCGCCAGCTCATAGTAGCGAGCGCCGCGGGCATAGTGACCGCTGCGCCGCAGATGGGTGGCGAAGTCGCCCGGGTGACGACTGATCCATATCGGGAAGCGCTCCTCGATCAGCTCGACCACCTGGCGATGGATGGCAGTACGCACATCCCGCGGGCAGGAGAGGTAGGCGGCCTCCTGCAGCAGCTGATGGGTAAACTGGAACTCGCGACCGCTGTCGTCACCCTCGGCGGGTTCGATGATCTCCAGGTGACGCATCTGCTCCAGGGCCCGGGTCAGGCGCTGGCCGTCCAGCTCGCTGCATTCGGCCAGGAAGTCGTAACGGAAGCGGCGCCCCAGCACCGCGGCGATATGCGCCACTTCCCGGTCGCCATCGAGCTGGTCGATGCGACTGGCCAGCAGGCCAAGCAGGCCGTGGGGCAGCTCGTCGAGCTGCACGCTGCGCCCCTCGCGGCGGTCCATGTCGACTCGGCGCACGATCTCCTGGAGATAGAGCGGCACGCCGTCGCAGCGCTCGATGATCTGACCGCGCAGACGTGGGCTGATATGCAGGCGATAGCGCCGCGCCAGCTGGGAGAGCAGCCGCGAGGCCTGCATGGCGTCAAGCTTGCCGAGGGTGACCTGCTGGTCCCAGTGCAGCTTGGCGGGCAGGCCTTCGCGGCCATGGTGGCTGGCCACCAGCATGAAAGCGCAGTTGATGGGCAGGCGCGCCTGCAGTCCCGTCAGCACCTTGAGGCTGAGCTCGTCGAGCCACTGCAGGTCGTCGATCATCAGCACCAGGGTGCGCTCGGCGGCGATCTGGCCGATTAGCCGCTGTACCAGGCCGACCACCAGCTCCACCGACTCGCCACACTGGGCGAGCTCGGTGCCGTCACTCGCCGCGCGGACGCCCAGTGCCGTATCGAGCAGTCGGCGGCGCGCCTCGTCGGGTTCAGGCAACGACAGGCGCTGGTATAGGGCGGTCAGGCTCTTGGCATCCAGGCTCTCGGTATCCGGGCTCTTGGTATCCAGTTCATGTCCCAGATGCCAGCGCAGCAGCTTGCGGGCCACCCCATAGGGCTCCTGCACCGAGAGACGCGTGGTGGGCTGCCAGCAGATGGTGGCCTCGCGGCTCTGCTCGAGCTGACGGAAGCCGACCAGCAGTGCCGACTTGCCCATGCCCGAGGGACCGCGCACCAACACGCTCTGGCGCAGGCCAATGCCGGCACGGGCCAAGGCGTCACGCAGCATGCGCAGCTGGGTCTCGCGGCCGACCAGGCTCGGGGGCAACGCCTCGCGACCACCTTCGTTCGCACCAAGAACAAGTGCCCGCAGACGCACCCGGCCATCACTGGCCACCAGGCGCGAGCTCAAGCGTGGCTGCAGGTCGAGGGCCGGCGGCATGTGCTGACTGGCCTCCTGGGAGATCACCAGCTCGCTGCCCTCGGCGGCACTCATCAGCTCTAGGGAGCCCTGAGTCACCTGACCCAGAGGGTCGACCAGGCGTCGCTCGGGCAGATAGATCACCCGGCCGCTGTTGAGGCCCGCGGCCAGCTCGACCCGAGGGGGCTCCCCCTCCTCCGCCCAGTGGCGTGCCGACTCCTCGGGCAGCATGCGCCGGCAGTGTTCATAGAGTGCCACCAACTCGGCCAGCTGGTGCGCCGGCCCGTGGGTACCGAAGCAGGCCAGCCCCAGCCCGCCGGTGGCGCCGGGCAGCCAGAAGCCGCCCAGATGATGACACTGCTCCTCCAGCCAGCGCATCAACTCGAACTGCAGCATCAGGTTGGCGCGACTGGAGGAGCGGGTGGAGAGATCGCCCTTGAGACGCAGGCGAATGGCCATCACCGAGAGCTGACGCTGCTCGATCTCGTCTTCCCTCAGAGGAGAACTGTCCGGGGCCAGGGTACGCGAGAACCCCAGGCTGGCGGCGCTGGCATCGGCTTGGGCGTCAGACCAGTAGCGAGCCAGCTGCAGGAAGCCGGCCTCGGGCTGCTGGCCGGAGAGCGCCAGCAGCTGCAGATAGGCGTTGTACTGCTCATGGGCCGCGGCCAGCTGACCCTGTTCGGCAAGCTGGCGAACCAGGCGCTCGTGGAAAGGGCCGTAGCCCGAGAAACGATTGACCAGCGCCTCGAGCAGCGTATCGGGCACGATATCGAAGCGCTCGAGCACCGCTTCGGCGAAGCGAATCACGCGCTGACGCCAGTCGTTGCGCACCTGCACCAGCCAGCGCTGAAACTCGGGGCAGTGGGTGATCTGCAACTCCTCCACCAGGTCGCCCTGGTAGTGTTCGAGCAGCGCGTCCAGGGTCGAGAGTTCGCGCTCCCCCTCGAGCAGCTGCTGGATATCGTGCAGGTCGAGACTCCAGTGCTGGGGCAGTTGGAAGGCGATGGTCTGACGGGAGACGACCAGCACCTCGTCGGCGTGTTCTCCCAGCGACTGGCGCAGGCAGTGCAGCGCGTGACGCAGATTGGTGCGCCCCGACGAGAGCCCCTGGTCGGGCCAGAGCAGCTCGGCCAGAGTCGCCCGGCTGACCGGCTGATGGTGCAGCAGCAGGTAGACCAGTAGCGCCTTGACCTTGTCGTAGCTGAACTGGGTTAGGGTGTCCTCGCCGAGAGAGAGCGAGAAGTGGCCGAAGAGTGTCAACCGCACCGCGGCAGGGGTATCGGCTGCGTCGGAAGCATCCCGCATCATGGTATTCCTGCGTCCTTGACGGTGAGCCGGGATCAGGCCGGCACACCGCTATGAAAACGAAAGGCCGTATCCGGCTCTTGTATCAGCTCAGCTTCGCGCTCGGCGAAGAAGGCAATGCGAGCATCCACCGGGGCATCGCTCAGATGCCGTGCCAGCATCAGGTAATCCTCGTAGTGGCGTCCCTCTGACTTAACCAGAGTGCGATAGAACTTGGCAAGTTCCGCATCGAGGTGAGGTATCAGCCGCGCGAAGCGCTCGCAGCTACGCGCCTCGATCAGGGCACCGATGATCAGGATATCGAACAGCCGCTCGGGATCATTGGCGCGCACATGGCGTCGCAGCCCCTCGGCATAGCGCGAGGCACTCAGATGGCGGTAGGTGATCCCGCGGGTCTCCATCAGCTTGACCACCTGCTCGAAGTGCAGCAGTTCCTCGCGCGCCAGCTGGCTCATCTTGGTAAGCAGCAACGGCTGATCCACGTAGCGGTAGAGCAGGCTCATGGCGGTGGAGGCCGCCTTCTTCTCGCACTGGGCGTGGTCGATCAGCAGCAGCTCGGGGTTTTCCAGCGCCCACGCCACCCACGCATCGGGGGTACGGCAGCCAAGGAACGCCAGCAGCTCATCGGAAAGCAGCGCTTCGGCATCGGTCTTTACGGCGGCAGGCTCGGACAGGGTCTCGGACATGGTCGGTTCGCGTCTCACCGGGTGAAGATAACGTTAAAACGTTATGGTAGCGCGAAGCGCGCCGTGAGTGGAGATCATTCTACCTTTGTGGCAGGTGGCCTGAGGCTTGTGATAGGAGGCCGGAGAGCCGTATCGAGGGGCCCGTGAATTGTGGTGAGAGGCAGACGAGCCATGGCTGAAGACCTGCGGCTATGTGGTGGGAGTCAGGTGAGCCATGGCAAGGGGCCAGCGAACTGTGGTGGGAGGCAAGTGAGCCATGGCAGAAGACTTGCAGCTATGTGGTGGGAGGCCGGGTTCCCCGGGCGAAGGCGCCGTAAGGCGCCCCAGGGTGTTGCTAAGCTTGCTGGTACCTCCGGGGAGGCCTTCGGCCTCCATTCGCCCGGCAGAGCCGGCCTCCCACCAGGTACCCAAGCTGGCCAGTCGGATGAGAGGCCCCTCCCCTAGCCAAATAGACCCTGGTGGCAGGTGGCCTGCGGCTTGTGGTGGGAGGCAGGTGAGCCATATCAAGGGCCCGCGAATTGTGCTGGGAGGCCGGCGAGCCATGGCAGAAGACTTGCAGCTATGTGGTGGGAGACAGGTGAGCCATGGCAAGGGGCCCGCGAACTGTGGTGGGAGGCCGGGTTCCCCGGGCGAAGGCGCCGTCAGGCGCCCCAGCGGTGTTGCAAAGCTCTCTGGCATCTCCGGGGAGGCCTTCGGCCTCCATTCGCCCGGCAGAGCCGGCCTCCCACCTGGTGCCCAAGCCAACCAAGTCGGCCTCCCACCCTACCGCTCAAGACAGCTTTCTACAGGAGCATGAAACTAGCTGCACTCAAAACCAGACTGCATCCCAATAGGGATAATTCAGGATATTGTCGACTAACCCCGCCCGCAGCGGATTACCCACGATGTAACGGGCAATCTTGCGCAAATCTTCCTCACGGCGGACCCCATGATCATGAAAGCCATCCTGCCAGAGCCTGGAGCCGACACGGCATGACACCAAGGCTTTGTAGATTCTGACCGCCTCCGAAAGACTTCCCTCGACCTGCAGGAGCCAGTGAATATGGTCAGGCATCACGACGAAGGCCAGGGTGTCAGCGTGGCGACGCACCGATTCTGCATAGAAACTGCAGCTGGCGTGGGCGGCGTACTGGAATTCGAGAAACTTTGGCTGACGGCCCATTGTTACCGCCGTTACCAGGTAACAATGACCAGTAATGGACTGGCGCCCACCTCGCAAGGCATGGCTATGATAGCACTCCATACCCTTCCTCCCCAGGAACTAATAGACAGATTAGTCCCGGGAAGAGGAATGATGTGTCAGCAATTTCATGCGAAGGCCGTCGGTGTTCGCCGGCTTCCCTTAAGAGCGCGGTGGGATGCTGGGCCCTCAGGATATTCAGCGGCCAGCTACAAAGGTGAAAGGACGGCAGAGCGTGGCAGGAAGCTTGAGGCTTATGGGGGGAAACAGGCGAACCATGTCAAAAGGGCCGCGAATTATAATTGGAGGTAGGTGAGTAGCAGGAGGCCTGCAGCTATGCGGTAGGAGGCCGGCGAGCCATATCGAGAGCCCAGAGAATTGTGGTGGTAGGCAAGTGAGCCATTGCAGAAGACTTGCGGCTATGTGGTGGGAGGCCGGGTTCCCCGGGCGAAGGCGCCGCCAGGCGCACCAGGGTGTTGCTAAGCTTGCTGGTACCTCCGGGGAGGCCTTCGGCCTCCATTCGCCCGGCAGAGCCGGCCTCCCACCAGGTACCCAAGCTGGCCAGTCGGATGAGAGGCCCTTCCCCAGCCAAATAGACCTTGATGGCAGCCGGCCAGTGACTTGAAGTGAGAAGCTAGCGAGCCATGTCAAAGGGGCCGCAAATTGTGGTGGGAGGCAGGAGACATGGCAGGAGGCCTGCGGCTATATGGTAGGAGGCCGGGTCCCCCGGGCGAAGGCGCCGCCAGGCGCCCCAGCGGTGTTGCAAAGCATGCTGGCATCTCCGGGGAGGCCTTCGGCCTCCTTCGCCCAGCAAAGGCAGCCTCCCACCAGAGGCCCCAGCCAGCCATTAGCAAGACTGGATCCTCCGCCACCAAACCAGCCTCCCACCAGAGGCCCCAGCCAGCCATTAGCAAGACTGGATCCTCAGCCACCAAGCCGGCCTCCCACCAGAGGCCCCAGCCAGCCATTAGCAAGACTGGATCCTCCGCAACCAAACCGGCCTCCCACCAGGTGCCCGTGTCGGCCATTAGCAAGAGTGAATCCTCCGTAACCAAGCCGGCCTCTCACCAGTTAGCCAAGCTGGCCTTGCACAAAGCAGCGTGGCCTTACTCCCCTTCCCGATAAAGCTTCTGGATGCTGGAAAAGTCGAGGCTGCCGCTGCCCTGGGCGCTATGCAGGGCGAAGAGATTGCGGGCCTGGGAGCCCATGGGCACGGTGGATTTGGAGCCCAGCGCCAGTTCCCAGGCGAGGCCGAGATCCTTGGCCATCAGGTCGGTGAGGAAGCCTCCCTGGTAATCGCGACTGGCGGCAGAGCCTTCCATGACGCCCGGCCAGGGGTTGTAGACGTTGAGCGCCCAGTTGCCGCCGCTGCTCTGCTTCATGATCTCGGAGAGCACGGCCGGGTCCATGCCATTCTTGACCCCCAATGCCAGGGCCTCGGCGGTGCCACTCATCAGGATGCCGAGCAGCATGTTGTTGCAGATCTTGGCGACCTGGCCGGCGCCGCTCTCGCCGGCGTGGAAGATGTTCTTGCCCATGACATCGAGCACCGGCCTGGCCTGCTCGAAGCCTTCGGCGCTACCGCCGACGATAAAGGTCAGGGCTCCCGCCTTGGCACCGCCTACGCCACCGGAAACCGGGGCATCGAGCCAGGTCACACCGTGCTCCTTGGCGGCGGCAGCCACCTCGCGGGCATCCTCCGGCGAGATGGTGGAGGCGTCGATGATCAGCGGCTTGGTGTTGCCAGCGCCGGCCTCCAAGGCTTCGAGCAGGCCGGGCGCCCCGTCACGCCCCAGGTAGAGGCTCTTGACGTGCACGCCGGCGGGCAGCATGGAGATGATCACCTCGGCGCCCTCCACGGCGGCCCCGGCGGTCTCGGCGCGCCTGGCACCCTCGCTCTCCAGCGCCTGCATGGCGCTCTCGACCAGGTCGAAGACGGTGACGCTGTGGCCAGCCTTAACCAGGTTGCTGGCCATGGGGGCGCCCATATTGCCGAGGCCGATAAAGGCGATATTCATAATTGATTCCTTGTGATTGTTGCGTTGTATATGGGGACTCTTTTGGGGTCAGACCCCATGGCTTGGGGTCTGACCCCGAAGCTCAATTCGTTATCCCACCCGCTGGCCATGGCCCAGGTCGCGCAGCGGGTGTTCCTCGCTGGTCCAGGGCGATTCGAACATGGCATCGATAAAGGTGGCGGGGACGCTGGCGACATCGCTGTAGGTCCACCGGGGGTTCTTGTCCTTGTCGATCAGCAGCGCGCGCACGCCTTCGACGAAGTCGCCGAGGCGGCCGCACTGCACCGAGAGCACCAGCTCGTCGCGGAAGGCGTCGGCGAGGCTGGTGTGGGCGTGGCGCTCGAGCATGCGCCACACCAGATGGGCACTGATCGGGCAGCCGGCGGCCAGGCGCTTGCGGTTGGCGGCAAGCCACTTGTCCTCGCTGTCATCGGCCAGGATGCGTGACACGGCGGTCTCGACATCGACGTTGCCGACCAGCGCCTGAATGGTGTCCTGGTGCGGTGATACCTGTCCTTCCGGCGCCTGTTCGCGCGCCTCGAAGCGGTCGATCACGGCCTGCACGGTGGCACGCCGTGCCTTCGCGCTGCGATCGCCGAAGTCGGCCTCCCCCAGTGCATCGAGCAGTGCCGCGCGGCGCTCACGGGGGATAAAGTGATCCCCCAGGCCAATATCCAGGGCATCCCGGGCATTGAGCTGGGCGCCGGTAAGGCCCAGGTAGGCCCCCACGCCCGGCGGCATGCGGTTGAGGAACCAGCTGGCGCCGATATCCGGATAGAGCCCGATGGTGATCTCGGGCATGGCGATCAGCGTGGTCTCGGTGACGAGGCGGTGGGACGCCCCGGCCGTCAGGCCCAGGCCACCGCCCATGACGATGCCATCCGCCCACACCATTACCGGCTTGGGAAAGGTGTGGATGCGGTAGTCGAGCCGGTACTCCAGGGTGAAGTAGGTCGCCGGCAGCTCGCTGTCGCGACCCGACCCGCGGTTGTCACCCTCCTCATTGAGGGCTCGATAGAGCGCGACCACGTCGCCACCGGCGCAGAAGGCCTTCTCGCCACTGCCCTCGATCCATACCGCGACGATATTGCGATCCACCGCCCAGGCCTCGAGCTTGGCATCGAGCTGCCGCGCCATCTCGAGTGACAGCGAATTGAGCGAGCGCGGGGCATTGAGGGTGGCGACGCCGATGCGCCCACCGTCGGCGGTGGGCCGCTCGTCGAAGAGCACGGGAAGGTCCGACATCCTGGTCTCCTTATTGCTTTTTTATGCGAGTTACTGAATTCAGGCGACTTGCATGAATCAGACAAGGCGGCTTGTTCGGGCGTGCTATTGCAGCGATTCGATCACGCCGTCGGCGAGCAGGCGCCGCGCGACGATCAGACGCATGATCTCGTTGGTCCCCTCGAGAATCTGGTGAACGCGGGTATCGCGCACCAGGCGCTCCAGGGGGTACTCGCGGATATAACCATAACCGCCGTGCAGCTGCAGGGCCTCGTTGCAGACACTGAACCCCATGTCGGTGGCGAAACGCTTGGCCATGGCACAGTGGGCGGTGGCCTCGGGGTCACCATTGTCCAGGCGCCAGGCGGCGTGACGCACCATCAGACGTGCGGCGGTGAGCTCGCTGGCCATATCGGCAAGCTTGAACTGCAGCGCCTGGAACTGGTTGAGCTCACGTCCGAACTGCTTGCGCTCGGCCAGGTAGTCGCGAGAGAGGGTCAGCGCCTGTTGAGCGGCCCCCAGGGAGCAGCTGGCGATATTGAGGCGACCCCCGTCGAGGCCCTTCATGGCGAACTTGAAGCCCTCGCCCTCCTCGCCCAGACGGTTGGTGACCGGCACCCGGACGCCGTCGAAGCTGACCAGACGGGTCGGCTGACTCTTCCAGCCCATCTTCTCCTCGTTCTTGCCATACTCGATACCGGCGGCATCGGCAGGCACCACGATGGCCGAGACGCCCCCTGCACCGCTGTCCGGCGCCCCGGTGCGAGCCATCACCACCAGCACTTCGGTGGCACCCGCCCCGGAGATAAACATCTTCGAGCCGCTCAGCACATACTCATCGCCCTCGCGCACGGCCTTGGTGCGAAGGCTGGCGGCATCCGAGCCGGCACCGGGCTCGGTGAGACAGTAGGAACCCAGCGCCTCGCCGGCTACCATTGCCGGCACCCAGGCCTCGCGCAGGGCATCATCGCCCCAGTTGGCGATCATCCAGGTCACCATATTGTGGATGGTGAGGTAGGCGGTGGTGGCCACACAGCCCTGGGCGAGCTGCTCGAAGATCAGCGAGGCCTCCAGTCGCGAGAGCCCCAGGCCGCCGTGCTCCTCGGGGGTATAGATACCCAGGAAGCCGGCCTCCCCCGCCCGGCGAATCACGTCAACCGGAAAGTGAGCGTTGGCGTCCCACTCGGCGGCATGGTCGGCGAGCTCGGCCCGGGCGAAGTCTGCCGCGGCCTGGGCCAGTGCCTTCTGGTCATCGGTCAGGGAGAAGTCCATGGAAGATTCCTCGTCGTCTCGTTGTTATGAAATTCGATATGAAATTCGATATGAAAGTCGTTATGAACGTAGCTATGAAGTGAAGCCTTGATCGGGTGCAGTGGGCAAGTGCGATAAGCCAATACTGTAAGCAGGTGCAGGGCCACTCGATATCATGAACCGTTATCATCAACACTTGTCACGGCGTGCTTCGTAGTGGCGCACCTCGCGGCCGTGATATCTGGCGCTACGGGTTAGTGGCACCAACCTAGCACTTGCTTGGTTTATCCCATATCAACCCATGGTCTAACAAGACCTTTACGTTAACGTAAACCTCGGCTAGTGTTGCCTGAAGGCGGGCGAGCCACGCTCCGCTTGCCAATAACAAACGGAAGACACTCATGACTCAATCACCCTCCACCTCGGCTCCCGCCACTGCACAGGACGGTCCGCTGCCCCGCCAGCGACGCACCTACAGCATCGGCGAACTGGCCAAGATGTTCGAGGTCACCACGCGCACCATCCGCTTCTATGAGCAGGAGGGTCTGCTGGCTCCCGAGCGTCGCGGCCAGACTCGCATCTATGATGAGAAGGATCGTGTGCGCCTGAAGCTGACCCTTCGCGGCAAGCGCCTGGGCTTCTCGCTGGCCGAGATCCGCGAGGTGGTCATGATGTACGACGCCATGCCCGACGGGAATCGGCGCCAGCTGCGACGCCTTATCGAGATCCTGACCGACAAGCGCCGCAATATGGAGCGCCAGCTGGAGGACATCCGGTTGATGCAGCTCGAGCTCGACGATGTCGAGCGCCGCGCGCGCGAAGTGCTGGCGAGCCTCGGCGATAGCGATTGAGCCGGCAGTCGCCAGGATCCAGGCCGTGCTGTCCAGACGCCCAACAATTTCAGAAATAATTTCAGCAACAAGCGCGAGGCACGCTCATGACACGCCAACTCAACTCGATCAGCTATGTCAGCGGCACCAGTGATACCCCACTCAAGGGCCAGACCATCGGTGACTGCTTCGACGAGACCGTCGCACGCTTCCCCGACGGTGACGCCCTGATCAGCCGTCACCAGGGGCTTCGCTATACCTGGAAGGAGCTCCAGGAGGCCGTCGATAAGGCCGCCCGCGCCCTGCTTGCCATCGGCGTGCAGAAAGGCGAGCGGGTGGGCATCTGGTCGCCGAACTGTGCCGAGTGGACCATTACCCAGTTCGCCACGGCCAAGATCGGCGCCATTCTGGTCAATATCAATCCCAGTTACCGCACCCATGAGCTGGAGTACGCCCTCAAGCAGTCCGGCGCCTCGACGCTGGTCCTGCAGGGGGTATTCAAGAGCTCCGATTATGTGGCGACCCTGGCAGAGCTGGCACCGGAGCTGCGCGACGGCGGACCGAGCACCTTCAAGAGCGCCACGCTTCCGGAGCTCAAGCGCGTCATCTGCCTGGATGGCGATCGCGCCCTGACCGGCATGTTCAGCTGGCAGTCGATGCTGGCTCATGCCGACGAGGTCTCCGCCGAGCACCTCGCCGAGGTGCAGGCCACCCTGCAGTTCGACGACCCGATCAATATCCAATACACCTCCGGCACCACCGGCGCGCCAAAGGGTGCCACCCTCTCCCATCACAATATCCTCAACAACGGTTTCTTCGTGGCGCGCACCATCGCGCTCACCGACAAGGACCGCATGGTGATACCGGTACCTCTCTACCACTGCTTCGGCATGGTAATGGGCAACCTGGGCTGCATGACCCATGGTGCCACCATGATCTATCCGGGGGATGGCTTCGATCCCGAGCAGACCCTGCGTGCGGTCTCCGAGGAGAAGGCGACCACCCTCTATGGCGTGCCGACCATGTTCATCGCCGAGCTGGAGCACCCGGACTTCGAGAGCTTCGATCTCTCGCACCTGCGTACCGGCATCATGGCGGGCTCCATCTGCCCCATCGAGGTGATGCGCAAGGTGATCGATCGCATGAACATGCAGGACGTCACCATCTGCTACGGCATGACCGAGACCAGTCCGGTGAGCCTGCAGACCGAGACCGACGCCCCGCTGGAAAAGCGCGTCACCACCGTGGGCACCATTCACCCCCACCTGGAGGTCAAGCTGGTGAGCCCCGAGACCGGCGCCGTGGTCCCCCGTGGCGAGACCGGCGAGCTCTGCACTCGCGGCTACAGCGTGATGCTCGGCTACTGGAACAACCAGGAGGCCACCGACAAGGCCATCGATGAGGCGGGCTGGATGCACACCGGCGACCTCGCCACCATGGATGACGAGGGGTATGTGGCGATCGTCGGGCGCATCAAGGACATGATCATCCGCGGCGGAGAGAACATCTATCCGCGCGAGATCGAGGACTTCCTCTACACCCACCCCGCCGTCTCGGATGTGCAGGTAATTGGCGTCCCGGACGAGAAGTATGGAGAGGAGGTGATGGCCTGGATCAAGCTGACCGAGGGCGAAGAGCTGAACGAGGAGGAGCTCAAGGCCTTCTGCAAGGGCAAGATCGCCCACTACAAGGTGCCGCGCTATGTGAAGTTCGTGGATGAATTCCCGATGACCGTCACCGGCAAGATCCAGAAGTTCAAGATGCGTGAGGAAGCCGTGCACGAGCTTGGCTTGAAGTAGGGGCCAAGCAGCCAAGCGAAAGGTAGAAAGTAGAAAGAGAAACCCCGCGGGCCTCAAGGGCCGGCGGGGTTTCTGATTCTATGCACCGCCACCCGCTGGGAGGCCGACAAACTATGGCAGGAAGGCTGGGTGTGGTGGGAGGCCGGGGCCCCCGGCGAATGGAGGCCGAAGGCCTCCCTGGCAATGCCAAGGAGCTGGGCAACTCCTCCGGGGCGCCCGGCGGCGCCTTCGCCCGGCAAAGCCGGCCTCCCACCAGCAGTTAGCACTGCTTATAGACCTTTGGGTGCGAAGATCCCCGGGGCGTTGCGCCAGTAGCCCTTGATATCCATGCCGAAGCCGTACACGTAGCGGTCGGCGACCTCCAGGCTGCAGTAGTCCGCCTTGAGGCCGGGAACCGCCTTGCGGTCGTGCTGCTTGTCGACCAGCACGGCGGTGCTGACGCTGGCCGCCCCCGCCTCGCGGCAGTAGTCGAGGATGGCGGCCAGGGTCGCGCCCTCGTCGAGGATATCGTCGACGATCACCACATGGCGTCCGGCCATCGGAATCTCCGGCGATACCCGCCAGAACAGCTCGCCACCCCGGGTCTTGCCGCGGTAGCGGGTGGCATGCAGGTAGTCCACCTCCAGTGGGAAGCCGAGACGGGTCAGCAGATGGCCGGTGGTAATCAACCCGCCATTCATCACGCAGTAGAAGACCGGCAGCTTGTCACCCAGATCGTGGGTGATCTCCTCCGCCATGCGGTCGAGGGCGCGCTCGACCTCTTCCTGGCTGATCAGGCAGTCGGCGCTGGCCATCAGGTCGCGCATATCGGTCAGCGATTGATGGGTCTCGGGATCGAGTCGGGACATCGAAAGGGTCTCGTAGTGAATTAACAGATGGGGTCAGACCCCATGACTTGGGGGTCTGACCCCAGAAGTGGGCCCATGAGTGGGATGGGATTACCCCATGGCCTCGAGATGGGCATGCAGACGGCGCCAGCGAGAGAGTGCCGACAGGCTCTCCAGTGCCGGCCGCGCCCGCGCGAAGCTGAGCTTCGAGAGGCGCGGGGTGGCGCGGTGGTCACGGCAGGCATCGAGCACTTCCAGGGCGGCCTGACGATCATTGCAGACCAGCAGCATGTCACAGCCGGCGGTGAGTGCCGCCTGCGCACGCTCGGCAGGCGAGCCCGCCGAGGCGGCACCGGCCATGCTCAGGTCGTCGGAGAAGATAACCCCTCGGAACCCCAGGCTTTCCCGCAGCATGCCGAGCCAGGCCGGCGAAAAGCCCGCGGGACGGCTGTCGAAGTCGGAGTAGACGACATGGGCGGGCATCACGGCGTCGAGCCGCGAGGCCAGCCGCTCGAAAGGGACCAGATCGTGGGCACGCAACGCCTCAAGGGGACGGTCGTCGACCGGCAGCTCGTGATGTGAGTCGGCCGCCACGCCCCCATGCCCCGGGAAGTGCTTGCCCACCGCCACCATGCCGGCCTCGTGGAGGCCGTCGATAAAGGCGCCGGCCAGCGCCGTCACGACCTCGGGAGAGGAGGAGAAGCTGCGATCGCCGATCACCGTGGAGGTACCACCATCCACATCGAGCACCGGCGCGAAGGTAAGGTCGAGACCGCAGGCGGCCATCTCCATGCCCAGCAGCCAGCCGGTGTCCTGACACAAGCGCCGGGTCTCCTCCGGCCGGGTATCTACATCACGCCCCAGGCGGCGCATGGCGGGCAGCCGCGTCACTCCCTCGCGAATCCGCTGAACGCGCCCGCCCTCCTGGTCGATGCCGATCAGAAGGTTGGGCCGCAGCCGACGAATTGAGTCACACAGCTTTCGAACCTGACCGGCCGAGTCGACATTGCGGGCGAACAGGATCACGCCGCCGACCTCCGGGCGACACAGCAGGTCGGCCTCATCGGCCGTCAGCCGCGTGCCCTCCAGATCCAGCATCACCGGCCCCAGGGGCTGTCTATGAGTCTGTGACATGGGTGTCTGAGACATGATCAGACCTCCTGAGAGGCGTAAGAGAGATGAGCCGGCACCGGAGCCTGCATGGCGGCGACCACCACCGGCCGCAGACGGCGCACCAGGTCGCGCACCGTGACATGTTCCGCGTAATCCTTCTCGGCGATATCACGCAGCGCATCCAGGCCCGAGAGGGTGAAGATCACAGAGCCGAGCATGAAGTGCAGACGCCAGAAGCGTTCGCTATCGGGCAGCTCCGGCGTGGCCTGGCGAATCAGCGCGGTGAAGCGCGTAAAGACGCTGCCATACTCTTCTTGAATATAGCGGCGCAGGTGGCCCTGGGCCTGACTGTAGGCGAGTCCGAGCAGACGCATGAATACCTTGAGGCTGTTGCGCTCCGCCGGCACCTCCAGCACGCTGCTGGCCATGGTCTCGAGCAGGCGCTCCAGCGGTATGGCCTGATCGCCGTAGTGCGCCTCGAGCTCGTCCAGGGCACGATGAAAGCGCTCGGTGAAGGGGTCGAGATAGCGCGCGAAGACCGCCTGAATCAACGACTTCTTCGAGCCGAAATGGTAGTTCACCGCCGCCAGGTTGACCTTGGCCTTGCTGGTAATGGTGCGCAGCGATGTCTCGGCGAAGCCACGCTCGGCGAACAGCACCTCGGCGGTGTCGAGGATCCGGGTGACGGTATCATTCTGTGCCATGCTGGGTGCGTCCAGTTATAAACATTTGTTTGAAATCTAGCGCAATTCTACGCTAGTGGGCAGTTTGGGCTCAACGCTCGGGTAACGCATCGTTTAAAACGGCTCATGCGCGTGTTGTTCACGCGCCCTGGTTGGCCAGGAACACAGCTGACCACCTCTGGATTACTGTACGGAACGTCATGCTGTATACTTGATCAATACGCTTGCGCCATTCGCACAGGAGGTTCCCATGGCTCGTCCGCTGACCCAGCGCCAACAGAACGTCTACGACTTTATCGTCAAGACCATGCAGGAGCTCGGTTATCCACCGACCCGGGCGGAGATCTCCCGAGCGATGGGGTATCGCTCGCCCAATGCCGCCGAGGAGCATCTGCGCGCACTCGAGCGCAAGGGCGCCATCCGCATGATCTCCGGCACCTCGCGGGGGATTCGCTTGCCCGCCCAGGAAGCGGAGGCCGAGACCGAGGAGGCCCCGGCGCGCCAGTTGCCGATCATCGGTGAAGTGGCGGCGGGCAGCCCGATCCTGGCCGCCGAGCATATCGATCGCTACTGCCCGCTGCCCCCGGAGTATTTCACGCCCCGTGCCGACTACCTGCTGCGAGTCCGAGGCCTGTCGATGAAGGAGATCGGCATCCTCGAGGGCGACCTGCTGGCGGTGCACCGCACCGACCGAGTGCGCAATGGTCAGATCGTGGTGGCGCGCCTGGAGGATGAAGTCACCGTGAAGCGCTTCCAGCGCAAGGGGCACCAGGTGACCCTGGTGGCGGAAAATGCCGATTTCGCCCCCATCAAGGTCGACCTGCGGCACGACCCGCTGGAGATCGAAGGCATCGGTGTTGGCGTGATCCGTGGCGGCAACGGTCAATCCCTCTCCTGAGCGCAAGATTCTCCACGCCGACTGCGACTGCTTCTATGCGGCGGTGGAGATGCGCGACAACCCTGCGCTGCGCGACATTCCGCTGGCCATCGGCGGTAGCGTCGACCGGCGCGGGGTGATCGCCACCTGCAACTACCCGGCTCGGGCCTTCGGCATCCACTCGGCGATGCCCACGGCCCGCGCACTCCGCCTCTGCCCTCACCTCACCCTGCTGCGCGGCGACTTTGACAAGTATCGCGAGGTCTCGCGCCAGATCCAGGCGATCTTCCATGAGCTGACCCCCTTGGTGGAGCCGCTCTCGCTGGACGAGGCGTTTCTCGATGTCACCGGCGTGGAGCGCTTCTCGGGCAGCGCCACCTGGATGGCGCAGTGGATCAAGCAGGAGAGCCTCAGGCGTACCGGGATCACCGTCTCGGTGGGCGCGGCCTCCAGCAAGTTTTTGGCCAAGATCGCCAGCGACTGGGAGAAGCCCGATGGGCTGACCGTCATCCCTCCACACCGGGTAGAGGAGTTCGTCAGCGCGCTGCCGGTAAAAAAACTCCACGGCGTGGGCCCGGCCACCGGCGCTCGCCTGGATGCCCAGGGCATCGACACCTGTGCCGAGCTGCGCAAGCTTCCCATCGTGCGGCTGGTGGAGGAGTTTGGCAAGTTCGGCAAGCGCCTCTTCGAGCTGGCCCGCGGCATCGACGACCGTCCGGTCAAGCCCGAGCGCGAGCGCAAGTCGGTCAGCGTGGAGACCACCTTCTCCCGTGACCTGCCCGATCTCGCCCACTGCCGGGAGGCACTGCTGCCGCTCTGCGAGAAGCTGGAGGAGCGCCTGGCACGCCACGGCCACCCCGCCCTTGCGGGCATCGTCATCAAGGTACGCTTCGATGACTTCAGCCTGACGACCCTGGAGAGCCGTGGTCTGGCGCCCTCCCCCGAGAACTACGCCAGACTGCTGGAGCAGGCCTGGCGGCGCGGCCAGCGCCCCGTCCGCCTGCTCGGCGTCGGCACCCGGCTGGTGGAGGCCGATGCGAGGCGCCAGCTCAACCTGCCGTTGTGAGCCCTCCCCTTTTGGGGTCAGACCCCAAGGCTTAGGGGTCTGACCCCATAAGGGGAGGCTTAGGGGTCTGACCCCATAAGGGGGGAGGCTCCTGTAGTACAACCCACATCCCGCCGACCAAAGTGCAAGGCCCGCCCCCATGGGCTTCTCTTAACATTGTCGACAGTCTCGCGTAGAATCGCCGCCACCTGAAACGGGGACTTCCACCCCTGTTCCACGCGCCAGAGGCTTGTTCCGGTGGTGTTTCTACCGGGTAGCGACTCTACCGGGTCACGATTCCATCGGGTCGCGATTCCACCGGGTCGTGACACTCTGGCCCCACACGCAATGAGGGCCCTAACGTGCTTGAAGCCTATCGCCAACATGTCGAGGAGCGTGCCGCCGAAGGCGTGCCGCCTAAGCCGCTGAACGCCGAGCAGGTCGCCGCCCTGGTGGAACTGCTGAAGACTCCGCCGGCCGGTGAAGAGGAGTTTATCCTCGATCTGCTGACCAACCGCGTCCCGCCGGGCGTCGACGAGGCCGCCTACGTCAAGGCCGCCTTCCTGACCGCCATCGCCAAGGGCGAGGCCGAGTCCCCGCTGATCGACAGGGTCCACGCCGTCAAGCTGCTGGGCACCATGCAGGGCGGCTACAACATCGCCTCGCTGGTCGAGCTGCTCGACGACGCCGACCTGGCCAAGGAAGTGGGCGAACAGCTCAAGCACACCCTGCTGATGTTCGACGCCTTCCACGACGTGGAAGAGCGCGCCAAGGCGGGCAACGCCGTGGCCAAGGATGTCATCCAGTCCTGGGCCGACGCCGAGTGGTTCCTCGCAAAGCCCAAGCTGGACGAGAAGATCACCCTGACCGTCTTCAAGGTGCCTGGCGAAACCAACACCGACGACCTCTCCCCGGCCCCGGATGCCTGGTCGCGCCCCGATATCCCGGTGCACGCCAACGCCATGCTCAAGAACGAGCGTGACGGCATCGAGCCGGAAGAGCCGGGCGTCAAGGGCCCCCTCAAGCAGATCGAGGAAGTGAAGGCCAAGGGCTTCCCGGTGGCCTATGTCGGCGACGTGGTCGGCACCGGCTCCTCGCGCAAGTCCGCCACCAACTCCGTGCTGTGGTTCTTCGGTGACGATATCCCCAACGTTCCGAACAAGCGCGCCGGCGGCTTCTGCTTCGGCGGCAAGATCGCCCCGATCTTCTTCAACACCATGGAAGACTCCGGCGCCCTGCCGGTCGAGATGGATGTCTCCAAGCTCGAAATGGGCGACGTCATCGACGTCTACCCCTATGAGGGCAAGGTGTGCAAGCACGGCACCGATGAGGTGCTCACCACCTTCGAGCTCAAGACCCAGCTGATCCTCGACGAGGTGCGTGCCGGTGGCCGTATCCCGCTGATCATCGGTCGCGGCCTGACCACCAAGGCACGTGAGTCCCTGGGCCTGCCCGCCTCCGACGTCTTCCGCCTGCCCGAGCAGCCCGCCGACACCGGCAAGGGCTTCACCCTGGCCCAGAAGATGGTCGGAAAGGCCTGTGGCCTGGACGGCGTGCGCCCCGGCATGTACTGCGAGCCGAAGATGGCCACCGTAGGCTCTCAGGACACCACCGGCCCGATGACCCGCGACGAGCTCAAGGACCTGGCGTGTCTCGGCTTCCAGGCCGACCTGGTGATGCAGTCCTTCTGCCACACCGCCGCCTACCCGAAGCCGGTCGACGTGGATACCCACCACACCCTGCCCGACTTCATCATGAACCGCGGCGGCGTCTCCCTGCGTCCGGGTGACGGCATCATCCACAGCTGGCTGAACCGCATGCTGCTGCCCGACACCGTGGGCACCGGCGGCGACTCCCACACCCGCTTCCCGCTGGGCATCTCCTTCCCGGCCGGCTCCGGCCTGGTGGCCTTCGCCGCCGCGACCGGCGTGATGCCGCTGGATATGCCGGAATCCGTTCTGGTGCGCTTCAAGGGCAAGCGTCAGCCGGGTGTCACCCTGCGTGACCTGGTCCACGCGATCCCCTACTACGCGATCCAGGACGGCCTGCTGACCGTCGAGAAGTCCGGCAAGAAGAACGCCTTCTCCGGTCGCGTGCTGGAGATCGAGGGTCTCGAGGACCTGACCGTGGAGCAGGCCTTCGAGCTCTCCGACGCCTCCGCCGAGCGCTCCGCCGCCGGCTGTACCATCACCCTGTCCGAGGACAGCGTGAGCGAGTACCTGAAGTCCAACATCACCCTGCTCAAGTGGATGATCGCCAACGGCTACGGCGACCGTCGTACCATCGAGCGCCGCATCCAGGGCATGGAAGAGTGGCTGGCCGACCCGAGCCTGATGCGCGCTGACAAGGACGCCGAGTACGCCGAGATCATCGAGATCGATCTCGACGAGCTCAAGGAGCCGGTACTCTGTGCGCCCAACGACCCAGACGACGCACGCCTGCTCTCCGAGGTGGCCGGCGAGAAGATCGACGAGGTGTTCATCGGTTCGTGCATGACCAACATCGGCCACTTCCGCGCCGCGGGCAAGCTGCTCGAGAAGCAGCCGGCCGGCAGCCTGAAGACCCGCCTGTGGCTGGCTCCGCCGACCAAGATGGACCAGCACCAGCTGACTGAAGAGGGCTACTACGGCATCTATGGTCGTGCCGGGGCACGCATGGAGATGCCGGGCTGCTCGCTGTGCATGGGTAACCAGGCGCGCGTTGCCGCCAAGAGCACCGTGGTCTCCACCTCCACCCGTAACTTCCCGAACCGCCTGGGCGACGGTGCCAACGTCTACCTCGCCTCTGCGGAACTCGCGGCCGTGGCCGCCGTGGAAGGCCGCCTGCCCAGCGTCGACGAATATCGCCGCTACATGAGCGAGTTCGACGCCATGGCCGGCGAGATCTATCGCTACATGAACTTCCACGAGATCGAGGAGTATCAGAACGCCGCCTCCGATGTGATTCCGATCGCTCAAGAGGCCTGAGTGCCGCGGCTCTGAGACCCTCAGCTTCGACTCCGATGCTCGCAACATCGTAGGCCGCCGTCCGCGGCGGCCCGGGTCTCGAACCCGTAGGTCGATAAACGAAGCGCCCCATCCGGGGCGCTTTTTTTATCTCACCAGCAGATGCGGTGCGGCTCATTTACCCTAGGGGGTGACCGTCGCTAAATACCGACTCCACCCTACTAGCGGTAACTAATTCAAACTTTAGTGTTACATGCATATTCACTAGGGTGAGCGCTCTGCCCATCGAGGTGGCACTGCCATCCGGGTGTTCCCGTTTAATCGAGAAGGAGCCTCTCATGACGATACCGTACACCACCGCACTGCGCCCCCTGTCCCTCGGCGGTCTGGCGATCGCCGCCATCGCCCTCTCTCCGCTGGCCCTGGCGGACGGGGCCGAACACCGCGGTCTCTACCTGGGGGCAGGCGCTGGCTTCGGCTCGCTCGAAAACGATCGGGATGAGGTCGCTGATTTCGTCGAAGGGGGTGTCGAGGATTTCGATATCGACGATGACGATAACGTTGCCAAGCTTTTCGTCGGCTATGACCTCAACCGCTACCTTGCCGTGGAAGGCTTCTACAGCGACCTCGGCGAGGTGCGCCTGAAGGGCAACGATGCCGTCAACGCCGAGCTCGAGTCCAAGGCCTATGGCGCGAGCCTTGTCGGCAAGCTGCCGCTCACCGACTGGTTCACGCTCTTCGGCAAGGCCGGCCTGGCGCACTGGGAGACGCAGAGAAACGGCAACCTCGGCAACTTCCAGCAGAAGCTCAGCGACCAGGACGGCACCGACCCGGTATACGGAGTCGGCGCCCAATTCCAGCTGGACCCCATGCTGCTGCGCGCCGAATACGAGCGCTACGACTTCGATAGTGACTATACCGTCGATGCCTTCACGGCCTCCGTGGGCTGGCGCTTCTGAGCCCGGACACGGGGCTCGCAACATCGTAGGCCGTCGTCCGCGGCGGCCGAAGCCGATACCAAAGCGCCCTTCGGGGCGCTTTTCTTCATTCTCCTTAGACTAACGTGAAACTTGTCGATAGTAGGGATCGGTCTGGCATCCCGGCTCCGCATCGTGACCGAAGGCCTCCCCGGGTGACGGTACCAGGATCGGCAGCACCGCCGAGGCGCCTTGAGGCGCCCGTCGCGAGCGGAGCCTCCCACCTACCATGTCATTTCCAGCCCAGGTTCCATTTCCAAACCAAGTTCCATCTCCAGCCTGAATGCCATCGGCGGCGAGGCGACAGCCTCGAACAGTCACGGTAGGATGGAGATCAATCCCTTCTTGCTAAAGGAGCCTTGTCATGAACCAGGACGCGTTTCAGCACAGCATCCGCGCGCTGCTCAAGAATGTCGGCGTGAATACCCAGCAGGAGATCGAGAAAGCCGTTCAGCAGGCGATCGAAGAGGAAAAGCTGAAGGGCAACGAGCACCTGCCGGCGCGTGTCACCGTGGAGGTGGATGGTATCGACCTGGCACTGACGTTCGACAGGGATATCACCCTTGAGTGAGGCGCGGGACAGCACGGTCATCCGCGTCGAGGGGCTGGGCAAGACTTTCTCGGGGGGCTTCGAGGCCCTCAGGGATATCGACCTGGAGATTCGCCGCGGCGAAATCTTCGCCCTGCTCGGCCCCAACGGGGCCGGCAAGACCACCCTGATCAGCGTGATCTGCGGGCTGGTCAACCCGAGTCGCGGGCGTGTGCTGGTCGATGGCCACGACAATGTGCGTGAGTTCCGCGAGGCACGGGCGCGCATCGGCCTGGTGCCCCAGGAGCTGACCAACGACGCCTTCATCAAGGTGCGGGATACGGTGAGCTTCAGTCGCGGGCTGTTCGGCAAGCCGAAGGACCCCGCGCATATCGAGAAGGTGCTGCGCTCGCTGTCGCTATGGGAGAAGCGCAACAACCGCATGATCACGCTCTCCGGCGGCATGAAGCGCCGGGTGCTCATCGCCAAGGCGCTGGCCCACGAGCCCGAGATCCTGTTTCTCGACGAGCCCACCGCCGGCGTCGATGTCGCCCTGCGCCGCGACATGTGGGAGGTGGTACGCCAGCTGCGTGACAGCGGGGTAACCATCATCCTCACCACGCACTATATCGAGGAGGCCGAGGAGATGGCCGACCGTATCGGGGTGATCCGCTCGGGGGAGCTGGTGCTGGTGGAGGAGAAGCAGGCGCTGATGCAGCAGCTAGGCCGCAAGGAGCTCACCCTCCACCTGCGCGACCCGCTGGACTCGGTGCCGAAGCGCCTCGCCCGTCATCGCCTGACGCTGGCCGAGGAGGGACACGCCCTGGTCTACGCCTATGACGCCACGGCAGACGAGGATGATGGCACCGGTATCGCCGGGCTGCTGGCCGACCTGGAGGCCGCGGGCATTGCCGTCAAGGATCTGCACACTCGCCAGAGCTCCCTGGAGGAGATCTTCGTCAATCTGGTCAAGGAGACGACGTGAATCTCGAATCCGTCAAGACGCTCTACCGTGCCGAGATGGCCCGCAGCCTGCGCACCGTGTTGCAGAGCATCGTCTCGCCGGTGCTCTCCACCTCGCTCTACTTCGTGGTGTTCGGCTCCGCCATCGGCAGTCGGATCAGCGAGGTGGACGGCATCAGCTACGGGGCCTTTATCGTGCCGGGCCTGATCATGCTGATGCTGCTCACCCAGAGCGTCTCCAACGCCTCGTTCGGCATCTTCTTTCCCCGCTTCTCGGGCACCGTCTACGAGGTGCTCTCCGCGCCCATGTCCTACTGGGAGGTCGTCGCGGGGTATGTGGGGGCCGCGGCCAGCAAGTCGCTGATCCTGGGGGTCATCGTGCTGATCACCGCACGCCTCTTCGTGCCCTACTCCATCGAGCATCCTGTGATGATGGCACTGTTCCTGGTGCTGACGGCAGCAACGTTCAGCCTGCTGGGCTTTATCATCGGCACCTGGGCCGATGGCTTCGAGAAGCTTCAGCTGGTCCCGCTGCTGGTAATCACGCCGCTGACCTTCCTCGGCGGCACCTTCTATTCCATCGATATGCTGCCGCCCTTCTGGCAGGCGGTCACCCTGGCCAATCCGGTGGTCTACCTGATCAGTGGCTTCCGCTGGAGCTTCTATGGCATCAGCGACGTCAGCCCCTTGATCAGCCTGGGAATGATCGTGCTGTTCCTGGCCGCTGCACTGACGGTGGTGGCCTGGATCTTCCGCACCGGCTACCGGCTGAAGCCCTAGCCAAAATCCGCGTAAATTCCCGACCGCCCCCACTCGGGCGGGGATCAGTCACCCCGACAGGAGTCCCCCCCGCGACTCGCCCCAGGCTCCCCGTTGAATGGAGGGGGCCCCTGGGCGCCCTCCTTGCCTATGCTGAGTGTGGATCCACTCGCAGCCTGGAGGTACCCGATGGCACGCTTCGCTCAGCCACTAATTCTGTTCTCTGCGGCGTTGCTGGTGGGGGCCTCCCCCGCCATGGCCGACCGGGTCAGTGTCCTGGTGCTCGATGCTTCGGGCTCCATGTGGAATCACATGGAGGGCAACAGCACCCGCATCGAGGTGGCCCGGGACGTTATCGATGAGTATCTGCAGGGTCGCAATCCCGAAATCCCGCTGAGCCTACTGGCGTATGGACACAACCGTCGTGGGGACTGCGGCGATATCGAGGTCATCGCCACCATGGAGCTCCAGCGTGCCGAGACCCTGGCCGAGCAGATCCGTGCATTGAATCCCCAGGGCATGACCCCCATCGCCGAGAGCCTGGCGCTGGCCGCCGAGCAGATTCCGCGCACCGCCGAGGCCGCCGATATCATTCTGGTGACCGATGGCCTGGAGACCTGCGACGGCGACCCCTGTGCCGTGGCGGCGCGGCTCGCCGAACAGGGCTTGGCGATTCGCGCCCATGTGGTGGGCTTCGGGCTCAGTGACGAAGAGATCCAGCAGCTCTCATGCGTGACCGACCAGACCGGTGGCGAGCTCTTCCAGACCCACTCCGGCGCCGAACTGGCAAGCGCCCTCTCTCGGGTGGAGGAGGCCGCCGCCGAGCCAGCGCCCGAACCCGCGCCGGAACCAGCACCAGACCCCGTGCCCACCGCCGAGCTGACCACCGACGACACGGCGCCCGCAGGCTCGGTGATCGAGGTCGAATGGGAGGGACCCGACAACCCCCGGGACTACATCACCATCGTCGAGGCCGGCGCCCCCGAGGGGAGCTATCTCGACTACACCCGCACCAACCAGGGATCACCGCTGACGATCACCGCTCCGGATGCACTGGGCAGCTACGAGATCCGCTACGTGCATCAACAGAGTGGCGATACCCTGGCGACTCACCCGGTGACCCTGACCCCGGTGGAGGCCAGTCTTGACGCCCCCGATGAGGCCGTGGCGGGCTCGGTAATCGAGGTCGACTGGGAGGGGCCCGACAACCCCCGGGACTACGTCACCATCGTCGAGGCCGGTGCTCCCGAGGGGAGCTATCTCGACTACACCCGCACCAACCAGGGATCACCACTGAGGATCACCACCCCGGATGCGCTGGGCAATCACGAGATCCGCTACGTGATCCAGCAGTCCAAGCGCACCCTTGCCAGTCAACCGATCACTCTTACGCCGGCCTCCGCCAGCATCACGGCTGCCGACGAGGTCGTGGCGGGCTCGGTGATCGAGGTCGAATGGGAGGGACCCGACAACCCCCGGGACTACATCACCATCGTCGAGGCCGGTGCTCCCGAGGGGAGCTACCTCGACTACACCCGTACCAACCAGGGGTCACCATTGAGGATCACCGCCCCGGATGCACTGGGCAACCACGAGATCCGCTACGTGATCCAGCAGTCCAAGCGCACCCTTGCCAGCCAGTCGATCACTCTCGTGCCTGCAACGGC
>NZ_CANMVL010000017.1 GCF_947501415.1 uncultured Halomonas sp. | reverse complement strand
CCCTGAAGGATCGTTTCGAGAGGATCGCCGCGGAGACCTTGAGGTCGCCGTCACGAGTGGCGCACATTCTAGCGAATTTGCCGCGACTGTCAACCGGTCATTTTCGAAGCATTCCGAAAAAACCATTTCAGAACAGCCACTTCTGCCACATCCACCGCCTGCAACGTTTGCCCGTCGCCGGCAGCGGATGCGTACTTTACGGCTTTACTGGCGGGTCCGCAAGGCCTTCCTGTAAAAAGTTTCAAAACCGACGACGCCCGCACGGGGCGGGCGTCAATACATGCGGCGTGAGTGCGGATCAGTCCGACGGCGGCGCATGTCGCAGCTTGCGCATCGTCGCCATCAGCGGGCCCGAGATGACATAGGCGCCGAAAAGCAGCAACAGCATCACGGAGGGCTCCAGGGAGATCACCACGAAGCCCAGCACGATGGCGAGCAGCACCACGAAGGGGACCGGCCCCTTCAAGTCCACATCCTTGAAGCTGTAGTAGCGAATATTGCTGACCATCAGCACACCGGCGGCACCGACAATCACCAGCATCAGCAACTTGTAGCCAAAGGCATCGGCATCGAAGCTATGGAAGGTCCAGACACTGGCCGCCACCAGCGCCGCCGCCGAGGGGCTGGGCAGGCCGATGAACCACTTCTTGTCGACGCTGCCGATCTGTACGTTGAAGCGAGCCAGCCTCAAGGCAGCACAGGCCACATAGAGAAAGGCCACCACCCAGCCGGTCTTGCCGATATCCTGAAGAATCCAGGTAAAGGACACCAGCGCCGGCGCCACTCCGAAGGAGAGCATATCGGAGAGGCTATCGTACTCGGCACCGAAGGCGCTCTGGGTATTGGTCATCCGGGCCACCCGGCCATCCAGCCCATCGAGCACCATGGCGATGAAGATCGCCACGGAAGCCGCGGCAAAGTCACCGTTGATACCGGCAACAACGGCGAAGAAGCCAGCGAACAGGGCCGACGTGGTAAAGAGGTTGGGCAACAGATAGATACCCTTGCGCCGAACGGTACGCCCATCCTCTTCGGCCTCCTCGATCACCTCCGTCTCACGCAGAAAGACCGACGCCAGGGCCTCCTCCCGGTGGGCACCCTGCTCCCGGGGCGAATCCTCGCCATGCGGCGTGTCGACATGCTCGTTGTTACGGGAATCCTGACTCATTGTCCCACCCATTGCCTGGAAGTCATGCTGGCCATTCTTGCACGACCACCGACAAGCGCAAAGCCGACTCGCTGCCATTCAGCGTCGGCCACACGAAAACGACCAGAGGCGCGGTCGCCCGCGCCCCTGGTCGTGTTGCCACTCTCGACCGAACCGATCGATCAGTTCTTGGTCTTGTCGACCAGCTGGTTGGCGGCGATCCACGGCATCATGCCGCGCAGCTTGGCCCCCACCTGCTCGATCTCATGCTCGGCGTTCAGGCGACGGCGGGCGGTCATAGAGGGGTAGTTGCTGTTGCCCTCGTTGATGAACATCTTGGCATACTCGCCGGTCTGGATACGCTTGAGCGCATTGCGCATGGCGGCACGCGACTGCTCGTTGATCACCTCGGTGCCGGTCACGTACTCGCCATACTCCGCGTTGTTGGAGATGGAGTAGTTCATGTTGGCGATGCCGCCCTCGTACATCAGGTCGACGATCAGCTTGAGCTCGTGCAGACACTCGAAGTAGGCCATTTCCGGTGCGTAGCCTGCCTCAGTGAGGGTCTCGAAACCGGCCTTGACCAGCTCGACGGCGCCACCGCACAGCACGGCCTGCTCACCGAACAGGTCGGTCTCGGTCTCATCCTTGAAGGTGGTCTCGATGATACCGCTGCGACCGCCGCCGATGGCTGCCGCGTAGGAGAGCGACAGCTCCTTGGCATTGCCGGTAGCGTCCTGGTGAATGGCGATCAGGTCGGGGATGCCGCCGCCACGTACGAACTCGGAGCGCACGGTATGGCCCGGGGCCTTGGGGGCGATCATCACCACATCCAGGTCGCTGCGCGGCTCGATCTGGTTGTAGTGGATGTTGAAACCGTGGGCGAAGGCCAGGGTCGCGCCCTGCTTCAGGTTGGGCTCGACCTGATTCTCGTAGATCGCCTTCTGGTTCTCGTCAGGCGCCAGGATCATCACCACATCGGCGCTCTTGCACGCCTCCTCGACGGAAGCCACCTTGAGGCCAGCACCCTCAGCCTTGGCGGCAGAAGAGGAACCCTCACGCAGGGCGACGGTAACGTCGACACCCGACTCCTTGAGGTTGTTGGCATGGGCATGACCCTGGGAGCCGTAACCCACGATGGTGACCTTCTTGCCCTGGATAAGGGAGAGATCGCAATCCTTGTCGTAATAAACGTGCATCTCGTGCTCCTGGAAACGTGATCTGAAAAGCATGGTTGAGTAAAGCGTGTCAGCGTCGATGGCCACCCGCCCCGTCTATCGCAGGGCTGGGCTTGCGGCATCCGATGACTCAACCATACGTCAGCCCAGCCATTGCGTAAAACGCTATATTTGCAACGACACATCCCGGTTTGTGCAATAATAATGACCATGGACATGCGCCCCCTCAATCACTTCCTCGCCCTGGCGGAATCCCTGCACTTCGGGCGCGCCAGCGAGGCGTGTCACATCAGCACCTCCACCCTCTCCCGCTCCATCCGACATCTGGAGGAGAGCCTGGGCGTCACGCTCTTCGAGCGCGACAATCGCCACGTGGCTCTGACCCGCCAGGGCGAGATCTTCCAGCACTATGCCCGTGAGACCCTCGAGCGCTGGGAAGAGCTTCGCCAGTCGCTGATGAGCGAGGCCCGACGATTGACCGGCAAGATCAGCGTCTACTGCTCGGTCACCGCCAGCTACAGCTTTCTCTACGAGCTGCTTAGCGAGTTTCGCAGCCACCACCCCGGTATCGAGCTCAAGCTGCACACCGGTGACCCCGCCGAAGCCATGAACCGGGTCCTGGCCGGTGACGAGGACATGGCGATCACCCCTCGCCCGCGCCAGCCCCCCGAAGCCCTCGCCTTCAAGTCGCTGACCCGGGCCCCACTGGTGTTTATCGCCCCCAGGGAGGCACCCGACTGGATCCCCTCCACGCCCGAGACGCCCTGCGCCGAGCAGTGGCGTGAGGTGCCGATGATCCTCTCCGAGGCGGGGCTCTCGCGCAGCTACGCCGATACCTGGTTTCGCGCCCTGGGCATCGTGCCGAGGATCTATGCCCAGGTCGCCGGACACGAGGCGATCGTCAGCATGGTCGGCCTGAGTTTCGGCATCGGTGTGGTACCCAGGATCGTGCTCGACAACAGTCCGCTGCGTGAGCGAGTGCGCGTGCTACCCGTGAAACCGGAACTGCCCCATTACGACGTCGGCCTCTGCGTGCTGGAACGGCGCCTGAAGAGCCCGCTGATTCGGGCGCTCTGGGATGAAGTGGCGGAAAGGTAGGAAATGGCGGAAAGGTAGACGAGGCAGGGAAGCCCAGAGAGGGTGGAATGAAGATGAGATGGAATGATGGGTGAGGTGGAAAGAAACGACCGAAAAAGCAGAAGGCCGCCTCTCGAGGCGGCCTTCGCATGCCAGTAACAACCAGGAGTCGAGCTAGAGGCTCAACACCTTGTCGCCCCGGGCAATCCCCGACACCCCGGTACGCGCCACTTCCAGCACCCCTACTGGCTCCATGGCCTGCAGGAAGGCATCGAGCTTGCCGGCGTCGCCGGCAATCTGCACGGTGAACAGGCTCGGGCTCACATCGACGATCTGCGCGCGGAAGATATCCGCGGTGCGCTTGACCTCGTCGCGATTCGCCCCCAGTGCCTTCACCTTCACCAGCATCAGCTCCCGCTCGATATGGTTGCCCTCGGTGAGGTCGACCAGCTTGACCACATCGATCAGCTTGTTGAGATGCTTGGTGATCTGCTCGACGACCCGGTCGTCCCCCACGGTCGTGACCGTCAGGCGCGACAGGGTAGGGTCCTCGGTGGGCGCCACGTTCAGCGTCTCGATATTGAAGTTACGCTGAGAGAAGAGCCCCACCACGCGAGACAGGGCGCCCGGTTCGTTTTCCATCAGAATCGAGATGATATGGCGCATCAGGTCCGCTCCGTCTTGGAAAGCAGCATGTCACGCATGGAGCCAAGGGGCACCTGCATCGGATAGACGTGCTCGTGCGGGTCAACCGCAACGTCGAGGAACACCAGCTCGTGCGGATCGGCGAAGGCACGCTCCAGTGCCGGCTCGAGCTCTTCGAGGGTCTCGACCTTCAGCGCAGTGAAGCCATAGGACTCGATCAGCTTCTGGAAGTCGGGCAGCGACTCCATGTAGGAGTGCGCGTGACGCGACTTGTAGTTGAGGTCCTGCCACTGGCGCACCATGCCCAGTGACGCATTGTTGAGGTTGACGATCTTCACGCCGCCCCCGAACTGCTTACAGGTGGAGAGCTCCTGCATCATCATCTGGAAGCTGCCCTCCCCGGTCACACAGATCACCTGCTCATCCGGGAAGTTCTGCTTGATTCCCATGGCGGCCGGGAATCCGAAGCCCATGGTGCCAAGCCCCCCCGAGGTAATGAAGCGGTTGGGCTTGTCGAACTTGTAATACTGGGCCGCGAACATCTGGTGCTGACCGACATCGGTGGTCACATAGGCCTCACCGCGCGTCACCCGGCACAGAGCCTCGACCACCTCCTGGGGCTTGAGCGTCTCGCCGGGCTTGGAGGGCTCATAGAGCTTGCCCGCGCGCTCTTCGCGCCAGCCCTCGATCTTCTGCCACCACTCCTCGAGGGCCTCCGGATTGGCGATCTCCTTGCCCTGCACCAGGCTGATCATCTCGCTGATCACGCTGCCCGCCGGCCCCACGATGGGCACATCGGCTCGCACGGTCTTGGAGACCGAGCTGGGGTCGATATCCACATGGATGACCTTGGCGGTGGGGCAGAACTTCGAGGTGTTGTTGGTCACCCGGTCGTCGAAACGCGCGCCGATGGCGATCACCAGATCGGCATGGTGCATGGCCATGTTCGACTCATAGGAGCCGTGCATGCCCAACCAGCCCAGGCACTGACGATCGCTCTGGGGATAGGCGCCGATGCCCATCAGGGTGGTGGTGATGGGGTAGCCCAGACGCTTGACCAGGTCGGTCAGGCCTTCGCTGGCCCGCCCGGTAATCACCCCGCCGCCGGTGTAGAACACCGGGCGCTTGGCCTTGAGCATCAGCTCCACGGCCTTCTTGATCTGACCGCTATGGCCGCGGGTCACCGGATTGTACGAGCGCAGCTTGACCTTCTTGGGGTAGACGTACTCGTAGCGCTCGGTGGGGGCCGTCATGTCCTTGGGAATATCCACCACGACCGGGCCCGGCCGGCCACTGGCGGCCAGGTAGTAGGCCTTCTTGAGGACTTCCGGAATCTCGCTCGGATGCTTGATCGAGAAACTGTGCTTCACGATCGGCCGAGTCACGCCAACGATGTCGGTTTCCTGGAAGGCATCATCGCCGATCAGGTGACTCATCACCTGGCCACATAGCACCACCATCGGAATCGAGTCCATGTAGGCGGTGGCGATGCCGGTGACGGCGTTGGTAGCGCCGGGACCGGAGGTCACCAGTACCGTGCCTGGCTTGCCGGAGGCTCGCGCATAACCATCGGCGGCATGGGTGGCGGCCTGTTCATGGCGTACCAGGATATGTTTGACCTTGTCCTGGCGGAACAGGGCGTCATAGATATGCAGCGCCGCGCCACCGGGATAACCATAGATATATTCGACGCCCTCATCCTGCAGGAAGCGGGCGATCATGTCCGCGCCGGAAAGCAATTCCACGTGTTTTTCTCCCCTGGAGGTCTCGAGTGCGATCCGTCACCACTTGGGGCAACGGTGTCGAGTGCGGCGGTATGCCGCTGCCGGATACACCGGCACCTGATGCCAAACCCTGGCAAGAAGCCCTGTTAGGGCCTGCACTCTCATCACGGCGGTTTGCCGCGTCGGGGCGTTGGCCGACCCGGGCGGTGAGCCCGCAATCGGAAGTCCTTCGGCGGGTAGAGGCCACAGGCCTACCCTTCACACGGTAATGGGGGATTGCCCGCTGGGTCCGTGCCCGTATCAGGAAGGGTCAAGATTCCATTAGCGCCAAGGGCGTGTCAACCGCGGAAACAGCGTGGGTAGTCCATGGAAGGGGGTTGGGCAAGGCAATATTGGGAACAGATCCAAAAAAAGCCCGCACTCTCGCGGGGAGAGACGGGCAAGGGGGGTTACAGGACGCAACCTGTCATTCAGTCTAGACGGCCAGGCTCAGGATGCGAGTGCCGGCGCCCGCTCAGCGTGCGCCGGCACCGGCTCCCTTTCACTTCTGTGCGGCGACACCGTCTCAAGACTTGTCGAACACCAGCCGATCCTCATCGGCATCTACCCGGATGGTGTCGCCGGGCGAAAACTTCCCGGCCAACAGATCCTGGGCCAGCGGGTTCTCGATACGCGCCTGGATGGCCCGCTTGAGCGGCCGCGCGCCGAAGACCGGATCGAAGCCCACCACCGCGAGCTGGGCCATGGCCGCATCGCTGACCTCCAGAGAGAGCTCATGCTCCGCCAGCCGCACCCGCAGGCGATCGAGCTGGATCCCGGCGATGGCCTGGATCTGCTCCTGTCCGAGGGCATGAAACACCACCACCTCATCGATGCGGTTGATCAGCTCGGGGCGGAAGTGAGTACCGACCACCTCCATTACCGCGCTCTTCATCTGCTCGTATTCGGTGTCGCCACCGCCCATGCGCTGGATGATGTCCGAGCCCATGTTGGAGGTCATCACGATCACCGTATTGCGGAAGTCCACGGTGCGACCCTGGCCATCGGTGAGGCGTCCATCTTCCAGCACCTGCAACAGGATATTGAAGACATCCGGGTGTGCCTTCTCCACCTCGTCGAGCAGCAGCACCGAGTAGGGCTTGCGACGCACCGCCTCGGTCAGATAGCCCCCCTCCTCGTAGCCGACATAGCCGGGAGGGGCACCGATCAGCCTTGCCACGGAGTGCTTCTCCATGAACTCCGACATGTCGATGCGCACCATCGCCTCCTCGGTATCGAAGAGGAAGTTGGCCAACGACTTGCACAGCTCCGTCTTGCCGACTCCGGTGGGGCCGAGGAACAGGAAGGAGCCATTGGGGCGATGTGGGTCGGCCAGCCCCGCCCGGGAGCGACGCACGGCATTGGCCACCGCGGTCACCGCCTCGTGCTGGCCGATCACCCGCTCATGCAACGCCTCCTCCATGCGCAGCAGCTTGTCGCGCTCACCCTCGAGCATCTTGGCGACCGGAATGCCGGTCCAGCGCGAGACCACCTCGGCGATCTCCTCCTCGGTGACGTTGGAGCGCAGCAGGGTATGCTTCGAGATATCCGACTCGGCCTCGCTGAAGTCCGCGATCTTCTTCTCGAGCTCGGGTATCACGCCGTACTGCAGCTCGGACATCCGCGCCAGGTCACCCTGCCGCTTGGCCTGCTCCAGATCGATGCGAGCACGATCGAGCTCCTCCTTGAACTGTCCCGCCCCCTGGATGCTGGCCTTCTCGGCCTTCCACACCTCGTCGAGATCGGCATAGTCGCGCTCGAGCCCGGCGATCTCCTCCTCGAGACTCTCCAGGCGCCGGCGAGAAGCCTCGTCGGTCTCCTTCTTGAGGTGCTCGCGCTCCATCTTCAGCTGAATCAGCCGGCGGTCGAGGCGATCCATCTCCTCTGGCTTGGAGTCGAGCTCCATGCGGATGCGCGAGGAGGCCTCGTCAATCAGGTCGATCGCCTTGTCGGGCAGCTTGCGATCGGTGATATAGCGGGTGGAGAGCTTGGCCGCGGCGATAATGGCGCCATCCGTGATGTCGACCTTGTGGTGCACCTCGTAGCGCTCCTTGAGGCCACGCAGGATCGCTACGGTGTCTTCCTCCGAGGGTTCATCCACCACCACCTTCTGGAAGCGACGCTCCAGCGCCGCATCCTTCTCGATGTACTGGCGATACTCATCAAGGGTGGTGGCACCCACGCAGTGCAGCTCGCCACGAGCCAGGGCCGGCTTGAGCATATTGCCGGCATCCATGGCCCCCTCGGCCTTGCCGGCCCCCACCATGGTGTGCAGCTCATCGATAAACAGGATGACCCGGCCCTCCTCCTGGGCGAGCTCCTTGAGCACCGACTTGAGACGCTCCTCGAACTCGCCACGGAACTTGGCCCCGGCCAGCAGCGCGCCCATATCCAGCGACAGCACGCGCTTGTCCTTGAGCCCCTCGGGCACCTCGCCATCGACGATGCGCTGGGCCAGCCCCTCGACGATGGCGGTCTTGCCGACGCCGGGCTCACCGATCAGCACCGGGTTGTTCTTGGTACGCCGCTGGAGGACCTGAATGGTGCGACGGATCTCGTCATCACGCCCGATTACCGGGTCGATCTTGCCGCTGGCGGCCCGCTCGTTGAGGTCCAGGGTGTACTTTTCCAGCGCCTCGCGCTGATCCTCGGCATTGGGGTCATCGACCCTCTCGCCGCCACGCACGCCATCGACCGCGGACTCCAGCGCCTTGCGCGAGAGCCCCGCCTGTGTGAGCAGCTTGCTGACCGCGCCCCCCATCTCCAGCGCGGCGAGCAGCACCAGCTCGCTGGCGATGTACTGATCACCACGCTTCTGGGCTTCGCGATCGGTAAGATTGAACAACTTGATCAGGTCGCGTGAGGGCTGCACCTCGCCGTCGAACTGGGCGACCCTGGGCAGGTCGTCGAGATGCCCAACCAGCACATCGCGCAACCGGGCGGCATCGCCACCGGCCCTCTGAACCAGCGCCTTGGCACCGGTGTCGGTGGCGTCGAGCAGTGCCAGCAGCAGATGGCCGGGCTCGAGCTGGTTATGACCGTGCCCCACGGCCAGCGACTGGGCATCGGCCACGGCGTTCTGCAGCTTGGCGGTAAACTTGTCGAAACGCATATCACGTCCTCCATCGGGATGACGAGGCGATCGGACGCCCCGCTTGACCCTGTGAATGTCTTGACAACTTAAATGGCGTCAAGACAGGCCGGTTTCAAGTCGGCCGTCGGGAGGAAGTGCATGACAAGTTGACGCGGATCAAGCGACAAGGGGTTGCGCGAGGCTGTTCCGGCGACAGGCCTTCGAGGGGGCGCTGTAAATACTTCCCTGTACGCTACCTCGGCCATCCCTGGTCCTCGGACCCCCTCTGCGACCTATCCCCGGCGCCTCTAGCTTAGTGCGTCTGCGATAGCCGCGGGTTTCCTTGAGCCTTGAAGCTTGTAGCTCGCTTCAGCGCAGCCAGATCACGCTGGCCATTCTTCCCGTGCTGCCATTGTCGCGGCGGTGGGAGTAGAAGCGTGACTCGCAGGCGGTGCAGAAGTGGCCGCCGCTGATATGGGAGACGCCCAGACGCTCCAGACGCAAGCGCGCCAGGCGGTAGAGGTCGGCCATGTAGTGGCCCAGGCGATAGGGGCTGGGGTCGAAAGCATCGGCGGCCTCGGGGTGCACGCCAACGAAGGCCTGATAGACCTCGGGTCCCACCTCAAACTGGGCATTGGAGATCGCCGGTCCCAGCCAGGCCAGCTGCTCCTCGGGCGGCACACCCAGTGCCGCCACCGTGGCCTCCAGCACCCCGCCCGCCAGCCCGCGCCAGCCGGCATGGGCCACCGCCACGCGCTCGCCGCGGCGGTCACAGAAGAAGACCGGCAGGCAGTCGGCGGTAAGGACCACACAGGCATGGCCACGATCGAAGGCGACCGCGGCATCGGCCTCCGGCGATTCGTCCGTATAGCCTTGCTGCACCCGCGCGCCGTGTACCTGATTGAGCCACAGCAGCGGTCGTTCGTTATCAACCTGCTTGTGCAGCAGGCGACGGCATAGTGCCACATGGGCGGGATTGTCACCCACGTGGTCGGCCGGGTTGAAGCAGGCAAAGTCCCCCTGACTGGGACCGGTCTCGCGGGTGGTGACGAAGGCCCCCACGGAGGTGGGTGCCGGCCAGTCGGGCAGGACCAGGGTGGGCCGCAGGTCGGGGGCGTCGCTCATGACAGTATCCTCGGTGCCGCAGGGTTCAGCGCATCGTCTCGTGGTCGTCACGCAGGTAGTCGAGCAACATCAACAGGTCGTCCGGCAGGGCCGCCCGGAAGCTCATCGTCTCACCACTGCCCGGATGCACGAAAGCCAGCCGGCGGGCGTGCAGCGCCTGGCGCGGAAACTCGCGCAGAATCTCCTTGAGCGTATCCGAGGAGCCGGCGGGCAACTTCAGACGACCGCCGTAGACGGGGTCGCCGACCAGCGGGTAGCGCAGATGCGCCAGGTGCACGCGGATCTGGTGAGTACGCCCGGTCTCCAGCCGGCAGCGCACATGGGTATGAGCACGGAAGCGCTCGACCACTCGGTAGTGGGTCACCGCCGGCTTGCCGGCGGCGGTCACCGCCTGGCGCTTGCGATCCTTGGCATGTCGGCCGATCGGCGCGTTCACCGTGCCGCCGGCAGTCATCACCCCAACGCAGATGGCGTCATACTCCCGTGACACCGTGCGCGCCTGCAGCTGCTCCACCAGCGCCGTCTGGGCGGCCAGCGTTCTGGCCACCACCATCAGGCCACTGGTGTCCTTGTCCAGGCGATGAACGATGCCGGCCCTGGGCACCGTCGCCAGCGCCGGGTCGTGATGCAGCAGCGCATTGAGCAGGGTGCCATTCGGGTTGCCTGCTGCCGGGTGCACCACCAGACCCGGCGGCTTGTTGACCACCAGCACCTGCTCATCCTCGTACACCACCTCGAGGGGAATATCCTCGGGCTCGAAGCGGGTATCGTCCTCGACTTCGGTGCAGAGGCGCAGCCATTCGCCTCCGTAGACTTTATCCTTGGGGCGCGCCGGCTGGTCATCCAGGGTCAGGTCGCCGGCCTTGATCCAGGCCTTCAGGCGCTCGCGGGAAAAGTCGGAGAAGAGCTCCGCCGCGGCCTGGTCGAGCCGCTGGCCGGCCATGGCGTCGGGAACACGCTGCTGTGCTTCGAAGGTCTGGGACATGAAGAGAGTGACCGTTTCGGGGATCGGAATCGGGCGCCGCCGATGACTGCGTTTTGCCACGCAGTGCTTTATAGTGGGCGGGTTTACGGCCGATTCTAACACGGCCCGTCCGCGTTGTTTGCCACGAGGATCACGATGCGCGTTTCCAACACCCCTGCCCGTTTCGCGGCCCTGCTCCTGGCTACCAGCCTGCTGACCGGCTGTTCCCTGTTCGGCGGTGGCTCCGACGCCTCGCGCGACGAGAGCGACAGCAGTGCACAAGCCAGCCCCTCACAGCGGGTCGCGGAGGAAGAGGTCGAGTATGCCAACCTCGGTGAGCGCGAACTCTACGAGGAGGCGCGCGACTCCCTGGACCGCGGCAACTTTACCGCGGCGATTTCCCGGCTCGAGGCGCTCGATACCCGCTTCCCGTTCGGTGCTCACGCCGAACAGGCCCAGCTGGAGCTTATATACGCCTACTACGAGACCGGCAACTGGGAGGCGACCCGTGCGGCGGCCAACCGCTTTATCCGCCTGCACCCCAGCCACCCTCAGGCCGACTATGCCCTCTACATGCGGGGGCTGGCCGCCTGGCAGGCCGGTCGCTTCAGCCTCGAGCGTCTCAAGCTGATCGACATCTCCAAGCGCGACCTGGGCGCCTCCCGTGATGCCTACAGCGACTTCCGCGAGCTCGGCAGGCTCTACCCCAACAGCCAGTACGCACCCGATGCTCGCCAGCGCATCATCTACCTGCGCAATCTGCTTTCGCGCCATGAGCTGCATGTCGCCGACTACTACATGCGCCGCGGCGCCTACCTCGCCGCCGTGGAGCGCGGCCGCTGGGTGATCGAGAACTACCCCCAGAGCGAGGCCACTCGCGACGCCCTGGCGGTCATGGTCGAGGGCTACCTGGGCCTGGAGATGCGCGACCGCGCCCGCGAGACCCTGCGCGTGCTGATCGACAACGCCCCCGACCACGAGCAACTGCGGGGCCGCACCTTCACGCCCCGCCACGTCGACGCCGACTCGATCTCGGCCTGACCGGCGGCAGGCTACACGTCAGAATCACGTGATCGCTCGAAGTAAAAGAAAACCCGGAGGCCTTGGCCTCCGGGTTTTCTTGTAGCTCGGCACTTGTAGCTCCGCTCTTGTAGCTCGTAGCTCGTAGCTCGTCGGCGCTATTCGCCGGGCTGCCAGCCATTGACGATAGGGTAGCGGCGATCGCGACCAAACCCGCGGCGGGTTACCCTCACCCCCACCGGTGCCTGGCGACGCTTGTACTCGCAACGGTCCACCAGCTTGACCACCCGGTAGACATCATCGCGGTCAAAGCCCGCCTCGATGATCGCCTCGGCACTCATGTCGCCCTCGATATAGCGCACCAGAATGGCATCCAGGGTGTCGTAGTCGGGCAGCGAGTCGCTGTCCTTCTGGTCGGGTGCCAGCTCCGCGGAGGGCGGACGCTCGATCACCCGCTCGGGGATGGCCGGCGACTGGGTGTTGCGCCAGCGCGCCAGACGGTAGACCCAGGTCTTGTAGACATCCTTGATGGCGTTGTAGCCGCCCACCATATCGCCATAGAGCGTGGAGTAGCCCACCGCCATCTCGCTCTTGTTGCCGGTGGTCAGCACCATCAGGCCCTTCTTGTTGGAGATCGCCATCAACAGCACGCCACGACAGCGGGACTGCAGGTTCTCCTCGGTGGTGTCCCGCGTCGTGCCCTCGAAGGTACCGGAGAGGGTCTCCATGAACGCCTCCACCATCGGCTCGATGGGCATCACCTCGTAGTGCACGCCCAGCATATCGGCCTGTTCGGCGGCATCCTGCCGGGAGATATCGGCGGTATAGTGGTAGGGCATCATCACCGCCTGTACCCGCTGGGGGCCCAGGGCATCCACGGCAATCGCCAGTGACAGGGCGGAGTCGATGCCCCCCGAAAGTCCCAGCACCACGCCCTCGAAGCCGCTCTTGTTGACGTAGTCACGCAGGCCGGTAACCAGCGCACAATAGAGATTCTCTTCCGGCTCGACGTCGGGCTCGGTCTCGCCGGCCTGGGGCACCCAGCCGCCCTGGCGGTGAATAAACTGCACCGGCATCACGCCCACGGCCCAGTGGGGCGCCTGCACGCACAGCTCGCCGGAAGCGTCCACGCAGGCCGAACCGCCGTCGAACACCAGCTCGTCCTGACCGCCGATCTGGTTCACATAGACGATGGGCAGCGACACCGCCGCGGCACGCTCCTCCAGCAGACGCAACCGCTCGGCAGGCTTGTCCTGATGGAAGGGCGAGGCGTTGAGGCTGATCAGGATCTCGGCGCCGGCCTCCTTCGCCAGCCGCGCCGGGGCCTCCTCCCAGAGATCCTCGCAGATCAGCAGACCCAGCTTCGCGCCCCGATGCTCGACCACCAGCGGCTCGCTGCCCCGAGCAAAGTAGCGCTGTTCGTCGAACACCTCATAGTTGGGCAGCGCCTGCTTGGCATATTCACCCAGCCACTCGCCGTCGAAGAGCGCACCGGCGAGGTTCCAGAGCTGCCCCTCGCGACGGCCGGGATAACCGACGATCACCAGCACATCACGCACGACCTTGGCCGCCATCCGAGCGCGAGCCTCGCGCAGACGACTCTCCATGGAGGGTCGCAACAGCAGGTCCTCCGGCGGATAGCCGGTCAGACAGAGTTCGGGCAGCACCACGATATCGGCGCCATGCTCGATGCGCGCCTCGCGCACCGCCTCGATGGCGCGATCGGTGTTGCCGGGAATATCCCCTACCAGGGGGTCCAGCTGAGCCATCACCAGCGTCAGGTCTTGCATGGGCTTGGAAATCTCTCGAGAATCAATGAATACCCTCATTGTCCCGCATGGGCGGCCGACTGGCAAAGCCGACCACCCCACCTGGGAGTCACCCGGATGAACCTCTTGATAATACGCCTGATCATCTTCGCCGTGCTGTTCTTCGCCGGCCTCAAGCTATACCGCATGTACCGAGAGTGGAAGCTGAACCGTGAAGAGCTGCTGGAGGACGACCGCGACGACTCCCGGGGCAATAAGATGGTGCGCTGCGCCTGGTGCCAGGTGCATGTACCCGAGAGCGAAGCCCAGCGCGCGCAGGGCGAGTGGTTCTGCTCCAGCGCCCACCGTGACCGCTACCTTCAAGAGCAGAAGGAACATGACGAACCGGGAAGCGACGACGACCCGCACGCCTGAAGCGCCGACACCCTGGATGCGGCTCGCCTGCTCCCCAGACTAGCCAGCCGCCCTACTCCGCCTCAACCGCCCGGCGAAAGCGCCCGACATAGTCGAACAGCTTCTCGCGCACCTGCCAGTGGCGCCCCACCCTGCGTCCCACCACGAAGTCGGGATGACGCAGGCGGTGACGCTCGGCGATCACCTGCTCTGGGGTCTCAGGCCGAAACGGCACCCCCGGGGCGCGCAGATGCTCACGCAGGAAGGCCGCAGCGAAGGCGCCGCGCTGGGCCGGGGTCTCAAGGGCGAACCACTCGGCTAGCGTCGTGCCATCCTCGTCATGGTAGGTGACCTTGAGGCGAGGCAGGCCGCGGCCGTTGACGGTGGCCTCCAGCTGCATGCCGGCGACCCGCAGCACCCGGGCGTCACGCAGGCGCAACGCCTCCTTGAGCTTGTCGTCGGCATCCACCAGCTGGACGCCGCAGCCATGGCAGCGCCGGGCGGCGATATCGTTCTCGGCGCCGCAGTCGCCACACACCTTGAAACGAAAGCGAAACGAACATTGCTCCATCGCCGTCGACGTCGACGTTGAAGTTACGCTTTTCGCTCGGGGTCGGGCGCGATTGGAAAGCACCAGCCCCTGGCAACGACGCCCGAAATGCTCGATCACCAGGTCGCCGTCGCGCTTGCCCCAGAACAGATTGGCATGACCGCAGGCCGGGCACTCCACCTGCACCGGTTCGCTGTCGCCTGTCGGCTTGGGTGATCCCACCTCGGGGGCGTAGAGATCCCAGGGGTTACCGGCGTAGTCGAGGATCAGGCAGTCGCGCTTGCCCGGCGCGAGGCGCAGCCCGCGGCCGGCGATCTGCTGGTAGAGGCTCACCGACTCGGTGGGGCGCAGGATAACGATCAGGTCGACATGCGGCGCATCGAAGCCGGTGGTCAGCACCGCCACATTGACCAGGTACTTCAGCTTGCGCGCCTTGAAGACGTCGATGATCCGTTCACGCTCGGCCGAGGGCGTCTCGCCGGTGATCAGCGCCGACTCCTCTGCCGGCAGATAGCCGAGGATCTCCTCGGCATGGGCCACACTGGCGGCAAACAGCATCACCCCCTGGCGATCCCGGGCTCGCTCAACCACCTCGGCAATGATGCCCGGCGTGGCACGATGGCCCGCAACCACTCGATTGAGCTCCTCCTCCCGGAAGAGCCCACTCGTGGTCGGCGTGAGCGCCGAGAAGTCGTAGCGCTCCACCGCCGCGTCCACCCTCACCGGCTCGGCCAGGTAGCCCTGCTTGACCATCAGCCTGAGCGGCTGCTCGAAGACACACGCCTGGAAGAAGCAATCGGCCTCACCGCGCACCATGCCATGATGGTGGCGGTGGTAGATGAAGCCCTGGCCGAGACGATAAGGCGTCGCCGTCAGCCCCAGCACCTTGAGCCGGGGGTTGGCCAAGCGCAGTCGGTCGATCACCCGCCGGTAGCTGGCGTCCTCCGCCGGTGAGACACGGTGGCACTCGTCGATCACCAGCAGGGTGAAGTTGCCCTGCCCCGGGGCCGGAGAAGCGAAGCGGTCCAGGCCACGCACCACCGACTGTACCGAGCCAAACACCACCTGCCGCTCGGACTCCTTGCGCCCCAGGCCGGCGCTGAAGATATCGGCCTCGAGGCCGTAGGCCAGATACTTGGCGTGGTTCTGCTCCACCAGTTCACGCACATGGGCCAGCACCAGCACCCGCCCGCGGGCCAGGCGCGCCAGCTCGGCGATCACCAGCGACTTGCCGCTGCCGGTGGGCAGCACCACCACTGCCGGGTCGTCGGACCCACGGAAGTGCTCGATGACTCGCCCCACCGCCTCCCGTTGATAGGGTCGCAGACTTGGCACAGGCTTTTCGATCATCAGGCACCTCCCACACTGAGGGGGCGCCAGTCTACCGGGCGATGGTGGCTGCGTCAGCCCGGCTCGCAATGCTCGGCAACGCAGCGGACAGGGTCACCCCGCCCGCTGCATTCGGTTAACCACACAAGGGTCAGGCGAAGCCGAGATAGAGCCCGAAGGCGGCGATAAGGGCGCCGGCGTATTGCGCGATGCGCGGGCTGGCCCAGCGCCTGGCGAGGTGGCCCAGGCCCACTCCACAGCCATGCAGAGCCGCGGTGGCGATAACAAAGCCGATACCGTAGGCCAGCCCCGACGCCATCGCCGGCATCTCGGTGCCGTGAGCATGGCCATGGAACACCGCGAACAGGCCAACCAGGCCGCCACTCGCCAGCAGCGGCAAACGCACCGAGGCCGCAACCAGCAGGCCGAGGACAAGCACCGACGCCACGATGCCCGGCTCGACCCATGGCAGGGCGACTCCCGCCATGCCGATCGCGCCGCCGAGCAGCATGACCGTCATGAAGCTGACGGGCACGACCCAGATGGCACGCCCACCTCGCTGGGCGGCCCAGAGACCGACCGCGAGCATGGCAGCCATGTGATCGATGCCCATCCAGGGGTGCAGGAAGCCCTGCGCCATCCCTCCCGAGTATCCGCTGCCGACATGGGCATAAGCCAAGGCTGGCAACAGCAGAAGGGCCGCGCCCCACCCGATGCGTCGCGTCAGTTCGTGTGATTGCATGTTACTCCTCCTACCTTGACCCAAAAGTATGACCTCAACCGCCTGTGGCGCTGATCGCCGTGTTGAGCCCGGTGGCTCCATGTCTCCATGCGTCACTCATGACCATGTTGGTGATGAGTATGCCCGCCTCCGTGGCTGTGTACGTGACTGCCATCGTCTGTTGCGTGGAAGTGCGGCGCCATGGGGCCGGGATCGACCGGGGCATGGCTGCCATCGGCGTAGGCGCGATGTAGTTGCCGCACCCAGTCGCAAAGCTGGCTCGTGGTCTCGGGGCGCTTGCGTGATATCGCCAGTACCGGGCGCCCCTCGCGGGCCTTCTCGGCATCTGTGACCATTTGCTCGACGTCGACATCGACATGCTCGGCGAGGTCGACCTTGTTGATGACCAGCAGGTCGGCGCCACCGATGCCGGGGCCGCCCTTGCGCGCCACATCGCCGCCCCCGGCGACGTCGAGCACGAAGAGCTGTGCATCGATGAGGGCCGGCGAGAAAGTCGCGGTGAGGTTATCTCCGCCACTCTCGACGAGCACGATGTCCAGCGGGGCAAAGTCACGCTCGAGGTCCTCGATGGCGATCAGGTTCATGGTCACGTCGTCGCGAATCGCGGTATGGGGGCAGGCGCCCGTCTCCACCGCACGGATTCGCTCGGCCGGCAGCACGCCCTCGGAGCGCAGGAAGCGCGCGTCCTCGTCGGTGTAGATATCGTTGGTGATCACGCCGATGACGAATTCATCGCTGAGACTGCGGCACAGCGTCGCGATCACCGAGCTTTTCCCGGTTCCCACGGGACCGGCGACACCGATCCTCAGTGCACGATGCTCGTTCGGCGGGGTTGTCTTCGCCATGCTGTTCTCCTCCGTGGCCGGTTTATCCGGCACCTGTGTGCTCAGTTTCGCTGACCACCTCATCACGGTGGCCCTCGGGTTCGGGCAGGGGGGCATCCCTGGGTGCCCACGGCGCCCCAAGCGTGTCGAGTCCGGCGCTCAGGCGCCGGCGAAGCTGCAGGCTATCGGGTGCCACGGCACTGACGAGCATGCCCGGCCCCGGCAGTGGCGCCAGGATGGCGCTGGAATGAAAGGCGGAGGTGGCCGGAGCCCCGCTCTCCCAGGCGGGGTCGACCGCAATGATCGACCCGACGGCGCCGTTCTCGCCCACGACGGCGGCACCACGCCAGCCATCGGCCTGCGGCCCAACGCACAGCTGCTGGTGATAGAGGGGGGTATCGTCATGGGTCACGCGCAGGGTGGTGCGGAAATCTCCCGGTGGTTCGCGGTGTCGCCCGAGCAGCGTCTCCTCACGCATCACCAGCCGGGCACCGCGTTCGAGGCGGACCCGCACGTCATGCTCATGGTCACAGCCACGAGCCGCGATGATCGGCTCCGGCAGCCAGACGAAGGTGGCGCCCTCGCCGACATACACATTGATTCGCATATGCGAACGCCCGCCACACGGACCCGGCAGCACCAGCATCGCCGAGGCCTCGGTCAGCACCAGTGTGCTGCCTGCCCCGACATGCACATCGAGCGAATAGTCGTCGCCGCCGAGCGGGCCAGCGGCGCCGGCGGCCAGCATGACACGCGCCACCTCGCGACGACGATGGGTCAGCGGCTCCGACTCCTTGGGATGGGCCGGACGCAGGACGAGTGCCCCCTGGGAGCGCAATACACCGACCCTCGAGCGTGCCAGGACGTCTGCCTCGGTGGTCAGCACCGCCCGTGACGACATGGCACCCGGCCGTCTCGCCCCCTGATCACGACGTACAGGCTCACGAGGCGAATGTTCATGAGGTGAATACTTATGAGATGAATGTTCACGAGGCGAAGAGGCGTACATTCCAGCTCCTGTGGTGTTCGGCCGCGATATCGCTCAGGGGAGCCCCCCGCGAAGGCAGTTCGCTTGCGGGAGCATCGGCGTGATTGGCGGCGGCGTCTGCCAGGCGGTCGAGCCGTTCGGTCGCCCGCGCGAGGGCGGCGTGGACATCGAAGGGGTCGATGCGCATCAGTTTCGCCGCGGCCGCGGCCGGCCCCGCCACGCTCTCGTGCAGGATGGCCAGCGCGGCGTCGCGAGGGCCGAGGCCGAGCGCCGCGGCGGCCACCCCCATGACCACAGGCTGATGGGGCGCGGTGCCGAGCAGCGCGAAGTGCGGATGGGGGTGAATGGTGCTCATCACTCGAAGCAACTGCCTGCCGAGCGTTCGCGACACCGAGCGCAGTTCCGGGGAGGGTGTACGTGCGTCGAGCTCGGACTCCAACGCCGACAACGCCGCGATGTCATCCCGTACCGCACGCTCACAGGCGGCGGCGGCGAAGACCGCGGCAACGAAGCCCGTGGTTTCGGCTCGGCCGACAAGAAACTGCTCGAGCCCCGCCGCATCCGACACCCTGCCCGCCTGTACCGTCGGCTCTAGCCCGCCGGAGTGCGCATAGCCGCCTGCCGGCAAGCGACCATCCGCAAGCAGAAGTAGCGCCGCCTGTCCCTGTGCCATATGCCTTCCTGCCTAGAAGAGAAAGTATCGCTGCGCCATCGGCACGTCATCGGTAGGCTCGTGGTCGACGAGCTCGCCATCGATCTTCACCGCATAGGTATTGGGATCGACCTCGATCCTGGGCAGCGCCTGGTTTTCGGGCATATCCATCTTGGTTCTGCCGCGGCAGCTCTCGATGGCGACAAACTGTCGGTGGGTATTCACACGCCCGGGTAGCCCATCATCGATCGCCGTCTGGGAGACGAACGCCATGCTGGTTGCCCCGGCAGCGGGGGAGTAGACATTGAAACCGAGTCGCTCGAGTACGGGTTGAGGGGTAGGAATCGAGGCGTTAGGGTCACCAAGCGCGGCCGTCGCGGCCATCCCTCCCGTGAAGACGATAGTGGGTCGAATGCCGAAGAGGGCCGGCTGCCACAGCACCAGGTCGGCCTTCTTTCCCACCTCGATGGAGCCGATATGCTTCTCGAGCCCATGGGCCACCGCGGGGCAGATCGTGTACTTTGCCACATAGCGGCGCGCCCGGTGATTGTCGGCGTTGGCGTCTCCCGACAGGGGCCCCCGCAGCTTCTTCATCTGGTGCGCGGTCTGCCAGGTACGGATCACCACCTCGCCGATCCGCCCCATCGCCTGGGCGTCCGACGACATGATCGAGATCGCGCCGAGATCCTGCAGCACGTCCTCGGCCGCGATCGTTCCCGCGCGAACCCGGCTTTCGGCGAAGGCGAGGTCGTTGGGCACCTGCGGGTTGAGGTGGTGCGCCACCATCACCATGTCGAGGTGCTCGTCCACGGTATTGCGAGTGAACGGCCGTGTCGGGTTGGTCGACGCCGGCAGCACGTTGGCCTCGCCCGCGATGCGGATGATATCCGGCGCGTGCCCGCCACCGGCGCCTTCGGTATGAAAGGAGTGAAAGGTGCGACCGTCTACCGCCTTGAGCATATCTTCGACGAACCCGGCCTCGTTGAGGGTGTCCGAGTGGATCGCGACCTGAACCCCCGAGGCGTCGGCCACCTGCAGCACGGCGTCGATGACCGCTGGCGTCGCCCCCCAGTCCTCATGCACCTTGAAGCCGCCCACGCCACCGCGGAGCTGCTCCCACATCGCCTCGTGGGACATGGTGTTGCTGCGCCCGAGAAACAGCACATTGACCGGCCAGGGATCGAAGCTCTCCAGCATCCGCTCCATCCACCAGGAACCGGGAGTCGCGAGGGTAGCCTTCGACCCTTCGGTGGGCCCCGTGCCACCGCCCAGCACGGTAGTGGTTCCCGATGCCAGGGCGATCTGCATCATCTGGGGGCCGACGAAGTGCACATGGGTGTCGATCGCACCCGCCGTGGCGATCAGCCCGTTACCCGCCATGATCTCGGTCGAGGGACCGATCACCAGGTCGGGGTGCACGCCATCCATGGTGTCGGGATTGCCGGCCTTGCCGATCGCGGTAATACGGCCGTCGCGCACGCCGATATCGGCCTTGATCACGCCCCAGTGGTCGAGAATGACCGCACCGGTGATCACCAGATCCGGGGTGCCCTCGGCACGCGTCGCCGTGGACTGCCCCATCGACTCACGCACCGACTTGCCGCCGCCGAAAACCGCCTCGTCGCCGCCGCCACAGCGGTCCTCCTCGACCTCGATGACCAGATTGGTATCGGCGAGGCGAATACGATCGCCCTTGGTCGGACCATACGACGCCACATATTCCGAACGGGAAATCTTACCCATCGAGACCTCCTCGGCAGAGCCCACGCAGACCGGGCACGATGCGTCGCCCCCGAATAGGGATCAGTTCGACCTCTTCCACGGCCCCGGGCTCGAAGCGGACGGCGCCCCCCGAGAGCACGTTGAGTCGCTTGCCCCAGGCCGCCTCCCTGTCGAACTCGAGCGCCTCGTTGGCCTCGGCGAAGTGATAGTGCGAACCGACTTGCACCGGACGATCCGCGGCATTGATCACCCTGATCGTGGTGATGGGTTGACCGGCATTGATCTCGACATCGCCCTCTCCGTAGAGGACCTCTCCGGGCACCAGAGGATCGCTCTCCTCGAGCCGCCCCATCGACTCCCGACGCGGCGCCTGCCGCGCCCCGGAGCCTGGTCGACGGGGCTCGCTTGGCGAATGGGCACCCGAGGAGCGTGTCCGCTTCTCGATCTTGTAACCGGGTGCATCGGAGGCATGCTCCGCCTTCGGCGAATCGGCAGCCATCTTTTCAGGTGGCCCGAACGGATTGGATGGTTTTCTGGTCATTGTACTGGCCCCGTTACCGTCACGAGTTTGGTGCCGTCGGGGAAGGTCGCCTCGACCTGCACTTGAGCGAGCATCTCCGGCACCCCCTCCATCACATCATCGCGGCTCAGCACGTGACGCCCCGACTCCATGAGGTCGGCAACCGTTTCGCCATTGCGAGCCCCCTCGAGCAGATACGAGGTGATGAGTGCCGTGGCCTCGGGAAGGTTGAGCTTGAGGCCACGCTCCTTGCGCTCCAGCGCCAGCTTGCCGGCCGTGTAGATCATTAGCCGCTCTTGCTCGTGCATACTGAGAAACATGGGACTCCCCCTGAGCGTTATGGCAAGAGTCGCGACGACGCCTTTGTCCAGCTGTCTAGCTGTCTAGCTGACTCCAGCGTGCCGTTCGGATAAACAACCGCTGTTCAAGCAAGCTAGCACACACTCAAGAGGCCACAGCGTTTAATTACCGCTTATGAAGAAGTGCTACACCATGCTGCCGAGCCATACTGAAGGGCCGGGACGCCCCACCCTTCGCCCACACCGCCGCACCAGAGGCGGGTGCCGGTCTATGCTGGTCGATAAGAACCCGAATCGATTCTGAAGGAGGCCCGCATTATGCCGACCACGTTGCGCAGTCTGACCCTCGCCCTGCTGCTGGGCGGTCTGCCCCTCGGCGCTTCGGCCCAGGCGGCCGAGACCCTGATCGATGACCTGGAGAGCGATCACCACACGCTGCGCCTGGAGCGCATCGCCGCCGGGCTCGAACACCCCTGGTCGCTGGCCTTTCTGCCCGACGGCGACCTGCTGGTCAGTGAACGCCCGGGGCGTCTGGCACGCATCGACCAGGCGGGCCAGATTTCCCGTCTGGAGGGTGTCCCAGAGGTGAGCACTCGCGGCCAGGGTGGCCTGCTCGATCTCGCCCTGCACCCGCGCTTCGGCGATGGTAAGCACGACTGGCTCTACTTCACCTGGAGCCAGCCCGGCAGCGGTGGCAGCGCCACCACTCTCTCCCGGGCGCGGCTGGGCGACGACTCCCTGAGCCATATCGAGACGCTTTTCGAGCAGGGCCGTTTCTCCGCCCCCGGGCGCCACTATGGCTCGCGGCTCGCCTGGCTCCCCGACGGCACGCTGCTGATGAGCATCGGCGACCGCGGGCGCGAGCCGTCCCGCGCCCAGGATGGCGGTGATCATGCCGGCAGTGTGCTGCGCCTGACCGACACCGGCGGCGTGCCGCCCGACAACCCCTTCGTCGACGACGCCGCGGTGCTCGACGAGCTGTTCACGATGGGCAACCGCAACCCCCAGGGACTCACCGTCGCTCAGGATGGCACCCCCTGGTCCACCGAACACGGTCCGCGTACCGGCGACGAACTCAACCGCCTGGTGGGCGGCGACAACTATGGTTGGCCGATAGTCAGCCGCGGCAACAACTACGCCACCAATCAGCCCATCGGTCGTGACAGCGCACCGGGCATGCGTGATCCCGTGCATGTCTTCGACGGACGCTTCGCCCCCTCGGGGCTGGTCGAGGTCAGCGGCGACACCTTCACCGCCTGGCAGGGTCACTTTCTGGCCGGTGGCCTGGCCAGTGAACGCCTGATCCGCCTGGCGCTGGAAGGAGATGAGGTGGTGGAACACGAAGTCCTGCTGGAGGGCGAGATCGGACGCATCCGCGACGTCCGTCAGGGACCCGACGGCACCATCTATCTGCTCGAGGACGCCACGAATGGTGCGCTCTACCGGCTGACGCCGGTAGCCCCTTAACGTAGCCCCATAGCCTGGCCCCATAGCGCCCCGGGGCCGCCTTGTCGCGACTCGACTGGATCGCGATAACGACCGGCATGTCGAGTGCGCCTTGACTTGCTACTGGAAGACCGACGTGAGCCAGAATGACGACGCCCGGGGCAGAACAAGTGCTCCCGGGCGTCGCGAGGTACGGAGAGTTGCTAAGCGATCAGCCGAGCCAGACGCGGGCGTTGCGGAACAGCCGCTGCCAGGCACCGTCCTGGGTCCACTCGGCGGGACGCCAGGAGTTGGTCACCGCACGCACCACCCGCTCCGGATGGGGCATCATGATGGTGACCCGGCCGTCCGGGGTGGTGAGCCCGGTGATGCCGGAAGGCGAGCCGTTGGGGTTGGCCGGATAGCGAGTGGTGACCTGGCCGTAGTTGTCCACGTAGCGCAGGGCCACCTCGCCACTGCCCTGCAGCTTGCGCAGGTGGGCGCTGTCACGGAACTCGGCGCGGCCCTCACCATGGGCCACGGCGATGGGCAGTCGCGAGCCCTCCATGCCGGCCAGCAGGATCGAGGCGCTCTTCTCCACCTGGACCATGGCCACGCGGGCCTCGAACTGTTCCGACTCGTTGCGCACGAAACGCGGCCACGCCTCGGCCCCGGGAATCAGCTCCTTGAGCTGGGCAAGCATCTGACAGCCATTGCACACCCCCAGCGAGAAGCTGTCCTCGCGCTGGAAGAAGGCCGCGAACTGGTCGCGAGCACGCTCGTTGAACAGCACCGACTTGGCCCAGCCACCGCCGGCACCCAGCACGTCGCCGTAGGAGAAGCCACCACAGGCCACCAGGCCCTTGAATTCATCCAACGACACCCTGCCCGCCAGGATATCGCTCATATGCACATCCACCGACTCGAAGCCGGCACGGTCGAAGGCCCAGGCCATCTCCACCTGGCCGTTGACCCCCTGCTCGCGCAGCACCGCCACCGCCGGCCGTGCCAGGTTGAGCCCGGGTGCCTGGAGATAGGGGGCCGCGATATCCTCGTCGACATCGAAGGTGGGGGTGGCTGAGAGCCCCGGGTCGCGGTCGTCGAGTAGGCCGTCAAACTCGCTCTTGGCACACTCGGGGTTGTCGCGCAGCGCCTGCAGGCGATAGCTGGTTTCGGCCCAGGTGCGCTGGGTCCGTAACCGCGTGGTCTCGAGCAGCGGCTCCTCGAACAGGGTCACCCGCACCTGATCGTCGTAGCGCGGCCGCGCGATGACGCCACAGGTCTCGAGCCCCGCCGCGGCAAACTGAGCCAGCACCTCCTCGGTGTGCTCACGACTCACCTGGATCACCGCACCCAGCTCCTCGGCGAACAGCGCGTTGAAGGCCTCCACCGGCTCGTCCACCAGCCAGTCGAGCTTGATCTCGAGGCCGGCATGGGCCGCGAAGGCCATCTCCAGCAGGGTCACCAGCAGGCCGCCGTCGCTGCGGTCGTGGTAGGCGAGCAGCTTGCCCTCGGCGTTGAGCCCCTGGATCACCGCGAAGAACGCCTTGAGGTCCTCCGGGTCGTCGAGGTCGGGGCACTCATCCCCCACCTGGCCATAGACCTGGGCCAGCGCGGAGCCGCCCAGGCGATTACGCCCCCCGCCAAGGTCGATCAGGATCAGGTCGGACTCGTCCTGCTCCAGATTGATCTGGGGCGTCAGGGTGCGCATGGCATCCGTGACCGGAGCGAAGCCGGTGATCACCAGCGACAGCGGCGAGGTCACACTCTTCTCCTCGGTCTGGCCTTCACCAGAGCTGTTTTCTTCCTGCCAGGCGGTGCGCATGGACATGGAGTCCTTGCCCACCGGCACGGCGATGCCCAGGGCCGGACAGAGCTCCATCCCCACGGCATGCACGGCGTCGTACAACGCCTGGTTCTCGCCGGGATGATCGGCGGCACTCATCCAGTTGGCGGAGAGCTTGATGTCGGAGAGCTTCTCGATGGGCGCGGCGGCCAGGTTGGTGATCGCCTCGGCCACCGCCAGGCGAGCACTGGCGGCCGGGTCGATCAGCGCCACCGGCGGACGCTCGCCCATGGCCATCGCCTCGCCGGCATGGGTGTCGAAGCTCGCCGTGGTCACCGCCACATCGGCCACCGGCACCTGCCAGGGCCCGACCATCTGATCGCGGGCCACCTGGCCGGTGATCGAGCGGTCACCGATGGTGATCAGAAAGCTCTTGGAGGCCACGGTGGGCAGGCGCAGGACACGATCCATGGCCTCGCGCAGGTCGAGGTTGTCGAGCATCACGCCCGACAGCTCATGGCTCTGCCGCTGGAAGTCACGGGTCATCTTCGGCGGCTTGCCGAACAGCACGCTCATCGGCAGGTCGACGGGCCGGCTCTCGAAGTGGCCGTCACGCACCGTCAGGTGATGGGCCTCGGTGGCCTCGCCAACCACGGCGTAGGGGCAGCGCTCACGAGCACACAGGGCCTCGAAGGTCGCGAGATCCTCCGGCGCCACCGCCAGCACATAACGCTCCTGGGCCTCGTTGCACCAGATCTCCAGCGGGCTCATGCCCGGCTCGGCGTTGGGTACCGCGCGCAGGTCGAACAGGCCACCGCGCTCGCCATCCTTGACCAGCTCCGGCAGCGCATTGGAGAGACCGCCGGCGCCCACGTCATGGATAAAGCACATCGGGTTGTTCTCGCCCAGCGCCCAGCAGCGGTCGATCACCTCCTGGGCCCGGCGCTCCATCTCGGGATTGCCACGCTGCACGGAGGCGAAGTCCAGGTCGGCGCTGGAGGCACCGGACGCCATGGAGGAGGCCGCCCCGCCGCCCAGGCCGATCAGCATCGCCGGGCCGCCCATCACGATCAGCTTGCCGCCTACCGGGATCTCACCTTTCTGCACGTGGCCATCGCGGACATTGCCGTAGCCGCCGGCGATCATGATCGGCTTGTGGAAGCCACGGCGCTCGATGCCATTGGCCCCCATCGCCTCCTGCTCGTAGGTACGGAAGTAGCCGGTGAGGTTCGGCCGACCGAACTCGTTGTTGAAGGCCGCACCGCCGATGGGGCCCTCGAGCATGATCTCGAGCGCCGAGACGATACGCTCGGGCTTGCCATAGTCGAACGCCTCCCAGGGCTGCACGAATTCGGGGATGCGCAGGTTGGAGACGGTAAAGCCGCTGAGACCCGCCTTGGGCTTGCCGCCGATGCCGGTGGCCCCCTCGTCACGAATCTCGCCACCGGCGCCGGTGGCCGCTCCGGGGTGTGGAGCGATGGCCGTCGGGTGGTTGTGGGTCTCCACCTTCATCAGGATCTGGATCGGCTCTTTATGGCCGGCGTAGGTGGCGCGCTCCCCTTCACGACCGGTCAGCGGGGCCGGGAAGAAGCGCGGCGCCTCGCACCCCCGGATCACCGCGGCGTTATCGCTGTAGGCGGAGAGGATGTCGTCCGGCGAGGCCTGATAGGTATTCTTGATCATCTTGAACAGCGAGTGCGTCTGCGCCTCGCCGTCGATCACCCAGTCGGCATTGAAGATCTTGTGACGACAGTGCTCGGAGTTGGCCTGAGCGAACATCATCAGCTCGACATCCGTGGGGTTGCGCCCCAGTTCGCGGAAGGCCTCGACCAGGTAGTCGATCTCGTCATCCGCCAGGGCCAGGCCAAGCTCGGCGTTGGCGGTCACCAGCGCCTCGCGCCCGCCCTCGAGAAGGTCGACGCTACCCAGGGGAGCCGGCTCATGGTGAGCGAAAAGCTGCGCCGCATCGCTGGAGTCGGTCAGCACCGTCTCGGTCATGCGATCATGCAGGATGGCGATGATCTTCTCGAAGGCCTTCTCGGAGAGCATGCCCTTGAGCTTGACCCGGTAGGCGATGCCGCGCTCGATGCGATTCACCTGGGACAGGCCGCAGCTATGGGCGATATCGGTGGCCTTGGAGGACCAGGGTGACTGGGTGCCGATGCGCGGCACCACCAGAAAGAGCTGGCCCTCGCCGGCATCCCCGGCGGCGCTCTGAGGCTCGGCCCCGTAGTCGAGCAACTGCTCCAGCACGGACATGGCCTTGCCAGAAAGCTCGCCCTCATGGTCGACGAAGTGCACATACTCCGCACCAAGCGAGGCAACGTCACCCACGTCATCACGCAGGGCGGCCAGCAGCTTGGCATGACGGAAGGCGGAGAGGGCGGGGGCGCCGCGCAGTTCGAGCATATCCAGGAGCCTCTGAGAATCTTTACGATCGGGGGCCGCGGCCTGCGGCACAGAGCGCACATGATACTGGAAAGCCAGTGGCGGAAGAAATCCGGTTGAGCAAAGAGGCAAGCGCACGGATGACAGCCGCAGCAAGGCTGGGTATCGTGAAGGGCCTCACTGCAGCCGATCACCGCATGCCACTGATTCCGAGTGCACCCCTGAGGCATACCGCCATCGCGCTGCTGGCGATAGCGGTGCTGACCCTGCTCCCCGAGCCGCCACGCACTGCCAGGCAGGGCCTGCTCGACACCATCCTCATCCGGGAACTGCTCAGCGTGCACACCCGCAACACCCCCACCACCTACTACGAGGGGCGCGAGGGGCCCACCGGGTTCGAGTACGAACTGGCGCGACGCTTCGCCAGGCAGCTGGGCGTCAGCCTGACCATTCGTGCCGATCACCATATCGAAAGTGCCCTCGAGGCGGTGCGCCAGGAGGGCGACATGGCGGCGGCGGCCCTGCCCCTGGAGCCCGACCTGCCAGGGGTGGTCTTCAGCCGCCCGATCATCGAGCTGCAACCGGTCGTCGTCTATCGTCGTGGGCTTCCCCCGGTGGAGACCGCCGACGACCTGCCCGGCCTGACTCTGGGCGCCATCGGCGGTGCAGGCACCGGTCGTGTACTGAACGAACTGCAGGCTGACTATCCGGATCTGCGTTGGGAAGCCTCCTCCGAGGTGGAGGTCGCCGAACTGCTCGGCCAGGTGGAGGATGGCGAACTCGACGCGGCGGTGCTCTTCGACCATCAGTTTCGCCTCAACCGGCTCTTCTTCCCCGACGTGGAGCGCGGCTTCCTGCTCGGCGACCCGCTCTCCATGGCCTGGGCCTTCCCGACCGAGCACAGCCTGGCGCTGGTCGAGGCCGCCAACCGCTTCCTTTCCGGGCTGCACGAGAGCGGCGAGCTCGAGGCCCTGGTGACCCGCTACTTCGGCCATGACGACTTCCTGGAGTACGTCGGCACGCGCACCTTCCTCAACCATGTCGAGGCGCGCCTCCCCAAGTACACCGAGCTGTTCCGCGAGGCCGCGCGAGCCACGGATTTCGACTGGAAGCTGCTGGCCGCCGTGGGCTACCAGGAGTCGCACTGGGACCCCCAGGCCACCTCCCCCACCGGCGTGCGAGGCTTGATGATGCTGACCAACGCCACCGCCGGCGACCTGAGGGTCAGCAACCGTCTCGACCCCGCCCAGAGCATCCATGGCGGGGCCCGCTACCTGCGCCAGCTGCATGACCGCCTGCCCGATTCGATTCAGGGAGACAACCGCCTCTACATGGCCATGGCGGCTTATAACGTGGGGCTGGGGCACCTCTACGATGCCCGCCGAATCACCGAGCAGCGCGGCGGTGACCCCGACCTCTGGGCCGATGTCCGCGAGTCGCTGCCGCTGCTGCAGCAGCGTGAGTGGCACAGCCAGACGAAGTACGGCTATGCCCGGGGCGGCGAGCCGGTGATCTATGTCCGCAACATCCGCCGCTATCACGAGATTCTCAGCTACGTGGAGCGCAGCCGACGCGAGTTCCCGCAGCTCAACGCCCGCACCGCAGGCCCCAGCCCTACTGCCCCGTAAGGCCTACGAGGGGCGACGTGTGGCGAAGAACTCCTTGAGCAGGCGTGATGCCCGCGATGCCAGCACGCCCCCTTCCACCGCCACTCGGTGGTTGAACCAGGGCTGGGCAAAGAGATTGGCCTTCGACTCCACCATACCGCTGCGTGGCTCGGCGGCGGCATAGACCAGGCGCGCGATGCGGGCGTGGATGATCGCCCCGGTGCACATCAGGCAGGGCTCCAGGGTCACGTAGAGGGTACAGCCATCGAGGCGGTAGTTGCCGAGTCGCGCGCCGGCATCACGCAGCGCGCGGATCTCGGCATGGGCGCTGGGGTCGTGCCCGCCCACCGGCGCATTGTAGCCGACGCCGAGGATCTCACCGGCGGCATCCACCACCACCGCCCCGACCGGCACCTCGCCCGCGGCGAGCCCTGACCGGGCCTGGTCCAGGGCCCGGTGCATATAGAATTCATCGCTGCGCACTGCCCGGAACTCCCGTAGACTGAATGGCTGGCAGACGATCGTATGATACCGATGGCCTTCCTGCATGCCATCACCCGGAGGAGACCGATGACGCCCGACGCCCTGAACGACCTGGTGGACCTGCTTGGCCTGGAGCCCCTGGAAGAGAACCTGTTCCGCGGCCGCAGCCAGGACTTGGGGCTGCCCCAGCTGTTCGGTGGCCAGGTGCTCGGCCAGGCGCTCTCGGCGGCCACGCAGACTGTCGCCGCGGCTCGCCGCCCCCACTCCCTGCACGGCTACTTCCTGCGTCCCGGGGACCCGCACCGTCCGGTGATCTATCAGGTCGAGGCGGTGCGCGATGGCGGGAGCTTCGCGACACGCCGGATCACCGCCATTCAGAAGGGGCGCCCCATCTTCTTCTGCAGTGCCTCCTTCCACGATGCAGAGCAGGGCTTCACCCACCAGACGGCGATGCCGACGGTCTCATCGCCGGAGCGCCTGATCGAGGCGGGTGCCGAGCTGGCCCGCTTCGACAACCACCCCATCGAGTTCCTCCTCGACAGCGAGGAGTGCCAGCCCGGCCAGCCGGCCCGCAAGCGCGTCTGGTTCCGGCTGGTGGGCGACCTTCCCGACGACCCCGCAACGCACCGTGGCCTGCTGACCTACAGCTCCGACTTCAATCTGCTGACCACCGCCCTGGTGCCCCACGGCATCGGCTTCCGTGACCCCAAGCTGCAGATCGCCAGCCTCGACCACGCACTCTGGTTTCACCAGGAGGTCAGGGTCGACGACTGGCTGCTCTATGACATGGACAGCCCCTGGGCCGGCCAGGCACGGGGCTTCGCCCGTGGCAGCATCTACGACCGCGACGGTCGGCTGGTCGCCTCCAGCGCCCAGGAAGGCCTGACCCGACTGCACGACAAGCCCCGGGGCTAGTCGGTGAAACTTCCCGGCGCTACCATGACGGTCAGGCCGCAATAGCTCAGCCGGTAGAGCAACGCACTCGTAATGCGTAGGTCGGAGGTTCGACTCCTCTTTGCGGCACCAGATCCTCGCGCCAGAAGCATCCTGTGAAGCGGCCACTCGCGAATCCTCGCGGTGGCCGTTTACATTTCTGCTACTTGATTAGCCTTCCACGAGACGTTATCTCCCCAAGCCGTTATGCTGGAGCTAAGGCATGAACGACCAACGGAGTAATACCAGCGGTATGGCACGCCTTTACGACTCCCCCCCGTGGCTTTGGCTGATCGCCATCACCGGGGTCATGCTGACGCTGACCTTCGCCCAACAGGCTCGTCACGACGCCGAGACCGAGGCGATGCAGCGGCTGGCCTTCGGCGCCGACCAGATCACCCTGCGTATCGAGGAGCGCCTGGCGGCCTATGCACTGATCCTGCAGGGTGCCTCGGCACTGTTCGATGCCTCGGAGACGGTGAGTCGCAGCGAATGGCGCGCCTTCGTCGACCGCCTGCACTCCTCGCCACTGCTGGGGGATATCGAAGGGGTCGGCTTCGCTCGCCATATTCCCGCCGAGCACCTGGACGCCCATCTCGTCAGCGGGCGCGCCGAAGACGTCGCCGACTACAGGATCATGCCTGCCGGCGAGCGTGAGGTCTACGGCCCTGTCCACTACTACGAGGCCTTCAGCAACCGCTATCGGCACGCTCTGGGCTACGACATGCTCTCCAACCCCACGCGGCGCGATGCCATGGAGCGCGCCCGTGATACCGGCCAGGCGGCCCTGAGCGGACGGGTCGAGCTGGTCACCGAACAGGACGAGCCGCAGCCTGCCACCCTGATGTACCTGCCTGTCTATCGAAGCGGCATGCCCCTGGAGAGCATCCAGCAGCGCCGCGATGCCCTGCTCGGCTGGACCTACATGCCCTACCGCATGCACGACCTGATGACCGGCATCCTGGCTACCCATGACTGGAGCGACGGTCTGCCCCTGGACCTGAGCCTATACTCTGGCGGCAGCAACACCCAGCAAGCGCTGCTCTACCGCAGCACCACCGGCCCTCACTCCGATACAGACCTTGTCCAGACTCGCCAGATCAAGGTCGCCAGACAGGCCTGGGAACTGGCTTTCCAGTATCATGATCCCGGTGCCGCCATCCCCCTCGCCACGGCCTGGTGGCGACTGGCTGGCGGCTTCACCCTCACCCTGCTGCTCTGCGCCCTGATCGACTCACTGCTCAGCACTCGAGCTCGTGCCCAGCAGATGTCCCGGGCACTGACGCAGACCCTTCGCCAACGCGAGGCGCAGCTCGAGCGAGCCGTCTCTCGGCTACAGACCATCGCCAGCCAACTGCCAGGAGTCGTCTATGAATACCGTCTCGAGCCCGATGGTCACTCGCTCTTCCCCTATGCCAGCGAGGGCATGCGACGGATCTACGGCGTGGCACCCGAGCAAGTCCGGCAGGATGCCAATCCGGTATTCAACACCATCCATCCGGATGACCGTGATGCCGTGGTGCGCTCCATCAACCGCTCCGCCGAGTCCCTGACCCCATGGCGCCAGGAGTACCGTATCCAACTGCAAGATGGCGAGATTCAGTGGGTGTTCGGCGATGCCCAGCCCCATCTGGAGCGGGATGGTGCCATCACCTGGTACGGCGTGATCATCGATATCTCCGAGCGCAAGCAGACTGAGTTGGCGCTGCACGCCGCACACCTCGAGACCCAGCGATTCCGCGAGGCCCTCGACCATGTCGATTCCTACATCTATATGAAGGACCGACACTACCGCTATACCTACGCCAACCGCGCCACCCTGGAGCTGCTGGGTTGTGATACCGAGACCCTGATAGGCAGCAAGGATGAGCACTTCCTCGACGCCGAGAGCGTGGTGCGTCAGTCAGAACTCGACCGGCGAGCGCTCGCCGGCGAGCAGATTACCGAGGAGATGGTCAGTCACGATGCCGAAGGCAATCGCCGGGTCTATCTGGAGATCAAGACACCCATCCGGGACGGTGGAGAGATTACCGGACTGCTCAGCACCTCCAGCGATATCACCCTGCTCAAGGAGCACGAGCGCCAGCTGGAATACCTGGCTCACTATGACCCGCTCACCGGCCTACCCAATCGGGTACTGCTTGCCGACCGCCTGAATCAGGCCATGGCCCATGAGCAGCGCCTGGCACGCCAACTGGCCGTTATCTACCTGGATCTCGACGGCTTCAAGGCCATCAACGACAGCTTCGGCCACGACGCCGGCGACCACCTGCTGGTCACCCTGGCTCATCGAATGAGTCAGGTGTTACGGGAGGGGGACACCCTGTGTCGACTGGGTGGCGACGAGTTCGTGGCGGTGCTGGCGGACCTCACCGACACCCAGAGCATAGAACCCTTGCTACGCCGGCTGCTAAACATCGTCACTCAGCCAGTGTCATACGAGGGCCAACGCCTCATGGTCAGCGCCAGCCTGGGAGTGACCTTCTACCCTCAGCCGGAGAGCGTCGAAGCCGACCAGCTGCTGCGCCAGGCCGACCAGGCCATGTACCATGCCAAGCTGACCGGCAAGAACCGCTACCACTTTTTTGATCCCGACCTCGACCGCTCGATACGCAGCCGCCACGAAAGCCTGGAACGCCTGCAGCAGGCGCTGGAGCAGGAGGAGTTCGTGCTCCATTATCAGCCCAAGGTCAATATGCGCAGCGGCGAGGTGATCGGAGTCGAGGCCCTGGTCCGCTGGAACCACCCAGCGCGCGGCCTGCTCACCCCGGACCAGTTCCTTCCCGTGATCGAGGAGCATCCGCTTATCGAGGCACTGGGGGAATGGGTGATCCGGCAGGCTCTCGCCCAGGCCGCCGTCTGGCACGAGACCGACCTGCCCCTGGCGATAAGCATCAACATGGCGGCGCATCACCTCAACCAGCGCCAGCTGCCGGAACGACTGACGGCACTGCTCGCCGAACAGCCAGGTCTTCCCGAGGGCAGCCTGGAGCTGGAGATTCTCGAGACCAGTGCCCTGGGTGACCTCACCCAGATCACCGAGTTGCTGGAGGCATGCCAGCACATCGGCGTACAGATCTCGCTGGATGACTTCGGCACCGGCTACTCCTCGCTGACCTACCTCAAGTGGCTGCCGGCGGGTACGGTCAAGATCGACCAGAGCTTTATCCGCGACCTTCTCGACACCCCCGAAGATCTCAAGATCCTCGCCGGCGTGCTGGGGCTGGCCGAGGCCTTCGAGCGCCAGGTAATCGCCGAGGGGGTCGAGACCCTGGAGCATGGCCAACTGCTGCTTCGTCTGGGCTGCGAGCTGGGCCAGGGCTACGGCATTGCCTCCCCCATGCCTCCGGAGGCGATCCCCGCCTGGTGCGCCGAGTGGCGCCCACCCGCCCAGTGGGCCAGCCAGATGCCGCTGCCTGCCAACCGGCTACTGCTGCTGACCGCCGGTATCGAGCATCGCGCCTGGTGTCGCCAGCTGCATCGCGACCTGGCTGCCGGGGACAGCCCGATATCCTCACCGCTGGCAGGCTCACCCTGTCACTTTTGCGACTGGCTGATCAAGGATCATGGACAGAATTTTCCCGACCTGAGGCGCCTCGCCACGCTGCACCAGGAGGCACATCGTCTGGTGGCGAGCCTGATCGAGTCCGGCACCGAGGAGGATACCGACCGCCAACATCGCCACCCCGATGACGTCTGTAGGGCACTGCTTGCCGAGATCGAGCGCCTCCTTTCGAGCTGAGGGCCCACTCTGACGGCCTGAGGCTGGACTAAACACTTCTGCCGGCATCTCATTCGGCGACCGACAGGGGCAGCCGCTCGATTGGCTGAGGACGACTGAACAGATAGCCCTGGAAGCGTGTGCACCCATGGGCGATCAACCAGTCTCGCTGCGCCTCGGTTTCGACCCCCTCGGCGATCACATCCAGCTCCAGGCTGCGTGCCAGGGAGATGATGCTGGCCACGATGGCCGCCGAGGCCTGGTCCTCCAGCAGGTCGCGAACAAAGCCCTGATCGATCTTGAGCTGTGCCAGCGGCAGGCGCTTGAGATAGGAGAGCGAGGAGTAGCCGGTGCCGAAGTCATCCAGGGAGAAGCTCACGCCACGCTCGTTCAGGCGCAGCATCTTGGCCCTGGCATCATCACGCTCCTCCATGAACAGGCTCTCGGTGACCTCCAGCTTGAGACGCTTGGCAGGCGCCCGGGTGGCATCGAGAATCGCCTGCACCTGCTCGACGAAGTCACCCTCGCGAAACTGCACGGGGCTAACGTTCACCGCCATGACCAGATGCTGTCGCTCAGGGTCAGCGGACCAGACGGCCAGCTGACGGCAGGCGCTCTCCAGTGCCCAGCCGCCGATCGCCAATATCATGCGATTCTCCTCGGCCAGGGGAATGAATTCGCCCGGTGAAACGACACCCCGCCCGGGATGCTGCCAGCGCAGCAGGGCTTCCACACCACACATCTCGCCACCGGCCGTTACCTGGGGCTGATAGTGAAGCCGAAACTCCCCCCGTGGCAGCGCCTGTCGCAGGTCGGACTCGAGTCGAGCCCGCGCCTGCAGGCGCGCCTGTATCTCCGGGTCGAAGAAGCTCAGGGTGTCCCTGCCCGCCGCCTTGGCCTGGAACAGCGCCGTATCGGCCTGCTGGAGGATGCCATCCAGGTTGACCGCATGCTCATGGAACAGCGTCACCCCCAGGCTGCCGGTCACCACCAGCGGCTCACCCGCGACCACCTGAGGGGCCTGCAGGGCGGACAGCAGCTTGAGTGCGACCCCTTCGGCGCCCTTCGCGGCCTCCTCGGGACACTCGCCGAGATCTTGCACCAGCAGCGCGAACTCATCGGCGCCCAGCCGCGCCAGGGTGTCGGTTTCACGCACCACCGAATGCAGGCGCTCGGCAACCTGTCGCAGCAGCTGATCCCCCCTTCGATGGCCCAGGGTATCGTTCACCCGCTTGAAGTTGTCGAGGTCCAAAAAGATCAGCGCCGCGAAGTGGTCACCACGCTTGCTGTCGCGCAGCAGGCCCTGCAGGCGATCCATCAGCAGGCGTCGATTGGGCAGCCCCGTCAGCGGGTCGAAGAACGCCAGCTGATGGATCTCTCGCTCGGCGGCCTTGCGCTCGGTGAGGTCACTCAGGGTCGCCACATAGTGGGTCAACTCATTCTCGGCATTGCGCACCGCGCCGATGGTCAGCCACTCGGGGAACACCTCGCCATCGCGCCGGCGATTCCAGATCTCACCCTGCCAGCTGTCGCGGCGCTCGATGCTGTCCCACATCCCCGCATAGAAGGCCTCATCATGCAGCCCGGAGCTGAGCAGGTTCGGAGTCTGGCCCAACACCTCCTCCTGCGAGTAACCGGTAATGCGGGTGAAGGTATCGTTGACGCGCAAAATGATGCCCTCGGCGTCGGTGATCAATATCCCCAGGTGTGTCTCGAAGGCAGCGGCGGCGATTCTCAGCTGGGCATCATGCTGGCGCGCCTCCCCCTCCAGCCGCAGCCGATTGAGATAGTGACGCAGCAGCAGGCCGCCAAGCCCGACCGCCGTCGCAACGATCGAAAGGTAGAGCCATAGCCGCTGAATCCAGCCCTCAAGCGCCACCGATACCTCCTCGCCAACCACCGTCACGAAAGGCAGGTCACCGATCCGCCCCGCATCGAAGAAGCGCTCCTCGTTATCCAGGGCCGAACGGACGCGATAGTCGCCTCGCTGCTTCCCGCTCTGGAGAAATGTCTCGATCAAGGCCCCATGCACCATCTTGCCGAGCCCACCCTCGGAGCCCTTCTCTTCGAAGGCGGGAAACCGGGCGACCAACTGCTTCTCGGTATCGATGATGGCAGTGCTCTGCCCCTCTGCCATGCTCATCGATGCCAGGCCACGATGGAAGACCTCAGGCTTGAGCTCGACGCTGACAACCCCACCATCGGCCAGACCCCGGGCATGCACCACTCGATAGCCAAGGGCCGCGGATGACCAGAAGAGCGGGGTAACGGTCTGCTCGCCGGGCGCTAGCGACAGCAGCCGATGGTAATAGGGAAGTCCCCCCAGGGGGCGGCCCGGTGGGTAGTCACTACGGGAAGAGGCCAGGACTCGCCCCTGGGCATCCAGCACGCTGATGCTGTCGAAGAACGCCAGATCGGCAATCAGTGCACTAAGCCAGTGTGTCAGCTGCAGTGATGTTTCATCCTCGATACCCGCCGCCTCATCCTCCAGGTGCGCCGATACGCTGGTCAGCATCACCTCGCTTGAGGTGAAGATGCTGGACACCCACTCCGCCACCAGGTCGGCCCTGGCTGAGTTGCGCTCCTCGGCGGCCTGGGTATCGTGCCAATACTGTTCGAGCGCAAAGGAGCCGATCACCGCCAACAGCAGCACCATGCTGCCTACATAGACGATGATGGCGCGGCGCCTGTCGCGCTGAATGTCAAGCTCGGTATCGAATGGCGTAAGGCCCGAAGCGTGCGGCATGCTGATGCAGCCTTTGCTAAATCATTAGGTGTACCCTGCCCATAGGTTAACAGCTCTGCAACGTTTTGCCGGCAGATGTCGCCCCCCCCTCACTCGCACGTATCGCCAGTCGGAGCCACGCCCATGGAAGAGGTCACTCGCCATTTCCTCGACGCCAACCAACCGCTGTTCCGGCTGGTCGTGGCCCTGCTGCTGGGCGCGCTGATCGGCATCGAGCGCGGCTGGGTCGCCCGCGAGCAGCAGGCCGGCGAGCGCATCGCCGGCATCCGTACCCACGCCCTGGTGGGACTGCTCGGCGGCATCGCCGCCCTGCTCTCCACCACCCTGAGCGCCTGGGCATTTCCCTTGATGTTCCTGGCGGTGGCGGGCACCGCCCTGGTGGCCTGGCGGGCACGCCTCACCGAGCGCCAGGACTACAGCATCACCGGTCTGGTGGGGCTGCTGCTGACCTTCTGCTTCGGCGCCGTGGCCGTGGAGGTGGACCCGGCCCTGGCCACCGCCTGTGCCGTGGCCACGGCGCTGATTCTGGACAACAAGCGCGAGATACACGGCCTGCTCGCCAAGCTGCAGGCCCACGAGCTCGACGCCGGCCTCAAGCTGCTGGTGATCAGCGCGGTGATGCTGCCACTGCTGCCCGACCAGGCCATGGGGCCCGGTGGTGCGCTCAACCCCTACGAGATCTGGTGGATGGTGGTGCTGATCGCCTCGGTCTCCTTCGTCGGCTACTTCGCCATCCGCATGGGCGGCGCCGAAAAGGGCATCCTCTTTACCGGCCTGTTCGCCGGCCTCAGCTCTTCCACCGCCCTGACCCTGCACTTCGCCCGTCAGTCACGGCTGACCCCGGGGCTCTCGCCGATGCTCGCCGCCGGCATCCTGATCGCCTGCGGCACCATGTTCCCGCGCATCCTGCTCTACGCCGCGGTGATCAGCCCCGGTCTGCTGCCGGCGCTGCTCGTGCCCATCGCGCTGATGGGCGCCACCCTCTACCTGCCGGCGCTCTGGCTGTGGCGTCGGCATCGCGGCGATGGCGCGGTACAGCAGCCGGGCTCCGGGCAGAACCCGCTGGATCTGCGCATGGCACTCTTCTTCGGCGCCCTGCTGGCAGTAATCATGTTGCTGGGTGAGTGGCTACGCGACGCGCTGGGCGACGCTGGCATCTATCTGCTCGCCACCACCTCGGGCATCGCCGACGTCGACGCCATTACCCTCTCCCTGACCCGCATGTCACTGGACGCCATCAGCCCCGACACCGCGGTGATCGGCATCATCCTGGCCGCCGCCACCAACAACCTGGTCAAGGCGGGCCTGGCCGGCGCCTTCGGCACGCGCCGCACCGCCGGTCGGGTGGTCATGCCAATGCTCGCCTCCTTGACGATCGGCCTCGCCACGGCCTGGCTGCTGTAGTCGGTAGCGCAAAAAAAGACGACGCCCGTCACGGCGGTGACGGGCGTCGCTCGGGTCGAAAGGCACCTGGCGAGTGCAGGGCTTAGCCTCGTACGGCACTCAGTAGAGGTGCACCGCCTCGAAGTGTGCCAGCGCCTCGCCCTCGGCATCGACGAGGGTCAGTGCCTTGCCGTCGACCTGCCAGGTATCGACGCTGCCCAGTGCATCGAGGAAGGCGCGTTCGAGCGCCATCACCTCACCGGGGCAGGCCATCATGGTGGTGGCCACCTGCGCAAAGCTCAGCCGATCTCCCTCGAGCTCGTACTGCCCCATCATGCGGTTGCACCCGGTGGAGCCGGCCAGGCGGCTATCCTCGGCGTGCAGCACCAGATGCGCCTCCCGCGCCTCGTCGATGGCAATCGCTTCACGATCACCCACCGTTTCCAGCTTCCAGTAGGTGTTCTCCAGCGGCTCGTCGCCGGGGCCATTGGAGGTAGCATCGAACCCGGCACAGCCGGCCAGCGTCACGGCACCCAACAGCAGGGCCGGAAGAGAGAGTCTGCGGATCATCGGTGGTCACTCCATTGCCATTTGCGGTGGCCATATCAGACACCTCTGAAACATAAAGTTCCCATCCTCGCTGTATATGTCTTATCGGTCCGCGGGCCCATAGTCGTTAACTCAGTCGTTAACTTCGTCGTTGACATGGCCGCCACCGCCGGCCGGGGTAATCGCCCGTCACCCCCCGGCCTCCCTCAGCCGCCAGTCGTTGTCGGTGATGGCCTCACCGCCCTGAGGGGTGACGCGCACCGTATCGCTGATCCCAACACCCCACTCACCCGGTCGGCGCAGGCAGAGCGGCAGATGAAATACCATGTCGGCGGCGAACTCGCGCCGCTGACCACGGGCGATATAACCGGTCCCCTCTACCCAGCTGGGCGGGAACTGGGCGCCCACGGCATAGCCGAACACCCCCGAGAAGAAGAGCCGATCGGCATGGGGGGCGAGTACCGTCTCGGCGGCCCTGGCGGCATCGTCGAAGGTGCGCCCCGGGCGCATCTCGGCGATCAGACTCTCGAAGAGCGCCCGACATAGATCGCGCAGCGCCTGCATCTCGGCGCTGGCCCACCCGGCCACGGCGGTGCGCATCATCGGTGCGGTATAGCGCTGGAAGGCAGAACCGAACTCCAGAAACACCGGGTCATCACGCTCGATCACGTTGCGCTTGTGGTTGACGTGAATGACGCTGATGCGCCGGCCGCTGGTGACGATGGGCTGCAGGCTCATGAACTCGCTGCCGGCAGCCAGCAGCGCTCGGCTGCCCTCCGCCGCCACCTCGTTGTCGGTCACTCCCGGCGCGATTATCGCCTCGGCGGCGGCCAGTCCCGCCGCGGTGATCCTGGCGCTCTCGCGCAGACATTCGAGCTCCGCCGGTGTCTTGACGAGGCGAATGGTATCAAGCAGCGCGCCGCCGTCATCGCGGAAGCGCTCGGCCCCCAGCCGCGCCTGCAGCTCGCGAATGACCCCCAGGCGCAGGCCGGCGCCATAGAGATCCAGGCCGATGGCGCGATACGCCGCCAGTGTCTCGGCCAGCGGCGCGATCACCTCGTCGATGCCCTCCCAGCGGTAGCCGAGGATCTCGTCCACCGCGGCGGTGACCACCGCGGGCCCGGTCTCGATGGAGGGCACCTGCAGCACCAGCCGTTCGGCGCCTACCACCAGCGCGGTGTGCACTGAGACCTCGAAGGTGTGATAGCCGGTGAGGTAGAAGATATCCGCCGGGTCGGTCAGCAATAGAGCGTCGAGGCCGGCCGATGACATCGCGTCGCGCACCCGGGCCAGGCGGGCGACGAATTCGCCAGGGGCAAACGGCAGCTCGCTGCCGCCAAGGGCCCCGGCCAGGGCGTGACGATAGGCGTGATGGTCCATGCGGCCTCCGCAGCCGAAGGGGTGACTCCCGGAGTGTAGTCGTGACGGGCCGTGTCGCGAGCGTAAAATAGCCCTGTTCGCGTCCCGCCCGGTCTCGTAGAATCCTGTTCCATGTTGAACTCGACAGGACAGTGATATGGGCAGGGCCTTCCAGAACCGCAAGGAATCCATGGCCAAGACGGCCGACGCCAAGACCAAGGTCTACAGCAAGTACGGTCGCGAGATATACGTGTGTGCCAAGCAGGGCGGCACCGACCCGGCCGGCAACCTCAGCCTGCGCGGCCTGATCGAGCGCGCCAAGAAGGACCAGGTCCCCTCCCACGTCATCGACAAGGCGCTGGACAAGGCCAGCGGCGTGGGCGGCGAGGACTTCTCCCCGGCGCGCTACGAGGGCTTCGGGCCGGGCAACTGCATGGTCATCGTCGACTGCCTGACCGACAACCCCAATCGCACCTTCGGCGAAGTGCGCACCTGCTTCAACAAGACCAAGTGCAAGCTGGGCACGCCGGGCAGCGTCAGCCACATGTTCGACCACTGCGCCATCCTGGCCTTCCAGGGCAGCGACGAGGAGGCGGTATTGGAGGCGCTGATGGAGGCCGACGTCGATGTCACCGACATCGAGAACGAGGAGGAGCGGATCACCGTCTTCGCGCCCCATACCGAGTACGCCAAGACCAAGCAGGCACTGCTCAACGCCTTCGGCGAGATCGACTTCGAGGTCGACGAAATCCAGTTCGTGCCCCAGACCACCACGCCGCTGGAGGGGGACGACGTGGCCACGTTCGAGAAGCTGCTCGACGCCCTGAATGACTGCGACGACGTGCAGAACGTCTTCCACAGCGCCGAACTGCCCCAGGAGTAAGTCGGGCGAAGGCTAACCTGGGCGAAGAGTAATCCGGGCGAAGAGTACGTCGGCCCGGGAGCAAGCCGGCGTGTCTCAGCGCTGGCGCTGCGACTCCTGCCACTCCGCGGCGGCTTCCTCCACGCCGGGCTCGTCGCCGCGGTTGAGCGCCGCCTGGCGACTGGCCTCCTCCTCGCGAACGTCATCGATCACCGTCATCAGCTCGTCGACATCGACGGGGGCGGTGTCATGCACGAAGCGGCCGGTCAGCTGGCTCTCCGGGTGGAGCTCCCCCGCCTCGAATAGCGCCCAGATCTCCTTGCCGTAGTCCGTGACCAGCAACTCCGGCGCGAAACGGCCGAAGTAGCGGCGCATATTGTCCACGTCACGTTCAAACATCCACTCGGCGCTGTTGTTGCCGGCGGCATCCACCGCCTGGGGCAGGTCGATGATCACCGGCCCGTCACTGGCCATCAGCACGTTGAACTCGGACAGGTCGCCGTGCACCAGCCCGGCACACAGCATCTTCACCACGTCCCGGATGATCTTAGTGTAGGACTCGCGGGCCTGCTCGGCGCTCAGGGTCACGTCGTCCAGGCGCGGCGCGGTGAAACCCTCGGCATCGCTGATCATCTCCATCAGCAGCACGCCATCGATAAAGCCAAAGGGCTTGGGTACCCGCACATCTGCCGCGGCCAGCCGGTAGAGGGCGTCGACCTCGGCATTGAGCCAGGCCTGCTCCTGCTCCTTCTGCCCGTAACGGGTCTTCTTGGCCATCGCCCGCGAGCGGCGACTGTTGCGCCCACGGCGCCCCTCCTGGTACTGCACGGCCTGCTTGAAGCTGCGCTGCTTCGCCTCCTTGAAGACCTTGGCGCAGCGTCGCTCCCCGTGGGAGCGCACCACATAGACCTGGGCCTCCTTGCCGCTCATCAGCTGACTCTCGACCGCGTCGATCAGGCCGTCGTCCACCAGCGGCTGCAGGCGCTTGGGTATCTTCATCTATTGTTCCTGGTATTGCTGAAACGAATCACTGAGCCGGCTGGCTAAGCCGGCTTATCGAAGCGAGCGGCCGAGCCGATCGGGCGAGCCGCCATCAACGGCTGATGCGCCGGGCGCGAAAGCTGCGCCCCTTGATCTTGCCGTTGGCCAGCCGCTCGAGAGCCTGGTCGGCCACCTCGCGGCGCACCGCCACATAGGCGCTGTTGGCCAGCACCTTGATCTTGCCCACCTGGTCACCGGCCAGCCCCGCCTCTCCGGTCAGGGCGCCCAGGATATCCCCCGGGCGCACCTTCTGCTTCTTGCCGCCGCCAATCTGCAGGGTCGTCATGGGCGGCACCAGCGGCTCACGGGAGAGCACCGAGCGCGGCGGCAGGCTGGCCTCCTCGAGGGGCTCGCCGAGAAAGTCGGTGAGGCGCTCCAGGCGGTAGCCCTCGCCCTGGCCGACCAGGGTGCAGGCGATCCCCGCGCTGCCGGCCCGGCCGGTGCGACCCACGCGGTGCACATGCACCTCCAGGTCCCGGGCGATATGGTAGTTGAACACCGCATCCAGCTCGGCGATATCGAGCCCGCGTGCCGCCACGTCGGTGGCCACCAGGATCGAGGCGCTGCGGTTGGCGAACAGCACCAGCAGCCGGTCGCGGTCGGGCTGCTCCAGGTCACCATGCAGCGCCAGTGCCCCGAAGCCCGCCGCGTTGAGCGCCTGGGCCACCTCATCGGTCTCGCGCTTGGTATTGCAGAACACCACGCTGGAGGCCGGGCGGAAATGCAGCAGCAACCGACACAGCCCCTCGAGGCGCGCCTCGTCGCCATCGGCGACCCGGTAGACCCGCTCGTGGATGCTGCTGGCGTCGTGGGTCTCGGCGACCTCGACCCTCAGCGGCTGGCGCAGCATCGCCTCGGCCACGGGGCGCACCGCATCGGAGAAGGTGGCGCTGAACAGCAGCGTCTGGCGGCTGGCCGGCGTCTCGGCGACGATCGCCTCCAGGCTCGCCTGGAAGCCCATGTCGAGCATGCGATCGGCCTCATCCAGCACCAGGGCCTCGAGCCCTTCCAACCTGAGTGAGCCCTTGCGCAGATGCTCCTCTACCCGGCCCGGGGTGCCCACCACGATATGAGCGCCATGCTCCAGGGAGGCGAGCTGCGGGCCGAAGGGCGCACCGCCGCACAGGGTCAATATCTTGACGTTGGGCAGGCTGCGCGCCAGCCGGCGCAGCTCGACGGCCACCTGGTCGGCCAGCTCACGGGTCGGGCAGAGCACCAGCCCCTGCACTCGGAAATTCGAAAGGGTCAGCCGCGAGAGCAGCCCCAGGCCGAAGGCGGCGGTCTTGCCGGAGCCGGTCTTCGCCTGGGCGATCACGTCGCGACCGTCCAGGATCGGCGGCAGGCTCTCGGCCTGGATCGGCGTCATGGCGGTAAAGCCCAGCGAGGCGAGATTGTCGAGCAGCTCCGGCGCCAGCGGCAGCGCGGCGAAGGAGGCGTCGGAAGGGGTATCAGACAAGGGAGTATCCTGCAGAAAGAGGCGACCCATAACGAACGATAAGCCGGGTCGTAAACGAGCAATGGCACGGGCCGGCGGCAGGCGCCATTGGCCAGATAGAGAAGGAGTTGAATGACGACAGGATAACAGAAAGACCGCCCCGACACCGCTTGAGCTCTTGATCGACGCAGGGCTATCGCAGCTACCGGAATTAGGGGGCGCTGGGGACAAGCCGATGAGGAGCTCCGCTCCCTCTCCAGCCTTTCCTCGGCGCCTCTCGCTTGATACAGGCGCGAACAGGCCAACGCTTATAGGGAACTCAGCCCAGCGCGGCGCGCAGCTTCTCGGCGGCCGCCGCCAGATCGGCCGAATCGGCCATGGGCAGGTTCTCCACCTGGATATCGCTCATCTCATCCAGCGGCGTCAGATGGATATGCACATGGGGCACCTCCAGGCCGACGATCAGCATGCCCACCCGCTCACAGTGGAAGGCCTTCTTGATCGCCTTGGCCAGGCGCCGCGAGACCGTCATCAGGTGCTGGTAGAGCGGCTCGGGCAGGTCATCCCAGTGGTCGACCTCCTCCCGGGGAATCACCAGCACATGGCCGGGCTTCATCGGCTGGATGGTCATGATGACCACACACTGGTCATCCTCGTGAACGAAGTGTCCCGGGATCTCGCCCTGCATGATGCGGGTAAAGATGCTGGCCATGCTGCTCTCCTGACGATGACGATAATGGATGCTTGTGACTCAGTAGCGGTGCGGCAGACAACCCACGGGGCGAGTCACGACTAACGTCGCTTACCGCGACACCGGCGATCCAGTATGCTGGACGAGGCAGTACCGCACGACCAAGGAGCAGAATACACGATCGATCCCGCAATCCAAGCCAGCACGGAGGTTCACATGAAGGTCTATAAACCTGAATGGCGGTGCACGTTTAGCGTAAACGAAGGCGTGGATGAAGCAGCCGGCTGGAAGGCACGCATCGCCTGGCGCCTGCGCGATGTCGCCGACCGGCTCGAAGGTGGCGGTAGAACGTTGAAAGTCGACTGCGATGTGGTCCCGGCAGTAAGCCGGGAGGAAGTGGATACCTGTCTGGGCAAGGGCTTCGCCGTGACCCAGGGCCTGCTCACCCAGCTCGCCCACCAGGCGGCCTGCGAGGACGTAATGCGTGATGCCAAGGCAGAACTGTTCGAAGAGGAGAACGCCTCGCGACACTGAGGCCTGCGCGACTCCTTCACACCCCGGGCACCGCTCGGGGTGTTTTCGTTTCAGCCCGGGTGACGAGATGCGTCGACGCGCCCTCCATGCCATCCTAGAGGCTTTTCCAGCCGCCGGACCCTACCCATGTCGCTTGCCATCAGCCTGATTGCCCCTTCATCGGTCACCGACGACGCCGCCATCGCACGCGGCATTCGTGGGCTGGAGTCGCTGGGTGTCAGAGTGCGCTGCCCCGAACCGCTGCAGCGGCCCTGTCGCTACCTGGCCGGTTCCCGCGAGTGGCGGCTGGCCCAGCTACATGCCGCTTATGACGACCCCGAGACCCAGGCGGTCTGGGCGATCCGCGGCGGCTACGGCGCCGCCCAGCTCCTCGACGGCATCGACTGGACCCGGCTGGCCGCCAACCCCAAGCCCCTGGTGGGCTACTCCGATGTCACCGTGCTGCTCGACCACTGGCACCGCCACGGCCTGCCGGCGATCCACGGCCCGGTGGTCAAGGCCGCGAGCGGCCTGCTCGAGGCCGAACACACGGCCGACGATGGGGAGACCGAAAGCGAGGCTGCCAGCGAGGCCGCAAACGAGGCAGGTCACGAAGAGCACCGGGTAGTGCATCAGCAGTTCACCGAGACCCTGGCACTGATTCAGGGGACGACAGCGCTCGACTACCCAGTTGCCGCCTGGGGCGAGGCCCCCGCCACGCTCTCAGGCCCCCTCGTCGGCGGCAACCTCACCACCCTGGCAAGCCTCACGGGCACCCCGGCCGCCTTCCAGGCACCGCCTGGGGCGCTGGTGATCCTCGAGGACGTGGGGGAACCCTGGTATCGCCTGGAGCGGGCCCTGTGGCAGCTGGTGCAGGGCGGCGCCCTGGACCGTGCCGCCGCCGTCTGTCTGGGTACCTTCGAGGGCTGCCCGCCCTGGGGCGACGAATGCCTCGAGGCGATCCTCGCCGCGACCCTGGCGCCATTGGGCATCCCGCTCTATCACGGCCTGCCGATGGGCCATGGACTGCACAACCGCCCCTGGCGTTACGGCGCCAGCGGGCGGATCCACCAAGGGCGTCTCAGCGTGGCGAGCTGACTGGCAGTCGGCCTGTGCCAGCGCTTTCCTACTCTACAACGGGGCTTTTATATAAGATTGTCGCGATCATGCAGGCATCGGTAACCATCTTCGCGATTTCCTACCTCCCTCTTGCCTCCCCACTCCACTGGCGGTTATTATTTGTGCGCTGCAGCGGGGAGGCTACCCTTGGTCATACCGCACCGTGCTGACTCACGTGGGATCGTGAAAAAGCACACACTGCCCAGCGAGAACCGTGAGGAAACACCGATGAGACCCCAATCCCGCCTGATGCTGACCTGCTGCCTGGCAGGCCTGCTGACCCTCGGCACTGCTGCCAACGTTCATGCTCATGACGCCAGCGCCGAGACTCAGCAGGGATACGCCTCCTTCTATGCCGACAAGTTCCAGGGCCGCACCACGGCCAGCGGCGTGCCGTTTGACCAGAACCAGCTTACCGCCGCCCATCGCCACCTGCCCTTCGGCACCGAGGTGGTGGTAGAGCGCCCGGATACCGGCCAGGAGGTCACGGTCGTGATCAACGATCGCGGCCCCTTCGTAAGGGGCCGCATCATCGATCTCTCCAAGCGTGCCGCCAGGAAGCTGGGCCTTATCAACCGCGGCGTGGCCCCGGTGATCATCACTCAGATCAATTGATTCCCGCCATGGCGGTCGGCATGGCCGCCCCGCTCGCCAGCTGAATCGCGATGGCGGCCATCATCACGCCGATGGCCCCGTCGATGGCCCGCCACGCCACCGGCCGTTTCAGCCAGGGCGCCAGCGCCGCCCCTCCCCAGGCCAGCAGGCTGAACCACAGGATCGATGCCGACCCCGCCCCGGCCAGGAAGCCGGCGGTGCTGCTCTGCTGTGCCCCCACCGCCGGAATCAGCAGCAGGGTATCCAGGTAGACCTGGGGGTTGAGCAGGGTCACCGCCAGGGTGGCCAGGATCACCCGGCGACGCCCCGGCGGTGCCTGGGCCTCGCCATCCAGCCCCTGGCGCCCGCTGACGGCACGCCACAGGGCCTGGGCAGCCAGCCAGCCAAGAAACAGCACCCCGGCCCAGCGCATCACCTCCATCGCCTGGGGCACCGCCAGCAGCAGCGCACTGATGCCCAGCATGCCGGCACTCAGCAGCAAGAGATCGCTGGTCATGCACAGCCCGGCCGACCACCAGTGGTGCTGACGACGCACCGCCAGCCCCAGCACATAGGCGTTCTGGGCACCGATCGCCATGATGATCCCGCCGCTAACCACCAGCCCGGTCAGATAGCTCTCCAGCATCTCCCTGCTCCCATGTCGTTATCGATGGCGGCCAGCCTAGCCGATGCCAGCCATACGCAAAAATCATCCTGTTAATGCCGCATCAGTTCTGCTTATGATGAGCCAAATATTGGCCGGATACATGGAATGCTGGATTACAAGCTGCTGGAGGCCCTGGCGGCCGTGGTGGAGTGTGGCGGCTTCGAGCGCGCCGGCGAGGCGCTGGGGCTTTCGCAATCGGCGATCTCCCAGCGCATCCGCACCCTGGAGATACGCCTGGGGCAACCCGTGCTGGTGCGCACCCCGGCGCTGGCCCCCACGCCGGTGGGTCGCCAGCTGCTCAACCATGCCCGACGCGTGCAGCTGCTCGAGCGCGACCTGAGCCGGGCGCTGCCTACCCTGGAGAGCGAGGCGCCCCGCCTGCGCATCGCGGTAAACGCCGACAGCCTGGCCACCTGGTGGGCCGAGGCCGTCGGGGCGCTGTGTCGGGAGGAGGGGGTCGTCCTCGATCTGGTGGTGGAGGATCAGGAGGTCGGCCTGCGCCGCCTGCGCGACGGCGATGTGGCCGCCTGCCTGTGTGCCAGCCCGCAGCCCATCGCCGGGGCCCGCGCCCTGCCCCTGGGCCGGATGAGCTATCTGCCGCTGGCCACGCCCACCTATCGCGAGCGCCACTTCTCGGCGGGCCTTGCCGCCGAGGCCTTTCGCCAGGCGCCGGCCATCGTCTTCGGCCCCAATGACCAGCTGCAGCACCGTTTCCTCGCTCAGTGCGGCTACCATGGCCCCTTTCCCTACCATCTCTGCCCCGCTTCGGAGGGCTTCGTCAGGCTGGCCCTGGCCGGCATGGGCTACGGCATGATCCCGCGCATGCAGGTAGAGAGCCGGCTGGCGACCGGCGAGCTGGTAAGCATTGCCCCGGGGCAGGCGCTGGAGGTGCCGCTCTACTGGCACAGCTGGCGCCATAGCGGTCAGCTGATCGAGCGGCTGAGCGAGGCGTTGGGCGCGGTCACTCTGGCCTGATTATCTCAGGCCGGATTTCCCTTGTGGTAGGGGCGCTCGATCGCGCGATGCAGCGTCGCCAGCGAAAAGGCCCGCACGAACTCGTCGAACGGGCGGCCGTCGAACCACAGCCGAATCACCGGCAGGCTGAACACCTGACGCTGGGCACACACCGACTGCCCCTCGCCCTGGCAGTCCACATAGACGCCCCGCATGGCGGGAAATGACTCGGCCAGCATCGCCTCGATGCGCGGCTTGATCGCCTGACACACCCCACAGGCCGGGCCGCCATAGAGCACCAGCAGCGCCGGAGACTCCGCCTCCAGCGCCGCCAGCTCCTCCAGGTAGGAGACAGGGCGCAGCGCACGTGGCTCGCCCTTCTCACTCAGCTCGCCCTTCTCACTCGGCTTGCCCTTCTCACTCGGCTTGCTCGACTTACTCATCGTCACCGTCGGCGAGCTTGTCCTGGGTGCGGGTGGCGAAGTCCTCGGCCGCGTGACGCTCATGGAGCTGCATCTCAGGCTCGCCGAAGGTGCGATTGACCATGCGCCCGCGCTGCACCGCCGGGCGCTCGTCGATTTCCCGGGCCCAGCGCACCACGTGGGTATACTCCTGCACCTGCAGGAACTCGCTGGCATCATAGAGCCGCTCCAGCACCAGCTGGCCATACCAGGGCCAGGTGGCCATGTCGGCGATGGTGTAGGTGTTGCCAGCCAGGTAGCGGTTCTCGGCCAGATGGCGATCCAGCACATCGAGCTGGCGCTTGGTCTCCATGGCGTAGCGGTCGATGGGGTACTCGAGCTTCTCTGGCGCATAGGCGTAGAAGTGCCCGAAGCCGCCGCCCAGGAAGGGGGCGCTGCCCATCTGCCAGAACAGCCAGTTCAGGGTCTCGGTACGCGCGACGTGATCGCTCGGCAGAAACTCACCGAACTTCTCCGCCAGGTAGAGCAGGATGGAGCCGGATTCAAACACCCGGGTGGGCGGCGTGGTGGAGTGATCCATCAGCGCCGGGATCTTGGAGTTGGGATTCGCCTCGACGAAGCCACTGCCGAACTGGTCGCCATCGCCGATGCGGATCAGCCAGGCGTCGTACTCGGCGTCTCGATGCCCCAGCGCCAGCAGCTCCTCGAACATCACCGTGACCTTGACCCCGTTGGGAGTGGCCAGGGAGTAGAGCTGGAAGGGGTGCTCGCCCACCGGCAGCGCCTTCTCATGGGTCGTCCCGGCGATCGGGCGGTTGGTGCTGGCGAAGGCGCCACCGCTGGGATGCTCCCACTTCCACACCTTGGGCGGCACGTACTGATTCTGTTCGCTCATGCTGACTCCTGGTTGCGAAGCCGCCCCGATCATCGGCGACGGCGTGTGAGCCTCCGACAAACGATAGCGGGTTAAGGTTTCGGATTCGAGCCGCCGAGCCCGCCAGCCACCATGAATCACGCATAAGCGTGGTGGCAACCGCTTACAACCGTGGTAGGAAAAGACCGACAACGTGCCGAAGGCGCTTGGCTAAGGTGAAAGAATCACTGCGGGTCAGGGAACCACTCCCGGGAGGGCCCCATGCGCCCCATCGCGTCACCATCGGCCGGCCTGACCTCGCACCACGGCTTTACGCTGATCGAGCTGATCGTGGCCATCGCCGTGCTCGCCATCATGGTCACCTGGGCGGTGCCAAGCTTCCAGCAGTTTACCGCCCGCAACGAGGTTGCCGCCGAGGTGATGCGCCTCAAGAGTGCGCTGGCGATGACCCGCAGCGCGGCCATTACCCGCCGCGGCACCGTTACGCTATGCCCGAGTGTGGATATGCGCCAGTGTGCGATCAGCAACAACGCCGAGGGCAAGGCGTGGCTGGCTACCCTGGTTGTTTTCGAAGGACGGGGCGAGCTCGGAGATACCCTGCTGCGCACACTAGGCGAGAGCCGATTGCCCGCCCTCACCTATCGCAATGATAATCGCCCGGTGCGCTACAGCGCCCTGGGCAGGGCTGGCGGCTACTTTGGGTCGTTTCGGCTCTGCGGCCGCCGGGACGAGGGTGCCAAGATCATCGTCAATATCATGGGGCGTGTGCGAGTGGATTCGAAGCGGCCCGAGTGTTGAGCCATTGTAAAGCTAGTCACAGTGTTATATCGAGGAACAGCTCCCCCTAACACACTGTAAACAGCTACGGATCATAGGTAAAAAATAAAAAATCTCTAAAAACCACCTCACTTAAAGTGCATAATTACTTCCAACTTTCTATACCCCAACCACCTACACCACCACCTCCACCATTACCCCCTCCACCGGCGCCACCAAAAAACTCATCTAAGGTAACCCCCCCAGACGAAAGCGCGGCCTTTACCACATCACTATCAAACCATACAGTACCTTTATTACCTCCTCCATTGAGTTTAGCCTTTTTAACCTCGCCTAGCTCATCTGCATCCCAACTCGCATCATCTATCTCATTATCCCCCAAGTTCAAAACAATTAACACGCCCTGAATATCAGCATTACCACCAACCTGCACATCACCATCAAGAACAATATGAACACCTTCAAGCGTTCCGTTACCAGTATGCTTTAGCCCCTTATCATAAAAGCACAGCCCTGAACATGGATTTTTCTTTGCGTCCTTCTTGCTAGTTACTGAGTTATTATCATACATTCTTTTAATAAGGTCCAACCTATCTTGAACAGAGCTTGAAAAATAGCCTGTATTACTTTCTGTCAAAGCTGCTTTCGACCCAATCTTAACAACACTTTCTTTAGTATAACTTGACAGCCCGAACTCTATCATGAAAGAAGCCACAGACACTGCCTCACCATCATCATTAACATACTCGCCCTCTGAAACCTCGCTAGCCGAAGAGCTTGGCAGTTGAAGCGCACCGTCTTTAACATCACCAACAAGGCTAGTGGTTGCAAAATTCCCCATACCGGAACTAGGAGGAATAACTTTTACGACCAAAATATTGCTAGTAGCACCAGAACTCACAACCTCTCCAGCAGCAATAATATATTCTTCTCCCCCTTCTTTTACATATTTATAATAACACGCCACAGGAAGTTGACATTCACCGTCCTCTCCGTCACTCAAGTCAGACCAAGTCAAGCCCTCCAAGTCAGAAATTTCAGGAGCCTTATCCCAATCTGCGGACTCAATATTATCAAACCCCATCGATGCGGCCTCTTCGGCTGCCATCTGCGCCTGAGATTGCGCCTTGTAATTCCCTGCCAGCCGCTCATCGAGCTGCGATGATTGCATGCTAGTCAGGCCAACCATCAGCGATACTGTCAGCAGAGAAAGGACGACTATTAGCGCTGCGCCTTTTTGTCTACTCATACCTCGCACCCTCCCTTCCCAGGGCGAAATCCGTGATTCTTATGGTAGCAGCTATCACTGTACATTTTACTTCCATCCATATAATAACCAGGATTATCAGGATTAGGCGTAGTTGATGGGTTATGGCCACCGGCACCACCAGCACCAGCACCACCAGCACCACCACCGGCCTCACCACCCCCAGACTCGGCACCGCCTTTACTACCACCAGCTGCAGTAGTACGATCTACAGCAATAAACTTTATAGGATCTCGACTGCCATCCACACTCTCCAACTCAAAATCAAAAGTTGTCACAGCGCCACTTGATGTCGCCAACCCATAACTTGAGTTTGAAAAAAGAATGTTTTCTTCACTCGCACCCTGAGGCATCATCAACCCACCCACAAGCGCCTGAAAGTTGGCACCATCTTTTCTCTCAATTACAGCAGGCTCCTCGTTTTTATTGATCCGGGACAACCTATAATCCACAGATTCAAACTCTCCTCGCCTTACCTCTCTAATCAAATCCTCGGTAAGGAAGGTGATAGCCGCTTGCTTTTCGCTAAGCAGCTCGACTTGACGGTTAGTCTGAAATACGGTTAAAAAAAGCTGGCCGGCACCTAAAATTATGATCAGACCAATCACCATGGCGACCATGAGTTCGACAAGCGAAAACCCGGAGGAAGATGACGGGACTCGGTGAGGAAAGCGTACATCCGGCATCATCAATTAATCTCCGGCAGTCGAAACTTATAGACAAACTCACTAGCGGCATCACTCAAGCGCTCTTCTTTCCAACTCACGACGGCCTGATACTCGCACTTAGGAAGGTCAGAGCCACTTCCATCCTTGTCTCTAATCACACTGCCAGCATCCGCAAACGGAGCCATATCGGGAAACCAATGCCCCTTCCAATCTGTCGATACTTGAGCAATATCCGAAGGGCACTCTTGATCGGATGAAAACTCCTTCCAGACTCGCTCTTGGGCATCGACGGCGATCAAGGTGGCATAGGAGCGCTGATAGGCAGCATGGGCTCCTTGCAGGGACTTGAGCTGCATGGCTGCCACACCCAGCATGCCGATGGACAGCACCAGCAGGGCAACCAGCGCCTCAATCAAGGTAAAACCGCGCAGCCTGTTGGAAGAAAGGCCCATCATGAGCCACCTCCCGCTCGCCCCATGGGGCTGATATTGATGGTGCGGTCATCCACTTCCGAGTACGCATTGCTTAGTGTCAGAGTGCAACCCGAAGAGCAGGAGCCTGTCGGCTTGCCAAGGGAGCCAAAGGTAACCGAAAAGTCCTTGGTCAGCCAGGTACGCTCGTCTCTTCCAGTGCGAATACGAATATCACCACCATCTGACACTTTATACTCCCAGGGCTTCGACTGAGACACCGTAAAGGTTACATTCTTGCGTTTCTTTATGGCCTCGCTTCGAGCATAGTTGATACCAGAGAGCACTTCATTATAGTCCGAGGCAACATGGCTCACTGCCATCATGCGCTGAAACCCCGGCACCGCCACAGTCGTCAAGATAATGGCAACGGCGATGGTTACTATAAGCTCAATAAGCGTAAAACCTCGCTCAACTTTCATAATTCCTTACCAACAAGCATCGGGGCCACGCGTTCCATCACTTTTCACCCATATCTTTTTGCAATTAGAAGGTACTCGTGATCCATTTATTGCCTGCAGCTTGAAAGAAGCAGAGGGATCACCATCAAATTCAATTGTTGGGTAGACATTTTCAGGTGAAGAGGTCGTCTTGAGACAATCCTTCTTGTAGGTGTACTCCTTCGTATAACAACGCTCCATCTCACTAGCAGCCTGCATCAGACCTGCCTGACCATCAGACAGCCGGCTACGCTCTACATACTGTTGATAACTCGGATACGCAATCGACGCCAAGATGCCGATGACGGCGACCGCAATCATCAGCTCGATAAGACTGAAGCCGGCGCTGTGCCGGGCAGTGCCTGCCGGACGCCGGGGAGTGCGTTGAGAGGTGTCGATGATCACGCGTGACGTCTCCCTACGAGTGATGTATTTGTTTCAGTATGTATCAAGAGGCGAGACTCCGGTAGGGTGATGGACCAAAAATGTCATGCTGCCAGGGTGAGCGCCATCCTGCACATCTGCCATGATGGACTAGGCGCTGAGGCGCTGCTGGCTATCGGGCATGATCGTCACCCCTGCCCCCCATACCCGTGCAATGCGCCCATACCCCTTCCCGGGAGACAGAAACGCCGCCGTCTTTCGGGTGACGGCGGCGTTTCCGGCTTGGCGCGGGCGGTGATTGCGGCGCCGCTACTCGCTGACGATCACGCGCTCACGCAGCTCGCGGGGCATGGAGAAGGTAATGGTCTCCTCGCGGCCGGCGAGCTCCTCGGGGGCGCTGGCGCCGAGGCTCTTGAGCCGCTCGATCACGCCCTGCACCAGCACCTCCGGGGCGCTGGCGCCGGCGGTGACGCCGATGGCATTGACGCCCTCGAGCCAGGCCGGGTCGATCTGGTCGGCGTTGTCGACCAGATAGGCGGGGGTGCCGACCCGCTCGGAGAGCTCACGCAGGCGGTTGGAGTTGGAGCTGTTGGGGCTTCCCACCACCAGCACCAGATCCGCGCCGTCGGCGAGTTCGCGCACGGCGTCCTGGCGGTTCTGGGTGGCGTAGCAGATGTCATCCTTGCGCGGCCCCTGGATGTCCGGGAAGCGGGCGCGAAGGGCGTCGATCACCTTGGCGGTGTCATCCATGGAGAGGGTGGTCTGGGTAACATAGGCCAGGCGACTCGGATCCTTCACCTCGAGGGTGGCCACGTCCTCCTCATTCTCCACCAGATGAATGGTGCCGCCGAGGCTGGTGTCGTAGCGCCCCATGGTGCCCTCCACCTCGGGGTGGCCGGCGTGGCCGATCAGCACGCACTCCTGACCACGGCGGGCGTAGCGCAGCACCTCCAGGTGCACCTTGGTGACCAGCGGGCAGGTGGCGTCGAACACCTTGAGGCCACGCTGCTCAGCCTCCTCCTGAACGGCGCGAGAGACGCCATGGGCGGAGAAGATCACGATCACGTCGTCGGGTACCTCATGGAGCTCCTCGACGAATACCGCTCCCCGCTCGCGCAGGCTGTCGACCACGAAGCGGTTATGGACCACCTCATGACGCACGTAGATCGGCGGACCGAACACGTCCAGCGCACTGTTGACGATCTCGATGGCGCGGTCGACGCCAGCGCAGAAGCCACGGGGATTGGCGAGCCTGATTTGCATGGTGAAAAATCCTTGATGCGAAGCAGCATCAGTCTAGCTGATTGCCAGGGCGAAATGGCTTAGTGGGTAGTGGCCGGCACTACGTCGATGATCTCGACCTCGAAGGTCAGGGTACGCCCCGCTAGCGGGTGGTTGAAGTCCACGTCCACCTGCTCCCCCTCGATGGCGCTGATCACACCGGGCAGCTCGCCGCCGGCGGGGTCGGCGAAGGACATCACGGTGCCGATCTCCAGGGGCTCTTCACCGAAGTCCTCGCGCTTGAGGCGCTGGATGTTCTGCGGGTTGTGCTGGCCGAAGGCGTGCTCCGGGGTGATCTCGAAGGTGGCGCTCTCGCCGGCGCTCATGCCCTTCATGGGGTGTTCGAAGCCGGGCGGCAGGTTGCCGTCGCCCAGTTGGAAGGTGGCCGGGGCCTTGTCGCGGGTGGAGTCCACCACGGTGCCGTCTTCCAGCTTGAGGGTGAAGTGCAGGGTCACTTCCATGCCCTCGTCGATGCGGTGCTGCGGGCTGTTCTGGTCGGTCATGGGAATTGGGACTCGGTAAACAGGATTTCGGTTCGGTAATCTTGCTAGGGCCGGGTGGCACCGCCGGGGCGCCTTCGGCGCCATTCGGCGAAACGTCGCACCGCCGGCGGAGCCGGCCTCCTACAAATTCTCGCGGTTGTCTTGGGTGGCCTAGTCCCGGTGGCGGGCGCGACGCTTCTCGCCGAACACCGACTCCCAGATCAGCCCGATGGCGCCCAGGGTGATGCCGATGTCCGCCACATTGAAAGCGGGGTAATACCAGCCCGCCGCGTGGAAGGAGAGGAAGTCGACCACATAGCCGTGCACCAGGCGATCGTAGAGGTTGCCCAGGGCGCCGCCGATGATCATGGCCAGCGACGCCGCGAGCAGCGTCTCGTCACGCTTGAGCCGGCGCATCCAGAGCGTCAGGCCGATGCTGGCCCCCACCGCGATGGTGGCGAACAGCCAGCGCTGCCAGCCTGGGTGGCTGGCCAGGAAGCTGAAGGCCGCGCCGGTGTTGTGCAGCAGCGTCAGGTTGAAGAACGGCAACACCTCCACCGGCCGGGCGTACTGCAGCCAGGCAGAGGCGGCGTACTTGGTGGCCAGGTCGAGCACGACCACCGCCAGCGCCAGCCATAGCCAGCGCAGGGGCTGGTGCACCGGCGGTATGGGCGACACCTCACGCATAGTGACGCGTCTCGCCCGGGCCATCCGGCAGGTTGCTGATGCAACGGCCGCAGAGGTCGACATGCGCGGCGTGGCTGCCCACATCCTCGCGGTGGTGCCAGCAGCGCTCGCACTTCTGGTTCGGGCTCTCGTTGACGGCGACCCTGAGGCCCTCGAGCTCGGTGGCCTCGGCACCCTCGGGCGTTTCACCCTCGGCCAGCGGTGCCAGGCGCACCTCGCTGGTCAGCATCACGAAGCGCAGCTCGTCGCCCAGCTTGGCCAGTGTGGCATGCAGGGCATCGTCCACATGGAGGGTGACCTCGGCGGCCAGGCTGCCCTTGATCGCCTTGGCGTTACGGGCGTCTTCCAGGCACTTGTTGACCGCCTGCTTGACGTTGAGCACCTGCTCCCAGAAGTCGCGGCCCATCTCGGCGTCATCGGCCAGGGTCTCGAGCCCGGTGTAGTACTCCTCGAGCAGCACGCTGTCGCCGCGCGCCCCGGGGATATGCTCATGGATCTCCTCGGCGGTGAAGCTGAGGATCGGCGCCACCCAGCGCGAGAGCGCCTCGACCACATGATAGAGCGCGGTCTGGGCGCTGCGGCGCGCCACCGAGTCGGCCTGGGTGGTGTACTGGCGGTCCTTGATCACGTCCAGGTAGAAGCCGCCCAGCTCGCGGGCACAGAAGCCGTGCACCTGCTGGTAGACATCCAGGAAGCGATACTCCTCATAGGCGGTCTCGATGCGCGCCTGCAGCTGGGCGGCGCGGTCCACCACCCACTGGTCCAGGGCCAGCATCTCATCGAATGGCAGCGCGTCGCGCTGCGGCTCGAAGCCATTGAGGTTGGCGAGCAGGAAGCGCGAGGTGTTGCGGATACGGCGATAGACATCGGCAGTGCGCTTGAGGATCTCGTCGGAGACCGCCATCTCGCCGGAGTAATCGGTGGAGGCGGCCCACAGGCGCAGGATATCGGCGCCGAGCTTGTCCATCACCTGCTGGGGGGCGACCACGTTGCCCACCGACTTGGACATCTTGCGGCCCTGGGCATCCACGGTGAAGCCGTGGGTGAGCAGGCCACGGTACGGCGGGTGGCCGTCGATGGCGCAGCCGGTCAGCAGCGAGGAGTGGAACCAGCCGCGGTGCTGGTCGGAGCCCTCCAGGTAGAGGTCGGCGCGCGGGCCGCTCTCATGGCCGTGGGGGTGCGAACCCCGCAGCACATGGCGATGGGTGGTGCCGGAGTCGAACCACACGTCCAGGGTATCGGTGACCTTGTCGTAGTCGGCGGCTTCCTCGCCCAGCAGCTCGGCGGGATCGAGGCGGAACCAGGCATCGATGCCCTCGGCCTCGACGCGCTTGGCGGCCTCCTCCATCAGCTCGACGGTGCGCGGGTGCAGCTCGCCGCTGGCCTTGTGCAGGAAGAACGGAATCGGCACGCCCCAGTTGCGCTGGCGGGAGATACACCAGTCGGGGCGGTTGGCGATCATGCTGTGCAGGCGCGCCTTGCCCCAGGCCGGGGTGAAGCGGGTGGCCTCGATGCCCTCGAGCGCACGCTCGCGCAGGGTGCGGCCATCCTTGCCGGCCACGTCCATGCCCACGAACCACTGGGCGGTGGCGCGGTAGATCACCGGCGTCTTGTGGCGCCAGCAGTGCATGTAGCTGTGGGTGATCGGCTTGTGAGCCATCAGCGCGCCGACTTCCTCGAGCTTGGCAACGATCTGGGGGTTGGCCTTCCAGATCATCTGGCCGCCGAAGAACGGCAGGCTGTCGACGTAGACGCCGTTGCCCTGCACCGGGCTCTCGATCTCGTCGAAGGTCATGCCGTGGGCACGGCAGGTCACGAAGTCATCCACGCCGTAGGCCGGCGCCGAGTGGACGATGCCGGTGCTGCCCACCTCGCACTCCACGTAATCCGCCAGATAGACCGGCGACAGGCGCTCATAGAGCGGATGGCGGAAGCGGATGCCGTCGAAGGCCTCGCCACGGGCGGTGGCGATTACCTCGCCGCTCAGGCCGAAGCGCTCCAGGCACGACTCCACCAGCTCCTCGGCCAGTACCAGCAGCCGCTCGCCGGTGTCCACCAGGGCGTAGGTGAACTCCGGGTGCATGTTGAGCGCCTGGTTGGCGGGAACGGTCCAGGGCGTGGTGGTCCAGATGACCACCGCGGCCGGCTTGGGCAGCGCCTCCAGGCCGAAGGCGGCGGCCAGGCGGTCCGCGTCCTCGATCGGGAAGGCTACGTCGATGGCGTCGGACTGCTTGTCCTGGTACTCCACCTCGGCCTCGGCCAGCGCGGAGCCACAGTCGAAGCACCAGTTGACCGGCTTCAACCCCTTGAACACATAGCCGGCCTCGACCATGTCGGCCAGGGCGCGGATCTCGCCCGCCTCGTTGGCGTAGTCCATGGAGCGGTAGGGGTTGTCCCAGTCGCCGACCACACCCAGGCGAACGAAGTCCTTGAGCTGCTCCTGGATCTGCTCGGCGGCATACTCGCGACACAGCTCGCGGGCGCGCTCGGGCTCCAGCTGCTTGCCGTGGGTGGTCTCCACCTTGTGCTCGATGGGCAGGCCATGGCAGTCCCAGCCGGGCACGTAGGGGGCATCGAAGCCGGCCAGGTTCTTCGACTTGACGATGATGTCCTTGAGGATCTTGTTGACGGCGTGACCGATATGAATGCTGCCATTGGCGTAGGGAGGGCCATCGTGCAGCACGAACAGCTCACGACCCTGGCGCGCCTCGCGCAGGCGGTGGTAGATATCCTGCTGCTGCCACTGGGCCAGCCGCTCGGGCTCGCGCTTGGGCAGCATGCCGCGCATGGGGAAGTCGGTTTCTGGCAGGTTCAGAGTGGGCTTGTAGTCGCTCATATTCTGGGGATCAGCCGTCGTCATGGTCGGCGGAGATACCCGCCGAGGAATCGAGTGTCACGGCCTCGCGCGCCAGCGGCGCCGATGCCAGAGGAAGAGAATCATCGTTACCGAAGGTCTCGGGGTGCCGAGCGCTCTTAGCACCGGCTTCGGAGTGCCGAGAACCGTTAGCACCGGCTTCGGGGTGCTTAAAGAAGTAATCGCGAGCACGCTGCTGGTCGAGGCCGATCTGATGCTTGAGCGCCGCGAAGTCCTCGAACTTCACCTCGCCGCGCAGCTTGGCACAGGGCACCACCACCAGGCGCTCGCCATAGAGGTCACCGTCGAAGTCGAACAGGTGCACCTCGAGCACCGGCCGCACGCTGCCCACCGTGGGCCGCCAGCCGATATTGGCCACCCCCGGCAGGCGGCGACCATCGGGCAGCTCGGTCAGTACCGCATAGACCCCATGCAGCGCCAGGGAGCGCATCGGCTGGGGCAGGTTGGCGGTGGGCACGCCGATGGTGCGGCCAAGCTTCTGGTCGGCCACCACGCGGCCACCCAGACGATAGGGCCGCCCCAGCAGGCGTGCCGCGGCCTCGAAGTTGCCGCTGGCCAGCAGGGTGCGAATACGGCTGCTGGAGACCCGCTCATCGTCGATGGTGAAGGTGCGGGTATGCTCCACGCCGAAGCCTTCGGCCTCGCCCACCGCGGTCAGCAGATGAAAGTCGCCACGGCGGTCGCAGCCGAAGCGGAAGTCATCGCCCACCACCAGGTGGCGCACGCCCAGCCCCTGGATCAGCACCCGCTGGATGAAGGCCTCGGCGGTCAGGCTGCGCAGGGCATCGTTGAACGGCAGGCAGAGCACACGCTCCACCCCCGCCTCGCCGAGCAGCCGCACCTTGTCGCGCAGGCGGGTAAGCCGCGGCGGCGCCTGGTCTTCGGCGAAGAACTCGCGGGGCTGCGGCTCGAACACCACCACCGTCACCGGCAGGCCGAGACGCCGGGCCTGTTCGCGACACTGCTCGAGAATCGCCTGATGCCCACGATGGACGCCATCGAAGTTGCCGATGGTGGCCACGCAGCCACGATGCTCGTCGCGCAGGTTGTGCAGTCCTCGAATCACTTGCATGGCGTGCTGGAGCCCCGCTCGGCGTCGAATGGTGGTTAAATCGTCGATTATACCGGACAGACGGCCCCTTGACAGCCGGGGCGGGCTAGTCTTCAGCATCAGGCATGCCACAGAAGGGATGCTACGCATCGCGAGTGGCGACGCCAGGCGCCTCGGCGGTGCTGCCCACGCCCGCTACCGCCCGCCGAGGAGGCCTGCGGCCTCCATTCGCCCGGCTGAGCCGGCCTCCCACAATGATGCCGAGCTCGACACCAGCCTAGCCCTTCATCCTGAAGTGCCTGAGCCGCACCCCGGTGGCGGCCAGCCAGGCGAAGTAGAGGCCTGCACCGCCGATCACCAGCGCCGCCAGCCAGGCGACACGCTGCCAGACACCCCAGCCGAGCCACGCCTGCCAGTCGGGAGAGAACCACCAGAGGCCGAGCCCCATCACTGCGCAGCCACCCAGCAGCTGGACCGCATAGCGGCCCCAGCCGGGCTGGAACACCAGCACGCCCTGCTTCCTGAGCAGCCAGCCCAGCAGGCCGGCGTTCATGAATGCCGAGAGCGCGGTGGCCAGCGCCAGGCCGGCGTGGGCCAGGGGCCAGATCAGGATCAGGTTGAAGATCATATTGGCGACCATGGCGATGATGCCGACCTTCACCGGGGTCTTGGTGTCCTGGCGGGCGAAGAAGCCCGGCGCCAGTACCTTGATCAGCATGAAGGCCACCAGCCCCAGGGAGTAGGCGCGCAGGCTCATCGCCGCCATGGCGATATCGCGCTCGGTCATGGCGCCGTAGTGGAACAGCGAGATCAGCAGCGGCTCGGCGAGCAGGGCCAGGGCCAGGGCCGCGGGCAGCCCCAGCAGCAGCACGGTGCGGATCGCCCAGTCGAGCATGGCGCTGAAGTGCTCGCCGGACTGCTCGGCATGGCGGCGCGACAGGGCCGGCAGGATCACGGTGCCGATGGCGATGCCGAACACCCCCAGCGGCAGCTCCACCAGGCGGTCGGAGTAGTAGAGCCAGGAGACGCTACCCGCTGCCAGCAGCGAGGCGAGCACGGTATCCAGTAGCAGATTGATCTGCGATACCGAGACGCCGAACAGCGCCGGCACCATCAGCTTCATGATCCGTTTGACGCCAGCATGGGCGAAACTGGGCCAGGGCCGCGGCGCCAGCCCCAGCCGCACCAGAAAGGGCACCTGGAAGGCGAGCTGGGCCACACCGGCGATCAACACCCCCCAGGCAAGCGCCATGGCCGGCTCGCTCATCAGCGGGGTCAGCAGCAGCGCCGCCCCGATCAGCGAGAGATTGAGCAGCACCGGGGTGAAGGCCGGCACCGCGAAGCGGTTCCAGGTGTTGAGCACGCTGCCGGCAAAGGCCGTGAGCGAGATCAGCAGCAGATAGGGGAAGGTGAGGCGCAGCATGTCGGCGGTGAGCGCCAGCTTGGCCGGGTCACGACCGAAGCCGGGGGCGAACACCCATACCAGCCAGGGGGCGGCAAACATGGCCAGCGCGGTCAGCAGGAACAGCACCGCGGCCAGGCTGCCGGAGACGGCATCGAGCAGTTCGCGCACCTCGCGTCGGCTGCCCCGGGTGGCGTACTCCGAGAGCACCGGCACGAAGGCCTGATTGAAGGCGCCCTCGGCGAACAGCCGGCGCATGAAGTTGGGGATCTTGAAGGCGACGAAGAAGGCGTCGGCCCCCTGCCCCGCGCCGAACAGCGCGGCGATCACCACGTCACGCGCCAGCCCCATCACCCGCGAGAGCATGGTCATCACGCTGACCACCAGGCCCGAGCGCATCAGCCCGCCGCCCTTGGGGGCCACTACCCTGTCGTTCTCGTCCACCGCTGCCGGTGGCGCCTGTTCGCGATCCGCCACGTCTGTTCCTCGGCTTGATAACTAACGGCCACAAAAAAACCGGCCGCAGCCGGTTTTTTCACGAGATGCCGGCCAGTGGCCGGCTCTCGATGGCATCGGACAGGCTTAGGCAGCCAGGGCCTTGATGCGCTTGTTCAGGCGGCTCTTCAGGCGCGCGGCCTTCTTCTTGGAAAGCACGTCCTTGTCGGCGATGCGGTCGATGACCGGCTGCGCCTTCTGGAAGGCGGTCATCGCCTCGGCGTGGTCACCACCGTTGATGGCGGTGATAACGCGCTTGATGTAGGTGCGGACCATGCTGCGCTGACTGGCCTTCAGGACACGACGACCTTCGGCCTGACGGGCGCGCTTGCGAGCTTGCTTGCTGTTTGCCACTTGCTGTCTCCTTGGAGATTCTTCGCCGCCCGTGTAATGACGGCTGCGATAACGTATTGATCCGGCAGCAAAGAGTCATCTTTACCGCCGGTTTGGCCATCTGGCCGACCGCTGCTGGTGCGGCGATCGTTCACGGGCCGTGTCTGAGAGGATGGCGCATCCTACCATAGCCCGGGCGGGGCTTGCCATAGGTCCTGGTCTATAACACAGGGCTATCGCAGTAACCGACAGGTTGATAGCGAAAGGCGCCGGGGACAGGTCGGAGAGGGGGTCCGAGGACCAAGGATGGCCGAGGTAGCCTACACGGAAGTACTCGTAGCGCCCCCTCGACGGCCTGTCGCCGGAACAGCCTTAAGCGATGCTGCCACCTGCAATCACCCTGGCCTACAGCACCACCAGGTTGTCGCGATGAATCAGTTCCGGCGCTTCCATAAAGCCGAGGATCGCCTCGATCTGGTGGCTTGGCTGCCCGATGATGCGCTGCGCATCGTCGACCCCATAGTTGACCAGCCCCTTGGCCACTCGCTCGCCCTGCTCGTCGACACACAGCACCATATCGCCGCGCCGAAACTGCCCGGCCGCCGCCCTCACCCCGACCGGCAGCAGGCTGGAGCCGCTCTCGCGCAGCACCTTCACCGCGCCGGCGTCCAGGGTCAGGGTGCCGCGCACCTGGAGCTGCCCGGCCAGCCAGCGCTTGCGCGCCGCCATGGGGGCCTGATCGGGCCGCAGCAGGGTGCCCAGGCGCTCGCCATCGACCAGCCGAACCAGCACATCGGACTGGCGACCGCTGGCGATGGCGGTGACGGCACCGGAGCGCGCCGCCAGGCTGGCGGCGCGAATCTTGGTGGTCATGCCGCCACGCCCCAGCGCCCCGCCGCCGCCGGCCACGGCCGCCAGGGCCGGGTCGTCGGCGCGCCCCTCGGCGATCAGCCGGGCCTCGGGGTTCAAGCGCGGGTCGGCGTCGAACAGCCCCTCCTGGTCGGTGAGGATGACCAGGGCGTCGGCCTGCAGCAGGTTGGCCACCAGGGCCCCCAGGGTGTCGTTGTCGCCAAAGCGGATCTCGTCGGTGACCACGGTGTCGTTCTCGTTGATCACCGGCACCACCCGCAGGTCGACCAGGGTGCGCAGCGCCGAGCGTGCATTGAGGTAGCGCTTGCGGTTGGAGAGGTCATCGTGGGTCAGCAGCACCTGGGCGGTGAGCAGGTCATGGCGTGCGAAGTGGCCCTCGTAGCACTCGGTGAGGCCATTCTGGCCTACCGCCGCCGCGGCCTGCAGCTCATGCACCGCCGAGGGGCGCGCCTGCCAGCCGAGTCGCACCATGCCCGCGGCCACGGCGCCGGAGGAGACCAGCACCACCTCGATGCCACGCCGATGCAGCGTGGCGATCTGATCGACCCAGCCGCCGATCGCCGCCTCGTCGAGATCACGCCCGTCGTTGGTCAGCAGGGCGCTGCCGATCTTTACCACCACCCGGCGGGCGCCCTTCAGCGCCTCGCGACCCATCACCTGCTCGTCACTGTCCATTCGCTCATAACCCTGGCATCCATGGGGTCAGACCCCCAACCAGATGGGGTCTGACCCCATCGACTCCCGGCACCGACAAGAGCTCTCTCAGGGCGCGTATTCAACTTCGACATCGTAGTCGTCGTCATCGAAGTCATCATCGTCCTCGGCGGAGGGCTTGCGCTTGCGCCCCAGGCGCGCCTCGGTACGGGCCACTGCCTCTTCCTCCATGCGCTCGCGCATCTCGCGGGCGCGCTCGGCGGCCTCCTCGTCCTCGTTCTCCAGGCGGCGCTGCTCGGTGAGCCAGCGGTAGGCCGCCTGCACCAGCGCATCGGTGCCATCGCTACCGATCGCCGAGACACGGAACACCGGACCCTCCCAGCCCAGGCGACGCACGATCTCGTCGGCCGTGGCCTCGCGCTCCTCCGGCGGGAGCAGGTCGAGCTTGTTGAGCACCAGCCAGCGCGGCAGCTCGGCCAGGGCCGGCGAGAACTCGCCCAGCTCGTGGATGATCGCCTCGGCGGCCTCCACCGGATCGGACTCGTCGAAGGGCGCCACATCCACCACGTGGAACAGCAGCCGAGTGCGAGTCAGGTGCTTGAGGAAGCGCAGCCCCAGGCCGGCGCCATCCGAGGCACCCTCGATCAGCCCCGGCACATCGGCCATCACGAAGTGCTCGTGCATGCCGAGCTTCACCACCCCCAGGTTGGGCACCAGGGTGGTAAAGGGGTAGTTGGCCACCTTGGGCTTGGCCGCCGAGACGGCGCGAATCAGCGTCGACTTGCCCGCGTTGGGCAGGCCCAGCAGCCCCACGTCGGCCATCACCTTCATCTCCAGACGCAGGTTGCGGCGCTCGCCATCGGTACCCGGGGTGGTGCGACGCGGCGCCCGGTTGGTGGAGGACTTGAAGTGGATATTGCCAAGCCCGCGGCGGCCACCCTGGGCGACCAGCACCACCTGGCCGATCTCGGTGACGTCGGCGATCACCTCGAGGGTGTCCTCGTCGATCACTGTGGTACCCACCGGCACCTTGACGTGCAGGTCCTCACCGGCCTTGCCGCTCATCTGCCGACCCATGCCGGGCTGGCCGTTCTGGGCCTTGTAGAAGCGCTGGTACTTGAAGTCGATGAGGGTGTTGAGGGCGTCGTCACCGATCAGGTAGACGCTGCCACCATGGCCGCCGTCGCCGCCATCGGGGCCACCCTTGGGCACGTATTTCTCGCGCCGGAAGCTGAGGCAGCCGTTGCCCCCCTTGCCGGCTTCCACAATGATCGAGGATTCGTCGACGAACTGCATCTGTCACTCTCCAGGCTGCCTGTACCGCTTCGGCCGCCATAATAAAGACAAGAAGGCCCCGCCATGGCGGGGCCTTCTCGCGGCAAGAATCAGGTGTCTCAGGCAGAGACGACGCTGACGAACTTGCGGTTCTTCGGACCCTTGGTCTCGAACTTGACCACGCCTTCGTCCAGAGCGAACAGGGTGTGGTCCTTGCCGATACCGACGCCAGTGCCGGCGTGGAACTTGGTGCCGCGCTGGCGAACGATGATGTTGCCGGCGGTCACGGCCTGGCCACCGAAGAGCTTGACGCCAAGGCGCTTGGATTCGGAATCGCGACCGTTACGGGTAGAACCCGCTGCCTTCTTATGTGCCATGGTATAAACCTCCGTTCAGGGGGATGGACCGCTTAGGCGGAGATCCCGGTGATCTTGACTTCAGTGAACCACTGACGGTGGCCCTGACGCTTCATGCTGTGCTTGCGGCGACGGAACTTGATGATGGTGACCTTGTCGCCACGGCCGTGGGAAACGACCTCGGCAGAGACCTTGGCACCGTCAACCAGGGGCGCGCCGACCTTGACCTCGTCGTCGCTGCCGACCAGCAGCACTTCGTCGAAGTCGATGGACTCGCCGGTCGGGACTTCGATCTTCTCGAGCTTCAGGGTCTGGCCTTCCTGAACGCGGTACTGCTTGCCACCGCTCTTGATAACTGCGTACATGCTTTTCTCTCCAGGACTCATCGGGGTTGGGCTCTTCGTCGGCCTGCTTCGAGTGGCGCCCCTTTCGGCAACCATCTGACAGGGAGCGAGATGAGTGGGTCGCGAATTATAACGACAGGCGACCCGGCAGACAACCCGCGAGATGGGCGTTTCTGCCGCCGCCTTGACGCCCCCGAGGACGCCCCATAGCATGGCCGGCAATCCAAGGCCAGCAGGGGGCCGCCTCGCCCCGGCCCAACCGACTGTTGATACCGCCTACATGCCCATCCACGCTTCCGCTTCCGACACCGCCGCCCCCTCCCCGATCCACGCCGTCGTGGCCGAGGACTTCGCCGCCGTCAACCGCACCATCATGGCCAAGCTCGGCTCTCGCATCCCGCTGGTCGAGACCATCGGCCAGCACATCATCGTCAGCGGCGGCAAGCGCCTGCGCCCGCTGCTGGTACTGCTCTCGGCCCGCGCCCTGGGCTACCGGGACGACCGGCATATCACCCTGGCCGCCCTGATCGAGTTCATGCACACCTCCACCCTGCTGCATGACGACGTGGTGGACGAGTCGCACCTGCGTCGCGGCAAGGCCACCGCCAACGACGCCTGGGGCAACGCCCCCTCGGTGCTGGTCGGCGACTTCCTCTACTCGCGCTCCTTCCAGATGATGGTCGAGGTGGGCTCCATGCGCATCATGGATGTGCTCTCCTCCGCCACCTGCGTGATCGCCGAGGGCGAGGTGCAGCAACTCACCAATGTGGGCAACCCGGATATCGACGAGGCCGCCTACTTCGAGACCATCCAGGGCAAGACCGCCATGCTGTTCGAGGCGGCCAGCCATAGCGGCGCCATTCTCGCCGAGGCGACTCCCGAACAGGAGTCCGCGCTGCAACTCTATGGCCGTTACCTGGGCCTGGCCTTCCAGCTGATCGACGACCTGCTCGACTACCAGGGCGACGCCGAGGCGATGGGCAAGAACGTCGGCGACGACCTGGCCGAAGGCAAGCCCACCCTGCCGCTGATTCAGGCCATGGCCAAGGGCACCCCGGAGCAGACCAGGGTGATCCGCAAGGCGATTCGCCAGGGGGGGCTGGATCACCTGCAGGAGGTCCTGGAGATCATCAACGCCACCGGCGCCCTGGAGTACACCCGCCAGCGCGCCGTGGAGATGGCCGACCTGGCCCTGGCTCAGCTCGAGGCGCTGCCCGAAAGCCCCTACCGCGACAGCATGGCCGAGCTGGCCCACCTCGCGGTGGATCGCCAGGCATGAAAAGGCCTGGCGGGGTTGCATTTTCCCGCCATCTGCGTAAACTACGCTGCGTCGATCAGGGACACTCCTCGAAAACGACATCGGAGTATAGCTCAGCTTGGTAGAGCGCTGCCTTCGGGAGGCAGAGGTCGTAGGTTCGAATCCTGCTACTCCGACCAAGAACATCAGTAAAAACGGCCACTTAGCTCATCAGAGCGGTGGCCGTTTTGCGTTGCCAGCCTTCCAGGTTCCAAGCGCCAGGAAGTCGTCTGCGCAGGTTCCACAAGCGGCTGGGGGCAGCGCGATCACGCCTGCCATGCTCAACTCAGCGACTTCGCCAGCGAGGACGAGTGCCAAACCTGGCTGGCACAGCGGCTCAACCATTTCGTCAACGTTTCCCGCCCGCGGCTGAAGGCGATGGCCAGGCAAAGGAAGCCTGCTGACTGTTACAGGACCTCGATGAACTCTCGCAATCGGTCCGCCGTGACGATCAGACCACAGGCCGCCAGGGTGTCGAGGTACTCCTCGGCGCTTCTTGGCGACTTGCGCAGGCTGGCACGGTGGCGATGGACGGTCCTGAGCACCAGCCCCTCATTCAGCTCGAACTGCTGCTCCAGGAAGGTATCGGGATGGACGGCCTCGATACCGAAGCGGGCCAGGGTATCGGCCGGGAAGTCCTTCAAGTTGAAGGTGACGATCAATTGCGCCCCGGCGCGAATGGCTGCGGCCAGCACGTGGCGGTCGTCAGGGTCGGGCAGCTCGAGAGCGGGGATCAACGGCTCGTGCCCGGTGACCAGCGCATCCGGCACCGCCCGATTCATGAGCTTGACGGTTCGCGGCAGCGCTTTGGCAAGCTCTGGGCGATTATTGAGCAGGTTGCGCGTCCACTCGCCGTGAATCTGCTCGGTCCAGTGCGCCGCGTAGAGCCCCGAAGTAGCCAGTCTCATCAGCAGATCCCGAAAGGGTGCGGGGTAGAGCACGCAGGCGTCGTAGACGACCACGAAGCGCATCAGTAGCCCATATCCAGGTCCTGAGCCTGATCGGCCAGCTCCTGAAGGGCGGCCTCGGAGACCTCCTCCTGCTGGCGCTTGTAGGCCAACAGATCCTGCAGACGAATGCGACGGTGTGTGCCCACTCGGGAGAAGGGAACTGCACCCTCCTCGAGCAGCTTGACCAGGTGGGGCCGCGAGACATTGAGCATGTTGGCGGCTTCCTGGGTCGTCACCTCGGCATGGGTGGGGAGGATGGTCACGGCATTGCCCTGTGCCATCTCGGTCAGCAGGTCACGCAGCAGCACCAGCGCCTGACGGGGCAGCACCAGGTCCGCCCCATCCAGCTTGATATGCGCACGGTCGCTGTCGGGCCGCTCGCGTAGCAGCTGGCTAAGCTCGGTGGCGCTGGCCCTGGCCAGGTGGGTGAGCTCGAGGTTGTCGGGCACGGTATCTTGAGTGGCAACGTTCATGTCATGTCCTCCACGCAGCCCGCTACTGCAGGCTACCGTCTCGTGTTCTATCGGTACCTGTCAGGCTATTCGAAATAAACAAAAATCGCAATATCCGAAACAAGCTGCTGACCTGTCACCGGCATGCTGAGGGAAATGCATTCACACAGATAGCCACAGCATGGGAGGACCCGAAAACACGGATGCTGGAGAAGCCCTTCATCGACCAGTACTTCCTGAAGAGCGAGGACGTTAAACGGCCACTTAGCTCATCAGAGCGGTGGCCGTTTTGCGTTGCCGACGACTCCCGCCTGCCTCAAGCGGGGGTCATGTGATAGCTCAGGTCACGGTGATCACCCCGCAGCCGGCGATATGGCTGACCTTATGGGAGACACTGCCGAATATCATGCCGCGCACATTGCCGAGCCCACGGCTGCCCATCACGATGACGTCGGCGCCAATCGTTTCCGCCCGCTCCTTGATCTGCTCGGCGGGACGCCCCTGAGACACGCTCTCCTTCACGTCCAGGCCGTCGAGATCGACCAGGGAGCGCGCCTGATCGATCACCTTGCGAGCCTTGTCCCTCATCGCCTGCGCCATCTGCTCACGCTCCTCCTCGGAGAAGGGGTCGGCGGAGCCGCCGACAAACAGCCCGACGTTGTCCGGCGGATACTCCGCCACGGTCATCAGATGCAGCGTCGATGCCCCGGCACGAGCCAGGGAGGCGGCGACCCTCAGCGCCTTGATGGCGTGTTCGGAACCGTCGAGGGGAACCAGAATCTTGGCGTACATGGCGTCACTCCTGCAGCAGCCGAGAGGTAAGGGGCGCGGCACGGCCCGCTTCTCTCAGCATAGCCCTTCGGTAGGGCTTCGCTTCGCTCCAAGCCCCCTCCCCGGTCTTCGCCGGCATGACGGTGGCATCAGTCGTCGTCCTCGTCAGTCTCGCCCCCCGCCGCCTGTCGCCGGGAGTGCGCCTTGCGGGCCCGATTGCGCCGATAGAGTCGCACCAGGGCGATCCATAGCGCGGCCACCACCATGGCCGCCAGGGTCCAGCCCTGCCAGGGGCGGGCGGCGTCGCCCATGACGGTTTCCAGGGTGATGATCAGGATAAAACCCAGCGCCTGACTGGCGATGGCCAGGGCACGCAGGGTGTCGAAGGCAGGCTTGGCCATGGCGGCTCCCGGTGGCGGATGCTTCGGCTAGGATCGGACCCCGCGGATGACAGCCCCGCCAACCGGCAGTAGGCTTGGCAGGATCCAGGATCGGCTGCACCACATTGTACCCCCTGGCCTTTCGTTCGCCGACCCTGCCCTCAAGGAGCCACACCCCTAAGGAGTCGCCACCCCATGGATGCCATCGCCCTGGGTCCCGTCCTGCTCTCGCTGCCGCGCCTCTACGCCTTCGTGGCTGCCCTGCTACTACTGGGTGCCAGCGCCTGGCTGCTCGGCCTGCCCCGGCGCGCCCACTCCCGCTGGTTCAATGGCCTGCTGCTGGCCTGGCTGCTCGGCGCGAGGATCGGCCATGTGGCGCTCCACCCTGATGCCTATGCCGCCGCCCCGCTGGATGCCCTCAAGCTGTGGCAGCCCGGCTATCACGGGCTCTGGGGCCTGATGGCCGGCCTGATCTGGAGCGGCTGGATGCTGCGCGACCACCTGGGCCGTCTGGTTGGCGCCATGGCGCTACTGGTCGTGGTCTCGGCACTCTGGCTGGCCACCGTCACCCTGGCGCCCTTCGGCGGTGGCATGGCTCTGAAGACCCTGCCCGACCTCGCTCTGGAAAACCTCGAGGGCGAGACCGTCAATCTGCGTGAGCTCGAGGGCGAGCGCGTCGTGCTGAATCTATGGGCCACCTGGTGCCCGCCCTGCCTGCGCGAGATGCCGCTGCTGGCCGAGGCGAGCGCTCGGGACGATGTTACCGTGGTGGTGGCCAACCAGGGCGAGTCGCTGCTGCAGGTGGTGCGCTACCTCGACGACCAGGCACTCGACTTTCGCTACCCGCTGCTCGACCCGCACCAGGAGCTGATGGTACTCAGCGAGTCTCCCGGCCTGCCCACCACCCTGCTGTTCAACGCCCGGGGCCACGCCGTGGAGCAGCATGTCGGCGAGCTGACCCGCGCCCAACTGGATCGCTGGCTGGGGCAGGAGAGCTCCGAGCCTTAGCCCTAGGCCTCGGCCCTGGCGATCCTCAGGCCATGCTTGCGGAGCTTGCGCACCACGCTCGGCTGACTGATGCCCAGGCGCCTGGCGATGGCATAGGTCGAGTCCAGCTCGCCACACAGCTCCGCCAGGATGTCGTGCTCGGTGCGGGCCAGGGCCGACGCCAACGACTCGTCCTCTCCCAACGCCGGGGCAGGCTCGGCCGCCACCGGCTGGGGGCTCGGTTCGGCCAGCTCCACATCGCTCGGTTCCGTCATCGAGCGCGGGAGCTCACCCAGCTCCTGATGGCGAATGACATCGCCCTCCGCCGATAGCCAGGCGCGCTCCAGGACATTCTCCAGCTCGCGCACATTGCCGGGCCACTCCCGGCCCATCAGCGACTGCCACACGCTGTGCGCCAGCATCTTGTCGCGCCCGTAGCGGCGATTGAGACGCCCGAGCTGACGCTCGACAAGCCCGGGAATATCCTCGCGACGCTCGCGCAGGGGCGGCAGGGTGACCGGAATCACATTCAGGCGGTAGTACAGATCGAGCCGAAACAGCCCCTCCTCCACCCGTGCCGAGAGGTTCTGGTTGGTGGCCACCACCAGGCGAAAGTCCACGCGCCTCGGCGCGCTGTCGCCGAGCCGAGTGATGAAGCCATCCTGGATGGTCTTGAGCAGCTTGGTCTGCACCGCCAGGGGCAGCTCGCCGATCTCATCGAGAAACAGGGTGCCGCCCTCAGCCTGTTCGATCAGCCCCACCCGCCCACCGGGGGCGGCGCCGGAGAAGGCGCCGGGGCGATAACCGAACATCTCCGACTCGAACAGGCTCTCGGGAATGGCGGCACAGTTGACGTCGATGAAGGGTCCCTCGCAACGCGAGCTCCAGCGATGAAGCTGGCGAGCGAAGGCGGTCTTGCCCACCCCGGACTCCCCCAGCATCAGCACGGTGGCATCGGTAGGGGCGACTCGGCGCAGCAGCAGGGCCACCTCACACATCAGCTGACTCTTTACCTCGAGGTCGTCCAGTTCCGCCTCAAGTGCTTCGGCGTCGGTCTCCAGCGCATGCCCCCGCCGGAGGTGTTCACTGAAGCGGCGCTGCAGCAGCGCATACTCCTGCTGCAGCAGCTGCAGGTCGGTCATGTCCATGGAGCGGCTCACCACCGCCACCAGGCGCTCGTCTTCGAACACGGGGTGCGCCTGGGCAATGACCCGCCGCCCGGTACCGGTTCGCTGCTCCAGCTGCACCGGTCTGCCCGTCCGCATGACCTCCAGGCTCACCGAAGGCGTCAGCACACCATCGGCCTCCAGCCGCTGGACGCTGGTGGCACAGAGGGCTTCACGGGACATGCCATAGACCGCCGCCGCCCCGGGACTGACATCCTGGATACGGCCATCGGGCGCGACGATAAAGAAGTGATCGTGGGCGGTGTCGATGATGGTCTTGAGGATCAGGGCGTCATGCTCGGACATCGGTGATTCACTCCTGGATCACGATCCATTATTGTATCACGCCACTCCGGCCCACCGATCCAGAATTGAATCACCCACCCCTGCCACACGCCCCGAGGCCATAGCATCCCGCCTCATTTTTTAATCTTTGGTCTAACGAAATCGACATTGGCACACATCCTGCTCCTTCAGGGGTATCGCACCGGCCTTACCTCGGCCAGGCATATCAATCAGCTTCACAGGAGCCCTGCATGAGCGACTTCAACCAGCCCCTCGGCGGCAACGACATGCCGCGTTTCGGCGGCCCCGCCACCATGATGCGCCTGCCCACCCAGGAGAGTGCTGCCGGCCTCGATGCCGCCTTTATCGGCATCCCGATGGATATCGGCACCTCCAACCGGCCCGGAACCCGCCTGGGGCCGCGACAGATTCGCGATGAGTCTCGCATGCTGCGGCCCTACAACATGGCCACTCGTGCGGCCCCCTTCGACAGCCTGCAGGTGGCGGATATCGGCGACGTGCCGATCAACACCTTCAATCTGCCGAAGAACCTGGACATCATCAACCAGTTCTACGACGACGTCCTGGCTCATGACTGTGTTCCGCTGACCCTGGGCGGCGACCACACCCTGACCTGGCCGATCCTGCGCGCCATCGCCAGGAAGCATGGCCCGGTCGGCCTGATCCATATCGATGCCCACGCCGACGTCAACGAGCACATGTTCGGTGAGGAGGTCGCCCACGGCTGCCCCTTCCGTCGCGCCCAGGAGGAGGGCCTGCTGGATGCCAACCGCGTGGTGCAGATCGGTCTGCGCGGCACCGGCTATGCCGCCGAGGACTTCGACTGGTGTCGTCAGCAGGGCTTCCGTGTCGTCCAGGCCGAACAGTGCTGGCACAAGTCGCTGGAGCCGCTGATGGCCGAGGTGCGCGAGCAGATGGGCGACGGCCCGGTGTATATCTCCTTCGACATCGATGGCCTCGACCCTTCCGTGGCACCCGGTACCGGCACCGTGGAGATGGGCGGCCTGACCTCCGCCCAGGGCCTGGAGATCGTGCGTGGCGCCCAGGGACTCAACATCGTCGGCGGCGACCTGGTCGAGGTGGCGCCGCCCTACGACCCGAGCGGCAATACCGCCCTGATGGGCGCCACGCTGCTTTACGAGATGCTGTGTGTCCTGCCCGGCGTCAAACGTCGCGACTGATTCACCCCGGAGCCAGGGAGCGGCCCCGACAACCGCCTGATGGCGCCCCGCAGCGGGCGCCCACCATTACAACAGCAATGAGTAATCGCCCCATGTCCTCCCATCTGCATTCCGCCGACAAGATCACGACCGAAGGGGGCAAGCTGAGCACCCACGGTCTGATCAAGTTCCTCGTCCCCTCGTTGATCGGCATCCTGCTGTTCCTGGTGCCCTTCTCGGTGGGTGACACCATCAACATCGGCATGGGCCTGGCCGCCGACTGGCTCAAGGCCACTCTCGGCGACGCCCTGCCCGCCATCGCCACCGTGGTGCTCTGCCTCTCCATCCTGCTGACCCTGGTGGTCAAGCTGACACGGCCCGGCTGGGCCCGCCAGGGCGCGATGAAGGAGCTCTTCGACATCTCGCCGCTATGGGTGGTGATGCGCGCCCTCGGCGCTGCGTTCGCGCTGATGACCTACTTCCAGGTCGGCCCGCAGATGATTACCGCCTCTTTCACCGGTGGGGTGATGCTCAACGATCTGGCGCCGGTCCTGCTGACCTTCTTCTTCTTCGCCGCCATTCTGCTGCCCTTCCTGGTCGATTTCGGCTTCATGGAGTTTATCGGCTCCATGGTGCGCACCCCGTTCCGCAAGATCTTCGGCCTGCCCGGGCGCAGCGCCATCGACGCGACCGCCTCCTGGATGGGCTCGGGCACCGTGGGTGTGCTGATCACCACTCAGCAGTACGAACAGGGCTACTATAACGCCCGCGAGGCCTCGGCCGTTGCCACCAACTTCTCCATCGTCTCCATCGCCTTCGCTCTGCTGGTGACCAGCTTCATCGGCATCAACCATCTGTTCGTTCCCTTCTACCTGACCGTGGTGGTGGCCGGCCTGGTGGCTGCCGTGATCGTGCCTCGTCTGCCGCCCCTGTCACGCAAGTCCAACGACTACTATGAGCCGGTCGGCTGCCAGATCCAGGAGGAGAACACCGGCGACCAGAGCCTGCTGCGCTACAGCCTGGGCATCGCCGTGGCTCGCGCCGAGAAGGCTCCGGGTCCGCTGAAACTGGTCCGCCTGGCCCTGTTCAACGTCGCCGACATCTTCTTCGGCCTGCTGCCGCTGGTCATCGCCATCGGTACCGTGGCGCTGGTGCTGGCCGAGTTCACGCCGCTGTTTACCTGGCTCTCCATGCCGATGGTGCCGGTACTCGAGTGGATGGGCCTGCCCGAAGCCGAGGCCGCCGCACCGGCCACCCTGGTGGGCTTCGCCGACATGTTCCTGCCGGCGGTGCTGGCCAGCGACATCGAGAGCGAGCTCACCCGCTTCGTTATCGCCTGCCTGTCGCTGACCCAGCTGATCTACATGTCCGAGATCGGCGCCCTGCTGCTGAAGTCCCGCATTCCCCTCAAGCTGTGGGAACTGGTGGTGATCTTCCTGCTGCGTACCGCCATCACGCTGCCCATCATCGTGATCATGGCCCACTGGCTGGTGGGGTAAAGGGAGCCCCCTACCCCCGAGCCCACCATGCCCCTGAGGAGAGAGATATCCATGACCTGCGCTGAACTGCTGATCCGCCTGCTGCGCGACGCCTACGACGTGGACACCGTGTTCGGAATTCCGGGTGTCCATACCATCGAGCTCTACCGCGGCCTAGAAGGCGGCGGCGAGCATGAACACCAGGGCAGCGGCATTCGCCACGTGACGCCACGCCATGAGCAGGGCGCCGGCTTCATGGCGGACGGCTACGCTCGCGCCACGGGCAAGCCCGGTGTCTGCTTCATCATTACCGGCCCCGGGATGACCAATATCGCCACCGCCATGGGCCAGGCCCTGGCGGACTCGATCCCCATGCTGGTGATCTCCAGCGTCAATCGCCGTGACACCCTGGGTCGTGGCCAGGGGCGCCTGCACGAGCTACCGGGGCAGCGCGAGCTGATGGCCGGGGTCTCTCGCTTCAGCCACACCCTGCTCGACCCGGAGGGTCTCGGTGAAGTCCTGGCCCGTGCCTTCGCGGTGTTCGACGGAGCCCGCCCGGGGCCCGTGCATATCGAGATCCCCATCGATCTGTTCGATGCCCCGGTCAGCGCCCCACGCCACCTTCGCCGCAGCGTGCTGAGCAAGGCCGCCCCGGACCCGCACGCCCTCGAGCAGGCTCGGAGCTGGCTCGGCGAGGCCGAACGCCCCCTGGTGCTGCTGGGGGGTGGCTGCGTCGGCGCTCCCCAGGCGGCCCGCCGTCTGGTCGAGCTGCTCGATGCCCCCACCGTCACCACCATCAACGCCAAGGGGCTGCTCGGCCGTGACCATCCGCTGGACCTGGGCGCCAACGCCTCGCTGCCGGCGGTGCGCCAGCTGGCTCGTGAGGCCGATGTGGTGCTGGCCATCGGCACCGAGATTGGCGAGACAGACTACGATGTGGTGTTCGACGATGGCTTCGAGCTGGGCGGCCGGCTGATCCGTATCGACCTTGACCCCGAACAGCTGGCGCGCAACCAGCACGCCGACCTGGCGCTGGTGGCCGACGCCGCCTCGAGCATCGAGGCGCTGGCGGCGAGCTTCGAGCAGGCACTGGCCGGCCGCCCCCTGGCACGGGATGGAAGGAATCGTACCCGCGCCGCCCTCGAGTCCCTGGCACTGGCCGAGGACCCGGCCTTCCGCGCTTATGTTCCGCTGTTCGACACGCTGCGTGAGTGCCTGCCTGAAGCGATCCTGGTGGGTGACTCCTGCGCCACCACCTACGCGGCCAACCACCTGGTGAGCCAGGACGCCCCGCGGCGTTTCTTCAACGCCTCCACCGGCTACGGCACGCTGGGCTACGGGCTGCCCGCCGCCATGGGGGCGAGCCTCGGCCAGCCCGAACTGCCGGTGGTCGCCCTGGTCGGCGACGGCGGTGTGATGTTCACCCTCACCGAGCTGGCTTGTGCGGTGGAGGAGGGCCTGCCGATCATCGTGCTGCTGTGGCACAACCAGGGCTATGAGGAGATCCGCCGCTTCATGGACAATGCCGGAGTCACTCGCCTCGGGGTCGATATCCAGGCACCGGACTTCCAGACCCTGGCCGCCGGCTTCGGCTGCGCGGCGAGCCGGGTCGGCAATCCCGCGGGCCTGGCACGCGCCATCGCGCACCGTCCCCAGGATGGCCCGATGCTGATCGAGATCGACGCCGCGGCCTGGTCCGAGGCCGTTGCCTGACCGCCTCACCCTCCAGCATGGTGCCGAGACAACCGGGAGCCTTTGCATGCAACAACTGATTCAGCAGTTCATCGACAACCGATGGGTCGAGAGCCGGGGCCAGCGCCGCCTGTCGGTGATGGACCCCTATCACCAGACCCAGATCGCCGAGCTTACCGCCGGCGACAGCGCCGATGTGGAGGCCGCCGTGCAGGCCGCACGTGCGGCCCTGCCCGGCTGGCAGGCGCTGGGTGGCGTCCGCCGCGGGGCCTACCTCGCGGCCTTCGCCGACGCCCTGGAGGCCCGTCGGGAACGCCTTGTGCGGTGCTCGTCGACCAACAACGGCAAGGCGCTGGCCGAGGCCGCCATCGATCTGGACGATGCCATCGCCTGCTACCGCTACTACGCCGGCCAGGCGAAGGCACTCGAGCAGCGACAGGGACGCCGGATCGAGCACGGCATGGCGGGCATCGAGGCGCGGGTCTTCGAGGACCCCGCCGGGGTGGTCGGCCTGATCACTCCCTGGAACTTCCCGCTGGTCACCAGCGCCTGGAAGATCGCCCCGGCACTGGCCGCCGGCTGTACAGTGGTCTTCAAGCCCTCCGAGGTCACCCCGCTACCGGAGGTCGTGCTCGCCGAGATCGCCCTGGAGGTCGGCCTGCCCGCCGGAGTGCTGAACCTGCTCAATGGTGACGGCGACGGCATCGGTGCGCCGCTGTCCGCCCATCCGGGTGTGGACAAGCTGTCGTTCACCGGCAGCAACGTGGTGGGCGAGAAGGTCATGCAGGCCGCCGCCAACGGCGTGCGCGGCGTATCGCTGGAGCTCGGTGGCAAGTCACCGATCCTGGTGCTCGATGACGCCGAGGTGGAGAGCGCCGCCGACTGGGTGATGGCCGGCATCTACTTCAACTCCGGGCAGATCTGCTCGGCCACCTCCCGGCTGCTCGTCCACGAGTCACTGGCGGAGCCGCTCTACCAGGCGCTGGCCGAGCGCATCGATGCGCTGACCCTGGGGGATCCTCTGGTCGAGGGCACCGACATGGGGCCGATGACCAGTGCCCGCCAGCGAGAGGCGGTGGAGCGCTACCTCGAGGTCGCCGGGGCCGAAGGGCTGGTGGCGGTCCGCGACGGCCGCCATCGCGACCTGCCCGACCAGGGTGAGTTCGTCGCCCCGACGCTCTATCGCGACGTGCCGACCAGAAGCCGCCTGTGGCGGGAAGAGGTCTTCGGGCCGGTGCTGTGTGCCCGCAGCGTGGCCAGCGAGGCCGAGGCGATCGAGCTGGCCAACGACTCGCCCTTCGGGCTCGCCGCCACGGTCATCTCGGGAGACAACGAGCGTGCCCGCCGAGTGGGACGCGCCCTGCGCGCCGGCAGCATCTGGTTCAACAGCGAGCAGCTGGTGATGCCCGAGGCCAGCTGGGGCGGCTTCGGGATCAGCGGCATCGGTCGAGAGCTGGGCCCCTGGGGGCTGGCCGGCTATCTGGAGGTCAAGCACCTGATCGGCCCCCAGGACTGAGGCCCTCGCCGACACCCTCACCGATACCCTCGCCGATACCAGCGACGCCCCGGCCCAGCGGTCGGGGCGTTCGCGTCGAGGGCCAGCGTGCCCTCTCGTCAAGGCGCCGGCGTCGGGTCTGGCAGCGGCTCTGGCCTCAAGGGCAGCGTGCGAGGCTTAAGCCGCGTCGAGCTTTGCTGTAAGATACCGCGCCTTTGTCCAGGTCGCCCCTTCCCTGCGGCCGTGAGCGCACCCTGTTACAGCATCCTCGAGGCATCATGAGCGACTTCACCCCCGGTCAGCGTTGGATCAGCGACGGCGAGGCCGAACTCGGCCTAGGCACCATCCTCAACTGTGACCCGCGCAGCGTGACCGTGCTGTTCGGCGCCAGCCAGGAAACCCGCACCTACAGCAGCCGCCAGGCCCCGCTGACGCGCGTGGCCTTCGGCAGCGGCGACCGCATCCGCGCCGCCGAAGGCTGGACGCTGACCGTCGATGACACCAAGGAGGTCGGCGGCCTGATCGTCTATATCGGCGAGGACGAACAGGGTGAACTCACCGAGCTTTCCGAGGCGCGCCTGGCCGACAGCATGCAGTTCGATCAGGCCCGCGACCGCCTGCTCACCGGCCAGGTCAACCGCAACGACTGGTTCGACCTGCGCTTTCGTACCCTGCACCACTACCACCGTGTGGAGCAGAACCCGGCACTGGGCCTCTCCGGTCCTCGCATCGACCTGATCCCCCACCAGCTCTACATCGCCGACGAGGTGTCCCGCCGTCACGCCCCGCGGGTGCTGCTGGCCGACGAGGTGGGCCTGGGCAAGACCATCGAGGCGGGTCTGATCCTGCACCGCCTGCTGCTCACCGGGCGCGCCGAGCGCGCCCTGATCCTGGTCCCGGACAGCCTGACCCATCAGTGGCTGGTGGAGCTGCTGCGCCGCTTCGCCCTCGAGGTGACCCTGCTCGACGAGCAGCAGAGCCAGGCCCATGGCGACACCAACCCGTTCGAGGCCGGCCAGCTGATCCTGGCCAGCCAGGACTGGCTGTTCGCCAATCCTCACCGTCAGGCTCAGGCTCAGGCCTGCACCTGGGACCTGCTGATCGTCGACGAGGCCCATCACCTCGACTGGAGCGCGGAGCAGGTCGGCACCGGCTACGCCTGCGTGGAACAGCTGGCCGCCGAGAGCGAGGGCCTGCTGCTGCTGACCGCCACCCCGGAGCAGATGGGCATCGAGAGCCACTTCGCCCGCCTGCGCCTGCTCGACCCGGGTCGCTATCACAGCCTGGCGGCCTTCCGCGAGGAGGAGACCCACTATGTGGCGGTGGCCGAGGCGATCGACGCCCTGGAGCGCCTGCCCGGCGGCGACGAGGAGCGCGAGCGGGTCGCCGCGGTGATCGACGAACCCGACAGCCTGGCACTGCTTGCCACCCTGGCCAATCCCGAGGCCGACGCCACCCAGCGCGATGCCGCTCGCGACCAGCTCCGCGACCAGCTGCTCGACCGTCACGGCACCGGTCGGGTGATGTTTCGCAACAGCCGGCGCCACGTGGGGGGCTTCCCCGAGCGCCGTCTGCATGTGACGGAGCTTGCGCCCCCGGCCGCCTATCGGCGCGTGCTGCGCAAGCTGGGCCGCGACGAGGAGTACCTCGACGACCTGTTGATCGAGACCGGCCTCGACCACCCCGAGGTGCTGATCTACCTGGACGCCATGTACCGCGCCCTCTCCGACGATCCGCTCAACGGCGAGCCCTGGTGGCAGATCGACCCGCGGGTCAACTGGCTGCTGGAGCGCCTGGCCGATGACGGCGAAGGCGGGCTGGCCGGTGACAAGGTGCTGGTGATTGCCCACGAGCGGGAGACCGCCGAGGGCCTGGCCGAGGCCCTGCGCGTGCTGGGTGGCTACCATGCCCCGGTGTTCCACGAGGGGCTCTCGCTGGTGGAGCGCGACCGCGCCGCCGCCGCCTTCGCCGACGAGGAGGAGGGCTGCCAGGTGCTGGTGTGCTCCGAGATCGGCTCCGAGGGGCGTAACTTCCAGTTCTGCCGCCATCTGGTGATGTTCGACCTGCCGCTGCACCCCGACCAGCTGGAGCAGCGCATCGGCCGCCTGGACCGTATCGGCCAGCGCCACGCCATCGAGATTCACGTGCCGGTCTTCGAGGCCAGTCCCGGCGAGAAGCTGCTGCGCTGGTACCGCGACGGCATGGACGCGTTCAGCGCGCCCCACGGCATCGGCAGCGAGATCTTCGATGCCTTCGGCGACCCCCTGGCCGATGCCCTGCTCGACGATGAGTCCCTCGAGGAGGTCATCGAGGAGACCCGGGCGCTGTTCGATAGCCGCCTGGCCGAGCGCGATGCCGGCCGCAACCGCCTGCTGGAGCTCAACGCCTGCCGGCACGAGCGTGCCGAGGCGGTGGCCGTGGCGATCGGCGAGCTGGATGAGGACCGCGCCCTGCGCCGCTACCTGGACCTTGCCCTGGACATCTTCGGCGTCGACAGCCAGGACCTGGGCGGTGATATCCAGCACCTGGTGGCCGGCCCGCAGATGCTCGACGGCCTGCCGGGGCTGGCCAAGGGCGAGGAGGGCTTCTCCGCCACCCTCTCACGCTCGCGGGCGCTGGCCCGTGACGATGTTCAGCGACTCTCCTGGGAGCATCCGGTGGTGCGCGAGATGATGGGGCGCATCCTCGACGGCAGCATGGGCAATACCGCGCTGGCGCTGCTCCGGTATCCGTCACTGCCACCCGGGCGGGTGATGGTGGAGCTGATCTATCGCACCCACTGCCCGGCCCCCAGGAAGCTGCATCTCAACCGCTTCCTGCCGCCCACCGCGGTGCGCGTGCTGCTGGATGAGTCCGGGGCCAACCTGACCGACAAGATCTCCTTCACCGGGCTCTCGAAGAACCTGCAGAAGGTCAAGAAGGCGATGGCTCGGGATCTGATCCGCAGCCGTCTGGAGGTGCTGCGCGAGCTGCTCGACCGAGGCGAGGGGGAAGCGGCTCGCGAGCTGCCCTCCATCGTCGAGGCCGCCCAGGGTCGCATGCGCGAGGAGCTTGACGGAGAGCTGGCGCGGCTGACCGCCCTGGCGCGGCGTAACCCGGCGGTTCGCGAGGAGGAGCTGGCCGCGCTACGCGACGAGCGCGCCGCCCTGGACGAGGCCATCGAGGGGGCGCGGCTGCGCCTGGACGCGGTGCGGGTCATCGTAACGGTGGGCGAAGAAGGACGGTGAGTCCGGGCTGATCCGGGGACAGACCTACGAGGAGGCGTTATAAACCCCTCCCTGGGCACTACCTCGGCCGTCCCTGGTCCTCGGACCTCTCTTCGGCCTGCCCCCGGAGCCCCTCGATTTTATGGTTTGACTATCAGGCCAGGATATCTGCCAGTGCCTCCTCCAGCGTCTCGAACCGGAACTCGAAGCCGGCCTCGAGGAGCCGCATCGGGCGCATATCGGCGCCGGTCAACAGCAGTCGCGCCATCTCGCCGAAGGCGGTTTCCAGCACGATGGCGGGCACCGGGAAGATCGCCGGGCGCTTCAGCTGGCTGGCCAGGGCACGGGTGAACTCGGCGTTGGTGACCGGGTGCGGGGCGCTGCCGTTGAAGGCTCCCTCCAGCTCGTCGCGCTCGAGCAGGAAGAGAATGGCGCGCACCAGATCCTCGCGATGGATCCACGGCATGTACTGCCTGCCGCTGCCGAAGCGCCCGCCCAGTCCCAACTTGAAGGGGGGCAGCATCTTCGCCAGGCTGCCACCTCCCTGGTCCAGCACCAGGCCGGTACGCAGCAGGGCGACCCGCACACCAAACGCCTCGGCCTCGAGGGCGGCCTCCTCCCAGCGACGACAGAGACGGTGAGCGAACTCATCATGGGGTGGGGTCTCCTCCGTCACCTCACGGTCGCCCTGATCGCCGTAATAGCCCATCGCCGAACCGGACACCATGACGCGAGGCACCCGGGTGCCGGTCTGCTGCAGCTGCTCGCAGAGCCCCACCAGTTCACGGGTGGCGTTGAGACGCGAATCGATCAGCTTCTCCTTCTGGTCGTGACTCCAGCGCTTGGCGGCGATCGGCTCGCCCGCCAGGTTGACCAGGGCATCGGGCGGAGCATCGACGAAGTCCAGCGCCGAGCGTCGCACATCCACCGCCTCGTGCAGCCGCGAGTGCGCCGCGGCGGGATCTCGCGAGACCACCTGCACCCGATGCCCCGCCTCGACCAGCCGCTGACACAGGCGCTGGCCCACGAAACCGCTTCCTCCGGTAATCAGCACGCGCATCCGGACCTCCTGGTAAACCGTGGTGAGTTATACAGCTGTTGTACACTTCTGCTAGTCTAGCGGAAAACCATCCTGCGAGGGTGTCATGACTCAGCCCCGGAACCATACCGCCATCATCGGCGCCGGCATCGCCGGCCTGGCCTGCGCCAGGTCGCTCGTTGCCGCCGGCCGGCCGGTGACCCTGTTCGAGAAGGGTCGCGGCCCCGGCGGGCGACTGTCGAGCCGCCGCCTTCCCCAGGCGACTCTGGACCTGGGCGCCCAGTTTCTCAGCGTGCGCGACGCCACCTTCGCCGCGGCCGTGCAGGAGTGGCAGGCAGCGGGCTGCCTGGCCGAATGGCCCACCTCGCTATGGTTCGCCGCCGAGGACGGCTGGCAGCGCCATCGAGACGACCTGCTTCGACTGTGCGGCACTCCGCGCATGAGCGCGTTGACTCGCCATCTGGCAGCGGGGCTCGAGCTTCACGCCAGGACCCGCATCGAGCGCCTCGAACACGATTCCCGAGAGTGGTGGCTGGTGGACGCCCAAGACGGGCGCCACGGCCCCTTCACCCAGGTGGTGATCGCCACCCCCTCAGCCCAGGCCAGGGCACTGGTGGCGCCCCACGACTCGGCCCTGGCCGCGGCCTGTGCGGCGGTGATCCAGCGCCCCTGCTGGGCCGCCTGGGTGCTGTTCGATGCCCCACTTCCTGCGCTGCCCGGCGTCGACGATGACTGGCAGGCGGTGCGCCTGCATGCGCCGGCGCTGCGCTTCGCGGTACGCAACCATCTCAAGCCCGGACGCGGCGACCAGGGCGAGAGCCTGACCCTGCTTGCCAACCTCGAATGGAGCAAGGTACGCCTCGAGGATGGCCCCGAAACCATCGCCGAGGCACTGCTCGACGCCTTCCAGCGCAGCCTGCCCGGAGATATTGCCCTGCCCGAGCCCAGTGTCATGGGCGCCCACCGCTGGCGCTACGCACAGCCCGATGTCTTCGCCTCGGGCGAGGCGGTCAACGTCGACTACCGCCTCGCCCGCAACGGCCTGGCGCTGTGCGGCGACGGCTGGCGCGGACCGCGCATCGAGGACGCCTGGCTCTCCGGACACCATCTCGGCGATGCCCTGACAGGAGGATCACCCACAACATGAACGAGCCGACCCAGCACGGCGGCGACACTCCGCTCTATCCGATTCGCGAGGTGTCGCGCCTCACCGGCGTCAACTCCGTGACCCTGCGGGCCTGGGAGCGTCGCTATGCGCTGATCAAGCCGCGCCGCACGCCCAAGGGGCATCGTCTATATGCCCGCGAGGACATCGAACGGGTCGAGCAGATCCTGCGCTGGCTCAACCGTGGCGTACCGGTGAGCCAGGTGCGCGAGCTGCTCGACCGCCCCACCAGCGATGAGCCCGAGGCACCGCCCCCCGCCCCGGGCGACTGGCCCGCCCAGCGCCGCCGCCTGTTCGAGGCCGTGGAGGCGATGGACCTCTCGCGCCTGGAGAGCCTCTACAACCAGTCACTGGCACTCTACCCGGTGGCCACCTGTGTCGCCGAGCTGTGGGCGCCGACGCTGCACGAACTGGAGGAGCGCTGGGGTGACGAGCGCCTGGGCAATACCCTTCAGCGCCGTACCCTGGAGTCCTTCCTGCGCTCGCGCATCGGCATGCGGCTCTACCACACCAACGCCCAGGTCTCGGGCCCAACCCTGCTGGCCATGCCACTGCCCGACGATCCCGGCACCCTGTGGCTGCTGCTCGCCGCCCTGCTGGCCGGTGACCGAGGCCTGGGTGTCATGCTGCTTGATACCGCTCCGCCCGTGGGCGAGCTGCCCCTGGCGGTGGAGCGCCTGAGCGCCAGCGGTGTGCTGATGGCCGGCAGCCATGCCGGACGCACCGACCTGATCCGCCGCCAGCTGCCACGCCTGGCAGAACAGCTCGAGGTCCCGCTGGGGCTTTGCGGGCCGGTGGCACGCATCCGCCAGTCCGAACTCGACGACAGCGGCGTGGCGGCACTGGGTGACGACCTCATCGAGGCCATCACACGCCTGCAGGCGCTGCTGCCCACCTGATGGAGCCGATATGTCCCCGACCCTGATGTGGTTTCGCAGCGACCTGCGCGTCCATGACAACCGTGCCCTGGCCGCCGCCGCAAACCGCGGCCCGGTGATCGCCGTCTACCTGCGCGCCCTGCCCCACTGGCAGCGCCACGGCCATGGCGCCAACCAGCTCGACTTCCGCGCCCGCGGCGTGGCGGCCCTCGAGACGGCGCTGCGAGGCCTGGGCATCCCGCTGCTGCATCGCGATATCGACGACTTCGGAGAGGCCCCGGAAACGCTGCTGACCATCGCCCGCGAGACCGGCGCCGGCAGAGTGCACTTCAATCGCGAGTACCCGGTGGACGAGCTCGCCAGGGACGCCGCGGTGATCGAGGCCTTCCAGGCGGCAGGTCTCGAGGCACGAGGCCATCACGATGCCGTGGCCTTCGCCCCGGGAGAGCTGCTCACCGGCAAGGGCGACTACTACGGGGTCTTCACCCCCTTCGCACGGGCCTGGCACCGTCAGCTGAGCGCGGAGCACCTGGCGCTGGCAGCCCCCCCGCCCCCCCAGGCATCCCTCGGTATCGAGAGCGACCCGCTGCCCGCCCTTCCGGTACTGGCGGACACCCCCATCGATGGCCGCCAGTGGCCCGCCGGTGAGGAGGCCGCCGCAGACCGCCTGGAGCGTTTCCTGCGCTTCCGTGCTCGCCACTACGCCAACCAGCGCGACTTCCCGGCGATTCGCGGCACCAGCGAACTCTCTCCCTACCTGGCACTGGGCATGATCTCCTGGCGCCAGTGTGTGCAGGCGGTGCTCGCCGAGAATGACGGCAGCCTGGCCGAAGGCGATGCGGGTCTGACCGCCTGGGTCAATGAGCTGGTGTGGCGCGAGTTCTATCGTCATGTGGCGGTGGGCTTTCCCCGCGTATGTCGGCATCGTGCCTTCCAGCGCCATACCGAGGGGCTCGCCTGGCGCGATGACGACGCAGGCTTCCGCGCCTGGTGCGAGGGCCGCACCGGCTACCCCATCGTCGACGCCGCCATGCGCCAGCTGGTCGCTACCGGCTGGATGCACAACCGCCTGCGCATGGTCACCGCCATGTTCCTGAGCAAGCACCTGTTGATCGACTGGCGCCGAGGCGAGGCCTTCTTCCTGCGCCACCTGGTGGATGGCGAGTTCTGCGCCAACAACGGCGGCTGGCAGTGGGCCGCCTCCACCGGCACCGATGCGGCTCCCTACTTCCGCATCTTCAACCCCACCACCCAGTCCACGCGCTTCGACCCCGATGGCACCTTCCTGTCCGAGTGGCTGCCGGAGCTGGCCGAACTGCCCGTCAAGGCCCGTCATGCGCCTCCCCGGGATCTGCTCGGCGGCAGCGACTATCCCCCCCCCATCGTCGACCACAAGGCGGCGCGTCTGCGCGCGCTGGAGGCCTTCAAGGCACTCAAGGCCGACTGAACCAAGGAGCGCCCGATGTCAGCCGACCCTCAGCTGGAGGCCTTCTGTGCCTTCTTTAAAAATCTAGACAAGAGCTGTACAAGAAAGGTGAGCGAGTTCTATACTCAAGACGTAATCTTTCACGACCCGCTTCACCATATCGAGGGTATAGAGGCACTCGAGCGCTACTTCTCGGCCTTGTACAGAAATGTCACCCAATGCCGATTTCGTTTTCACAGTCGGCAGCGCGTGGACCGCGAGGCCTTTGTCACCTGGACCATGCACCTGGTGCACCCCCGTCTGGAGAGCGGACGCGAGATCACGGTGGAAGGATGCTCTCACCTCGCCTTCGCGGAAGATGACAGCGGACGGATCGCCCGCCATCGCGACTACTTCGATGCCGGTGAACTGCTCTATGAACGGCTCCCTCTGCTAGGGGGTGCCATCCGACTGATAAAGCGCCAGCTCGACGCCTGAGAACAACGGCCCCGGGCATGGCAACCACCCCGGAGGCCCCATGTCCGACTCCCAGCGCATCTGGCTCACCGGCGCCAGCTCGGGTATCGGCCGCGCCCTGGCCGAACGCCTGCTGGCCCGCGGCGACCGCGTGGCACTCAGCGGCCGCAACACGGCAGCCCTCGATGAGCTGGCCGCCGGCCGCGCCAACGCCCTGGTACTGCCGCTGGATGTGACCGACCGCGGGGCGGTACGCGACGCCAGTCGGCAACTGGCGGCCGCCCTGGGGGGCCTCGACCTGGTGATCCTCAATGCCGGCACCTGCGAATATCTCGATGCTCGCCACTTCGACGTCGATCTGGTGGAACGAGTCTTCGCCGCCAACTTCCACGGCGCCCTCCACTGCATCGATGCCGCCCTGCCACTGCTGCGCCGCGCCCGCATCGAGGGCGGGAACCCGCTGCTCGCCGCCACCTCGAGTGCCGCGGCCTACCTGCCCCTGCCTCGGGCCGAGGCCTATGGCGCCTCCAAGGCGGCGCTGAGTCACTTCCTGGAGTCGCTGCGTCTGGACCTGGCCGACGAAAGGATCGACGTCAGCCTTATCCACCCGGGTTTCGTGCGCACGCCACTCACCGACCGCAATGATTTCCCTATGCCCATGCGAATGGAGGTCGACCAGGCCGCCGAGGCGATCCTCGACGGCCTCGCCCGCCGCCGCCTGGACATCCACTTCCCTCGACGCTTCACCCTGCCGCTCAAGCTGATGGGGATCCTGCCCGCCACGCTGCGCTATCGGCTGGGGCGACGCATGACGCGGTCCGAGACCGCCACGGAGAACACCCGATGAATGCTCGCCCCCCTCTCACCACAACCAGGCAGACCAACACCGTGAACAGCAGGCGCATCGCCGTGATCGGCAGCGGCATCGCCGGCATGGCCGCCGCCTGGTACCTGACGGGCCGCCACGAGGTGACTCTCTTCGAGTCCGATGCACGCCTGGGCGGCCACACCGCCACCGTGGATGTGGAGCTCGAGGGCCGCCACTACGCCATCGACACCGGTTTCATCGTCTTCAACGACTGGACCTATCCGCACTTTCAGCGCCTGATGCAGCGCCTCGGTGTGCTCTCCCAGCCCACCGAGATGAGCTTCTCGGTGCATGAGACCGCCCGCGACTTCGAGTACAACGGCCACACCCTGGCCAGCCTGTTCGCCCAGCGGCGTAACCTGATGCGCCCCAGTTTCTACCGCCTGCTGCGCGAGATTCTGCGCTTCAACCGCGAGGCGATACGCGCCATGGATGACGGCGCACTCGATCCCGCCATGACCCTGGGCACATGGCTCGAGGCGCGCGGCTTCGACAGCGCCTTCCAGAGGCGCTACCTGCTGCCCATGGGAGCGGCGATCTGGTCGGCAAGCCTGAGCGACCTGCGCGACTTTCCGCTGCAGTTCTTCGTGCGCTTCTTCCGCCACCACGGTCTGCTCTCGGTCAACGACAGGCCCCAGTGGTACACCCTGGTCGGCGGTTCGCGCAGCTATATTCCGCTGCTCACCGCGCCCTACGCCGGCCGCATCCGCCTGTCGACACCGGTGCGCGGCATCCGCCGACAGGCCGACGGCGTGGCGGTGCGCAGCGCCCTCGGCATCGAGCACTTCGACGAGGTGGTGATGGCCTGCCATGCCGACCAGGCCCTGGCGCTGCTGGAGGACCCCACCCCCGCCGAGCGCGAGCTCCTGGGCGCCCTGACCTACCAGGACAACGAGGTGGTGCTGCATACCGACACCCGCCTGCTGCCCCGCCGCCGCCGCGCCTGGGCGAGCTGGAACTATCGACTGGATGGTCGAGACGAGACGGCGCGCGTCTCGGTGACCTATGACATGAATATCCTGCAGCGCCTGGCGGCACCGCATACCTTCTGCGTCACCCTCAACGACAGTGAGGCGATCGCGCCGGAGAAGGTGCTGGGCCGATTCACCTATGCCCATCCACAGTTCACCCTGGAGGGCGAAGCGGCCAAGGCCCGCCATGACGAGATCTCCGGCACCGCCTTCCACACCCACTACTGTGGCGCCTACTGGCGCAACGGCTTCCACGAGGATGGCGTCTGGAGCGCCCTGCGCGTGGCCCACGCCCTGGGCGGTGACGAGGCGGGGCCCGAGGGGATCACCAACCTGCTCGCTCCCGTGGTCGAGGGGGCCATGAGCGCATGATCGCCACGCCCCGCTCACGCATCTACCGCGGCGAGCTGCGTCATCGGCGCTTCCTGCCGCGTAAGCACGCCTTCACCTACGGGACATGGATGGCCTGGCTCGATCTCGGTGAGTTGCCCGAGCTTTTCGACGATGTGCCCGGCTTCAGCGCCCGGCGCCCCGCGCTGGCTCGCTTCCGCCGCGAAGATCATCTCAAGGGCGGGCCGGTATCCGAGGATCTCCCGCTCGAGCAGGCGGTGCGCGAGGAGCTCTCGCGCCAGCTGGGCGACGCTCCCGACGGCCGCATCTGCCTGCTCACCCAGCTGCGCACCCTGGGCCTGGGCTTCAACCCCATCTCGCTCTACTACGCCTTCGATACCCGTGGCGGGCTACGCGCCGTGCTGGGCGAGGTGAGCAACACCCCCTGGGGCGAGCGCACCCGCTATGCCTGCGCCGTGGACCCGAGCCGGCATGCCCATACGGCCGAGTTCACCAAGGCGATGCACGTCTCGCCCTTCAACCCCATGGACATGATCTATCGCTGGCGCTTCAACACCCCCGGCGAGCGGCTGCTGATGCATATGGAGAACTGGCGCGAAGGGGAACGCCACTTCGACGCCACCCTGACCCTGGAGGGTCGCCCGGCGACCCGTGGCGTGCTGCTCACCACCCTGGCACGCCAGCCGTGGATGGGGGCCAAGACCCTGGCCGGCATCCACCTCGAGGCGCTACGCCTGTGGGCCAAGCGAGTACCGATCCATGACCACCCCGGCACCGACGCCGATCGTTCGTAAGGAGAGACCGACGTGAACACGCTGCGCTCCGCCAACACCACTCGTCCCCTGACGGACGACGCCGACCGTCTGACACGCTGGCTACGCCCGCGCCTGCTGGCCCAGCTGGACCGCCTGGAGGGCGGCCAGATCACATTGATCGAGGGGCATCGCCGCCACTGTCTGGGCCAGGGGGGGCCACTCGTGGCCAACCTGGTGGTGCGCGACAGCCGGGCCTGGAGGCGCCTGGCGCTGGGTGGCACCGTGGGGGCCGCGGAGGCCTACATGGATGGCGACTGGGATACCGATGATCTGGTCGCACTGGTACGGCTGTGCGCCGCCAACCTGGAGCGGGTCAACGGCGAGATCGAGAACGGCCCCGCGCGCCTGGGACGCTGGCTGCTGACCGCCCTCTACCGCCTGCAGCGCAACAGCCTGTCGGGTTCACGACGCAACATCTCGGCCCACTACGACATCGGCAACGAGCTGTTTGCCACCTTCCTCGACCGCGAACACCGCATGTATTCCAGCGCCGTCTTCCCCCACGTCGAGGCGAGCCTGGAGGAGGCCTCCACCCACAAGCTGGACCTCATGCTGGAGCGGCTGGATGTGCGCCCCGACCACCATCTGCTGGAGATCGGCACCGGCTGGGGCGGGCTCGCCATCCACGCGGCCAGGACCCGCGGGTGTCGGGTCACCACCACCACCATCTCCGAGGAGCAGTACGCCCATACCGCGCGCCGCATCGAGGAGGAGGGGCTCGGAGAGCGTATCACCCTGCTCATGCAGGACTACCGCGAGCTCGAGGGCCGCTACGACCGGCTGATCTCAGTGGAGATGATCGAAGCGGTGGGCCACCAGTATCTGGAGACCTACCTGGCCACCCTGGATCGGCTGCTCACCGACGACGGCCTGACGATGCTGCAGGCGATCACCATACGCGACCAGCGCTTCGAGGCCGCCAAGCGCGAGATGGATTTCATCAAGCGTCATATCTTCCCCGGGGGCTTCCTGCCCTCCCACCACGCCATCCTGCAGGGGGTGACGCGAAGCACCTCACTCAATGTGCTGTCCCTGAGCGAGATAGGCCCGCACTACGCGCGCACCCTGCGTGAATGGCGCCAGCGCTTCGAGGCCAACCTGGAGACCGTACGCAACCTGGGCTATGACGAACGATTCATCCGTATGTGGCGTTATTACCTGAGCTACTGCGAGGGCGGCTTTCTCGAGCGCACCATCGGCGCCTGCCACCTGCTGCTGGCCAAGCCCGGCGCCCGCCCGACGCCGCTCACCGACACCCGGGCCGATGCCTGATCCGATGCCCGAACCGAAGTCCGAACCGATGCCTGAGCCACCCTCGGGTCGACGACTCTCGCCCCCGCGCCTGCTGGCCAACCTGCTGACCTTCGAGGCGGGCTGGCTGGCCTGCGTGCTGGGCGGCAGCCTGGTGGGCGGGGCCGTGGCGGCGGCGCTGCTCGCCGCACATCTGCGTTGGCAGGCCCGGCCCGGGGAGTGGCGCTGGCTGCTCGGCTTTATCCTGCTCGGCCTGGCCGTCGACGGTGGCCTGACCCGGGTCGGCGGCTTCGACTTTGGCGACTCGCGCCTGGCCCTGGGGCTGCTACCGGCCTGGCTGTGGCTCTTGTGGCCACTGTTCGCCACCCTGCTGCATCACTCCCTGGCCTGGCTGTGGTCGCGACCTCGGCTCGCCGTCCTGGGCGGGGCCGTCGGTGGTCCGCTCTCCTACTACGCCGGCGCCAAGCTTGCCGAAGTCTCCCTCGCTCCCTGGCTGCTGCCTGCCCAGGCTGTTATCTGGGCCGGCCTCTGCCTGTGGCTATGCCGGCGACTGGGCGGCCACCCCAGCCCCGGGCAGTGAACTCCTGAACGCTCGGACCACGTGCATTCACCTTTCACGGGCAGTAGACTACGCCTCTAATAACATTCGACTCTCGGAATGACTCTGTGACCAAGCAACACTCCTTCAACCGCGACGAACTGCTGGCCTGTTCGCGAGGCGAACTGTTCGGCCCCGGCAACGCCCAGCTGCCGGCCCCCAACATGCTGATGCTCGATCGCATCATCTCGATCACCGAGGATGGCGGGGAGCATGGCAAGGGCGAGCTGATCGCCGAGCTCGATATCCACCCCGACCTGTGGTTCTTCGACTGCCACTTCCCCGGAGATCCGGTCATGCCCGGCTGCCTGGGCCTGGATGCCATGTGGCAGCTGGTGGGCTTCTATCTGGGCTGGCTTGGCCACCCCGGCCGCGGTCGTGCCCTGGGCTGTGGTGAGGTGAAGTTCACCGGCCAGATCCTGCCCGATGCCCAGAGGGTCACCTACCGCATCAATATCAAGCGCATCATCACCCGGCGCTTGATTCTCGGCATGGCCGACGGCACTGTTTCCGTCGACGGCCGCGATATCTACCAGGCCAACGACCTGCGCGTCGGCCTTTTCACCTCCACCGCGAACTTCTGACCAGGAGGTTTCCATGCGACGAGTGGTAGTCACCGGCCTGGGCATCGTCTCCTGCCTGGGCAACGACAAGCAGCAGGTTCTGGAGGCACTCCGTGAAGGGCGCTCCGGTATTCGTTTCAAGGAGGAGTACGCCGAGCGCGGATTCCGTAGTCATGTGGCCGGCGTGGTCGATATCGACCTCGATGCCCTGATCGATCGCAAGCAGCGTCGCTTCATGGGTGATGCCGCTGCCTACGCCTATGTCAGCATGGCTCAGGCCATCGAGGACGCGGGGCTGACGCCGGAACAGGTTTCCAATGAACGCACCGGCCTGATCGCCGGCTCCGGTGGCGCCTCCAGCGCCAACCAGGTGGAGGCCGCCGACGTAATGCGCGAGAAGGGCCTGCGCCGCGTGGGCCCGTACCGGGTCACCCGCACCATGGGCAGTACCGTCTCGGCCTGCCTGGCGACGCCGTTCAAGATCAAGGGCATCAACTACTCGATCTCCTCTGCCTGCGCCACCTCCGTGCACTGCATCGGCAACGCCGTGGAGCAGATCCAGATGGGCAAGCAGGATGTGGTCTTTGCCGGCGGCGGCGAGGAGGAGCACTGGACCCTCTCCTGCCTGTTCGACGCCATGGGTGCCCTCTCCACCCAGTACAACGATACGCCGGAAAAGGCCTCACGCCCCTATGACCAGGCCCGCGATGGCTTCGTCATCGCCGGCGGTGGCGGCATGCTGGTGCTCGAGGAGCTCGAGCATGCGCGTGCCCGGGGCGCCAAGATCTATGCCGAGGTGACCGGTTACGGCGCCAACTCCGATGGTCACGACATGGTTGCCCCCTCCGGCGAGGGAGCCGTTCGCTGCATGCGTCAGGCCATGGCCACCGTCGACGGCAAGATCGACTATATCAACACCCACGGCACCTCGACGCCGGTAGGCGATATTTCCGAGCTACGGGCGATCCGTGAGGTGTTCGGCGACGCGACCCCGGCAATCAGCTCCACCAAGTCGCTGACCGGTCACTCGCTGGGGGCCACCGGCGTGCAGGAGGCGATCTACTCGCTGCTGATGATGGAGAACGACTTCATCGCCGCCTCGGCCAATATCGAGACCCTCGACGAGCAGGCCGAAGGCGTCGATATCGTGACCCAGCGTCGTGACGCGGTGAAGGTCGAGCGCGTGCTCTCCAACAGCTTCGGTTTCGGCGGCACCAACGCCTGCCTGGTGCTGGAGACCTTCCGCGACTGATGGCACTCAGCCGCGCACCGCAACGCAAGACGGCGCCCTCAGGGGCGCCGTCTTGCATTCGTCACTCGCGATAGTGGCATCACGCTCGTAGGGCTTATCGCCAGATCAGCCCCGTCTGCCAGGCTACCTGTCGACTCGGGCGTCACACGGCCGAGTCGGCACTATCGGTCACTGGCCTCGGTACCTCGGAGATCTCTTCGAGAGTCGCTTCGATCCACGCCTCCACCTCGAGCAGGACCTCCTCCGGGCTACGCCCCTCGGTGGCGATGGGAGCCCCCACCACCAGCGACAGCCGGCCCGGGTTCTTTACCCAGTCACGCCCTGGCCAGCGCTCGCCGGCATTGTGGGCCACAGGCACCACCGGTACCCCGGCACGGCAGGCAATCACCGCCCCACTCTTGTTGTAGCGCTTGCGGCTGCCCGGGGCGACCCGGGTGCCCTCGGGAAAGATCAGCACCGACAGTCCCTCACCCAGGCGCTGCTTGCCCTGGGTGAGCACCTGCTTGATGGCCCGAGAGGGCCGCGAGCGGTCCAAGGCGATGGGGTGCAGCAGACGCAGCCCCCAGCCGAAGATCGGCAGATTCAGCAACTCCTTCTTGAGCACCGTGCACACTGGCGGATGCAGCAGCTGAAGATAGACGGTCTCCCACTCGGACTGATGATTGGCAAGGATCACACAGGGGCCATCGGGCACGTTCTCACGGCCACGGAAGTCATAGCGCACCCCGACGACCAGCCGGAACCAGCTGATGATGAAGTGGTTGTAGAGGTTGAGCAGACGATAGCGAGAGCCGAGCGGCAGGAAGGGCGCCGGCGGCAGAAACAGTACGCCACATACCAGCATGGCGATGAAGTAGCCCAGGTAGAAGATCAGGCTGCGCAGCACGTTCACGATGTGCTCTCCTCCTTGCTGCACGCCGGCGCATTGGCCAGACACCAGGCATCGAGCATATTGCTCAGCTCCAGGCGCCAGGGCTTCTGATGGACACCGAAGACTTCCAGCACGCGGCGGCAGTTGAGCACGCGGCGCAGTGGATGGTCGTGATGATGATGCAGGGCGCGCAGAGGGCCCAGCTCTCGCTTCTCACCGCGACCCTCGAGCCGGGTGGCCAGCTGGGTGCGCACCACCGAGACAAAGGTGTAGACGCTGACCGGCTCGGTACCCGCCAGGTGATAGCTACCCCAGGCGCCGGCCCCGCACTGCTGCTGCTGCAACATGCCGACCAGCGCCATGGCCACCGCATCCGCCGAGGTGGGGCAGCAGGTCACATCGACCTCGCCGCGCACCTCACCGCCAACGATCAGTGTATCGATCAACTCGTTGAGCCAGGCGTGGCTGCCCTCCAGCGCGAACAGCGGCCCCAGCCGCACGATCAGATGGTGAGGGTGCTCGGCTCGGATGCGATCACCGGTAACGACCAGGCGTCGCAGGCTCTCGTCTCGCGGGCGTGGAATGACATGTTCGTCGATGGGCTCGGCGAAGCCATCCTCGTAGAGCTGGTCGGAGACGCACCACACCAGCGGAATATCCGCCTCTCGACACAGCTCCATGCAGCGCTCCACCGCCTCGGCGTGCGCCGTCACCTCCGCCGGCGCGGCGATGATCGGCCGCGACAGCGGCGGAATCACCAGGGCATCCGGCGCCACCTGCGCCAGCCAGTCCGGGTCCAGCGTCAGGCTCTCCTCGATGATCAGCTCGGTATCCGAGCGGCGATTGGCCTCCCGAGCCAGGGCCAGGCTCAGGCAGTGACCGGCATCCAGTACCAGCAGCTTCACTCGCGCACCTCTCTCGCCATGGCGTCAGCGGATCAACGTATCAGAACGGGATCTCGTCATCGAAGTCGTCGAAGCTGCCCGGGTCGGGTGCCCCGAAGTTGCCGCCCTGCTGCTGACCGCCAGCCGGCTGGCCACCCTGGGCGGGACGCTGGGGAGGCTGCTGCGGGGGACGCTGGGGCGCTCCACCGCCGAAGCCTCCGCCCTGCTGGGGAGCTCCACCCTGCTGAGGCTGGTTACCATAGCCGCCCTGCTGGGGTTGACCGCCATAACCGCCCTGCTGGGGCTGGCCACCACCATAGCCACCCTGCTGCTGGGCACCGCCGAAGCCGCCCCCCTGGAAGTCTCCACCACCGGCGCGGCCGTCGAGCATCTGCATGTCATTGACCACGATCTCGGTGGTATAGCGATCCTGACCATCCTGGCCCTGCCACTTGCGGGTCTGCAGGCGTCCCTCGACATAGATCTTGCTGCCTTTCTTGAGGTACTGCTGGGCGATCTCGGCGGTCTTGTTGAACATCACCAGACGGTGCCACTCGGTACGCTCCTGGCGCTGGCCGCTCTGGCGATCCATCCAGGTATCGGTGGTTGCCAGGTTGACATTGGCAACGGCGGTACCGGAGGGGGTGAAGCGAACCTCGGGGTCCTGCCCCAGATTGCCGATGAGGATGACCTTGTTGATGCCACGGGCCATGAGGGACTCCTTGTTTCAGAAAAGTTTTCAGAAAAGTTGTCAGAAAAGAGATACAGGAAAGTGTTGTCTGGAAAGAGATGCCATCAATGCACGGTTTCGCGGGCCGGGGTCGCCATCTGGCGTGTCATGCCGGCCGGCGTGGATGAGGGCGCCGTCAGGCACGCTCCCTTCCCGAGTCGATCAGTCTGGCCAGCGCCTCCTCGTCGAGGCGCTGACGATCCACCTTGAGATAGGCCAGGCGCTCCTCGGGGACGACCAGCACATCCTCGACGCCGGCCACCTCGGCAAACTTCGCCATCAGAGTCTCCAGGGCATCATCGCCGTGATCACCGTCGAGTGCCACCACTTCACTGACCAGATGCGGCGGCTGGCGCATGCCCACCATGACCGCGAGCCAGACCGCGGCCAACGCGGCTGCCCCCAGGAAGACCGCCGACAGCCCCCATTGCTGGGCCAGGGCGCCACCCAGCACGCCGCCCAGGAAGGCCCCCAGAAACTGGCTGGTCGAGTAGACCCCCATGGCAGTGCCCTTGGCTCCGGCCGGTGCCAGCTTGCTGATCATCGATGGCAGCGTGGCCTCGAGCAGATTGAAGCCGATGAAGTAGGCCAGCAGCCAGGCCAGCAACCACCAGAGACCGGCGCCGCCCCAGGCCATGCCCAGCAGGCTGACCAGCATCGCCGAGATGGCCAGCAGGCACATCGCCTTCATGCGTCGACGCTTCTCGGCCACCACGACCAGTGGCACCATGCCGATGAAGGCCAGCAGCATCACGCCCAGATAGGCCAGCCCGTGGCGCTCCGAGGGAAGCCCCGCCTCGATCAGCCGGAAGGGTACCGCAACGAAGATCGCCATCAGCACCAGGTGCAGGGCGAAGATGGAGAAATCCAGGCGCAGCAGGTCGGGCCGCCTCAGTGTGCGCCCCAGCTGGGCGCGGTCGATGCCCACATCGCGATGGCGCAACCGGCGTGGTGCGGGCGGCACCAGTCGCCACAGCACCGGTAGCCCCATGGCAGCCAGGAGGGCGTTGAACCAGAACACTCCCGAAAGACCGAAGCTGGCGGCCACCAGCGGCCCCAGCACCATGGCCACGGCGAAGGCCACTCCGATGGAGAGGCCGATGGTGGCCATCGCCGCGGTGCGCACCTGCTCGCGTGTCTGGTCGGCCAGCAGCGCCATGATCGCCGCGGCCACCGCACCGCTGCCCTGCAGGCAACGCCCCAGGATGACGCCGCCGATGGTGTCGGCGGCGGCGGCCACCACGCTGCCCAGCACAAACAGCACCAGGCCGGCGGCGATCACCGGCTTGCGCCCAAGTCGATCGGAGAGCAGCCCGAAGGGAATCTGCAGAGCCGCCTGCGTCAGGCCGTAGATGCCCAGCGCCAGCCCCACCAGCAGCGGCGTGGCGCCGGCCAGATCATCGGCATACAGCGCGAGAACCGGCAGCACCATGAACAGGCCGAGCATACGAGTGGCGTAGAGACCGGCCAGGCCGGTGATGGCGCGCCGTTCGGCGGGGAGCAGCAGCCCGGAGACCTTGCGCATAGGCGTAGCGTATCTTCCCTGGAGGGGGCGTCATGCGCCCAGGAGTTGACCGTCTATTCTAGCGGTTTGCCACCTGCCGGGGAAAGTCGACATCCAACCCGCTTTGCCGCCGCCGGGAGCCGGCCCGTATAATCGACCTTTTGCCGCGCTCTCTTTTGCCGCGCTCATGAGGTGGGAATGGACAGGATTCTGGTCAGGGGTGCCCGCACCCACAACCTGAAGAATATCGACGTCGAGCTGCCCCGCGACAAGCTGATCGTGGTCACCGGTCTATCCGGCTCGGGCAAGTCCTCGCTGGCCTTCGATACGCTCTATGCCGAGGGGCAGCGGCGCTACGTGGAGTCGCTCTCCACCTATGCCCGCCAGTTCCTGTCGATGATGGAGAAGCCCGACGTCGATCATATCGAGGGGCTCTCGCCGGCGATCTCCATCGAACAGAAGTCCACCTCCCATAACCCGCGTTCAACCGTGGGCACCATCACCGAGATCTACGACTACCTGCGCCTGCTGTTCGCGCGGGCCGGCACGCCGCGCTGTCCGGAACACGGCGAGGACCTCGAGGCCCAGACCGTCTCGCAGATGGTCGATCAGGTGCTGGCGCTGCCCGAGGGAAGCAAGCTGATGCTGCTGGCCCCGGTGGTCAAGGGGCGCAAGGGCGAGCACCTGCAGCTGCTCGCCGAGCTGCGTGCCCAGGGCTTCGTGCGCGCGATGGTCGACGGCCAGGTCCTGGAGCTCGATGATATCGCCCCGCTGGAGAAGACCCGCAAGCACGATATCAGCGTGGTGGTGGATCGCATCAAGGTTCGCGACGGCTTGCAGCAGCGCCTGGCGGAGTCCTTCGAGACCGCCCTCGGCCTGGCGGACGGCGTCGCCATGGTCCACTTCATGGACGGCGAGCGAGAGGATATCGCCTTCTCGGCACGCTTCGCCTGCCCGGTGTGCGGCTACTCGATCGCCGAGCTCGAGCCGCGCATGTTCTCCTTCAACAACCCCGCCGGCGCCTGCTCGACCTGCGATGGCCTGGGGGTGCAGCAGGTCTTCGATCCCGACAAGCTGATCAGCCACCCGGAACTGTCATTGGCCGAAGGCGTGATCAAGGGCTGGGACCGGCGCAGTGTCTTCTACTTCAATCAACTCCAGGCGGTGGCCGATCACTACCGCTTCACCCTGGAGACCCCCTGGCAGGAGCTGGCACGCCACGAGCGCGAGGTGATTCTCTACGGCAGCGGTCACGACGATATCGCCTTCCACTATGTCAATGATCGTGGCCGCAAGGTGAGTCGCGAACACCCCTTCGAAGGGGTGCTGCCCAACCTGCAGCGCCGCTACCGTGAGACCGAGTCGAACATGGTGCGCGAGGAGCTGGCACGCTATATCGCGCTCCAGCCATGCCCGGGCTGCGACGGGTCGCGACTGCGCAAGGAGTCGCGCCATGTCTTTATCGATGAGCGCTCCCTGCCCGACATGGTTCGCCTGCCCATCGGTGAGGCCTGGCACTACTTCCAGGAGCTCGAGCTGCCGGGCCGGCGCGGTGAGATCGCCACCAAGATCATCAACGAGATCCATGCCCGCCTGGAGTTCCTGGTCAACGTCGGACTCGACTACCTCAATCTGGAGCGCAGCGCCGAGACCCTCTCCGGTGGCGAGGCCCAGCGTATCCGCCTGGCCAGCCAGATCGGCGCCGGCCTGGTGGGAGTGATGTATATCCTCGATGAGCCCTCCATCGGCCTGCACCAGCGTGACAACGACCGTCTGCTGCAGACCCTCGAGCGCCTGCGCGACCTGGGCAACACCGTGATCGTGGTGGAACACGATGAGGATGCTATCCGTGCCGCCGATCATGTGCTCGACATCGGCCCCGGAGCCGGCGTTCACGGCGGCCGGATCATCGCCCAGGGCACCCCCGAGGAAGTGACCGCGACCACCGATTCGCTCACCGGCCAGTATCTGGCCGGCACCCGGCGCATCGAGGTCCCGCCCTGGCGCATCCCCGGCAACCCCGAGAAGGTACTGCGCCTCTCAGGCGCCCGCGGCAACAACCTTCAGGATGTCACCCTGGAGCTGCCGCTGGGCCTGTTCGTGTGTGTCACCGGCGTCTCCGGCTCCGGCAAGTCGACGCTGATCAACTCGACCCTGATGCCCATCGCCGCCCGCGAGCTCAACCACGCCACCAGCCTGACACCGTCGGCCCACGATGAGATCGAGGGGCTCGATCATCTCGACAAGGTGATCGATATCGATCAGAGCCCCATCGGGCGTACCCCGCGCTCCAACCCGGCCACCTACACCGGGATCTTCACGCCGATCCGCGAACTCTTCGCCGGCACCCAGGAGGCGCGCTCGCGGGGCTACAAGCCCGGCCGCTTCTCCTTCAACGTCAAGGGGGGGCGCTGCGAGGCGTGCCAGGGCGAGGGCATGATCAAGGTTGAGATGCACTTCCTGCCCGATATCTATGTGCCCTGCGATGTCTGCAAGGGCAAGCGCTACAACCGCGAGACCCTGGAGATCGAGTACAAGGGCAAGAGCATCGACGAGGTGCTGGGGATGACCGTGGAGGAGGCGCTGGAGTTCTTCAGCCCCGTACCGGCCATCGCCCGCCGCCTGCAGACCCTGCTCGATGTGGGCCTCTCCTATATCCGCCTGGGCCAGAGCGCCACCACCCTCTCCGGCGGCGAGGCCCAGCGGGTCAAGCTCGCCCGGGAGCTGGCCAAGCGCGACACCGGCAAGACGCTGTATATCCTCGATGAGCCCACCACCGGCCTGCACTTCGAGGATATCCGCCAGCTTCTCGGCGTGCTCCATCGCCTGCGCGACCACGGCAACACCATCGTAGTCATCGAGCACAACCTGGATGTGATCAAGACCGCCGACTGGCTGATCGACCTGGGTCCCGAGGGCGGCTCCGGCGGCGGACGCATCATCGCCGAGGGTACCCCGGAGCAGGTGGCCCGCAGCGAGGTCTCCCATACCGGGCGCTTCCTCAAGCCCTTGCTGGAGCGGGCTGCCACTCCCGGGGCCGAATCGCCAACCACCACAACCACAACGTCATAGCGGTGCCGAGTCCGGCGTTACCTTTTTATAACGCACACGCGATGACTCAGTGACTAGGATAGGAGCAAGTGCGCAAGGAGGTGGGTCCACTCTACTTCACTGCACAATGGATGAATCGCCATGGCTGCAAGGCTCCTTCTCTGGACCATCCGAGCGTTAACCCTGCTCGTGGTGGTCGTTAGCGTCCTGCCCATGATCCCGAGCGGCCAGTGGTGGGTCCGCGTCTGGGAGTTCCCGCGGCTTCAGCTGACCTTGGCTCTGGTGATCCCGCTGGTGTTGCTGGCGGTGCTGGCCTGGTGGCACCGCCCGCGGCTGGAACACGCCGCCTGGCTGGCGGTGATCCTTGCGACAGGGGGGTGGCAGCTCTCCCATATCCTGCCATTCACGCCGCTCTGGCCGACCGAGGTGCCGGCCGCCGAGGTCAAGCCTGGCGAGAACCGGCCAACCCTGAAGGTGATGAGCGCAAATATCGACTACACCAATGAGCGGCATGACGAACTGCTGGCCACGGTCCGGCGCGAGGATCCGGACCTGCTGCTGTTGATCGAGGTCGATCGCGCCTGGGCCGAGGGGCTAACTCCTCTGGACAATCACTATGAGCACCGGGTCGGGGAGGTGCGCAGCGAAGGGCTGGGGATCATGCTCTGGTCACGCATTCCGCTGCTGGAGCAGCAGGTCAAGCATCTGGTTTCCGAGCGCCGGCCATCCATCTTCGTGACCCTTGACGTTCCGGGGATCGGCCCGGTGCGGTACGTTGGCACCCATCCCGTCCCTCCGGGCCTGCGGGACCGAATCAAGAGCAACGACGAAACGACCGAACGCCGGGACAGTCGTGTCCGCGATGCAGAGCTGGTGCTCGTTGCTCGCCATGTTCAACAGGACCCGGACAACCGCTGGATCGTTACCGGGGACTTCAATGATGTCGCCTGGTCCGACGGAACTCGCCTGTTCACCGACCTGAGCGATCTGAAAGACCCCCGCCGCGGTCGGCGGCTACTGAGCTCTTACCACGCTCATCGACCGCTATGGCGTTACCCGATCGACCATCTGTTCGTGTCCGACGGCTTTCACCTGATCGACCTCGACCGAGTACGGGTGCCAGGCTCCGACCACTTCGCCGTCACAGCAACGCTCACCGCCGCGGAGAAGGACCACGCGAGGCCCGAGGCCTCTGTCATGGAAAAGAAGCAGGCCAGGGAGATGGTCGAGAAAGGGACCGAGGATGCCGCCGAGCATGGCGTTAGCGCCACACAGGCAGATTGAGTAAAGACTCAATGGAGGTCGACCAAGCCACCCCTCTTGATGATGACGACCCTGTTTCCGGCTTACTGAAATGGCGAAGGCTGTGCACGGGTTTTCTTTATAACCCAGGGCGGGTTTGGCGGCGGTTGCATTATCTTCGAGTCTCTCACGGCAAGGCCTCCTACACCGACCGCACTATCAAGCCGCTGCTGAGGCGGACACTCGCAAACCGCCACTCGCCAAGAGCGGATAGGCGTCAACGCTGACCGCCATAGTCGAAAAACCACAAAACCGACAGCAAACCAATGTCCAACGCTACGGCGTAGAACAAGCCCGATCCTTGTGGTGTACTCATCCATGTCGATCGGTGCCGGTTATACGCCGTGAGCACACCGGAAGACCTCCGCACAAGGCAACCCAACCACGGAGCCTGTGTGCCAACAATCAATAACACTGTGTGAGGTTTTCATGAAGCTGATGCCCCCCTTGAGAGTCGCCATACTCACCTCCGTGGCTAGCCTGGTCCTGAGTTCGGCGGTGGCGGCGGATACGACCCGCATTCGTTTCCACACCTTTTACGGCACCGAAATGGACGAGATTGCCGACAAGATGCGAGATACGGTCAAGGAGGCCAGCAATGGAGAGCTGCGCATCCAGTATTTCCGCGGGGGCGAGCTGGTAGACAGCGACCAGTTCGTCGATGCCGTGGGGCGCGGCTCCATCGACGTGGGTTACGGGGTAGGTAGCTACTGGCCCGGTCAGGTCGGCATCGGCAATATCGAGGCCGGTTTGCCTGGCGCCTGGACCAGCGTAGAGGAGGCGCGCCAGATCTTCGAGGAGAGGGGGCTGGGCGCCCTGACGGAGGAGGCATACGCCGAGAAAGGCGTGAAGCTGCTGGGCCATGGCTATGGCAGCAACTATGACCTGCTGACCAAGGAGCCGGTCACCAGCCTGGAAGACCTGCAGAGCATGAAGATTCGTGCCACGGGACAGATGGCACGGGTTCTTCAGGCCTTCGACATACCCACGGTATTCCTGCCGGCAGAGGAGCTCTATGTGGGGCTGTCTACCGGGGTAATCGACGGTGCCATCTACGGTGGGCCGGTCGAGTATGAGCAGCTCAAGCTAAATGAAGTGGCCGAACACTATACCTTCATGAACCTGCTCAACCCTGGATGGACCGAGACCATCATCGTCAACGAGTCGACCTGGGAGGAGCTCTCCGACGAACACCGCTCCATCCTGGAGGATGCCGTCAAGCAGTATGCCGCCGATATTCACGCCTGGCTCGAAGAGGGTAATCAGGAAATCATCCAGGAAGGCGAAATGTTCGAGTTTGCCACACTCCCCGAGGAGGACTCGAAGCGCTTGACCGAGGCCGCCCAGGTCGTCTGGCAGGAAGAGGCCGACAAGTCTGAACGCAATGCCAGGGCGATCGAGATCCTGGTCGAGAATGCCAAGGCACAGGGCCGCCTGTAGTGAACAGGGTAACCCGCTATCTCGTGGCCCAGGATGGCCTGTCCGACGTGGTCGGACGGGTCGTCTCCTGGCTGACGCTGGCACTCATCGGCGTTCTGCTTTTTGAAATCGTGGCGCGCTACTTTCTCAATTCGCCGACGATCTGGGCGCACGAGCTATCGACGATGCTATATGGCGCCTTCTGCATCCTGGCCGGCAGCTATACCCTGCGTCATCACGGCCATGTTCGCAGTGAGGTGGTCTATGGCCTCATGCCCCCCAGACTCAGGGCGTTCTGTGATCTGGTGGTATATGCACTCACCCTCGCGGTGCTGGCCATCTTTCTCCGCTTCGCCCTCAGTTTCGCTTATGAGTCCTGGTCCACCGGCGAGTACTCCAACATGAGCATGTGGCAGCCACCGCTCTATCCGATCAAGGCAACCATTCCCCTGGCGGTTGCATTATTGATGCTTCAAGCGCTGGCTGAACTGGTTCGCGCCGTACTTCGCCTGTTTGGCATCTCCTACCACGACCCCAGGGATGAGCCCTCGTACTGACAGCTTGAGAAGACCGTGAGTCGAAGGCTGCCCGATCCAACTATTACCTCGTGCCGTGGCATGTCTCATAAAGGATTTCCCCTATGGCTGACCTGGACCCGCTGACAATCACGGCCATCATGTTCTTCTCCATGCTCCTCCTGATGGCGATAGGCGCCCCCTTGACGTTCGCTCTGATGATCTCGGGCATGGGGAGCGCCTATCTAATGTTCGGTCCGGGCGGTATCGATCTGCTCCTTGCCTCCGCCTACAGCGCCATGGACAACTTCCTGCTGGTCTCCCTCCCGCTGTTCATCTTCATGGGACTGGTCCTTGAGCGCTCCGGGGTCACCGATGACCTCTTCGAGATGATCCACAAGCTTATGGGCAGCATTCCCGGCGGCCTCGGCGTAGGCACCGTGCTGGTCTGCGCACTGATTGCCGCCATGGCGGGGGTATCGGGTGCCGCCACCGTCAGCCTGGGCATTATCGCCCTGCCGGCGATGCTGAAGCGAGGTTATGACAAGCGACTGGTCACCGGCACCATCATGGCCGGCGGCGCACTAGGCTTCCTGATACCGCCCAGTGTGCTGATGATTATCTATGCATTCCTTTCCCGCGACTCGGTGGGCAAGCTGTTTGCTGCCGGCCTGGTCCCGGGCCTGATGCTGGCCGGCATCTATATTCTTTATATATTGATACGCTGCCGCTTCAAGCCCGAGATGGGCCCTCCTGCCCCGGCAGAAGAGCGCTTTACTCTCGTCGATAAGTTGAAGTCGCTGCGTTTCGTGCTGGCTCCAGGCTTGCTGGTAACGGCGGTGCTGGGGTGCATCATCGGAGGCGTGACATCGCCATCGGAGGCTTCGGCCATCGGTGCTGCTGGGGCTCTGTTGATCGCTGCCCTGAAGGGGCGAGCCAACTGGAAACTTCTTCGCTATGCCATGCTATCCACCACCAAGATCACCGGGATGCTACTGTGGATCGCCATCGCAGCGGTATTCTTCAGCAAGATCTATGTCGGACTGGGCGCCGGCATGGTGGTAACCGACTTTATCGAGGATTACGCTCTCTCACCCTATGCGGTGATCATCATGATGCTCGTCAGCTACTTCGTACTGGGCATGTTCCTGGACGACTTTGCGATCATCTTCATTACCGTGCCGCTATATGTCCCTATCGTGCGCGACCTCGGCTTCGACACCACCTGGTTCGCCGTGCTGTTTATCCTCAGCATGCAGTCGGCATACCTGACCCCACCATTCGGATACAACCTGTTCTACATGCGGTCGGTAGCGCCCAAGGAGATCACGATCATGGATATCTATCGCTCCGCCCTGCCGTTTGTGGCCCTTCAGGTGCTGGGACTCGCGCTGATTGTCGCCTTCCCGCAGATTGCACTGTGGCTGCCCGAGATGCTGTTCTAGGGCTGGCCGAGAGGCTGTGCTAGCCAGATCGACCATCATCAGATGAGGTTGGGATAAGCACAAGAAAAAAACCGGCCCCTTGCGGGAACCGGTTTTTCTTTACAGCGTATGCCTGGCCCAGGGGCCCGAGGATCACTCCTCGTCGGCATCCTCGACGACCGGACGGTCGACGAGCTCGACGAAGGCCATGGGGGCGTTGTCGCCGGTGCGGAAACCGCACTTGAGGATACGGACGTAACCGCCCGGACGCTCGGCGTAACGCGGACCCAGCTCATTGAAGAGCTTGCCGACCGCTTCCTTGGAACGGGTGCGGCTGAAGGCCAGACGACGATTGGCGACGCTGTCCTGCTTGGCCAGAGTGATCAGCGGCTCGATGACGCGACGCAGCTCCTTGGCCTTGGGCAGGGTTGTCTTGATGACCTCGTGCTCGATCAGCGACACGCTCATGTTCTTGAACATGGCCTGGCGATGCGAGCTGTTACGGTTCAACTGGCGACCGCTTTTACGATGACGCATGGTTGTGATTCCTTACCAAACTGGGACTCGAGTCGGCGCTCACGCGGAGGCCTTGTCGTCCTTCAGGCTTGCCGGCGGCCAGTTTTCCAGCCGCATGCCCAGGGAAAGACCGCGTGCTGCCAGCACGTCCTTGATCTCGTTCAGGGACTTCTTGCCGAGGTTCGGCGTCTTGAGCAGCTCCACCTCGGTGCGCTGGATCAGATCGCCGATGTAGTAGATATTCTCGGCCTTCAGGCAGTTGGCGCTGCGAACGGTCAACTCGAGATCGTCTACGGGGCGCAGCAGGATCGGATCGATATGATCCTCTTCCTCCTCCACTTCCTGTTCCTTGTCGGCTTCCAGATCGACGAACGCGGCCAGCTGATCCTGCAGGATGGTCGCGCTGCGACGGATCGCCTCTTCGGGATCCAGGGTGCCGTCGGTTTCCAGGTCGATGATCAGCTTGTCGAGGTCGGTGCGCTGTTCGACACGCGCGGCCTCGACGCTGTAGGAAACACGACGGACGGGGCTGTAGGTCGCATCCAGCTGCAGGCGGCCGATGGCGCGAGACTCGTCATCTGCACCGACACGTGCATCCGCCGGCTCATAGCCGCGGCCGCGCGCCACCTTGAGCTGCATCTTCAGCTCGGCGCCCTCGTTGACGTGGGCGATGACGTGGTCGGGATTGATGATCTCGACGTCATGGTCGAGGGCGATATCGCCCGCAGTCACGACGGCCGGGCCCTGCTTGTTCAGCGAGAGCACCGCCTCGTCGCGGCTATGCATCTTGATCGCCACGTCCTTGAGGTTCAGGAGGATCTCGATGACATCTTCCTGGACGCCCTCGATCGCGCTGTACTCATGCTCGACGCCGCCGATCTCGGCCTCTACCACGGCACAGCCGGGCATGGACGAGAGCAGGATGCGACGCAGGGCGTTGCCCAGCGTGTGGCCGAAGCCACGCTCGAAGGGCTCGAGCACGATCTTCGCGTGGTGTGCACTGATCTCTTCGACCTTGATGTCGCGCGGGCGAAGAAACTCTGTCACTGAACGCTGCATATGAACACCTTTCAGGCTGCCAAACGGATACTGGGTACTCTTGGCCTGCCCCCGTTACCGGGAGCAGGCACGGCGCTTGGCACCGCTTACTTGGAGTACAGCTCGACGATCAGGGCCTCGTTGATGTCGGCAGTCAGGTCGCCACGCTCGGGCAGCGCCTTGAAAGTGCCTTCCATCTTCTTGGCATCGACCTCGATCCAGGCCACGTCGCCGCGGTTGGCGGCCAGGGCCAGGGCGTTCTGGATGCGCGCCTGATTCTTCGCCTTCTCGCGAACGGAGACCACATCACCGGGCTTGACCTGGTAGGAAGCCACGTTGACGGTCTTGCCATTCACGGCGATGGCCTTGTGGCTGACCAGCTGCCGAGCTTCGGAGCGGGTCGAGCCGTAGCCCATGCGGTAGACGACGTTGTCCAGTCGGGATTCGAGAAGCTGCAGCAACACTTCGCCGGTCGCGCCCTTGAGACGGGCCGCTTCCTTGTAGTAGTTGCGGAACTGCTTCTCGAGTACGCCATACATGCGACGTACTTTCTGCTTCTCGCGAAGCTGCAAGCCGTATTCGGAAATACGCTGACGGCGCTGGCCGTGCACACCCGGAATCTGCTCGGATTTGCACTTCTTCTCGAAGGGAGTGACACCGCTCTTCAGAAAGAGGTCGGTCCCCTCACGACGAGACAGTTTGCACTTCGGTCCAATGTAACGAGCCATGAATCTGTCTCCTTAAACGCGGCGTTTCTTCGGCGGACGGCAGCCATTGTGGGGAATGGGCGTCGCGTCAATGATGCTCTGCACGCGGAAGCCGGCGGCGTTGAGTGCGCGCACGGCGGATTCACGGCCAGGACCGGGGCCCTTGACCAGCACGTCGACGTTTTTCACACCATACTCGGCTGCAGCGGTCGCTGCACGCTCGCTTGCCACTTGAGCAGCGAACGGGGTGCTCTTGCGAGAACCACGAAAACCCGAACCACCGGCAGTTGCCCAGGAAAGGGCATTGCCCTGGCGGTCTGTGATCGTAATGATCGTGTTGTTAAAAGAGGCGTGGATATGCGCGACGGCATCCACCACCTGCTTTTTAACCTTCTTGCGATTGCTACGCGGGTTAGCCATGTTGATGATTCTTCCTGTCTTTACGCCAGAACGTGCGTGTTATTTGCGGATCGGCTTACGCGGGCCCTTACGGGTGCGCGCATTGGTCTTGGTACGCTGACCACGCAGCGGAAGACCACGACGATGACGCAGACCACGGTAGCAACCCAGGTCCATGAGACGCTTGATATTCAGCGTCACATCACGACGAAGGTCACCTTCAACGGTGTACTTGCCGACTTCGGAACGCAGGGTGTCGATCTCTTCAGATGACAGCTCCTGGATCTTGGTGGTCGGCGCGATGCCGGACGCGGCACAGATATCCTGTGCACGAGTGCGGCCAATCCCGAAGATATAGGTCAGCGAGATCGCCGCATGCTTGTTGTCCGGGATATTGACGCCTGCAATACGGGCCATCAGCTTACTCCGAATATGTGAGCGGCTTGCTCGTTGGGTCTACTACAAAAGGCGCAACAGCATACCCCTTTACCCTGCACAGGGCAAGGGGGCATGCCGGCACCCGGTTCAGCGCAGTCGCCAGGATCAACCCTGACGCTGCTTGTGCCGCGGCTCCGTGCAGATGACGCGGACGGCGCCATTGCGACGGATGATCTTGCAGTTGCGGCACATTTTCTTCACGGAAGCTCGAACTTTCATCGTTCCATCTCCAAAGTCGGCTAGCGAGGCGGCCCTTGCGGGCCGCAACGCGCCAGTTCGACGAGCGGCGCCTCAGCGCATGATGCCGCCGCCGCCGTAGCCTTTCAGGTTGGACTTCTTCATCACCGACTCGTACTGGTGCGACATGAGGTGCGACTGCACCTGACCCATGAAGTCCATGATGACCACCACCACGATCAGCAGCGAGGTACCGCCAAAGAAGAACGGCACGTTCCACGCCACGATCAGGAACTGGGGCATCAGGGAAACCGCAGTGATGTACAAGGCGCCAAACAGGGTCAGACGGGTCATGACCTTGTCGACGTAGCGAGCCGTCTGCTCGCCAGGACGAATCCCCGGCAGGAAGGCACCCGACTTCTTGAGGTTGTCGGCGACGTCCTTGGGATTGAAGACCAGCGCTGTGTAAAAGAAGCAGAAGAATACCACCGCAGCGGCAAAAAGCAAGATGTACAGCGGCTGACCCGGACCGAGGGCCTGGGACGCACGCTGCAGCCAGTCGAGACCGTCACCGGCACCGACCCACTGCCCCAGCGAGGCCGGGAACAGCAGGATGCTGGAGGCAAAGATCGGCGGAATGACGCCCGCCATGTTCACCTTCAGCGGCAGATAGCTGCTCTGACCAGCATACATCTTGTTGCCGACCTGACGACGCGGGTAGTTCACGGTGATGCGGCGCTGACCGCGCTCAATGAACACCACGAAGGCCACGGTAGCAACGCCCAGGGCAGTGAGTGCCAGCAGCGGCAGGACGTTCCACGCCCCTTCGTTGCGAGCCAGCTCGAAGGCCTGACCGACGGCGCCGGGCAGGCCCGCCACGATACCGGCGAAGATCAACAGCGAGATGCCGTTGCCGATCCCCTTCTCGGTGATCTGTTCACCCAGCCACATCAGGAATACTGCACCACCCACGAACGTGACGATGGCGGTGAAGTAGAAGCTGAAGTCGGCAGTATAGGCGATGCCCTGGCTGGCCAGCCCCACCGACATGCCGGTGGCCTGTACCAGTGCCAGGGCAACGGTACCGTAGCGGGTGTACTGGCTGATCTTGCGCCGCCCGGCCTCGCCTTCCTTCTTGAGCTGCTCAAGATGGGGCGAGACCGCGGTCAGCAGCTGCATGATAATCGACGCCGAGATATAGGGCATGATGCCCAGGGCGAAGATGCTCATGCGCTCCAGGGCGCCACCCGAGAACATGTTGAACATGCCAAGGATGGTACCCTGCTGCTCCCTGAACAAGGCAGCAAGCTGGTCAGGATTCATACCGGGCACGGGGATGTGGGCACCGATGCGGTACACCACGATGGCGAGGAGCACGAAGCGCAGACGCGCCCACAGTTCACCTAGACCGCTGCCCATCGCCGGCATTTTTCCTGACTTCGCCATTTAGTCCTCTACCTTGCCACCGGCGGCTTCGATCGCGGCACGGGCACCCTTGGTGACCTTGAGACCGCGAACCGTAACCGCCTTGTTCAGATCGCCGGAGAGGATCACCTTCGCGTGCAGCGTGGCGTCCTTCAGCACGTTGGCCTGCTTGAGGGTCTCGAGGGTGACTTCGTCACCGGCAACCTTGGCCAGCTCGGCCAGGCGCACTTCCTCGGAAACCAGCGACTTCGCAGAGGTGAAGCCGAACTTCGGCAGACGCCGCTGGAGCGGCATCTGGCCGCCCTCGAAGCCGGGCTTGACGCTACCGCCGCTGCGCGACTTGAGGCCCTTGTGGCCACGGCCGCCGGTCTTGCCCAGACCGGAGCCGATGCCACGACCGACACGCTTTTCGGCGTGCTTGGAACCCGGTGCCGGGCTCAGGCTATTGAGTTTCATGGATTACTCTCCCTCAACGCGCACAAGGTAGTTAACCTTGTGAATCATGCCGCGTACGGCGGGGGTATCTTCCAGTTCGACCGTGTGACCGATGCGGCGCAGGCCGAGGCCCTGAATGGTGGCCTTATGCTTGGCCAACACGCCGATGGTGCTGCGGGTCTGGGTAACCTTGATCGTTGCTGCCATGGTGCTCACCCCGTGATCGCTTCGACAGGCATACCGCGCTTGGCGGCGATGTCTTCCGGCGACTGAATGGCGCTCAGGCCCTTGACGGTCGCCCGTACCACGTTCACCGGGTTGGTGGAGCCGTAGCACTTGGCCAGGACGTCATGGACGCCGGCCAGCTCCAGCACGGAGCGCATGGCACCGCCGGCGATAACGCCGGTACCCTCGGAGGCGGGCTGCATGTACACCTTGGAGGCACCGTGACGGGCCTTGATCGGGTACTGCAGGGTGCCGCCGGAGAGGTGCACCTTGACCATGTTGCGACGCGCCTGGTCCATCGCCTTCTGGATCGCGACCGGCACTTCACGTGCCTTGCCGCGACCGAAGCCGACACGACCCTTGCCGTCACCCACGACGGTCAGAGCGGTGAAACCGAAGACACGGCCACCCTTGACCACCTTGGCAACACGGTTGACCTGTACCAGCTTCTCCTGGAGGTCGCCGCTTTGCTGTTCGTTCTTCGCCATCGTAAAACCCTTTAGAATTCCAGGCCGCCTTCACGAGCGGCGTCGGCCAGGGCCTTGACGCGGCCGTGGTACTTGAAACCGGCGCGGTCGAAGGCTACCTGGGTGATGCCCGCTTGCTTGGCGCGCTCAGCAATCAGTTCGCCAACCTTGGCGGCGGCGTCAGCGTTGCCGGTAGCACCCTCACGCAGGACCTTGTCCAGCGTAGAGGCGCTGGCCAGCACCTTGCCACCATCCGGCGAGATAATCTGCGCGTAGATGTGACGCGGGGTACGGTTGACGCACAGGCGATACACGCCCAGCTCGCGGATCTTGGCGCGAGCGCGGCGGGCACGACGGAGACGAGATTCTTTCTTCGCGTTCATAACCCTGCCTTACTTCTTCTTGGCTTCTTTGCGACGCACCTGCTCGTCGGCGTACCTGACACCCTTGCCCTTGTAGGGCTCGGGCGGACGGAAGGCGCGGATTTCCGCGGCCACATGGCCGAGCTTCTGCTTGTCCGCGCTCTTCAGCACGATCTGGGTGTTCTTCGGCGTTTCCGCGGAGACACCCTCAGGCAGCGTATACTCGACCGGGTGCGAGAAGCCTAGTGACAGATTGAGCGTCTGGCCCTTGGCCTGGGCACGATAACCGACGCCGATGATTTCGAGGGACTTGGTGAAGCCTTCGCTTACCCCGGTCACCAGGTTCTGAACCAGGGCGCGGGTGGTACCGGCCATGGCCCAGGTCTTGGCAGACTCGCTGGGGGCGAAGGTCAGCTGACCCTCTTCCTGACCTACCACCACGTCGTGGTGGATGGTCATTGACAGCGTGCCCTGGCCGCCCTTGGCGGTCAGCTGGTCACCGTCGATCTTGATCTCGACGCCAGCGGGCACTTTTACTGGATATTTGGCTACGCGGGACATTCCAAACTCCTAGAATACGGTGCAGATGACTTCGCCACCGACACCGGCCTTGCGAGCCGCGCGATCGGTCATCACCCCGTTGGAGGTGGTGACGATAGCGATACCCAGGCCCTCGGCGACTTTCGGCAGCGCGTCCTTGCCCTTGTACTGGCGCAGGGAGGGCTTGGAAACTCGCTGGATGTGCTCGATGACCGGCTTGCCCTCGAAATACTTGAGGGTCACGGCCAGCTCCGGCTTGGCGCTTTCGGACACCGCGAAGTCGTTGATGTAACCCTCTTCCTTCAATACGCGGGCCACCTCAACCTTGAGGCGGGAAGACGGCATGGTGACCGTCTCCTTGGTGGCCATTTGCGCATTGCGGATACGGGTAAACATATCCGCCAGAGTGTCTTGCATGCTCATTTACGTTGCGCTCCTGATTCTTGCGTGGCTTACCAGCTGGACTTCTTGAGTCCGGGAACATCGCCACGCATGGCGGCTTCACGAAGCTTGTTGCGGCCGAGACCGAACTTGTTGTAGAAGCCGTGCGGACGACCAGTGATACGGCAGCGGTTACGCTGACGCACCGGGCTGGAGTCGCGCGGCAGCTGCTGAAGCTTCAGCGTAGCCTCGAAGCGCTCTTCGTCGGAAGCGTTCGCGTCCTGGATGATCGCCTTGAGCTCGGCACGCTTGGCGGAGTACTTCTCCACCAGCTTGGCGCGCTTGAGCTCGCGCTCTACCATGCTTTTCTTTGCCATGATCCCACCCTTATTTCTTGAACGGGAAGTTCAGCGCGCTCAGAAGCGCACGACCTTCATCATCGGTGTTGGCGGTGGTGGTGATGGTGACATCCAGACCACGGATCCGGTCGATCTTATCATACTCGAGTTCCGGGAAGATGATCTGCTCACGCACCCCCATGGAGTAGTTGCCACGACCGTCGAAGGACTTCGGGTTGAGACCACGGAAGTCACGAACGCGGGGGATCGCGATATTCACCAGGCGATCGAGGAAGTCCCACATGCGCTCGGAGCGCAGGGTCACCTTGATCCCGATCGGCCAGCCTTCACGCACCTTGAAGCCCGCGATGGACTTGCGTGCCTTGGTTACCACCGGCTTCTGACCGGAAAGCTTCTCCAGGTCGCCGATAGCGTTGTCGATCAGCTTTTTATCGCTGGTCGCTTCGCCGATGCCCATATTCAGAGTCACCTTGGTGACTCGCGGCACCTGCATCACGTTGGCGTAGCTGAACTGCTCTTTGAGTTGAGCCACCACCTCGTTCTGATAACGTTCTTTCAAGTTCGCCATTATGCTACCCGACTCGCGTTAGGCGTCGATCTGCGACTGCGTCGACTTGTAGATACGTACCTTGGTACCGTCTTCCTGAACCTGGAAGCCGACGCGATCTGCCTTTCCGGTCTCCTGGTTGAAGATGGCCACGTTGGACGCGTGAATCGGAGCCTCGCGCTCGACGATACCGCCTTGATTACCCGCCATGGGATTGGGCTTGGTGTGACGCTTGATCATGTTCACACCGGACACCACGAAGCGGTTTTCGAGAACCCGCTTGACGGTGCCACGCTTGCCCTTGTCCTTGCCGGCGATGACGATGACTTCATCGTCACGTTTGATCTTTTGCATATTCGCCTCGCTCCTTACAGCACTTCAGGCGCCAAGGAAATGATCTTCATGAACTTCTCGTTACGAAGCTCACGGGTCACCGGCCCGAAGATACGGGTGCCGATCGGCTGATCATTGGTGTTGTTCAACAGAACCGCCGCATTTCCGTCGAAGCGAATCAGCGAGCCGTCGGAACGACGGACACCGCTGCGGGTGCGAACCACCACCGCCTTGAGGACCTGGCCTTTCTTGACCTTGCCACGCGGAATGGCTTCTTTCACCGTGACCTTGATGATGTCGCCAACGTGGGCATAGCGGCGATGTGAACCGCCCAGCACCTTGATGCACTGCACCCGGCGCGCTCCACTGTTGTCGGCGACGTCCAGCATTGTCTGAGTCTGAATCATCGGTTTTCTCCAAACCTAATCTGACAGCAGGTGTAGGGTTAGCCCTTGGCCTGCTCGACCACCTCGACCAGCGTCCAGGACTTGGTCTTGGACAGCGGACGGCACTCCTGGATGGAGACCGTATCACCGGCCTTCGCCTGGTTCGCCTCGTCATGGGCGTGGAGCTTGGTGGAGCGCTTAACGTACTTGCCGTAGATCGGGTGCCGCTCGCGGCGCTCGATCATCACGACGATGGACTTGTCCATCTTGTCGCTCACCACCTTGCCGGTGAGCGTACGGGTTTTCTTCTCTTCGGCCATCTCAGTCACCTGCCTTCTCGTTGAGCACAGTCTTCACCCGGGCGATGTCCCGACGAACCTGCTTGAGCAGGTGCGTCTGGCTGAGTTGGCCAGTGGCCTTCTGCATGCGCAGGTTGAACTGCTCGCGGAGGAGTTCGAGGAGCTGATCGTTCAGCTCGTCGACTGACTTTTCACGGATTTCCTGGGCTTTCATCACATCACCGTCCGTTTCACAAAGGTGGTGGAAACCGGGAACTTCTGCGCCGCCAGGCCAAAGGCCTCGCGTGCCAGCTCCTCGGACACGCCTTCGATCTCGTAGAGGATCCGACCGGGCTGAATCTGCGCGACCCAGTACTCGACGGAACCCTTCCCCTTACCCATACGGACTTCCAGGGGCTTCTTGGAGATCGGCTTGTCCGGGAAGACCCGAATCCAGATCTTGCCACCACGCTTGACGTGACGGGTGATCGCACGACGACCGGCTTCGATCTGACGGGCGGTGATACGACCACGGCCAGTCGCCTTGAGGCCGTATTCGCCGAAGCTTACCTTGCTTCCGCGATGCGCCAGGCCACGGTTGCGGCCCTTCTGCATCTTGCGGAACTTCATACGCTTGGGTTGTAACATCGACTCGCTCTCCCCTTACCTGGAACCTTTCTTCTTGGAGGGCGCGGCCTGCGGCTGCTTAGCCTTGGCGCGGACCTCCTCGATGCCCCCGAGGATTTCACCCTTGAAGACCCAAACCTTGACACCGATGATGCCGTAGGTGGTCTTGGCCTCGTAGGCGGCGTAGTCGATGTCGGCGCGCAGCGTGTGCAGCGGAACACGACCTTCCCGGTACCACTCGGTACGGGCGATTTCCGCGCCGCCGAGACGACCGGAGAGCGACACCTTGATGCCGCCGGCGCCCAGACGCATGGCGTTCTGCACGGAGCGCTTCATGGCGCGACGGAACATCACGCGGCGCTCGAGCTGGCCAGCGATGTTCTGGGCCACGAGCATGGCATCCAGCTCGGGCTTGCGAACTTCCTCGATGTTGACGTGCACGGGCACGCCCATCATCGCGGTCAGTTCGCGGCGCAGACGGTCAACGTCCTCGCCCTTCTTGCCAATCACGATGCCCGGACGGGCAGTGTGAATGGTGATGCGCGCGTTGTTGGCCGGACGCTCGATGGTGATGCGGCTAACGGAGGCGTTCTTGAGACGCTCTTCCAGGAAGCTGCGCACCGCGAGGTCGCTGTTCAGCTTGTCGGCATAGGCGCCGCGCTCGGCGTACCACACCGAGGTATGGTCTTTGACGATACCCAGGCGGATGCCTGTTGGATTGACTTTCTGACCCATCTGGTCGACTCCTACTTCTCGGCTACCTTGACGGTGATGTGGCAGGTGCGCTTCAAGATACGATCCGCGCGGCCCTTGGCACGCGGCTTGATACGCTTGAGCGTCATGCCCTCATCGACGCAGATGGTCGAGACACGCAGCTCGTCGATATCCATGCCGTTGTTTTCTTCCGCGTTCGCGATGGCGGACTGCAGCACTTTCTTGACCAGCTTGGCAGCCTTCTTCGGTGAGAAGGTCAGCAGGTCCAGCGCCTCGGCGACCGGCTTATCGCGCACCTGGTCAGCCACCAAACGGGCCTTCTGGGCGGATAAACGAGCGCCACGCAGCTTAGCTGTGACTTCCATCTCTCAATCCTCTCTGGCTTACCGTTTGGCTTTCTTGTCCGCCGCATGACCGCGATAGAGGCGGGTAGCAGCGAATTCGCCCAGTTTGTGGCCAACCATTTCCTCGGAGACATGCACCGGGACGTGTTGGCGACCGTTATGGACTGCGATGGTGAGTCCTACCATGTTGGGCAGGATCATGGAGCGACGCGACCAGGTCTTGATCGGTTTACGGTCACTCTTCTCCACAGCAGCCTCGACCTTCTTCAGCAGATGAAGGTCAATAAAGGGACCTTTCTTCAGTGAACGTGGCACAGCCGTTACCTCTTAAAGTGTGTTACTTGGCCTTGCGGCGACGAACGATCAGCGCGTCGGTGCGCTTGTTCTTGCGGGTCTTGTGGCCCTTGGTGGGAACGCCCCACGGAGTCACCGGATGACGACCACCGCTGGTGCGGCCTTCACCGCCACCGTGCGGGTGATCCACCGGGTTCATGGCCACGCCGCGAACGGTCGGACGCACACCTTTCCAGCGCTTCGCACCGGCCTTGCCAAGCTGACGCAGGCTGTGCTCTGAATTGCCCACTTCTCCCAGGGTCGCGCGGCACTCGCTCAGCACCTTGCGCATCTCGCCGGAGCGCAGACGCAGGGTGGCATAGTTGCCTTCACGAGCGACCAGCTGGGCGCTGGTACCGGCGCTACGAGCGATCTGGCCGCCCTTGCCGGGCTTGAGCTCGATGCAGTGCACGGTGGAACCCAGCGGAATGTTACGCAGCGGAAGAGCGTTGCCCTTCTTGATGGCCGCGTTGACGCCGGACTCGAGACGGTCGCCGGCGCTCACGCCCTTGGGCGCCAGGATGTAGCGACGCTCGCCATCGAGATACTTCAGCAGCGCGATGTTGGCGCTACGGTTCGGATCGTACTCGAGACGCTCAACGATGGCCGGAATGCCATCCTTGGTGCGCTTGAAGTCGATGATCCGGTAGTGCTGACGGTGACCACCGCCCACGTGACGGGTGGTGATACGACCGTTGTTGTTACGTCCGCCATTGCGCGACTGCTTCTCGAGCAGAGGCGCGTAGGGTGCACCCTTGTGGAGCTCGCTGTTCACGACCTTTACAAGGTGGCGACGACCGGCGGATGTGGGTTTAGTCTTGACGATTGCCATTGTCCGTACTCCTGCCCTTATTCGGCGCCAGAGAAGTCTTCAAGGGTCTCGCCGGCGGCCAACGTGACGTAAGCCTTGCGATACCCCTTGCGGTGACCCAGACCCTGCGCGGTGCGCTTGGTCTTGCCCTTGACGTTCAGCGCTTGAACGCGGTCGACCTTCTTGCCGAACAGAGCCTCGACGGCTTTCTTGATCTCGGGCTTGGTCGCGTCGCTGGCCACCTTGAACACGTACTGGTTGCGTTCAGCAGCCATGGCGGCCTTCTCGGTCACGTGCGGGCCGAGCAGCACCTTGAATACACGTTCCTGGTTCATGCCAGCTTCTCCTCGAATTTACGGAGGGCGGAGACGGTGGCCAGCACCTTGTCGAAGGCGACCAGGCTCACCGGATCGGCGGCGGCCACATCGACCACATCCACATTGGGGATGTTGCGGGCGGCCAGGTAGAGGTTCTCATCGACTTCTTCGGTGACGATCAGCACCTTCTCCAGACCCAGCTCGTTGAGCTTGGCGACCAGCTGCTTGGTCTTCGGAGCGTCGACGGCGAACTCCTCGACGGCCACCAGACGATCCTGGCGCACCAGCTCGGAGAGGATCGAGCGCATCGCCGCACGGTACATCTTGCGGTTGACCTTCTGGGTGTAGTCCTGGGGACGAGCCGCAAAGGTCACACCGCCACTGCGCCAGATCGGCGAGCGGATGGTACCGGCACGGGCACGACCGGTGCCCTTCTGACGCCACGGCTTCTTGCCGCCGCCACGCACGTCGGAACGGTTCTTCTGAGCGCGGGTACCCTGACGACCACCAGCCAGATAGGCGGTGACGACCTGATGCACGAGCGCTTCATTGAATTCTTTGCCAAAGGTGGCGTCGGACACGTCGACGGTGCCGGCGCCGGCAGCAAGATTCAGATTCATCGGTAGATTCCCCTTCAGCCAGCTTTCACGGCGCTGCGCACGATAACGTCACTACCGGTGGCACCAGGCACGGCACCCTTGACCAGCAGCAGATTACGCTCAGCATCGACGCGGACGACTTCAAGACTCTGGACGGTGCAACGCACGTTGCCCATCTGGCCAGCCATTTTCTTGCCCTTGAACACTCGCCCAGGGGTCTGGCACATGCCGATGGAGCCCGGCGCGCGGTGGGCCAGGGAGTTACCGTGGCTGTTGTCCTGGGTGCGGAAGTTCCAGCGCTTGACTGCGCCCTGGAAACCCTTGCCCTTGGAGCTGCCAGTCACATCGATCGATTGACCAGCTTCGAAGAGGGATACGGTGAGTTCGCCGCCCACTTCCGGAGCCTCATCGCCTTCTGCAAGGCGGAACTCCATCAGCGAACGACCGGCCTCGATACCTGCCTTGGCGAACTGCCCAGCCTGGGCCTTCGACAGGTGCTTGGCCTTGCGGGAGCCAGTTGTAACCTGAATCGCCGCGTAGCCGTCGCTTTCGACGGTCTTGACGCGAGTGACGCGATTAGGCTCAACCTCGATCACGGTTACGGGCACGGAAGCGCCGTCTTCGGTGAAGACACGGGTCATCCCGGCCTTCTTGCCGACTAAACCGATAGTCATTCTCAGTCTCCTATAGTGTACGGGGCTATCACCCGCTATGGCTGCCCTTTCCAGAGCATTCCACTAGCACGTTGTGTGGCGCCTCACGGCGCGGCGGCTGCTGCTCGAGCGAATTGTCGAACGCTGGGCCGCGGTGTCTAGTGTAATAATCAGTCGAGCTTGATCTGCACGTCCACGCCGGCGGCGAGATCGAGCTTCATCAGGGCATCGACGGTCTTCTCCGTCGGCTCGACGATATCGAGCACGCGCTTGTGAGTGCGAATCTCGTACTGGTCGCGCGCGTCCTTGTTGACGTGCGGCGAGATCAGCACGGTATAGCGCTCGCGATTGGTCGGCAGAGGAATCGGTCCACGAACCTGGGCGCCGGTACGCTTGGCGGTTTCGACAATCTCCGCAGCGGACTGGTCGATCAGGCGATGGTCGAAGGCCTTCAACCGAATGCGAATCTTCTGGTTCTGCATTTGCCCTAACTCCAATGGATTCTGACGGCGCGAGCCGTCAACCCACGCATTCAAAGGATGCGCATTATATGCACACCGAAAACGAGAGTCAAACACTCGTTGACGATGAACAGCAAAGGGGCTCCTCCTGGAGCCCCTTCTGATCATTCAAGCAGCGCGATGCTTACTCGACGATCTTGGCCACGACGCCAGCGCCGACGGTACGACCGCCTTCACGGATGGCGAAGCGCAGGCCATCGTCCATGGCGATCGGCGCGATCAGGCTGACCACCATCTTGACGTTGTCGCCCGGCATGACCATCTCGACGCCTTCCGGCAGCTCACAGGTACCGGTGATGTCGGTGGTACGGAAGTAGAACTGCGGACGGTAGCCCTTGAAGAACGGAGTGTGACGACCACCCTCGTCCTTGGACAGCACGTACACCTCGGCCTCGAACTTGGTGTGCGGGGTGATGGTGCCCGGCTTGGCCAGAACCTGACCACGCTCGACGTCGTCACGCTTGGTGCCACGCAGCAGGGCGCCAACGTTCTCGCCGGCACGACCTTCGTCGAGCAGCTTGCGGAACATCTCGACGCCGGTAACGACGGTCTTGACGGTGTCCTTGATACCGACGATCTCGACTTCCTCGCCAGCCTTGACGATGCCGCGCTCGACACGACCGGTGACCACGGTGCCGCGACCGGAGATGGAGAACACGTCCTCGATCGGCATCAGGAACGGCTGATCGATGGCACGCTCCGGCTCCGGGATGTAGTCGTCCAGGGCCTTGATCAGGCTGGCAACGGCGGTGGTGCCCATGCCGTTGTCGTCCTTGCCTTCCAGCGCCATCAGGGCAGAGCCGGTGATGATCGGGGTGTCGTCGCCCGGGAAGTCGTACTCGTCGAGGAGCTCACGAACTTCCATCTCGACCAGCTCGAGCAGCTCTTCGTCGTCGACCATGTCGGCCTTGTTCAGGAACACGACGATGTACGGCACGCCAACCTGACGAGACAGCAGGATGTGCTCGCGAGTCTGCGGCATGGGGCCGTCGGCAGCGGAACAGACCAGGATCGCACCGTCCATCTGGGCGGCACCGGTGATCATGTTCTTGACGTAGTCGGCGTGCCCCGGGCAGTCGACGTGCGCGTAGTGGCGCGCTTCGGACTGGTACTCGACGTGAGAGGTGGCGATGGTGATACCACGCTCACGCTCTTCGGGAGCGTTGTCGATGGCGTCGAACTCGCTCCAGTCACCACCGAACACCTCGGCGGAAACACGGGTCAGGGCCGCAGTCAGAGTGGTCTTGCCGTGGTCGACGTGACCGATGGTACCGACGTTGACGTGCGGTTTGGAACGCTCAAATTTTTCCTTAGCCACTGCTATAACCTCTTTACGTTAGCTAACGGTTAACCGTTTTGGTTGATGACGGCTTCAACGACGCTGGACGGCGCCTCTTCGTAATCCGCAAACTCCATGACGTAGCTTGCGCGTCCCTGGGTCTGAGAACGCAGATCGGTCGCGTAACCGAACATCTCAGCCAACGGAACTCTGGCGCGAATGACCTTGCCCATGGGCGAGTCATCCATGCCGGATACCAGACCACGGCGGCGGTTGAGGTCACCCATGACGTCGCCCATGAAGTCCTCGGGGGTGACGACCTCGACCTTCATTACCGGCTCGAGCAGCACCGCCTTGGCCTTCTTGGCACCTTCCTTGACTGCCATGGAAGAAGCAACCTTGAACGCGGTCTCGTTGGAGTCCACGTCGTGGTAGGAACCATCGTACAGCGTAACCTTGACGTCGATCATCGGGTAGCCCGCGATGACACCGTTCTGCAGCTGCTCGTAGGCCCCTTTCTCGACGGCTGGCACGTATTCCTTGGGAACCACGCCGCCGACGATCTCTGAAGCGAACTTGAAGCTCATGTCTTCATCTTCGCCCTTGTCTTCCGCGGTCAGCGGCTCGATGCGCAGATGCACGTGACCGTACTGACCACGACCACCGGACTGGCGCACGAACTTGCCTTCCTGCTCGACCGAACCACGAATGGTCTCGCGGTAGGCGACCTGCGGCTTGCCGATGTTGGCCTCGACCTTGAACTCACGACGCATGCGGTCGACGATGATGTCGAGGTGCAGCTCGCCCATGCCGGAGATGATGGTCTGGCCCGTCTCCTCGTCGGTACGCACCTGGAACGAGGGGTCTTCCTGGGCCAGTTTGCCCAGCGCCACGCCCATCTTCTCCTGGTCCGCCTTGGACTTCGGCTCGACGGCCACGGAGATAACCGGGTCCGGGAACTCCATGCGCTCCAGCACGATCTTGTCATTCAGGTCGCACAGGGTGTCGCCGGTGGTGACGTCCTTCAGACCGATACAGGCGGCGATATCGCCGGCCAGCACTTCCTTGATCTCCTCACGGGAGTTGGCGTGCATCTGCACCAGACGCCCGATACGCTCCTTCTTGTTGCGCACGGAGTTGTAGACGCTGTCGCCGGACTTCAGCACGCCGGAGTAGACGCGGATGAAGGTCAGGGTGCCGACGAAGGGATCGGTCGCGATCTTGAACGCCAGGGCGGCGAACGGCGCCTTGTCATCGGCCTCGCGAGTCTCGATGGTACCTTCCTTGTCGTCCAGCTCACCCTCGATCGCCTTGACCTCGGTGGGAGACGGAAGGTATTCGACGACTGAGTCCAGCACCGCCTGCACGCCCTTGTTCTTGAACGCAGAGCCGCAGGTGACCAGCACGATCTCGTTGTCGAGAGTACGACGGCGCAGACCGGCCTTGATCTCTTCCTTGGAAAGCTCGCCACCTTCCAGGTACTTGTCCATCAGCTCTTCGGAAGCTTCGGCTGCGGCCTCGACCATCTCCTCGCGATACTTCTCCGCGGTCTCCTGGAGATCGGCGGGGATATCGATCAGGTCATAGGTGGCACCGAAATCGCTTTCGTTCCACTGGATGGCCTTCATCTCGATCAGATCGATGACGCCCTTGAAGTCTTCCTCGGTGCCCCAGTTGATCTGGATCGGCACGGCATTGGCACCGAGCCGGTCCTTGAGCTGGGCGACCACGTTGAAGAAGTCAGCGCCGGTACGGTCCATCTTGTTGACGAACACCATGCGCGGAACTTCGTACTTGTTGGCCTGACGCCAGACTGTCTCGGTCTGCGGCTGCACGCCGGAAGAGCCACACAGCACCACCACGGCACCGTCGAGCACACGCAGGGAACGCTCCACCTCGATGGTGAAGTCAACGTGCCCGGGGGTGTCGATGATGTTGATGCGATGCTCGTCGAACTGGTGGTTCATCCCCCTCCAGAATGTCGTCACGGCAGCGGAGGTGATGGTGATACCACGCTCCTGCTCCTGCTCCATCCAGTCGGTGGTAGAAGCGCCTTCGTGGGTCTCGCCCAACTTGTGGTTGATCCCGGTATAGAACAGCACGCGCTCGGTCGTGGTGGTCTTGCCGGCATCGACGTGGGCGACGATCCCGATGTTGCGATAGCGTTTTAGCGGAGTTTTGCGAGCCACGGTGGAACTCCCCGTTGGTTGGCGATGCGTTTTGCGGCCGGCACTTAGAACCGGAAGTGCGAGAAGGCCTTGTTGGCTTCAGCCATACGATGCACGTCTTCACGCTTCTTGACCGCAGAGCCCTTGCCTTCGGCGGCATCGAGCATCTCGCCGGCGAGACGCAGCACCATGGTCTTTTCACCACGGCGGCGCGCGGCATCTGCCAGCCAACGCATGGCCAGCGCCTGACGACGCGAGGGACGCACCTCGACCGGCACCTGATAGGTCGCGCCGCCGACGCGGCGTGACTTCACCTCGACCATCGGCTGGATGCTCTCCAGCGCCTTGTCGAAGATCTCCAGCGGCTCTTCGTTACTGCGCTCGGCAACCCTGTCCAGCGCACCATAGACGATGCGCTCAGCTACGGACTTCTTGCCGCCGATCATCAGGTGGTTCATGAACTTCGCCAGGCGTTCGCTTCCGAACTTGGGATCCGGCAGGATCTCACGCTTGGCCGCAACTCTTCTTCTAGGCATGATAAGCCCTCTGTTGAAGGGTCCTTCAGGTAAACTCGGAACTCCCGCGCACTCGCTTTGAGCCCGCGACGCCCGACCTTACTCTTATCAGACCGATATCAATGGGTGGTGAAATCGCGATCCGGGCCGATCAGGCCTTGGGACGCTTGGTACCGTACTTGGAACGACCCTGCTTACGGTTCTGCACGCCGGAGGTGTCCAGAGCGCCGCGCACGGTGTGATAACGCACACCGGGAAGGTCCTTGACTCGACCACCGCGGATCAGAACCACGGAGTGCTCCTGCAGGTTGTGCCCCTCACCACCAATGTAGGAGGAAACCTCGAACCCGTTGGTCAGGCGAACACGGCACACCTTACGCAGTGCGGAGTTCGGCTTCTTCGGGGTAGTCGTGTAGACGCGGGTGCAAACGCCGCGCTTCTGCGGGCAGGCCTGCAGCGCCGGCACGTCACTCTTGCTGACGGGACGCTTGCGCGGCTTGCGCACCAGCTGATTGATTGTTGCCATCTATTGCTCCAATGGGTTGCCTTGCGGAAGCGAGGTAGCCGCTCGCTTTCCTGTACTACGCTACCTTCCCAGCAGGTTCGGGCGCACCCGCCCCACTGTTAAAGGCTGCGCATTCTACTGGCTGACGCCGCCCTTCGTCAAGCCCGGCCGCCGCAGCGGCCGGAGCTGCCGGTGACGTCAGATCTCGTCGTCATCCGAATCCAGCGCGGTCAACTGAGCACCCAGCGCCTGCTCGACGTCATGGGCCGACGGTGCGGCAGGCTCTTCGACACCATTGCGCCGGCGGCGACGCTCGGCATGGTGAGTCAGGCCGGTACCGGCCGGGATCAGGCGACCCACCACGACGTTCTCCTTCAAGCCGCGCAGGTAATCCCGCTTGCCGGTCACCGCGGCTTCGGTCAGCACTCGCGTGGTCTCCTGGAAGGAGGCCGCGGAGATGAACGACTCGGTTGCCAGGCTGGCCTTGGTGATACCGAGCAGCACACGCTGATACTTGGCCGGGAACTTGCCCGCCTTCTCGAGGCGCGCATTCTGTTCGAGCACCCGCACCAGCTCAGCCTGATCGCCGGGGATGAAGTCGGAGTCACCGGCATCGGTGATCTCGACCTTGCGCAGCATCTGACGCACGATCACTTCAATGTGCTTGTCGTTGATGCCCACGCCCTGGAGGCGGTAGACCTCCTGGATCTCGGCGGTGATGTACTTGGCCAGCTCCTCGACACCCAACAGACGCAGGATGTCGTGGGGGTTGCTGGGACCATCGGAGATGACCTCGCCCTTCGCGACCGACTCGCCCTCGAAGACCGCGATCTGACGCCACTTCGGGATCAGCGTCTCGAAGGGATCGCCACCGCCTTCCGGGGTAATCGTCAGGCGACGCTTGCCCTTGGTCTCCTTGCCGAAGCTGATCACGCCGCTGATTTCGGCGAGGATCGACGGTTCCTTGGGCTTGCGCGCCTCGAACAGATCCGCGACACGCGGCAGACCACCGGTGATGTCCTTGTTCGAAGAGGCCTCCACCGGGATACGCGCGACCACTTCACCGATACCGATCCGAGCGCCGTTGTCGGCGGTGACAATCGACTTGCCGGGCAGCGGATACTGCACGGGAGTATCGGATCCAGTGACGGTGACCGGCTTGCCGGACTCGTCATTGAGCAGGATCATCGGGCGCTTGTCGCGACCAGCCATCGGCCGCGCCGCCGCCTCGATCACCTCGATGGAGGAGAGACCGGTCATCTCGTCCACGCTGCGGTGGATGGTGACGCCCTCCTCCATGTCGGCGTACTGCACGGCACCCTCGGCCTCGGCGACGATCGGGTGGGTGTGCGGATCCCACTTGGCCACTGCCTGACCGGCGTCGACACTGTCGCCGTCGCGGACCGACAGCTCGGCACCGTAGGGCAGCTTGTAATATTCGCGCTCGCGACCATGCTCGTCGGCGACGGCCAGGGCACTGGAGCGCGAGACCACCACCAACTTGCCGTCGGCGCGCTCGACATACTTGATGTTGTGCAGACGTACCTTACCGCCATGCTTGACCTGGACACTGTCCACCGCGGAGGCCCGCGATGCGGCACCACCGATGTGGAAGGTCCGCATGGTCAGCTGGGTGCCCGGCTCACCGATCGACTGCGCGGCGATGACGCCGACGGACTCGCCGATATTGACCTGATGGCCACGCGCCAGGTCGCGGCCGTAACAGGCCGAGCAGACGCCATGGGCGGTCTCACAGCTGATCGCACTGCGCACCACGATTTCGTCGACACCCATGGTGTCGAGATCGGCACACCACTTCTCGTCGAGCAGGGTGTTACGCGGGATCAGCACCTCGTCGCTGGCCGGATCGATGACATCCTGGGCGACCACACGGCCCAGCACCCGCTGTGCCAGGGGCACGATGATATCGCCACCCTCGATCACCGGATGCAGGGTCAGGCCACGCTCGGTACCACAGTCCGTCTCGGTGATCACCATGTCCTGGGCCACGTCGACCAGGCGACGGGTCAGGTAACCGGAGTTGGCGGTCTTCAGGGCGGTATCCGCCAGACCCTTACGGGCACCGTGGGTGGAGATGAAGTACTGGAGTACGTTCAGACCCTCACGGAAGTTCGCCACGATCGGTGTCTCGATGATCGAGCCGTCCGGCTTGGCCATCAGGCCACGCATGCCCGCCAGCTGGCGGATCTGGGCGGCGCTACCCCGAGCACCGGAGTCGGCCATGATGAACACGCTGTTGAAGGAGTCCTGTTCGACCTCCTTGCCTTCGCGGTCGATCACGGTCTCCTTGGAGATCCCCACCATCATCGCCTTGGCCACCTTGTCGTTGGCCTTGGACCAGATGTCGATCACCTTGTTGTACTTCTCGCCCGCGGTCACCAGGCCCGATGAGAACTGGTCCTCGATCTCCTTGACCTCCTCCTCGGCGGCCTCGACGATCTCGGCCTTGGCGTCCGGGATGACGAAGTCGTTGACCCCGATGGAGGCGCCGGACCAGGTGGCCAGGCGGAAGCCGGTGTACATCAGCTGGTCGGCGAAGATGACCGTCGGCTTGAGACCCGAGCGACGATAGACCTCGTTGAGCAGGCCGGAGATCGCCTTCTTCTTCATCGGCTGGTCGACCAGCTCGAAGGGCACGCCCTCCGGCAGGATGCGGAACAGCAGTGCACGCCCGACGGTGGTGTCGCGCAGCATGCGCTGATGGGTCTTCTCGCCGCTCTCCTCATCGATGAGAACCTCGTCGAGACGCACCTTGATGCGGGCATGCAGCGCCACATTCTGGGTGTTGAAGGCGCGCTCCACCTCGTTGAGGTCGGTGAAGACCATGCCCTCGCCCCGGGCGTTGATCTTCTCCCGGGTCATGTAATACAGACCCAGCACCACGTCCTGGGAGGGCACGATGATCGGCTCACCGTTGGCCGGCGACAGCACGTTGTTGGTCGCCATCATCAGCGTACGCGCCTCGAGCTGAGCTTCCAGGGTCAGCGGCACGTGGACCGCCATCTGGTCACCGTCGAAGTCAGCGTTGTAGGCGGCACACACCAGCGGGTGCAGCTGGATCGCCTTGCCCTCGATCAGCAGCGGCTCGAAGGCCTGGATGCCGAGGCGGTGCAGGGTCGGCGCGCGGTTGAGCAGAACCGGGTGCTCGCGAATGACGTCGGCGAGGATATCCCACACCTCGGCCGTCTCGCGCTCGACCATCTTCTTGGCCGCCTTGATGGTGGAGGCATGGCCCAGCGACTGCAGCTTGGAGTAGATGAACGGCTTGAACAGCTCCAGCGCCATCTTCTTGGGCAGGCCGCACTGGTGCAGGCGCAGGGTCGGGCCGACGGTGATCACCGAACGGCCGGAATAGTCGACGCGCTTGCCCAACAGGTTCTGACGGAAACGCCCCTGCTTGCCCTTGATCATGTCGGCCAGGGACTTCAGCGGGCGCTTGTTGGAACCGGTGATGGCACGGCCACGGCGACCGTTGTCGAGCAGCGCATCGACCGCTTCCTGCAGCATGCGCTTCTCGTTGCGCACGATGATATCGGGCGCATTGAGATCGAGCAGCCGCTTCAGGCGGTTGTTGCGGTTGATCACACGACGATAGAGGTCGTTGAGGTCGGAGGTCGCGAAGCGCCCACCGTCCAGCGGCACCAGCGGACGCAGGTCCGGCGGCAGCACCGGCAACACCTCCATGACCATCCAGGCCGGATCGTTGCCGGATCCCTGGAAGGCCTCCAGCAGCTTGAGCCGCTTGGAGAGCTTCTTGATCTTGGTCTCGGAGTTGGTCTGGGGGATCTCCTCGCGCAGGCGCTCGATCTCCTCCAGCATGTCGATGTCCTTGAGCAGCGCCTGGACCGCCTCGGCACCCATGCGGGCGTCGAAGTCGTCTCCAAACTCCTCGAGGGCCTCGAAGTACTGCTCGTCGTTGAGCAGCTGACCGCGCTCCAGCGTGGTCATGCCCGGGTCGATGACCACGAAGCTCTCGAAGTAGAGCACGCGCTCGATATCACGCAGGGTCATGTCCAGGAACATGCCGATACGTGACGGGAGCGACTTCAAGAACCAGATATGGGCGACGGGGCTGGCCAGCTCGATATGCGCCATGCGCTCACGACGCACGGCGGCCTTGGTGACCTCCACGCCGCACTTCTCGCAGATGATACCGCGATGCTTCATGCGCTTGTACTTGCCGCACAAGCACTCGTAATCCTTTACCGGACCAAAGATCTTGGCACAGAACAGGCCGTCCCGTTCCGGCTTGAAGGTACGGTAGTTGATGGTCTCGGGCTTCTTGACTTCCCCGAATGACCAGGAACGGATCATGTCCGGGGACGCCAGGGTAATCTTGATCGCGTCGAACTCGTCGGACTGAGACTGCGATTTGAGGACTTTCACCAAATCTTTCATGGGGTCGGCTCCGCTGCGGAGTTGTCATGGGCGGGGGCGATGCTGCCACCCCCGCGGACCGTCATAATGTGAAGCGTCGGCCGCCTCAGCTCTCGAGCTCGATGTCGATGCCCAGCGAGCGGATCTCCTTCACCAGCACGTTGAAGGATTCCGGCATGCCCGCCTGCATGGCGTGATCGCCATCCACGATGTTCTTGTACATCTTGGTACGACCCTCCACGTCATCGGACTTGACGGTGAGCATCTCCTGGAGGGTATAGGCGGCACCATAGGCCTCCAGGGCCCAGACCTCCATCTCACCGAAGCGCTGACCACCGAACTGCGCCTTGCCGCCCAGCGGCTGCTGGGTCACCAGCGAGTAGGAGCCGGTGGAACGGGCGTGCATCTTGTCGTCCACCAGGTGGTTGAGCTTGAGCATGTACATGTAGCCAACGGTCACCGGACGGTCGAAGGCATCGCCGGTACGGCCGTCATAGAGCGTCATCTGACCGGAATCCGGCAGCTCGGCCAGGCGCAGCAGATGCTTGATCTCATCCTCTTCGGCGCCATCGAACACCGGCGTGGACATCGGCACCCCTCCCTTGAGGTTCTTCGCCAGGGCGATCACCTCATCATCGGAAAGCGTGTCGAGTTCCTCGATCCGGGTGCCCGGAGTGGTGTTGTAGACCTGCCCCAGGAACTCGCGGATCTCGGCCACCTGCTGCTCACGTGCATCGCGCAGCAGAGCGTCGATCTTGCGACCCAGCCCCCAGGCGGCGAGACCCAAGTGGGTTTCCAGGATCTGACCGACGTTCATGCGCGAGGGCACGCCCAGCGGGTTGAGCACGACATCCACCGGCTCGCCCTGATCGTCGAACGGCATGTCCTCGATAGGCATGATCGCCGAGATGACACCCTTGTTACCGTGACGACCCGCCATCTTGTCGCCCGGCTGCAGGCGACGCTTGACCGCCATGTAGACCTTGACGATCTTGAGCACGCCCGGCGCCAGGTCGTCCCCCTGGGTCAGCTTGCGCTTCTTGTCCTCGAAACGCTCGTCCATCTCCTTGCGACGCGTCTCCAGCTGCTCGTCGGCCTGGGCCAGCAGCTCGTTGAGCGTCTCGTCCTGCAGGCGCAGCTTGAACCACTGCTGACGCGGCAACTCGTCGAGGTAGCTCTCGGAGAGCACGTCACCCTTCTTGAGCTGGGGACCACCGTTCACCGCCTGTCCACTCAGGGTGCGCTTGAGACGCTCGAAGGTGGCATCCTCGGCGATGCGATAGGTCTCCTGGAGGTCCTTGCGTACCTCGTCGAGCTGCATCTGCTCGATGGAGAGCGCACGCGAGTCCTTCTCCACGCCGTCGCGGGTGAAGACCTGGACGTCGATGACGGTCCCCTTCATGCCGGTCGGGGCACGCAGGGAGGTGTCCTTCACGTCGCTGGCCTTCTCACCGAAGATCGCACGCAGCAGCTTCTCTTCCGGCGTCAGCTGGGTCTCCCCCTTGGGCGTGACCTTGCCGACCAGGATATCGCCGGGACCGACTTCCGCACCGATATAGACCACACCGGCCTCATCCAGCTTGGAGAGCGCCGACTCGCCGACGTTGGGGATATCGGAGGTGATCTCCTCCGGCCCCAGCTTGGTGTCGCGGGAGACGCAGGTCAGCTCCTGGATATGGATGGTGGTGAAGCGGTCCTCCTCCACCGCCCGCTCCGAGAGCAGGATCGAGTCCTCGAAGTTGTAGCCGTTCCAGGGCATGAAGGCGATGCGCATGTTCTGGCCAAGCGCCAGGTCACCCATGTCCACTGAGGGGCCATCGGCGAGGATGTCGCCACGCGCCACCGAGTCACCAGGACGCACGATCGGCCGCTGGTTCTGGCAGGTGTTCTGGTTGGAGCGCACGTACTTGGTGAGGTTGTAGATATCAACGCCGGCCTCACCGCCGATGATCTCATCCTCGTTGACACGCACCACGATGCGCTTGGCATCCACGGAGTCGATCACCCCGCCGCGACGCGCCACCTCACAGACCCCGGAGTCACGGGCGACGAAGCGCTCCATGCCGGTACCCACCAGCGGCTTGTCGGCACGCAGGGTCGGCACCGCCTGACGCTGCATGTTGGCTCCCATCAGGGCGCGGTTGGCGTCATCGTGCTCGAGGAAGGGAATCAGCGCGGCGGCAACCGATACCACCTGACGCGGCGACACGTCCATCAGCGTCACCTGCTCGGGACGCATGAAGGTGGTCTCGCCCTTGTGGCGCACCTGCACCAGGTCGTCGGCCAGCTTGCCGCTCTCATCCACGGTCGCCGAGGCCTGGGCGATAACGAAGTTACCCTCCTCGATGGCCGAGAGATGGACTACCTCGTCGGTCAACTGGCTGTCCACCACCTTGCGGTACGGCGTCTCGAGGAAGCCATAGCTGTTGGTGTGGCTGTAGGTCGCCAGGGAGTTGATCAGGCCGATGTTGGGGCCTTCCGGGGTCTCGATCGGGCACAGACGACCATAGTGGGTTGCGTGAACGTCACGCACCTCGAAGCCGGCCCGCTCGCGGGTCAGGCCGCCCGGACCAAGCGCGGAGACACGACGCTTGTGGGTGACCTCGGAGAGCGGGTTGTTCTGGTCCATGAACTGGGAGAGCTGGCTGGAACCGAAGAACTCCTTGACCGCCGCGGCGACGGGCTTGGCGTTGATCAGGTCCTGGGGCATCAGGCCCTCGCTCTCGGCCATGGAGAGACGCTCCTTGACCGCGCGCTCGACGCGCACCAGACCGACGCGGAACTGGTTCTCGGCCATCTCGCCCACGCAGCGGATACGGCGGTTGCCCAGGTGGTCGATGTCGTCCACCTCGCCGAAGCCGTTACGGATATGGATCAGCTCCTTGAGCACGTCGAGGATGTCACGACGATCCAGTACGCCTGAGCCGGTATCGGACTCGCGACGCAGGCGGCGGTTGAACTTCATGCGACCGACACTGGAGATGTCGTAACGGTCTTCGCTGAAGAACAGGTTGTTGAACAGGGTCTCGGCGGCCTCCTTGGTGGGCGGCTCGCCGGGGCGCATCATGCGATAGATCTCGACCAGCGCCTCGAGCTGGGACCCTGTGGTGTCCAGCTTGAGGGTGTCGGAGATGAAGGGACCACAGTCGAGATCGTTGGTGTACAGCGTCTCGAGGGTGGTGATGCCGGCCTGGCCGAGCTTCTCGAGCAGCTCCGGGGTGATCTCGGTGTTGCAGGGGCAGAGCAGCTCACCGGTGTTCGGGTCGACCTGATCCTTGGCCAGGGTCTTGCCGAACAGATACTCCATCGGCACCTCGAGGCGCTCGAGGCCGGCCTTCTCCAGCTGACGGATATGCTTCTGGGTAATGCGACGGCCTTCCTCGACGATCAGGCCGCCATCGGCATCCTTGATGTCGAAGGTGGCGGTCTCGCCGCGCAGGCGCGACGGCACCAGTTCCACGGAGAAGCCCTTCTTCTCGACGTGGAAGGTGCTGGTCTCGAAGAACTCCTCGAGGATCTCCTCGGCGCTCATGCCCAGCGCGCGCAGCAGTACCGAAGCCGGCAGCTTGCGGCGACGGTCGATACGCACGAAGACACTGTCCTTGGGATCGAACTCGAAGTCGAGCCAGGAGCCGCGGTAGGGGATGACCCGCGCGGAGTAGAGCAGCTTGCCGGAGGAGTGGCTCTTGCCCTTGTCGTGATCGAAGAACACGCCGGGAGAACGGTGCAGCTGGGAAACGATAACCCGCTCGGTACCGTTCACCACGAAGGTACCATTCTCCGTCATCAGGGGGATCTCCCCCATGTAGACTTCCTGCTCCTTGATGTCCTTGATCGCCTTGTTCGATGACTCCTTGTCATAGATGATCAGGCGAACCTTGACGCGCAGTGGAGCCGAATAGGTGACACCACGCAGCTGACACTCCTTGACGTCGAAGGCCGGCGTACCGAAGCGGTAGCTGACATACTCCAGCGCAGCATTGCCGGACATGCTCTCGATCGGGAACACCGATCTGAAGGCAGCATGCAAGCCGGTCTCGAGACGCTCCTCGGGCGCTCGGTCCTGCTGGAGGAAGTCGTAATAGGAATCAAGCTGGATCGCCAGCAGGTAGGGCACATCCATCACTTGGGGCAGTTTGCCGAAATCCTTGCGGATGCGTTTTTTCTCAGTGTATGAGTAAGCCATCTGTATTCCCCAGCTTGTTCACCATGGGTGACCGATGCGTGGTCGGCGCCACCCGACGGGGTGCGGCTCCGTCAGGCGATGAAGGCAAGCGCCTAGAGGGACGCTCGCCTTCTGGAATTCGTCTGGCCGGACTGCCGAAGCAGCGGCCAGTGACAACAGAAAAAGGCCGGCAGCGGGTGTCCCGCCACCAGCCGTGGAAGCTTACGCCGCGCGTGAAGCCATGTTGCTCAAGGACTTACTTGAGCTCCACGCTCGCGCCGGCTTCTTCCAGCTTGGCCTTGGCCGCTTCTGCATCTTCCTTGGACATAGCTTCCTTGACGGTAGCCGGTGCGCCGTCGACGGCACCCTTGGCTTCCTTCAGGCCCAGACCGGTGATCTCACGGACGACCTTGATCACGTTGACCTTCTTGTCGCCAGCGCTGGTCAGCACCAGGTCGAACTCGGTCTGCTCTTCCTCGGCAGCGGCTTCACCGCCACCCGGGCCAGCCACGACAGCGGCGGCGGCGGAGACGCCGAACTTCTCTTCCATGGCCTCGATCAGCTCGACCACTTCCATGACGGACATGTCGGAGACGGCGTTGATGATATCTTCTTTGGTCAGTGCCATTGTCACGATTCCTAACTTTGCGGGAGCCACGCTCAAGCGTCGGCTCGGGATTCAATATTCGATTCAGGCTGCCTGCAGGAGTTCGCCGATCAGGCGGCTTCTTCCTGCTTCTGGTCGCGCAGGGCGGCCAGGGTACGGACCAGCTTGCCGGCAGATGCCTCTTTCATGACGGACATCAGCTTGGCAATGGCCTCGTCGTAGGTCGGCAGCGTCGCCAGACGATCGAGTTCGGTGGCCGGAATCAGCTCACCTTCGTAGGCCAGCGCCTTGACTTCGAAGCTCTTCTCCTCCTTGGCGAACTCCTTGAACAGACGGGCGGCGGCGCCCGGGTGCTCGTAGGAGAAAGCCAGCAGGGTCGGACCCGAGAAGCTTTCGTCCAGAATCTCCCAGGGAGTTCCGGACAGGGCGCGGCGTGCCAGGGTGTTGCGAACAACACGCACCTGGACGCCATTCTCGCGGGCCTGCTTGCGCAGTTCGGTCATCTTGCTGACCGCGACGCCACGAGAATCGGCAACTACGACGGAGAGCGCATCCTTGGCCGCTTCACTGACCTCGGCAACAATCGCCTTCTTGCCTTCGAGTGCTAGTGGCACGGTGATCACTCCTTCGTGCCGGAACCTCGCGATGAGGGTTCCGGTGGTTACCATCTCTCCCGGCTGCCCGAAGGCGGGCCGGAAGTCCTGGGTGATGGTGCTCACCAGAAGCCTGGCGGCCACACCATCTGCGCAGGCCAGCCCCGAAGGGATGATTAAGCCGCCTCACACGAGCGAGGCGGCGCCTGCGGTCTTTGACGGTGCCCCGCCGGCGAGTCATGACTCGACACGGGGACCGCAAAGTTCTTGCTGAATGTTCGACCTACCGACCGATCAGACCAGACCGGAGTGGTCGATGGTCACACCCGGGCCCATGGTGGTGGACAGGGTGACCTTCTTGAAATACACGCCCTTGGAGGTGCTCGGCTTGAGCTTCTTCAGGTCGGCGACCAGCGCGTCCAGGTTGCCCTGGATGGCGGTGGCGTCGAAGTCGACCTTGCCAAGGGTGGTGTGGATGATGCCGTTCTTGTCGGTACGGAAACGCACCTGACCGGCCTTGGCGTTCTTGACGGCAGTCGCCACGTCAGGGGTCACGGTGCCGACCTTGGGGTTCGGCATCAGGCCGCGCGGGCCGAGGATCTGGCCCAGCTGGCCGACCACGCGCATGGCGTCGGGCGAAGCGATCACCACGTCGAAGTCCAGCTGGCCCTTCTTGACCTGTTCGGCCAGGTCATCCATGCCGACGATATCGGCACCGGCTTCCTTGGCGGCATCGGCGTTGGCACCCTGGGTGAACACGGCGACGCGAACGTCCTTGCCGGTTCCGTTGGGCATCACGGTCGCACCACGCACCACCTGGTCGGATTTGCGCGGATCGACGCCCAGGTTGATGGCGACGTCCAGGGACTCCTTGAACTTGACCGTGGAGAGCTCGCTGAGCAGAGCCACGGCTTCCTCGAGAGAGTAGACCTTGGTGGAGTCGACCTTCTCGCTAATCATCTTCGCGCGCTTGGACAGCTTGGCCATGATCAGAGACCCTCCACGTTCAGGCCCATGCTGCGGGCACTACCGGCAATGGTACGCACCGCGGCGTCGAGATCGGCAGCCGTCAGATCCGGCTCCTTGGTCTTGGCGATCTCTTCGAGCTGTTCACGGGTCACGGTACCGACCTTGTTCTTGTTCGGCTCACCGGAGCCGGACTTGATGCCAGCCGCCTTCTTCAGCAGGACCGCCGCGGGCGGGGTCTTGGTGATGAAGGTGAAGCTGCGGTCGGAGTAGACGGTGATCACCACCGGAGTGGGCAGACCCGGCTCAATTTCCTGGGTCGCGGCGTTGAACGCCTTGCAGAACTCCATGATGTTGACGCCGTGCTGACCCAGCGCGGGGCCCACGGGGGGACTCGGGTTGGCCTTACCAGCTGCTACCTGCAGCTTGATGTAAGCCTGTACTTTCTTGGCCATATTGGACTCCAGTTGGGTAGTAGCGCCTTTCGGCTCCCCGGTATTGCGGCCGCTGCTGCGGCCCTGCCTGCATCAGGTCGAGCGTTACTCTTTCTCGACCTGCGCGAATTCCAGCTCGACAGGGGTCGAGCGTCCGAAGATCAGCACGCTGACCTGAACGCGACTCTTGTCGTAGTTCACCTCTTCGACGACACCGTTGAAGTCGGCGAAGGGGCCATCGATGACCCGAACCGACTGCCCCGGCTCGAACAGGGTCTTGGGCTTTGGCTTGTCGGTCCCATCCTCGACCCGACGCAGGATGGCATCGGCCTCTTTCTGAGTGATGGGTGCCGGCTTCTCCTTGGTGCCACCGATGAACCCCATGACGCGCGGGGTTTCGTTGACCAGGTGCCAGGTTTCGTCATCCATTTCCATCTCGACCAGCACATAGCCGGGATAGAACTTGCGCTCGCTCTTGCGACGCTTGCCATCACGCATCTCGACGACTTCTTCGGTTGGCACCAGAATCTCGCCGAAGCGATCCTCCATGCCAAACATCTTCACGCGCTCACCAAGTGAACGCATGACATGTTTCTCGAAGCCGGAGTAGGCGTGAATGACGTACCAACGCTTGGACATGGGGGCTCCTAACCGATAACGCCGGACATCGCCCAGCCAAGAAGGGTGTCGATCAACCACAGCATCAAGCCGACCACCAGCACGGCGACCAGCACGATGACGGTAGTCTGGATGGTCTCGGGCCGCGTCGGCCACACTACGCGCTGGATCTCTTTCTTGGCGGCACGGGCCAGCTCGGCCAGGCTGCGCCCCTTGGCGGTGGTCATGGCCACCAGGGCCGCCATGACGCTCAACGCCACAACACCCAACACGCGATAGAGCAGAGCCTGGTCGGCGAAGTAGGTATTGCCTACCACGGCCAGAACCAGCAGAGTGACGACAACCGCCCACTTGAGCCCGTCGTGGCGCGACTCCTGCACCTCGGCGTTATGTTTCATGAAAACGAGACTCCTCAAGGCGCGGCAATCGAAACGTGAATTCTTACGGGAGTAAGCCAGCCTGGGGAAGACTGGCAGGCCAGGAGGGAATCGAACCCCCAACCTGCGGTTTTGGAGACCGCTGCTCTGCCAATTGAGCTACTGGCCTGTATCTGCCTTTCTCCACCCTTTGCAGGTGGCTTGCGACAGCGGGCGCCATCATAGCGAAAGCCGCTTCGCCTGGCAACCCCTCTCGCCACTTTGCATCTATCAATGGCGAGAAAGAGAAAAGGCGAGCCGTGGCTCGCCTTTCAATGTGGAGCTCATGGACGGATTTGAACCGTCGACCTCACCCTTACCAAGGGTGTGCTCTACCCCTGAGCTACATGAGCCTAACCTTTAGCACCCAAAGGTGCTGGAGCGGGCAGCGGGGATCGAACCCGCATCATCAGCTTGGAAGGCTGAGGTTCTACCATTGAACTATGCCCGCCTACCCACTCTTGCGGCCTCGATGACCAACCTCATCATCGCTGCCTGATTCTGGTGGAGGGGGAAGGATTCGAACCTTCGAAGCTTTCGCGGCAGATTTACAGTCTGCTCCCTTTGGCCACTCGGGAACCCCTCCAACTGGCGGCCTATTCTAGCAGCGCCATTCCGAAAGTCAAGCCATTGTTTTACCAGCAGCTTTTCATGCCTAGAGCGACTCGTGACACCGCCGCCCTTCTCTTCGGAACGCGGCGCATTGTGTCAAAGCAGCATGGAGAATGCAAGCCCGGCGCGAATTTTTTCCAACGCCACCGGCGATGGCACGCACGGGGCACCCGCCATTCGTCCTGCCCGCTCGGCAGCCGTCAGTGGGAAGCATGCCTCGAGTCCGCCATAGACCATATCGGGCCAGACGGCGTGGGGCACCTGAAGACCACGAGCCACCACCCGTGCATCACCGCCGGTCAGCATCAACGGCAACGCAACTCCTTCGCTATCGCACACCTCGGCATAGACGCGGTTGATCGCGCTGACTGCCGCCATGTAGATGCCATGATTGACCGCCTCCACCGTGCGCCGGCCGGGAACCAGCAGCTCTTCGGGCTCGCTGTCGGGGTCGATGGCCACGTTACGGGTCCCCAGCTTGAGGCTCTCCTTCATCAGCCTCAGCCCCGGCAGGATATACCCACCCAGGTGGCGCCCTCCCGGCAGCACAAAATCGATGGTGATGGCACTACCACAGTCCACGGCACAACAGGCGCCAACCTGCTGGTAACCCGCCAGCACTCCCAGCCAGCGGTCGACCCCGAGCCGCTCGGGCTCTTCATAACCATTGGTGACACCCAGCGCCTCGGGGGTGGAGCTGGCCACATAAACGGCCCCCACGCGCTGACGCAGCAGCTGAACGGTCTCCTCGAGCACCGCTCGCCTCGCGACACTGGATATGCGCACCGACTCGACCACCTCGAGGTTGGGAATATCGGCCCCCGGCCGCCACTCCTCTCGCGTCCATACCGCCCCACGAGAACGGATCTCGCTGGTATCGACATCCTTGAGGCGCCACTTGGAGAGCGTGTTGCCGATATCAAGGTCGAGAATCATGGGCGCACACGCAGACTGATCTCGCCACCCGCCAGGTAGCGTCGCTCTCCACCCTGAACCACCACCAGGTTGCCGGAGGCATCCACCTCCTCGACCAGCGCCACCTCCCGTGCATTGCCACTCAACACGTCCACTTCGCGGCCGGCGAAGGCGTGTCGGGCGTTCCAGGCATCGCGCCACGGGGCAAACCCCTCATGCTCGAACTCCGCCACCAGGGGAAGCAGCGCCTCCAGCAGATCGACTGCCAGTGCGTTGCGGGATACCCCGGTGACCTGATCCTCGACAGCCGCGGCAGGCTGTCCCAGGGAGCCGCGGAACGCATCGCTCAGGGAAAGGTTGAGCCCCATGCCGATCACCACCTCACAGGGGCCAGAGGCGTCCCCACTGACCTCCACCAGGATGCCCGCCAGCTTGCCGTACTCACCATCCGGTCTCTTCAGCAGCACATCATTGGGCCACTTCAGTAGCGGCGAAACCCCGTGACTCTCCAGCACCCGGGCCAGGGCCACCCCTGCGGCAAGGCTCAGCCCCTCCAGGGCAGCAATGCCGGACTCGACTCGCCACCCCAGGGAGAGCATGACGCTCTTACCCCAGGGAGTGCTCCAGGCCCGCCCACGGCGACCGCGCCCGGCGCTCTGCTGTTCCACCAGGCAAACTTCACCGTGCCCCGCCCCATGATCGAAGCGTTCACGCAGAAAGGCATTGGAGGAGGGAAGGGTTTCCTCGACGATCAGGCGAGTCAGATGGCCACGTGCCTGACGAGAGAGTCCAGCGATGATGCGCGGCCCATCCAGAAGCTCCAGGGGTTCGGCAAGCCGATACCCCTGCCCTTTCACCGCCTCCATGCTGATGCCCAGAGACTCGAGCTTGCGCAACTGCTTCCATACCGCAGCGCGCGACACACCGAACTTCTCACCGAGCTGCTCGCCCGAATGGAATTCGCCGTCGCCAAGAAGGCGTATGAGGTCACCGATGGTCATGCCAGGGATCCCGGACCGGAAAAGAACCTATTCTAGCGGATGCAACGCACCCCGGAAATGTAAGTGGCCGGAAATGTAAGCGTCTGGAGAGGCTCGGTATCCAGACGCAAAAAAGCCTCGAGCTCATCATGAGCTCGAGGCTTTTTCCAATAAGTGCCTGAGGGTGTTCCGGCCGGCGCTCCGGGCTCCGGCGGCCGGCGCTCCGGTGAGCGGCTCCTCAGACGGCCGGCATTCCGGGACTCTCCATGGGGAGGCCCCTAAAACGACGAAACCCCGACCATGGGTCGGGGTTTCTGAATAAGTGCCTGACGATGACCTACTCTCGCATGGGGAGGCCCCACACTACCATCGGCGCAGAGCGGTTTCACTGCTGA
>NZ_CANMVL010000016.1 GCF_947501415.1 uncultured Halomonas sp. | reverse complement strand
CCTGAGCCCCGTACAGTACAGGACTCAGGCCTTGGGCGCCGGCTGAACGAACCGTCCAACAATTGGGGGTCAGTTCAGGCTGCGGGGGCGGTTTCTTTAGAGGTATCGGCTATTCAGCAGTAGGAGGGATCGGTCCGCCGAATCGGCTCCGCATCGCGACCGGCGCCGTCAGGTGCCTGGTGGTGTCTCCCGGCTGTAGTTAACGCTGCCGGGAGGCCTGCGGCCTCCATTCGCCCGGGGGACCCGGCCTCCTACAACAGCGCGTTACCGTTCGATGGCCAGCGCCACGCCCTGTCCACCACCGATGCAGAGGGTGGCGAGGCCCTTCTTGGCGTCACGGGCGATCATCTCGTGGACCAGGGTCACCAGGATGCGGCAGCCGGAGGCGCCAATGGGATGACCGATGGCGATGGCACCACCATTGACGTTGATCTTGCTGGCATCCCAGCCTAGCTCCTTGTTGACGGAGAGGGCCTGGGCGGCGAAGGCCTCGTTGGCCTCGATCAGGTCGAGGTCGTCGATGCTCCAGCCGGCCTTCTCCAGGCAGCGGCGGGTCGCCGGAGCCGGGCCGATGCCCATGATGGAGGGCTCGACGCCGGCATTGCTGTAGGCCTTGATGCGCGCCAGCGGCTCCAGGCCCAAGGCCTTGGCCTTCTCGGCGGTGCACAGCATCACCACGGCCGCACCGTCGTTGATGGAGGAGGCGTTGCCGGCGGTAACGGTGCCATCCTTCTTGAAGGCCGGGCGCATGCCGGAAAGCTTCTCGGCGGTTACATCACGCGGGCCCTCATCGGTGTCGAAGACTACCGGATCACCCTTGCGCTGGGGAATCTCCACCGGGACGATCTGCCCCTTGAACTTGCCCTCGCGGATGGCCGCGGCGGCCTTCTGCTGGGAGTCGGCGGCGAATGCATCCATCTCCTCGCGAGTGATGCCGTACTTTTCGGCCAGGTTCTCGGCGGTAATGCCCATATGGTAGTTGTTGAAGGCGTCCCACAGGCCGTCGTGCACCATGCTGTCCACGGCCTTCCAGTCGCCCATGCGCTGGCCGTTGCGCGAGTTGGGCAGTACATGGGGCGAGGCGGACATGTTCTCCTGGCCGCCGGCGATGATCAGTTCGGCATCGCCGCAGCGGATCGCCTGGGTGGCCAGGTGCAGTGCCTTGAGGCCGGAGCCGCATACCTTGTTGATGGTCATGGCCGGCACGGTCTCGGGCAGTCCAGCCTTGATGGAGGCCTGGCGCGCCGGGTTCTGGCCGACGCCGGCGGTCAGCACCTGGCCAAGCAGTACCTCGTCCACCTGATCGCCGGCGACGCCGGTAGTCGCCAGGATATCCTTGATCACCTGGGCGCCGAGGTCGCTGGCTGGGATGCCGGCCAGGGAGCCGCCAAATGCGCCGACAGCGGTGCGGCGGGCGGCAACGATAACCACTTCTTGCATGGGAGCACTCTCCTTGCTGGAAAGACGAGCTTACGGCCCTGTCACAATTGCCGGACACGACCGGGGTCTTCAGCATAGGGGAGTCTTGTGCGGTGCCGCAATGTTTGCGTGCCGCTCTTTGGTGGTAAACGTTCGAGAGGGGGCAACCCGGCGTCGAGGCCGGGGATGCCGTTTGCTGCTCAGGCCATCTGAACGGGAATGGCGTGGCTGGTGTGGCTGACCCGGTTGCCTTCCTGGAGGTAGACCAGGGCGGGTTGGTGAGCGTCCAGCTCGCTGTCGCTGTAGTGGGCGTAGGCGCAGATGATCACGCGGTCGCCTTCACCGGCGAGATGGGCGGCGGCACCATTTACCGAGATCACTCGGGAGCCCTCTTCGGCGCGAATCGCGTAGGTGGTAAAACGCTGACCGTTCGCGACATTGTAGATCTGGATCTGCTCGTTTTCGCGGATGCCGGACATGTCGAGCAGCTCACCGTCGATGGCACAGGAGCCCTCGTAGTCGAGCACGGCGTGGGTGACGCGGGCCATATGCAGCTTGGCCTTCAGCATGACGGTATACATCGAGACGGCATCCTCCGGTTGGGCCGCATCATTGCGGCAGGTTCAGGACGAGATTGTCGATCAGCCGGGTAGGGCCGAGACGGGCGGCGGCCAGCAGTACCGCTTCACGGGTCGAGGCGGTCACGGGGCTGAGGTCGGCGGCGCGCAGCTCCAGGTAGTCCGGGTCGAAGCCGGCCTCCCTCAGCTCTGCCCATCCGTGCTCCAGGCCGACGGATGCCTCCCCTCCGGACTCCAGCGTATCGCGCAGCTTGCAGAGGGTGGCGTAGAGGTGCGGGGCGATGCGGCGCTGCTCGGCACTCAGGTAGCCGTTGCGCGAGGAGAGCGCCAGGCCGTCCTCGGCACGCACGATGGGCACGCCGAGAATCTCGATGGGAAGGTGCAGGTCGGCGACCAGGCGTCGGATCACCGCCAGTTGCTGGTAGTCCTTCTCGCCGAAGCAGGCGAGGTCGGGTTGCACCAGGTTGAAGAGCATGCCGACTACCGTGGAGACACCATCGAAGTGCCCAGGACGCGAGGCCCCACACAATCCCTCGGTCACTTCGGGCACCACGATGCGGGTCTGGGCTTCCAGGCCTCGTGGATAGAGGGTGTCGGTGTCCGGGGTGAAGAGCAGGTCACAACCGGCCCCCTCGAGCCGCGCCTGATCCTCCGCGAGGGTGCGCGGATAGGCGTCGAGGTCTTCGCCGGGACCGAACTGCAATGGGTTGACGAAGATGGTGGCGACCACCACCTCGGCCCGCTGGCGGGCGGCAGCGACCAGGGCCAGGTGGCCTTCGTGCAGATTGCCCATGGTGGGCACCAGGGCGACGCGGTCGCCGCGCCGACGGGCATCGCCCAGCGTTTCGCGCAGGGCGGGAATGTCTCTCAGGGTACGCATGACAAGGTTCCGGCTAGAAGCGGTAGTAAACAACGTTTCTTGAAAACTGAGGCTGAGAAACCGAAGTTAAAAATTAAAGTTCACAACCAAAGTCAAAAACAGTGCTCCTCGGCGGGGAATCGCCTTGCCTTGACGTCCTCGTGGTAGCGACGAAAGGCGCCATGGATGTCTTCGGCCTCGGCCATGAAGTTCTTGACGAAGCGTGGCTTGCGGCCCGGGGTGACGTTCAGCAGGTCGTGCATGACCAGAATCTGGCCATCGGTGTCGGGGCCGGCGCCGATGCCGATCACCGGGACGTCGAGGGCCTCGGTGATGGTGCGGCCCAGATCGGCCGGCACGCACTCCAGCAGGATGACAGAGGCGCCGGCCTCTACCAGGGTGCGGGCGTCCTCGAGGATCTGGCTGGCTCGGTCGGCATCGCGGCCTTGCACCTTGTAGCCACCCAGCTGATAGACGGTCTGTGGTGTCAGTCCCAGGTGGGCACATACCGGCACGCCCCGGCGGGTCAGCTCACGGATGCCGTCGGCCATCCATGCCTCGCCCTCCACCTTGACCAGCTCGGCCCCGGCGCGCATCAGTTCGCCGGCGTTTTCCAGCAGCCGCTCCTGGCTGGCATTGCCCATGAAGGGCAGGTCGACCATTAGCAGGCTGGCGCCCTTGCCACGAGCCACGCAGCGAGTGTGATAGCAGATCTCCTCCAGCGTAACCGGCAGGGTGCTGGTATGGCCCTGCAGGACCATGCCCAGGGAGTCGCCCACCAGCAGTACGTCGATGCCGGCATCGCTGGCGGCCCTGGCGAAGGAGGCGTCGTAGGCGGTCAGGCAGCTGAAGGTGTCACCGGCGCGCTTGTAGGCCTGCAGCGTGCTCAGGGTGATGGGTTTCATGGCGTGCTCTCTCGGTTATGACGTCGGGTCGCGGCGTGGAGTGCCGCCCCGTGTAACCCACGATTGTTACCCGAATGGGCATGCTGTGTCGATGGGTAACACTTTCTGACGGTCACCCCTCCTCGAGCGGTAACACTTCACTCGAGAGGTTGTCGGCCTGCATGGCATCCAGGTCAGCCAGCCGTCGCCCGTCGGGGAGGCGCAGTCGCGCATCAACGGCCAGCAGTGGCACCAGCACGAAGGCGCGCCGAGTCATCTCCGGGTGTGGCACCGTAAGACGAGGCAGGCACAGGGTGCTGTCCCCGAACAGTAGCAGATCCAGGTCGAGGGTGCGGGGACCCCAGCGGCGAGCCCGTACGCGGCGGTGGCGCTGTTCCAGGGCCTGCAGCTGGTCGAGCAGTGCGAGTGGCGAGAGGCGTGTTTCCAGGCAGGCTACGGCATTGATGAAGTCGGGCTGGTCCTGGGGGCCGACGGGACGGCTGGCATACAGGGGCGAGGTGGCCACGCGGTGGGTCAGCGGCAGCCGATCGAGCGCCTCGATGGCCGACTCGATCTGTCGGCGGGGGCTCTCGAGATTGCTGCCCAGACCGACCCAGGCGCGCTGCAGGCTCATGTCTCCGAGCCACCGCCGTTGTTGTCGCGAGGCTTGCGACGGCGGCGACGCCGCTTGCGGCCGGGCTTGCCACTGCCGGCGGGGTTGGCGCCGACCCGGTCGAGCAGGCGAGCCTGTTCGTGTTCATCGGCATTCTGGAAGTCGGTCCACCAGTCGCCGAGGCCGGGGGTCAGCTCACCGGCGGCTTCGCGTAGCAGCAGCATGTCGTAGGCGGCGCGGAAGCGCGGATGCTCTCGAGTCTGGAACACTCGGCGGCCGCGTCGCAGGGGCAGGCGCTGCTGGAGGTCCCAGATATCGCGCATGGGCATGCTGAAGCGCTTAGGAATCGACACATGCTGGAGCTGGCGCGAGATCACCTGTTGGGCAGCAGCCTGCAGGGCGGGGATCGGCGGCAGCCCATTGGCCTCCTGTTCGGCCTGGCGAAGCACCACCGGTGGCCAGAGCATGGCGGCGAACAGGAAGGCCGGCGTCACCGGGCGCTCCTCATGGATGCGGCGATCCGTGCTGGCCAGGGCCTCCTCGACCAGTCGCCCGGCCCAGGGTCGCTCGTCCATGGCCTCGGCGGCCTCGGGCAGCAGCATCTCGAACAGGCCGTAGTGGCGCAGCAGACGGAAGGTCTCGACGCCGTACCCGGCCATGAACAGCTTGAGTACCTCGTCGAACAGGCGTGCCGGCGGGATCTGCAGCAGCAGGGGGGCAAGCTCGTGGATCGGCGCCTCGGTGGCCGGAGCCAGCTGGAAGTCGAGCTTGGCGGCAAAGCGTACGGCCCGCAGCATGCGCACCGGGTCCTCACGATAACGGGTTGCCGGGTCGCCGATCAGGCGCAGGGTACGTGCCTGGATATCGTGAACACCATCGGCGAAGTCGTGGATAGAGAAGTCGGCGATGCTGTAATAGAGGGCGTTGATGGTGAAGTCGCGGCGCAGGGCATCTTCCTGAACATCGCCCCAGACGTTGTCGCGCAGCAGCAGGCCGTCGTCGGACTGCTGGGCAATATGGTCGGCGTGGTCGTCACCGGGCTTGCCACGGAAAGTGGTGACTTCGATGACTTCGCGGCCGAAGCGCACATGGACGATCCGGAAGCGGCGGCCAATGATCCGTGAGTTGCGGAACAGTCCCTTGACCTCTTCCGGTGTGGCATCGGTAGCCACATCGAAGTCCTTCGGCATGCGCCCCAGCAGGGAGTCACGGATACAGCCACCGACGAGATAGGCCTCGAAGCCGGCGTTGTGCAACCGATAGAGAACCTTGAGGGCCGCATCGCTGAGATGCTGACGCGATACCGGGTGCTCCTCGCGTGGAATGACGCGAACCTCGGGTACGCCGGCGGCGGCCCCGGTACCGAACAGTGACTTCAGGCTCTCGCCGGGACTCTGCAGAAAACGGGTAAATCCTTTGAACATGCGGCGATATCGACTCGCAGGGCGGAGAAAGCTCGTGGTAAACGTGCAAAGGCATTGAGTGTAGCGGACCCCCAGGAGCTTGCATAGCATCGGGGCTTCTCCGTCTCACTCGCACTTCCGATACCCGAACACGTATTTTCGATACCCGAACGTAGAAGGGGGAGGCCAATGGCCTCCCCCTCAAGCAGCGTTGCAGCGTCCATGCGGCTGTTTCTTCTTCGTGATGGCACATCGCCTTGAATACGCACCACAGTCACCAAGGAGTTCAGGCAAGCAGTGTTGTTATCCTTGTTGGCGCTCCCGGTGGAGACCGCCTCGTATTCAAAACAATAATCCAACCACGACGGCAGTGAGTCTGCCTTCCCCCGGCGTATTGGTGTTGTTTCCGGGGGTGCGCCTCGCGGGCCCGTTGTTCTTGTTGTGGGCGGGGCTGGCGCGTCGCGTCCTGATTTTTCCGGTGCCTCGTATTTTGCTGTTGTTGTTGGGCTCGAGGTGCCGGGCACGTCACTGTGTTGTTCTTGTTGATGTCGTGCCTGTAGCGGCACTGGCCCACGCCTCTTGGCATTGTTGTGGTGGGCCTGTGTCATCCGGGCTGCGCTGTTGTTGTTGTGGCCGTTGTTGTGGCGGGCAGCGAATGACGCCGGAACTTGTTTTTCTTGCTATGTATGTTGCAGATGGCATGCCATTATCTTTTTATCTTCATAAAATCAATATGTTGCATGGTGGTTATCAAATGGGAGCTTTTGCTGAGGGGCTGAGTGTTACCCCGATGGTGCAGTAATCGGGCATGTTCTGTGTGGGACGGTAACAAATGGTGCGTGGGGAGGGCGGACGCGTGGCTCGGTGTGCCAATCTCGGGCCGCAAGCCGGTCTTGCACCTTGGTCGAAGAGGACTTGGGGTCAGGGTCGACTGGCCCTGGCTAGAGTCAGTCGGTCTTGCGGCGGGAGCTCTTCTTGCGCGGGATGCCGAGGCGTTGTCGGCGCTCCCATAGCGACTTGCGGCTGATGCCGAGCTTGTGGGCCAGCTCGGTCTCGCTCATATGGTCCTGGTTCTCGAGCACGAAGTGCTGAAAATAGTCCTCCAGGGAGAGGTCATCCACAGGGGCGCTAGCGACGCTATCCGCCTTTTCGGGGGCGGGGGCTTGCTGAGTGGGGGCGGCGCGGCGCGACAGCGGGGGGGCACCGGAGGCCGCGGTGAGGCCCAGGTCGTCGGGGTGAATCAGATGGCCTTCGGCCAGGATCACGCCACGTTCCAGGGCATTCTCCAGCTCGCGAACGTTGCCGGGCCAGGGGTAGTGACGGATCTCGTCGCGGGCGGCGCGGGAGAGACGCAGCCCCCCGCGCTCATGGCGCCGACAGGCCTTTTCCAGCAGGGCGTCGGCGATCAGCAGCACATCGTCCTCCCGCTCGCGGAGGGGCGGCAGATCGATCTGCATGACATTGAGGCGGTAGTAGAGGTCGAGGCGGAATTCACCGGTCTTCGACAGGGCCTGGAGGTCGCGGTGTGTGGCGGCGATCAGGCGCACATCGACGTGACGAGTCTCCACCGAGCCGATCTTGCGGATTTCACCCTCCTGAAGCACTCGCAGCAGCCGGGCCTGGGCATCCAGAGGCAGCTCCCCGATCTCGTCGAGGAACAGGGTGCCACCGTCGGCGGCCTCCACCAGGCCGGTGCGTGCCGCACTGGCGCCGGTGAAGGCTCCCTTCTCGTGGCCGAACAGCTCCGACTCGATCAGCGGCTCGGGAATCGCCGCGCAGTTGACACAGATCAGCGGTGCCTGGGCTCGCTTGCTCTGCTGGTGCAGGGCGCGGGCCACCAGCTCCTTGCCGGTGCCGGACTCGCCCTGGACCAGCACGGTGACATCGGCCGGAGCGGTCTTGCTGATCCGTGCGTAGACCCGTTGCATCGCCTCGCAGTTGCCGATCATCGGCCGTGCCTGGCCGCCTGGATCGGCGATATCGGGGGGAGTGGCTTGCAGGCTGCCCTGCTGGTGCAGCACACGGGCCACGGTCTCGAGCAGTTCATCGTGGTCGAAGGGCTTGGCCACATAGTCCACGGCACCCAGCTTGAGGGCGTCCACGGCGGAGCGCATGCTGGCGTAGCTGGTCATGATCAGCACCGCTACCGGAGCGGCGCGGGTGATCAGTTCGGTGCCGGGCTCGCCAGGCAGGCGCAGGTCGCTGATCACCAGGTCGAAGCGTTGCGGATCCAGGGCCATGGCCTCGGCGACCGAGCCGGCCTCCTCAACTCGGTAGTCGTGGCGTTCGAGCAGGCGGCGCAGCGCACTGCGGATGATGGCTTCGTCTTCTACGATCAGGATCCGGCTCATCGGGGTCTCTCACCCTCCTTCTGGTGACGTGGCAGCCACAGGCTGATGCGAGTGCCGCCCTCGCTTTCCGGCAGCGGTGACTCGACGTCCAGGGTGCCGTGATGTTCGGCAACGATGCTGTAGACCAGCGGCAGGCCGAGACCGGTGCCTTCGCCGGGGGGCTTGGTGGTCGTGAAGGGCTCGAAGAGGTGGTCGCGGACGCTGGGGTCGATGCCGGCGCCCTCGTCGGTGACACTGACCCTCACCCCTGATCCTTCCGGGACGGTCTCGATGGTCACACTGTCTCCCGGGCCGCTGGCATCGCGAGCGTTGCCCAGCAGGTTGACCATCACCTGCAGCAGACGCTGGGCGTCGCCCTCCACGCACGCCTCCCGAGAACAGCGATTGTCGAAGCGCACATCCTCCCTCGAGCGGGCCAGGTGGATCAAGTGAATGGCTTCGTCGACCACCTCGGCAATGGACACCGCGACGAGCTCACGGCCGGCGAGGTGGCGACCACCATGGGCGAAGCCCACCAGAGAGGAGACGATGCGCGAGACGCGATCGGTGAGCTGCTGGATCTGCTCGGTGGTCTCCACCACCTCGGGATCATCGGCCTCGTAGCGCAGGTTCTGCGCCAACGACGAGATACCGGTGATGGGGTTGCCGATCTCGTGAGCCACGCCGGCGGCCAGCTGTCCGATGGAAGCCAGCCGGGCGGCGTGGACCAGCTCATCCTCCAGCCATTTCATCTCGCTGTGATCCTCGATCAGGATCACCATGCCGCCGGGCTCGCTGTGGCTGCCCTCCAGGGCGGCCTTGTGCAGGCTGAGATAGCGGGTGGTGCCGTCGAGAGTGACGGGGTGCTTGTAGAGCTGGCTTTCGGGCTCGGCGATGATGCGCCCCAGCAACTCGTTCCAGGGAGCTGGCAGACTCTCACGCCTGGCGCCCACGACACCGCTGCCCTCGATGCCCGAGAGGCGGGCCAGCGCATCGTTCCACATCAGCAGCTCGCCATCCTCGCCGAAGGCGCATAGCCCCACGGGGAGTCGCGTGAGAGTGCGTCGATGGTAGCGGCGCAGGCCGTCGAGTTCCCGTGCCAGGCCGGTAAGCCGCGAGCGGTAGGCCTCCAGGCGACTCTCCACGAAGTGGATATCTTCGGTGGCCCCGGGGCCTCCCTGGCGGTAGGGCAGATAGCGGTCGACGATGTCCTGGGCCACCGAGGGGCCCATCAGTCCGGAGAGGTTGGCCTGCAGGCGGTCGCGGAGCCGGCGCAACGCGTAGGGGCGGCCGTCCAGCGGTGAGAGGCCGAGGTCATCCAGGGCGCGGTCGACCTCGCGTCTCGCCACCGACTCACCCAGCGCGCGGGCCAGGTGCGGCTTGAACTCTTCGCCGCTGGCGACCTCCAGCGGCAGGCGCTTGGGGCGGATCACCGCATCCACCGAGCAGGCCTCGGCGGCGGCACGCTCCCCTTCGGATGTCGGGGTGGCCAGAGAGACCACGATAAGGACCATGGCGTTGCTTGCCAGGGAGACCAGGGTCACCGTGTACCAGGCCGGCTCGCCACTCAGCGCCTCGAGCCCGGGAGGAATGATGGCCAGGGCGGGGAGCCCGGTCAGCAGGGGCACCCATAGCCCCGAGAGCCATACACCCACCCCGACGACCAGCCCCGCCACCATGCCGCGCCGGTTGGCGCCCGGCCAGTAGAGCAGGGCCAGAAGGCCGGGGAGACACTGCGCCATGCCCACGAAGGCCGCCAGCCCGAGGCTGGTCAGGTCGTGGTGCACGCCGACGATGCGATAGAACAGCCAGCCGCCGAGCACCACCGCGGCAACCAGGCCGCGGCGCAGCCAACGTAGCCAGCGGTAGAGGTCATGGTGGGCCTCGGGGGGGTGTGCCACCAGAAAGACATGGTTGGTCAGCATGCCCGACAGCGCCAGGGCGATCAGCAGGGTAGTGGCGCTGGTGGCGGCCAGCCCGGCGAGGAAGGCCAGGGCCTTCAGGGGCAGGGACTCGGAGAGGCCGAACGCCAGGTAGCCGGTGTCGAAGATGGCATCGACCCCCAGGCGCTGGCCGGCCCACAGGATCAGCGGTACCGGTAGCGCCATCAACAGCAGGAACAGCGGCAGCGCCCAGCTGGCCTGCAGCAGGGTGTGGCGGGAGCGGGTCTCGGTAAAGACCAGATGGAAGATATGCGGCATCAGCAGACCGGCGAAGAACAGCAGCAGCAGTGAACGCCAGTGTGCCGGGTCGGTCTGGACCACACTGGATTGGAAGGCCTGGCCCGGGCCCTCCAGCCATGCCTGAACATCGGCGGGCCCATCGAAGATTGCGAACAGCGCGAAGCCACCGAGGCCCAGCATGGCAAGCAGCTTGATCAGCGAGGAGAGCGCCATCACGGCCAGCAGGCTGTCGTGTTGTCCGTCGATACGCTGGCGTCGCCCCACGAAGGTCATGTCGAACACCGCCAGCAGTACACAGAAGGCCAGCGCCAGCGTGGCCGGAGAAGCGGCGCCGGTCATCAGATAGATGGCGTTGCCCATGGTCTGCACCTGCAGGGCCAGCAGGGGTAGCACCGCCAGCAGGCTGACCAGGGTGATCAGGGTGCCGACCCAGCGCGAGCGATAGCGAAAGGCGAAGAGGTCGGCCAGCGAGGCCAGCTGATGGGTGCGTACCATGCGCTGGATCGGCACCAGCAGTACCGGGGCCAGTAGGAAGGCGCCGGCCATGCCCAGGTAGTAGGTCAGATAGCCGTAACCGGAGGTGGCGGCCAGCTCCAGGCTGCCATAGATCGCCCAGGCACTGGCATAGACTCCCAGCGCCAGAACGTAGACGAGCGGGTGGCGGGTGATATGCGTGGAAATCCAGCCCCGCTCCACGGCCAGTGCGCAGAGCCAGAGCAGCATCAGGAAGCCGGCACCCACGCCGAGCATGCCGATCAGGCTAGCGTTCATCGAGCTTCCTCTTCTGCTCCAGCCACAGGGTCAGGGCGATCAGCACGCCCCAGATGATGAAGGGTCGGTACCAGGCCACGTCGGGAGTGGCCCAACCGCTCATCATCAGCGGCGAGAGCAGATAGCCGATGAATACCAGGAACAGCATCAGTCGATAGACGTACATGGCACCTCCTTCTCCATCACGACGCCGTGACCCGATTGTCGGCGAGGGGCCGTTCGGCCCGGGGCTGAATGCGCCCCACCGACCAGGCCTCCACGGCCCAGGCGAGCTGCTCGGTCACGGGGGCGGTGGCAAGCGTCTCCGGCGGCGCCTGGTCGAGCGCCTTCAGGGCGGCATGCAGCAGCGGGCGTACCGCGGCGTCCCGGGTGGGCAGCGCAGGGGCGAGGTTCTGCTTGGAAAGCTTCTGGCCACCTTCACCGATGATTAGCGGCAGATGCAGGTAGCCGGGCGTGGCGGCACCCAGGGCGTGCTGCAGCTGGCGCTGCCAGGGGGTGTTGTCGAGCAGGTCGAAACCGCGTACGACGTTATTGATGCCCTGGTCGGCATCATCCACCACCACGGCGAGCTGGTAGGCCCACAGGCCATCCTTGCGCTTGAGTACCACGTCGCCGAGTCGGGCCGGGTCGAAGCGCTGTTCGCCAAACAGCCGGTCCTGCCATACCACCGGGCGCAGCCCCCGGTCGCTGCGTAGTCGCCAGGCCAACGGCTTGCCGGGGTCACGGACACCGTGGCGGCACCAGCCGGGGTAGATGGGGTGGTCACGCCACTGCTTGCGTGAGCAGCTGCAGGGATAGGCGAGACCCTGATCGGTCAAGCGTTCGAGGGCGGCCTGATAGGCGTCATCGCGGGCATGCTGCCAGAGTACGGGACCGTCCCACTGCAGTCCAAAGGCCTCCAGCTGGCGCTGGATCTCGTCGGCGGCACCGGCCGGGCAGCGTGGCGGGTCGATATCCTCGATGCGCAACAGCCACTCGCCACCGGCCTGCCGGGCATCCAGAAAGCTGGCCAGGGCCGCAATCAGCGAGCCGAAGTGCAGTGGTCCTGAAGGGGTGGGGGCGAAGCGTCCGCGGTAGAGGCTCATGCAGGTTTCCAGGCGTCAGATGCGCAGACGGGCACCCTGGGGTGCCCGTCATGAAGGATCAGCCACAGCACCGGCATAGCCGGATCAGCCGCCCAGCTGCTTTTCCTTGAGCTCGGCCAGCGTCTTGCAGTCCACGCACAGGGTGGCCGTGGGACGGGCTTCCAGCCGGCGAATGCCGATCTCGACGCCGCAGGCCTCGCAGAAGCCGTAGTCGTCCTCGTCGATCATGTCGAGCGTCTCGTTGATCTTCTTGAGCAGCTTGCGCTCGCGGTCCCGGGTGCGTAGCTCAAGACTGAAGCCCTCCTCCTGGGTGGCGCGATCGGCCGGATCGGCGTAGTTGTTCGCCTCCTCCTGCAGATGGCGCACGGTGCGGTCCACCTCTTCCATGAGATCCTGTTTCCAGCCCAGCAGGATCTGTCGGAAATGCTCCAGCTGCTTCTCGTTCATGTACTCCTCACCCGCCGCCGGTTCGTAGGGGGTGAACTTCTCGGGAGCTTCCGTTTTCTTGTCGGCTACTGGCATGGTGCTGCCTCCTGGCATGGTGCTGCCTCGTTACTGGTGTGACTGCTGATCGATACTCGCCACCTGGCAAGATATCTCACGCCAAAGGCATGCTTGTTTAGCCGATAAACCCTATCTTTGCAAGCTCGGCTGGGCATATGACTGCGATCTTGCCACCAAAGTCGCTACACTAGGCCCTCAGTGACACCACTCTTTGACCGTGCCGTGGGAGGATTGACTCCCTGGCATGGTGGCCCAACGACAGGAGTCTTGCCATGGCCTGGAGCCCCCGAATCGATCAGGTCGCCCCCTTTCGGGTGATGAGCCTGCTGGAAACTGCCCAGGCCCGTGAGGCGGCCGGCCATGATGTGATCCATCTGGAGGTTGGCGAGCCGGACTTCCCGACCCCCGAGCCGGTGGTCGCCGCTGGCCGGGCCGCCCTGGCGGCGGGCCACACCCGCTACACGCCGGCGGCTGGGATACCAGCCCTGCGCGAGGCGATCGCAGGCCACTACGCGGACCACTTCGATGCCGAGGTGGACCCGCGACGCATCCTGGTCACACCCGGCGCTTCCGGCGCGCTGCTGCTGGCCAGCCAGCTGCTGGCCGGGCCCGGTGACCGGGTGCTGATGGCCGATCCCAACTATCCCTGCAACCGCCACTTCATGGCCCTGGCCGGGGCCGAGGTGGATGTCGTGCCGGTCGGGCCGGAGAGTGGCTGGCAGCTGGATGCCGGTCTGGTCGAGTCCCACTGGCAGGAGACAACGCGGTTGGCGATGCTGGCGACGCCCTCCAACCCTACCGGTCATATGCTGGATGCCGGCCAACTGGCAGCGGTGGCCGAGACCGTGGCCGGTCGCGGCGGTCATCTGCTGGTGGACGAGATCTACCAGGGCCTCTGCTTTGACCTCGAACCCCTCTCGGTGGCCTCGGTCACTCCCGATGCCTTCGTGGTCAACAGCTTCTCCAAGTACTTCGGCATGACCGGCTGGCGCCTGGGGTGGCTGCTGGCGCCCGAGGAGGCGGTCGAGCCGCTGACGCGGCTGGCCCAGAACGTCTTCCTGGCCGCCCCTACTCCGGCCCAGCATGCTGCCCTGGCCGCTTTCGCGCCCGACTGTCGCGCCATTCTCGAGGAGCGCCGAGTCGAGCTGGGACACCGCCGGGATGCGTTGCTGGCCGGACTTTCGCGGCTCGACCTCACTCCCTCGCTGCCGCCCCAGGGGGCCTTCTACCTGTGGCTGGATATTTCCCGCTATAGCCACGATAGCCAGGCCTTCTGCCAGCGCCTGCTGGAGGAGGAGAATGTCGCCATCACGCCGGGAGTAGACTTCGCCGTGCAGGGCGGCGAGCGGCATGTGCGTATTGCCTTCACAACCGGCGTCGAGCGGCTGGAGGAGGCGGTGAGCCGACTCGAACGCTTCCTGGCGCGCCAGTAGATGGTGGACATGGCGTATCCCGAGTTGGTGCCAGGCGTACTGTTGCGCCGCTACAAGCGCTTCCTGGCCGATGTGCTTCTCGACGATGGCCGCGAAGTGGTGGCTCACTGCCCCAATACCGGCTCCATGCGAGCGGTGAACATTCCGGGTTGCCGGGTCTGGCTATCGCCCAGCGACAACCCGAAACGCAAGCTGGCCTGGACCTGGGAGCTGATCGAGCTGCCTCAGCCCGATGGCAGCCTGGCGATGGCCTCGGTGCAGACCGGGCGGGCCAACCGCATCGTCGAGGGGGCGCTGCGTGCCGGGCGGGTCCCGGCGCTCGCCGGGTATGCCGAACTGCGGCGTGAGGTTGCGGTTGCCACTCAGGGAGAGAAGGCTTCGAGGATCGACTTCCGGCTCGACGATCCCGAGCGTGGCACGGCCTTCGTGGAGGTCAAGCAGGTGACGCTCAGGGAGCCCGATGGGCACGGCTATTTTCCGGATGCGGTGAGCGAGCGGGGCAAAAAGCACCTGGAGGCACTGATGGCCCTGACGCAGGCGGGGCAGCGTGCGGTGCTGCTGTTCTGCGTGGCCCACGAGGGGATCCCCGACGTGGCTCCCGCCGAGCACCTTGATCCCGCCTATGCGGCTACCCTGCGCGAGGCAGCGGCAAACGGCGTTGAGGTGCTGGCGCAGCGCTGCCGGGTGCAGCGACGTGACGGAAGGCCTGTCGATATCCATCTGGATGTCGAATTGCCGGTGGCACTCGAGCGCCGCTTCAGTGGCTGAGGAAGCGTCGAGCGTGCGGCGGCCGACGCCGCATCTCGGCCGCTAACGGTCGATATAGAAGCGCTGGATAAACTGCACCTGGGCCGGTTCGGCGTTGCGGTCGTGGAACACCTCCAGGTCGAAGCGCATCGGCGCCCCGTCGTCGATACGAAACACCGCCACCTGGGAGGGGGTGTCGCCGATGCGCAGGGTGCGGAAGCTCAGCGGCCGGCCGTCGTCATTCTCGCCGATGCCGCCGACCCGACCATCGACCCTGGCGGGCACGTTGCGGGTGGTGCCGTCCTCACGCTCCTCAAGCACGCTGACGTTGAGCAGCGCCAGCGCCGGGCTGCGCTGGATCTGGTGTTCACGCGCCACCGCCTCGGGCAGGAAGCTGGTGCTCACCGCGCTGTAGTGAATCTGGACGTCGCCTATCTGCTCGAACTGCTGGGCGGCGGCGGTGCCGGCCAGCAGTGCCAGAGTGCCCGCGAGCAGGGCGGACAGGATGCCTCGCGTCATGCGCTTACCCCTCTTGCCGTCATTCACTGGACCCTTCCTGGTCAGCCGCGGGCGACCCGGAAGATGGCGATCTCGCCGAACAGGTTGGGCCACAGCCGCGAGGTCCAGTGGCCCTCGTGGTCGCCGATGCCCACTGCTCGGTCGACGATGATCAGACCCTTGTCGCGGCAGAGTTGTTCAAAGTCGTTGAAGGTCGAGAGGTGAATGTTGGGCGTGTCGTACCAGGCGTGAGGCAGTGACTTGGAGACCGGCATGTAGCCACGGATGCCCAGATGGACACGGTGGCGCCAGTAGGCGAAATTGGGGAAGGTGATGATCGCCTCGCCGGCCACCCGCAGCATCTCGTCGAGGGCAAGGTCGGGACGGCGCAGGGCCTGCAGGGCCTGGGTCATTACCACCAGGTCACAGGCACCATCATCGAAGTTGGCCAGCCCGTCGTCGAGGTTCTGTTCTATGACATTGACTCCCTTGGCGATACAGGCGGTGATGCCTTCGGGGTCGATCTCCAGGCCGTAGCCGGTCACCCCCTTGCTGCGGGCCAGGGTCGCCAGCAGGGTGCCATCTCCGCAGGCCAGGTCGAGGATATGGGCGCCGGCCGGCACCCACTCATGGATCAGCTTGAGGTCCGGGCGATTCATGGGCGTTCCTCCAGCCCCAGGTCCCGAGCCACCCGCGACATGAAGGCAGCAAACACCGCCTGGTAGCGGGGCTCGGGCATCAGAAAGGCGTCGTGGCCGTGACTCGATTCGATGTTGGCGTAGCTGACTGGCTTGCCGGCGCGGATCAGGGCATCGACCAGCTCCCTGGAGCGCGAGGGCGGAAAGCGCCAGTCGGTGGTGAAGCTGGCTACCAGGAAGGGGCAGCGGGCCGGGGCGAGGGCGCGGGCCAGGTCACCGCCATGTGCCGCTGCCGGGTCGAAGTAGTCCAGCGCCTTGGTCATCAGCAGGTAGGTGTTGGCGTCGAAGGAGGTTGAGAAGGTGTCGCCCTGGTAGCGCAGGTAGGACTCGACCTGGAACTCGACGTCGTAGCCGAAGTTGAAGTCATGGCTACGCAGGTCGCGGCCGAACTTGTGGCCCATGGCATCTTCCGAGAGGTAGGTGATATGCCCCACCATGCGTGCCAGCTTGAGCCCGCGTCGGGGTATCGCCGAATGCTCGGCGTACCAGCCGTCGTGGAACTCGGGGTCGGAGCGGATGGCCTGGCGCGCCACCTCGTTGAAGGCGATGTTCTGGGCTGACAGCTTGGGTGTGGCGGCGATGACCGCGGCGCTGCCGACGCGTTCGGGGTAGCTCAGGGTCCACTGCAGTGCCTGCATCCCGCCCAGGCTACCGCCGATGACCGCGGCGAAGCGCGTGATCCCCAGGCGGTCGGCCAGGCGGGCCTGGCTGTGGACCCAGTCGCTCACAGTCACCATGGGGAACTCCGGTCCCCACAGGCGACCCGTCGCCGGATTGATGCTGTTGGGGCCGGTGCTGCCGTGGCAGCCGCCCAGGTTGTTGAGCGAGACCACGAAGAAACGCTCGGTGTCGATGGACTTGCCGGGACCGATATGCGCATCCCACCAGCCCGGCTTGCGCTCCTCGACGTCGTGGTAACCGGCGGCGTGGTGATGGCCGGAGAGCGCATGACAGATCAGCACGGCGTTGGAGCGCTCGGCGTTGAGGGTGCCGTAGGTCTCGTAGACGAGGTCGTAGGCCGGCAGTGTCATGCCGCAGGCCAGGTCCAGGGGGTCGTCGAAGTGCGCCGTCTGAGGCGTCACCAGGCCGACCGAGTCGCGTGCGATCTCGGGCATTGGTCCTTCCATGTCCAGTCGTTGCAGGGTTCGCCGCTGTCGTCAGAGGCCTACCAGGGCCCCGGCGATCCCGGCGGCTCGGGTTAGCGAGGCCACCACGATACCATCGATCAGGCTGATGGCGATGAAGACGAAGATCGGTGACAGGTCGATCATGCCCAGCGGCGGTATCACCTTGCGCACCGGTGCCATGATCGGCTCGAGCAGCTGCATTACCAGCAGGGCTCCTGGGTGGCTGGCGTTGGGCGCAACCCAGCTGAGGATGATCATCACGATCAGGGCGAAAAAGTAGATCTTGAGAATGGCGTTGGCCAGCGCCGCCACGGCGCCGATGGCCACCCCGGTGATGGATGGCAGGCCGAACCCGGCGATCTGCAGGATAAGCACGATGCCGACCGCCTTGATCACCAGACCGCAGGCCAGGGTGGCCAGGTCGAAGCGGCCCATCACCGGCCCCAGGAAGCTCTGGAAGGGGCGCACCGCCGGTTGGGTGACCTTGACCACCGACTGGCTGATGGGGTTGAAGTAGTCGGCCCGAGATGCCTGCAGCAGAAAGCGCAGCATCAACAAGAAGATGTAGATATTGATCAGGGTGTTGACCAGCATCAGGCCGGCGTTGCCCAGTTGGCTGCCCATATGGGCTCTCCTCAGAATTGGCTTGAAGTTGGGTGGCGTGTCGACACGCCGCCGCTCAGTTCTTGTCGAGTTCGTCGGCCATCTCGCGGGCGCGAGCCGAACAGGCGTCCATGGCCTCGGCCAGGGTGGTGCGCAGGCCGGCCTGCTCCAGGTGCTCGATGGCACGCTCGGTGGTGCCACCGGGTGACATCACGTTGCGCTTGAGCTCGGCCGGCGTCTTGTCGCTGGCCATGGCCATCTTCGCCGCACCAAAGGCGGTCTGCATCGCCAGTCGGCGAGCGGTCTCGGCGGGAAGCCCCTGGTGGATGCCGGCCTCTTCCATGGCCTCGAACATCAGGAAGAAGTAGGCGGGCGCGCTGCCGGATACGGCGGTGACGGCGTCCAGCAGTGCCTCATCGTCTACCCACTCCACCAGCCCCACGGCCTCCATCAGCTCGCTGGCCTGTTGCCGTTGCGTCTCGTCGACCCTGGCATTGGCGTAGAGCCCGGCGGCACCGGCGCCGACCAGCGAGGGGGTGTTGGGCATGCAGCGTACCAGCGGCAGGTCACCGCCCAGCCAGCGCTCGAGGGTCGCGGCGGGCAGGCCGGCGGCGACCGAGACGATCAGCGGCCGACGCGCCTGGATGGCCTCGCGCAGCCCCTCGCAAACCTGATGCATGATCTGTGGCTTGACCGCCAGCACCACCACGTCGGCATCGCTCACCGCCGCGGCGTTGTCGGTGGCGGTATTGATGCCGAGACGCTCACGCAGAGGAGCCAGCATGGTGTCATCGGGAGAGGTGGCGGTGATATCGCCGGCGCTGTAGCCGCTGTCGATCATGCCGCCGATGATGGCGCCGGCCATGTTGCCGGCGCCGATAAAGGTGACTCGATTTGCCATGGGGAGGTCCTGTGCTATTCGGGATGGTGTGCTATTCGGGATGGGTGGCCGCCACCGGCGACCGCGGCATTGGGTCACTCATGTCGTTGTCTTGCTCCGAAGATGGCGGTGCCCAGGCGTACCAGTGTGGCGCCCTCCATCACGGCGGCCTCCAGGTCGTCGCTCATGCCCATGGAGAGGGTATCCAGCGGCGCCTCGGGGAAGCGCTCACGGAGCTCTTCAAGGGCCTCGCGTAGCCGGGCCAGGGGGGCACGCTGGGCCTCCAGTCCCTTGGCCGGAGCGGGGATCGCCATCACTCCGCGCAGGCGGAGTCGCGGCAGGTTCAGCACCGCCTCGGCCAGCGCGGGCAACTCGGCGAGACTCACTCCCGACTTGGAGGGTTCGGCGCTGATATTGACCTGCAGGCAGATGTTCAGCGGGTCGAGTGACGCGGGGCGCTGATCGTTCAGGCGCCGGGCAACCTTCTCGCGGTCTACGCTATGGACCCAGGAAAAGCGCTCGGCTACCTCTCGACTCTTGTTGGATTGCAGTGGGCCAATGAAATGCCACACGATACCCTCGAGTTCGGCTAGCTCGTCCTGTTTGCTCAGCGCCTCCTGGACGTAGTTCTCGCCGAAGTCGCGCTGGCCCAGGTGCCATGCCTCACGAATCATCGCGGCGGGCTTGGTCTTGCTCACCGCCAGCAGGCGGGCATCGGCGACCGGGCGGCCGGCCGCCTTCAGGGCATCGGCCAGGCGTTGCCGGGCAGCGGCAAGGGATTCGGAGACTGCGGGCTCGGTCATGTCTCAAGCTCTGTCATACTGGACCTCACGCATATTGGACCCCACAACAAGACGCACCATATCGGGAGCAGGGAAAACGCATGGATATTACCGAACTGCTGGCGTTCTCGGCAAAGCAGAACGCCTCGGACCTCCACCTGTCGGCCGGGTTGCCGCCGATGATTCGTGTGGATGGCGATATCCGCCGGCTCAATGTGCCGGCCATGGAGGACCGTGAAGTCCGCAAGTTGATCTACGACATCATGGCGGATCGTCAGCGCCGCGACTACGAGGAGTACTTCGAGACCGACTTCTCCTTCGAGGTGCCGGGTATCTCGCGCTTCCGTGTCAACGCCTTCAACCAGGCCCGTGGCGCGGGAGCGGTGTTCCGCACCATCCCCACCGAGGTGTTGACCCTCGAAGATCTGGGGATGGGCCAGACATTCCGCCAGCTCTCCATGCTGCCACGCGGCCTGGTGCTGGTCACTGGCCCCACCGGCTCGGGCAAGAGCACTACCCTGGCGGCGATGATCGACTACATCAACGACCATCGCTACGAGCATATCCTCACCATCGAGGATCCGGTGGAATTCGTCCACCGCAGCAAGCGCTGCCTGGTCAACCAGCGTGAGGTACACCGCGATACTCTCGGCTTTGCCCCGGCGCTGCGCAGCGCCCTGCGCGAGGATCCGGACATCATCCTGGTCGGCGAGCTGCGTGACCTGGAGACCATTCGCCTTGCGCTGACCGCGGCCGAGACCGGTCACCTGGTGTTCGGCACCCTGCATACCACCTCCGCGGCCAAGACCATCGACCGGATCATCGATGTCTTTCCCGGTGACGAGAAGTCCATGGTGCGCTCGATGCTCTCGGAGTCGCTGCAGGCGGTGGTCTCCCAGGCGTTGCTCAAGCGCATGGGCGGTGGTCGGGTGGCGGCCCATGAGATCCTGATTGCCACCTCGGCGGTGCGCAACCTGATTCGCGAGGACAAGGTGGCGCAGATCTATTCGGCCATCCAGACCGGTGGCAACCTGGGCATGCAGACCCTCGATGCCTCCATGGCCAAGCTGGTGGCGGACAACGTGGTGGCACGTGACGAGGCCCAGGCCAAGGCCAAGGGCATCATCTGAACAGACAGTTGCGCAGAGCATATGAGAATAACGATACAGGGAGAGGGAGTAGGGATATGACGGCTCAAGAGTGGCTCAACCAGCTGCTGGGTATCATGGTGCACAAGGATGCCTCGGATCTGCTGATCTCGGTGGGGGCGCCCCCTAACCTCAAGATGGCAGGACGGCTCACGCCCCTGGGCGAGCAGGAGTTGAGCATTCAACAGGTCAACGAGCTGGTCAGTGTCACCATTCCGGAGTCGATGCAGGCCCGTTTCGCGGCCGAGCGCGAGGCCAACTTCGCCATCAGCTTCGAGGGCAAGGGGCGCTTTCGAGTCAGCGCCTTTCAACAGCGCAACCAGAAGGCGATGGTGATCCGCCGCATCGGCTTCGACATTCCTCATCTGGAGGAGCTGTCGCTGCCCACCACCCTTGGTGATCTGGTCAACAACAAGCGGGGCCTGGTGTTCGTGGTGGGGGGGACCGGCACCGGAAAGTCGACCACCCTGGCGTCGATGATTCAGCAGCGCAACGAAACGCTGGGCGGTCATATCATCAGTGTCGAAGATCCCATCGAGTATGTGCACCCGCACAAGAAGGCGATCATCAACCAGCGCGAGGTGGGTATCGACACCGAGTCCTTTGAGGTGGCATTGAAGAACACCCTGCGCCAGGCGCCGGATGTGATCCTGATCGGCGAGGTGCGTAGCCGCGAGACGATGGAGCATGCCCTGACCTTTGCCGAGACGGGTCACCTCTGCCTGGCCACCCTGCACGCCAACAACGCCAACCAGGCACTCGATCGCATCATCAACTTCTTTCCCATCGAGCGCCATGCCCAGATATGGCTCGATCTGTCGCTCAACCTGCGTGCCATCGTCGCTCAGCAGCTGATGCCCACGCAGGATGGCGGGCGCTGCCCGGCCATCGAGATCATGCTCAACTCGCCCTTGATCGGTGACCTGGTGCGCAAGGGGGAGGTCTCCGAGATCAAGAACGTCATGGCCCGCTCGCGGGATCTGGGCATGCAGACCTTCGATCAGGCGCTCTATGACCTTCACTCGGCGGGCAGGATTTCCGAGGAAGTGGCCATGGTGCATGCCGACTCGCCCAATGACCTGCGCATGATGATCAAGTTTGGCGGTGGTGCGGGCAGCAAGGGAGTCGATCAGGCCAAGGAGGCTGCCGGGTCACTTTCGCTGCGCAGCGAGGACGACTTCTGAGGCGCCTCCGCGTGGGATGCTCCTAGGGGGCAAAGACACCGCCCAGTACGCGAGGGCCTGCGGCACCGGTAACGCTGGGCAGGTTGCCGGGCAAGCCCGCCAGGCGTCGCCAGGCCAGCCAGGCGAAGGCGCCGGCTTCCAGCCAGTCGGCGGGCCAACCCCACTCGGCGCTATCGCCCAGGGGCGTGTCGGGGAGGCGACGTGCCAGCCGACTCAGCAAGTCACGATTATGGGCGCCGCCGCCGCAGGGGATCAGCAACGCCGGCGGCGGGGCGTCAAGGCGCTCCCGGGCCATCTCCACGGCCAGGGCGACGCTCGTTGCCGTCAGCTCGGCCAACGTTGCCTGCACATCCTCGGGACGCTCCCTGCCATGCAGATGTTCTGACAGCCAGTCGAGATGGAACAGTTCTCGGCCGGTGCTGCGTGGCGGGGGCAGGTGAAAGAAGGGCTCTTCCAGCAGGGCTGCCAGCAGTGTCTCGTCGACTCGGCCGGAACCTGCCCAGGCGCCATCGGGGTCGAAGGCGCCGCCGCGATGGCGCGCATGCCAGGCGTCCAGCAGTGCATTGGCAGGCCCCGAGTCGAACCCCAGAGGTGCATGGGGGGCCGTTCCGGGTGGCAGCAGCGTCAGATTGGCGAAGCCCCCCAGGTTAAGCACCAGTCGCCACTCGTCAGGGGCCTGGAACAGTGCCTGGTGAAAGGCTGGCGCGAGGGGGGCGGCCTGGCCGCCGGCCGCCAGGTCGCGGCGACGGAAGTCGGCCACCACCGCGATGCCGGTAAGCTCGGCCAGCCGGCTGGGGTTGTCGAGTTGCAGGGTATAGGCGGGGCCGCCGGCATGGCCATGCGGCGCATGCTCGATGGTCTGGCCATGGCTGCCGATGGCTTCCACTCTCTCACTCGACACATGGCTGGTGTCCAGCAGTGCGGCCACGGCCTCTGCCTGAAGCTTGCAGAAGGCTTCCTCCGCCGCCGCAAGCTCGGCGAAGCCTACATGGTCGGCATGACAGAGCTGCCATAACCGCGCACGCAGTCGAGCCGGCATCGGTTCGGCGTGGCAGGCCAGCAGCCTGGGCTGGCCGCATGTCGGCTCGTCGTCGATTTCCACCAGGGCGGCATCTATACCATCCAGACTGGTGCCGGACATCAGGCCGATATAAAGAGTCATGGCGGTCCCTCGGGCAATATGGTGTCAGCGCGACGCATCGACACATGCTACCATTCTGCCCCATTCGATGGCCCCAGAGGCCGAGCAACCTGATACGTGGAGTGGGAGACGATGAGCGATGTGGCGAGCGCACTGGCGCTGCTGAAACGGGGTACCCAGGAGATCCTGCTGGAAGAGGAGCTGGTCAAGAAGCTGGAGTCCGGGCGCAAGCTGCGCATCAAGGCGGGCTTCGATCCCACGGCGCCCGATCTGCACCTGGGCCACAGCGTGCTGTTGACCAAGATGCGCCAGTTCCAGGATCTCGGCCATGAAGTCGTGTTCCTGATCGGTGACTTTACCGGCCGTATCGGCGACCCCTCCGGCAAGAATGTCACTCGCAAGCCTCTCACCGAGGAGGAGGTCAAGGCCAACGCCCAGACCTACAAGGAGCAGGTGTTCAAGATCCTCGACCCCGATAAGACCGAGGTGCGCTTCAATTCCGAGTGGTTCACCGCCATGAGTGCCGCCGACATGATCGAGCTTGCCGGGCAGAGCACAGTGGCCCGCATGCTCGAACGCGATGATTTCGAGAAGCGCTACAAGAACGGCCAGTCGATCTCCATCCATGAGTTCCTCTATCCGCTGGTCCAGGGCTACGACTCCGTGGCCCTGAAGGCGGATATCGAGCTGGGCGGTACCGACCAGAAGTTCAACCTGCTGATGGGGCGCGAGATCCAGAAGCACTTCGATATGCAGCCGCAGGTGGTGATTACCATGCCGCTGCTCGAAGGGCTCGACGGCGTGCAGAAGATGTCGAAGTCGCTGGGCAACTACGTCGGGGTCGACGAGACGCCGGGGTCGATGTTCAACAAGCTGGTCTCCATGCCTGACAGCCTTATGTGGCGATACTTCGAGCTGCTCTCTCTGAAGCCCAACGAGGAGATCGAGGCGCTCAAGCGAGATGTGGAGGCCGGTGCCAACCCGCGTGATATCAAGATGGAGCTGGCGCGGGAACTGATCGGCCGCTACCACGGTGACGAAGCCGCCGCCAACGCCCACCGTTCCGCGGGGAACCAGCTCGCCGACGGAGAGCTTCCCGAGGACCTTCCCGAGGTCGAGGTGGACTTCGAGGGTAGCGTCCAGGCCCCGATCGCCACCGTGCTCAATCGCTCCGGACTGACCAAGAATAGTGCCCAGGCCAAGGACATGCTCGGTAATGGACGCGTCAAGGTCGATGGCGAGGTCGTCGAGCGTGATCATATGCTGGATGCCGGGAAGAGCTATGTGATCCAGGCGGGCAAGAAGCGCTATGCCCGCGTGACGCTCAAGTAACGAAGGAGGGCCAGGTCGGCCACGGTCTACATGGACGTTGCGCCCGCCGAGTGCGGGCGCCGCTGTTTCTGGCGGTTATCCCTCGCTTTTATCTCTTTGCTTCTTTCGGCCCTCTTTTTTCAGCCCTCTTTCAGGCGAAGACGATAACCGAAGGCTTCGCTCAGCCAGGATATCCACAAGGCGGCTCGGTGAGGGTTGTGGATAGACGGGTGCGTGTCGAGGCGCCGCCTTCGACCATTTATCAGGTCCCTGAAACTTTTTTACAGGAAGGGCTTGCGGACCCGCCGGGAAAGCCGTAAAGTACGCATCCGCTGCCGGCGACGGGCAAACGTTGCAGGCGGTGGATGTGGCAGAAGTGGCTGTTCT
>NZ_CANMVL010000015.1 GCF_947501415.1 uncultured Halomonas sp. | reverse complement strand
ACTATGAGCAACAGAGTCAAGCCAAGAAGGTGGCCTGACTCAAACCAACGGGTCTCCGAGAAAGCCGGTACGGTTCAACGGCTCATGCTGCCCTCCAGGTGATTGGCCTTCAGAAAGCTTTGCCAGTCCGCGCTACTGAACTGGCTGACCTGATCCGAATGCACCATGACAAGCCCTTGGGGCTTGCGGCGCCAGTCGGCTGACAGCAAGGCATCCAGGGCCAGGTCGGTGGTCATGCGTGACTTCATCGACCACCCCACGACCTGACGCGAAAACAAGTCGATGACCACCGACAGGTAGAGCCAGCCTTCGTGGGTGCGGATGTAGGTGATGTCGGTGACCCAGGCGACATTGGGTGCCATCACGTCAAATTGGCGATCCAGACGATTGGGCGACACCACCGCCGGCTTGCCGCCATAGGCGCCAGGACGCCGCCGGTAACCGGTCTGGGAGCGCAACCCTTCCCGGCGCATCAGCCTGGCTACGCGGTGCTTGCCGCAGGTTTCACCGGCCTCTCTGAGGTCCTGGTGAATCTTGCGATAGCCGTAGACGCCGCCGCTCTCGAGCCAGGCATGCTTGATCAGCCCCAGCAGTCGTTGATCGTCTCGCGCTCGCTCAGACAGGGCGTTACGGCGCCAGGCATAGTAGCCGCTCGGGTGCACTGCCATGATGCGGCACAGACGCCGCACCGGATATTGGTCCGCATGGTCATGGATGAACGCGTACCTCAGTCGGACGCTCTGGCGAAGTACGCGGTGGCCTTTTTTAGTATATCCCGCTCTTCTGATACACGCTTCAGCTCGGCCTTCAAGCGCCGGTTCTCCGCCTGGAGATCCGCGTCCTGCTGCCGCTGTTCCGCAGGCTTGGCGTAGCGCTTGATCCATTGATAGAGACTGTAGCCGGATACTCCCAGCCGGGCGGCTACCTCCGTGACGGGATGGCCGCGTTCCGTCACCTGCTTGACGGCTTCGATCTTGAATTCTTCGGTATATCGCTGGCGGCTCATGGGACCTCCTGGGTGCCTTTAGTATAAGGACTGGAGGTGTCTACGAAACCCGAGGCGATTCAGACAATGCGTGCGCCGAGAGCTTCTTCCACAGCCTCAAGGTCGAGGCCATCCATGGCGAGCGATTCGAGACGCGAGACGCGAGACGCCATGCGACGACAAGTATTCGAGTATATTGAGTTGGAGTACAACCGGCAGCGCCGGCACAGTTCCATCGGGATGATCAGCCCAGAGGCCTTCGAAGCCCGAATGATCGCTTAAATCAGTGTCTACCAATCCTGGGTAAGATCATAACGAAGAGCGCTGAGCCGGTGTTCGTGGTTGTACCACTCGGTGAATTGCTGGCCCCCCTCCTTTGCCTCGGCCAGGGTGGCGAAGCCATCGGCGGGGAAGCCCGGGCGGGGCTTCAGCGTCTTGAAGGCCGCCTCGGCAAGGGCGTTGTCGTTACTGACGCTTGGTCGGCTGTACGACGGGGTGATGCCCAGGGGCGGTCTCAAGTTCCAAGCGCAACGCGATTGAAGGGTATGCGTTTACATCAGCTTTTAATGACGAACCTTGAGTAATAAAACACCCCTTTCGAGAAGCTCTAAAACTCATTACCGTGCTTTATTTTTCTAGATAGTCAATAAACATTCTGAATAATTCAGATTGAGAGGAAATCGAAAGTCTCTTGTATATATTCGACTTATGTAGTTTCACAGTTCCTTTTGTTATATTCATTATTAGCGCAATAGAGGAGCTACTATGCCCCCTAAGGATGAGCTTTGCAACATCCCTTTGGGTAGAAGTAAGGCGACCCTGAAATATATCAGCAAACTGACCATCCCCCCCTTTTTTTTCTTCTACATCAATTTTTGCAGATGGGATAAAGCTCTTGCAGTGCCTTGATATGGATGACGATATAATAGGTTCAAAAAATTTTATTTGAGACAACTCGGCATGACTGAAAGATTCCTTTCCTGTGTGTCTCATCAAGGAATACACTGCCGATAAATTCTCACCCAGCGGGATAATAAATCCAACCTCTTCGACTAGAGCTTCTTGTTCAGAGGAAACGCAGGGATGAATATCTTTTGATACAATGAATCCTGAAGAAAAGAAGCTGTCCGGTGCCAGGTCAGACATTCTCCATAACCCCGGAGGATGATCATGTGTGCAGGCAACATAAAAAGGGTCCAGCAGGTACCCGCCTCTGAGATATGAAGCTAGCGCTTTCCTTGATACCGATTCACTATAGCCATCATGCACCAGCACAGCAGTGCGATCTGTGCCAAACAGAAAAATACAGCTCATATCAAAGCTGACTGCCGTCTTAGTCAGGTTGTCGATCTGCAGGCCAAAGTCCTTTGTCCCTAATGCAGAAATCAGCTCAGAAATGGCAATTATCTCATTACCCTTCATAAAACTCTCAAGTCTGAATGCATAGAATAAACGCAGCTTTTTGGAGCACGAGATAGAGGCGGGAAAGTCAGCGCAAGCACCCTTCTCAACTCACCTTCATAGTCAAGCATAGCATGGGATGCCGATAGCTAACCCAAACTCAACGATACCAGATCCACGACCGCTATGACGGAGGTATGAGCCCGCGAAAGACCGCCAGGTCACCGCCGGATTCGACGGTGGCGAGATCACCTCCGATGGTGGCGTCCTGCTGCTTCGCCAACTCGATCGTGAGATGGACCTGACACGCACCATCGCGCGCCGACTGGATGGCGCCCGTACGGCTCGCTGTTGCTGGCCATGAAGGTCCAGCGACAGCGCAGCTGCCGACTACGGTCGCCCTCGTCGGCGGCCAGGCGAAAGCAGTCGGCGAAGGCGGCGAAGGGCATCAGGGTGAAACGGTGCAGCAGGACGAAGCCGATGGTGAGGGGCTCGTCTGCCAGGTGTGTGCTCATTAGCTATGTCCAGGTCTGGGTGGTGAAACAAGCCGCCAGGATGATCAAGGCTCAGGCTCCACTCTACCCCGCCAGATCACGAGGCAACCATCCAGACAGCCCTACCCGCATCTACATCACAAATACACCACAAACAGCGGCGCCCGCAGGGTCTGCGGGCGCCGCCATGACATGAGACACGCAAGCTTAGATGCGAGCCATCGAACCATTCAGCCGGGTACGGGGCGTCACCAGCGACACGGCCACGTAGCAGATCGAGGACACCACGCAGCCCGTCAACGGCCCGACCAGCCAACCCACATCGGCGAACAGCATCATGTAGCCGCTGGTGCCGAAGCCAGCCAACATGGCGACCAGTGCGCCCCAGGCTGAGCCCTGCCAGAAGGTGGAGATAAACACCGGACCGATCATGCTGGCCAGCAGCGTGCCGGTACCGAGGATCCCCAGCCAGGAGAGCATGAAGGGCGGCGCGTAGAGCATCATCAGCAGGGCGACGACACCGAGAGCCACGACGGCCAGGCGATTGACCCACAGCACCAGACGCTGGCTATGGACAAGGTCCTTGAACAGGGCAAGCCGCAGGTCATGGGATGTCGCCGAGGCCACGGTATGCAGCAGCGAGTTCGCGGTGGACTTCATGGCGAACAGGATAAACAGGGTGATAAAGCCCTGCAGTGCCGGATGCATGAAGTGTTCGAGATAGGCCGGCATGGCATTGTCAGGATCGGCCAGTTCCGGCATCTGCGCCCTCATATAGAGACCCACGATTGGCACCAGGCTCAGCAGGGCCCCGATGATCGCCACATACACGCCCGCCTTGTGAAGCTTGACGTCCGGCTTGAAGGCCAGGAAGCGTATCGCCATGAACGGCAGGACCGCGGCAAACAGGAAGGCATAGGGCAGCACGAGGAACACCGTCGCCGGGCTGTCGCCATAATGGGCTCCGGTGCTAGGATTCAGAAGCTCCGGGTCGATCGCATTGAGCGAGGCCTCCCAGGTGCCCAGATCTATCGACGTGAAGATCTGTATCATGATGATGACGGCGGCGACCGACATGCCGCAGACCATCACGGTATCGGTCCAGGCCACCGCGGCGAGTCCGCCCAGCATGGTGTAGAGGATGATGACGCCGACCATCAGCAGGGCGCTCTGGGTCAGCTCGATGCCCAGCCAGCTGGCTCCCAGCAGGCCAACGGCCTTGATCTGGCTGGTCAGGAACACCAGCAGCAGCAGGATGGTAATAAGCGCCGCGACCCCCTGCACGAGTCGGCCCATGGTACCGCCGCCATGAATCTGGGCGATATACTCGGGAATGGTGTTGCTGCCCATGTCGATGGCCTTGCGCTGCAGGAAGCTCGCAAAATAGAGTACGGCGATCATCATCGCCGGGGCGAAGAAGAAGTTCCCCAGCACCTCGATGGCACCAAACTGGTAGGTAACGCCCGGTGAGCCCATGAAGCCCCAGCCACTGAAGCCGGTGGCAACGATGGTACTGGCGCCGACGAAGGCCCCCAGCGAACGTCCAGCAACGAGAAAGCCTCCTTCATCGCCCTTCTTCATCATTCTGGAGGAGAGGAAGCCCAGATAGATCATCAGGCCGAAGGTGAGGAACAGAAGCCCCCAGTTGAACAGCTTGTAGGAATCCATGATTACTGCCTCGCTGACCCATTGGTGGACTTTCTTTTCAGCTCTCTCCGCAGGTAAGCGGCTCCGGCATGGACCAGCATGTAGAGTGTCAGTATCAGGAAGGTGGTCAACACCCAGGAATCCATATGCCTATACCTCTTGTTGTTGGTGTGGCAACAGCGTTGTGGTGTTTTCGTTTTTGCACCTTCAAGGTATTTTCCGTGCATGAAAGGCGCCAATTTGTATACTCAATACACACATCAGACATCGAAATGGGCCAATAATGACTAATATACCCACCGACCTGTTGAGGACCTTCGTCACCATCAAGGATCTCGGTGGCTTTACCAGCGCTGGCGAGCTACTGGGTCGATCACAACCCGCGATCAGCCTTCAAATCAAGAAATTGGAGGAGATCCTTGGCACCAAGATTTTTCTCAGAGGTTCCAGCCTGGAGCTCACCGAAGATGGAGAGTATCTCTACAAGGCGGCCAGGCAGATACTGGAGATCAATGACCAGGTCATTGCAAAGGTAAGAGGCGAGAATATCTCGGGCAAGGTACGCCTGGGGATTCCCAACGATTTCGAACTGGCCTTCCTGCCCAAGGCGCTACGAAAGCTGTCGCGGGTCTATCCCAACATCATCGTCGAGGTCGACTGCGAAATCAGCAAGGTGATCCTCCAGCGCTATCAGAAGGGACACTACGATATCGCCATGGCCATGGAGCGCGAAAAGGAGAATGAAGACAGGGATTCTCGCGACTACCGCCTGGAAAAACTCGAGTGGGTGTTCAGGGAGGACCACCTGGTCAGCGGTGCCGATAGCCCGCTCCCGCTGATTGCCTATCCCCAGGGGTGTGTCTATCGCTCGATCATGGAGGAGGCGTTGCAGAGCCAAGCACACCCCTATCGCTTCATGTATACCAGCACCAGCCTGCTGGGCATCTTCTCGGCCGTGGAGGAGGGACTCGGCATCACCGCGATGGCAAGCTCCGTCATTCCCGACCATCTCAAGCATGCCGTCAACACGGATTCGCTCCCTGACCTGGAGCGCGTCTGCATCGGCCTTTACTACAAGGAGCGCGAGCTGAATATCGCCTCCCGTCATGTGCTCGATTTTCTAAGGACGGGAATCGCCAATATCTAGCCCGCCACAAAACCCCAGAAAGCAAGAAAGCAGGTGGCCCGACTGAAGTGGTCCCCATCCTTCGGACCACCTGACAGGTCAGCTAAGCTCGGATCGGGACATCATCGGCGTCAGGCCGC
>NZ_CANMVL010000014.1 GCF_947501415.1 uncultured Halomonas sp. | reverse complement strand
AGCATCCCGCACGACCGCCTGATGGCCCGCGTCGAAGAGCGAATCAGCGACGGTCGACTGCTGGCCTTGCTACGAAGTTGGTTGAGCCAGGACATCGTCAGTGACATGAACCGATGGACACCCACGTCAGGGACGCCACAAGGCGCGATCATCAGCCCCTTGTTGGCGAATCTCTACCTGCACCCACTGGACCAGGCAATGACTCAGCACGGCTACCGCATGGTGCGGTATGCCGATGATTTCGTCATTCTCTGCCACAGTGAGCAGGAGGCCCGACAAGCCCTAGCCCATGTCCAGGACTGGGTGGCGGCGAATGGCCTGATTCTGCATCCCGACAAGACCCATATCGGCGATTGTCGGCAACAGGGGCAGGGTTTCGACTTCCTGGGCTACCGCTTTGAGGCGGATCGCCGCTGGGTGCGCAAGAAGAGCCTCAAGGCCTTCAAGGATAAAGTGAGAAGCAAGACGCGGCGGACGGAAGGCAAGAGTCTGCGTCAGGTCATTGCCTCACTGAACCCGATGCTGAGAGGGTGGTTTGGCTACTTTCGGCACGCCTACCGGACGACGTTCCGTTCATTGGACGGCTTCATTCGTCGGCGGCTGCGGGCCATGCTGCGCAAGCAGGAGAAGCGTCCGGGGCGTGGCAACACCCGGTCGGACATACGACGCTGGTCCAATACGTTCTTCGCGGCCGCGGGGCTCTTCACCCTAGCCGGAGCCTGGCGGCATGCGAGCCAATCCCGATGAGGAAACCATCGACTGGAGAGCCGTGTGCGGGAGAACCGCACGCACGGTTCGGAGGGCGGGGAGGGCTCAGCCCTTCCCGACCCCTATCAATGAGCCCGGTTTCCCACAATTAATCCCGGCCTCTCAATGCTGACTGCCGAACGGATTTACGCCAGTTTACGAAGATCCCTTTATTTGCAGGTGGCTTGTCAAGGACCAAAGGTTGACGATTCTGGGGGCATGGGAACCAGGTTTATGGTACACAGGCAGTAACGATATATGGCAAAACGGCACTGCCTCGACTGATGCGACGCATCGGATTCGGCCGTCGTTTGTAAGGGAAACACATGAATCGCAAGCTGACACTCGCCATGCTGCTCTCGCTCTCCGCCACCAGTCCCATGGCGCTGGCTGTTGGGCTGGGGGAGGTGGACGTGCGTTCGACCCTCAACGCGCCACTGCGTGCCACGGCGCCTCTGGTCGATGCCGCTGGCATTCAGCCGGAGTTGCTCAATGTTTCGGTGGCCAGCGAGCGGGCCTATGATGCGGCGGGCCTGGATCGAACACCGCTTGCCGCCAGTGTGAAACTCAGCGTTGAGCGTCGTCAGGGGCGACTGTATGTCGACCTCACCACCGATCGCGCAGTGCGTGAGCCCTGGCTCGACCTGCTGCTGCAGCTGGAGTGGCCGTCGGGTCGGATGGTGCGTGAAGTGACGCTGCTGCTCGACCCCCCCAATTACGCCGAAATGCCGGCCCTGGTGACCGCCAGCTCACGGAGCGTGGCGGCTTCCACGCCGCCTACGGTAGGTCCTCGGTCGGAGTCCTCGGCAGCCTCTTCGGAGGTAGCCCGGTCGGCCGCTTCCACAAGCAGGGGGCCTGCCTGGGTACGCAGCGGCGATACCCTCTGGGGGGTGGCGGGTCGCCTGAGGCCGGATAGCGGCGTCAGCATGAAGCAGATGATGGTGGCGCTGGTGGCGGCGAACCCCGAGGCCTTCCCTTCCGGCAATATCAATTCCATGCGTGCGGGTGTCACCCTGTCGGTGCCCGATCGCGCCGCAATCGCTTCACGCTCACCGGCGGAGGCGGAGCGTGTCGTCAGTGCCATGAATCAGGCCTGGGCCAATCGCGGCAGCGGGGCCCCGGCGCGGGTGCCGCTGGACGCCACCCGAGGCGTCGCCGAACGCGCCGTCGCCGCCACCCAGGAAGCGCCCCGGCAGACCGAGGTCGCCTCTGCGGAGGCGAGCGGATCAGCGGCGACTGCTGATGCGTCTGTCACCGATGCGTCTGCTACTGACGTCGCTCAGGCCGAGCCTGCGGCTGCCGAGGAGGGTGATTCCACCGATGAGCGCGCCGAGCCTCGCCTGACCCTGCTTACCGACGCCCAGGTGGCGGCGGAGCAGGGCGACATCGAGACGGCCGATACGAAGCCATCGGCAGAGAGCGATGGTGACGGTGTGGTTGAACCCCCGGCAACGGCCCTGGCCGACGCCTCCTCGCAGAGCGAAGTCGACTCGGCGCTCTCCGAGTCAGAGGATCAGCGCCTGGCGCGCCTGGAGGAGCGCTGGCAGCAGAGTCAGGCTCAGCTTGAGGCAGTGCAGGCGGAGCGTACTGCGCTCGAGGAGGAGCTCGGCGACATGCGCGATGAGTTGGCAACGTTGCGCGATCAGCTGGCCGCGCTGACGGCCGGCGGCGCTGGCGTCGAGGGCCCGGGTGCCGGAGGCCTGGATATCGCCTCCGTCAATGAGCAGGAGATGCCCTGGTGGGGTGGCTTCTATCCTGGCGAATGGGATCGCAACCTGGTGCTGGGTGGGGCCGGGCTGGCCGCTCTTCTGGGGCTGTGGCTGGCGTTGCGGCGCCGGCGCCCCGGTGGGAAGGAGCGTTCCTCGGAAGCCGGCGTGATACGTGTTGCCACCCCGGGGGCCGCCTCTCCGATCCAGACGCCTTCGCCGACCCAGACGGCCTCGCCGACGATAGCCGCGGCCAACGAGACCACGATGAGTGCCAACCTTCCACAGGCCGAGGCCGTCAACGAGGCCGATATCTATATCGCCTATGGTCGTTACGATCAGGCCCGCGAGTTACTGGAAAGCAATCTCGAGCGTGATCCAGAGCGCGATGATCTGCGCTTCAAGCTGTTGGGTGTCTACTTGGAACTCGGCAGCTATCAGGCGGCCGAACGCCAGGCAGAAAAGCTGATGGTGGCCGGCACCCCCGCCATGGCCGAGGAGACCGAACAGCTGATGGCGCACTATGGCCTTGCCGCTTCGAGGGGGGGCGAGGTGCCGGCTGGCGAGGAGCGAGGTGAGCGCGCCGACTTCGGTGAGGCGGCGGCACTGCCGCCGAGGCTCTTCGACCAGCCGTCCGGCGATGAAGGAATGGAGACCGCGACGTCGCCGCTTATGGTCGGCCATGAAGCGGCCCCGACGGTCAATGAGCCCCTGCCCCAGGAGCGCACGGAAATCGCCGATGACCCTGAGTTCGTAGGGATCGGTGCGCCTGCAGAGCCCCAGGGTGAGTCGTTGGCAGATTCCGACCATGACGATTTCGAGCCTGACGACTCCAGGGCTGAGTCTGTACCCGACCTCGAGTCTGAGGTTGTGCCGGAGTCCGGGCGTTGGTCAGAGCTCGAGCGGGCGAACGGAGCTGGGGCAGGGCAGCAGCCAGAGCTAAAGAAAGAGGCAGCGGAATCAACGCAGGGGCCAGCGTCAGGGCCAGAGATAGGGTTCAAGAAAGAGACGGCGGAGCCAGAGTCAGAGTCTGACGTTGTATCGAAGCCTGCTGGCGCCACCGAGCCCGAGGAGTCTTTGCCGTCGCTCGGTTTGACAAGCCGCCGTGTCGATGACGATCACGAGGTGCTCGACTATTCTCCACCGGTTCTCGACACGCCTGCCCCCTCCCGCGAGGAGACACCCATGCAGCCCAGTGTCGAGTTCACTACCCAGGGGCTCGGGGTGGCCGAGAAGGGCGCCGGCTTCGAGCAGGGCGAGAGCCTGGACCGCGGTGATGTCGAGACGCCGGTCGATCGGACATTTGCCGATGATTGGGAGGTGGAAGAGGTTTCCTTCCCTCCGCTTCAGACGGATAATAGCGAGTTTTCCGTCAGCGCTGCACAGCGCCTGTTCGAAGCCGGTGAAGCTGGTCGGGCCCGTGAACTGCTCGACGAGCTGAGTCGCAATGGCGACCCGGCGACCCGTGCAGATGCCATGGCGCTGCTTAGACGACTGGATGCCTGATCACCGCATGACCCTCTTTCAACGCCTCGACGAACGCACTCCCATGACCGGCCGCCTGGCCATGGGGGTCGAATATGACGGCAGCGCCTACTGTGGCTGGCAACGCCTCAAGCACGCCGCCTCGGTGCAGGCCTCACTCGAGGAGGCGCTGGGCAGGGTCGCAAGCCACCGGGTCAAGGTGCATGCCAGCGGGCGCACCGACTCGGGCGTCCATGCCACCCGTCAGATCATTCACTTCGATGCGCCGGTGCCGCGCTCCCAGAAGGCCTGGGTGTTCGGCACCAATGCCAACCTGCCGCGGGATATCGCCGTGCGCTGGGTGACTGAAGTGCCCGATGAGTTTCATTCACGCTTCAAGGCCCTGGCGCGCCGTTATCGCTACGTGCTGCTCAATCAGCCGAGCCGCCCGGTGCTGGAGCGTGCCAACGTGACCTGGTGCCGCGACCCGCTGGATGCCGATGCCATGCATCGAGCCGCCCAGGTTCTGGTAGGCGAGCATGACTTCTCGAGCTTCCGTGCCGCCGGCTGTCAGTCCAAGACCCCCTGGCGGCATCTGCACTTTATCGAGGTGCACCGCCACGGCCCCCTGGTGGTGGTCGATGTACAGGGCAACGCCTTCCTGCACCATATGATCCGCAATATCGTCGGTGCCCTGGTGACGGTGGGGCGTGGCGAGCGTGGCGATGACTACCTGGCCGAGTTGATGGCGCTGAAGGATCGTAGCCTTGCCGATGTGACGGCGCCGGCCTGCGGCCTGCACTTCGTGGACTCGCTCTATGACGAGCAGTGGGGGCTGCCCAGGGAGCCGCTGGGGCCGAACCTGCTGGCCTTTCTGGGGGAGTGGAGCGGCGAACGTGCGCTTCCGGACTGCCCCATGGTGGCGTATCGTCGCGGCCGCCCCCTGGCGCTCGACCAGGAGGCGACATGATGCGCCGGACCCGGGTGAAGTTCTGCGGACTGACCCGTATCGAGGATGTGGAAGCCGCGGTGGCGGCGGGCGCCGATGCTCTCGGCTTCGTGCTCTGGTCAGGCAGCAAGCGTGCCATCGATGAGCGTCATCTGGCCGAGCTCGCCGCCCGGGTGCCGGCCTTCGTCACTCGGGTGGGGCTGTTCGTCGATGCCGAGCCCGAGTGGGTCGCGTGCTGCGCCCCCCACCTCGATCTGCTGCAGTTTCACGGTAATGAAACACCCGAGCAGTGTGCCGCCGCGCCGCTGCCCTGGATCAAGGCGCTGCGCATGCGCGAGGACCTCGATCTGGCCACTGCCGCCGAGGCCTACGCCGGGGCGCGAGCGCTGCTGCTCGATGCCTATCGGCCGGGGGTGCCGGGGGGAACCGGGGAGACCTTCGACTGGTCGCGGATCCCCTCAAGCCTGGCAAAACCTGTTATTCTCGCCGGAGGCTTGAGTGCAGCCAATGCCGCCGAGGCGATTACTACGGTCGCACCCTTTGCGCTGGATGTTTCCGGTGGAATTGAGGCCGCTCCGGGCGTCAAGGATGTGGCGCGCATGGCGGCTTTCATGGTTGCTGTCCACGATGCCGACAGCCGTTGCTGAGTGCCGCGAGCCCGATTTGCCGACAATCGATTTTCTGTAATCCCCAAGCTCCTGTAACCCAAAGCCCCTATAACCCTAAGCCCAATGGCGATCTGTGAGGTGTCTTTCGTGAGCAAGTTCAGTGACCTGACCCGACTACCGGATGCCCGTGGCCACTTTGGCCCCTATGGCGGCCGGTTCGTCTCGGAGACCCTGAGCTTCGCCCTGGATGAGCTGGAGAAGACCTACATGAGTCTTCGCGATGATCCGGCGTTCCTGGCGGAATTCGACTACGACCTGGCCCACTATGTAGGCCGGCCATCTCCGCTCTATCATGCCGAGCGGTGGTCGAAGCAGCTTGGTGGGGCACAGATCTGGCTCAAGCGTGAAGACCTCAACCACACCGGCGCCCACAAGGTGAACAACACCATCGGTCAGGCGCTGCTCGCCAAGAAGAGCGGCAAGCCTCGGGTCATCGCCGAGACCGGCGCCGGTCAGCATGGCGTGGCCACCGCCACCGTGGCGGCGCGGCTGGGACTCGAGTGTGATGTCTACATGGGGGCCGCCGACGTTCAGCGCCAAAAGCTCAATGTCTATCGCATGCGCCTGCTGGGGGCCAATGTCATTCCGGTGGAGTCCGGCACACGCACCCTCAAGGACGCCATGAACGAGGCGCTGCGGGACTGGGTCACCAACGTCGACAACACCTTCTATATCATCGGCACCGTGGCCGGCCCGCACCCCTATCCGATGCTGGTCCGCGACTTCAATGCCGTGGTCGGTCGCGAGGCGCGCCGTCAGTCCTTCGAGGAGTTCGGCGCCCTGCCCGATGCCCTGATCGCCTGCGTGGGCGGTGGCTCCAATGCCATGGGGCTGTTCTATCCCTTCGTGGAGGATGATGGCGTCGTCATGTATGGCGTGGAGGCCGGCGGCGATGGTGTCGAGACCGGCCGCCACGCGGCACCGCTCTCTTCCGGGGCGCCACGCGGGGTACTCCACGGCAATCGTACCTATCTGATGTCGGATGAAGGGGGGCAGGTCTCCGATACCCACTCCATCTCGGCGGGCCTCGACTATCCTGGGGTCGGTCCCGAGCATGCGCTCTGGAAGGATCTCGGCCGCGTCAACTATGTGGCCGCCAACGACAACGACGTGCTCGAGGCGTTTCGCGAACTGACCCGCGTCGAGGGCATCATGCCGGCCCTTGAGTCGGCTCACGCCCTGGCCTATGCCAAGAAGCTCGCCCCCACCCTGCGCCCCGATCAGAATATCGTCGTCAACCTCTCGGGGCGCGGCGACAAGGACATCATGACGGTGGCAAACCTCGACGGGATCGAATTCTAGATGACGGGCCAGACCATGAATCGTATCGACCAACGCTTCGCCGAACTCAAGTCCCAGGGGCGCCGCGCGCTGATTCCCTTTATCACCGCCGGCGACCCCGGTCCCGAGCACACCGTGGGCTTCATGCATGCCCTGGTGGAGGCGGGGGCCGATGTCATCGAGCTGGGGGTACCGTTCTCCGATCCCATGGCCGACGGGCCGGTGATCCAGAAGGCCTGTGAGCGCGCGCTCAAGCGTGGTGTGCGTCTCTCTCACCTCTTCGAGATCGTGCAGGAGTTTCGCCAGAGCGACACCACGACACCGGTCGTGCTGATGGGCTACCTGAACCCCATGGAGCGTATCGGCCTGGAGGCCTTCGCCGACCAGGCCGCCGCGGCCGGCATCGATGGCGTGCTGACGGTGGACATGCCGCCGGAGGAGGCCGAGGAGCTGGGGCCACTGCTGAAATCTCGCGGCCTCGCCTCGATTTTCCTGGTCGCACCTACCACTTCCGAGGAGCGGGCCGCTACAATATGCGCTCATGGGGAGGGATATCTCTACTACGTCTCCCTCAAGGGCGTTACCGGGTCTGCCATCCTCAATGCGACGGATGTGGCCGACCATCTGGCACCGCTGCGGCGCATGACCGACCTGCCGCTGTGCGTGGGCTTCGGCATCCGTGACGGTGCCTCCGCGGCCGAGGTGGGCAAGGTGGCCGATGGGGTCATCGTCGGCTCGGCACTGGTCAGCCGCATTGCCGAGAATGCCGACACCCCGGAGGCGATTCCCGGCGAGCTCAAGGCGGTGCTCGGCGAGATGCGTCAGGCTCTGGACGCCCTGAGCGCCTAGTGATGACGCCCTGGGCGCTTGAGCAATAAGCGCCTGAGCAATAAGCGCCCGACCAATGAGCGCCTAACCAAGCAGTGGCAACACGAATCGATTCACGCGTCCGGGGGCTTCCCGGGCGCCGACACGAACACGGACCCTTTCTGACATGAGCTGGCTAGACAAGATCGTGCCCTCCATTGGGCGTATCCAGCGCCAAGACCGCCGTGCAAGCGTACCCGACGGGCTGTGGCGCAAGTGTCCCAAGTGCGAGTCGGTGCTTTACCTTCCCGAACTCGAGAAACAGCACAACGTCTGCCCCAAGTGTGATCATCACCTGCGGTTGACCGCCCGCAAGCGCCTCGACTGGTTCCTCGACAAGGAGGGGCGAGAGGAGATCGCCGCGGAGGTTGAGCCAGTCGACCGCCTCAAGTTCCGTGACTCCAAGAAGTACAAGGACCGTCTGACGGCGGCCCAGAAGGAGACCGGCGAGAAGGATGCCCTGATCGCCATGCGCGGTACCCTGGATGGTCTGCCGGTGGTAACCGTGGCCTTTGAGTTCTCCTTTATGGGGGGCTCCATGGGCGCGGTGGTCGGCGAGAAGTTTGTGCGCGCCGCGACCCTGGCCCGGGAGGAGGGGATCCCGCTGATCTGCTTCTCCGCCTCGGGCGGTGCGCGCATGCAGGAGGCGCTGTTTTCGTTGATGCAGATGGCCAAGACGTCGGCGGCGCTGGAGAGGCTCAAGGAGGCCGGGGTACCCTATATCTCGGTGCTGACCGATCCGGTCTTCGGCGGGGTCTCGGCATCTCTGGCCATGCTCGGCGACCTCAACGTGGCCGAACCCAATGCCCTGATCGGCTTCGCCGGTCCGCGCGTCATCGAACAGACGGTACGCGAGAAGCTGCCGGAAGGCTTCCAGCGCAGTGAGTTCCTGCTCGAGCATGGCACCGTGGACATGATCGTTCACCGTCGTGATATCCGCCATCGTCTGGGTCGGGTGCTGCGCAAGCTGACCCATCAGCCCGCCATCGGAGAGCCTGAGCTGGCCGTCAACCCGACTCCCGACCTGGTGCAAGAGGCCGAGCAGGGCGAGTCCCCCGTTGATGCCGAACCGGCGGTCGTCGACGCTCAGGCCGAAGTGCCCGAAACCGGTGCCGAGGACGCCTCGTCAGCGAGTGATGAGGTGCCCGCCGACTCCGCCGACGAGCGGCGCTGACGGCCCATGAACGAGGCGCTGCCCACCACTCTGGACGCCTGGCTGGCGCGTCTCGAGGCTGCCCACCCCGTGGGCATAGACCTTGGCCTCGAGCGCGTTACCGAGGTCGCCCGACGCCTGCATCTACTGGATGGCCCTCTGGCCAGGCGTGTGATCACCGTGGCCGGTACCAATGGCAAGGGGTCCACGGTGGCCATGCTGGAGGCCCTGGCCCACGCCCATGGCCTGACCACGGCGACCTACACCTCCCCCCATCTGGTTCGCTACAACGAGCGACTGCGTCTCGATGGCGAGGAGGCGGATGACGCGACGCTGATCGCGGGGTTCGAGGCGGTGGAGCAGGCACGTCAGGCGGGTGAGCCGATCAGCCTGACCTACTTCGAGGTGGGGACGCTGGGGGCACTATGGGCCATCTCCCGTCGCCCCCCCGATCTTGCCATTCTCGAGGTGGGCCTCGGAGGGCGGCTCGATGCGGTCAATATCGTCGACCCCGATGTGGCGGTGGTGACCACCGTGGCTCAGGATCATGCCGCCTTTCTCGGCACCGATCTCGAGCAGATCGGCCGTGAAAAGGCCGGGATCATGCGTGCCGGACGCCCTGCGGTGCTGGGCAGTCGCACCCTGCCGACCAGTGTGCGCGAGACCGCCGAACGGATCGGTGCCCCTATTCACGCGCTGGGTGAGTCGTTTGTCCGCGAGGGCGAGGGCGAGGGATGGTGCTGGAGGGAAGTGGGGTCAAGGGAAGTGGGGTCAGACCCCAGGGGCTCGGGGTCTGACCCCGCCACCATTCTGAGTGATCTCCCTGACCCTGGTCTTCCCCTGGATAACGCCGCCACCGCGCTACAGGCCCTCAGCCTGGCCGACGTGCCCCTGGAGCCCGATGCATGTCGCCAGGCACTGGCGAGCGTTCGGCTGCCCGGGCGCATGCAGTGGTGGGGCCGGTGGTGCCTGGATGTGGGTCATAACCCGCATGCCGCCAGCTATCTGGCCAAGCGTCTCCAGGCTCGCCCCTGTGGTGGGCGTACCCTGGCGCTGCTGGCGATGCTGGGCGACAAGGATGCCGATGGCGTGATCGCCGCCCTGGCGCCGGTGATAGATGGCTGGGTGCCGGCGAGCCTCGAGGGGCAGCGCGCCCGCAGTGCCGATGAACTGGCCGAACGACTCGCCGCCCAGGGCGAATCCGTGCTGCATCGCGCCATATCTCCCGGCGAGGCCGTGGAGTGGCTGTCGACACGGCTGGGTGACGAGGATCGTGTGCTGGTATGTGGCTCCTTCCTGACGGTAGGGGAGGTGTTGCAGCGGCTGGCGAGTCTCGATCAATCGGTACAGACTGACACGGACCAGAGCTCCAGGGAGGTAGCCCCGTGAAGTATGGTATGCGTGAGCGCCTGAGCGGCGCGGTAATCCTGATCGCCCTGGCGGTTATCTTCGTGCCCATGCTGTTCGATGAGCCGGCCCCGCGTGACGGGCGCCCCGAGCCGTCGATTAGCATCGAGGCGCCCATCGAGGTCGAGCGCCACGATGTGCCCGAGCCCAAACCGCCGGCCAGCCTGTCGGGCGGCGAAACCTCCGGCGAGATTCCAAACCCCACCCCCCGTCTCCTGCCAGACGACGATACGCGCTCATCCCGAATCGCCTCGACAGAGACGTCGGGCCAGAACGGGGCGCCATCCAGCGAACAGGTCTCTGGCGGACAGGTCTCTAGTCAGCAGTCATCTGCCGAGCAGGCCTCCACTCAGGAGCCGGCCGATGCCGCGCCTTCCGTCGATCCCATCGCCGAGCTGGCGCGGGCGGCCGACCAGCGCATGGCCGAGCGCTCCTCATCCTCCAGTCAGTCAGGCAGCGAGTCGGTGGAGCCGACCGTGGCACAGGGGGAGTGGGCCGTTCAGGTTGGCAGCTTCGGCAAGCCATCCAACGTCGAGAGGCTGCTGGCCCAGCTGCGTGACGAGGGCTTCAATGCCTATAGTCGCCCACGGGGCAACGATCTCACGACCGTCTATGTAGGCCCCTTTGCCACCTCGGAGGCCGGTGAGCGAGCGGTCGCCGAGGTCAAGTCGCGGGTCAACCTTCAGGGCCTGCTGGTCCGGGTAAAGGAGTGACATGACCCTGACCTGGCTCGACTGGATCTTTATCGCGCTGCTCGCGGTGACTGGCATCACCGGCCTGCTGCGTGGCCTGGTGCGTGAAGCGCTGGGCCTGGCGGCCTGGGTCGTGGCGCTGCTGGCGGCACGGATGTTCGCACAGCCGGTGGCCGATCTGCTGGCGGGTGTCATCGACAGTCCCGATGGCCGCCTGGTGCTGGCCTTCGTGCTGGTCATCCTCGGTGTTGTCCTGGCCTGCGGCATTATCATTCGCCTGGTGCAGGCCGCCGTGGAGTGGGTCGGCATGGGGCTCGTCAATCGTCTGCTGGGGGCGGCCTTCGGGATGGCCAAGGGAGCCGCCATCCTGGTGCTGGTGACCATCGTGATCGGCCTGACGCCACTGGCCAGGCTCGAGGCCTGGCAGGGCGCGGTGTTGCGCCCCCATCTCGAACAGTTGCGTGAGTGGGCGGTAAGCCACTTCGAGGCCTGGGATGGCCGCATCCCCGAGACGCCGACATCGCTCGATGAGCTCTCCCTGCCGGGTGGTGACGCCACCACGCAGAGAGTCACGACGTCCCCCGAGAGTTAATTTTACCGCGGCGGCCCTCAGGGTCTTCCGCGGTTCTAAAAAGCAGTTACTCATCCAGGACTATTGCAGTTGCACAAAGCAAGGGGCGCTGGGGGTAAGCCGAAGAGGAGGTCCTACGCCATGGATGGCGTCGGTAGCGCCCAGGGAAGGGTTCACAGCGCCTCCTCGCAGGCTTGCCACCAGACCAAGCCCCGAGCTACCTGCGATAGCCTGGCTACCAGTCAAGGCAAGTCCAGGAAAGCGAGGTAAGGTGGAATGTGCGGTATTGTGGGCCTGATGGCCAAGCAGGCGGTGAACCAGGGCATCTATGATGCCCTGACGGTGCTACAGCATCGCGGACAGGACGCCGCCGGCATGATGACCTGGCATGAGGGCCGCTTTCTGTTGCGCAAGAGCAATGGACTGGTACGTGATGTCTTCCATACTCGCCATATGGCGCGTCTGAAGGGCAACCTCGGCATCGGTCATGTGCGCTACCCCACCGCCGGCTCCTCCAGCGAGGCGGAGTCCCAGCCGTTCTACGTGAACTCTCCCTATGGCATCGCGCTCGCTCATAACGGCAACCTGACCAACTCCGAACAGCTCAAGCAGGAGCTGTTTTCCTCCGATCTGCGCCATATCAATACCAGTTCCGACTCCGAGGTGCTGCTCAACGTCTTCGCCCATGAGCTGGGCAAGCAGGGGCTGCATCTGGGGGCGGGTGATGTCTTCGACGCGGTGCGCCGCGTCCACCGGCGCTGTCGGGGTGGCTATGCGGCGGTATCGATCATCAATGGGGTGGGCCTGGTGGCCTTCCGCGACCCCCATGGTATTCGCCCGGTGGTGTTCGGTACCCGTGACGAGGGGGCCGGCCAGGAGGTGATGATCGCCTCCGAGTCGGTGGCACTGGACGTGGGGGGCTTCGAGCTGCAGCGGGACCTGGCCCCGGGCGAGGCGATCTTCGTCGACATGCAGGGCAAGATCTATACCCAGCAGTGCGCGGATGCTCCCCAGCTGACCTCCTGCATCTTCGAGCATGTCTATCTGGCGCGTCCCGACTCTATCCTCGATGGCGCCTATGTCTACGGTACCCGCATGCATATGGGCCGCAAGCTGGGTGATCGCATCCAGAGCGAGTGGCCGGAGCATGATATCGATGTGGTGATCCCGATCCCTGACACCTCCCGCACCTCGGCGCTGGAGCTCGCCCAGCACCTGGGGGTGACCTACCGCGAGGGCTTCATGAAGAATCGCTATATCGGGCGGACCTTCATCATGCCGGGGCAGACCCAGCGGCGTAAGTCGGTGCGACAGAAGCTCAATGCCATCGGCGTAGAGTTCAAGGACAAGAATGTGCTGCTGGTGGATGACTCCATCGTGCGAGGAACCACCTGCAAGCAGATCATCCAGATGGCGCGTGAGGCCGGCGCCCGCAAGGTCTACTTTGCCTCCGCGGCGCCGCCGGTGCGCTATCCCAATGTCTACGGCATCGATATGCCCTCGGCCGGTGAGCTGATCGCCCATGGGCGCAGCGAGGCCGAAGTGGGAGAGCTGATCGGCGCCGATCGCATCTTCTACCAGAACCTGGACGATCTGAAGGCCGCCTGCCGCGAGGCCAACCCGGCCCTGGATGCCTTCGACTGTTCGGTGTTCGATGGCAACTACGTGACCGGTGATATCGACGATGTCTACCTGGCCGCGCTCGAGGCCTCGCGCAACGATGATGCCAAGCAGCAGAGCGCCGGTGACCACGCCCTGGTCGGTACCCACAACCTCGACGATGATATCGACGACTGAGGCTGATCCGCATGCATCACGAACACGATAGCGCCTCCCCCTGGGCGCTGGAGACCCTGGCGATCCGTACCGGCCACGACCGTACCGGCGAGCAGGAACATAGCGAGCCGATATTCCCTACTTCGAGCTTCGTCTATGGCAGCGCCGCCGAGGCGGCGCGCAAGTTCGGAGGCGAGGAGCCCGGCAATATCTACTCACGCTTCACCAACCCCACGGTGCGTACCTTCGAGCGCCGCCTGGCGGCACTGGAGGGGGGGGAGCGCTGCGTGGCGACCAGTTCCGGCATGGCGGCGATCCTCTCCACGGCCCTGGCGCTGCTCTCGGCCGGTGACGAGATCGTTGCCTCACGCTCACTGTTCGGCTCGTCGGTGAGCCTGTTCGACAAGTACCTGGGCAAGCTTGGCATCACCACCCGCTATGTGGAGCTGTCGAACCTCGAGGCCTGGGAGGCGGCGATGACGCCCGCGACCCGGTTGCTGTTCGCCGAGACCCCCTCCAACCCGCTCTCCGAGGTGGTGGATATTGCCGCGCTGGCCGAGATCGCCCATCGTCATGGGGCCCTGCTGGCCATCGACAATTGCTTCCTGACTCCGGCGCTGCAGCGTCCCCTGACCCTGGGGGCCGATCTGGTGATCCACTCCGCCACCAAGTATCTGGATGGACAGGGCAGGGCGGTCGGTGGCGCCGTGGTGGGGCGCGATCAGGAGCTGGAGGAGGTATTCGGTGTGGTGCGGACCTGCGGCCCCTGCCTGAGTCCTTTCAATGCCTGGATCTTCACCAAGGGGCTGGAGACCCTGGAGCTGCGCATGCGGGCCCACTGCCAGAGCGCTCAGCTCCTGGCCGAGTGGCTGGCATCGCACCCGGCGGTAACCCGTGTCCATTACAGTGGCCTCGCCAGTCATGCCCAGCATGCCCTGGCCGCACGCCAGCAGCGAGGATTCGGCGCCGTGCTTGGGTTCGAGGTCGCGGGGGGGCGCGAGGCCGCCTGGTCGGTGATCGATGCGACCCGTCTGCTCTCCATCACCGGCAACCTGGGGGATGTAAAGAGCACCATCACCCATCCCGCCACCACCACTCATGCTCGCCTCAGCGATGCCCAGAAGTCGGCGGCGGGTATCGCCGAGGGGCTGATCCGTGTCGCGGTAGGGCTCGAGGCGGTCGAGGATATTCGTGGCGACCTGGCCCGTGGACTCGACGCCCTGATCTGATTCGGGCTGACACTCCATCATCGCGCCTGGCGCCCGTGCCGTGAGACTCGGCACGGGCGCCGTTGGCTGTGCCGGCCTTGTAATCATCGTTTTAATCGAAAGAAGCATTTGGCTTTATTCAAAAGATTCGAAGGGTGGAATCGGGTAGCCTTTATTCATCGATTACAGGCTTATGGAAATCAGGTCGGGAGGCATCATGTGGCGTAATACCCATCAGGGCTGGGGAGTCGTCAGCATTCTGTTGCACTGGACCCTGGCGGTCGCCATCATCGGGTTGTTCGTTCTTGGTTGGTGGATGACCGGTCTGGGCTACTATGACCCCTGGTATAACCTGGGGCCCTGGTGGCACCGTTCACTGGGCATGCTGGTGCTCTTCGCCACCCTGTTGCGCCTGGTTTGGCGTCTGGTGAATCCCACGCCTCTCGCCCAGGGCCGCCCCCTGGAGCGATTGGCCGCCCATCTCGGGCATGTCGGCCTCTATGTGCTGATGCTGGTGGTGTTGGTCAGTGGTTACCTGATCTCCACCGCCGATGGCAAGGGCATCGCCATATTCGACTGGTTCACGGTGCCGGCGGTGATCAGTGGCCTGCCCAACCAGGCCAGCGCGGCCGGTGAGGTGCACTGGTACGCCGCCCTGGCGCTGATGGTCCTGGCCGCCGGTCACGCCGCCGCAGCCCTCAAGCACCATCTGGTCGATCGCAACCCGGTGCTTCGCCGGATGATCGACCCCCGGCTGGGGCGGCGCTGATCGATTTCGTACGCGAGGAATATTCCTCAACGTGTCTTGTACCAACAGGAGTCAATGTCAATGTTCAAGAAGAGTGTCATTGCCGCCGCGCTGAGCGCTACCGCCGTGATGGGTGTCAGTCAGGCCCAGGCCGCCGACTACGCCATCGACAGCGAAGGGCAGCATGCCTTTATCCAGTTCAAGATCAGCCATCTGGGCTACTCCTATATCCTCGGCAACTTCGAGGAGTTCAGCGGCAGCTTCCAGTACGACCCCGAGAATCTCGAGTCCGCGAGTGCTCAGCTCGAGGTGCAGGTCGCCAGCCTGAATAGCAATCACGCGGAGCGTGACAAGCACATCAAGAGCGATGATTTCCTGAATGTCGGTGAGTATCCCACCGCCACCTTCAACTCCACCGGTTTCGAGCCGAGCGGTGAAGGCGAGGGAGTTCTGACTGGCGAGCTGACCCTGCATGGCGAGACACGGGAGATCGAGATGCCGGTCACCCTGCTGGGTGAGGGTGAGGATCCCTGGGGCGGCTACCGTGCCGGTTTCGAGGGCAGCACCACTCTGGAGCTTGCCGATTATGGCATCGATATGGGTGACTTCCCCGAGCCGATGCATGAGCTCGAGCTCTACGTCACCTTCGAGGGCGTGCGCCAGTAAGCCGCATTTCGCCGTCCTGCGCGAAATAGTCGCGCTAGATAGCTGCGCGAGACATGCCGCGTGGACGCGTGAAAAAGAACCGCCCCCGGCCGAGGCCGGGAGCGGTTCTTGCGTCAAGGGGAAGCGAGTTCCCCCTGCGGGGCAGGCCGCTCGGCCTGCGCTCAGCTACTCCTTCTTCCAGCTATTATCCGCGCGGCGAGTGCAGTACCGCCTCGGGGAAGTGACGCCGCAGGATGCGATTCTGGAACTCATCCACGAAGCGACTGTTGATGATGATGATGAAGCGCTCGAAGGGGCGCGTCTCATCGAGCTGGCGGATGCCATCCACGCTGTGATAGATGCGGTCATCTCGCAGGTGCAGCACTTCGCCAGGGGCCAGGGTGGTACGCGCGATCGGGTGTTGGCCGGCCTTGTCGAGATAGAGATGATTCTCGGCTCCGGTGACATTCTCGCGGTTGACCACCATGATGCTCAGCGCCTTGCAGCCATCGGCATGGATCCCCTGACCCTGCAGGGGATCAACCTGTCCCTTGCCGCGTACGCCGGTGATCTGCATCAGGATGGGCTCGCCCGCCCCGAGGTTCCAGAGTCCTGCCCAGCCGCGGACAAAGGCCTTGACGTCCGGGCGTGAGAGGAACTCGTCGGTCAGCGGCGCATAGTAGCGCAGCTTGTCGGCCATGCTCTCGGCATCGTTGAACGCGCCGCCCTGGGCCATTGGACATTCGCCCAGGCTTGTCACGTCTCCGGATGCTGTCAGGGCCAGCCATGACATGCGCTTCCAGCGCTGGTTGACATAGGGGTCCCGTGGCAGGTCATCAACGAACCCCTGCCAGGCCGCCAGGTCGATCTGCCCGCTGATATCGGCCTGGCTCCAGTCCTGCTGGGCAAGCGACTCATGCACCGCACGGGACCAGTAGTCTGCCTGCGCGGGGAGAGGGTGTGTACCGGTGACGTGGCTGGGCTTGAGGATGTCATGTTTCATGTTGTTTCTCCTGAGATGTTTGGCTCTATGGCCAGAAATGCCGGTCATGCTGCCGGCGGACGTGAATCGCCGCGGGTCGTGCGCACTCTCTCGAGTGGCGCAGCCCCCGCGACGAGCGGGCAGTGTAAGTTCGTACGTCTGTGGCCGGCGAAACTGGCATTGGGCAGGAGAGTGGGGATGAGATATTCTGTCCCGGTGTAGCAGATCTCTTACACGACCTCCCTTGATATTCGAATCAGGGTCGATACAGCGACGAGAGCCGGAATGAGTGGATTCCAATCACGCCTCAAGCACTGGCTGAGACGCCGGCTAGCACCTCGTCACCACCAGGGCTCTCGTTTGGCAGACGAGGTCGCGGCCTCGGTGGATGAAGCCAGGCGGGTCCGCCGGCAGTACCTGGAGAGCGAGCAGCGCTTTCGTGCCCTGCTTGAGAGCCTTCCCAAGGTGGCGGTGCAGGGCTATGACCGGCATCGACGAGTGATCTACTGGAACGAGGCCAGCACTCATCTGTATGGCTATACCGCCGAGGAAGCCTTCGGGCGGACGCTGGAGGAGCTGATCATTCCCGAGGTCATGCGTGATGACGTGATCGCGGCCCATCGTGCCTGGGTCGAGCAGGGGCAGGAGATTCCCGCCGATGAGCTGGAGCTTCGCCACAGCAGCGGTGAGCTGGTGCCGGTCTTCTCGCACCATGTGATGCTCAATGAGCACACCGATGAGCCGCTGATGTTCTGTGTCGATGTGGATCTGTCGGAGCAGAAGCAGGCCCACCGTGAGCTGGACTTCGCCAGACGCTTCGATCGCCTGACCCATTTGCCCAACCGCGAATACTTCGAGGAGCAGCTGTTCGCGGCGGTGAAGGACGCCCAGGTGCAAGGCACGCTGGTGGTGGTGGTCTATCTCGATGTCGACCGGTTCGTGGAGGTCAACGACACCCTGGGCTACCAGGAGGGCGACCGGTTGCTGCGGCAGCTGGCCACCCGGCTCGGCCAACGGCTGCGTTGCACGGATCTGATGTCGCGCGCCTCCGGCGACGAATTCCTGCTGGCTTTCTCCGGAATTAACCGCGAGGAGGATATCCCGCGGCTGGTGCTCAAGGTTCAGCAGGTACTGCGCACCCCCTTTGCGCTGGAGGAGGCGTCGCGCAAGCTGACCGCCTGCCTGGGGGTGAGTGTCTTCCCCGCCAATGGCGAAAGTGCCACCGAGCTGATCCACAGTGCCGATGTGGCCAAGAACCTCGCCAAGCTGAAGGGGCGCGGAGAGGTGGTCTACTTCGACCAGCGCCTTCACGATGAACTGCTCTACCAGCACCGCCTCTCCGACCGGCTCGAGCAGGCCGTGGAGGGAGGCGAGCTGATGCTGCACTACCAGCCTCAGGTGTCGGCGGCGAGCGGTCGGCTCGAGAACCTCGAGGCGCTGTTGCGCTGGTACCCCGCCGATGGGCCGCCGGTATCACCGGCCGAGTTCATTCCTCTGGCGGAGCGTTCCGGCTTGATTCACCGGATCGGTGACTGGGTCATGGAGGAGGCTTGTCGTCAACGTGCGGCATGGCGTAAGGCTGGCCTGGAGGTGGGGCGCATCGATATCAATTTCTCCGGCAGCCAGATGAACAGCCCGGATCTGTTCGCGCGGCTGGATGAGTGTCTCGAGCGCTTCTCCCTTGGCCCTCGGGACATAGGCCTGGAGCTGACGGAGAATGTGCTGATCGACGCCGATCAGCGCGTTCTCGATGGGTTGCAGCGGCTCCATCACCGTGGCTTTCGTATCGCCATCGATGACTTCGGCACCGGCTACTCATCGCTCAGCTATCTCAAGCGTTTTCCGGTGACGGCGCTGAAGATCGATCGTGCCTTCGTGCGTGATGCTCCGACCCAGCCCGAGGATCGTGCCATCATGGAGGCCACCGTTTTCATCGGTCATCGGCTGGGCCTCGAGGTGGTCGCCGAGGGGGTCGAGGATCTCGAGCAGCTGACCCTGATCCGCGAGATGCGCTGCGACCTGGTGCAGGGTTTCTATTTCTTCGCGCCGATGGCGGCAGGGGAGATAGAGCGCCTGGTGATCGGCATGTCCGCCTCTCCCTCGGGCCTTTCCAGCTGAGGGGCGAGCCATTCTGGCGTAGAATCCCGCCCCCCCCCATCCATCGATCCGGAGCCCGTGTGACTCGAACCGACCCTTCCATATCTTCTGACGCTTTTGGCTTTAATGACTCGCTCGGCGTGACCCTGTGGCGCCAGACCTGGCCCATGGCCATCGGTGTGCTCTCGCTGCTGGGCTTCCAGCTGGTCGACAGTGCCTTTATCGCGCGGCTGGGCACCGCTCCACTGGCGGCCCAGTCCTTCACCTTCCCGCTCAGCTTCTTGATCATCGGTGTTCAGGTGGGCATGGGGATCGCCATCGCCGCTCAGATCTCTCGCTCCCTCGGCGCCGGCGACGCCGCCCGTGCACGACGCCTGGGGAGCCTGGTGCTGGTGGTCGGCACGGTGGTCATCGGGCTGCTGGCGCTGGCTCTGTGGGCCCTTCAGGCGCCGATATTCCTGCGGTTGGGAGCCGATGCCTCGACGCTCGAGCTGATTCGCGACTACTGGGCGCCTCAGCTGCTGGCCGCCTGGCTGGGGGCGGCCATCTATTTCGGGTATAGCCTGTTTCGAGCCCATGGCAATACGCGCCTGCCCGGCAGCATGATGGTGATGACCAGCCTGGTGAACCTGCTCCTTGATCCCTTGCTGATCTTTGGCATCGGCTCCTGGGAGGGGCTGGGGTTGCCGGGTGCCGCCTGGGCCACGGTGATCGCCTTCGGCACCGGCCTGCTGGTGCTGGGGTGGCAGGTTGGCCGCACGGACTGGCTGAGCCGGGAGGGGCTTCTCGAGGAGCTGCGCGTATCGGCGCGGCCCTTCGCCGGCATCGCCGGGCCGGCCATGATCAGCCAGCTGATGCCGCCACTGGCGGCGATGCTGGCGATCGCCGTGGTGGCGAGCCAGGGGGAGGCTCAGGTGGCCGCCTGGGGGCTGGCCAGCCGTCTGGAGACACTGTCGTTGATGGTGGTGCTGGCCATGACCATGTCGCTGCCGCCCTGGCTGGGGCGTTGCTATGGTGCCGGAGACTGGTGCCAGATACACCGTTTGATGCGCCTGGCGCTGCGGGTCATCGTTGTCTGGCAGCTGGCGCTTGGCCTGCTGATGGCCGCGGCCGCCCCCTGGGTGGCGCTGGCACTGTCCGGCAACCCCGAGGTGCGCGATGATCTGGCGCTGCTGATCCGCTTCCTGCTGCCCAGCTATGCGGCCCTTGGCATCTGCATGATCGTGGTCTCGGCGGGCAATGCCCTGGGCTGGCCGCTGCGTGCCATGCTGATGTCGGGGGCGCGGCTGTTCATCTTCTACCTTCCCTGCCTGGCGCTGGGGGCCTGGCTGGGTGGGTTCCTTGGGCTTGCCGCCGGGGCTGCCATCGGCAATCTGATGGCGGGCTTCGCCGCCTGGTGCGTGTTACGACGCATCCTGGCCAGCCCCCGGCGGCGCCCACGGGCGGCGTGAGCCTCATGCGTGGTGAACGTCATACATGATGGATTTCCTGGCCGCCATCCGAGAAGCCGGGCGGGGTGTTGGCGCTGACGATCACGCACTCCTCCTCGCCCAGGTTGCGGAAGCGGTGGGGGAGGCGGGACTCGAAATAGTAGCCGTCGCCCGCCGCGAGAACCCTGCTCTCGCCATTGACGGTGATCTCGATCTCGCCCGAGACGATAACGCCTCCCTCTTCACCTTCGTGCTCCAGCATCTCCTCCCCAGTATCGGCCCCCGGGGGGTAGCGCTCATGGATGATCGAGAGCTGTCGCTCGGGTCGGCGTGCCGCGACCAGACGGAATGACAGGTGGCCGTCGCCGATCTCGGTAAGCTCCTCGGCGCGGTAGAACATCTGGGTGGCACCTGGCTCATCGCCGGCGAAGAAGGTGCTGATCGATACCGGCAGGGCGTCTAGTATTTTCTTCAGTGAACTGACCGAGGGGCTGACGCTGTTCTGCTCGATCAATGAGATGGTGCTGTTGGTCACGCCGGCGCGCTTGGCCAGTTCACGTTGCGAGAGGCCATTTGCCAGTCGTATCTGGCGAAGGCGTCCGCCCACGTCGAATCCGCTTTCCGCTTGCATGAGGCATCCTGTCAAGAAAACTGCACATATGATAGCGGTTATCGCCTTCGTCGATAAGGGCCGTCCGACGATGCTGGCCCTGGCGCAGTGAGGTGCTTTTGATGCCCGTCAAGACAATGACTTGCGCCACGCTTCGACATGGCGTCCGGGTCCGGGGTCAGGCATCATGGTGGATGGATAAGGAGGCCTTCGATGACCCCGTTACACGACCTTACCGGATTGATCCTGGCCGGTGGCCAGGGACGCCGCATGGGTGGCGTCGACAAGGGATTGGTGCCATTCGCCGGTCGTCCGCTGGTCGCCCATGTACGCGATCGCCTGGCGGGCCGGGTGGCCGAGCTGCTGGTCAATGCCAACCGCAGCCTTGCTGATTATGACGACTTTGCCGACCGCGTTATCGAAGACGCCGAGGATGGCTATCAGGGGCCATTGATGGGCATCTACAGCGGCCTGCGGGCGGCGCGTACCCCCTGGCTGCTGGTGGTGCCCTGCGATACCCCGAGACTGCCCGATGATCTGGTGAGCCGCCTGGTGACCGGTATCGGCAAGGCCGATATCGCCGTGGCCGGCGATGGCCAGCGCCTGCACCCCGTGGTGGCCCTGATGCGCACGTCACTGGCCGATGACCTGGCCGCGGCATTGGCTGCCGGCGAGCGCAAGATCGACCGCTGGTATGCTCGCCATGACTGGGTACAGGTGGATTTCGCCGAGGGGGAAGACGCTTTCGCCAATCTGAATACTCAAGAGGAAAAGCGCCGCCTGGAGTTGGCGCTTGCCGAGGAGCCGGCCAAGCGATGAGTGAGCCTGTTGACACCCTTACCCTGGACGAACATCTGCCGCTGCTCGGCATCGCCGCCTGGAGTGGTACCGGCAAGACCACCCTGCTCGAGGCGCTGCTGCCACGCCTACGTGAGCTGGGGCTGCGCGTGGCGGTGGTCAAGCACGCGCATCACACCTTCGATGTCGACCAGCCCGGCAAGGATAGTCACCGACTGCGCCAGGCCGGTGCCAGCCCGATGCTGGTGGCCTCCAGGGAGCGACTGGCGCTGATGATGGAAACCCCGAATCAGGAGGAGGCGGATCTTCAAGCGCTGCTCGCCATGGTGGCAACCCAGCGCCCCGACCTGGTGCTGGTGGAGGGCTTCAAGGCCTGGCCGCTGCCCAAGCTGGAGCTGCATCGACCGACCCTGGGCAAACCCCTGCGGGTGGCCGAGGATCCCTGGGTGCGTGCCGTGGCCACAGATGCCCCGCTGGTGTTGCCCGAGGGGGTCGAGCGGCTCGACCTCAACGATCTTCCCGCCCTAACCGAGTGGATCGCCGCCTGGCCGGCGCGCTGGCCCGCCGAGCGTCAGCCGCGCTTGATGGGGGAGGTAACGTCGTCATGACCCTTTCCTGCTTCGAGTTGGGCGAGCGTATGCTGGCCGTGGAGGAGGCCCGTGAAGCAGTTGTGGCCCTGGTTTCGGGACCGCTGCCCGCCGAGCGGGTGGCGCTCGCGTCACTGCGTGGTCGGGTGCTGGCCGAGCCGCTGATGGCCCTCATCGATGTGCCCCAGAACACCAACGCCGCAATGGATGGCGTGGCCTTGGCCTGGCGGCCGGAGGCACTGCCCTCCAGCGGCTTTCGACGGGTCGCCGAGGTGCTTGCGGGACACTCGCTCGAGCGGCCTCTCGCGCCCGGCGAGTGTGCCGGGATCACCACCGGCGCGCCGCTGCCGCCCGGTGCCGATACCGTGATCATGCGCGAGCAGTTGAGTGTCGACACCGACATCGATGGCGAGGTACGCGTCCGGGTCGAGCTCCCCGATCGCGTGCGCCGTGGCCAGAACGTGCGCCAGGCCGGCGAGGACATTCCCCGAGGCGCACAAGCGTTGGCGGCCGGAACTCGCGTGGGGGCCGCCGAGCTGGGACTGATCGCCTCCCTGGGATTCGGCGAGGCGAGGGTGGTGCGTCGGCCGCGGGTCGCGGTGTTCTCCACCGGTGACGAGGTGATGGCGCCTGGTGAGGCACTGCCGAGCGCTGGGATCTTCGATGCCAACCGCTTTGCCCTGATGGCGCTGGTGGAGGAGCATGGTGGCGAGGTGCTCGACCTGGGGATTCTCCCCGACACTCGTGATGCCATTGCCGACGGGCTGTCGCGTGCCGCACGCGACGCCGACCTGGTGCTCTCAAGCGGTGGTGTCTCGGTCGGGGATGCCGACCATACCCGGGCGGCGCTGCTCGAGCAGGGCGAGCTGGGCTTCTGGAAGATTGCCATTCGGCCCGGACGCCCGCTGGCCTGCGGTCGCCTGGGCCCGCGTGGCGTGCCCTTTCTGGGGTTGCCGGGCAATCCCGTGGCCAGCATGGTGACCTTCCTGCAGTTCGCCGCGCCGTTGCTGGCGCGGCTGCAGGGGCGTGACGATGCCTGCCCGCCGCGGCTGATGGCGGTTGCCGAGCAGTCGCTGAGGAGCCGCGAGGGGCGTGTCGACTACCTGCGTGGCCACTACGCCAGTGCCAGCGATGGCCGTCTGATGGTGAGTGATATCGGTGCCCAGGGGTCCGGTATCCTCTCCTCCATGGTGCGAGCCAACTGCCTGATCGAAATAGACGAAGCCCGCGGCAGTGTGGCCGCGGGTGAAAGCGTCACCATTCAACCCCTGTTCCGACTTCCATGAGGTGTCGACCCATGTCTTTGACTCATCTCAACGCGCGCGGCGAGGCCCATATGGTCGATGTTGGCGACAAGCCGGAGAGTCGCCGCGAAGCCACGGCCTCGGGACACATTCGCATGCGCCCCGAGACCTTGGCGCTGCTCGCCGATGGCGGACTCCCCAAGGGGGATGTGCTGGCCACGGCACGCATCGCCGGGATTCAGGCGGCCAAGCGTACCCATGAACTGATCCCGCTGTGCCACGCCCTGGGGCTGTCGAAGGTGGCGGTCGACTTCCACCTTGACGAGGCTGAGAGCTGCGTCACCGTGACGGCCACCTGCCGTCTCAACGGCCGCACCGGCGTGGAGATGGAGGCACTCACCGCGGTATCGGTGGCCTGCCTGACGCTCTACGACATGTGCAAGGCGGTAGACAAGTCGATGGAGATCGGTGCCATCCAGCTCGATACCAAGCGCGGCGGTAAGTCCGGCGACTACCGGCGTGATGCCTTCGCGCCGCGGCCGGCTCCCATTGTTACCGGCGAGGGACAGGCCGGCGAGGTCAGTCTCGGAAGCCGCTGTGATGTCGCCACGCCGTGCATCCGCGTCAAGTGTCTGGCCGAGCTGCGCGAGCGCCTCGGCGTGGGCGAGGTTGCCGTGGAGCTGGATAGCCTGGAAAGCTTCGATGTTGCCGGTCTCAAGGCGGCCCTCAAGGCGCTCGATCCGCGCTTCTCGCGGCTCGATGAGGGGCGGGTGCTGTGCGCCGTCAACCAGGTAATGGCCTCGGACACCACGCCGGTGACCAACGAGGATGAGGTCGCCTTCTTCCCACCGGTTACCGGAGGCTGAACCATGATTCGAGTACAGGAGGCCCCCTTCGATGCCGGCACCGAGCAGCAGACGCTGTTGGCCGGGCGAACCGATATCGGGGCCGTGGTCAGCTTTACCGGCCTGGTACGTGACTTCAATGAGCACCCCGAGGTGTCGGCACTGACCCTGGAGCACTATCCCGGGATGACCGAGTCGGCACTGGAGGCGATTGTCGAGGAAGCGCGTGGGCGCTGGTCCCTGGATGCGGTCACGGTGATTCACCGGGTTGGACGCCTGGCCCCGGGAGACCCTATCGTGTTGGTAGTTGTCGCCAGTGCCCACCGCCGTGCCGCTTTCGAGGCCTGTGACTTCATCATGGATTACCTCAAGACGCGGGCCCCCTTCTGGAAGAAGGAACACTCCGGCGACGGTGACTACTGGGTATCGGAGCGGGATTCCGATCACTTGGATGCCCGCCGTTGGGAAGCTTGAATCGGGAGATTGCACCATGACCACTCTGCCCCGCGAATTGATCGACGACTTTGGCCGGCGCGTCAACTACGTGCGCATTTCGGTCACCGATCGCTGTGACTTTCGCTGTGTCTACTGCATGAGCGAGGAAATGACCTTCCTGCCTCGCGCCCAGGTGCTTACCCTGGAAGAGCTGGCGATGGTGGCGCGTGCCTTTGTCGAGCTGGGTGTGGAGAAGATACGCTTGACCGGGGGAGAGCCGCTGGTCAGACGCGATATCGGCTCTCTGGTCGAGCAGGTCGGCGAGCTGCCGGGGCTCAATGACTTCGCCATGACCACCAATGGGGCCAGCCTGCGCAAGCATGCCAGGCAGCTTCGCGAAGGGGGCCTGAAGCGGCTCAATATCAGTCTCGACTCCCTGGACCCCGAACGTTTCCGTCGCCTGACACGCACCGGAGATCTCGAGCGGGTCATCGATGGCATTCATGCCGCTCGCGAGGCGGGGTTTGAGCGCATCAAGCTCAACGCGGTCATCCTCAAGGGTCGCAACGATGACGAGGTGCTCGACCTGGTCGAGTTCGCTCGCCACGAGAAACTCGATATCAGCTTTATCGAGGAGATGCCGCTGGGCGATGTCTCCGACCACAGCCGTGCCGAGACCTTCTGCTCCAGTGACGAGGTGCAGGAGATCATCGAGAGCCGTTATCCGTTGATTCCGACCACCGAGTCGACCCCCGGGCCGTCACGCTACTTCCGCATGGGTGACAGTGATTCGCGGATCGGTTTCATCTCGCCCCATAGCCACAACTTCTGCTCGACCTGCAACCGTGTCCGGGTGACGGTAGAAGGGCGGCTGCTGCTGTGTCTCGGCAATGAACACTCGGTCGATCTGCGCCGCGTGCTGCGCTCCCACCCCGGCGACATGGATGCCCTCAAGCATGCCATCGTCGCGGCCATGCCACTCAAGCCCGAGCGTCATCACTTCACTACCGATGGTGATGTGCAGGTGGTTCGCTTCATGAACATGACTGGAGGTTGAGGTTCCAGCGAGCGTTTTGACGTTGCCTGCACTTCCTTTAGCGGCGCCCTCGGGCGCCGCTTTTTAAAGATATTATCCGCCGATGAGCGTCGGGTTTTTCTGTCCAGGACGATAGAAATGCTATCGATTTTTCTTGCAACTTTTCCTGCAACTTTTCTTGCCAAGCGGTGGCGACTGCATATACTTTTCACTGCGTAAGGTAACGTTACCGTCTCATTAATTCGGCTCAGGAGGGACTGATGTCCAGCGAAACCCTGGAACGCATCGCTCGAAACAAGAACGTGGCACGCGCCGCGGCACGTCAGCTCAGCATGGAGCAGCTGCACAAGCTCGCCGAGGTGATCGAGGAGGTCATCGAACAGAAAAAGGGTGAGGAGCAGCAGCGTCAGCAGGAGGAGGCCGAGAAGGAGCGCAAGCGTTCCGAGATCCTCGAGGCGATCAACGAGGCGGGGCTTTCCGTGGATGATCTGGTGGTGGAGCCACCGCGTCGCAAGCGGGGACGTCCGCCCAAGAGTGCCAGCAAGGAGTAAGTCATCCCGGGAGGAATCGACCGGGCTGATGGGTTCCCGTCAGCGGGAGTAACGAAGCCGCTCTTGATGAGCGGCTTTCCTATTCATATCAGGGGGAGGTACTACTCCGACTGGCTGGCCGTCGGCGTCTCCATGGCGAGAATCTGCAGGTGAATTTCGGGCAGGCGTCGTAGACGGTCGGCAAACCAGCCCATCAGGCGTGGTTGCAGGGCCAGGCGCAGGTCGGCCAGTGTTTCGACTCGTAGTGAGTTTAGGACATCATCGAGCCATTCACACAGGTCGGTCTCGTCGAAGGCCTGGCTTTCGCTGGCATCGAGCATCAGCCGTCCGATGCGTGTCCAGCCGCCCTCGTCGGTGGCGGCTACCGATAGCGCAAGATAGAGGCTGCCATGGCGGCTCTCCCTTCCTTGCTGGCCACCCAGCCCGGGGAGCGGTGCCACGGCATTCTGATCGACGATGCAGGGGGGCTGCGGGTAACGGCTCTCCAGGGTGAGGCCATCGGCATCGAAGCGGATCATGTCTCCGTTCAGGGGCGACAGCGGCGCCTGGATACCGAGCGCCTCGGCAAGCTCGCGGTGAGCCTGTTGATGGCGGGGTTCGCCATGAACCGGCAGTAGATGGCGGGGTTTCACCCAGCCATAGAGGGTGCGCAGCTCCTCCTGGGCGGGGTGGCCCGAGGCATGCAGCTCGGGGTGGTTGAATTCATCGAGTACCTCGACGCCTAGCTGACGCAGCCCTCTCTTGAGGCGTTCGATCAGCAGCTCGTTGCCGGGAATCGCCTTGGCCGAGAAGATCACGCTGTCGCCGGAGCCCAGCTCCAGGGAGCGATGTCGGCCCCTGGCCAGTCGCTGCAGGGCGGCGCGTGGCTCCCCCTGGCTGCCGGTGGCGATCACCAGTACCTCCTCGGGGGGCAGGTAGCCGAGATCGCTGGTGGGCACCAGGGGCGGGAAGTCATCCAGATAGCCGAGTCCCCGAGCGATGGCCACCATGCGCTCCATAGAGCGCCCCATCAGGCTAACCCGGCGACCACAGCGTTCGGCGGCACGGCCGATGGCGAGCACCCGAGCCAGGTTGCTGGCGAAGCAGGTCACCACCACGCGGCCCCTGCAGCGGGCGATGGTGTGATCCAGCGCCTTGGCCACCTCGCCTTCGCTGCGTGACTCGCCGGGCAGCGGGGCGTTGGTGGAGTCGCCGACCACCAGGTCCACCGGGGCCAGGGCGCGGAAGGTGGCCGGTGATATCGGGGCGCCGAGCAGCGGGTCGGGGTCCAGCTTCCAGTCACCCGTGTGAAGCACGCGATGCTCGCCGGCGGCGATCAGCAGCGAGCAGCTCTCGGGAATCGAGTGGGGCACCGGCAGGAAGCGCAGGGTAAAGGGTCCGGTCTCCATGGCCTCGCCGGGCTCGATCACCTGGATGGCGTCGCTGGCGAGCCCTCGTTCATGGAACTTGGCACGCAGCAGGCCGGCCGCCAGCGGGGTGGCGTAGATGGGGCAGCCCCATTTCGGCCACAGCCAGGCCGCGGCGCCGATATGGTCCTCGTGGCCATGGGTGATGATCAGCGCTCTGGGCGCGATGCCGAGCGTTTCCAGGCTGGCCAGGTTGGGCACCTGAAGTGGCGAGTCGGGAAGGTCCTGGCGAATCATCATGCCGCAGTCCACCGCGATCCAGGCCGCATCCTGGCCTTCCCCATGACCGTAGAGGCTGAGGTTCATGCCGATTTCGCCACAGCCGCCCAGCGGCAGAAAGCGCAGGGGAGGGCGGCGGCGAGGGCGGATCTGGACTCGAGACTTGAGCATCACGAAGGAGGCTTCCTGGTATATGACAGTTTCACTATACGGGAAGGCCCCCGGAGGTCACAACGCGCCCCCCGGATACAGGCGTCAGCTCGAGCCGTCCAGCGACACCTGGTTGGCGAGCACCTTGCGCAGGAAGTTGCGGGTGCGCGGGTCCCGGGGAGCACCGAAGAGCTGGTCGGGTGGTCCCTGCTCGACGATGCGCCCTCCTTCCATGAAGATCACCCGGTCCGCCACGTCCCGGGCAAAGCTCATCTCGTGGGTGACCACCAGCATGGTCTGGCGCTCTGTGGCCAACTGCTTCATCAAGCCGAGGACTTCCTCGACCCACTCCGGGTCCAGCGATGAGGTCGGCTCGTCGAAGAGTATTACCTCGGCCTGGGCCGCCATGGCGCGGCCGATGCCGACACGCTGTTGTTGGCCACCGGACAGCGAGGCGGGATAGGCGTCGGCCTTGTCGGCCAGCCCGATGCGCTCCAGGATCTCCCTGCCGCGCGCCAAGGCCTTCTCCTTCGGCCAGCGGTTGACCACGATCAGCCCTTCGGCAATGTTCTGAAGCGCCGTCTTGTTGGCAAACAGCGCATAGTTCTGGAACACGAAGGCGGTTCGCCGGCGTGCCGTGAGGATATCGGCACGGCTGGCCCGGGTGACATCGACATCGAGGTCCCCGATGGTCAGCCGGCCGGCATCCGGCCTCTCGAGGAAGTTGAGGCAGCGCAGCAGCGTCGACTTGCCGGTTCCCGAGGGGCCGATGACCACGATGATCTCGCCCTGTTCGATGGCCAGGTCGATGCCGTCGAGCACGGCGACTCCACCGAAGCGCTTGATGAGTCCCTCTACCTTGATCATCGCCGATATGCCTCGTTGAGCCGGGTCTCCAGGCGCCGCTGAAACCAGGCCAGCAGCTCGACGATGACCCAGTAGAAGAGTGCCACGGTGATAAAGGCCTCGAAGTAGAGGAAGCTGCCGGCGGCCTCCTTCTGGGTGGCGCCCATCAGCTCGGTCACCCCAAGCGTAAACGCCAGGGAGGTGGCCTTGATCATGTCGATGAAGTAGTTCATCAGCGTGGGCACCGCGACGCGGGTCGCCTGAGGCAGCACGATGCGTCGCATCAGCTGGCCATTGGTCATGCCAATGGAGAGTGCCGCTTCGGTCTGGCTGCGATCGACCCCGACGATGGCGGCGCGGATCGACTCCGCCATATAGGCCGAGAAGTGCAGGGTCAGGCCCATGATGGTGGCGGTAATGCCATTGATCTGGGTCAGGAAGGCCAGCAGCTGGGGCAGGCCGTAGTAGAACAGGAACAGCTGCACCAGCAGCGGTGTGCCGCGAAAGAAGGAGATGAACAGCAGGGTAGCGGCGTTGAGCCCCGGGATCCGCAATACGCGGATCACGGCGAGGCCACAGGCGAGCACCAGGGCCAGCGCCATGCCTGCGGCTGCCATCTGCAGGGTCAGCGGCAGATAGCGCAGCAGGACGGGGACCAGCCCCAGCATGTAGTCGAGATCGAGTACGGGCATGGGGGCGGCTCAGCGCATCACGGGGTGGTGATGTCGGTGCCGAACCACTGTTGCGAGATCGTGCGCAGCTCGCCCGATTCACGCAGGGTGGCCAGGGCCGCGTCGACCCGGTCACGCAGGGCGCGATCCTCCTCGGTGTCACGGAAGGGCAGGGCATTGCGAATCTGCGAGAAGGGCTTGCCGGCCAGTGCCAGGGGCATGGGTTTCTCCTTGATGACCTGGCTGGCACTCACCCGGTCCATGATAAAGGCGTCGACGCGGCCCAGGGCGGTATCCTGCTCGATATTGCTCTCATAGGTACGGATGTCGATCTCGTCGGCGTAGGGCAGCTCGCGCAGCAACTCCTCATAGTTGGAGCCGAGATTGACGGCCACGGTCTTGCCCTTCAGATCCTCGACGGACTGGATCGCGTCATTGCCCTTCTTGACCACGACCTGAGCGCCGTCATAGACGTAGGGCTCGGTAAAGGCGTACTTGGCGGTGCGCTCTTCGGTAATGGTGATCTGGTTGGCGATGGTGTCGATGCGGCCGGACTCGAGCATGCCGAACAGGCCCGAGAAGTTTGCCGTGATGAACTCGACCTCGGCCCCCATCTCGTCGGCCACGGCTTCCATGACATCGACCTCGAAGCCCTGAAGCTTGTCCTGTTCGACGAAGGTGAAGGGGAAATAACCGCCGGACATGCCCACCTTGATGGTGTCATCGATAGTGTCATCGTCGGCCTGAGCCAGGCCGGCGGTCACGATACCTGCGGCCAATGTGGTAAGGACAATGCGCTTGAGCATGATGTGCTCCCGTATGGTGTCTGGAGTAGCGCTAAGACGACGTAGCGTAATGGCTTTTCAGGATGCCCAACCTAGAGAATATAGTCGCGGAGCTCCAATAGCGGTTAGTTATATATTGGTAATCGAATCAGGCATGGCGTCGATTATGGGGCAGTTTCTGACGCGTGCCGGAATCCGTTGTTTTCGCTACACTGTCGCGCCCGTTACGCCCAGCCTGGAGCCTGTGATGTCACATTACTATCGTCTGGTGGTTTCCTGTCCCGATCGAGTGGGGATCGTTTCCCGCGTCTCCGGCTTTATCGCCGGACACGGCGGTTCGATCACCGAGGCCAGCCAGCACTCCGATCTCGAGTCGGGGCGTTTCTTCATGCGCTACGAGATTCTGGCCGACTCCATCGGCATGCCGCCCGAGACGCTGCGCGAGGCGTTTCGCCCCATTGCCGAGGAGTTCGACATGACCTGGGCGCTGGCCGATACCCGGCAGCGGCGACGGGTGGTGCTGATGGTGTCGAAGGCGTCACACTGCCTGGTCGACCTGCTCTACCGCTGGACCGCCGGGGAGATCGACTGCGAGATCGCGGCGGTGATCTCCAATCACGAGACCATGCGGGGCCTGGTCGAGTGGCACGGTATCCCCTATTACCATGTGCCGGTACCCTCGGATGAGAAGCAGGCCGCCTTCGATGAGGTGGAGAGCATCGTCGAGGAGGTGCGCGCCGACTGTGTGGTGCTGGCGCGTTATATGCAGATCCTCCCGCCGACGCTGTGCGAGCGCTATGCCGGCCGGGTGATCAATATCCATCATAGTTTTCTGCCCAGCTTCGCCGGCGCCAAGCCGTATCATCAGGCCCATCAGCGGGGGGTCAAGCTGATCGGTGCCACCTGCCACTATGTCACCGCGGAACTCGATGCCGGGCCCATCATCGAGCAGGATATCCATCGTGTCAGCCACTGCCATACCCCCGACGACCTGGTGCGCTTCGGTCGCGATGTGGAGAAGGCGGTGCTGGCGCGAGGGTTGCGCTGGCACATCGAGGATCGCGTGCTGATCCACGGCAACAAGACCGTGGTCTTCGCCTGACCGGGAGACGTCATGTCCTTCTCCGAACCGGTGTTGGCGCCCTGGCTGCTGGTGAGTGCCAGCCTGGTCGCCCTTGTTCTGCTGGGATTGGCCCTGGCCCAGCGCCCGTGGCGGATGCTGCTGGCCGATAGCGGGTTGCAGCATCGCTGGCTGGCCGCCACCGTGGCGGTACTGTTGATGTGGCAGCTGCGCGCCCAGGCGGTGGACTGGCTGACCCTGCACCTGATGTTTACCGCGCTGCTGGTGTTGGTGTTCAAGGCGCCGCTGGCGCTGCTCTCGCTGCTGCTGGTCAATCTGGCGATGGTGGTGACCGGTCGGGTGGATTGGACCCTGCTGGGGGTCAACCTGCTGGTGACCGGTGTCATGCCGGCGCTGACCATGGTGCTTGTCTGGCGGCTGGTGGATCGTTACCTGCCCGACAACCTGATGGTGTTTCTGTTTGTCTGCGGCTTCTTCGGTGCCGCGCTGTCCTCGCTGGCCGCCGGTCTCTCCGCGGTAGGCTTGATGCTGCTCGGCGCCAGTGATGTCCATGCCCTCTATCAGGCCCTGGAGTACGCCCGCTTCCTGCCACTGCTGATGCCCTCGGAGGCGTTCATCACCGGCATGCTGATGAGCATACTGCTGGTCTACCATCCGCACTGGGTGGCGACCTTCAATGATCACCGTTACATCGATACCAAGTAGGCCCCATGAGTGCATCCTCTAGCGTGGCGCCGCGTCGACCGGCTCGCCGCGAGCTGCTGGAAGGTCCCATCGCCGCTACCTTGCTGAGAAAGACCCTGCCGGTGATCGGCGGCATGATCGCCATGCTCAGCTTCAATCTGGTGGACACCTGGTTTATCTCGCGGCTGGGTACCGAACCCCTGGCGGCGGTGTCGTTCACCTTTCCGGTGGTCTTTACCGTGATCAGCCTGGCCATCGGGCTGGGCATCGGCACCTCCGCCGTGGTGGGGCGGCGGCTGGGGCGTGGCGAATTCGAAGTGGTGCGACGGCGTGCCACCGATGCCGCCCTGCTGGGGCTGATGGTCGGCCTGGTCATGACCCTTCTGGGGTTGGCGAGCCTCGAACCGCTGTTTCGGCTGTTGGGGGCCGATGACGTGCTGATGCCGCATATTCGCGACTATATGGGGGTCTGGTACTTCGGGGCCGCGGCGATGATCGTGCCACGCGTGCTCAACAGCCTGCTGCGGGCCCACGGCAATACCGCGACCCAGGGCGTGATGATGGCGCTGGCCGCCGTGATCAATGTGGTGCTGGACTGGTGGCTGATCTTCGGCGCCGGGCCGCTGCCGGCCATGGGAGTCTCCGGGGCGGCCCTGGCCACGGTGCTGAGCTGGGGGCTGATGGCGGTGGCCCTGCTCTTCCAGCGCGAGCTGCGTGGCCTCATCGATATCCGCGGCATGACCCGCCGTGGAGTGCTCGAGTCGTGGCGGGAGCTGGGGCGCATCGCCGGGCCCGCGGCGCTGACCAGTGTGTTCACTCCGCTGGCCATGGGGTTGCTGACGCGTATCGTCGCCGGCCATGGGCACAATGCCGTGGCCGGCTTCGGTGTCGGCACGCGCCTCGAGGCGTTCGCCCAGATCGCCGTGCTGGGCCTCTCCATGACTCTATCGCCCCTGGTCAGTCAGAACGCCGGTGCCGGCCAGTACGTTCGGGTGCGTCGTGCCATCTTCGGCTGCTTCGTGTTCGTGCTCGCCTGGCAGCTGCTGGTCTGGATGGTACTGCAGGCGCTGGCCCCCTGGCTGGTGAGTGCCTATGCCGAAAGCCAGGCCGTGGGCGAGGTGCTGCGACACTTCCTGTGGCTGGTGCCGCTGGGGCTGGGTGCCCAGGGCGTGGTGATCCTGGCGGTATCTTCCTGCAATGCCCTGCATCGCCCTTCCCGGGCCATGCGGCTCTCGGTGTTGCGGCTGTTCGTGCTCAGCGTGCCCCTGGCCTGGGTGGGAGGGCGCCTGGCCGGCACTACCGGCGTTTTCGCCGGCATGCTGATGGCCAACCTGCTGATGGCAGCGATCGCCTGGTGGCAGACGCGGGTGGTCCTCTCCCGTTACCGGTAGATTTTTTTATCGCCAAGGGGCTTGGCAGGCTCGTGGTTCTGCACTACATTTGATGAAAATGTAGACATTAAAGCCCGATCACGCCACCGAGGACACCCCATGAGCCAGATCACCCCCCTTACCTGGGACGACCCCTTCCGCCTCGTCGACCAGCTCTCGGAAGAGGAGCGCATGGTCCAGCAGACCGCCCAGGATTATTGTCAGGAGAAGCTCCTGCCGCGGGTGCTGGAGGCCAATCGCCACGAGATCTTCCATCGCGAGATCATGAGCGAGATGGGCGAGCTGGGCCTGCTCGGTGCGACCATCGATGGCTATGGCTGTGCCGGCCTCAACTACGTCAGCTATGGGCTGATCGCCCGCGAGGTGGAGCGGGTCGACTCCGGCTATCGCAGCGCCATGAGTGTGCAGTCCAGCCTGGTGATGTATCCGATCCATGCCTTCGGCAGCGAGGAACAGCGCGAGAAGTATCTGCCCAGGCTGGCGACCGGCGAGTGGGTCGGCTGCTTCGGCCTGACCGAGCCTGACCACGGCTCGGACCCGGGTGGCATGTCGACGCGCGCCGTTCGCACCGAGAATGGCTGGCGCCTCAACGGCACCAAGACCTGGATCACCAACTCGCCCATCGCCGATGTCTTCGTGGTCTGGGCCAGGGATGAAGAGGGGGTGATCAACGGCTTTATCCTCGAGAAGGGCATGCCGGGTCTGACTGCGCCCAAGATCGAGGGCAAGTTCAGCCTGCGCGCCTCCATCACCGGTCAGATCGCCATGCAGGACGTGGAGGTCTCCGATGCGCAGCGCCTGCCCCACGTCAAGGGGCTGAAGGGACCGTTCTCCTGTCTCAACCGGGCCCGCTACGGCATCGCCTGGGGCGCCATGGGCGCCGCCGAGGCGTGCTGGCACGCCAGCCGCGACTACACCCTGGAGCGCAAGCAGTTCGGTCGCCCCCTGGCCGCCAACCAGCTGATCCAGAAGAAGCTCGCCGACATGCAGACCGAGATCACCCTGGGCCTGCAGGCGGCGCTGCGGGTGGGCCGCATGATCGATGATGGCCAGCTGGTGCCCGAGACCATCTCGCTGATCAAGCGCAACAACTGCGGCAAGGCCCTGGATATCGCCCGGGTGGCCCGCGATATGCACGGCGGCAACGGCATCTCCGATGAGTATCATGTGATTCGCCACGTGATGAACCTCGAGGCGGTCAACACCTACGAGGGCACCCACGACGTCCACGCCCTGATCCTGGGCCGTGCTCAGACCGGTCTGCAGGCCTTTACCGGCTGACGTAGCACAACGAAGCTGAATAACGATAACGAGGGGCGCCGGGAGCCAGCCGAAGGGGAGGTCCGAGGACCATGGATGGCCGAGGTAGTGTACAGGGAGGTATTCATAGCGCCTCCCTGCAGGCTGGCTACCGGATCAGCGCCGAGTGAGCAAGGAGCTGCAGATGAGTGGACCGCTTGAGGGCATCACGGTGCTCGATATGTCACGGGTGCTGGCGGGCCCCTGGGCGGGCCAGCTGCTGGCCGATCTGGGTGCACGGGTGATCAAGGTCGAGCACCCCGAGCGGGGCGACGACACCCGCGGCTGGGGACCGCCCTGGCTGGCCGAGGAGAGCGAGCGCGACCGAGTCGCCGCCTACTACCTATGTGCCAACCGCGGCAAGCACTCCCTGGCCGTGGATATCGCCTCCGAGGAGGGTCAGGCGCTGGTGCGCAGGCTGGCGGAAGGCGCTGACATCCTGCTGGAGAACTTCAAGGTCGGTGGTCTCGCCAAGTACGGCCTCGACTATGCCAGCCTGCACACGCTCAACCCGCGCCTGATCGGTTGCTCCATTACCGGCTTCGGTCAGGATGGCCCCTATGCCCACCGCGCCGGCTACGACTTCATGATCCAGGCCATGGGTGGGCTGATGAGCCTGACCGGGGAGGCCGATGGCCTGCCGATGAAGACCGGGGTGGCGATCACCGATGTGATGACCGGTCTCTACGCCACCGTGGGTGTCCTGGCCGCGCTGCAGGAGCGTGAGCGCACCGGTGTGGGGCGCCATGTGGATGTGGCACTGCTCGATGTTCAGGTGGCCACCCTGGCCAACCAGGCACTCAATGTTCTCGTCAGCGGGAAGAACCCGGAGCGTCATGGCAACGCCCATCCCAATATCGTTCCCTACCAGGTCTTCGCCTGCGCCGACGGGTATCTGGCCTTGACCGTCGGCAACGACGCCCAGTTCGCCCGCCTGGCCGCATTGCTGGAACGCCCGGAGTGGGCTCGCGACCCGGCCTATGCCACCAACGCTGCCCGAGTCGGCAATCGCGAAGTGCTGGTGTCGTTGATCCGGGCGATTCTCGTCACCCGCCCCCGGGATGAGTGGCTCACCGAACTGGAGGCCCGCGGCATCCCGGCCGGGCCCATCAATACCCTCAGTGAGGTGTTCGAGGATCCCCAGGTGCAGCATCGCGAGATGTATCGCACCCTGAGGCGAGGTGAACTCGAGGTGCCCCAGGTGGCCAATCCGTTGCGCTTCGATGGTGCCTCCGCCACCAGCGAACTGGCCCCGCCGCGCCTGGGCCAGGACAGCGACGCCCTGCTTGCCGAGATGGGGCTGACCGCCGATGATATTGCCAGATTAAGACGGGCAGGAGTCGTCAGGTAGGGACGTGGTTCGAGGTTCGAGGTTCGAGGGGCGAGCCGGCCCCTCGAACCTTGTTTCTTGTTTCTCAGCGCGGTGAGAATCGCCGTACCAGCCCCATCTCGGCGATCATCCGGGTGGAGATCTCCTCTACCGAGAAGCGGGTGGTGTCGATAAAGGGGATATGCAGCTGGCGGTAGACCCCCTCGGCCTGACTCACCTCTTGAACACACTGATCCATGGAGCTGTAGCGGCTGTTGGGCCGGCGCTCGTGGCGGATTGCCGCCAGCCGTCTGGGATCGATGGTCAGGCCGAACAGCTTGCGCTGGTAGGGGGCCAGCACCCTGGGGAGCTTGAGGGTGCCGTCCTCATCGAGGTCATCCTCGGTGAGCGGGTAGTTGGCCGCGCGGATGCCGAACTGCAACGCCAGATAGAGTGAGGTGGGGGTCTTGCCGCAGCGCGACACGCCGATCAGGATCACATCGGCCTTGTCGTATTGATGGGTGCGCGCGCCATCGTCATTGTCCAGGGCGAAGTGCACCGACTGGATGCGGTCCATGTAGGCCTCATCCTTGCCGATGGAGTGGGTTCGCCCCACGGTGTAGCTGGAGTGGGTCTTGAGCTCCTGCTCCAGGGGCTCGAGGAAGGTCGAGAAGATGTCGATGTTGAAGCCGTCGGAATCGCTGATGATCTGACGAATATTGCTGTCGACGATGGTGTCGATGATGATCGGTGACTCGCCGTCACGCACCGCCACCCCGTTGATCACCTCCACCAGTTCGTGAGCCTTCTCGAGGGTGTCGATATAGGGCTTGGTGATCATGCGGATCTCGAGGTTCTCGAACTGCGCCAGCAGGCTGCGGCCCAGGCTCTCGGCGGTGATGCCGGTGCCGTCGGAGATAAAGAAGGCGGTACGGGTCATGGTGGAATCGCTTGGTCGATAAAAGCCTCATTGTCGGCCTCCATGCCTTCCACGACAAGCCGCCCCAGCGCCCGTAGGGTTAGCGCAGATAGCAGCACCGCTCAAGGCTATTCCGGCGACAGGCCGTCGAGGGGGCGCTACGAGTACTTCCTTGTAGGCTACCTCGGCCATCCCTGGTCCTCGGACCCCCTCTCCGTCCTATCCCCGGCGCCTTTCACTATCATCCTGTCGGTAACTGCGGTATCCCTACAGTGCCCCGTGATTTTTGCAGCAGACTACAGAATCGCTCGGAAAGTGGACGGTGTTGTAAAAATCCTCCAGTGACTTCGCTATTAGACCAATGGCGAATATTGCGATCGCTTGGTAGAGTCGCCAGCATTCCGTCATGCCCACTGGCATGACGACTCTTCGTCGCTAGCCAAGGGGGTCCCGTGGACGATTACATTCTGTGGTTCGATGAGCTGGGCATGGACGATGTGGAACGCGTGGGGGGCAAGAACGCTTCCCTCGGCGAGATGATCTCCAACCTGGCTGGCGCGGGGGTTACCGTACCCGGTGGCTTCGCCACTACCGCCCACGCCTACCGCGAATTCCTGTCCCACGAGGGCCTCAACGAGCGGATCAACCAGGCGCTGGCCACCCTCGATGTGGATGATGTTGCCGAGCTGGCTCGGGTTGGCGCCCAGATCCGTCAATGGATCATCGACACCCCTCTGCCCCCGACCTTCGAGCAGCACCTGCGCAGCGCCTACGAGACGCTGCTTGCCCGGCATCCCAACCTCAAGGCGGCGGTGCGCTCCTCGGCCACCGCCGAGGACCTGCCCGATGCCTCCTTCGCCGGCCAGCAGGAGACCTTCCTCAATATCGAGGGCTTCGACAATATCAAGCGCGCCGTGCATGAGGTGTTTGCCTCGCTGTTCAACGACCGCGCCATCTCCTATCGCGTGCATCGTGGCTACGCCCACGAGAACGTGGCGCTCTCCGCCGGCGTCCAGAAGATGGTGCGCTCCGAGACCGGTGCCTCCGGCGTGATGTTCACCCTCGATACCGAGTCCGGCTATCGCGATGCGGTCTTCGTCACCGCCTCCTGGGGCCTCGGTGAGACCGTGGTGCAGGGGGCGGTGAACCCCGACGAGTTCTACGTGCACAAGCCGACCCTGGCCGCCGGCCGGCCCGCCGTGCTGCGCCGCAACCTGGGCTCCAAGCTGATCAAGATGGTCTACGGCCAGGAGGCCAGTGCCGGCAAGTCGGTGGAGACCGTGGATGTGCCGCTCAAGGAGCGCGGCCGCTTCTGTATCGATGATGAGCAGGTGATGGCGCTGGCTCGCCAGGCGGTGACCATCGAGCAGCACTATCAGCGTCCCATGGATATCGAGTGGGCGCTGGATGGCGATGACGGCAAGCTCTATATCGTTCAGGCGCGTCCCGAGACCGTGGTCTCCCAGCAGCAGGGTGGCAAGCTCGAACGCTTCCAGCTCAAGGAGAAGGGGCGCAACCTGGTCAGCGGCCGAGCCATCGGCCAGCGCATCGGCAGCGGTACCGTCAAGGTGGTGTTCTCGCCGGATGACATGGAGAAGGTCAACGCCGGCGATGTGCTGGTCACCGACATGACCGATCCCGACTGGGAGCCGATCATGAAGCGTGCCTCGGCCATCGTCACCAATCGCGGTGGCCGGACCTGCCACGCGGCGATCATCGCCCGTGAGCTGGGCATCCCGGCGGTCGTGGGCTGCGGTGATGCCACCGAGATACTCGCCGATGGTCGCGATGTCACCGTCTCCTGTGCCGAGGGCGATGCGGGGCATGTCTACGAGGGGCTGCTGGCGTTCGACCGCCAGGTCACCAGCGTCGATGCCATGCCCGAGATCCCCTTCAAGATCATGATGAACGTCGGCAACCCCGACCGTGCCTTCGGCTTTGCCAGCCTGCCGAATGCCGGTGTGGGCCTGGCACGCCTGGAGTTCATCATCAACCGCATGATCGGCGTGCACCCCAAGGCGCTGCTTGATTTCGACACCCTGCCCGAGGAGCTGCAGCAGACCATCGAGCTGCGCACCGCCGGCTACGACAGCCCGGTGGAGTTCTATGTCGACAAGCTGGTGGAGGGGATCTCCACCCTGGCCGCGGCCTTCTACCCGGAGCGGGTCATCGTGCGCCTGTCTGACTTCAAGTCCAACGAGTACGAGAACCTGATCGGTGGCAAGCTCTACGAGCCGGGGGAGGAGAACCCGATGCTCGGCTTCCGCGGCGCCTCTCGCTATATCTCCGACAGCTTCCGCGAGTGTTTCGAGCTGGAGTGTCGCGCCCTCAAGCGAGTCCGCGAGGTGATGGGCCTGGACAACGTCGAGATCATGGTGCCCTTCGTGCGCACCACCGAGGAGGCCAGCGAGGTGATCGACCTGCTGGCCGCCAACGGCCTCAAGCGTGGTGACAATGGTCTCAAGGTCATCATGATGTGTGAACTGCCGGCCAACGCCCTGCTGGCCGAGGAGTTCCTGGAGTACTTCGATGGTTTCTCCATCGGCTCCAACGACCTGACCCAGCTCACCCTGGGGCTGGACCGTGACTCCGGTATCGTGGCGCACCTGTTCGAGGAGCGGAACCCGGCGGTGAAGAAGCTGCTGGCCATGGCCATCCAGGCCTGCAAGGCTCAGGGCAAGTATATCGGCATCTGCGGCCAGGGCCCCTCGGACCACCCCGATCTCGCCAAGTGGCTGATGGAGCAGGGTATCGATTCGGTATCGCTCAACCCCGATGCCGTGCTCGAGACCTGGTTCATGCTGGCCGGAGAAACCATCGGCTAGGTGTTGAGAAGGAATAAGTGCTAGTTGCGACAATGCCCGGCTTTTGGCCGGGCATTGTCGTCGTAGTGTGCCGTTCTGCCGTTACTTTCGATTCATCGCAGACTGATGTGAAACCTGTAGGTGGGGGATGCTCCGCTACCCACTGGTGGGTTCGCCACCCTGTGGGAGGCCGGGTTCCCCGGGCGATGGCGCCGACAGGCGCCTTGGTAGTGTTGCCCAGTACTGTGCCCTTACCGGGAGGCCGTTGGCCTCCATTCGCCCGGCCGAGCCGGCCTCCCACAATTTACCCTGGCCTCCCAATGCTCACTGCCGAACGGATTCATACTAGTTTGCGATGAACCTTATTTTCGGGACGGGGCGGACGGGAGTCTCAGTCCTCTTCGCTCGGACTCTCTTCCAACCGCTCTCCCAACCACTCTGCGACAAGCTCGGGGTGTGCCTCGACCCAGGCGCGGGCGTTGGCCTCGTAATCGCCGTTGGCCTGGTTGGCCTCCATCAGCTCCTGAACGTCATCGGCGCTCCAGGCGAAGCGGTCCAGGATGGCGGCGGCCTCCGGCTTCTCCTCGGCGAGGCCCAGGCGCGTGATGGTGTGGATGCTCTCCTCCTGGGAGTAGAGGCCCTGGGGGTCCTCGAGATAGCGCAGCGACTGACCCGCGAAGACCGGGTGCGGGGCCCAGGCGGTGACGACGATGGGGTCCTGGCGCTCCGTCGCCGCTTCCAGGGTCTTGCTCATGGTCGCATCGCTGCCGGCGACCAGCCGCCAGTCGTCGAGGCCGTAGGCCGCCATGGCTTGCTCGGTCAGGGCCATGATGCCGGCACCCGGATCGATGCCGTGGATGCGCCGATCGAAGGCGTCGCCGGCCTCGGCCAGATCCGCAATGGAGCTCGCCTCGACATAGCTGGGAACGGCCAGGCCGACTCGGGCATCACTGAGGTTGGGGCCGAGATCCTCGACCTTGTCGCCCACGGAGGCGCGGTAGCTGGCCTGGGTCACCGGCAGCCAGGCGCCGGTAAAGGCATCCAGCTCGCCGACGGAGAGGCCCTGCCAGATGGCGGCCAGGCTTACCGAGCGGATCTCCACCTCATGGCCGGCGTCCTCGAGTACCGCCTTGAGCACATAGGTGCTGGCCTGCCCGGTGGCCCACTCACCGATGCCCAGGCGCAGGGTGTCGGCCTGGGCCATCGGGCTGATGGCGCCGAGCAGCAGGCCGGTGGAAGCGAGCAGCGAACGCAAAGTCATTACAAACATCTCCAGCAGAGGACAGGGGAAGCGGTCGTCGGTCCCTATGATACCTGTTCTCGTGCGATGACGAATCCGCTGGGGTACCTGGAGTGGCATCTCGGCAGCGACAGGGGCGTCGCATGGATCTCCTTCGGCTATGCTGACAGACTCTTTGATCCATCCGATGACAAGGAGCCGTCCCATGGGCACTTCAGCAGCCACGCCCTTCCGCCGCCGACTGCTGTTTCGGCTTGCCATCTCGCTGCTGGTCGGTCTGCCGTTCACCGTCCTGGGTGAGACGGAGTTCGAATATCAGCGTCCTGAGGTCGCGCCGGAAACCAGCTCGGGAAGCGAGGAGAAGCCCGGCTGGGCTACCCGGAAGTTCGCCGTGGCTGCCGCCAACCCGTTGGCCGCCGACGCCGGCTACCAGATTCTCGAGGCCGGCGGCTCGGCCATCGATGCCGCCATCGCGGTGCAGATGGTGCTGACCCTGGTGGAGCCTCAGTCCAGCGGCATCGGCGGTGGCGCCTTCCTGATGTATCACGATGGCGAAGAGGTCATGGCCTATGATGGGCGCGAGAGCGCACCCGCCGCGGTGGACGAGACGCTGTTTCTCGATGGGGAGGGCGAGCCCCTGGCGTTCGCGGAGGCGGTGGCCAGCGGCCGCTCGGTCGGTGTTCCCGGCACCCTGCGCATGCTGGAGATGGCCCACAAGGCGCATGGCAAGCTGCCCTGGGCCGAGCTCTTCGAGCCGGCGATTACCCTGGCCGACGAGGGATTTGTCGTGAGTCCGCGACTGCATCAAAGCATCGCCGACACCGACGCCCTGCGCGACGACGACCGGGCGGCGGAGTTCTACTACACCGCAGAGGGCGAACCGCTGCCACCGGGACACCGGCTCAAGAATCCGGCCCTGGCCGTGACGCTCGATAAGATCGCCGCCGAGAAGAGCACGGCGTTGCATACCGGCAGGGTCGCCGAGGATATCGTGGCGCGGGTCCAGCACCATCCTGATATTCCGGGCACTCTGAGTCTCGAGGATCTGGCCACCTACTCGGCGCTGGAGCGCGAGCCTATGTGTACCGACTGGCGGGACTATCGGATATGCGGGTTTCCACCCCCCTCGTCGGGGCATCTGTCCATGATGCAGGTCCTCGGCATCATGGAGCAGCTGCCTGCCCTCGAGGTCGATCTGAACGACGGGCTTCCCGATGTCGAGTGGCTGCACCGCTTCCTCGAGGCATCGCGGCTGGCCTTCGCCGATCGAGGACGCTATATCGCCGACCCGGACTTCGTCGAGGCACCCGGGCAGGACTGGACGCTGATGCTGGTGCCTGACTACCTGGAGGAGCGTGCCGAGCTGATCGAGGCGGGACAGAGCATGGGCAGCGGTGGAGCAAGCCCGGGCAATCCCGGCAGCCTGGCCACCGCCTGGGCGGTGCAGCCGACCCAGCCCGAGCATGGCACCAGCCATATCAGCATCATCGACGCCCATGGCAATGCCCTGGCCATGACCGGCTCCATCGAGCAGGCCTTCGGGGCACGCATCCTCTCCGATGGGGGCACCGGCATGCCCGGAGGGTTTTTGCTCAACAATCAGCTGACCGACTTCTCCTTCGCCCCCACGGATGAGGAAGGCACTCCCATCGCCAACCGGGTAGAGCCCGGCAAGCGCCCACGCTCGAGCATGAGCCCGACCCTGGTCTTCGATCGCGAGAGCGGTGAGCTGGTGGCGAGCCTGGGCTCCTCCGGGGGCGCGGGGATCATTCACCATACCGCCCGCTCGCTGGTGGCGATGCTCGACTGGGGGCTGAATGCCCAGCAGGCGCTGGACCTGCCCCACGCCATTACCCTGGGCGGGCCGGTCTATCTGGAGGCAGGGCGCTTCCCGGCGGCTATCCAGCAGGCGCTGCGCGAGCGTGGTCACGAGCTTGAGGAGCGGGAGTTGACCAGCGGCCTGCAGGCCATCCAGCGCACGGAAGAGGGCTGGTTCGGCGGCGCCGATCCACGCCGTGAAGGGGTGGTGATGGGAGATTAGGGACGAGGTTCGAGGGGCGAGGTTCGAGGTTCGAGGTTCGAGGAGAGAGGGGCGGGGTTCGCCCCCTATTGCCTGAGCCAGTTATGCAGCTTGATCAGCAGCAGGGCGCCATCGCCGAGCTCTCGGCGCTCGGCGACCAGCTCCGCGAGGAGGGCGGGACGGTCGGTGATGATGGCGTCCACGCCCATGTCGATCAGCTGCGACATGCGTGAACGATTGTTGGTGGTCCAGGCGTGGAGCTCGTAGCCATAACGCTTCGCCAGGTTGACCTCCTGCTCGTCGATGCGGTTGTGGCGCAGGCCCAGGGCATCCAGACTTCGACGCTCCAGACTGCCGGGCAGGATCAGCTGGGCCAGCAGGGTCACCCGCAGTTCGGGGTGGCGCGTCTCGATCATCCGCGCCAGGCTTGGCGATGTGGTGGCCAGGCGGATCTCGGCCGTGATGTCGGGGTTGCCGCAGATAGGCTCCGCCCCGCTCATCTTCGCCGTTCCCGTTACCCTGTCGGCCAGGCAGCGATAGCGCGCCGCCTGCTCCTGCCTCAGCTCATCGACCACCGCATCGACCAGGGCCTGTTCCCGAGCAGGGTCGGTCTTCAGGTCGATCATCAGGCCGCTGCGGCCGCGTACCGCAGCCAGTGCTTCATCCAGGCCGGGAATGGTCTCGCCCACGAAGGGGTCGCCGAACCAGCTGCCAACATCGACATTGGCCAGGGTCTCGCGCTCGAGCTCGCCGATCCGCCGAGGGTCGCCGGTCAGGCGCTGCAGACTGCTGTCGTGGTAGATCACCACCTGGTGATCGAGGGTCAGGCGTACGTCGAGCTCGACCATGTCGGCGCCATCGTCCAGGGCGCGGTGAATCGCCGGCAGGGTGTTTTCGGGGGCGTCCAGGGAGCTGCCGCGATGGGCGATCACGGTCACCTCGTCCTGCAGCGTGAAGCTGTTGACGATCAACCAGGCCTGCCACACGGCGAAGAGCACCACGCCCAGCTCCACCATCCAGGCCAGGCGGCCGGGATGGGCATCGGCGGGAGGCGGTGCGGGACGCGCCTCGCGGTGGGTCAGGCGAAGATAGAGACACGTCGAGAGCAGCGCGTTGGCGGCGATGCCGGCGAAGGTGATCGCCAGGGTCACCAGCACATAGGCGGTCAGATAGGCCAGGGTGGCCGGGATCAGCACGGCGTTGCGCTCCGGCAGCCACCACAGCAGAGGGGTAATCAGCCAGTCGAAGGCGAGGGTGACCAGGATCGGCAGGATCAGGATCAGTGCCAGCAGGGCAAGGGTGATCACGGCGATGGTGCGCCGCTTCCCGTGCGTCAGGCGGGCGCTGTGCAGCAGGGCGCGACGCGGCGAGAGGGCCTCCAGTGCCACCAGCGGCAGGGCCAGGATCCAGCGCACATAGAGGCAGGCGGCGAGCCATGCCCAGGCCGCCACCAGGGGAAGTCCCAGGGCGAGGAACTGCCAGAGCGCCGGCGGTCTCACACGCTGCACATAATAGGGGTCGAGGCCGCCAAGCAGGGCGCCATGCAGCCAGACCAGGGCGAGGGCGACCGGCAGTATCAGCAGCAGGTGGGTCCCGACCTGAATGACGACCAGCCCGGCCAGCGCCGGCAGGCGATGCAGGGACCACCACAACGCCTCGAAGGCCAGGCGCACATGGCGGTCGCGGGGGCGGGCCGCCACCAGGATCATCCCCGCCTGCTGCAGGTAGAGCACCAGGAAGGTAAGCCCGGTGGCCGCCAGTAGCCATAGGACGCCCGCCGGGCTCAGCAGCAGGTCGAGCAGCTCGGCGCCGCTGATCACCGTGCGCCCGAAGCGACCCACGAGACTGGTCAGGCTCCAGGCCACGGCTGGCAGCAGCAGGCTGGAGGCCAGCAGGGTAAAGAACAGGTGGTAGGCCACCAGCGGGCGCAGATGGTCTCTCAGGCTGCGCAGGAGGTCTCGGCTCAGGCTGGTGAGCGCCAGCATGTCAGGCTCCGGACGTTCGTCGAGAGGGTATCAGTCGAGGGGCAGGCGCTCGTCGGCGACCAGGATGCCGTTGTTGTCGGCGTAGAGCCACTGGCCGGGGGTGAGGGTGACGCCGGCGAAGGTCACCGGGACATCGCGCCGCCCTTCACCGTGCTTCTCGCTTCTGCGCGGGTGGGCACCGAGTGCCTGAACGCCGAGGTCGATCTCAGCGAGCACATCGACATCACGCACGCAGCCATACAGGATCACGCCGCTCCAGCCGTTACCGGCCGCCTGTTCGGCCAGCATATCGCCGAGCATGGCGCAGCGCTGAGAGCCGCCGCCATCCACCACCAGCACGGCGCCTTCGCCGGGTTCGGCCACGGCCTGCTTGACCAGGGAGTTGTCCTCGAAGCACTTGACGGTACGAATCGGGCCACAGAAGGCCTCGCGGCCACCGAAGTTGATAAACAGCGGGTCGAGGGCGCGCACCTCGGGATGGGCGTCGCAGATATCCGGAGTGACGATCTGGCTCACGGCTGGGCTCCTTGCTTGATGAGGGAGTCTCGATGATGCCATACCGACCGCCCGAATATCATCGCTCGAAAGCGTGGCCGTTACAGGGCTTTCGCAGATAGCTTGGCAACTCGGTAGCCCGAGCCCGGGGCTGATCTGGCGACAAGCCTCCTAGGAGGCGCTGTAAATACCTCCCTGTACGCTACCTCGGCCGTCCCTGGTCCTCGGACCTCCTCTTCGGCTTGCCCCCAGCGCCCCTCGATTCCTGCTACTGCGAAAGCCCTGGGACGCATGGTGGTATCGGCTATGACACAATAAGAGAATAAATGCGGCCAGGCTGAGAGCGTCGAAGGGCGAGGAGCGTGATCATGGGTGACAAGGGTAAGGCTGAACAACGGATTCCGGTGGGGATCAGCGCCTGTCTGACGGGGGAGGAGGTACGCTACAACGGGGGCCACAAGCGATCACGCTACTGTCTGGAGGTGCTCGGTGAGCGTTTCGCGTTCGAGCCCTTCTGCCCCGAGCTCGAGGCGGGACTGGGCGTGCCGCGTGAGCCCATCCGCATGGTTGGCCTCGAGGGAGAGGAGCCGCGTGTGGTGGGCACGCGTGACCCCGAGCTGGATGTCACCGAGCGGCTCACCAGCGTGAGTCGCGAGTTTATCGCCCGCCACCGGCATCTGCGTGGCTTTATCCTAATGAAGGGCTCACCGAGCTGCGGCCTGGAGCGGGTCAAGGTCTACCGTCCCGACAATGGCATGCCCAGCCACTCGGATGCCGGCGCCTTCGTGCGCGAGCTTCGCCGTCACTTCCCGGAATTGCCTCTGGAGGAGGAGGCGCGCATGAACGACGCCGTGCTGCGCGAGAACTTCATCACCCGCGTCTACGCCTACGACGACTGGAAGCGCCATCTGGAGGTCGCCCCCAGCTATCATGAGCTGCTGCAGTTCCATAGCCGTCAGAAGTATCTGTTGATGGCCCACGACGTGGAGGCCTATCGGGAGCTGGGGCGCTATCTGGCCGACGCCAGCAAGCAGCCTCTCGAGGCGTCGTTGGCGCACTACCTGGAGCGTTTCATGACGGCTCTGGCGAAACCCGCCACCCGCAAGACCCATACCAATGCGCTGATGCATGTCTTCGGCTACCTCAAGAGGGCGGTGGATGGGGAGACCAAGCAGGACCTGCTGACCGCCATCGATGACTACCGGCAGGGACATGTGCATCTGGCGGTGCCGATTCGCCTGCTCAGCCACTATCTGAAGCGGCATGGCTCCGACTATATCCGTGCCCAGACCTACCTGAACCCGCACCCCTACGAGCTGGGGTTGCGCAATACCATCTGATCCTCGACCCGCCCCGGGAGAACCTGTGTCCGATCCGTGGAGTCCGGCCCGGCGCCTCGAGCGCCTGACCGAGCTGCTCGCCACTTGGCGACCGCTATGGCACCCGCTGCCGTTTCAACACCCAGGGCTACCCTGGCCAGCCGAGTGGTCCGCCATGGCCGAGGCGCTGCTGGCGCTCTCCGATGCCGAGGCGGCGCGCCTCCAGGAGACGCCCTTCATTGATTCGCCCCTGGCCGACTGGTTGCCGGTGGCGGAGCTCGAGGCGCTGACTCGCCTGCCGCGGCTATCGGCAGAGGGGGAGGGGCTGCCGGAGCGCTGGGCGGCGCATATGGGGGGGCGCAAGTGGCGCCAGGTTCAGGCCTTCCTGCCCAGGGTGCGCCTGCGCCAGGAGGAGTCGCCGCTCGAGTGGTGCGCCGGCAAGGGGCATCTGGCCCGGACCCTGGCGCGTCACCACGGCGTCGAGGTCACGGCGCTGGAGTGGGATGCCACCCTGTGCAGGAGCGGCGCTGCGCTGGCCGACGCCCAGAATGCGCCGGTGGTGCTGGCCCGACAGGATGTCATGGCGCCGGGCGTCGAGCGCTGGCTGGCGTCGAATACCCACGCCTGTGCGCTGCACGCCTGCGGGGATCTGCATCGCCGCCTGCTGGAGCGGGTCGTGGACGCCGGGTGTGCGGTGACGCTGGCGCCATGCTGCTATCAGCGCACCGCCGATGCCTGGTATCGGCCGCTTTCGCGCCTCGGCGCCGACGGCATGGCGCGCTTCCGGCTTGCACTCTCCCGGGATGATCTGTCCATGGCGGTTCAGGAGACGGTTACCGCTCCTCGACATGACCGGCGTCATCGCCGGCGGGCGGGAGCCTGGCGGCTTGGTTTCGACCATTTGCAGCGCGAGGTTCGCGGCATCGACGACTATCTGCCGGTGCCGAGCCTGGCCTATGGCCGCATGCCGGTGACCTTCGAGGCGTTCTGTCGTTGGGCCGCGAGCCGCAAGGGTATCACGCTGCCCGGTGGCATCGACTGGGCCGCCCATGAGGCGTGGGGGCAGCGCCGCCAGCGGGAGGTGACGTGCCTGGAGCTGGTGCGTCACCTGTTTCGGCGCCCCCTGGAAATCTGGCTGGCGCTGGACCGCCTGGTCTTCCTCGAGGAGGCCGGCTACGACGCCGAGCTTGGCACCTTCTGCGAGCGCGAGCTTACGCCGCGTAACCTGCTGATCCGGGCGCGGCGCCCGCGCCCGTATTGAGCGGCGGTCGAGGCGACGTCAAGGAGTCATGGGGTCATCTGGGGTTGGGTGGCGTGAGGTATCGCCGGCTGAGTCTTCCGATGCGGCCGCGCTCGGCCCGGCAGGGGCCGGAAAAGTGTCGCCCCGAGCCTCAAGCCAGGCCGCGAAGTAGTCGTTGATGCGCGTCAGGGTGCGTGCATACCAGGCCTCATCCTTGGTGATCGCGTGTTCGGCGTTGAGCGGATGTGTGGGGATATGCAGGCGCATGTCCACGCCGCTGACCGGATGGCGACCGACCCGGACGGCCGCTGATTCACGCGCCGGCCCGTAGGGAATTCGCCGAGCCAGGGCGGCGAGCCGCTCGGTGGAGGTGGCGAAGCGGATAAAGTCGCGGGCCGTCTGGGTATGGCGGGCATGGCGGGGAACCACCCAGGTCTCGTGCTCCTGAACCTGGCCGTCCCAGAGTATCTCGATGGGCGCGCCTCGCTGGACCATGGCATCGAAGAAGCGCCCGTTGTAGCCCGACGCCATGACCACCTGTCCATGGGCGAGCAGCTCCACGGGCGCCTCGCCCTCTTCCCACCAGTGGATGGTGTCCAGCTTGTTTAGCCGCTCGAAGGCAAGGTTCAGGCCCCGTGGGGTGCTGAGCAGTCGATAGAGTTCCTGGCGGGGGACACCGCTGGCGAGCAGTGCCCACTCGAGATTGACCGCCGGCGTGCGCTGCAGGGCCCGGGGGCCTGGAAAGCGCTGTTGGTCGAAGAGGTCGGCGATGCGAGAGGGGCGCCGTCCCGGAAAGGCGTCGAGGCGATAGGCTACCACCGTGGCAAACAGCGTATGGGTGAGAGCGCAGGCGCCGATGGCACCCGGGATAAAGTCCCGTTCGGCAGAGGTGCCGTCCGGGGCCGGGACAGGTAGGCCCGGCGGCAGAGGCTGCAGCAGGCCCTCGTCACAGGCGGCCATGGCCTCGCTGCGGGTCATGTCGATCACATCCCAGGGCGACTCACCGGTGGTGACGGCGCGGCGCAGCTCGTCCAGTCCGCCGGCGTAGCGCGCCACCTCGATCTCAATCCCGCTCTGCTCGGTGAAAGGGGTGAACAGGGCCTCTCGCTGGGCGCGCTCGTAGGCGCCGCCCCAGCTAAGCACCCGCAGGGGCTCGGCCGAGACCAGAGGGCCCGAGGCCATCAGCACCCATAGCGACACTAGTGCCGCCAGAAGGGCAGCCGTCGGCCTATCCATGGCCATGCTCCTCGCGGCGCAGTGTATCGCTCTGGTCCAGGTAGGCGTGGGCGATAGTGACCTCGTAGACCACCCCGCAGAAGACGCCGTCGTCGACCACGGCCAGGGCCTCGCCGGAGACCTTCTCGAGCAGCGCCATCGCCGCCCATAGCGTGGTGTCGGGGCTCAGTATCGGTCGCGTCATGTCCAGACACTCCCTGGCCTGCCGGGGTGGGGACTCCTCCTGTCTTGCCGCCTCCAGATCGGCCAGCGTCACGCAGCCGTGAAAGTGCCCCCGGTCATCCACCAGGTAAGCCTCGGCGTGGTGCTGCCGGGCAATGCCGACGATGGCCTCGTCCAGCGATGCCCCGGGGGAGAGGCTGACACACTCCTGAGTCAGGTAGTCGCTTACCCGCGTGTCCATCAGCAGGGCCTGGTCACGCCCCGAGGAGAGGTCCAGGCCACGTTCGCGTAGCTGAATGTCGAACAGCGAACGTCCAAACAGCTGAGCGGCGATGGGGCTGGCCAGGGTCACGCTGGCCAGGGCCGCGGTGGTCAGGGCGTAATTGCCGGTCAGCTCGAAGACGATCAGCAGGCTGGTCAGCGGGGCGCCGATGACCGGGGCGGTGACGGCGACCATGCCACAGACCGCATAGAAGACGAAGGTCTCCTGGGAGATGCCGGTCAGACTGGCCGTCAGGGTGCCGCAGAGGGCGCCGAACAGCATGCCGACCACCAAGGCAGGGCTGAACACTCCACCGCTGAAGCCCATGCCCAGACAGAGGGCGGTAGCCGCCACCTTCAGGCCCAGCACCAGCAGCAGCTCGCCGCTGCCGAAGGCCCCGGCGATGGTGGCGAAGCGCAGGGTCTCCTGGCCCATGCCGAGAATATCGGGCACCCAGAGTGCCGCCACGCCCAGCAGGGCACCCGCCAGGGCCGGCTGCAGTGCCGGGCGCAGCGGGAGTTGCCGGGCGAATCGACCGACGCCGAGAATGGCATGCATATAGCCCCCAGCCAGCAGGGCGCCCAGCCCGCCGATGGCGACAAACAGGGCGAACTCCCAGGCCTGGGGGACCACGGTCTCGGCGACATGAAAGAGGGCGCCCTGGGCCAGTGCCTGGGTGGCGATTACATGGCCGACGAGGGCCGCGGCGGCGACGGGTGCGAAGGCTCTCAGTGCATAGTGGCGCAGCACCACCTCATGGGCGAAGACAATGCCCGCCAGCGGCGCATTGAAGGCGGTGGCAATCGCCGCGGCCACCCCACAGGCGATGGTGATATTGTCGTCGGAGCGACTCAGGCGCAGCACCCGAGCGCCCAGGGAGCCGAGGCTGGCCCCCAGGTGCACCAGCGGGCCGTACTGGCCTACCGAGGCGCCGGCACCCAGGGAGAGCAGGGCGGTAAAGGCGGAGACAGCCCCGGCCTTGAGCGGCAGTCGGCCGCGGCGCGTCTGGACGGCGGCGATGGCATCGGTAGGCGTGTGAGGGCGCCGTTCGGGAAGGAGCTGGTGCAGGTGGCCGACGATCAGTCCGCCCAGGGCGGGTACGATCACGGTGGTGAGCGTCAGCCACTCCGGCCAGGCAAACATCATGCGGCTGCGTGGCGAGATCAGCAGTATCTCGTTGAGCCACAGCACGCCGCGCACGAAACCGGCGGCAAACAGCGCCGCCACGCCACCCACCGTGGCGCCCAGTACCACCAGTCCCAGGAAGCGCAGCATCGACACAAGGCCGCGCAGCGTGGGTGGATCATGGATCTCCATATCCAAGGTGTAGGCGCCAGGGGCATGGAGGTCCAGCCGGGGCTTATGGCGAGATCTGCCCCGGGCTACCGAGCTGCCAAGCTATCTGTGTTAGCCCGGTGATAGATCCCTTATGGGTGGACGGTTACGCCGTGGCGAAGCGCTGGTGCAGCCAGGCGTTGATATCGTCGGACTCGTAGAGCCACTCGACCTCACCATCGGAATGGGCGATACGCAGGCAGGGAACCTTGACGCGGCCACCGTTCTCGGCGAGTTCGCGGCGATGCTGCTGGTCGAACTGGGCGTCGCGGGTCTCGATGGGCAGAGCGAGGCGGGCGAGCTCCTTGCGTACCTTGACGCAGAAGGGGCAGGTGCGGAACTGGTAAAGAGCAAGGTCTTCACAGGCGCGATCGACCTCGGCCTGCTCCTCCGGTGAGCGCGACACGGCCTTGGGGGTCGTGAGCTTTTCGGAAATCAGCACGATCGGTGCCAGCACCAGGCGCAGGCCGCGGAAGAACAGGCGAATCAGGGGGCGCATTGGGTCTCGATATCCTCGTTGGTTCTCTGGGGGGCGGCCATGATGCCATGCCCCCCGGTGAGCGGCCAGCTGGGGTTGGAGCGCATCAGTTGGAGCGCATCAGTTGGAGCGCATCCGTCAGAGCGCATCAATGGGGAAGCGGGCGAGGATCTCGCGGGCTTCGCCATTGCGCTTGATCGTCAGTGGCAGCAGGGTGCCGGGCGCCTGGCGGCTGACCCGAGCGATCAGCTCGCCGGGAGCCACGACCTCCCTGCCGGCGGCGGCCGTGATGATATCGCCCTCGCGCAGGCCGCTGTCGGCCGCCACGCTGTCGGCCTCGACTCGGGCGACCCGCACCCCCGCTTCGTCGGGCAGAATCAGCACGCCCAGGCGCAGTGGAGCCGCCGGCTCGTACGGTGACTCGTCGCCGAGGCCGAACAGTACATCGGCGACCCCTTCGGAAGGCGGGCAGTCGTGCCGTGTCGACCAGGCCAGCAGCGTGCGATGTGAGTCGAGCCCAAGGTCCTCGAGCTGGTGAGGAACTCCGTGATCGTGCTTGAGATGCCCCTCGCCGATCAGGCCGACGACCAGCGGCACCTGTTCGGCGGCGCTGGCGAGGCCTTCGGCCATGGCGCGATCCCAGACCAGCTGGGCGTCGATAAAGCGCTCGAGTCCTCCCGGGGTATCGAGTTCGCTGGGGTGGCTGGCGTATAGCTCGGTGAGGAGGCTGACATAGTCGGGGGGTGGCGTGGCAGGCGGGGTCAGGCCGTGACGCTCTTCCGATGCCACTTTCTCCCAGCCCTGTGTGCTTAGCCGCCGGCGCAACTCGGGGGTGACGTTCAGCGCGACCAGCGGGATACGGTTCATGCGTGCAAAGTGCAGGATCGGCAGGTAGAGGTCGGGGTCATAGCCCCAGGCCTCGTGCCAGTCGCTGGTGGAGAGGAAGGCCGCCTCATTCAGCTCTCCGGCCACCCAGGCATCCAGCGCCGGCTGGGCCTTGCGCGGTAGCATCTCGAGACCGATCGCCATCGCGGGCTGGTGGGCGTGCAGCGCCGCCAGGGTATGCAGTTGCCAGCGGTGGTGGGCCAGACGCTCATGCTGTTCGCCGAGCAGCACGACCCGCTGGGAGGCGAGCTCGCGCATCAGGGCGTCGGCGGGTACGGCAACACCACCGCGTTGCCACTCCCCCGGTCGAGGACATTCGCCGGCCATGCAAATGGCAGGCAGGCCACCCAGGATCAGGGCAAGAAAAGGGGCGGCAAGCAGATGACGGCATAACATGGCGTCTCCTCTGGGGCAGGGGTATATCGAGGGGTTACCATACCCCAGGCCAGGAAGCGTCGCGATCATGCCCTGATGGGCGCCATCAGGCGAAGTGCCAGGGGGGAGGTGAACGGCTAGTAATCGTAGCGATTCGCGTTATCCTGTTGTGTGTTGTGACGTACAGCTTGCATTGCGCCTCGCCACCTGTTCAGGAGCTATTCGTGCCAAAACTCTCTCGTCGACTCGCCTCCCTGCTGGGGCTCACGCTGATGCTGTTGACTCTCCCCAGCCTTGCCGATTCACGCTTGAACGTGGTGGCCACCACCGGCATGATCGCCGACGTCGTGCGGGAAATAGGCGGCGAGCGGGTCGAGGTGACGGGGCTGATGGGCCCCGGGGTCGACCCGCACTTGTACCGCCAGACGCGCAGCGATGTGGTCGCCATGAGTCGCGCCGATGCGGTGTTCTGGAACGGTCTCTATCTCGAGGCGCAGCTGGCCGAGCTGTTGGGCCGGCTGGCCCAGCGCAGTCCCGTCTTTGCCGTGGGCGAGGCGGTACCCAAGGAGGAACGGCTCGCCCATGAGGACTACGTTGACCAGCCCGACCCCCATATCTGGATGGACCCGAGTCGTTGGCGTCATGCGGTCGTCGCCGTGCGCGATGCGCTGATCGAGCTGGACCCTGAAGCCACCGAGGAGTTCGAGGCCCGCACCGAGGCGTATCTGGAGGAGCTCGAGGCGCTGGACGCCTATGCGCATGAGGTGCTGGACACCATTCCGGCGTCATCCCGCGTGCTGGTCACCGCCCACGATGCCTTCGGTTACTTCGGCGAGGCCTATGCGCTGGAGGTGATGGGCATTCAGGGCTTCTCCACCGAAAGCGAGGCGGGACTCTCGCGCATCGAGAACCTGGTCGATCTGCTGGTCAAGCGTGAAATCGGCGCCATCTTCGTCGAGACCTCGGTCTCGGAGCGCAGCATCCGCGCACTGATCGAAGGGGCGGCCGCCGTGGGTCACGAGGTGCGCATCGGTGGCGAGCTATTCTCCGATGCCATGGGGCCCGAGGGAACCTACGAAGGCAGCTGGCTGGGCATGCTCGACCACAACGTGACCACCATCGCCCGCGCCCTGCAGGGCAGTGCGCCGGAGCTGGGCTGGCAGGGGCGTCTGGGCAGGGATGCCTCTCACACCATCGAGGAGGAGTAATCCATGCCCGATTCGCGTCTCGGCAAGGAGGTGATCGCTAGTCCCCTGGCGATTCAGGGGCTCACGGTCAGCTACGATCATCGCCCGGTGGTGCACTCGGTGGATTTTGTCACCCCGCCGGGCAGCATGAGCGCCATCATCGGGCCCAATGGCGCCGGCAAGTCGACGTTGCTCAAGGCGGCGCTGGGCATCACCCGACGACTCTCCGGCGAGGTGCGTGTCTTCGGTCGCCCTCTCGACCAGGAGACCCGCCACCTGGCCTTCGTGCCCCAGCGCTCCAGTGTCGACTGGGACTTCCCGGCGCGCGTCATCGATGTGGTGGGCATGGGACTCTATCGCGATCTGCGCTGGTGGCAGTTCGGCTCTCGACAGTTACGCCTGCGCGCCATGGAGAGCCTGGCACGGGTCGGCATGGAGGGTTTCGCCGACCGGCAGATTGGTCAGCTCTCGGGAGGCCAGCAGCAACGGGTGTTTCTGGCCCGGGCCCTGGTCCAGGAGGCCGATCTGACCATCCTCGATGAGCCCTTCGCCGGGGTCGATGCCGCGACCGAGGCGGCCATCATCCAGGTGCTCAAGTCGTTGCGAGACGAGGGGCGAACCCTGCTCTGCGTGCATCACGATCTAGCCACGGTGCGCGACTACTTCGATCATGTGCTGCTGATGAATGTGCGCCGCATCGCCGCCGGTTCGGTCGACGAGGCCTTTACCGAAGAGAATCTACAGGCCACCTACGGCGGCCGGCTCAGTCCGGTGCAGCTGGCACGACTCATCGAGACGCCAAGCGGCGGACACAAGGCGAAAGAGGGAAAATGGTGATGGAAACCTGGTGGCGGGCACTCACTTTCACCCTGGGCTACAACACCAGCCTGGTGACAGTGGGCGCCATGCTGCTGGCCGCGGCGGCCGGCATGGTGGGTAGCTTCGTCCTGCTGCGCAAGCGTGCCCTGGTCAGCGATGCCATCAGCCATGCGACATTGCCGGGGTTGGCTTTGGCCTTTCTGGTCATGGGCCTGTGGCAGGGAGATGGCCGGGTGCTGCCGGTGCTGCTTGGCGGTGCCGCCGGAAGCGCTGCCCTGGGGTTGTGGTTGGTGCAGCGTATCGGGGAGCGTACTCGACTCGGAGAGGACGCCGCCATCGGTGCCGTGCTCTCGACCTTCTTCGCCTTCGGGGTGGTGCTGATCACCGTGATCCAGACCCTCTCGGTACGTGGCCAGTCGGGCCTGACCAGTTATCTGGTAGGGGCCACCGCCGGCATGCTCTACTCCGAAGCGCTGCTGATCGCCGCCTGCGCCCTGGGTCTGCTGCTGGCCCTGATGGTGTGGCGGCGTGACTTTCTGCTGCTCTGTTTCGATCCGGCCTTCGCCCGCACCCAGGGGTTCAATACCGGCAGGCTCGATCTGCTGTTGCTGCTGCTGCTGATGGCGGTCGTGGTGATCGGTCTCAAGGTCACCGGGCTGATCCTGATCGTGGCACTGACCATTATTCCTCCGGTCGCGGCGCGTTTCTGGACCGACCAGCCCATGCGCATGGTGGCCCTTGCCGCACTGCTCGGCGCCCTGGCAGGCTATCTCGGGGTGACGCTCTCCAGCGTGCGCGAAGGGCTGCCCACCGGTCCGCTGATCGTGCTTTCCGCCTTCGGCCTGTTTTTGATCTCCTTTCTGTTCTCACCGCGTCGCGGGGTGCTGGCCTCCCTGCTCGCCTATCAGCGTCTGCGACGGCGTGTGCACCTGCGCCAGGGGCTGCTTGCCCTGGAGCGTGATGAGCCGATCTTCGATGGGCTGACGCTGAAGCTGTTGCGCCGCCGCGGCCTGGTGCGTCGCGATGGGGTCGCCACCCCGGCGGGCGAGGCGGCGGCACGCGACGCCGAGCATGAGGAGCGGCTATGGGCCCTCTATCGGCGCCGCTATCCGGATGATGCCCTGCATCGGGAGCATGCCGGACTGACGCCGATCGGCCAGGTGCTTTCGGTGGACGCCATCATGGCTCTGGAGGCGGAGCTGCCCCCCGCGGAGGTGACACGATGAATGAGTTCATGATGTTCAGCCTGGTGCCGCTGACAATCGCGATCATCATCTCGATGACCTGTGCGCTGCTCGGCAACTTTCTGGTGCTGCGCCGGCAGAGCCTGATCGGCGATGCCATCAGCCATGTGGCACTGCCCGGGATCGTGGTCAGTTTCCTGATTACCGGCACCCTGGCCTCGCTGGCCATGATGCTGGGCGCCGGGGTGGCTGCCCTGGTGACGGTGGCACTGATCGAGCTGATTCGCCGCCTGGGGCGAGTGGAGGGGACGGCCGCCATGGGCGTGGTCTTCACCAGCCTGTTTGCCGTCGGCGTGCTGCTGCTGGAGTGGCATGGCGCCGCTGGGGTACACCTGGACGTCGAGCATGCCCTCTACGGTAACCTGGAGAGCCTGATCTGGTTCGATGGGGTTAGCCTTGCCGCGCTGTTCGATCCGCAGGCGCTGGCCGATCTTCCCCCCCAGCTGGGCCGGGCCGCCTGGGTCGGCCTGGTGGTGGTGATCTTCGTGGTAGTGATGCGCCGACCGCTGGTGCTGGCCAGTTTCGACCCCGACTTCGCCGCCAGCATGCGCACCCGTCCGGCGCTGGTCGACCTGATGCTGGTGACCCTGGTGGCGGTGGCCGCCATCGCTGCGTTCGAGGCGGTGGGCTCGATCATCGTGATCGCCATGTTCATCTGTCCGGCCGCCGCCGCGCGGCTGATGACCAACCGCCTTGGCGTGCAGATCGTCTGGAGTCAGGTCTTCGCCCTGTTGGCTGCGGTAGGGGGCTATCTGCTGGCCGGTGAGGCGCCGCGCTGGTTGGGCTTCGATACGTCGCTCAGTGCCGCCGGCATGATCGCCAGCCTGGCAGGTTTGATCCTGCTTGCCGCCTGCCTGTTCGGCCCCTGCCGCGCCCGAACGGGGGCGGCGCATCAGGATTGAATCGACCGCGGAAGGGTAGACGGTACGTAGTGCATCGGGTGTACTGACAATAGCCTGGCCGTGGATGGCCGGGCCGTGGAGGCTCACGACGGTAGGGAGGGACCGACATGACGCGCACTTTCTCGCGCTGCTTGCCCCCATGGCGCCGGGTATTGCCGGCACCGATGCCGGTGCTTTTTTGGGTATTGATGTCGCTGGCACTGCTGCTGGCGGGCCCGGTACCGGTCCAGTCCTCTCAGCATGAGGATGGGCCCTGGTTCACCCTCGAGACGCTCAACAGCGGTCTCGGCGAGCCGCCCGAGAAGGTGCGGCGCCAGACACCCCGCGAGGCGCTGCGCAGCTTTCTTACCCTGAGTGGCAAGGGGGATTTCGAGGCGGCGGCGCATCTGCTCAATCTCACCGAGTTGCCGGCCCAGGAGCAGGCCACCCGGGGCAGTGAACTGGCCCGCCAGCTTGCCTCGGTGCTGCAGCGGGGCGACTGGCTGCAACCCTCGGACCTCTCCAGTCGACGCGATGCCATGGTCGAGGACATGTCCGGCAAGCACCCCCTGGCCGGCCAGGCACGCCGCAACCTTCTGCTGACCTCGCTGGAGGCCGATGGCGAGTCCCACGCGATTCGCATCGCCCGCTATCAAGCCGGCGATCAGGAGCCAGTGTGGTTGATCACCCCCGACACCCTGGCGTTTATCCCCGTCCTCTATAAGGCCTACGGGCCCTCATGGCTAGAGCGGCATATTCCCGAGCCGTTCCAGCGTTCGCTGGGCATGCTGCGGTTATGGGAGTGGCTGGCGATTCCGCTCTTTCTGACGCTGATCGGCCTGCTGGGGTGGGCCGTGTACCGCCTCACCTCGGCCATGGCGGGCTGGTTACCGGCCGGTAGCCTGGCGAAGCGTTTCGTTGCCCGAGTACCGGTACCGGTGACCTTTATCGCCATGTCGCTGATGGCCCAGGTGCTGCTGGGCACCGTGGTCTCCTTCTCCGGTGTGGCGACCGCCGGCTTCCGTATCCTGCTTATCGTGATCATGGCCTGGGGCATGGGACTCGCCGCCCTGCGCCTGGTCGACGCCTTCCTGCAGAGGATGACCCAGCGCCTGGTGGGCGAGATCGATGACACCCGCCACCGAGATGAACGCAAGCTGCTGACTTCCCTCTATGCCCTCAGGCGCGGCATCATCCTGATCACGGTCATCGCCGTGACGGTCTATATCCTGGCGGAGATCAACCTGTTCGGTACCCTCGGTCTGTCGCTGCTTGCCTCGGCCAGTGTCCTGACGGTGCTGGTGGGCATCGCCGGCCAGGCCGTGCTGGGCAATATCCTCTCCTCCTTCCAGCTGTCGCTGGCCAAGCCGATCCGGATGGGGGATCTGGTGGTGTTCGAGGGGCAGTGGTGCTATGTCGAGGGCATCTTCTATACCTTTATTCGTCTACGGGGCTGGGACGAGCGGCGTCTGATCGTGCCGGTCAAGCACTTCGTCTCTCAGCCCTTCTATAACCTCTCCGCCAAGGATGCACGTCTCTATCGCCAGCTGGCGCTTACCCTGCACATCAGTGCCGATATCGAGTGCCTGCGGCAACGCTTTCAGGAGCTGGCCGAGCAGGAGCCCGACGTGATCGAGCCGGACAAGCTGTGCTGCTACGCGACGGCCCAGAACGAGGCAACGATCGAGGTGCGTTGCTACATGATGACGCGAGAGCCCATGGGAGGGTGGGTCGCCGAGGCTCGGCTGCGCGAGAAGCTGCTGGCCTTCATTCGCGACGAGCACCCCGAGTGGTGGCCCCGGGAGGTGGTGGCCGTCAGCCGCCGCGATGTGACCATTGCCGAGGGCGGCGAGGCATCATTCGACTCGAGCCAGGCGGGTGAGGGGCACTCTGGCTCGTCATGAATCCTCACACCGATACGCCCCACACCGATAATACTCCTTAGCCAGAAGGAGAGTCTGGTCGACATGAGTCACCCTGAGCGAGCCCATTGGCTGGCTCGCGAGCACAAGGTTCGCCTGGCGCTGTCGCGCCACGGTCCGGCAAGCCTGGAGGCGTTGACACGCCATGCCTATGACGATGTGCCGGAAGCGAAGCAGGGATTGGCAACACGCTCGGCACTGGCTCACCTGCTCAAGCTCGAAGCGGAGGGCCGAGCGGTGCAGCGCGAGGGTATCTGGGACAGTTCGGGCCGTTCATCAAGACGATAGGCCCGATAAGGGCTTAGTCGTCCGCGCCTAGGCCCAGCGCTCATCGGCGGTAAAGGCCACGGTAAACCAGCGCCGCTCCGGTGGCGGGCTGAGGCGCTCGGCGATCTGCTCGCGAATCTCGTCCATCAGTGCCACGCCACGCTCGGCGGCGAAGTCGGGCGTGGTGACGATATGGATCTCGATGTAGTGGCCACGCCCCGCCTTGGCCACATGGCTGTAGTAGGTGAGTAGCCCCTCGCGTGTCATCACCGGGGTCATGGCGGCATGGACCTCCGCGTCCAGTGCGCTTGGCGCAATCAGGAAGATCTCCTTGACCGCACGGCGCACGATGCCGATGGGGATCGGCATGAAGCCGGCGGTCAGCAGCATCAGCAGCACCGAATCCACATAGGGAGTGAGATGAGCCCAGGCCGTTCCCTGCAGCAGCCGCGCAATGATGAACGCCACCAACAGCGCACTGGTGATAAGCGCGGCCATCAGCCAGCCCTGCATGTCGATGTGCACGAACTCGGAGTCTGCCGTGCGATTGATCCGTCGTTGATAGGCGGTCATCACAAAGCAGGCGATGGCCACCACCACGGCATAGGCGATGGCCAGATCGAAGGCCAGTTCGCGACCTCCCTCGCGCAGGTCGAGTAGTGCGGTCAGGAAGGCGTAGAAGCACAGCAGCATCAGGATGCTGCCGTTGAGGGCGGCCACCAGTGGCTCCACATGCCAGTAACCGTGCTGGAAGCGCTGGCTGGCATCGCGCACGGCTAGCCTTGCCACCAGCAGTGCCAGCCCCGACATGGCGGCATCGATGGTGGAGAAGACGCCATCGAAGAGGATCGACTGGGAACCGGCCAGCAGACCGATGGTGACGCCCAGGCCCGAGACCACCAGGGTCATGACGATGGAGAGCTTCAGCGCGCGCTGCTCGAGGGTGGCTTGCATGGTTGCGGCTCGTGGTCAGGGACAAGATCATATTAGCGAAATGGGGAGGAGCGTGGAACCTGGCCGCCATGCGGGAACTGTCCCAGACTACGGGCAGTGCCCTTGGCCAACTGGAGGATCCCATGCGCCAACCGATCATCGCCGACAACAAGCCGAAGAAGGTCATGCTGGAGAAGGGCAAGGAGTACGTCTTCTGCCGCTGTGGTCGTTCCGGCGATCAGCCCTTCTGTGATGGTTCGCATCAGGGCACCGGTTTCACACCGCTGGTGTTTACCGCCGAGAAGGACGGTGAGGCGTATCTATGCCGCTGCAAGCAGACCGGCGATGCTCCCTACTGCGACAGCACTCACCAGCAGTTCAGCAGGGAACAGGTGGGCCAGGAGGCACCGGATCCCGATAAGGTGAGCGAAGCCAGTGAAGAAGATAATGACCGGATGCCCAGGGCCAAGGCCACCGAGGAGGAGCCCACGGTAGCGCTGATTCATCGCCTCGCGCGGGAGGGGCTCGATGGGGTGGGTCCCCATGGCCCCATCGATGCCATGGGCGTGCCGCGTCATACTCTGCCCCAATGGGACGACCTGCAGCTGATGGTGGCGCAGCTGGCGACCCAGCCGCTGCTCGATGATGCCCGAGTCGATACCCGACTGGTGGTCGGCCCCGCGGCAAAAAAGCCGCTGACTCTCGACATGCCGCTGCTGGTCTCCGACATGAGCTTCGGGGCGCTCTCCGAGGAGGCCAAGATCGCCATGGCACGAGGCGCCGAACGCGCCGGCACCGGCATCTGCTCCGGCGAGGGTGGCATGTTGCCCGAGGAGCAGGCCGAGAATTCCCGTTATTTCTATGAATTGGCCAGTGCTCGATTCGGCTTCGAGGAACGCCTGCTCGAGAGGGTCCAGGCGTTTCACTTCAAGGGCGGCCAGGCGGCGAAGACAGGTACCGGTGGCCATCTACCCGCCGGCAAGGTGTCGGCGCGGATCGCCGAGATCCGCGGCTTGAAGGAGGGCGAGCCCGCCGTGTCGCCGGCCACCTTCGAGGATCTGCACACGGTCGATGACTTTCGCCGATTTGCCGATCGCGTGCGCGAAATCACCGGTGGTATTCCGATCGGCTTCAAGCTCAGTGCCAACCATATCGAGCACGATATCCAGTTTGCCCTCGACGCCGGTGCCGACTATCTGATTCTCGACGGCCGCGGTGGTGGTACCGGGGCGGCGCCCTTGATGTTCCGTGACCATATCAGTGTGCCCACCATTCCGGCCCTGGCGCGTGCCCGCCGTTACCTCGATGATGAGGGAGTGAGCGGTCGCGTGACCCTGATCGTTACCGGCGGCCTGCGCCTGCCCATCGACTTCGTCAAGGCGCTGGCGTTGGGAGCCGACGGGGTCGCCATCGCCAACAGCGCGATGCAGTCCATCGGCTGTGTGGCGGCGCGTATCTGCCATACCAACAACTGCCCGGCGGGCATCGCCACCCAGCGAAACGATCTGCGACAGCGTCTCGATGTCGACAAGTCTGCCGCTCAGCTCGAACGCTTCCTGCGCGCCTCGATGGAGCTGATGCAGGTAATGGCGCGGGCCTGTGGTCACGACAGCCTGGCCGGCTTCGGGCCTCGGGACTTGGCGACCTGGAAACGTGAGATGGCTCTGCTCAGTGGTGTGCGCTATGCCGGTGTCATGGATCTCTAGTGAAGCCCTAGTCGAGATAATACTCGATGGTGGTGACCACCCTGACGGTCTTGATCGGCTGCTGCTCCTCGGGAATTCCTGCCGCCTGGTCACGGGCACGAATCTCGAATACCCCCTGATTGGCGCGACGCAGGGTGCCAATGTCGGCATTGGCATCCCGGGCAAATTGCTCTGCGGACTCCCGGGCGGCAGCGGTGGCTTCGGCGATCATGGTTGGCTTGATCTCGTTGAGGCGATTGAACAGATAGATCGGACCGCTGGGGCCGTAGTCCGATGAGAGGACCACCCCGGCGTCGAGCAACTCGCCCACTGCCTGGGCCGTGTCACGAATGCGCTCAATCTCCGTGCTGCGCACCATCAGGGTCTGATTGATGATGAAGCGTGGCTCGGTATCGCCGCTGCGATAGGGGTTGGCGGCGGTGTCGTTGACATTGAGACGCTGAAGCTCCACCTGCTGAGCATCGATATCGTGACGCTCGATAAAGGCGAAAATGGCCTCGCGGCTGACGCGGGCCTCTTCGCGAGCTTGCTGCAGGGTCGTGCCCGAGGCCACGAAGTGCAGCGGCCAGAGGGCGAGGTCCGCCTCGACCTCACGCTCGGCGAGTCCCTTGACGGTGACGTAGCGGTCGCCGGTCCGCAGATCGGTAAGCCCCTCGCCAATCAATGAGGCCGCCACGATGGTGGCGACGGCGAGTACCAGGGCAGGCAGTAGCTTCATGATGATGACTCCTGTGCGTCAAGATGACACCGAAACGATCTGCAACTCACGATGCCCCAGGCACACCATGAAAGAAAGGTTCATCGCAGATCAGCGTGAAACCTGTAGGTGGGAGGGATGTTTCTCTACACACTGGGCGATGGCGCCACCCTGTGGGAGGCCGGGTTTCCCGGGCGAAGGCGCCGATAGGCGCCTTGGTGGTGTTGCTCAGTATTGTGCCATTACCGGGAGGCCTCTGGCCTCCATTCGCCCGGCCGAGCCGGCCTCCCACCATGAACCCCGGCTTCCCACAATGAACCCGGCCTCCCAATACTCACTGCCAAACGGATTCACGCCAGCTTGCGATGAACCGAAAGAAAGGAGGCACCCGCCTGGGTGCCTCCTTTTACCGTTTCACGCAAGCTTCACCGTGGCTCAGCCGTGATGGGTAACGGTCGCCACATTTGGGGTGATGACGCCCTGCTCACGGGCCATGGCATAGGCCGCCTTGGGGCCGGCCCATAGTGAGGGCAGCAGTACCAGCGAGACGGGTATCGCGGTGATCACGATAAATTGCTGGAGTGCGCCGATCTGGCCGGCCCCCATGTAGAGCAGGATACCGGCCATCACCGCCATGGCGAGACCCCAGAAGGCGCGCACCAGGGAGCTAGGCGCATCGTGGCCGGCGCATACGACCGCAATGGCATAACTCATGGAGTCGCCGGTGGTCGCCACGAAGATGCTGGTCAGCAGCAGGATGGCCAGCGCCATCAGGGAGCCGCCCGGCAGGGCCTGGGCCACGGTCAGGGTGGCGACATCGAACTGGAAGTTGTTCAGCGCCTCGGTGAGATCGATCGCCCCGATCAGCTGATAGTGGATGCCGGAACCGCCGAGCAGGGTAAACCAGATGGTGGTGGCGACCGGTGCCATCACCGCCACGGCGAGGATCATCTCGCGAATGGTGCGACCGCGGGAGATGCGGGCCACGAAGATCGCCATCAGCGGTGCGTAGCCGATAAACCAGGCGAAGAAGAATACCGTCCACCACTGCATCCACCACGCCGGCGCGGTTTCGGCGCTCATGGTGGCCATGGTGAAGAATGATGAGAGGTATTCCCCGAAGCCCTGGCTGAAGGCGTTGATCAGATACAGGGTCGGACCGGCGACCAGAATCACCACGGCAATCGCCAGCGCCAGGAAGACGTTGAAGCGCGACAGGATCTGGATGCCCTTGTGCACACCGGTCATGGCCGAGGTGATGTAGACCCCCGCCAGCACCACCAGAATGCCGAGCTTGGTGCCATACCCTTCGCTGAAGTCGAATAGCTCATGCAGGCCGAAGCTCACCTGGGTGGCAAGAAAGCCGATCGGGCCGACGGTGCCGGCGACCACTGCGATCACGCAGCAGGCGTCGATTATGCTGCCGAGAGCGCCGCGCATGACCCGCTCGCCGAAGACCGGATAGAGCAGGGTGCGGGGTTGCAGCGGCTGACCCTTCACGTAGTGGGCATGGGCCAGCACGATGGCGCTTAGGGTTCCCAGCACGGCCCAGGCCAGAAAGCCCCAGTGCATGAACGACTGGGCCAGGGCGCCGGCAACGGCATCGGCGGTGCCTGGTTCGGTATCGAAGGCCGGTGGTGTCACCACGAAGTGGTAAATGGGCTCGCCGGCGGCGAAGAAGACGCCACCTCCGGCCAGCAGGGTACACATGATCATCGACAGCCACTTGAAGGTGCTGATCTGCGGGCTGTCCATGTTGCCAACCCGGGCGCTGGCGGCGGGGGAGATGGCCACGCCGATCGCGATCATGAAGGTCAGCAGCAGCAGTAGCTGGAAGTAGGTACCCAGCGTCGTGGCGGTCCAGGCGAAGCCGGCGCTGATGCTGTCGGCCACCATGTCGATGTCGTAGAGCGAGAGGCCGACGAAGGCCACGATAAAGCCGACCGTCAATAGCAGAACGATGGGATCGCCCAGACGCGAAAACGCCGAGTTCCCGGCGGATGCAGGGGCAGTGTTGGGAGGCATGAGGGGAGTGCTCTAGTTGCGAGAATTTTGGCACCGAGAGGGGGTGGCGCCGACTAGAACGACGGAATACTAACAAGAGTTGACTTATAAGTCTAAACGGGGGTTGCTGCCAGTCCTGTACCTCTGGGGTCCCGGACACCGCGAGGTGCTGTCGATACTGGTCTGGCCTCAAGGTTCGCTGCGGAGCCTGGGAGTGGGCGTGAAAGTGTCGAATAGTTACTTAAAATTCAATATGATATGCCGAAACAACAAGGCCGGAATGGCTGCGCCGCCATGCCAGGGTTCCTGGCTGGCGGCGACGCAGGCTATCGAGGGGTCGAGGGGGCGGGTCGGCTCGGCAGGGGATAGCTGCCTGGGCGCAGGATCCGGGTATCGACATCATGGATATCCCGCAGGCCGCATAGTGCCAGGGTGGTATCCAGCTCCTTGTGGATGATGCGCAGGGATTCACTGACACCCTCCTGGCCCAGTGCCCCGAGCCCGTAAGGCCGGTGGGGGCGAGCGCCAGCGGCAGGCTCACTCGCTCGCCGAGCATCTTGCTCTCCAGGCGGCGATTGCTCATATCCACCATGACGCGTTGGCGAAGCCCGATGTTTGAGAAGTCGTTGGCATTGGCCCGGTAGGTGCTTTCGGTCCAGGCGCCGGAGTCTACATAGTCGTAGAACATCCTGGGCACTCGGCGCCGTGCCAGGCGCTGTAGATCGTCGATGCAGGTAATGGTCGGCATGCTGAGTCGTCCCTGGTCTCAGAGGGTCAGTGGGTCAGTGGATAAAGCGCACGTAGAGATACCCCAGCGAGAGCAGCACCAGGGTGGCGATGGCCAGCAGACTCCAGGCATTGATAAGCCGCGAGGGGCGTTGCTCAAGGGGCACGCTGGTGCCATTGGCGGTGAAATGGTTGAGCGCCGCCAGAATGGGGCTAAGCAGGAAGGCCGACACCATCACGAAGTCCATGAACAGGCGAAAGCTGCCCATCAGGGTGAAGAGGATCAGGATGGCAAGCAGCGACAGACCAAGCATGGCGACCAGGTAGGCATGGCTTCCCTCGACCCTGCGCGTCTCCTCCTCGATCCCATCGGGGCGGGTAATGGCATGGTAGGCGGCGGTCATCATGCGCGGGAAGCCGTCCAGCACGGTGAGCAGCGTGGTCAGCATCACAGTGAAGGCGGAGATTCCCACCACAACGCCGCTCCACTCACCCAGGGTCGAGGTGTAGAGGCCGACGACCTGGCTGGCGAAACCCACCGCACCGTCGGCCGGGGTGATGCCCTGACTATGCATCACCCCGGCGCCCATGATCACGAAGCATGCGGCAAGGATCGCGGCGCCGATATAGCCGATATCGAAATCGAGCTTCTCCGCCTCGGTGTCGCAGCGCTCGCCACGGGTCTTGTTACGAGCCTCTGACCACAGCGAGTTGAGGATCGCCAGAGTGATATCCGAGGGCATCAGGCCCAGCACCGCCACCAGGGTCACCAGCGTGGCGGCGCTGTAGAGCGGCGAAGCGGCGGTGGCGGGATAGAGACTCCAGTCGACCATCGGCCACGCCGCCAGCGTGGCCAACAGGGTTGTCAGGGTGAGAATGACGATAAACACCTTGTTGACCCAGTCCAGCATTCGGTAGCCGCCGGTATAGGTGAGCAGGCAGCCGCCGGTGATCAGCACGGTGGCGATAGCCGGAGCGCTCAGGTCCAGTGACAGCAGGGTGCCGGCCAGGCCCGCCGTGGTAATGGCGATGGCGGCGATGATGATCGCCAACATCGGCAGCTGTACCAGGGCGAAGAGCGCCACCACGTGCTTGCCGAACGTCTGGCGATAGCCCTCGATCAGCGACTTGCCGGTGACGCTGACATAGAAGGGGCCGAAGAAGAAGGTGGGGTACTTGATGAGGATCGCCAGCAGGATAAACCCCAGCAGGCCGATGCCATATTCGGCTCCGGCACGGGTCGCTTGCACCACATGGGAGGTGCCGATGGCAGCCCCGGCGAAAAGGAAGCCGGGACCGAGGGCCGCCAGGTATTTGGCAGGGACGAAACGAGCGGATGCCGCGGAGGACAAAGGTTGATTCATGGCATGGCCTGACTGCTGATTCGGGGGCAGATGTAAGGTTGTGTTGGCCGTTCAGGCACCGAGCTCGGCAACGGTGGCGCGGCTCAGACGGCCTCGGTCGCCAGACCGGCTATCGACCAGGCGGTAAGCAAGGCCAAATACTCTACTCAATTTAGCTGCAGGTGAATATGATTGCTTGACTAACATTCCTTGTGGTTTCGGCATGCTGGCGTCATAAGCCGTGAGGGGGGATGACCTGCCTGTCTCGCGTTTCATCGTTGCTTCAGGTATCGGGTTTCGTTCCAATAGCAGCCTTGTCTTCATACGTTAAGTCTTCATTCGTTAAGTCTTCATTGAGGAGTCATTGTGCCGGATGCCCGACCTGCCGTTCCTGAGTTGACGCTCTACCGCGCCCTGAAGGATATCCATTGGCAGCTAAGTTTCGATCCGCAGTCGTTTTCTCGCGGAAAAGCCTACGCACAGCAGGGCAAGGTGCGCAATCGCCCACGTATTGAGCATGAGGGAGCGATGCTGGTGCTGCGAGCTCAGGTAGATGGCAGCGGGCGTAGCCGCTATCTCACCAGCCTGGCCGTGGATCCCGACAACCCCGAGATGGGGGTGATCAGCGACTGCAGCTGCCCGGTGGGGCGCCAATGCAAGCACGCGGTAGCGGTGATCCAGTGCTTTATCGATGCCAGGGAGGCCGAGGGCATACCGTCGGAGGATGATGCCGGCATGCTGGAGCAACGCTGGGAGGCGTGGCTAGCCGAGCTCCAGTCGCCACTTGGCGGCAGGCGATACGTCGAGGAGCTCGAGGAGGATCATCGCCTGGCGCTGTTCCTGGATGTTGACCCAAACCCGCGCTCGCCGGCGCTTCAGGTATCACCGGTCTGGGTGCGGCCCACCAAACGACGCGCCCGCGGCAACGGCTGGGTGAAGCCACGACCCATCAATGTGCGGCGCGGTGGGGGCCTGACGCCCAGGCCACCTCAAGGCCTTGCCTCCGATCAGGAGGAGGCCCTGGAGCTACTGATGCTCGGCGAGCAGCGCCGCCAGCTTTCGGGCTCGGGACAGGAGTATGCCTGGAGTTCGGTCACCCACGCCTTTCAGGCACGGGCGCTATGGTCACTGCTGGAGAGCGCCGCACCGCCGCTGCTGTTCTATCCCAAGCAGACCGGCGCCATGCTCGATACCGGCCCGGCCGCTCGCCTGACCCTGGCCTGGGAGCCCGATGCCGACGGCAACCAGCGTCTGCGTGCCGATACCGAACCCGCCGAGGTCATCTCCGATGCCGCTGTCATCGTGCGCGCCGGTGCCGAGCTCTGCTATCTCGATGAGCGTCGCGGGCGTTTCGGGCGTCTGGAGGGCGACCCCGGGCTGCTGATGCGTCTGCGCCACGCGCCCCCGCTGCCCCCGGAGATGAGTGGCTGGCTCAACGAGCGCTTGCACGCAGCGCCTGGCCTGGCGGAACGGCTTCCGGCACCTCAGAAAATCGAGGAATACACCCTGGAAGGCGTCGCCCCGCGTTTAAAGGTCACCATGCAGATTGGATCCGGGCAGCTGGGCTATCGTGATGGCGCCATGGTTCCCCGCTGGGTCGAGGTGGGGGCCGCCGTGGTGAGCTTCGACTACGATGGCGTCGAGGTGCCGCCGGAGCCGGGCGAGAGCATTCAGGCCTTTCGCGATGGGCAGCGACTGACCGTGATGCGCGACTCCCAGGCGGAGTTGGCACTGGTGAGGTCGCTTCCCCCCGGCATGGTGACCCTGGAGCGCCTGCAGCAGATCGAGGCGGTGCCCACTTACCTGGAGCTGCCCGAGTGGACGCTGCTGCTGCCTCTGGAGGGTACGCCGCCGGCCACTGCCGCCGAATGGTCTACACACCTGGCCGGCCCCGACGAGTGGTGGGAGATGATCGCCAGGCTACGCCAGGCCGGTTGCCTGGTAACGTTCGACGACGACTTCCCCGAGGAGCCGACCTACGTCGAGCCGGACGACTGGTACGGTGAGCTGGAGCCGGCGGGCAACGGCTGGTTCGATCTGGCGCTGGATATCGAGGTGGAGGGCGAGCGCCTCAACCTGCTGCCGATTCTACGCCGTCTGTTCAAGGATCCAGAGTTTCCGCTGGAGCCCGCCGAAGACGAAGCTGACGACGCCACCTGGACGCTGATCCTGCCGGAGAACCGCCGCCTGGTGATGCCCCTTGCTCGGCTGCGTTCGCTGATGGCGCCCATCCTCGACTGGCTGGGCGACGAGAGCGATCCGGAGGCAGCGTTGCGCCTGCCACTGACCGCCGCCGAGAGGGTCGCGCCGTTGGCCGAGCATGAGCGCTGGGCGGGGCGCGAGGATGTCACCGACCTGGCACGACGCCTGCGTGCGTTACCCACCAGTCTGCCGGCGCCCCCTGGCTTCGCCGGCGAACTGCGCGACTACCAGGGCCGTGGCATCGCCTGGATGCGCTTTCTCTCGGAGCTCGGTACCGGTGGCATCCTGGCCGACGACATGGGGCTGGGCAAGACGATACAGGTGCTGGCACACCTGCTCGATGAGCGCGCCCGCGGTGCGTTGGCAGGTCCTAGCCTGGTGGTCGCGCCGACCAGCCTGGTGGGTAACTGGTGCGCCGAGGCGGCACGTTTTGCCCCCGAGCTCAAGGTGGTGGCCCTGCAGGGCGGCAAGGCCCAGCGTGAGCGGCAGTTCGACGCGGGGCTGGCGGATGCCGACCTGGTGATCACCACCTATGCGCTGCTGATCCGTGATCTGGAGCGTCTGCGCGACTATCGACTCGGATTGCTGGTGCTCGACGAGGCTCAAGCGATCAAGAATGCCGCGAGCCAGACCGCCCGTGCGGTGCGCCAACTCGACGTCGAGCGCGCCATCGCCATGACCGGCACCCCCCTGGAGAACCATTTGGGTGAGCTATGGGCCCAGCTCGATGCCGTGGCGCCCGGGGCGCTGGGCAGCCAGCAATGGTTCGGCCAGCGCTTCCGCACGCCGATCGAGAAGGAGGGTGATGTCGCACTGCGCCAGCGCCTCTCCCGGCGCATCGCACCGCTGATGCTGCGCCGAACCAAGCAGCAGGTGCTGGCCGAGCTGCCCGAGAAGACCGAGACTCGCCGCGAGGTCACCCTGGGTGGCGTCCAGCGCGAGCTCTACGAGAGCTTGCGTCTGGCCCAGCACCAGCGGGTGCAGCAGGCGGTGGCCGAGCGTGGCCTGGCGGGCTCCGGCATCGTCATGCTCGATGCGCTGCTCAAGCTGCGCCAGGTCTGCTGTGATCCACGGCTGGTCAAGCTGCAGAGTGCGCGCAAGACGAAGCGCTCGGCCAAGCTGGAACAGCTGCGCGAGCTGGTGGCGCCGTTGGTGGAGGAGGGCAGGCGAATCCTGATCTTCTCCCAGTTCACCGAGATGCTGGCGCTGATCGGCGAGGCCCTGGAACACGACCACATTCCCTTTACCACTCTCACCGGCGAGACGCCGGGCAAGACCCGAACCCAGCGGGTGGCGCTCTTCCAGCAGGGCGAGATCCCGGTGTTTCTGATCAGCCTCAAGGCCGGCGGTACCGGCCTCAATCTGACCGCCGCGGACACGGTGATTCACTACGACCCCTGGTGGAACCCCGCGGTAGAGGCCCAGGCCACCGGACGTGCCCACCGCATGGGGCAGCAGAATCCGGTATTCGTCTACAAGCTGGTGTGCGCCGGCACCGTGGAGGAGCGCATCCTCGATCTGCAGGCGCGCAAGGCGGATCTAGCCGCCTCCATCCTCGAGGGTGGTGCCGAGCACAGAAGCGATGGTCCGCTGTTCGACGAGGAGGATCTGGCGCTACTGTTTGCGCCGGTGGCGTAACTTCATGATCTCGATCAGCCCATGAAGGCAGAAGGTGATTGATGGCATATGCAGGAATATGCTGACTCCTGCTATCGGCTTATTTACCAATGAGCGAACAAGGGTCTGCACGGACTGCACCCGGCTGGTACTCTATAGCGCCGACCTCAATGAGGTCTGATGGAAACGGCACAGGAAGGTATTGTGGTCCTACAGGACAGGCGTCTGGTCTATCTAAATCCGCGCAGGTGCGAAATGACCGGGTACACGAAAGAGGAATTGGACAGATCGTTGCTTAAAGCTGAATACGCTCAGGGCTGTGTCATCGATTTCCTGGCAGGCATTGCGGCACGAGCCTAGACTTCAAGAGCGAGCACACGAGCTAGCACCTGCCCCTTTTCTTGCCGCCTCCAGCGGCCGTTGCTACAGGCGCTCTCCCGATAAGGCCCGCCTTTCCCTCCGGTGCCATGCGTGGAGACCTGTCACAACCTGTCGTACCGCTTTGGTCTTGCCGCTGGTACGGGTATCGGAGACACCCCTGCCGGTGCCCTGGCCCGACAGGACAATAGCGAGGCAAGAACCATGAATCCCCATGCGACAATTCTTAGCCCGAGGGACCACACATCGCCCCTGTCGGTCGTCGGTGTAGACGTTACCGTGCTGATATCGAAAAACGAAACCAATGGCCGGGAAATCACCCTGCAGCGGGGTGACGAAGGTGTGGGTCCGCCACCGCACAGCCACCCCTGGGACGAAAGCTTCTATGTGCTTCCTGGCTCACCAGATCTGCCCACACTGCTCGAGGTGCTGAATCAGCACAGCGTTACGATACATGGCGGCGAGGAAGCCTGATCCAGAACGGCGTTTTATTCGCGGGTGCTCCTGGCGTGGATAGGGGCCGCTTCTTGCCGTGCCGTGCCGTGACCAATGCCCTTGGCAATCTGTGGATTCGGCATGACGATGAGCGCCAGAGCTGGGATAATGCGCGGTTACGCTCAATGCTCTGTCGGTGCCTCATGGAAATCAAGGTCAACTATCTCGACAACCTCCGCCTGGAGGCCAAGTTCGACGACTTCACGGTCATCTCCGACCAGCCCATCCGCTACAAGGGTGACGGCTCGGCGCCGGGGCCCTTCGACTACTTCCTGGCCTCCTCGGCGATGTGTGCGGCCTACTTCGTCAAGGTCTACTGCAACGCCCGGGATATTCCCACCGAGAATATTCGGTTGTCGCAGAACAACATCGTCGACCCCGAGAACCGCTATAAGCAGATCTTCCGGATTCAGGTCGAGCTGCCCGAGGACATCTCCGACAAGGATCGCCAGGGTATTCTGCGCTCCATCGATCGCTGCACGGTGAAGAAGGTGGTGCAGACCGGCCCCGAGTTTCAGGTCGAGGCGGTGGAGAACATCGACGAGGACGCCCAGGCCCTGCTGATGGGCGGTGAAAAGAGCAAGGCGCTGGGCGATGAAGAGGGCGGCGGCACCTGGATCGAGGGCAAGGACCTGCCGCTGGAGCAGACCATCGCCAACATGACCGGCATCCTGGCCGATCTGGGCATGAAGATCGAGATCGCCTCCTGGCGCAATATCGTGCCCCACGTCTGGTCCTTGCATATCCGCGACGCCGCCTCGCCGATGTGCTTCACCAATGGCAAGGGTGCCACCAAGGAGAGTGCGCTCTGTTCGGCGCTGGGCGAGTTCATCGAGCGGACCAACTTCAACTTCTTCTATAACGATCAGTTCTTCGGCGAGGAGATCGCCAACGCCGAGTTCGTTCACTACCCCAACGAGAAGTGGTTCCTGCCGGGGCCCGACGATGCCTTGCCGGAGGGCATCCTCGATGCCTACTGCCGAGAAATCTATGACCCGGAAGGGGAGCTGTGCGCCTCGAACCTGATCGATACCAATTCCGGCCGGGCGGATCGCGGTATCGTTGCGCTGCCCTTTGTGCGTCACTCCGACGGCGAGACGGTCTACTTCCCCTCGAACCTGATCGAGAACCTCTACCTCAGCAACGGGATGAGCGCCGGCAATACCCTGGCCGAGGCCCAGGTGCAGTGCCTCTCCGAAATTCTCGAGCGAGCGGTGAAGAAGCAGATCATCGAAGAGGAGATGGTGCTGCCCGACATTCCCCAGGAGGTGCTGGCGCGCTACCCCGAGATCGTCGAGGGCATCGAGGCGCTGGAGGCCCAGGGCTTCCCGGTGCTGGTAAAGGACGCCTCCCTGGGCGGCCAGTTCCCGGTGACCTGCGTGACCCTGATGAACCCCAAGACCGGTGGCGTGTTCGCCTGCTTCGGTGCCCACCCGAGCTTCCATGTGGCCCTGGAGCGGACCTTCACCGAGCTGCTGCAGGGTCGCAGCTTCGAGGGCTTCAACGACTTTCTGCCGCCCACCTTCAACTCCATGGCGGTCACCGAGCCCAATAACTACGTGGAGCACTTCATCGATTCGTCCGGGGTGATCTCCTGGCGCTTCTTCAGCTCCCGCTCGGAGATCGAGTTCTGTGACTGGGACTTCACCGGCGGCGGCACCTACAGCAACGAGGAGGAGAGCGCGGCCCTGTTCGGCATCCTCGAGGAGATGGGGCTGGAGTCCTATGTCGCGGTGCGCGAAGAGCTCGGCGCGCCGGTGTGCCGCATCCTGGTGCCTGGCTTCTCCGAGGTCTATCCGGTGGAGGACCTGGTGTGGGACAACACCAATATGGCCCTCGACTACCGCGAGGATATTCTCAACCTGCACCGCCTGAGCGATGGTGAGCTCGCCGATCTGCTTGAGCGCCTGGAGGAGAGCCAGCTCGACGAGCATATGACGATCATTTCGCTGATCGGCATCGAGTTCGACGAGAACACCATCTGGGGCCAGCTCACCATCCTCGAGCTCAAGTTGCTGATCAATCTGGCGTTGGGTCAGCATGAGGAGGCGCTGGAGCGAGTCGAGATGTTCCTGCAGTACAACGACAACACCGTGGAGCGCAATCTCTTCTATCAGGCGGTGCAGGCGGTGCTTGAGGTCATGCTGGATGACGAGCTCGAGGTGAACGACTTCCGCTATAACCTGGGGCGGATGTTCGGCGAAGAGACCATCGAGGCGGTGATCGGCTCGGTGAACGGTAGTGTGCGCTTCCATGGCCTCACCCCAACCAGCATGGCGCTCGAAGGGCTGGAGAAGCATCAACGCTTGATCGAGAGCTACAGGAAGCTACATGCCGCTCGCGCCATCAAGGCCGGCATGCGCCCGCAGGACGTCTATGCTCCGGCGGATGCCTGAACGCCGCCGGGTCTCCGCCAGCGATGCGCCGCCGCACAACAGCGTGCGGCCAAGGGATATAGGGGGACGTCTGCTCCGTTGCTGACTATCCTTTAAGGGATAGTCGTGCTTTGACGAGACAACGAGCAGGTGGTCGCCATGTCCATGGAGCGAGTAAAACAGTATCTCGATGACCAGAACGTCAGGTATTCGATTCTCCAGCACTCTCCGGCCTATACCGCGCAGGAGATTGCCGAGTCCGTCCATGTGACGGGCAGGCACTTCGCGAAGTGCGTGATGGTGAAGATCGATGGGCGGCTGGCGCAGGCGGTTCTGCCGGCATCCGACCGGGTGGACCTGCAGCAGATGGCACGCTCCGTCGGCGCCACGTCCGTTGAGCTGGCCGAAGAGGGCGAGTTCAAGGACAGCTTCCCCGATTCCGAGGTCGGTGCGATGCCACCCTTTGGCAATCTTTTTGGGATGGAGGTGTTTGTTTCCCCACATCTTACCGCCGCCGACCGCATCGCTTTCAATGCCGGCAATCATACGGACGTCATGCAGCTGTCCTATGGGGATTTCGAGCGGCTTGTGAACCCCATTGAGGTGGCGTTGTGATGACGCTGGCTTAGCCTGCATCGGTTATTCGCGTCAAGTGAATGGTATCGCCCCCACGTCGGTTATCTGACGTGGGGGCGATGCGTTGAGGGGGCACGAGCCGGTGGGCGATGGGTCCCCTGAAAACATCTGGTATGATCGTTTCAAATAGATGTTTGAAACCTTGGTGGCATAACCCGTGACAGCTTCCCGACGGTCACGGAGCGAGACGTGCCTGGTTTTTCGGGCGACTCGCTTGTCACCGCCACGACCAAGGATGCGCGATGCAGCTTCCCTCTCGATCCCTGTTGAAGCCGGTTCTGCCGCTGCTGCCCCTGTTGTTAATCCTGCCGCTCTTGGCCGGGTGCCAGGATCAGACGCCCGAGTCATCGGCGGCGGACTCACCGCGCTGGGTCAAGACGGCCCCGCTGAGAGCGAGCTCGGCATCCACGTTGTCGCTTACCGGCCTGCTGCGCGCCCGCTATGAAACGCCCATGGCCTTTCGGGTCAGTGGTCAGATCGCCACGCGCCACGTCGATGCCGGTCAGCGCGTTAATCAGGGCGAGGTGTTGTTCACCCTCGACCCCAGTGATCTTGAAGAGTCACTTGCCGCCGCCCGAGCGGAGCTTGCCGCTGCCGAGGCGGCGCTGGATGTGGCCGAGGCCGATCTGTCTCGCGACCGACAGCTGTTGAACAAGGGGTATCTCAGCCGCCAGGCCTTCGAGCGTGCCGAGCTGGGAGTACGTGAGACGGCCACCCGTCGAGAGGCGGCGAGTGCCAGGGTTACTCAGGCGCGTAATGCCCTGGATCATGCGAGCCTGCGTGCCGAGGACGATGGTGTGCTGATCGATGTCAGCGGTGAGCCGGGGCAAGTGGTTGGTGTCGGTCAGGCGGTCGCCCGGCTGGCCCAGGAGGGGCCGCGCGAGGTCGAGGTCAACTTTCCCGCTCGGTCGCGGCCGCCCCAGACGGGCGAACTGTTGGTGGGGGAGAAGCGCATTACGTTGACCCGTCGTGAGGTGGCGGGAGCGGCCGACCCGGCCAGCCGTACCTGGCGAGCCCGCTATCGACTGGAGGCGCCGCTGGAGGGGCGTAGCCTGGGCGATGTGGTCCAGACACGCTTTACCCTGGCGGAAGCCGCATCGCAGACACGTTTCCAGGTGCCGGTGGCAGCGCTGGATGAGCGCGGGGAGGGCCCGAGGTTATGGCAGATCGTGGAGGGGGAGGCGCAGCCGCTGCCGGTGACGCTGGAACAGGTAACCCGTGATCACGCCTGGGTCAGCGGTGACGGGCTCGAGGCCGGGCAGGCGGTGATCAGCCTGGGTACCCACCTGCTCACTGTCGGCATGCTGGTACGGCCGCTGGACGAGAAGGAGGCGCCGTGAGCTTTCCCAACCTTTCGGCGCTGGCGGTTCGTGAGCGGGCCGTGACGCTGTTCTTCCTGGTGCTCGCGCTGCTGGCGGGGGCCTATGCCTTCGCCTCCCTGGGGCGAGCAGAGGACCCCGACTTCACCGTAAGAGTGATGATGGTCTCGGCGGCCTGGCCCGGTGCCTCGCCGGATGAGATCCAGGAGAGCGTAGTGGATCCGCTGGAGAAGCGCATCCAGGAGGTCGACGATCTCTACCGCATCGAGACAACCATCCGCCCCGGGCGCGCCGATCTCAAGGTGGAGTTCGAGGATACCGTGCCTGGCGAGGCGATAACCGAGCGCTTCTACCAGGTGCGTCGTCGCATGCAGGATGCCGCTCCCACACTCCCCGACGGCGTGATGGGGCCGATGATCAATGAGGACTTCGGCGACGTCTACTTCTCCTTGGCGGCCTTGACCGCGCCCGGTATGCCGATGCGTGAGCTTCTGCGCGAGGCCGAAGGGGTTCGGGACCGGCTGCAGCGGGTTGAGGGGGTCAACAAGGCCGAGGTGCTGGGGGAGCGTCAGGAGCACATGCATGTCGACTTCGACCTGGCTCGGCTGCAGAGCCTGGGCATCTCCCCCGAAGCCGTCTTCTCCGCCATTCAGGCGCACAACCGACTGTTGCCGGCCGGGCGCATCGATACCCAGGGGCCCCGCCTCTATCTGCGGCTGACCAATGACCTGTCGGACCCCGAGGTGCTGGCCGATGTGCCGATCCGTATCGGAGAGCGGCTGATTCGCCTGGGCGATATTGCCGACATCTCCCGCGGCTACGAAGATCCACCCAGCTATCTGGTGCGCGCCTTTGGCGAAGAGGGGCTGCTGCTGGGGGTGGTGATGGAGCAGGGCGTCAATGGTCTCGCGTTTGGCGACCGCCTGGACGCCTTCTGGCAGCAGGAGCGCAAGCGCCTGCCGCTGGGCATGTCCCTCGAGGTGATGACCAACCAGGCCGATGCCATTGCAGGAGCCGTGAATCTCTTCCAGGTGAAGTTTCTGGTCGCCGTGCTGGTGGTGATGCTGGTCACCATGCTGGCGGTCGGGTTGCGCGCCGGCATCGTGGTGGGGATTGCCATTCCGATTACACTGGCGCTGACCTTCGTGACGATGCTGGCGATGGGGATCAATCTGGACCGCGTCACCCTAGGCGCCCTGATCATCGCCCTCGGGCTGCTGGTCGACGATGCCATCATCGCCCTGGAGATGATGATCGTGAAGATGGAGGCGGGCTGGAATCGGCTCGATGCGGCCACCCACGCCTGGAACGTTACCGCGGCACCGATGCTGTTCGGCACCCTGGTCACGGTGGCAGGCTTCGTGCCGATCGGCTTTGCCCAGTCAGCCGTGGGCGAGTACACCGGCAATATTTTCTGGGTGCTGTGTGTATCGTTGTTGCTGTCGTGGATCGTGGCGGTGGTCTTCACCCCCTACTTGGGCGTCAAGCTGTTGCCCGAGCAGAAGGCGGCCCATGGCCAGCACGAGGCCTACCAGTCACGGGGCTATCGTCGCCTGCGCGGGATCATCAGTGGCTGTGTGCGCTATCGCAAGAGCGTGGTGACACTCACGGTGGTGCTGCTGGTGGCGGCCGCCGCCGGCCTTGCCGTGCCGGTAGAGAAGCAGTTCTTCCCAAGCTCCGACCGACCCGAGGTGCTGGTCAGCGTTTATCATCCCCAGGGCACGGCGATCGGCGCTACCGATGCAACGACGCGACGCCTAGAGGCGCTGATCGGCGAGGCCAGCGGGGTGGAGTCACTCTCCGCCTATGTGGGGGCCGGTGCGCCGCGCTTCTTTATCTCCGCCAACCCTGAACAGCCGAATCCGGCGTTTGCCAAGCTGATCGCGGTGACCGAGGGAGTCGAGGCGCGGGAGCGGCTGATCGAAAAGCTCAATAATCATATCGCCGCCGGTGACTTCCCCGAGGCGCGAGTCCGTGTGCAGAAGCTGCTATACGGGCCACCGGTCGACTGGCCGGTCAGCATTCGTGTGCTGGGCGATGACCCCGACCGCCTGCGTGAGATCGGCCATCAGGTGCGTGAGGTAATGGCTGACCATGCCGCCACACGCGACCCCCATCTGGAGTGGGACGAGCGGGTCCCGCGGTTGCACCTGGCAATCGATCATCACCGTCTGCAACTGCTTGGATTGACCCCGGATGAGGTGGCGCGTCAGCTTCAGTTTCAGTTGGACGGCATGACCATCACTGAGCTGCGCGACGGTATTCGCCTGGTGCCTGCCGTGGGACGTGGGGCGATGAGCGACAACCTCGACCTGCAGAGCCTGGAGATCCTCAACCGCGATGGGCGGCGCATACCGCTGGCCCAGCTGGGCGAGCTGGAGACCGTCTTCGAGGAGCCCGTGATCCGGCGTATCGACCGCCAGCCGTTCCTGGCCGTCAATGCCGAGATCGAGGATGCCCAGCCCAACGACGTGACCCAGGAGGTCTGGCAGGCGCTCGGTGAGCTGCGCGAACGCCTGCCTGCCGGCTATCGGCTGCAGATCGGCGGCTCGGTGGAGCAGTCGACCAAGGCGGAGGCCTCGATTCAGGCCCTGCAGCCGTTGATGGTGGTGCTGATGCTGATCTTCATCATGCTGCAGATGCGCTCCTTCGCCGGCACCTTTATCGTCATGGCGACGGCCCCGCTGGGGCTGATCGGAGCGGTGGCCGCACTGCTGCTGTTCAACCAGCCCTTCGGCTTCGTCGCCACCCTGGGGCTGATCGGCCTGGCGGGGATCCTGATGCGCAATACCCTGATCCTGACCCAGCAGGTGGCGGACAACGTTAAATCCGAGATGACGATGCGCGATGCCGTGGTGGAGGCGGCCGTGCAGCGGGCCCGTCCGGTGATATTGACCGCGCTGGCGGCGATACTTGCCTTTATTCCGCTGACCCTGGACAGCTTCTGGGGGCCACTGGCCTATGTGCTGATCGGTGGCGTGGCCGTCGGCACCCTGATCACCCTGTTCTTCGTGCCCGCGCTCTATGCTCTGGGGTATCGCATTGCACCAAAGGCGGGAGAGACACATGAGCGTCATTGATCACCGGGGCATCTCGATCGCCCTTGAAGAGGCCGGTGCCGGGTTGCCTGTTGTTCTCCTACACAGTTTCCTCGGTTCGAGCGAGATATGGCGCGGGCAGGTGCCGGCGCTGGCGCAGCATCACCGAGTTATCAATATCGATCTGCGCGGCCACGGCCGTTCCGGCAATATCGAGGGACCCTTCACGCTCTACGACGCCGTCGACGACGTTATCGCCGTGCTGGACGCCCTGGGCATCGAGCAAGCGGTGTGGTGCGGTCTCTCTATCGGCGGCATGGTGGCCATGCGCGGGGCGATTCGGTATCCGGAGCGGGTGGCCGGCCTGGTCCTGATGGACACGGATGCTGGCGCCGAAACCGCCTGGAACCGGGTGAGGTACCACGTGATGGGGAGTGTGGTGAGCGCCTTCGGGTTTCGTCCCTTGCTGCCGTTTGTCAGCGCCCTGATGTTGGGCGCCACCACCCGGCGCGACAACCCCGGGCTGGTCGAAGAGAGCAGACAGATGATCGCTCGAAACCACATTGGCTCGGCGCGCCGATGTCTTGAGACACTGATGAGACGCGATTCGGTGATAGAGCGTCTGCACGAGATCGAGGTGCCGGCGCTGGTGGTGGTGGGCGAAGAGGACCGCATGCTGCCGCCGTCGCACTCGCGACGGATTCGGGAGCGGCTGCCCGATGCCAGCCTCACGATGATTCCGGGTGCGGGGCACATGACGCCCCTCGAGCAGCCGGAACGGGTCAACACGGCCTTGCTGGCGTTTCTGGAGACGCTGGCCCATTCTCGGCACCGGGCGTAGCCGCACCCTGCCCGCGCATGCAGTGATACCCCGGACCCATCTCACATCCTGCCAACGGACTGCCCCCCATGCTTCGCGACACCGTTCTTGCCCTGTTTCGTCGCTTCGAGACCCTGGTGGAGCCTTATCCATCGCATCAGCGTGGGACCCCGCCCCGGGGACTCTTCCCCTTTATCCTGCACTTCTCGCGGCCGGTGCTGCCGCTGCTGATCGTGATGTCGCTGCTGACGGCGCTGGTCTCAGCGGCCGAGGTGCTCTTCTTTCACTATATGGGGGAGCTGGTGGACTGGCTGGCCGGTGCCGAGCGCGCGGGCTTCTTCACCGAACATGGCTGGCGCCTCGCCGGCATGGCGGCGCTGGTGGTGATCGTGTTACCGCTGCTCACCCTGCTGCAGGCGCTGGTCACCCATCAGAGCATCTTCGGCAACTACCCGATGATCGGGCGCTGGCTGGCGCATCGCCATATGCTGGGCCAGAGCCTCGCCTTCTATCAGGACGAGTTCGCCGGCCGGGTCTCCCAGAAGGTGATGCAGACGGCGCTGGCGACCCGCGAGACGGTAACGAAGCTGATGGACCTGATGGTCTATGTGCTGGTCTATTTCGTTGGCGCCATGCTGTTGGTGGGAAGCGCCGAGCCCTGGTTGATGCTGCCGCTGGTGGTGTGGCTTGCCGGTTATCTCGCCATCATGCGGATCTTCGTGCCCCGCCTGCGTCGGGTATCCATGGAGCAGGCCGACGCCCGGGCGGTAATGACCGGGCGCATCGTCGACAGCTACAGCAATATCCAGACCATCAAGCTCTTCGCCGATACTCGTCGCGAGGAGGCCTATGCGCGGGATGCCATGGAGGGCTTCATGACCACCGTGCATCGCCAGATGCGTCTGGCCACCGGCCTTACCGTCAGCCTGACCCTGCTCAATTCTCTTTTGCTGGCTGGGGTGGCGGCGGCGGTCATCGGCGCCTGGTATCTGGAGGCGGTGTCGCTGGGTGTCATCGCGGTGGCCATTGCGCTGGTGATGCGCATTCGCTTCATGTCCGACTGGATACTCTGGGAGGTGGCGAGCCTGTTCGAGAATATCGGCACCGTGCAGGATGGCCTCAACACCATCGCTCGGGAACCGGCGGTCAAGGATGCGCCGCATGCCACGGCGCTTGCGGTGCCCAGGGGCGAGATCCATTTCGAGGGGCTGCGTTTCGGTTATGAACGCTCGGATGGGGAGGGGAGGCGGGTCTTCGATGGGCTCGAGCTGAACATCGCCCCCGGCGAAAAGGTGGGGCTGATCGGCCGCTCCGGGGCGGGCAAGTCGACACTCGCCAATCTGTTGCTGCGTTTCTATGACCTGGAAGGAGGGCGGATCCTGATCGACGGTCAGGATATCGCCGAGGTGACACAGGAGTCACTGCGCCGTCATATCGGTATGGTCACCCAGGATACTTCGCTGTTGCACCGCTCGCTGCGCGACAATATCCGCTATGGCAGCCCTGAGGCGAGCGAGGAGGCGATTCTCGAAGCGGTGCGCCGTGCTCATGCCGATACCTTTATCGACGAGCTGGTAGACCTGCAGGGTCGCCGCGGCCTGGATGCCCACGTGGGCGAGCGGGGCGTGAAGCTCTCCGGCGGCCAGCGCCAGCGCATCGCGATTGCCCGGGTACTGCTCAAGAACGCGCCGATTCTGGTGCTCGACGAGGCCACCTCAGCGCTGGACTCCGAGGTGGAGTCGGCGATTCAGGAACAGCTCTATACGCTGATGGAGGGCAAGACGGTGATCGCCATTGCCCATCGCCTCTCCACCATCGCCATGCTCGACCGCCTGGTGGTCATCGACGAGGGGCATATCGTTGAGAGCGGCACCCACTGCGAACTGCTGGAGCGGGATGGCCTCTATGCCGCCCTGTGGCGTCGTCAGTCCGGCGGCTTCATCGGAGTTGAAGTGCCTCCCGTGACGTAAGGCAGGCACCACCAGCGCCCCTGGCCGTCGGACTCCGTGGGGTTAGCCACTATTTGTAGGGTCCCGACAGCTATCCGATAAAGCCCTGTTTCAGCGTGATCTCGTTCGATACCGAAGAGCCGAGCCGGTCGGTGCGGTCGAACCAGGCTTCTATCACCATGGTTTTGGCGCCTTGAATGATGGTGTCGAGGAAGAAGCTGCCGTCGGACTGGATCGCTACGACCCGCCAGTGCGGGCCGCCTTCTGGTCCGTCGGTCAACATCCTGATCCGTGCCGCCAGCGGCTGGTCCTCTGTGAGATCGATGGCCGTATCGGCCAACACGTGAAGTCGGCCGTGTACCACGACCCTGCCTTGGAACCAGGAGCCCTGCAGCAACTCGAGGTTCGTCCTGAAGCGCGGGCGAATATGGTAAAAGCAGCTGCCCCAGATCTCATCAGCTTCCTCGGCCCGGCGCCATGCTGTCAGTAGGAAGCCACTGTCATTGTTGCAACCCGGTCGAACTATCGCGTCGTCCAACTCTAGTGTGCAGTTGAACATCCGTGCCTGGCCCGACGGAATCGCCTGCTCGCGCGGCGAAATCGTCAGCTTCGACCCGTAGGGCAGGTCGCTTGGAACCAAGGCGGCGACTTCGGTGCCAACTCTGTCATTGTGGACCTGCATAAGGAAGTTGATCGGTAGGTAGGGCGAGCTGGTCAGTGCCTCGAAGTCAAAAACGTTCTGCTGTGCGTTGTTGTTCTGCAGCTTCACGTCGTCGGAGGCCAGCGCCACCGTATCGCCCGTGGCCGGATCGACCTCACTCGGTACTGTCCAGTCGATAATCTCCATCCTCATGCACTGGTGCACATTGGTGGCGTTATCGACCTGCCAGTCGAACACGGCGATCTCGTTGGTGCCTGGTCCTACTTCCGATATCACCTGAGTACCGCGGTTGACCCATCGTCCGTCATCGCCCGCCCCTGGAGGATCGCAGACGAACCAGCGGACCTTGACCTCTTCGGCACGAACGTTGCCGGCATTATGGACGCGTGCCACCACATAGTGCGGCTCGACACCACTACTGGGATAACGCACGGTTTCCCCCTGATCGGTCGGCGTTCCCACGGGATAGACTCGAGGTACCGTTGGGTCTGGATTATCCCCCGGCCAATCGACCCAGATGTCCGGACTCTTCCAGCTTGGCACGTGGTCCTGGAAGTAGAGATCAATGTACTCGGCCTGTTCACGCTCGACACGAACCCGGTAGACCGGGATTGACCCGCGCACCGTGCGAATGTCGGCGACCTCGGCCACACACCCCTTGACCGGAAACTCAGGTGCGGTCGCGAAGTCCCAGGTATCGTTGATCGCGCGTAATTCGGTGCCGTCATTCAGAAGATGCACGGAACGCCGGTAAAGGCCGTTCACCGCCCAATGCCGATCGGAATTCGGGTCGAGCCCATTGGTAGCGATCACCGTTGGTTCGGGGCTCAAGTTCTGTGAAAAGTTGGCGCCTTCGGCTCTGAGCTCGAGAAATGCGGTAACACCGCCGTCGCTGCCCAGATTCAGTTTCAGTAACTGCCCGATCGGTACTGACCCGCCGACTTCGTTGCGTACGTCGTTGCGCATGGCGTTATCCCAGTACTCCACGGGAACAAGCCAGGCTTCGGTCACCGAGGTGCCAGTGGGTGAGGGGAGATCAACGAAGATCGTGCGATTTACATTCGGATCCGGGTCGTCGGCGATCCAGCCCATCGCCCACTTGGACCAGCCGCAGAAATGGTGGAAGTTGGTATTGCCCCCCGCCATCATCGCCCAGGGATCCACGTAGTCAACGTCGTCGCGATACCCATTGGCCGAATAGAGATCCGGCAACCCGATTGCATGCCCGATCTCGTGGGCCATCACGCCTGCCTGGTTGGTCATTTGCGGATTGTTGAAGGCGTTAAATCGCTGACCGATGATCCTCGAGGTTCCCATCTGCACGGGATCCTCCCCGCCGGGCGGGTTCTGGTCAGTGGCATAGTGGCCCCGAGCGTACATGCGCTTGCTGCCGAAATCGGCCGGCTCGTCGCAAGCCCATTGGTCGGCAGGTGGTATTCCGGAATGCGGCGCCCCGACATGCGCAATCATCATCACGTCGAAGTTGTCGAACATCGATTCGACCGTACTCCGGTTCCATGCGGTAGTCGCCCGGATGTGGTCGAGTGCCGCGGTAAAGGTGTCGTCGGCCAGGTCGACGGCGTGACGCAGCGCGTTGGAGTTGTTTGGCCCACTTTCGCTACCCGGGTTTGGGCTGGCCGTATCCCAGCCCGTACCCGCCAGTTCCGAGCTTGAGAGTCGCTCGATGGTGGCGAGCTGGCCACCGGTATCGGCGGTAAGGTTTACCCCGACAGTAATCTCCTGAGCGCCGGCGTCGAAATCCGTGGAGACGGAGGTATTGAAATAGGCCATGGTTCCGCCGATGCCTTCGCCGGCATCGGCCTGGGCCGCCCGCAGGCATTCACGGAAAAATGCGCTGACGGCACCGCCGGAATCCATCACGCCCGGAATATTCGCCATCGAAAGGCCGAGGGCAGCGAGGGGCGCTGCCGGCATCGCCGGCCCAGTCACCGATATCTGTCCTTTCTGAGTGGCGGCTCCACCGGCCGATGTGATCCTGAATCGGCCTTGTGCACGCCCGAAGGCGGTGTCGGCGCTGGAGGTGCGTATTCTGCGGAACTCCACATCCTGGATCAGCACAGGGGCGCCGGTGATCGTGGCCTCGGCGGCACGGATCGTATTGGTCAGCAGATCGCCGAGATCTCCGAGGAAGCCGGCGATGTCTCCGCCCTGGTTTACCGTCAGCGTCGTGGCCGGAAAGTTCAGCGTCAGGACATGGCTGTCGCCTGTCTGGGTCACCACCGCCAGCTCCAGTGTTTCTGTGCCGTCAAAGGTCAGTGAAACTGGGAAGTTGCCGAGATTGGCGCTGCTCCACATCGCAGCGAACGGTAAATCGTAGGTCTTGACGGCGCCCGCGCGAGGGTTGGCCCGCATCTCGAACGCTTCGGTCCCGTCAAGCATCACGGGGTCCGCCCAGTCTGCCGGCATGACGGCCTGCAACCCGCCTGCCCTGAAGCCGTCCCACCAATAGCTGGCTTGGGGCTGGGGAAGCACCAGTGGCTTGCGCGCGCCGCCGATATCATGCCCGAAGACGGTAAAGTTGATGGCCATCTCGCCAAAGCTGGTTTCATCGTAGTAGTCGTCCACGGTCGCGAAGATCTTGGCCGACACCTGGTCGACCAGCTCGGTCATATCGGTATCGCCATAGCTCTGACCACCGTCGATCACGGGGAAAATGCAGATCTGTAGTGTCGGGTTCAGTGCCGCACGCGGGTTCCTGCGTCCCCAGTAGGTAACCGAGGGGGCCGGCGCCGGAACCAAAGTACCGAAATCATCCGGCAGCCGTGGCTTGAGTTGCGCCACATAGTCGGCGACTCGCCATGCTTCGACTTGTGCCGTTCGGGGCAGGTGAATCAGCAGGTTCTGTGTGTGACCCTGCCCTTCGGAAATCTCTGCCCCGGCACGGTCGAGGCTGCGTTCGAACTGCACATTCAGCCGCCGGTCCAGAACGGCCATCCGTGTTGCCGACGCGCTGAGTGCGACAAGGTGGCCCCCAGCCCGATGAAAACGGTGGACCGTGAAACCGACCTTGGCCGAGTGGCGATCGCCACAGGGCTCATCATCGCCGGGGTCGTTGGGATCGCGCGGTCGATCATCGTCTTCGCCAGTGCCGGGCCCACACTTGCAGTCGCAACCGCAGCGCTTGAGTAACGTTCTGAGCAGGTAGCATATCCGCGCCAATGGATCCGCTTGTCGAGCCGTCACCGCGGGCAGGGCAGCCCGCATATCCAGCGTCTTGATCAGTCCGCCTTTCCGAGCGATTACCAGATGTGTCCCATTGGCCACGGCCGCCGCCGTCACCCGGTCAACCTCCAAGCGATGGATCTCGATACCGCCCCGCTGGCTATCTTCTCCGGTCAGGATGAATCGCAGCTCGCCCTTGTAGCGGCCCATCAGGATGTTGTGACGCGCCGGGTCCAGTGCGCTCAGATCGCCATCGAGCTCAAGCGTGCCGAGCGTCTTGGCAAGACCGGTGCGCCTGTCGACCTCCATCAGCACATTGCCTTTCTCGGATGCAGTAACATGCAGCATCAGTTTCCGTCGCAATACCACGATCTCGTTGATCGGGCCCTCCGCCCGTTCGGCGATCCGTTTAATGCGCGGTTGTGCCGAGAGGCCTTTCGCGGTGGGGCAGCCCGGAACTGGTCGGAAATCGATCGACCAGGCCTTCCCATAGCCATCAATGGCATAAAGCAGCAGTGTCGTGGCGCCGCCCGGGGCATATGCCTTTACGATTGTCGCGTCGAGCTTTGTCTGAATCAGCGCCTCGCTATCGTCACCCAAGGCGTCAAAATCGAAGACCGAGAGCGCCTTTCGGCCAAATTCCGCGACAAAAAGGTCATCGGGGCCAAACAGGACAACTGGACCATCACCCGCGGGCCCACTGTCGTCAGGACCATTGCCGTGAGTGCCGCCAGGGCGGCACCACCCCGCAATGTCGGCTTTTCCCCCTTTCCTGATGGCGCGGTATCCGGACTGACGAACTGCTTTCGACTTTCCACTGGACTTGGTCATGACGGAAACCTCCATCAATATTAGGAATCTAGCGCAGGAAGGTGTGAGTTATTTTGTAGGGAAAGTTAAAGCGTAGTGAGCAGTTCGATGATTTGCTAATCATTTTGGAGTAACTCTAAAAAATCATGGGCCTTATTGGTCATCTTTAGTTTTTGCATGGAGGCGCATGAGTTAACTTGCTGTGTTTGTAGGGGCTTGTGTATATGAATATTATTTATGACGTTACAAGATTTCTGGATAATGCCAGCTCCAGTCTGATAAGTTGTTGGCGCTTGGAACTTGATACCGCTCGGCCTTGTGGCCGATTTTGAATTCACGATAGGCGAGCGAGATGAAACGACGAATTGTTCCTGGTGTGCTGACGTCCCTGGCGGGAGTCGCGCTAGTTGTCTGGTGGCTATCCTACGGGACACATCTACCCGTTTACCGGTGGCCCGGTGAAGCCTTCCAGGGGCTGGCCTTTTTCCTTGGCTGGGGGCTTGGTGTGCCCGAGGCTCTTGCCTACCCGCTGGCAGGCTTGGCCTTTTCTGCCGTTTTGGTCGTCTGCTTTTTTCCCGGATACTGGTCGGTGCGTTGTCTTGTTAAGCGGCGTTAGGCGTCATCCGTGCCGCCCATTTAACCTCCATGCCTCCGATTTGCTGCGTTGAGGGCGTCGCGGTAGCATGAAAAAAGTCGAATGAAACCCATACTCAACCCACGGCTATCATGAAAACCCTGACTCTCGTTGCGATTGCTTCCCTCCTGCTTGTTGCAGGTTGTGCCACCTCTCCGCAGGAAAGCGGGAATGCTCAGGATCAGCAGGCCTCTTCTGGATCGTCCATGCATCAGTACCAGTGCGACAGCGGTGCAAGTATCGCTGCCGCCTATCCCGATACCGACAGTGCGACGGTCGAGTACCAGGGGAAGCGTTACGATATGCAGATCGCGGCTTCCGCCAGCGGCGCACGCTATGTGGGCGGCGGGCTCGAGTGGTGGACCAAGGGCGCCGGGTCCGGCGCCGAGGGGATGCTGCTACAGCATGAAGCGGAGGGCAGTTCGGGCAAGCTCATCGAGCGCTGCACGGTGCGCTGATCGTGCGTTGACCGAGTGGGTGTGTAGAACAGGGATGGCAAAAACTGAACGAGGCCGTTATGGCACTGGATTACCGATGGCTCCACGATACGGTTCGTAACCGCTTCGACTCTGACGATGCCATGGAGGCCTTTCTACCCAGGCCGCTTGCGTCGGATAAGCTGAAGCAGTTGGGCGATGATCGTTATCTCTCCGCCATGAGCCTGCGGGTGTTTCGGGCCGGCATGAAACACTCGGTGGTCGACGCCAGGTGGCCCGCCTTCGAGGAAGCCTTCTGGGGCTTCGACCCCGAGAAGATGGTGCTGCTCACCCCGGAGCAGGTCGATGGCTACATGCAGAATGATCGCATCATCCGTCATCGCACCAAGCTGCTGACCATCCCAAGGAATGCGCAGTTTATTCTGGATATTCGCCGCGAGCAGGGCACAAGCTTCGGCGAGTTTATCGCCGACTGGCCGAGTCGCGACATCATCGGCTTGTGGCACTTGCTGACCAGGCGTGGCGCTCGCCTGGGGGGACGCTCGGCCGCCGGCTTCCTGCGCCTGATCGGCAAGGATACCTTCCTGCTGACCAGCGATGTGGTGGCACGCCTGGTGGCCGCCGGGGTCGTTGACCAGCCGCCGACGAGTCAGCGCGACCTTCAGCGAGTCCAGGAGGCCTTCAATGAGCTGCAACAGGCATCCGGGAGGCCGCTGTGCCAGCTCTCGGCCATGCTCTCGCTGACGATCAATCCACGGTTCTAAGTCAGGCGGGGGCCTGATCACAACGGCTAGCGATGTGGGCGTGATGCACAATGGTCCGCGATTGCTGGTATCTACCTTGCTGGCGCGATAACGCCTGCTACGCCTATCTCAGTTGAGGCAAGCAAGTCACTCAAGCACGGCAGGGGCATGTGCAGCCGGGTTGATCTACCGGCGTGCCGTTCGGCGCCTCAAGTGTCTCTAGTGCAGGGGGGGGGTGAAGATGAGAACGATCGGGCTGATCGGCGGCATGAGCTGGGAATCGACCCAGACCTACTACCGGCTGATCAATCAGCGGGTACGAGAGCAACTGGGTGGGCTGCACTCCGCTCGGCTGGTGCTCTACAGCGTGGACTTCGCCGAGATCGAAGTGCTGCAGCGCCGCGGTGACTGGGCGGCCACGGCGCAGATTCTCGGGGCGGCGGCTCGCTCGCTGGAGGCGGCCGGTGCCGACTTTCTGGTGCTCTGCACCAACACCATGCACATCGTCGCCTCCCAGGTCGAGCAGGCCGTGAGCATTCCCCTGCTGCATATCGCCGATGCCACCGCCCGTGAACTGCACCGGCAGGGCGTGAACCGAGTGGGGCTGCTGGGCACCCGCTTCACCATGGAGCAGGCCTTCTACCGGGAGCGCCTGGAGATGCAGGGCATCCAGGTGCTGATCCCCGATGCCGCCCAGCGCGAGCGGATACACGCCATCATCTTCGAGGAGCTGTGCCGCGGTGAGATTCGAGCAGACTCGAAAGCCGACTACCTGGCAGTTGTCGCCTCGCTGGCCGGGCAGGGCGCCCTGGGGGTGATCCTCGGCTGCACCGAGATCGGGCTCTTGATCCAGGCTGACGATACGGACGTCCCCCTGTTCGATACCACCGAGATACACGCCGAACAGGCGGTGGCGAGGCTGCTGGCCGACGCCTGAGCTACGTCTCGCCCCAGGAGATGAGCCGGGTCGTCTCTGTGGGCAGAGCGATCCTGAGGACCGTTGCCCCGATGCTGGCTATTCTTGTAGAGGAAGCAGTGCTCTAACAGACAATAAGAAGGTGATCGCCATGACCATGGAGCGAGTCAGGCTGAAGTGGTGTTGTGATGATGGTTAGCCGGGCATGATGCCTGATGGCAGCGCAGGCATGGCGACTTACTCCCTCACTACCATCTGGTACCTGGATGCGCCAATCATCCGGGTGTTCGACACGCTCGGCGAGGTGCCCAGGTGGCCCGACTGGTGGCCGAGCCTGATCGCCGTGAAGGAGCGTGACCTGGGGGCGGATGACGGCACGGGGCGGGTCTACCACTACACTTGGCGAAGCCGGCTGGGCTATCGCCTATGCTTCGATATTCGGGTGACCCGTGTCATCAGGCCATGGCTCATCGAAGGCGTGGCCAGCGGGGATGTGTGCGGTGTTGGCCGCTGGCGGTTCAGTGAGCAGGGTGGGGTGACGCGGGTATGCCACGAGTGGCAGGTGCACACCACCCGGCCGTGGATGAACCGGGTGGCGGCGCTGGCTCGGCCGTTGTTCGTCTGGAGCCACCATGCGGTAATGCGAGATGGCGCTCAAGGGCTCGCTCGCCGTCTCGGTGGACGCTTGCTGAGTCTGGTTAATGAGTGATCCGCTGGCACGGGGGCGACCTCTACGCCTCCCTGTGGCGGCGCCAGCCCGGTGGCCTTATCGGGAGTGGAGGTGGCGGAGAAGCCGCCTCGCAGCGCGATGGGCTGTCAGTTCAGTCGGCTACATGGTGGTGACGTGGTTGCTGTAAGGTCTCTGATGATCTGGTTCGCCATCCTGATGCTGGCTATTGCCAACGGGGTGCTGCGTGAATCCGTGCTTGTCCCGCTACTCGGGGCGCCGGCGTCCCTCGTGCTGAGCGGGGTGCTGCTTTCGCTGTTGGTCCTCTGCGTCGCGTATCTGTCGCTTCCCTGGCTAACGATCCATCGCCCCCTGGAACTCTGGCTCGTCGGGTCAGGGTGGTTGGCCATGACACTCGTCTTCGAGTTCGCCTTCGGATTCTGGCAAGGGAAGTCCTGGTCCGAGCTGCTCGACGCCTACGCTTTCAAGGGGGGCAATATCTGGGTCTTCGTCCTCGCAGTGACGGCCTTGGCCCCGCGCCTTGCCGCCAGGTTAAGGAGCCGGGTGTAGCCCCGCCCGCTCCGGTACATCATCGCCTGGCGAGTGCTGTTACCTTTGCTTACGCTTTCTAGACGGCTGGGCAGTGGGGGCAGCCGATGAGTCGAGCTAGAGAGGAGAGATACCATGCGCAGTAATATCGTTGTTGCCAGCCCATATCGTGCGCTTGCGGGGCTCTGCCTCGCGTCGGCATTGTCATTGCCGGCCTGGGCGGATACCGGGGACATGGCACAGGCGGGCACGGTTCGACAACTCTACGAACAGTTCGGCACCCTATGGTGCAGCGAGCGTGAGATGGCCAGGGTATTCGACGCTGCGTTCGCGAGGGATATGGCGACTGCCTGCGATCGAGACCTGATCATGGCGATCGGCATGCCCGCGATTCCGGGAAACGATTACGACCTCGGCGAGATCATGCGCACTCTGGATATCGCCTGTGACTCGGCGCAAGGGGATCGATGTGTGGCGAGGTTCCAGAACTTTGGCCAGCCGACTGCCGTAACCTACCGGTTAGGCCGGCAGGGCGGCGGCTGGGTCATCACCGATATCATCGATGACCGGGGCGACTCCTACCGGCGTGCCGTATCCCAGGCGCTATAGCGACGGCGAGCTATCCAGCTTCGATACAGGAGCGACAGTCTGCAAGAGATGAATGTGGCCTGAAGAAAAGGGGTGCGTCATGTCGAATAATAATGATGATAAAGAGATGCTCTCCGAAATAAGTGGGAAGGATGAGCTGACGAGAGAAGAGGTGATGCATTACATCAAGGCTTGGAAGGAAAGCCTTGAGTTGAGGGGAAGCTACTACAACAAATATCTAAGTGCGGCGATAGGCGGGATCGGTACCTTGATCATCTCGGTAGGTCTGAATTTTGACCTGGTGGGGAGTCTATGGTGGTTGGAAAAGGCATTGCTGATCATTGCCATGGTGCTCTTGATGGTCTCAGCTGGAAATATCCTTAACTGTATCAAGTTTGTTTATAATTGTAGATTGGAACTATTGGATTTAGAGAGGAGTATTGTACTTAAAGATCAGGAGGTTATCCCCAAGGAGAGGTTGTTTCAGATTGATAATATTATAAAGACAGAGAGGTATAAGATTAATATTTTCTATCAGTACTCATATTCTAGTGTGCTGCTGGCCATAATTGTTGGTGTCTTGGGTTTCTTGGTTATTATAATTAGAGTTTAGCCTGAGTGTTGGCAAGTATCGTGAAAGTTTTCGATATCTTCCCACACGCGTCAGGTGATATAGAACACCATGACTAAAGCGTATTGAGTTTATTGGCAATAATATCCGGTGGGCAACAATGGGGGTGGATTGGAATGTCGTCAAGAAAGTCGAGAGAGGAAGTATAGCGAGAATGGGAAGACCTTGTGAACATGCCGCCGGCGGAGCTTGAGGGGTGGCTCGCGACGGACGAGAGCAAGAACGTGGGCGGTTCGAATAGTGGTGAATCGACGGGGCATGTCACACTCTACGATGCCGTGGATGACCGAATCGCCGTGCTTGATGCCCTGAAGGTCGACCGGGCCTCGTTGGCCGGGCAGGACGCCCAGGGCGTGATCCTCGGCAGCGCCCAAATCGGGCTCTTGATTCAGGGAGCTTCGTGAGATTAGCGCTCCTGTCTCGCCGCACGGCGGGTCGCCTCGTCGCCCCCGCCACCCAGGGTGGCCGGCAGCCAGGGCAGGCGCGCGAGCAGGGCGATAACCACGAGCGCGAAGCCGAGCCGGGCCCACAGCAGGCCCGAGAGGTCGGCGCCCATCAGCATGATCAGCAGGGTGTCCTCGATCAGGCTGTGGCACAGGCCCAGGAAGCACAGCGTGAGCAGGATGTCTCGCGGGGTCAGCGAGCCGCTACGGGTCTCGCGCAGCAGCAGCCCGGCGCCGAAGCTGAGCCCCAGGGTAATCCCGATGACCGTGATATTGGCCGCCGCGGGGCCGATGCCCAGCAGCCGCAGCAGGGGCGTCAGCAGCCGATGGATCAGGCGCTCGATGCCCAGGCGACGCAGCAGGCGCAGCAGCGCGATCAGCCCCAGGATAACGAAGAAGATCGTCGCCAGCGTCTGCAGCTGCGCCCACAGCCAGGCGCTCAGGGATGGGTCGCGAGGCGTCGGCTCCCACACGACCTGGTTAGCCTGCTGCAGCCAGTCGCCCAGCGAGTAGCTCCACTGCAGGCCCCAGGCGAGCAGCCAGGCGCCGCCCACTCGCAGCAGCAGGGTGAGCCACCAGGGCACGCCGGCCTTGCGCGCCACCGCGCCTTCCACGGGCAGGGAGTGGCCGATTGCCATCAGCGATCCGAGTACCGTCACCTGGGCGACCGTCAGCGGGGTGTTCTGGGTCACCTCGAAGAAGATCACCAGCCCGGTATAGATATTGGTCAGCAGCGTGGCGGCCCAGACCAGGCTGAGCGGTTCCGGCAGCCCCAGTGGCGCCATCAGCGGATCTGAGAAAGTCATCCAGCTTGTTGAAGGTGTTTACCGAGAACGGACAGGTCGGCTCCAGGAAGATCTCGAACAGGCGTGGGCCGTGGCCCCATGCGAGGGGATCGGCATGCCACTGGTCAGCCATTGTCAGCACTCCTTCTTGCCGGGTACGAACGCTAAACGCTGTGGAGGCAGCTGGAGCCTACTCTATCACATTGCTACCCCCCACCCTGGAGCGGTGGGGCCGGCGAGTGATCTCTTCCTCATCGATGGCAGCGTGATTTCAGCCTTGCGACCAACCTCTACTTTGCAACCCCACATGGGCTCACATAGGCTTTGCTTATGAATACTTCGCAGGGAGCCAGGAAGGCATAGTGTGATACCCAAGGACTACCGCATGGATGGCTGAGAGTCGCAAGCATGCCCAGGTAGGGGCGGTAGCGTGCCTGGCGCCTTCTGTGCTTCAACCAAGTGGGCTGCGTACTCCAGCGAAGTCCTTGCCGAGTACATGGGTATAGATCTGCGTGGTTTCCACGCTCTTGTGGCCGAGTAACGCCTGCACCGTGCGGATATCGGTACCCTGAGTCAGCAACTGGGTGGCGAAGCTGTGTCGCAGGGTATGGCAAGAGCCCGGACGAGCTATCAAGGCGGCTCGCATGGCATGCTTTACCGCTTTCTGTACTGCCGATGGATGGATATGGTGCAACACCACCTTACCTGCATCATCGAAACACGGGCGGCTGGCGGGGAAGAGCCATTGCCAGGCCAGGGATACTCCTGCATTAGGGTACTTGCGATCGAGCGCGTGGGGCAGCGTCACCGGCACGCTTCCATGCTGCAGACGCTCCTCGAGCTGATGTTTGGCCACGGTGATGTTCTGCTGTAAGGCGGGAATACTGATCCCCGGGAGGAGTGTGGTTCTATCCTTGTCGCCCTTGCCAGCTCTCACCGTAATAGTCTGCCGCTCGAAGTCAATATCGCGAACTCGTAGCCGGCATGTCTCTATGAGCCGTAGCCCTGAGCCATACATCAGGGTGGCCATCAGGTGCATGGGGCCAGCCAGGTGGCTCAGGACTCGCATGACATCTTCATGGGAAAGCACCACCGGAAGCCGGCTAGGGCGCTTTGCACGCGAGAACTCTCCAATATCACCCAAGGGCTGATCGAGGACGTGACGATAGAGGAACACGAGGGCGTTCAGTGCCTGGTTCTGTGTGGCCGCCGCTACTCGGCGCTCCACCGCCAAATGCTCAAGGAAGGCGCGCACTTCTGCGCCACCCATGCCGGCGGGGTGTCGAATCCCGTGAAAGCGAATAAAGTAGCGAATCCAATAGCAGTAGGTCTTCTCGGTGCGCGGGCTGTAGCGTTTCACCCGCATGGTGGCTTTCACCCGGTCCATTAACTTCGGCGGTCTGCTGTGCGAATCCATATCACGGTCCTCGATGTATGGATGTACATACAGTATTATTGGTTCTAGCAAAACGCGCAAGCACGCGAATTCTGCATAGGTGGCCGAGCTATGGTTCAGGTGCATTAAAATCAATAAGTTAGCTGAAAAATTCGCGCTTGCATAAGATTGTTGAACGCGCGTGCTCGTTCAAGTCAATGAACGAGCGCGCTGTCTAATACCTGTTAGCTGCAATAGGGACAAACCAATGGCCAAAGAAAATACGACACCACTGATATCGAAGACTGCATTCAGTTGTCCTCACTGCAGTGCCTATACCACGCAGCATTGGTTTCAACTGGTTGCAGATTCCTATGGCGAAGAACATAGAACACCAACCATTCCAACTGCCGAAATGGTTGAGGAGTTCAGAACAGATAACGATATCCCAAAAGAAACAAGAACTTTCCTTGTTGAGTGGGGAGCAAAAATGCTCGCTGGTAAGCCATTCTTCGAATCCAACAACAACAGCCTTTATAGTTGTCCCGTAGTTCAAAACTGCAATCTCTCGAAATGCTACAACTGCAAAGAAATCGCAATATGGGTCCGCGACCAAATCGTTTACCCAAACACGAAAATTGATATCGCGCCAAATAACGATCTTCCTGAGCAAATCCGTTCGTTGTTCGAAGAAGCGAGGGAAATTGTAGATTCATCCCCAAAGGGAGCGGCAGCGCTACTTAGGCTTTGCGTACAACATCTCTGCAAAGAACTTGGCGAGAGCGGAAAGAACATTGATAAAGATATCGCGAGTCTAGTGGGGAAAGGTCTCAATCCCCTAGTGCAACAAGCCCTCGATGTTGTTCGCGTAATCGGGAATGAATCGGTTCATCCCGGAGAGATTGATCTAAACGATAACAAGGAAATTGCTGTGAAGCTGTTTGGTCTAGTCAATCTGATTTGCGACCAAATGATCACCCATCCCAAGCAGGTGCAGGAACTATATGGGGGCTTGCCTGAAGGAAAAAGGCAAGGCATTGAGAAAAGGAATGCCAAGGCGAAAGAGAGTGAATAGCGTAGCTAACAATGCCATAAACGCGGACCCCAAAAAGCTACGCTGCGCTCCGCTTTTCGGGTCCGGTTATGGCTGGCGTTAATTGGTAGAGACATGGAATCAGTCATCCAGGAAGAAACAACGGGTTGTGGCATTGCAGCAAGCGCTGCTCTCGCGGGTGTCAGCTATGCTGAGGCCAAGCGGAAGGCCAACGCTCTGGGTGTTTACGCCGCAGATACCGCCCTATGGTCAGAAACTGAGCACGTCCGAAAGCTTCTGCGGGAATTCGGTATCTCGGTGTCGCCCAAAGAAACTCCCTTCGAGTCTTGGGAACGCCTCCCAGACAAGGCTCTCATGGCTATCAAATGGCGCACGGAACGGAGTAAGCCATTCTGGCATTGGGTGGTGTTTGTCCGCGAGGGCGGCGAGGCAAAGGTGCTTGATTCCAAAAAGGGCTTGAAATCAAACGCCCGCCGGGATTTCGGGCGCATTAAGCCCAAGTGGTACATTGAGGTATCCAATTAACAAGGCGCAGCAGTTCGCGGCCGATGGCCGCCGGACGCCCTTTACGTGGCTCCTTCGTCGCCGCTCCAAGGTCGCCGCTGTGCTTCGGCGTTGGGCGTCACAATCAAACACAATCGGAAGGAGAATGTTATGCCCTCAGATGGCGAAGACAAAAACGAGCCTGACAGCGCAATAACGGAAGATAAGATAAGACGGATCGTCGAGTCGCGTATGCACCCCATAATTCGCGACGAAATCGCTCATGAAGAATCACAGAGATTTCGGCAAATCAAGTGGATTATCGCGTTTGTCGGCATAGTAGGATTGGGAACCTTCGGGACTTTAGCCAACTATCTTATCGAAGAGGCTGTAGATTCGAAGCTGGAAAATCGAGCTGGCAAGATTAATGAAGCGTTAGGATTCATTAAGTTTCAGGCACTTGCGAATAAGCTAGAGCTCAATACTAGCTTCTCCGATAAAGATCGTGATGCAATCATGAATTATTTGCGAGATGTCCAATCAAACGACGATCAGCGGCACTCTGCAGAGTTTCTAGCTGCGCTTCACCAAGTTACTTCATCCTTTGCAAGTGCCTCCCAGTCGGCACAGTTGGATGAAATATATGCGATTTATAGGAGCGAAATACTGTCAGAACCGGTTCTAGTGGAGTCGTTATTACATCATTACGGGCAAGAATTGGTAGGTCGTGTCCATATTCCGCAGAAAGACATAGCACTAATGACGTTCGAGGCGCTTGAGCGAGTGGCGGCCTCGTCGAGAGTTCCTGAATTGGCACTCTACTACAGGGTGCTCTATGAACATCAGCAGTTGGGCGATGGCAGAAACGAGTTAGTCGCAAAAAAACTAGCACGTCTGAAGAATATGAAGGAAGCGGATATAGCTCGTTTTTTTAGTGAACTGTTCCGGAGCACACGAGTCAGCAATTGGCAACTTTCCCCCACCGCTAGCGGAAAAAAGATTGAGCAATTAGCCCGGAACTTTATAAGTGCGTACGGAGAAGACTTTGTGTCCGAATTTAACTTTGATGCTGATCTGCCCGACCTAATATCAGCTAACGGTGTTGGTGAGGATGACGTCACACGGCTCGCCTTCGCAGTCGTAAATGGCATCGGCGGCGAAGGAGGGGAATGACGCCCAACAAATCGTTGCAGCTGACATTTGACCCGCCACCTGCTTTTGCTTTCGCAAAACCAGGCGTCGCGTCAAATGCCGCTGAACTCAGGCGTTAGAGCCCAAGGAGGAGAAGTGGCAAGAGAAATCGAATTTTTCGGGGCTTTAGCGAACATCGAGCATGGCCCTGAGCAAAATACAGTTTTGCAGACATTGGCTCGAGAAATCGATGATTTCCACCTCTACAAGCAGGTGTTTCAGCCGGGAGTGGCGTACGCTTCGATTAACTGGCGAGGAGTTTTGGGCAGAAGCGCTGAAGTGGCTGCAATCGCAGCCTTATTGTGGAACATCTATGTCGATAAAGTTGAGCCACATTTTGAAGAGAAAAAAGCGTTCCAGCCAGCACTGATTATTATCATGAAGGATGGGGCCGGAAATGGTGAAAACATCCGGATAGATGCTTCGCACAATGATAGAGAAGTTTTCATTCGTGACTTTACGGAGAAAGTGGAGCGCCTACGAACCTCGGCTGACGGTGAAGAGGTGGTCGAGACAATAGAAACGTCAGAGCAGTGGATAAAGATTGAGTAAGCTCTAACCAGTCATTCCAGTTCGTTACGGCCCGAAGGGCCTCCACCGGACGCCCTTGTCAGGGCGCCGATGAATATTGGCGTTCGGCGGCTTCTGCAAGACTGCGGCGCGTTCGACTCGTTGAGTGCATGAACTACGGCAAGCCACTCCAGCTACAATCTTTGGAAAGTGCGTTTGATCACACTCACGACAAACGGAACGTTCGCCTATTGCCAGATGTTGTGGAGCACTTGTAGGGAGTCGCTAGCTTGACACTCTATATAACGCAGGGTTAACGCGGGAGGTAATGGACATGCAGCCATATCTGGCTCCGATCGCAATCATAGTCAGCGTCGTTGTTTCTGCCTATTTTCTTTCGAGGCAGATTCGGATGAACTTCCTGCTGAGTCTCCGAAACCGCAGCTTCGAGTTCTCGTTGTACTCACGCGACCCCCTCTTGAAAGCACGTGTGCGCATCGAGCAGCGCTTTGGCAACTTGTTCGAGCGAACGGAGCCGATCTCGATCGCCGTCATCAAACAATCAATAGAAGAAGATAGCCAGGTCCTATCGGATATCCTGACGCTGTTGGCCCACTGGGAGAACATGGCCTTGGCTATCTACTCTGGTGTGGCAGATGAAGACGTATGCTTTGAGATGGTCGCTGGCACACTCAAGCAGCACGTTTGGGTGTTTCGAAGTTTCATCGAGAAGCGGAAGCAGACAAATGACCGCGCGTACTATTACCTCCTGAAGCTGCGCCGCCGCTGGGAAGAGCGCTTGTCCAACTTCACAAAGTCGGAGTTTCAACGGGTCTTACCTATCGGGCGTAGGACAACGCGCCTACCTTGGTCAATTGGTACTCGTCGTGGAGAACCCCCACCTTTGGATCAGGACTAGGTTGGGAGCGCCGCCGAACAAGCTGGTCAAGCCGACACGCCTTCGGCACGCGGCTTACCCGTATCGTTAGCTGCCAAGGAGGGAGCGCATATCGATAGCTTAATTTGGATTGTCATCGGTGGGTTTCTCATGAGCGCCATCGCTTTGGTGGGCAGTGTCACTGTGCTGCTCAAACCGGCCACTCTCGATCGTTTGCTGCTTCCCTTTGTTTCCCTTGCAGCGGGAACACTGATTGGTGGCGCTTTGTTTCACATGATTCCGGAGGGTTCTGCGGCCCTTGTAGTGGCATAGTGAATCTGGCCACCTGATTTTGAGTGTATGATCACTCACAGAGACAGTCAGGTGCAGATGATGACGAAGAAGAGAACGTTCAGCCCGGAATTTCGCTTGGAAGCGGCCCAACTCGTGGTCGATCAGGGTTACACGCTGAAGGCGGCGTGTGAGGCCATGGGAGTTGGCAAATCCACCATGGAATATTGGGTACGCAGGCTTCGGGCTGAGCGAGCAGGCAAGGCGCCGCTGAAAGGTGAGGCTCTGACGCCGGAACAGCGTGAGATCCAGGAACTGAAGCGCAAGCTGCGGCGGGTGGAGGAAGAGAAGGAAATATTAAAAAAGGCTACCGCTCTCTTGATGTCGGACTCCCTGAGCAATTCTCGATAATCGAGCGACTTGAAGAGAGCTATGCGGTGCAGCACTTGTGTCAAGTGTTTGGGGTGCATCGCAGTAGCTACCGGGCCTGGCGTGACCGGGATAGAAGGCCCTGTGAGACTGAGCAGAAGCTGCTGGATCAGGTTGTCGAGGCGTATACCGCCAGTAACGGCTCTGCCGGCGCTCGCAGCATCGCCAAAATGGTCACGCAGGCTGGAACACAGCTGAGTCGTTATCGGGCCAGCAGGCGGATGAAGCAGTTGGGGCTGGTGAGCTCACAGCCGCCAAGCCACGCCTACAAGAAGGCTGATCAGCCGCACCTGGATATCCCGAATGTTCTCGATCGGGAGTTCGATGTAAAGGAGCCAAATCAGATATGGACCGGCGACATTACCTATATTTGGACAGGGGCACGCTGGGCTTATCTGGCGGTGGTCATCGACTTGTATGCCCGTAAACCAGTGGGCTGGGCATTGTCATTGTCTCCGAATACAGAGTTGGTGAAGAAGGCACTGACCATGGCCTATGAACCGTACCGGGATTCCCGGAGGCTCCAAACCTTGAGAGGATGGAGCCATGAACACTTCCAAGCGATATGCACCT
>NZ_CANMVL010000013.1 GCF_947501415.1 uncultured Halomonas sp. | reverse complement strand
GGCCTCGAGCGACAGGCCCTTGAGGACGTCAGTATCGCCGAAGCGCTTGGTGATATTGCGCACTTCCAACGGGATCGGGGTTTCGGCCATGGGTCGGGCTCCGTTCAGGCGTGTCGCACGGCGTATCGGCAGGATGTACTCTGCCGACCTTGGCACGGGGCGGTGATGAGTTGGCAAAGGGGCAAGATTCTACCCTCTGTTTATCGTTGTTATAAGACTTTCCGGCCACCCGATGGTCCGACATGGGCCCAGGCATCACTCGGGCGGGGGCGTCGGTGTGGCCAGCAGGGCGGCACGGGCGCCGACTTCCACCGCGGCGTTGGGGAAGATGACCGACAGCGGGCTCGTGCCGACGCGGGTCTCGCCCTGGCTGGCATCCTCGGCGAGCAGGGTGCCCGGGGCAAACTCGGTGAAGTTCGGGGTGTCATCGGCAAAGGCCAGGCGGAACGCTTCACTGTGGCGGATCAGCTCCTGCTCGACCCGGAAGAACACCATCCGCTCGGGTGGCGCCGCGCTCGGCTCGTGACCCTCCAGCAGGGCCTGCAACAGGCGCGCCATGGGCGCCAGCGGGGTCAGGTCATTGTGGCCGAAGGGCAGGGCATGGCCAAGTTCCAGGGTAAAGGCCTGGGCGTAGTGGTAATGCTTGCTGTAGTGGGAGAAGGTCCAGCTGTGGCAGTGTTGATGAAGCACCGCCTGGATATCCGCCCCGGCCAGCCACAGCCACTGATCGGGCGCCACGGCGGTGGTTTCGCTCCAGGGGTTGACCACGAAGCGAGGGTAGCGGCTTCCCCGGATGGCGGTATGCAGGTCGTAGTGCAGGCGCGGCCGGTCCGCATGGCGGGTGTAGAAGGCATCGACCGCCGCCATCAGTTCGCGCGCACGCTCCGGCTCCATGCCCTGCTCGTCGAGGTCGCGGCGAAACAGTCGGTTGAGGTTGGTGTTGATGTAGCGGGTCTGCTCGCGGGTCGCCTGTGGGCTGCCGAGAATGACCAGCAGCGGCGCACCGAGCCTCAGCTTGCCGGCCGCCAGGCGTTTCAGCAGGTCGTCCAGCAGCTCCATGGGGGCCGTCTCGTTGCCATGAATGCCTGCCGAGATGACACAGGCATGAGCGGATGGGGCGGAGGAGTCGGGCAGCAGCTCCAGCAGCCCGTGGCCGAGGCGGCGGAACTGCCCGCCGCACAGCTCGCCGTGTGTCGGAAAGTCGGCTTCGTCGATGCTCTGCTTGAGCCATGTCTCGAGCATGGTGTTATGCCTCCTTGCGCCAGGTATCGCAGACCTGGCCCTGTTCGACCCAGATCAGCTCTTCCACCGGAAAGTCCAGCCCTCTCGCCTCGGTAACCAGCTCCTGACGAGTGGCCTCGTCCAGGCTCGGGGTGCGGGCCAGTATCCACAGGTAGTCCCGGTCGGGACCGGCAACCAGCGACCAGCGGTAGTCGTCATCGAGGGCGAGCACATTATAGCCACCATAGAAGGGGCCGAAGAAGCTGACCTTGAGCCGGCCCACATTCTCGTCACCGATGAAGTAGGCCCGCCCCTCGGCCAGTTCGATCTCGCCATCATCGAGCTTGACGCCTCGATTCAGCACGCGCACGCCGCCGTCATCGCGCAGTGAATAGTCCGCCGTGACGCACTCCATGCCGCGTTCGAAGGAGTGGTCGAGGCGTGCGATCTCGTACCACTGGCCCAGGTAGCGGTCGAGTTCGAAGTCGGTGACCGGTTCGGTGCCCTTGGGGAGGCCGGTACAGCCGGCCAGCAGCAGGGCGGTACCCAGGGTGGGCAGCAGGGAAGAGTGGGGCATGGAAACTCCTGTAGTGAGTCAGGCGATGGCTGTGACCTTTGCCGCATGGGCGGTAGCAGAGAGGCGATCTAGACTGGGCGACTGCCGATTGCCAGGCTACCGATTCCCGGGAGAAGCGCCATGCAGGAACACAGCCGTCGTCTCAATGCCCACTATGATGCCCTCGCCGAGCGAGGGGAGGGAAGCCTGACATGCCGGCTGCGGGAGGCCTATCGAGCCGCCGGGCGTGATCCGGAACGGCTCACCCTGGACGAGATCGCCGGCATCGACCAGCTGCATCTGGGCGGACGCGGAGCCAGCCGCTCGCTGGCGGCCCTCGGCGAGTGGCAGCCGGAGTGCCGGGTGCTGGATGTGGGCTGTGGCACCGGCGGTGCCAGTCGTCTGCTGGCCGATGAGTTTGGCTGCGAGGTGCTCGGCGTGGACATCACCGCGGCCTTTGTCGACGTGGCCACCTGGCTGAGCGCGGCAACCGGACTAGGCGACAAGACCCGCTTCCTGTGTGCGGATGCGGCCCGCACGCCGCTGCCCGATGCGGCCTTCGAGACCATATGGTGTCAACACGCACTGATGAACATGCCCGACGTGGCGGGCGTGCTGGCGGAGTGGCGCCGACTGCTGGTGCCCGGTGGGCGGGTGCTGCTCCACGAGGTGGTGGCCGGTGACAATCCGGAGCCCCTGGCGCTGCCGGTGCCTTGGGCCAGCACGCCGGCTGAGAGCCATCTGCAGACACGCGAGACCCTGGAGGCTCGCCTGGCCGAGGCGGGATTCAGGCTCGAGGCGCTGGAGGATGTCACCGAGGCCGCCCTGGCCTGGCGGCAGAAGCACAGCCGGCGGGAATCGGGCGAGCCGCCCGCCGGGCCGGCCCTGCCAGGGCCCGTGACGATCTTCGGCGAGCGCTTCCTGATTATGGGGCGCAATCTGCGCGACAACCTGGCGGCGGGCAGGGTGCGTATCCTCGAGGGGGCGTGGCGCCTCGGGTAGCGCCCTGCTCAAGACACTCAAGTGGTTCAGGCCACTTGGCCGATGATGCGCTCGGCGATGGCGTGCCCCAGGGTTTCGGTGGTGCCCCGGCCGCCGATATCCGGGGTCAGCACCGCCTCGTCGCCTTCGGCCAGCACCGCCTCGAAGGCGGAGACGATGGCCTCGCTGGCCTGCTGGTGACCGAGGTGCTCGAGCATCATCGCCGCAGACCAGATCTGGCCGATGGGGTTGGCGACGCCGCGTCCGGCGATATCCGGGGCGCTGCCATGTACCGGTTCGAACAGGCTGGGGAAGGTGCCCTCGGGATTGATATTGGCCGAGGGGGCCACACCGATGGTGCCGGTGCAGGCCGGGCCCAGGTCGGAGAGGATATCGCCGAACAGGTTGCTGGCCACCACCACGTCGAACCAGTCGGGGTGCATCACGAAGTTGGCGGTGAGGATGTCGATATGGAACTGGTCCACGGCGACCTCGGGATAGTGCCTGCCCATCTCGGCCACCCGCTCGTCCCACCACGGCATGGTGATGGCGATGCCGTTGGACTTGGTGGCCGAGGTGAGCTTCCTTCGTGGCCGTGACTGGGCCAGCTCATAGGCGAACTTCAGCACCCGGTCGGTACCGTGGCGGGTCATCACCGTCTCCTGGATCACCACCTCGCGCTCGGTGCCCTCAAACATCCTGCCGCCTACGCTGGAGTACTCCCCTTCGGTGTTTTCACGCACCACGTAGAAGTCGATATCACCCGGCTGGCGGTTGGCGAGTGGGCTTTTTATGCCAGGCAGCAGGCGGCAGGGGCGTAGGTTGATGTACTGGTCGAAGCGGCGACGGAACTGCAGCAGCGAGCCCCACAGCGAGACATGGTCCGGTACGGTCTCCGGCCAGCCCACGGCACCGTAGAAGATGGCGTCGAACTCCTTCAGAGTCTCGAACCAGTCGTCGGGCAGCATCTGACCATGTTCGGCGTAGTAGTCGCAGCTGGCGAAATCGAAGGACGCAAGCTCGAGCGCTATGCCGAAGCGCTCGGCGGCGGCCTGCAAGGCACGCACGCCCTCGGGCATCACCTCCTTGCCGATGCCGTCGCCGGGGATCACTGCGATGCGGTGGGTCATGTAAGGCTCCTCTGAAAGGGGGCTGTGTGAACGCATAAGGCAGGAAGCTACACTAACATTCCGGATCGTGGAGCGTTCATCGTGAACATACTGATGTTTACCAACACCTATCTGCCCATCGTCGGCGGGGTCAGCGAGTCGGTACAGCGCCTGGCCACGCGACTGCGCGAGCTGGGGCATCGTGTGCTGGTGGTGGCGCCGCGTCTCGACGGTCAGCCCGAGGACGAAGAGGGGGTGGTGCGGGTAGCCGCCGTGCAGCACTTCAACGGCAGTGACTTCTCGCTGCCGGTCCCGATCCCGGGCCAGCTCCACGAGGCAGTGGAGGCCTTCGATCCCGATATCGTGCACTCACATCACCCCTTCCTGCTCGGTGATACCGCCGCTCGCACCGCCGAGACCTATGGCCTGCCGCTGGTGTTCACTCATCACACCCTCTATGAGCACTACACCCACTATGTGCCCGGTGACTCCCCTCGCATGCAGCGTTTCGCGGTCGCGCTCTCCAGCGAGTACACCCGGCTGTGTGACGAGGTGATCGCGCCCAGCGAGAGCATTCAGCGACTGCTGGTCGAGCGTGACGTCGAGACGGTGATCAGTGTGGTGCCCAGCGGGGTGGATACCCGGCGCTATCTGGCGGGTGAGGGGCAGCGCTGGCGAGAGCGGCTGGGGATTCCCGATGATGCCTGCGTGATCGGCCATCTGGGGCGGTTGGCCCATGAGAAGAACCTCGACTTCCTGGCTCGGGCCATCGGCCTGGCACTGGCTCGTGACGATTGTTTCCACTGCCTGGTGGTGGGGGAGGGGGAGGCACGGGCAGATATGGAGGCTCGCTTCGATGAGGCCGGCGTACTGCCGCGGGTGCACTTTACCGGACGCCTGCAGGGCCAGGCGCTGATCGACGCCTACCACGCCATGGATCTGTTTGCCTTCGCCTCCCACAGCGAGACCCAGGGCATGGTCGTGGCCGAGGCCATGGCCGCCAGGCTACCCGTGGTGGCCGTGGATGCCCCCGGTGTTCGCGAGGTGGTGCGCGATGGCAGCAACGGTCGACTGCTCGAGAGCGACGATGCCGAGGCCATGGCAGTGGCACTCGGCGAACTCGTCGATCCGGAACGGCGAGCCCCCCTGGCGGCAGGAGCGGAGGAGACGGCGGCAGCCTTCGACGAGATGAGCTGTGCCGAGCGATGCCTGGAGGTCTACCGCCGAGCCATCGCCTCGGGTGGGCCCTTTACCCATGCCGACGAGGGGGGCTGGGAGTTGATGCGTCATCGGCTGGGCGCCGAGTGGCAGATGTTCAGGCATCGTGGTCGCGTGCTCGGCAAGCTGGTGCATGCCACCTGGGAGGAGGAACGCCCCGATTGGTGGCCCGGCGGGTCCGCGAAATAGGCCACGCTCAGCGCCGGCGATCCGCCCAGCGCTTGAGCGCGACCAGCATCAGCACCGCCAGCAGCAGGCCTCCGGCCCCCCAGGCCAACTCGCCATGGCTCTCGGCGGTCGCCAGCTCACCGAGCTGGCTGCCCAGCAGGGTGACCCCGGCGAGCCCCGGGGCGATGCCCAGTACCGACCCCAGCATGAAATCGCGCAGGCGAAGATGGAAGGCTCCCGCCATCATGTTGGTCAGGGTGAAGGGTGCCAGTGGCAGCAGATTGACCAGGGCCATGGTGCGGATGCCACGGCCGGAGAGGTAACGAGAGAGTCCCCTGAGGCGTCGACCGCCATGGCGCAGCAGCGCTTCGCGGCCGATGCGCCGACCCACCCACCAGGTCACCAGCGAGGCCGCCATGGTGCCTGCCAGGGCGTAGCCGAAGCCCCACCAGGGGCCAAACAGCAGCCCGGTGGCACCCACCAGCAGGCTCAGCGGAAACATCACCAGCGAGGCCCCGGCGTAGACCGCCATTACTGCCAGCACGGCCCAGGGTGCCTCTCGCCAGGCCACCGAGCCCCGGGCCAGTGCCAGGATGGCGTCGACGGTAAGCAGGTCCTGCATGGCCAGCCACTGCCAAAGCAGACCCAGGGAGACGAGCAGAGTGAGCAGCAGAGCAATGATACCGATAGGGCGACTCATGGGGCGTATTCTCCCTCTCTCTGGCTGGTGACCGCCCCGCGCTGCATGAACCAGTGAGTCACCCCGATCACGGGCTCGCTGGCCAGGGTCACGAAGCCGAAGCGTCGATAGAGCCGGACATTCTCGGGAAGGTCGGTCTCCAGGTAGCCCAGGCCGTGTTGTCGGTCGAGGTGATCGCATAGCTGACCGAGTAGCCGGCTGCCGACGCCCTGCCCCTGCCACTCGGGTGCGACCGCTAGCGGCCCGAGGTGCCAGTGCGCCGGCATGTCGGCATCTCGCCTGGCCCACACCCGCACCCAGGCCCGCATGCGCAGAGCGCTCGCCGGGCCGTTCGCGAGCAGGGCCGGCAGCGCCCGCCCCTTGTCGGCAAGGGTCGGCTGGCAGCCACCCGGGGCGGCCAGGGCCGCCACGCCGACCAGCCGTTGACCCGCGAAGGCGCCAAGGACTCGACCCTCACCTAGCTGGCGCTGCAGGAAGGGGGTGAAGAGTCGCCGAAGGGTGCGCTCTCGCCGTACCGGATCGGCCCCGAAGGCCCTGATGTGCGTGGGGTTGTCGCGCATGCCCCGCCCCAGCAGCTCGGCGGCGGGCCGGGCCTCGGTCGTGGTCAGGGCACGGATCTCCACTCTTGCCATGGATCATCCTCGAAACGCTGTCCCCGGTGTCATTCGGGCCATTTTCATTGAAGCATCGGACCTATTGCGCCAGATAGTCTCTGAACGCGGCCAGTGTGGCATCGATGGCCGCGTCATCCAGGTCGCGGTGCACCACCAGGCGGGAGTCATAGAGCACCTCGACAAGGATCTCGCGCTCGGCCAGCCAGGCCCGCAGTGGCGCGATATGTGGCTCGGGCACCCGCAGGAAGAGCATGTTGGTGGCCTGAGAGACCACCTCGATGGTCGGCAGGGCCCGCAGGCCCGCCGCCAGGCGCTCGGCGCGGCGGTGGTCGTCGGCGAGATCCGCCACCTGGTGATCCAGCGCGTAGTGACAGGCGGCGGCGATGATGCCCGACTGACGCATGCCCCCACCCAGCATCTTGCGCCAGCGGCGTGCCGCGTCGATCAGTTCCTGGGGGCCCACCAGTGCCGAGCCCATCGGCGCCCCCAGTCCCTTGGAGAAGCACAGGGAGACCGTGTCGAAGGGCGCACAGAGCGTGGCCAGCGAGGTGTCGGTGGCCACTGCGGCATTGAACAGTCGGGCGCCGTCCAGATGGGTGGCCAGTCCGTGCTCCCGGGCCAGTTCGGTGGCCTGGTGCATATAGTCGGCATCGATCACGCGTCCGCCGATGGTGTTCTCCAGCGCCAGCAGTCGAGTACGGGCGAAGTGGAAATCGTCGGGCTTGATGGCGGCATGGATGCGCTCAAGCGGCAGTGAGCCATCCTCGGCGTGCTCCACCGGTTGAGGCTGGATGCCGCCGAGAACCGCGGCGCCACCGCCTTCGTACTTGTAGGTGTGAGCCTGCTGGCCGGCGATGTACTCGTCGCCCCGCTGACAGTGGGCGAGCAGGGCGGCCAGATTGCTCTGGGTGCCGCTGGGGAAGAGCAGTGCGGCGGCCTTGCCTGCACGCTCGGCCAGGGCGTTTTCGAAGCGAGCCACGCTGGGGTCATCGCCCCACACATCATCGCCCACCGGGGCGGCATGCATGGCATCGCGCATGGCGTCGCTGGGGCGGGTGACGGTGTCACTGCGCAGATCGATCATCGGTGCCTCCTGACGGTAGTGGGCAATCGGTAATGAACCAATGGGGTCAATGGTGTTCGGGCCGGGCGTGGACCGCCGAGGGCGGCAGTCGGGTCAGCGTCTGCTGGCGGAAGTAGCGGCTGAGCAGATCGAAGAGGGCCGGGTAGGCATCATGCAACAGGTCGGGGGCGGTGAAGAAGGCCTCGCAGCAGACCGCGAAGCACTCGCCGGGGTGTGTGGCGGCATAGTCGTCGATGGGGGTAGTCTCACCGCGAGCGAGGTGGGCCTGAAGGTCATCCCACACCGCCATGAACACCCAGTGCCACTCCCGCGGGTCGATATCGCCGGGCAGCGGCGGGAAGCCGTCAACATCCAGGGAGTTGCCCAGGTCGAGCTTGTGGGCGAACTCGTGAATCAGCACATTGAAGCCCGAGAAGTCGCCGCTCTCCATCAGGTCTGGGAAGGCCACCACCACCGGCCCCTGGTGGGAGGTCTCCCCGGCACGCTCATCGTCGTACTCGTGGACCACGCCGAACTCGTCCATCTCCTCCACGCGACGCCGAAAGGCGTCGGGCAGGATGAGGACCTCATGGACGTTGCCGAAGGCCTCGAGGTGTTCATCGTCGCGCCAGCCCAGCGTCAGCAGGCAGGCCTGACCGGCCAGGGCGAGTCGCGCCGGCAGGTCGAAGGTCGTGGCCTCGGCAAGCTCCGGATGCAGGCTGATGCGCTTGGCGTGCAGGAAACGCCAGGCGCGCTGGCCCAGGCGCCGGGCCTCCTCCTCGCCGAGGGCGGCCAGCAACGGTACGCGGTGGCGCGCCTCCCGCCAGGCCTCTTCCGGCAGGGGATGGCGCGCCGCGAAGCGCTGCTCGCGCCAGCGGCGCAGGCGGTTCAGCATCGCTCAGGCGCCTCCTCGGCTCTCGTCAGTTCTCAGCTCTCATCGAGGTCGGCCCCGGATGCCCGGCCCCCGGACTTCCATGACCAGTCGCGCCAGCGCAGGTCGAACAGGTCCTTGCGGCGGTCCTTGAGGTTGGTCACCGAGCCTTCGTTGCGCACCACGGTCAGCCGGGTCAGGTCGAGGTCCGAGAACAGCATCATCTCGGTGTTGGGGGTGGTCTCGTTGAGGACGGCGTCGTGGGGGAAGGCGAAGTCCGAGGGCGAGAACACCGCCGACTGTGCATACTGGATCTCCATGTTCTCGATGGAGGGCACATTGCCGACGCTGCCGCACAGCACCACATAGCACTCGTTCTCGATGGCGCGGGCCTGGGCACAGTGGCGCACCCGCAGGTAGCCATTCTTGGTATCGGTCCAGAAGGGCACGAAGAGGATATCCATCTCCTGCTCGGCCTGCAGCCTGGGCAGCTCCGGGAACTCCACGTCGTAGCAGATCAGGATGCCGACGCGTCCGGCGTCGGTGTCGAATACCTGGAGGTCGTCGCCGCCCTCGATCACCCAGTCGCGGCGTTCCTGGGGCGTGATATGCAGCTTGGCCTGGCGCTCGAGGGTGCCGTCGCGGTGACACAGGTAGGCGACGTTGTAGAGGCGGTCGTCCTCGCCCACCTCGATCATGGAACCGGCGATGATATTGATATTGTAGGAGACCGCCATGCGCGAGAGCTCGGTCTTGAAGCGCTCGGTAAAGCTGGCCAGGAAGCGGATGGCGGCCATCTGGTCCTGCTGGGCGGCGCGGTCCTGCAGCCCCATCAGGGGCGCGTTGAAGAGCTCCGGGAAGACCGCGAAGTCGCTCTGGTAGTCGGAAAGGGCATCGACGAAGTACTCCACCTGCTGCAGCACCGCCTCCACCGAGTCGAATTCGCGCATCTGCCACTGCACCGCACCGACACGGACCTGGGTCTTGCGGGTGTCGAGGACCAGCTCGGCGGGCTCATAGAGGAAGTTGTTCCACTCCAGCAGGGTGGCATAGCCCTGGGACTTCTCGTCCTCGGGCAGGTAGTCGCGCAGCAGGCGCTTGACCTGGAAGTCGTTGGCCAGCTGGAAGGAGAGGATCGGGTCGTGGATCTCCTTGCGGGCCACCCGGTCGATGTACTGGGTGGGGCTGAGCTCCTCGGCGTGCTGGTGGTACTGGGGAATACGGCCGCCGGCGAGGATCGCACGCAGGTTGAGCGAGCGGCAGAGCTCCTTGCGGGCATCGTAGAGGCGTCGTCCCAGGCGGTAGCCGCGGTAGTCCGGGTGAATCAGCACGTCCAGCCCGTACATGGCGTCGCCCTCGGCGTTGTCGAGGATCACCTCGCGCTTGCCGATCAGGTCATCATACTTGTGCGGGTTGGTAAATTCGTCGTAATCGACCCTGACGGTCAGGGCGATGCCCACCAGGCGGCCGTCGTCCTCGATGGCGACCTGGCCATCGGGGAAGTCACCGATCAGCCGCTCGATGGTGTGTCGTGACCAGGCGCCGCCGATATCGTGGTAGACGGCATCCATCAGCGACTCGAGCTGGGGGTAGTCGTCCAGCGTCAGATTGCGAAGCGTGAGGTGAAGGTCGTCGAGGGACATGGCGCATCCTTGGTCGGTCGGGTCAGAGCGGGCAGTCTAGCATGGGCGGTCTGTGCTGCCTTGTGGGACAGCGGAGCGGCGGCCTAGCGGTCGGGTCAGGGTCTGGGCCATCACCACGCCGGCCAGGATCAGGGCGCCGCCCAGGAAGTGGAAGAGCGCAATGCGCTCGCCCAGGGCGAACATGGCGATGATGGCACTGAACAGCGGCATCAGGTTGATGAAGATGCTGGCCTGGCTGGCGCCGATGCGGCGAATCGCCAGCATCCACAGGAAGGTGGTGATGATGGAGGCGGGGATGCCGGCGTAGAGAATCAGGCCGATATTGCTGGAATCCACCGGCGTCATCGGCCCCAGCAGATAGGGCGGCAGCAGGATCAGCACGGCGAATATCACCTGGCCATAGAGCAGCACCCAGGGCGGCAGCGCGATGGGCCAGCGCTTGAGCATGACGCCATAGAGCGCATAGCAGGTGGCGGCCACCAGCATCAGGGCGTCGCCCCTGGCCACTGTCAGCTCCAGCAGCGAGAGCGGGCTGCCGCGTCCCAGCAGGATCGCCACGCCGACCAGCGCCAGGGCTCCGCCGGCCACACCGCCGAGACTCGGCGGCTCGCGCAGGATCAGGGCGCTGAGCAGCACGGTAAGCAGCGGCACCATGGCGGCCAGGATGCCCATATTGGTGGCGCTGGTGGTCTCGGCGGCCATATAGGCGAGCCCCTGCCATAGCCCCATGCCGAGCAGCCCCAGCACGGCGAGCTTCGGCCACTCCCGGCGGATCGTCGCCCGGTGCTGCCAGGCCGCCGGGGCCACCAGGGGGGTAAGCACGGCCAGCGCTAGTACCCAGCGCAGGAAGGCGATGCTGCTGGGGGCAATGGTGCCGACGGTCAGCTGGTTGATGGTCATGTTGCCGGACCAGATCAGCACGGCGCCGAGGGGCGCCAGGAAGGCAAGCGGTGACATTCAGATCCTCTCATTTCCAACGCAGGGGCCCCGCGGATGGCGGAGTGCGAACCCGTCATCATACTGGCCACCGCCTTTCGGGGCATCGGCCAGGCACTTCCATCGCCGTCAGCCGGTGGCCCCTGCCTCTCCCGGACCGGTGGTGAAAATACGCGGAATGCTCGGTGCCGATACGGCTTATACTCGAACTACCCCATCAGCCGAGGCGCCTGCCATGAATGATCCGAGTGTGACGGACCCGCATCAGGCCAGCAGCGACATGCAGACCGACTATGTCATCGGCCAGGATAATATAGAGGGGCAGCTGGGCCCGTTTGGCTTTGATGTCCACAACCGTGTCTTTGTCATATCGGCCCTGGTCTCGGTGGCGTTCATCCTGCTGACCCTGATGTTTCCAGACCTGGCGGGGCAGCTGTTCCAGTCCGTCGTCGCCTTCTCCACGGGGAGCCTCGACTGGTACTTCATGATCGTTGTGGACTTCTTCGTTCTGTTCTGCCTGGCGCTGGTGATCCTGCCCCATGGGTCGGTGCGGCTGGGAGGGCCGGAGGCCCGGCCCGAATATAGCTATCTCTCGTGGTTCTCCATGCTGTTCGCCGCCGGAATAGGCATCGGCTTGATGTTCTTCGGTGTGCTGGAGCCGGTCTACCATGCCAATGTCTCGCTGCCGCTGGGGGTGACATCGCCCTTCGGCGCCGAGGGCGCACTCGACCCCGATGCCATCGCCGAGGCCAGCGCCATGGGGCTGGCGGGAACCTACTTCCACTGGGGGCTCCACGGCTGGGCGGTCTATGTGGTGATGGCCCTGGCGCTGGGGATCTTCACCTACAACAAGGGGCTTCCCTTCTCCATCCGCTCGGCCTTCTTTCCGCTGCTTGGGGAACGCGTCTGGGGTTGGTGGGGGCATGCCATCGATATCCTGGCGGTGTTCTCGACCCTCTTCGGGTTGGCGACCTCGCTGGGGCTGGGGGCGCAGCAGGCCAATGCGGGCATGAACTTCGTCTTTGGTCTCGAAGTCAGCACCCAGTTTCAGGTGGTGACCATCATCGTGGTGACCGGGGTGGCCCTGGTCTCGGTATGGCGTGGCCTCGAGGGCGGCGTGAAGAGGCTCTCCGAGGTCAACATGGTGCTGGCGCTGCTGTTCTTCTTCTTCGTGCTGTTCGCCGGACCGACGCTGGTGGCGTTGAACGGCTTCTGGACAGGTTTGACGACCTACGTCACGGAGTTCATCCCGCTCTCGATGCCCTTTGGTCGTGAGGATGACGCCTTCCGCCAGGCCTGGACCGTCTTCTACTGGGCCTGGTGGGTCAGCTGGGCGCCCTTCGTGGGCATGTTCATTGCCCGGGTCTCGCGAGGACGCACGGTGCGCGAGTTCGTGATATGCGTGCTGCTGATCCCGAGCCTGTTCATCTTCATCTGGATGGGCGTGTTCGGCGCCACGGCGCTGGATCAGCTCTATGCCGACCCCGCGGGGAGCCTGGTCAAGGACTACGTGATCGATGCCTACAGCCCCGAGCTGTCACTCTTTGGCATGCTCAACGAGCTGCCGCTGACCAGTGTGATGTCGTCCCTGGCGATCTTCCTGGCACTGGTCTTCTTCGTGACCTCCTCCGACTCCGGATCGCTGGTGATCGATACCATCACCGCCGGCGGCAAGATCGATGCCCCGCGTACCCAGCGCATGTTCTGGGCCTCGGTGGAGGGGCTGGTTGCCATCGTGCTGCTGATCGGGGGTGGACTCACGGCGCTTCAGGCGGGGGTGACGGCGACCGCGATTCCGTTCTCCGTGGCGATGCTGCTGATGTGCTACACCATTATCAAGGCCCTGAACGGTAAGCTGCGGCGGCATCGTCAGGCCTCATAGACCTCGCCTCGGACCGGTAACACGACGCCGATAACGTAATCGACAGGGCCCCACCATGGTGGGGCCCTGTCGTCATGCATCCCTGCTCGGCAAGGGGGTTCAGACGATGGCGGCGACCCCGGCGCGGGCGATCTGAACGTCCTGGTCAGGCTTGACGCCGGAGATGCCGACGGTGCCGGCGACTTCACCCTCTACCAGCACCGGTACGCCACCGGCGAGAAGTGACTGCATGGGGGCGGTGACGAAGGCGGTACGGCCACCGTTGATCATCTCCTCGAAGGCCTGGGTCTCGCGTCGACCGATGGCGGCATTGCGGGCCTTCTGGGTGGCCACATCGGCGCTGAAGGGGGGCGCGCCGTCCATGCGGCGCAAGCCCAGCAGGTGGCCGCCGTCATCGGCGACGGCGATGGTCACCCCCCAGCCGTTGGCTTCGGCCTCCTTCTGGGCGGCATCGAGGATGGCGTTGACGTCGGTCAGGGTCAGGACGGGCTTGGTCTTCATGAGCAGTATTCCTCTTTGTGATGGAGTGCTGTTGCAGGGAGCAGCAGGCTCGGGCCATGACGGTGGCAAGGCGGGCGTCAGGCGAGTGCCTCATCCACGATTTCGATCCAGTGGCGCACCGTCGTGCGGTTGGCGCCGGCGAGATGGGTCTGGCAGCCGATATTGGCCGTCACGATCACCTCGGGGCTGCCGGCCTCCAGGTTGTCGAGCTTGTTGTCACGCAGCTGCATGGAGAGCTCGGGCTGGGTGATGGAGTAGGTGCCGGCCGAACCGCAGCAGAGATGGGCGTCGGCCACCGGCGTCAGCGTGAAGCCGAGCCGGGTCAGCACGCCTTCCACGGCACCCCCCAGCTTCTGGGCGTGCTGCAGGGTGCAGGGACAGTGGAAGGCGAGGCGCCGGGACTGTGCTACCTCGAGGGTGTCGAGCTCCTCGTCCCGCAGCACCTCGACCAGATCCCGGGCCAGCTCACTCACCCGGGCGGCCTTGTCGGCATAGTCGGGGTCGTCGGCCAGGATCTCGGCGTACTCCTTGACGAAGGCGCCGCAGCCGCTGGCGGTCTGTACGATCGCCTCCACCCCCGCTTCACCCTCCTTATCGATATGTGGCCACCAGGCGTCGATATTGGCCCGCGCCCGGGCACGGCCCTCGTCCTGGGCGTTGAGGTGGAAGTCGATGGCGCCGCAGCAGCCGGCCTCACTCACCGGAACGAGGCCGATACCCAGGCGGTCCAGCACCCGGGCGGTGGCGGCATTGGTGTTGGGTGACAGGCCAGGCTGCACACAGCCCTCGAGAATCAGCATCTGCCGGGCGTGGCGCTGGCCGGACGGGCGCTGGCCGGCATCCACCGGGGCCGGTGGCATCTTCTCCTTCAGGGGGCCTGGTACCAGCGGCCGGAAGGTGAGACCCAGCTTGAACAGGGCCTGAAAGCGTTTCGGGTCGACCAGGGCCTTGCGCAGGCCATAGCGCAGCGCCCGCTCCGACGCCTTGCGCGGGACCCGGCGTTCGATCTCGGCGCGGCCGATATCGAGCAGCTTGTGATACTCGACCCCGGAGGGGCAGGTGGTCTCGCAGTTGCGACAGGTCAGGCAGCGGTCGAGGTGAAGGCGAGTCTGTTCGGTGACCTTGTCGCTCTCCTCTGGCGCCTCGAGCATCTCCTTGATCAGGTAGATGCGTCCACGGGGCCCGTCGCGCTCATCCCCCAGCAGCTGGTAGGTAGGGCAGGTGGCGTTGCAGAAGCCACAGTGAACACAGCTGCGCAACACCCGGTCGGCCTCGCGGATATGCGGTTTCTGGAGGTCTTCGGCGGTGAAATGCGTCTGCATGTTTGACGTCTCTCCGTGTATCTCAGAATGCCGCGTAGAGCCGGCCCGGGTTGAAGATCCCCTGGGGGTCCAGCTGCGTCTTCAGATTGCGATGATACTTCTCGACCACCGGGGCGAGGGGCGTGAAGGGGGCATCCTGGGGGGCGCCGCCCGGGCCACCCCAGCGGGTGGCATGGCCACCGGCCTGGCTGGCTATCGCGCGCATCGCTTCGGGGCCGGCATCGCTGCGCACCCAGCGCTGGGTGCCGGCCCAGTCGTAAAGCACATCGGTCTCGTGAGACACGCCGGGCAGCTCGAGCGCCGGGGTGTGGTGTGGCAGCGAGAGTCGCCAGATCGGGCGAGCACTCTCGGCGCCGAAGAACGCCAGCTGCTGTTCCCGCAGGGCCTCCCAGAAGCCGTCGTGGAGTTCGTCACCCCCCAGGCGCCTGGCGGTCGCCTCCACCGAGCTGGGGCCCCCTTCGAGGCGCAGGTGCAGGGCGCCTTCAAGCCAGGCGGCGGCGGTAATCGGCAGGGGTTCCCGACCCCACTCGGCGAGCTTCACGAGGGCTTCCGGCAGCGACATCTCCAGGTGCAGGCTGCTGATGGCCGCCGGCAGCGGCAGCACCTTCATGGAGACCTCGGTGATCAGCCCCAGGGTGCCCTGGGCGCCTACCATCAGGCGCGAGAGGTCGTAGCCGGCGACATTCTTCATCACCTGCCCGCCGAAGCGCTGTTCGCTGCCCTGGCGGGTGATGATGCGGGTGCCCAGCACGAAGTCGCGCACGCTGCCCGCCCAGGGGCGGCGCGGGCCGGAGAGGCCGGTGGCGATCATGCCGCCGACCGTGGCCTCCTCGCCGAAGTGGGGGGGCTCGCAGGGCAGCATCTGGCCGTTGGCCGCCAGCACGCTTTCCAGCTCGCGCAGCGGGGTGCCGGCGCGTACCGAGACGATCAGTTCCACCGGGTCGTACTCGGTGATGCCGCGGTGCTCGCGGGTGGGCAGGGCTTCTCCTTCCACTTCACGCCCGTAGAAGGCCTTGGTGTCGCCGCCGACGATGCGTAGCGGTGAGCCCTCCGCCTCGGCACGGCGGATGCGTTCGGCCAGCGCCTCACTGGCATCGTGGTTGATAATGTCGCGGCTCGGGGTGTCGTTCATGGTCACCATGTCTTGTGTCTCTCAGCCGTGGCTCTTCGGGGCCTGGGTCGGGGCGGGAGCATCGCCGGCGCTCTTGGTCAGGCGGAACTCGGAGCAGCGGGCCGGTGTGGGGATGTTCTTGCCCGGATTGAGCAGCTCCCAGGGATCGAAGGCCGCCTTGGCGGCGCGGAAGGTGGCCAGTTCGCAGGGAGTGAACTGCACGCACATCTGATGAATCTTCTCGCGGCCCACGCCATGCTCGCCGGTGATGGTGCCACCCACCTCGACGCAGAGCTCGAGGATGCGGCTGCCGAGCGCCTCGGCCCGCTCGAATTCGCCGGGCTGGTTGGCATCGAACAGGATCAGCGGGTGCATGTTGCCGTCGCCGGCGTGGAAGACGTTGGCCACGCGCAGGCCATACTCCTCGCCGAGATCGCCGATGCCCTTGAGCACGCGGGCCAGCTCGCGACGAGGAATGGTGCCATCCATGCAGTAGTAGTCAGGCGACATGCGGCCCACGGCGGGAAAGGCGTTCTTGCGACCGGCCCAGAACAGCGCGCGCTCGGCTTCATCACGGGCCTGCTGGATGCCGGTCGCGCCGGCTTCCTCCAGCACGCGACGCACGGTCTGACAGTCGTCGTCCACGTCCGCCTCGACACCGTCCAGTTCACACAGCAGGATCGCCTCGGCCTCCACCGGGTAGCCGGCGCCGATGAAGTCCTCGGCGGCGCGGATCGCCAGGTTGTCCATCATCTCCAGCCCCCCGGGAATGATGCCCGCGGCGATGATGGCACCCACGGCATCGCCGGCCTTCTCGATGTCGTCGAAGCTGGCCATCAGTACCTTGGCGCTCTCGGGCTTGGGCAGCAGCTTGACGGTGATTTCGGTGACCACGCCGAGCATGCCCTCGGAGCCGTTGAACAGGGCCAGCAGATCGAAGCCGGGCGCATCCAGGGCGTCGGCGCCCAGGGTCATGTGTTCGCCCTCGATGGTCAGCACCTCGACCTTGATCACGTTATGCACGGTGAGGCCGTACTTGAGGCAGTGCACGCCGCCGGCATTCTCGGCCACGTTGCCGCCGATGGAACAGGCGATCTGGGAGGAGGGGTCCGGTGCGTAATAGAGCCCGTAGGGGGCCGCCGCCTCGGAGATCGCCAGGTTGCGTACCCCGGGCTGTACCCGCGCGGTGCGCGCATCGGGGTCGATCTTGAGGATACGGCTGAAGCGTGACATCACCAGCAGCACCCCGTGCGCAAGCGGCAGGGCGCCGCCCGACAGGCCGGTGCCGGCACCGCGGGTCACCACCGGTACGCCCAGGGCATGACAGCGCTTGAGCAGGGTCTCGACCTGGGCGAGTGTCTCGGGCAGCGCCACCAGCATGGGCAGGGCGCGATAGGCGGAGAGGCCGTCGCACTCGAAGGGGCGCAGGTCCTCCTCGCGATGCAGCAGCGCCATGTCGGGCAGTGCCTGGCGAAGGTCGGCCAGAACCTCGGCCTGGTCAAGAAGGGGTGGCTCGCCATCGAGCCGAGCGTCGTACTGTGTATTCATCGGGGATTCCCCATACGTATCGTCAAGGTGGAAGGTCCGGGATGGCGGCTCGTGGGGGCGTGGCGTGCCCTGCGGCATGCTTCACCACTCTCCTATCCTGGCAGCGCTGGCGCTGCTGTCCAGCTTGTGGTGCACTGGTCAGACCAGATGTTTGGTCTGATCGGAGGATGCCAAGGTGTTGACCCATGAGGAATCACTCGGCGGACAGCGCACCCCGGAGGGGGTGGCCGCGCGCCTCGAGCGGCTGATCCTGGACGGAGTCTTCCGTACCGGCCAGCTGCTGCCCTCGGAGCGGCGGTTGTGCGAGCGGCTTGGCGTGTCCCGCGCCTCGCTGCGCGAGGGGATGCGCATCCTGCGCAGCAAGGGCATCATCGAGACCCGTCACGGCCGTGGCTCCACGGTGGCCGCGCTGCTTCCGGCGCGCGAGCAGAGCCCGTTGATGCACCTGTTTCGCGACCACCCGCGGACCCTGTTCGATCTGCTCGAGGTGCGAGCCCTGCTCGAGGGGGAGTCGGCGCAGCTGGCCGCCAGTCGCGGCAATCCGGCGGACAGGGTGCTGATCACCCGGCGCTATCGGGAGATGGCCGACTATGTGGCAAGCGCCGACCCCATCGATGTGGAGCGTCTGGCGAGGCTCGACCACGCCTTCCATCTGGCGATCTCCCAGGCCTCCCATAACCCGGTGCTGGTACATACCCTGCAGAACCTGACCGAGCTGCTGCTCAGTTCGGTCTTCGCCTCGGTGAAGAATCTCTATCATCGTCCGCAACCCCGCGAGATGATCAATCGTCAGCATGCGCGCCTGCATGATGCCGTGGTCAAGGGCAAGCCGCAGCTGGCCCGTCGTGTGGCGCTGGAGCACCTGAGCAGCATCGGCGAGGCCCTGCGCGAGATCGAGGCCGAGGACGAGCGCCTCGAGCGATCGACGATGCGGCTGGAGGGGTGGGAGTAACCCCGCCGCCAGCCGTCACCGCAGCTCGGCCAGCGCCTCGAGACGCCAGCGCCCCCGGCAATGCCGGGGGCGATGTGTTTGCAACGGCGTGGCCCGGTCAGCCGAGGCCGAGCAGGGGATCGCCGATGCCCAGCAGATAGAAGGCGACCAGCGCGATGATCCCGGTGGCGACGAGGTAGTAGATCGTCGGCAGGATCGTCTTGCGGATGGTCTCGCCCTCGCGGCCGAGCAGGCCCACCGTGGCCGAGGCGGCGACCACGTTGTGGATCGCGATCATGTTGCCCGCGGCGGCACCCACGGCCTGCAGGGCCACCATGAAGGCGGTGGAGAGGCCGAGCTGCTGGGCGACATTGAACTGGAAGTCGGCCAGCATCAGGTTGGAGACCGTGTTGGAGCCGGCGATAAAGGCCCCCAGTGCGCCCACGGCGGGGGCGAAGAAGGGGTAGATATCACCCACGCTGTTGGCCACCAGCTGGGCCATGGCGACCGGCATGGAGACCAGGTCGGCGGCATTGACCCCCGAGTTGATCAGGATCCGCACCATGGGAATGGTGAAGATCAGCACGAAGCCGGCGCCGAGGATGGTTCGGGTGGACTCGCCGAAGGCCGCCTTGATCTCGCCCATGCGCATGCGGTGGAGCAGGGCGGTGAGCAGCACCACCATCAGCAGGATGCCACCCGGCAGGTAGAGGGGCTGGATGGCGCCGGAGACTCCTGCCTCGCCGAGGATATTGCTCCAGCCGAGGGAGAACGACGTCAGCGCACTCTTGAGGGGTTCGATGGTGCGCGAGGCGACCAGGATCACAGCCAGCAGCACATAGGGTACCCAGCCCATCAGGGTGGAGACCGGTGCCTTGCCGGTGACGTCATCCAGCTTGATCTCGAGCTTGCCGATCCAGTAGTCGGGCCAGGCGTTGCTCTCCGGAAAGTCCCAGGTGTCGCTGGGGATCAGGAAGCCGCGGCGAGCGGCCGGCACGACGATGGCCAGACCGACCATGGCACCGATCATCGACGGGAACTCCGGCCCCAGCAGCACGCCGGCCAGCATGTAGGGCACCACGAAGCTGATCCCGGCGAAGAGAGCGAAGGGGGCGATGGAGAGCCCCTCCCTCCAGGAGCGGTTGGCACCGAAGAAGCGCACCATGACGACCACCATGATCAAGGGCATCAGGATGCCGACGATGCCGTGGGTCACCGCGACCTCACCGGCGATCAGATGGAAGTACTCCATCCAGCTGGCCCCGCCGGCCTCGAGGGTCTCGGTGATGCCGGTGCGGTCCAGGCCACCGGAGACGCCCACCACGATGGGGGTGCCGACGGCACCGAAGGAGACCGGGGTGGACTGGATCATCATTCCCACCACCACGGCGGCCAGTGCCGGGAAGCCCAGTGCCACCATCAGCGGGGCCGCGACGGCGGCGGGGGTGCCGAAGCCGGAGGCGCCCTCGATAAAGCAGCCGAACAGCCAGGCGACGATGATTGCCTGGACGCGGCGATCGGGGCTGATGCCGGAGAAGCCGTTGCGGATGGCCTTGATGCCGCCCGAATGCTTCAGGGTGTTGAGCAGCAGGATGGCACCGAAGATGATCCACAGGATCGATACCGTGAGCATCAGGCCCTGGAGGGTAGAGGCCATGACGCGGGTGGCGGTCATCTCCCAGGCAAACAGGGCGATGATGGCGGTGACCACGAAGACGATCGGCATGGCGGTCCTGGCCGCCATGCGCAGACCGATGAGCAGCACGCCGGCAAGCACCAGGGGCGCGAAGGCCAGCAGTGCGAGAAGGGTGTCATTCATGGATAGGGTTCCTCGATCGGGAGTCGTTGTTGTGACCAAAGGGGATCGGCCGAATGTTCAGCCAGCCGGACATTACGGCGTCAAGGAGAGGCTTTCCATCTCTGGAAAGTTGGTATGACCAATGTTTCGATAGTTTCTCTATCCGTCGCCTTATCGCTAACCGGCTGATAAGAAAATGAAATTTAAAAATCGGCAGGGGGCGGGGGCCGTCAAACCCCAAGTGTTTATTAGACTAATGGACAGCAGCCTCGCCGAGGGTGAGCATGGTGAGCGGCCTGACACCGGGTCCAGGAGCCTGGCAGACTTCGTCGGGTGATTGCCCTTTACGCTGAGGAGAGGTTCGTATGTCTCGAGTACTGTATGACCTGTGTGGTGTCGACGAGGAGCTGCGCTTCTCGCCATTCTGCTGGCGCGTGCGATATGCCCTGGCTCACAAGGGGCTGGAAGTCGAGGCGCGGCCGTGGCGCTTCACCGACCGGGAGGCCCTGGCGTTCGCCGATCATGACAAGGTGCCGGTGCTGGTCGATGGCGAAACGGTCGTGACCGACAGCTATGAGATCCTGCGCTACCTGGACCGCACCTACCCGGAGGCGCCACTGATCGGTGAAGGGCTGGCCGCGGCGCGCGCCCGCTTCTTCAAGCATTTTGCCGAGCGCACCCTGGCACCGGCCATGCTGCGTACGATCATCATGGATCTGCTCAATGCGATTCATCCCGATGACCGGGACTACTTCCGCGAAACGCGTGAAAAACGCTTCGGCCGTACGCTGGAGGAGTTTCACTCGCCCTCCAGGGGACTCGCCCAGCTCGATGCGGCGCTCGAACCGCTGCGCGGCCTGCTCAAGGAGTCGGAGTTCATCGACGGAGCGTCCCCGGCGGCAGCCGACTATCTGGTGTTCGGCAACTTCATGTGGGCGCGCTGCGTTTCCAGCGCCGATCTGGTCTCCAATGCCGATCCGGTCCATGCCTGGCTCGAGCGCATGCTGGATCTGCACGGTGGGCTGGGGCGGCATGCCATGCGCATCACCGACATCGAGGGTGCCTATCGCTGAGGCGGCCCGCACCGACGGTGGGTCAGGGCGTGGCTGACGTACCGTCATCGTCGGCGGCAAGCAGGGCCACCACCTCGTCGTCGCTGACCTGATCGAAGTCGGTAAAGAACTGGCCCACGGCGGCGAAGTGCCCGGGCACCCCGATACAGACCACCTCGTCGGCCAGCGTCTCCAGCCGCGCCACGGTGTCGGGCGGCGCCACACCCAGGGCGGCGATCAGGCGTGCGGGATGGCGCTGGCGAAGGGTCGCCAGCGCCGCGGCCATGGTCGCGCCGGTGGCGCTGCCGTCATCCACCACCACCAGGATGCGCCCCGCCGGATCGATGGGGCTGCGCACCGGGGTATAGCGCCGTCGGCGCTCCTCGATCAACTCCCGCTGGCGGGCAATTGCACCGGTCAGCCACTCCTCCCGGCAGTGTCGTGCCTCCTCCTCCAGGTGCACGCTGCCATCCTCACTGACCGCGCCAATGGCGTACTCCGGATTGCCCGGTGCACCGATCTTGCGCACCAGCACCACGTCTAGCTCCCCCTGCAGGGCGTCGGCGATGAAACGCCCCATGGGCACCCCACCACGGGGAATGGCCAGCACCAGCGGGTGAAGGCCACGCAGGTGGCTGAGCCTCGTGGCCAGGCGTTCGGCGGCGTCACGTCGGTGTTGAAACATGGGTGATCCCCCTGGCGGCTTCCATTCTTCAGTCTAGTGGTTCCCGATGCGATACCCCACGTATGGGGGCGCCCCCGCAGGCTTGCCATCCCTGAATCCAAGGAATCTGTTGGCAAGGTCGATCAAGAATCGGCAGGAAAAGGGAGATTTTTCGTATACAGATTTATGGTCTACTCTGTAAACAATGAGGTTGATTCAGTGTATCCAATAACCACAACAAATGGAGAGCTCTTTTATGCAGAAGTGCATCCCCAGGCCCCATCTGAGCGCCGGCCTGCTGTTTGCCAGTCTCGTCGCCGGTAATGCCCAGGCGACAACCTGGAGCGACACCTTCATCGGCTATCGCTACGGCACTCAATTCACTGAGCCGGCTAACCCTCGTGACGTCGAAAAGCATGTACTGCAGTTCACCCATGTCAGCGGTTACACGCTTGGACAGAACTTTCTTAATCTTGACGTGCTGCAGTCCGACAGCGCCGACCCGGCCAGCGGTGGTGATAGTGGTGCGACCGAGGCTTACCTGACCTATCGTCACCAGCTGCATCTCGGCAAGCTCACCGCTGAGCCGGTAGCCTTTGGTCCGGTCAAGGACGTGGCGTTGACCGGCGGCTTCGATCTCAACACCAAGAACACCGCTTTCGCGCCGCGCAAGCGTCTGCTGGTGGTCGGGCCGACGCTGAAGTTCAACGTGCCCAAGGGGTTTGCCGACCTGAGCCTCTTCTATGCTCACGAGTGGAACCACTGCGGTGCGAGCTTCTGCGACGTCAACGAGATCGAGTTTGACCCTTACTATCAGATCAACCTGGCCTGGGGACTGCCTTTCGAGGCCGGCCCGCTGCCGCTGAAGTTCCAGGGGTTCTACAACTACAACGGCGAGAAGGGAGAGGACTATCAGGGCAACGATACCGACCCCGAGCAGTTGATGCGCACCTCGCTCATGCTCGACGTCGGCCAGCTGGCCTGGGGCGAGGCAAACCAGCTGTGGGCCGGGGTAGGTTACGAGTACTGGCATAACAAGTTCGGCAACCATGGCAAGGATGGGGTGGATACCGATGCGCCGACCTTCCAGCTCGAGTGGCACCTCTAAGCGACTCGAGATGATAATGATGTGTACAACTTTATGTTTACAGAGTCCACATCACTGTGGTCATTGGTATCGACATGCGGTATGCATTGACGTCATACAACAACAGTCCCGGATAGCCCCATGACAACCAAGACGCGCAACATCTCCCTATTCGACTTCCAGGGGCGGCCGCCGATCTACAAGGCGTTGCCCATCTCGCTGCAGCACGTGCTGGCGATGATCGCCGGCGTGATCACTCCCCCGATCATCATCGCCGGGGTGGTCGGCTCCACGCCTCAGGAGAAGCTGCTGCTGATCCAAGTGGCGGTGCTCGCCTCAGGGATCTGCACCCTGTTCCACCTCTACGGGGTGTGGAAGTTCGGCGCACGGCTGCCGGCGATCTTCGGCGTGGGCTTCGCGTATGTGCCGACCCTGATCGCCGTGGGTGGTCAGTTCGGCATCGAGGGCATCCTCGGCGCCCAGCTGATCGGCGGCATCACCATGATGGTGGTCGGTTACTTCATTCAGTACATCCGCCATCTGTTTCCGCCGATCGTGGCGGGCACCGTGGTGCTGGTGATCGGCCTGTCACTTTACGACATCGCCATCCGTTACATGGCGGGCAGCGGCAACGTCAACGCCGAAGGGTTCGGCGACCTGGCCAACTGGATGGTCGGCATCATCACCCTGCTGGCGGTGCTTGGCGCTTCCCAGTTTGGCCGCGGCGTGGTTCGCCTGTCGGCGATCATCGTCGGCATCCTTGTCGGCTATGCGGTGGCGCTACCGATGGGCATGGTCGACTTCAGTTCGGTGGCCTCGGCGCGCTGGCTGGCCGTACCGGAGTTCATGCCATTCCAGCTCGAGTTCCACTCGGCGGCGATCGTCTCCATGGTGGTGATCTGCGTGATCAACTCGGTGCAGACCATCGGTGACCTCTCCGCCACCAGCGTGGCGGGGATGAACCGCGAGCTGAAGACCAAAGAACTGACAGGCGGGCTGCTGGGCAACGGCCTGACCACCGCCCTGAGCTCGCTGTTCGCGGCATTGCCGACCTCCACTTTCAGCCAGAACGTCGGCATCGTCGCCATGACCAAGGTAATCAGCCGATCGGTGCTGGCCATCGCTGGCATATTCATGGTGCTCGCTGGTCTGAGCCCCAAGTTCAGCGCCATCATGACCACCATCCCTTATCCGGTACTGGGCGGTGCTACCGTCACGGTATTCGGGATGATCACCATGACCGGCATCCAGCTGCTCATCAAGGATGAGCTGTCAGCCCGCAACGTGACCATCGTCGGCCTCTCCCTGGCCCTGGCCCTGGGCATCTCTCAGGTGCCGGCGGCCATCGAGCAGTTTCCGCAGATGGTTCAGAACGTTATCGGGGGCGCGCCGATCGTGGTGGCGGCCATCACCTCCTTCGTGCTCAATATCGTGCTGCCGAGTCGATCCCTGGCCGACGAGCGGCGTGAACGCGAAGAGATTGCACGGGCCGACGCCGCGGCTGCAGGGCAGGGGTCTGACGCTTAGCCGTTGTCGGGCGCCGATACCGAGGGTGACATCTCGCTCGGTTCTGCGCCCCATGTCAATCGCTGACCTGACGAGGCCCGTCAATGTAACGCCTGTACCACGATACCGCCCGGCATGATGCCGGGCGGTGTCTTGTTCGGAGCATGGGGGCGACGTTTGCCCGGCGCCTTGTCTGGTTGTCTGGCAGGAATAAGAGCCGTCGATCGGGAGAGGGCGCGTCAGGCGTTGGCTTCGGCTCGTGCCTCGAGGCGGAAGCGGGCGATGCGGTTGATCTGTTCCACCGCGGTGCGGCGTTCCTCAGCGGGGTCATTCTCGAGCCGGGTCTCGAATGCGTTCAAGATGGCATAACGGTCGTTGCCCTTGACGGCCATCACGAAGGGAAAGCCGAACTTCTCCTTGTAGGCCTCGTTGAGCCGCTCGAAGCGTGCCATCTCCTCCGGTGAACACTGATCCAGGCCGGCGCCAGCCTGCTCCCGGGTCGAGTCGTCGGTCAGCTCGCCGGCGATGGCGGCCTTGCCGGCGAGGTCAGGGTGGGCGCGAATCACCGCGAGCTGATGTTCGGCGGAGGCGTCGGTCAGTACCTCACCCATGGCCTTCGCCAGGCCTGCGGGCGAGTCGTGGTCAGTGTTCAGTCCCTGCTCCCAGGCCAGCTCGGCAACCCAGGGAGAGTGCTCGTAGATCTCCCCGTAGGCGGCCACGAAGGCGGACTTGTCCAGCTGGCTTGGGGTCGGAGTAAGGGTGTTGTGGCTCATTGTCATTCTCCTTGGCGGGGTGTGGCAGGGGATCACGACGATTGTCCAGGCAGCTTGTCGTGAGGGTTTCGACTAAATGTATACAAAAAATATTTTGAAATGTACCCCTAAACTGGCTAAAACTGTCTTCATGCTCACAGGTTAACCCTGAGCAGCCGATATCAACAAACGAATCCGGCCCTTATCTCGACAACTCACGAAGTGCCACCAAGGAGTATTACCATGGGACGCCTGACCACCCACGTACTCGACACCGCCAAGGGATGCCCGGGCGAGGGTATCCGCATAGAGGTCTACCGGCTGGAGGGCGAGCGGCGCACTCGCCTCAAGGAAGTGGTGACCAATGACGATGGCCGCTGCGACGGTCCGATCCTCGAGGGTGAGGCGTTCGTCACCGGTCAGTATGAGCTGGTCTTCCATGCTGGGGACTATCTGCGCGCTCAGGGTGTCGAGGCCGAGGAGCCGCGCTTCCTCGATGTGATTCCGCTGCGCTTCGGCGTGGCCGATGCCGATGCGCATTACCATGTGCCACTGCTGCTCTCGCCCTATGGCTACTCCACCTATCGCGGTAGCTGAGGAAAGCCCTCTCGCCGACAGACCATAACAAGACGCTAGACGAGGCCTCTTATGCAAGCCTACCTGCTGGACTTCGGAAACTTCATGCTGCGCTGGCTACATGTCATCGCAGCGATTGCCTGGATCGGGGAATCGATCTATTTCGTGATGCTGGATAATGGGCTACGTACCCCCAAGGCCGCCGAGGATCGCGACAAGGGGGTGTTCGGCGAGATGTGGGCGGTGCATGGTGGTGGCTTCTACCATAACCAGAAATACGCCACGGCGCCGGCCAAGCTGCCCGAGGACCTTCACTGGTCGTTCTGGAAGGCCTACACCACCTGGCTGTCGGGCTTCGCGCTATTCATCCTGCTCTATATGGCCAACCCCAGCTTCTATCTGGTCAATCCCAATGCCAGCTGGGAGTGGGCCGCCAACATGAGTGGCTGGCAGGCCAATGTGGTGGCGCTGCTGTTCCTGCTCGGCGGCTGGGTGGTCTACAACGAGCTGTGCAAGCGCATCAGCCCCAACATGACCCGCGATGGTCTGCTCAGTGTCGCGGTGGCGGTAATGATGGTGGTGGTCTCCTATCTCAGCGTTCAGATCTTCTCGGGACGGGCGGCCTTTCTGTTGACCGGCGCGGTGATGGCCACCGCCATGTCGGCCAACGTCTTCTTCTGGATCATCCCGGGCCAGCGCCGCATGGTGAAGGCGATGAAGGCCGGGGAAGCGCCCAATCCGCTGGATGGAAAACGCGGAAAGCAGCGTTCGGTGCACAACACCTACTTCACGCTGCCGGTGGTGTTGCTGATGATCAGCAACCACTACTCCTTCGCCTACTCCCACGAGTCAGCGTGGGTGATCATGTCGCTGTTCATCTTCGCCGGCGCGCTGATTCGCCAGTTCTTCGTGTTGATGCATGCCGGCAGGATCCAGCCGGCCTATCCGATCGCCGGTACTGCCCTGATCGCCGTCGCCTTCTGGGTCGCCATGCCGACCGTTGGCGCCAGTGCGGGACAGGCCCGGATGTCCGCCAGCGTATCGCTTTCCGAGGTACAGCCCATTATCGAGTCCCGCTGTGTCGCCTGCCATGCCAGCGACCCTACCCAGCCTGGCTTCAATGCGCCGCCGGCCGGCCTGGCTTATGACACCGGTGAGCAGATCATGGAACAAATGCACAAGATCCAGGGGGTCGTTGCCAGCGGCTACATGCCCCTGGGCAATATCACCGGCATTACCGAGGAGGAGCGCGCCACCATCGCCGCCTGGTCGCCATGACCTGCAAGCCCATGTGTGATGCCGCTGACTCGCCTTCCTGTTGGCTTCTTCAACCTGGCAGTGTGTAGGCGGGCAAGTGACGTAATTGCCCGGTCTTTGCGTATACAATATGGATAGCCAACCACAGGGAGCCAGGTCACATGAACCAGCGTCAGGAGGTCCGGGGGCGTCGCGGCAAGAACGGGGATGGGGCCGAACGTCACGAGGCGATCCACCGGGCGATCAGCGATGCCATCATCGAGCATAGGCTCAAGCCCGGTGCGCGCCTGCGCGAGGATGCTCTAGCCGAAGTATTTGGCGTCAGTCGCACCGGAATCCGCAAGATCCTACAGCGGCTGGCGCTGGAGCAGCTGGTCACCCTCACACCGCGACGCGGAGCCAGCGTCACGCGGCCTACCGCCGAGGAGGCTCGGGAGGTGTTCGAGGCTCGCCAGATGGTGGAGTGCGGACTGATGCCCGAGGTGGCACGGCGCATCGACGAGGAGAGCGTGAAGACGTTGCACGAACTTTCTGACCAGGAGCAGAAGGCCCTGCAACAAGGCGACCATAGCGCGGCGATTCGTTATTCGGCTGATTTCCATACGCGGCTGGCGCGCCTCGCCGGCAATGCCACCCTGGCCGATTTCGTCGAGCGGCTCTGCTTTCGCTCCTCGCTGATACTGGCGGTCTATGGCAAGCCTGGTCATCTGGGCTGTGAGACGCATGATCACGCGACATTGATCACTCTACTGAAGGAGGGTCGCGGCCAGGAGGCCGCCGCGTTGATGGGGAATCACCTGCGCGCCGTCGAGGCGACCCTTGCCATTGTCGAAGAGGACCAGGAAGCGCCGGATCTACACCAGATCTTCCTCAGCTAAATGCCGACGCAGGGACTTGCGGACGACTCTCGGTAGCGATACGTTGCTTGTTGTATACAAAAATAGACGGCATTGGGCTCATCTTGATGCCGCCTGGTTATCATAAGGTGATGTCATGACCGATTCCCACTATCCCCGCGACTTGATCGGCTACGGCCGCACGCCGCCCGAGGCCAAGTGGCCAGGCAAGGCCCGAATCGCCGTGCAGTTCGTGCTCAACTACGAGGAGGGCGGCGAGAACTGTGTGCTGCATGGCGACGAAGGGTCCGAGCAGTTCCTCTCGGAGATCATCGGCGCGGCCAGCTATGCGGACCGCCACCTGAGCATGGAGTCAATCTATGAGTACGGCTCGCGGGCCGGGGTGTGGCGCATCCTGCGCGAGTTCGAGCGTCGCGGCCTGCCGCTGACCGTTTTCGGCGTTGCAATGGCCCTGGAGCGCCACCCCGAGGTGGCCCACGCCTTCAAGGAGCTGGGTCACGAGGTCGCCTGTCACGGCTATCGTTGGATTCACTATCAGGAGATTTCCGAGGAGGTCGAACGCGAGCACATGCGCCGCGCCATCGAGATCTTCCAGTCGCTCTACGGCGAGAAGCCGCTGGGCTGGTACACCGGTCGCGACAGCCCCAACACCCGACGCCTGGTGCTCGACGAGGGGGGCTTCCTCTACGACAGCGACTACTACGGCGACGACCTGCCGTTCTGGACCCGCGAGAAGGACACTCAGGGCGTCGAGCATGACCACCTGGTCGTGCCCTACACCCTGGACACCAACGACATGCGCTTCGCCGCGCCCCAGGGCTTCAATACCGCGGATCACTTCTTCACCTACCTGCGGGACGCCTTCGACGTGCTCTACGCGGAGGGCGAGGACACCCCGAAGATGCTCTCCGTGGGCATGCACTGCCGCCTGCTGGGACGCCCGGGGCGCTTCCGTGCCCTGCAGCGTTTCCTGGACCATATCGAGGCCCACGAGCGGGTCTGGGTGGCGCGGCGTGTGGATATCGCCCGCCACTGGGCGGAGCACCATCCCGCGCCCTGATCCGGTGTCATCCCCCTAACCCGAGAGGTGGGCGGTGCGCCGCCTACCCGACCTGCCGTCTACAGGAGCCAGCATGCTTGAACTCGAGGCCCAGCCCCTTACTCCCGAGGCCTTCGCGCCCTTCGGCGAGGTGATCGATACGCGAATGTCGGACTCTTTTCCCATCAACGCCGGCCGCACTCGGCGCTATCACGACCTGGCCAGGGTCGAGACCCTGGGTGAGCAGGCCCGGGCACTGATCAGCATCTTCGTCAGTCAGCCCGTCGAGCTGCCGCTCGAGCTGCCGTTTCTCGAACGTCACCCCCTGGGCAGCCAGGCCTTCGTGCCGATGCATGAGGAGCGGTTCGTCGTGGTGGTGGCGCCGCCCGGCGACACCATCGAGCCCGACAGCGTGCGCGCCTTCGTCACCGATGGTCGCCAGGGCGTCAACTACCGCGCCGGGGCATGGCACGCCATCCAGTCGGTGCTCGAGCGCGAGGGCGAGTTCCTGGTGGTCGATCGCGGCGGCGAGGGCAACAACTGCGAAGAGTACCCCATCGACATCCGCGTGACCCTGCCGCAGGGCGAGGCCGTCACGCCGACCGAAAGCGAACAGGAGTCCACCTCATGAGTCAGCCGCATCAGTCCTCTCGCCAGTACTATGCCCCCCAAGGCGGTCATCCGAGCCAGAAGGTGATGACCACCGACCGCGCCATGTTCACCGAGGCCTTTGCGGTGATTCCCAAGGGGGTGATGCGCGACATCGTCACCAGCAAGCTGCCCCACTGGGACAACACCCGCCTGTGGGTGCTGTCGCGTCCGCTCTCCGGCTTCGCCGAGACCTTCTCCCAGTACATCATGGAGGTCTCCCCGGGTGGCGGCAGCGAGCGGCCGGAGAGCGATGCCGGCGCCGAGGGCGTGCTGTTCGTGGTGGAGGGCGAGATGACGCTGACCATCGAAGGCGAGAAGCATCGCATGGTGCCCGGTGGCTACGCCTTCCTGCCGCCCGGTTGCGACTGGCAGCTGCGCAACGAGGCCGATGCCCCGGTGCGCTTCCACTGGATCCGCAAGGCCTACGAGTATGTCGACGGCATCGACGTGCCGGAGGCCTTCGTGGTCAACGAGAACGACATCGCGCCGACCGTGATGCCGGATTGCAACGAGGTGTGGGCCACCACCCGCTTCGTCGACCCGGACGACCTGCGCCACGACATGCACGTGACCGTCGTCACCTTCCAGCCCGGCGGCGTGATCCCCTTCGACGAGACCCACGTCATGGAGCACGGCCTCTACGTGCTCGAGGGCAAGGCGGTCTATCACCTCAACCAGCAGTGGGTCGAGGTCGAGGCCGGCGACTACATGTGGCTACGCGCCTTCTGTCCGCAGGCCTGCTATGCGGGTGGCCCGGGGCCCTTCCGCTATCTGCTGTACAAGGACGTCAACCGTCACATGGCGCTGCCCTATAGCCAGCGCCGTTGAGAATCGCTACAGCAGTCATCTGGTGACAAGGCAGTGCCTCGGAGTCTTGTGCACGAAGATGTCTGCGTGACGGGATTCTTGAAGAAAATTTCTACTTGAAAAGCCTCAATGATTTGATTCATTGAGGCTTTTTTGGATGTAGAAAAAAACTGGAAAATAATTCCAAAAAAACTGGCGGATCTAAGGGTAGGCGTCTATTCTCACTATGCAGAATGATTTTCCATAAAAATAAATACTCACAGGAGTAAGCCGCCATGCCTCGGATGACCGCCGCGGAAGCCGCTGTTCATGTACTCAAGAAGGAAGGGGTCGATGTTGCTTTCGGCGTGCCAGGCGCCGCCATCAACCCCTTCTACTCCGCAATGCGTCGGATCGGTGGGGTGGGCCATATTCTGGCGCGCCATGTCGAGGGCGCCTCGCACATGGCCGAGGGCTACACCCGCGCCGAGGCCGGCAACATCGGCGTGTGCATCGGCACCTCCGGCCCGGCCGGCACCGACATGATCACCGGTCTCTACTCCGCTTCCGCAGACTCCATCCCGATCCTGTGCATCACCGGTCAGGCACCGACCGGCAAGCTGCACAAGGAGGACTTCCAGGCGGTGGATATCCAGGCCATCGCCGGCCCCGTCACCAAGTGGGCCATCACCGTGCAGGAGCCGGCCCAGGTGCCGCGCGCCTTCCAGCAGGCCTTCCAGATCATGCGCAGCTCGCGTCCGGGCCCGGTGCTGCTCGACCTGCCCATCGACGTGCAGATGACCGAGATAGAGTTCGACCCGGACACCTACGAGTCTCTGCCCGCCTACAAGCCGGCCGCCAGCCGCGCTCAGGTGGAGAAGGCGCTGGGCATGCTCAACGAGGCCGACAAGCCGCTGCTGGTGGCCGGGGGCGGTATCATCAACGCCGATGCCGGCGACCTGCTCACCGAGTTTGCCGAGCTGACCGGGGTGCCGGTGATCCCGACCCTGATGGGCTGGGGCGCCATTCCGGATGATCACGAGCTGATGGCGGGCATGGTCGGCCTGCAGACTTCGCACCGCTACGGCAACGCGACCCTGCTCGAGTCCGACTTCGTGATGGGCATCGGCAACCGCTGGGCCAACCGTCATACCGGCACGCTCGAGACCTATACCGAGGGCCGCAAGTTCGTCCACGTCGACATCGAGCCGACCCAGATCGGGCGCATCTTCGGCCCGGACTATGGCATCGTCTCCGACGCCAAGGCGGCGCTCGAGCTGTTCATCGAGGTGGCTCGCGAGTGGCAGGCCGCGGGCAAGCTCAAGGATCGCAGCGCCTGGGCCGAGGAGTGCCAGGAGCGCAAGCGCACCCTGCTGCGCAAGACCCACTTCGACAACGTGCCGGTCAAGCCCCAGCGCGTCTACGAGGAGATGAACAAGGCATTCGGCAAGAACACCCGCTACGTCAGCACCATCGGCCTGTCACAGATCGCCGGTGCGCAGTTCCTTCATGTCTACAAGCCGCGCCACTGGATCAACTGCGGTCAGGCCGGTCCGCTGGGCTGGACGATTCCGGCCGCCCTGGGCGTGCGTCGCGCCGACCCGAACACCGACATCGTCGCGCTCTCCGGCGACTATGACTTCCAGTTCATGATCGAGGAGCTGGCGGTCGGGGCGCAGTTCAACCTGCCCTACATCCACGTGGTGGTGAACAACTCCTATCTGGGGCTGATTCGGCAGGCCCAGCGGGGCTTCGAGATGGATTACCAGGTCCAGCTCGCCTTCGAGAACATCAACCGCCCGGAGATCAACGGCTACGGGGTGGATCACGTCTCGGTGGTCGAGGGGCTGGGCTGCAAGGCGATCCGCGTCACCGAGCCCGACCGGATCGCGCCGGCCTTCGCCGAGGCCCGCGAGCTGATAAAGGAGCACCGTGTGCCGGTGGTGGTCGAGGTCATCCTCGAGCGGGTGACCAACATCGCCATGGGAACCGACCTGGGCGGCATCAACGAGTTCGAGGCGCTTGCCGAGAACCTCGCTGATGCGCCGAGCTCCATCGCCGCGCTGCGCTGATTCCTGTTACCCGCCCGGCCAGGCAGGGGGCGGGACACGTCAACCTTGCGCATATCATCACGAGCACACAAATCATGAGCACACAAAGGGAGGCCTTATGGCCAAGTTTGCCGCCAATCTCAGCATGCTGTTCACCGAGGTCGACTTCCTCGACCGCTTCGAGGCCGCCGCCAAGGCCGGCTTCAAGGGCGTGGAGTACCTCTTTCCCTACGATTTCGAGGCCGCCGAGATCAGGAAGCGCCTCGACGACAACGGCCTCACCCAGGTGCTGTTCAACCTGCCGGCCGGCGACTGGGACGCGGGTGAACGCGGCATCGCCTGCCACCCGGGGCGCGTCGAGGAGTTCCGCAAGGGTGTCGACCAGGCGATCGTCTACGCCAAGGTGCTGGGCAATACCCAGGTCAACTGCCTGGCCGGCATCAAGCCCGAGGGCGTCGGCGACGACCAGGCGCGCCAGACCCTGATCGAGAACCTGCGCTTCGCCGCCGAGAAGCTCGAGGCCGAGGGCATCCTGCTGATCGCCGAGCCGATCAACACCCGCGACATTCCGGGGTTCTTCCTCAACCGCACCGGCCAGGCGCTGGCGCTGTTCGACGAGGTGGGCTCGAACAACCTGAAGCTGCAGTACGACATCTATCACATGCAGATCATGGAAGGGGATCTGGCCCCGACCATCGAGGCGAACCTCGCGCGCATCGCCCATGTGCAGCTGGCGGACAATCCCGGCCGCCACGAGCCGGGCACCGGCGAGATCCACTACCCCTTCCTGTTCGCGCACCTCGATCGTCTCGGCTACGCCGGCTGGATCGGCTGCGAGTACAAGCCCAAGACCACCACCGTGGAAGGCCTGGGTTGGCTGGACGGCGTTCGCTGAAACGCTACTGCGCTCGGCATCTCGATCGCCGGCGGTGCTCGGAGTCCTCATGTACTGAAGTACACTCCGGCTCCTCCGCTCCGGCGGCGACCGACCTGCCATCGCTCGTAACGCGTTTCGCACCAGAAAGATCGAGAAACAATGCGACGCATCACGCAAGTGACAGGAGAATCATCATGAGCAAGATCGGTTTTATCGGACTGGGCATCATGGGTCGTCCCATGGCAGGCCATCTGCTGGACGCCGGCCACACGCTTGCCACCGTCAAGCGCGGTACTCTCGACGAGTCCTTGGCCTCCAGGGGCATGCTGGAGCTGGCCGATCCCAAGGCGGTCGCCGAGACCTCGGAGGTGATCATTACCATGGTCCCGGACACCCCCGACGTCGAGGAGGTACTGTTCGGCGAAGGTGGCGTGATCGAGGGTCTCAAGCCCGGCACCCTGGTGATCGACATGAGCTCCATTGCGCCGATCTCCACCCGGGAGTTCGCCAGGCGCATCACCGAGGCCGGCGGAGAGTATGTCGATGCCCCGGTCTCCGGCGGCGAGGGCGGTGCCATCAACGCCGCCCTGACCATCATGGTCGGTGCCACCGATGAGGGGTTTCGTCGTGCCACGCCGATCCTCGAGGTGGTGGGCAAGACCATCACCCATATCGGTGGACATGGGGCCGGCCAGACCTGCAAGGTGGCTAACCAGATTGTCGTCGCCCTGACCATCGAAGCCGTCGCCGAGGGACTGCTGTTCGCCTCCAGGGCCGGCGCCGACGTGGCCAAGGTGCGTGAGTCACTGCTCGGTGGCTTGGCCCATTCGAAGATTCTCGATGTCCATGGCGAGCGCATGATCCAGCGCTCCTTCGATCCCGGCTTCAAGATCAAGTTGCATCAGAAGGACCTCAACCTGGCGCTGGAGGGAGCGCGGACCCTGAACCTCTCTCTGCCCGGCACCGCCAATGCCCAGCAGCTGTTCCAGGCCTGTGCCGCCAATGGTGGGGCCGACTGGGATCATGCTGGCATCCTCAGAGCCCTGGAAGTGCTGGCCGATCATGAGGTAGGACAGTAAAGGTTCGCTCGCTGACCCGGTGCTGGGTCAGCGACGACAGGGGAGGTGACTGCTCCCTGTGGAGTCTGTCGGGGCTACGCCGGCCGCCAGTAGCTGGACAAGATCGACGGACTCCGGGAGGTTGGCGTCGGGTCGTCGCACGCCTCCCAGGTCGCCTATGGTGGCCTTTCCCGGCGACAGGGAACGCCCTGTCGTCGGGTTCTTTAACTCGACCCCCGAATCATAGGTGCCCGGCGTGCATCATCAGCTTGAAGAGGAAAACTCCATGATCACTCTGCCGACACCCTCCACCCCGGAGGCCATTGCCGCGCTGTCGGAGCCCGAGGCCTTGAGCTGGCTAAGCGGTCTGGCCGATGCGGCCGTGAATGCCGTGCACCCCGACAGCCTGCTGCCTGCCGAGTTGCCGCCGGCACCTGCCGGGCGCACCGTCGTGGTGGGAGCGGGCAAGGCCGCGGCCGCCATGGCCGCGGCACTGGAGCGGGCCTGGCTGGCCCAGCAGCCCGAGTCGCCGCTGACGGGGCTGGTGGTGACTCGCTACGGGCATGGTCCTCAAGGGCAGGGCCCCCAGGGGCCGCAGGGCGAGGGTCGGCGCATCGAGGTGCTCGAGGCTTCCCATCCCATGCCTGATGGCCTGAGCGAGGAGGCCGCCCGGCGCATGCTCGAGGCGGTCGAGCCGCTGGGTGAGGATGACCTGGTGATCGCGCTGATTTCCGGCGGTGGTTCGGCGTTGATGAGCCTGCCGGCACCGGGCATCACCCTGGCCGACAAGCAGGCCCTCAACCAGGCCCTGCTGCGCTGCGGGGCACCGATCCGCGAGATCAATACCGTGCGTCGCCATCTGTCGGCGATCAAGGGTGGGCGGCTGGCCACCGCGGCCCACCCGGCCCGGGTGCTGACCTGGTTGATCTCCGATGTCCCCGGTGATGACCCGACCCTGATCGCCTCCGGTCCGACGCTGCCGGATGCCAGCTCTCCGGCGAATGCCGTCGCCATCCTGGAGCGTCATGGCATCGAGATTCCCGATGGCGTGCGCCGTCATCTGGAGACAGCCGACAGGGCACCGGCACCGGGTGATTCCGACTTCTCCCGTGATCGCTCACGGGTGCTGGCGCGTGCCAGTGACGCCCTGGAGGCAGCCCGAGTGGCCGCCGAGGCGAGCGGCATCGAGGTGCGTGTGCTGGGCGATGATCTCGAGGGCGAGGCTCGCGATCTGGGCCGTGCCCAGGCGCGCCTGGCGTTGTCGAGTCAGAGCGAGCGGGAGCGGCCGCTGCTGCTGCTCTCCGGTGGCGAGACGAGCGTTACCGTGCGCGGTGATGGCCGCGGCGGGCGCAACGTCGAGTACCTGTTGGGCCTGTTCGAGGCGCTTCAGGGGGCGCCGGGCATCCACGCCCTGGCCATCGATACCGATGGCATCGACGGCTCGGAAGACAATGCCGGTGCGTTGTTTGCGGCGTCCGACCGGGCACGGGCGGAGTGCCTGGGGCTTGACCCTGACGCCTTTCTGTCACGCAATGATGCCTACACTTTCTTTCAGGCATTGGACCGGCTGATCGTGACCGGCCCCACGCGGACCAATGTCAACGACTTCCGTGCCATCCTGATTCTGCCGAGGACGCCATGACGCTACCCCCCCACGCTCCCATCCATGATCCCATTCGCCGCACCAAGATCGTTGCCACCCTGGGTCCCGCCAGCGACCGCGAGGGCGTGCTCGAGGCCATGATCGCGGCCGGTGTCGACGTGGTGCGCCTCAACTTCTCCCATGGCACTGCCGCCGACCACCGCCGCCGCCTGGAGCGAGTCCGCGAGATCGCCGCTCGCCTGGGCAGAAGCGTCGCCGCCCTGGGTGATCTGCAGGGGCCGAAGATCCGCATCGCCCGCTTCCGTGATGGCGCGGTGGAGCTCGCCGAAGGGGCGCCCTTCGTGCTCGACATGGCCCTGGACGGCGATGCGGGAAGTGAGGAGCGCGTGGGCTGCGACTACAAGCAGCTGATCGAGGATGTGGTGGCGGGCGACCGCCTGCTGCTCGATGATGGCCGGCTGGTGCTGGATGTCACCGCCGTGGCGGGCCGGGAGATCCATACCACGGTGACCGTGGGCGGCAGGCTCTCCAACAACAAGGGCATCAACAAGCTGGGCGGCGGACTCTCGGCGCCGGCGCTGACCGACAAGGACAGGGCGGACCTCGCCACCGCCGTCGACATCGGCGTGGACTACCTGGCGGTCTCGTTTCCGCGGCATGCCGCCGACATGGCCGAGGCCCGCGAACTGCTGGGCGAGGCCGGCAAGGAGATCGGCCTGGTGGCCAAGCTCGAGCGCGCCGAGGCGGTGATCGACGAGGCGACGCTGGACGGCATCATCCAGGCCTGCGAGGCGGTGATGGTGGCGCGTGGCGATCTCGGCGTGGAGATCGGTGACGAGAAGCTGATCGGCACTCAGAAGCGCATCATCAAACGTGCCCGCAGCCTGAACCGGGCGGTGATCACCGCCACCCAGATGATGGAGTCGATGATCGAGTCGCCCCTGCCCACCCGCGCCGAGGTATTCGACGTCGCCAACGCCGTGCTCGACGGCACCGATGCGGTGATGCTCTCCGCCGAGACCGCCGCCGGCGACTTCCCGGTGGAGACCATCGAGGCGATGGACCGGGTCTGCCTGGGCGCCGAGCGCGAGCGGATCGCCCAGGAGTCGGGCCACCGCATCCACGAGGGCTTCTCCCGGGTCGACGAGACCATCGCGCTCTCCGCCATGTACGCCGCCAACCACCTCTCCGGGGTGGCCGCCATCGCCTGCATGACCTCGACCGGCTATACGCCGCTGATCGCCTCACGCATCCGCTCCGGGCTGCCGATCATCGGCCTGGCCCACAGCGCCATCGCCCAGCGACGCATGGCGCTCTATCGCGGCGTGGTCTCGCTGCCCTTCGATACCAGCGAGATGACGGCCGAGGAGCTCAACGACCGCGCCCTGGCGCTGCTGGTGGAGAAGGGCATCGCCGAGCCGGGGGATCATGTGATGCTCACGCGGGGCGACGAGATGAACGCCCATGGCGGCACCAATACGCTGAAGATTCTCGACGTCAACGCCAGTCACCTGCACAAGGGGTAATGGCGAGGGTGTAACAAGGGCTCAACGCTGAAGGGTTTTGTATACAGAGCCGCTGTCGGGTGTGGTGATCAGGCTCGAAAAGTGCGAAGGTTCTGCCAGGATCATTACCAGCGAGACGCCCATGAGCCAGTCCTGGAGGGAAGAGGTCGAAGCCGCCGTGCGCGGGGGGGAGCGTGTCGGCGATCGCCATATCGTCGAGCAGGTGCGCCAGGCGGTGCTGAGCCAGCGCCTGGCGCCCGGGACGCGCCTGCCGGAGGTGGCACTGGGAGAAGTGTTCGGTGTCAGCCGCTCCATCGTGCGTCGGGCGCTGACGCGCCTGGCCGCCGACCACGTTATCGACCAGCGCCCCAATCAGGTCGCCCGGGTGCGAGCCCCCAGCGTAGAGGAGACCCGCGAGACCTTCTCCGCCCGCCGTCTGGTGGAGGGCGAGGTGGCCGCGCTGCTGGCGGTACGGGGCCTCGACTCCGAGCTGCTGGCTGCCCTCAAGAGCGAGGCACGGGCAGAGGTCGAGGCCCATGGGCGTGGCGACGAGCCGGCACGCATCGCTCACTCTCTGGCCATTCATCATCGCCTGGCCGCACGCTCGCCCAATCGTGTGCTGGGTGCCATGCTCACCGATCTGGTGTTGCGCACCTCCATCGTCATCGCACTCTACAAGCGGCCCTCGCTCGGTTCCTGCTATCTGGAGGGAGATCACTTCCGGCTGCTGGAGGCGCTTGACCGGGGGGATGCCGGCGGTGCGAGAGACGCCATCGAGGCGCATCTGACGAGCCTCGAGGCCTTGCTCGACCTCGGCCCCCGCGAGGAGCAGGCCGATCTGCATAGCATTTTCGCCGGTATTGCCACTCCCTGAGTGTCCAGCAGTCCAGGGCTATTGCAAATAGCTTATGCCTCCCGGGGCTGATCTGGCGGCAAGCCCCGGAGCGCCGGACCGAATATCAGCCACAACCAACTCAATGAGGATTGCGGCTGGTCGGGAGAGACGGTATCTCCTCTTCGGCTTGCCCTCAGCGCCCCTCGCTTTGCATAACTGCGATCGCTCTGGGGCCGGGTTGAGGGCATCGGTAGGGTGTCGGACAATACCTCCATTCATCTCTTGCGGAGTCACGCCATGCGGTCCCTTACCCGAGCGGGGTATCGCGCCCTGCTGCTGGGATTGACGCTGCTGTTCTCCACGGTGGCACTGGCCCGGCCGCCCATCGTGGCGGCTGCCTCCTCCCTGCAGGCGGTCTTCCCCCATCTTGCCGAGGCCTTCCGGGCCGAGACGGGGGAGTCGCTGCGGGTCAACTTCGGCTCCTCGGGCAACTTCCGTCGCCAGATCGAGCAGGGTGCCCCCTTCGAGCTCTTCCTCTCTGCCGATGAGGCCTATGTGCTGGCGCTGCACGAGGCCGGCCACCTCGCGGATATGGGGGAAGTCTATGCGGTAGGACGACTGGTATGGCTGCAGAGAAAGGAGGAGCAGGGCCGGCTGCCCAGTGCGGAGGACCCGCTGGCGGCGGTTCGGGAGGCGGTGGCGTCGCATGCCGCCGGGGAGGGGCGATCGCGTATCGCCCTGGCGAACCCCGAGCATGCCCCCTATGGGGTCGCGGCACGCCAGGCCCTGGTGCAAGCCGGGTTATGGGAGCCCAGTGCGCCGCTGCGGGTGCTGGGGGAGAGCGTCGCCCAGGCGACCCGCTTCGCGCTCTCCGCGGATGCCCGCGGCGGGCTGGTGGCCTGGTCCCAGGCGCTGGCGCCACCGGTGGCCGCCCGGAGCGAGTTCGTGATGGTGCCGGCCGACTGGCACCAGCCCCTGGTGCAGCGCATGGCGCTGGTGAAGGGAGCCGGTGATACCGCGCGGGCCTTCTACGCCTGGCTGCAGCGGGAGGAGGCGCGTGCCATCTTGGCCGACTATGGTTTCCGCGCTCCCGGCGATGGTTTCCGCGCTCCCGGCGATGGCCTCCGGCTAGCCGAGGATGAGCCCCGCTGATGGACTGGACGGCGCTCTCGGTCTCGTTGCATCTGGCTGCCCTCACGGCACTGTTGCTGTTGCCGGCAGGGCTGTGGCTGGGCCGCGCCCTGGCCGGCAGTCGTTCGCGCGCCAAGCCCCTGGGTGAGGCCCTGATCGCCCTGCCACTGGTGATGCCGCCCACGGTGCTGGGGTTCTACCTGATGCAGGCCTTCGGGCTGGAGGCTCCCTTCGGCGGGCTCTGGGTGCGGCTGTTCGGTGAGGGGCTCAACTTCACCTTCGAGGGCATCCTGCTCGCCTCCCTGGTGGCCAATCTGCCCTTCGCGGTGCAGCCGGTGCAGCGCGCCTTCGAGGCGGTGCCGGCCAACCTGCGCGAGGCGGCCTGGTGCAGCGGCCTGTCGCCGCTGCATACCCTGTGGCGCATCGAGCTACCCCTGGTGTGGCCGGGCATCGTCTCGGCCATGGCGCTGACCTTCGCCCATACCCTGGGGGAGTTCGGGGTCATCCTGATGGTGGGCGGGGCCATCGATGGCGAGACGCGTACCCTGGCCATCGCCATCTACGATCGCGTTCAGGCCTTCGACGAGAGCGGGGCGGCCACCATGTCGGCGATGCTGCTGCTGGTCTCCTTCGTCACCATCGGTGTGGTCTATGGCCTCGCGGGGCGTCGGAGGTGGCGCCGTGCCTGACACCGTGGCCAAACCGGCCCCCCTCGAGGTGAGCCTGCATCAGTCGGGCCCCATCCCCCTGGCGGCGGACTTTCGCTGCGCGGCCGGTGAGCTACTGGCACTGGTGGGTCCCTCGGGCAGCGGCAAGACCACCCTGCTGCGCAGCATCGCCGGCCTCTACCGCCCACAAGGGGGGCGTATCGCCTGTGGCGAGGAGGTCTGGTTCGATGCCGACAGGCGACTCGCGCTCCCGCCCCAGCGCCGACGCCTGGGGCTGGTATTCCAGGACTATGCGCTGTTCCCGCACCTCACGGCGCTGGGCAACGTCATGGTGGCACTGCACCATCTGCCGGCCGCCGAGCGCCGTCGCCGGGCCGAGCAGTGGTTGATCCGGGTACGCCTGGAAGGGCTGGCCGGGCGCCACCCCGCCGAGCTCTCCGGCGGCCAGCGGCAGCGGGTGGCGCTGGCTCGGGCGCTGGCCCGCGAGCCGCGGGTGCTGCTGCTCGACGAGCCCTTCTCGGCGGTGGACCAGGTGACGCGGCGCCGCCTGCAGCGTGAACTGGCGCTGCTGCGCGAGGAGATCGCCATCCCCATCGTGCTGGTCACCCACGATCTCGACGAGGCGGCGGCATTGGCCGACCGCCTCTGCGTGCTGCATGCCGGACACACCCTCCAGACGGGTCCTCCACAGTCGCTTTTCCGCCGGCCGTCATCCCCGCAGGTGGCGCGGCTGCTCGATCGCCACAACGTCTTCAGCGGTGAGGTGGTGATGGAGGGTGACGAGCGCCGCCTGGCCTGGGGGCCCTGGCGTCTGGAGGTGGCCGAGGGGCTTGCGTCGCTGGCGCCGGGTACCCGCGTGGCCTGGTATCTGCCCGCCTCTGACGTGGTGCTGCATCGCCGAGGGCGCCCCTCGCTGGGGGAGCGCGAGAACCCGGTGAGCGCTCGCGTCGAGGAGCTGGTCGTGCTGGGCGGCATGACCTCGGTTACCCTGGCATTCGGCCACACCCCCGGGCGGCTCGGCTTCGAGATCGCCACCCATGCCGCCCGTCGCAACGGCCTGGCCCGCGGGGAGGCGGTACAGGTCTCGCTGCTCGCCGCGGGCATCCACCTGATGCCGGAGGCTTCCACCTCCGGCGATGACGCCATGAGCCTGCCATGAAACGTCTTCTGGTCGCCGCCATCCTCGCCGTCGCCCCCTTTACGCTGCACTCGGCAAGCGCTGCCGAGGTGCCCGCAAAGCGCTGGCCACTCACCATTGCTACCGGCGCGGGGGTGCATGAGTTCCATGCCGAGGTGGCGCAGACGTCGGCCGAACGCAGCCGTGGCCTGATGGGTCGCGAGCGACTCGCCGAGGACGGCGGCATGCTCTTTCTCTATGCCAGCGAGCAGCCGGGTCGCAGTGGCTTCTGGATGTACAACACCTTGATTCCGCTGGATATCGCCTTTATCGACGGGATGGGATGTATCGTCTCGACCCACACCATGGTGCCCTGTGGTTCGGATGCGCCGGCAGACTGTCCGGTGACGCGGCCGGGAGTGCCCTATCGAGCCGCGCTGGAGGTCAGGGCGGGTACCTTCCAGGCGCTGGGGATCAGAGTGGGAGACTGTGTCGCCTGGCCGGGTCACGCCACCCGTTGCAAACCGGAGTGACGGAGCTGATATTCAACGCTGGGAGCCCTTAGAATATTCCGCGAGGTGGCGCCGGGCCCTGGAGGGGGTCGTCCACCGCCGCCGGCTCACCGCGCCGGCACATCGTGCCACTCATAACCATAACCGCGCCTCGCAGATGACGAGGTGTCGCTGCAAGGACACGCCATGACAACGTATCGACCGCTTGCCAAGCTGGCCGCCGCCCTGGCCGGTGCCGCTGTGCTCTCCGCCTCGCTCTCCGTTCAGGCGCGCGAGATTGCCGTCTCCACCGTGCTTTCCGATGCCTTTCCCTGGGGCCAGGCCGCCGAGAAGTGGGCCGAGCTGGTGGAGGAGCGCACCGAGGGACGCATCACCATGCGCGTCTACCCCAACTCCCAGCTGGTCAACGGTGACCAGACTCGCGAATTCTCCGCCATGCGCTCCGGGCTGATCGACGCCGCCGTGGGCTCCACCATCAACTGGTCCCCCCAGGTGCCGGAGCTCAATCTCTTCTCGCTGCCCTTCTTCCTGCCCGACGAGGCGGCGGTGGACGCCGTGACCGGTGGCGAGGCGGGCGAGAAGATCTTTGCGGCCATCGAGTCACGGGACGTTATCCCGCTGGGCTGGGGCGAGAACGGTTTCCGCCAGCTCTCCAACTCCCGGGGCGCGATCGATGAGCCTCAGGACCTGGAGGACCTGAAGATCCGCGTGGTGGGCTCGCCGCTGTTCCAGGACACCTTCACCGCCCTGGGGGCCGACCCCACCCAGATGAGCTGGGCCGATGCCAAGCCGGCACTGACCACCGGCGCGGTGGATGGCCAGGAGAATCCGCTTTCGGTGTTCGACGTGGCGCGTATCGACCAGGTGGGCCAGGAGCATCTGACCCTGTGGAACTACATGAACGATCCGCTGATCTTCGCCGTGAATCGCCGGGTGTGGGAGTCACTGGACGAGGGCGACCAGGCGATCCTGCGTGAGGCCGCCGTGGAGGCGGGCGAGTGGGAGATGTCCATGACCCGCGAGGAGGAGAGCGAACGCCTGGCCGCCATCCAGGAGCGTGGCGTCACCGTAACGGAGCTCTCGGACGCCCAGTACCAGGCCTTCGTCGAGGCCACCGCCGGCGTTCACGATGAGTGGGTGCCGAAGATCGGTGAGGAGATCGTCGAGGCCGCCCGTGCCGCCATCGAGTCACGCTGATTCCCGCTCTTGATTCCCCTTGACCGGCCGGCCCTCGAGGCCGGCCGCTGCCTTGTGAGGTAACCCCATGACGCCTTCCCCGGATGCCAGGCCGGAGCGCTGGCTGGCCAGCCTGGCCCTGGTGATCATCGCGCTGATCAGTCTCGGCAACGTGGTGACTCGCTATATCACCGGTGGCTCGCTGGCCTTTACCGAAGAGCTCTCGGTATTCCTGCTGGTGGTGCTGACCTTCGCCGGCGCCGCCGTGGCGCTGCGGCGTAACGGTCATATCCGCATCGGCATGCTGGAGCGTGCCCTGCCGGTGGGCGCACACCGGGTCCTGATACTCTTCCAGGGGCTTTGCGGGGTGGCGGTGCTGGGACTGATCGCCTGGTTCGGCGCCAAGCTGGCCTGGCAGGAGTACCGCTGGGAGACTCTCTCGCCCGGGCTTGGTCTGCCCCAGTGGTGGTATATCGTCTGGCTGCCGCTGCTGGCGGCGGTGATGCTGGTGCGTCAGCTGCAACAGACCAGGGACCGGCTGCGTGGAGGACTCGACGATGAGTCCTGATCTCTGGATGCTGCTGGCCTTCGCCGGGCTGCTGATCGCCGGTGTCCCGGTGGCCTTCTCCCTGGGGCTGGCGGGTGCCGTAGGTATCCTGGCGGGGTTGTCGCCGGCGATGCTCGCTACCCTTGGCACCAATACCTACAACAGCATCGCCAAGTATCCGCTGATTGCCATTCCGCTGTTTATCCTCACCGGGCTGATCTTCGAGCGCTCCGGGGTGGCGCTGCGTCTGGTGCGCTTTGCCCAGGCACTGATCGGTCCGCGTCACGGCGGGCTGGCGCTGGTGGCAGTGCTGGTGTGCATGATCATGGGTGGCATGAGCGGTTCGGGGCCGGCGGATGCCGCCGCGGTGGCCATGGTGATGCTGCCGAGCATGACCCGGGCGGGCTACCCGAAGCCGTTCTCGGCCACGCTGATCGCCGCCTCGGCCTCCACGGCGATCCTGATCCCCCCCTCGGTGGCACTGATCCTCTACTCCATCGTGGTGCCGGGAGTCGATCTTCGGGCACTGTTCGCCGCCGGGCTCTTCCCCGGTGTACTCGCCGGTCTGGCGCTGCTGGTCCCGGCCCTGCTGGTCTCACGTCGCCATGGTTGGGAAGGTGGTGCACCGGTAGCGGGCGCCGACCCCCTTCGTGTGGGGGAGACCTTCAGGCAGGCGCTGCCGGCTCTGTTCGCGCCGGTGCTGATCCTCGGTGGGCTGCGCTCGGGGCTCTTCACTCCCACCGAGGCGGCGGTGGTGGCAGTGGCCTACGGTGTATTGATAGGGCTCTTCGTGACCCGCGAGCTCAGCCTGCGTGATCTCTGGTCGCTGTTCGGCGAGGCGGCGGTGATCTCGGGGGTGGTGATGCTGATCATCGCGCTTGCCGGCATCTTCGCCTGGGCCGGCACCATGCTCGGTACCTTCCGCCATCTGGCGGAGTGGATCATCTCGCTTTCCGACAACGGGGTGGTGCTGCTGGTGCTGATCATGCTGGCGGTGCTGGCCGCCGGCATGCTGCTCGACGCCATCTCCATCTACCTGATCATGATGCCGATCCTGATCCCGGTGATGCAGCACTTCGGCTGGAATCCGGTCTGGTTCGGTATCCTGCTGGCGATGAACATCGCCATCGGCCAGTTCACGCCGCCGGTGGCGGTCAATCTGATGGTGACCACCGAGGTGGCCAGAATTCGCCTAGAACAGACCGTGGGCTGGGCCCTGCTGTTCGTGGTGGCCATGGCCGCCGCCCTGGCGCTTGTTGCCGTGTTCCCGGAGATCGCGCTCTGGTTGCCGAGGACCCTGGGCTACAACGTCGGCTGATTGCCCTGAAGCGTGTCGAGCAGACGCTGGAAGCAGGCAGTGGTCTCGGCATCGAGGAGCACGAAGCGCACGCACTCGATATGCGGGCAGTCGGGCAGGGTGGCGATCGCCGTCTCGAGCGCTACTCGTGCGGCCTCTTCCAGCGGATAGCCGAAGGCGCCGGCGGAGAGTGCCGGGAAGGCGATGGAGCGCAGGCCCTCGCGTTCGGCCAGCATCAGGGCGTTCCGGTAGCAGTCGGCGAGCAGCGCCTCGGCGGGCCTGTCGACGCCGTAGACCGGCCCCAGGCAGTGAATGACATGGCGATTGGGCAGGGCGAAGGCGCCGGTTATCACCGCCTCTCCCGGGCGGATCGGCGCCAGCGGCCGGCAGGCGTGGTCGAGCTCGGGACCGGCGGCGCGATGCAGGGCCCCGGCCACGCCACCGCCGGGGCGCAGCTGGGCATTGGCGGCGTTGACCACCGCCTCGATGTCGGGTTGATGGGCGATGTCCCCCTGAATGCACTCGATCATGGTATCTCCTGAACGATGCGACCTTCGGGCGCGCTCGGGCAACGGGCGGGATGACGTAGAATGCACGACATTCCCACCCTGCAAGCCTATCAGGAGTTTCGATGTTGTTCCCGCCACGCTTCGCACCGCTCATTTTTGCCGTGCTGATGTCGCTCTATATGGTGACCCTGATGACCTTCGTGATCACCTGGGCCAACACCGGCCTTGGAGAGGGCTTCCTCGGTCGCTGGTGGCAAGCGTTCTATATTGCCTGGCCGATCGCCTTTGTACTGATGCTGGTGGGGGCGCCGCGACTGCAGTGCGTCGCTGCCTGGCTCGTCCGCCAGCCTTCGCATCGGTAACGGACCGGCCCCATGCGGCTCTTGCTGCGCCGCATCATAAGATTAACGCTTCATAAACGCTCGACAAGGCTAGACTGGTGGGTGAATACCTCCGCCGGTCATGATTCGGCGGCTTTGCCTCCGGTCATTATCCCCGGAATGATTTTTTCGCTAAAGTAGAGGAGGGTGGTAGATTCGGGGCCTCTGCGCTCACGACGCTCCGCTCTCTTGCCGACAACGTCAAAGAGGTGTGTTCATGAAACGCCATGCATTCTCTGCTGCTGCCTTCACCGGCGCGATCCTGGGGGCCGCGATGTTCGCCTCGCCGGCCATGGCCCAGGACGAAGAGAAGTTCATCACCATCGGTACCGGTGGCCAGACCGGCGTCTACTATGTGGTCGGCCAGTCCGTCTGCCGCCTGGTGAACCGTCTGGACGACGCCAACATCAAGTGCAACGCGCCCTCCACCGGCGGCTCGGTGGCCAACGTCAACGGCATCAAGTCCGGCCAGCTCGATATGGGTGTGGTGCAGTCCGATGTCCAGTACCAGGCCTACAACGGTACCGGCAACTTCGAAGGCGAGCCCTTTGAAGACCTGCGCGCGGTATTCCGTGCCCATGGCGAGCCGCTGACCATTCTGGCGCGGGCCGACTCCGGCATCGAGACCCTCGATGATCTGGAGGGCAAGCGCGTCAATATCGGCAACCCGGGTTCCGGCCAGCGCAACACCATGGAAGTGGTGATGGAGGCCAAGGGCTGGACCGAAGACTCCTTCTCGCTGGCCTCACAGCTCGATGCCGCCGAGATGGCCTCGGCCCTGGCCGACAACAACATCGACGCCATGGCCTATGTGGTCGGCCACCCCAACGGCTCCATCCAGGAGGCGACCACCACCGTCGACTCACGGCTGATCCCGCTCAACGGTGAGGCGATCCAGGGCATCGTCGACGAGTACCCCTACTACTCCATGTCGACCATCCCAGGCGGCCTCTACAAGGGCAACGACGAGGAGGTCGAGACCTTCGGTGTCGCGGCGACCTTCGTGACCACCGCCGAAACCGACGAGGAGATCGTCTACCAGACCGTCAAGGCGATCTTCGACAACTTCGATCGCTTCAAGAAGCTGCATCCGGCCTTTGCGAATCTCAAGCCGGAAGAGATGGTCTCTTCGGGTCTCTCCGCACCGCTGCACGATGGGGCTGCACGCTACTATCGTGAGCAGGGCTGGATTGAGTGATACAACGGCCTGAGGTGCTTTCACCTCGGTGAAGAATGCGCGGTCACCCGAGGGGGCCGCGCATTCTGTTTGAGATGCCGTGGGAGGCCATCCCGGGCGCTCCCAGGGAAACGTTACAGAGCAGGGCACGCTTATGACTGAGGACAACAAGAGGGCCGCGGGGCAAGAGGTCGATCTCGAGGATATGGTCGCCTCGAGCGACTCCGGGGCCCGCAAGCCGTCCGGCACGCCTGGCAAGCTGCTGGTCAGCATTGCCGCCGCCTGGTCGCTCTTCCAGCTGTGGATCGCGTCTCCACTGCCGTTCATGCTGGGCTTCGGGGTCTTCAACGCCACCGAGTCCCGCTCCATTCACCTGGCCTTCGCGCTCTTCCTGGCCTATATGGCCTATCCCGCGCTCAAGCGTTCGCCCCGTGATCGCATCCCCGTTCAGGACTGGGTCCTGGCGGCCGCGGCGGCCTTCTGTGGTGCCTACATGTTCATGTTCTACGAACAGTTGGCCCAGCGTCCCGGTGCGCCGATACTGCAGGACGTGATCATCGGTGTGGCGGGTATCCTGCTGCTGCTCGAGGCCACGCGACGGGCGCTCGGTCCGCCGCTGATGATCATCGCCTCGATCTTCATCATCTACTCGCTGGCCGGGCCCTACATGCCGGGCATCCTGTCCCACCGCGGGGTCAGCCTCTACGGTCTGGTCAACCATCAGTGGTTGACGACCCAGGGGGTCTTCGGCATTGCGCTGGGGGTCTCGACCAGCTTCGTGTTCCTGTTCGTGCTGTTCGGTGCGCTGCTCGACAAGGCCGGCGCCGGCAACTATTTCATCAAGGTCGCCTTCTCGCTGCTGGGCCACTACAAGGGCGGGCCGGCCAAGGCCGCCGTGGTGGCCTCGGGCATGACCGGCCTGATCTCCGGTTCCTCCATCGCCAACGTGGTGACCACCGGCACCTTCACGGTACCGATGATGAAGCGTGTCGGCTTCTCGGCGGAGAAGGCCGGCGCGGTGGAGGTCTCCTCCTCGGTCAATGGTCAGATCATGCCGCCGGTCATGGGGGCCGCGGCCTTCCTGATGGTCGAGTATGTGGGCATCTCCTACGTGGAGGTGATCAAGCACGCCTTCCTGCCGGCATTGATCTCCTATATCGCGTTGATCTATATCGTTCATCTCGAGGCGCTCAAGGCCGGCCTCCAGGGCCTGGAGAGCAGCAACCCGCCCAAGCCGCTGGTGCGCAAGGCGATCGGCTTCCTCGGAGGCCTGCTCCTGATGATGATCACGGCTCTCGTGGTCTACTATGGCCTGGGCTGGTTGAAGCCGGTGCTGGGTGGTGCGACGCCCTGGGTGGTGGCCGCCGGACTGGCGGTGATCTATGTGGGGCTGCTCAAGGTTGCCTCCCGCTATCCCGAGCTGGAGCTCGATGACCCCGATGCACCCATCTACAAGCTGCCCCAGACCCGTCCCACGGTGATGGTCGGCCTGCAGTTCATCCTGCCGGTGATCGTGCTGATCTGGTGCTTGATGGTGGAGCGCCTCTCGCCGGGGCTGTCGGCCTTCTGGGCCACGGTGTTCATGGTCTTCATCATCCTCACCCAGCGTCCCATCACATCGATCTTCCGTGGGCGCAGTGACATGGCGGCGGACCTGCGCGAGGGGGTCATGGACCTGTGGAGCGGCCTGGTCACCGGTGCCCGCAACATGATCGGCATCGGCATCGCCACCGCCACCGCCGGCATCATCGTCGGTGCGGTGTCCCAGACCGGCGTCGGCCTGGTGCTTGCCGATGTGGTGGAGATCCTCTCCATGGGCAACCTGATGCTGATCCTGATCTTCACCGCGGTGCTCAGCCTGATTCTCGGCATGGGGCTGCCCACCACGGCCAACTACATCGTGGTGTCGGCGCTACTGGCGCCGGTGATCGTCCAGCTGGGTGAGCAGAACGGCCTGCTGGTACCGTTGATCGCCGTACACCTGTTCGTGTTCTACTTCGGCATCATGGCGGATGTGACGCCGCCGGTGGGGCTCGCCTCCTTTGCCGCGGCGGCGGTCTCTGGCGGTGACCCGATACGTACCGGCTTCCAGGCCTTCTACTACAGCCTGCGCACCGCCGCGTTGCCGTTCCTGTTCATCTTCAATACCGACCTGCTGCTGATCGATGTCACCGCCCTGCAGGGGGTGCTGATCTTCGTGGTGTCGACGATCGCCATGCTGATCTTCGCGGCGGCCACCCAGGGGTTCATGATCGCCCGTAACCGCTGGTATGAGTCCATCGTGCTGCTGCTGGTGGCCTTTACCCTGTTTCGGCCGGGCTTCTGGATGGATCAGCTCCATGACCCCTATCAGGAGATTCCGCCGGCACAGTTTGTCGAGGCGCTTGGCAGCGTGGACGAGGAGAGTACGTTGCGGTTGCAGATCCTTGGCGAGGATGACTTCGGTGATCCGTTGACCACCTATATGCAGCTGCCGGTGCCGAGTGGCGAGACCGGCGAGGAGCGGCTGGAGAACCTGGGCCTGGAGCTGATCATCGAAGAGGACAGGGCCGTGGTCGACATGGTGACCTTCGGCAGCGAGGCGTCGGACCTGGGCTTCGACTTCGACCAGGAGATCATTCAGGTACTCGCGCCGGTGGATCGCTGGACCAAGGAGCTGATGTGGATTCCGGCCTTCCTGGTCTTCGGCCTGGTCGTAATGTTGCAGCGTCGACGGCGTGATCGTGACGCCGCTGCGGCGTCTGCCTGAGGGAGAGTGTCATGTATCAGAAGATCATGTTGACGGTGGACCTCAACGAGGAGGCCTCCTGGGCCAAGGCGCTACCGACGGCGCTGGCGCTGTGCCGCAGCTTCGGAGCGTCGCTGCATGTGGTGACGGTGCTGCCGGACTACCGCATGCCGCTGGTCGGCTCCTATTTTCCCAAGGATTTCGCCAAGAAGGCCCATGCGGCGATCACCGAGGCGCAGCACGAGTTTATTCGCGAGCACGTGCCTGACGATATCACGGTCCAGAGCGTCATCGTCGATGGCTCGCCCTGGGAGGCGATCGTCAAGGCGGCGAAGAAGCTCGAGGTGGACCTGATCGTGATGGCCTCCCATAACAAGCGCAAGTTCGCCGATTACGTGCTGGGGCCGAATGCCGAGCATGTGGTACACCACTCCAGGGTATCGGTAATGATCGTGCGTTGATCGCGGCAGGCATCCTGCCGCACCATTCGGTTTCGCAGAGGGCCTCGACATCGCGTCGGGGCCCTCTGCGTTCTGGCAGTGACCTGAGCGTGGAATGAGATCGGCGCGATTTCCGGCAGAGTTGATCCCGATCAACTAGATTAAGGCATAGTTAACGATAGACCCTCGTTAATGCGTTTCGATGACCCGGTGATGATCCGAGGCCATCCACGCGGCGCCCGAGTCGGTCGGGCACTCGTCGGCGAAGAGAGGTGACTCATGAATGCGGCAACTGAGAAATCACGGGACGCGTCGGCAGGGCCCGGCGTGAAGATCACCATCCAGCCGGTCGGCATGGAGCGACCCAGGGCCTGGCTCGCCGCCGGCATCGAGGATTTTCGCCAGGCTGCCGTCGTCAGTCTCGCGTACGGCATGTTCTGGGTGGGGCTGAGTATCGCCGTTACCGTCGGCGCCATCTATCTGGGCCTGTGGCACTGGCTGCTCCCGCTGGTGGCGGGCTTCATGTTCATTGGCCCGCTGGTGGCGGTAGGCTCCTATGGCATCAGTCGTGCACTGGAGGCCAGTCGCGCCCCGCATCTTGGGGATGCCTTCGGCGCCTGGCGGCCCCATGCCGGCCAGCTGGCGATGATGGGGGTCATGATGATGATCTTCTTCCTCGCCTGGATTCGTGTGGCGACCCTGCTGTTTGCCCTCTTCTTCGGCTTCGAGGTGCCAAGCCCGACGGATCTCTATGCCGCCCTGCTGACAACCCCCCAGGGGCTCGGCATGATCGCCGTCGGTACCGTGCTGGGAAGCATCCTGGCCTTTGGCGCCTTCGCCATCAGCGTAGTGGCCATTCCGACCCTGATGGATCAGGATCTGACCTTCATGGAGGGCATCGAGGCCAGCATTCGTTCGGTATCCAGAAACTTCCGTCCGATGCTGCTCTGGGCCGCGATTCTCACCGGCTGTGTGCTGGTCGGGGTGTTGACCTTCTATATTGGTCTGGCGCTTATCCTGCCGGTGCTGGGCTTCGCCAGCTGGCATGCCTACGAGGACCTGGTGGTCATCAAGCCCCGGGAGGAGAAGCACGACCTCCACGGCTGACCGTCGTTACTCTCCTTCGACCAGGCATCATGCCGGGGGCGACCATGCCCCCGGCCTTCGTTGAGCAAATCGGCCGCGCATCCTACGCATCGACGCGGAGCGTGATGCGCTAGTTAAGCGGCGAGCCTTGGCAAAAGCCAAGGCGTTTACTGGATAAATATCAGCTAATGGCTTAGCCTTTTTCCATGACTCGAACCTTGATTCGCACGGACAAGTGGCCTCTACACGCCACGGCGCAGCAGCGACACCTGGTGCGCTTGACGCTGGCGGAATACCGACAGTTCTGCCGTGCGTTGTCGGTGGTGGTACTGAGCAACTGGCCATCGCTACAGCAGGCACCGAGTTTTGCCGCTGCCGTGGAGCGGCTGATGCACCCTACCAAGAAAAACCCCTCGCCTCGCCACCTCTACTTCGCCAAGCGTTTCTACAAGTTCCCGTCCTACCTTCGCCGGGCGGCCATCGAGTTTGTCAAGGGCCAGGTATCCAGTTACCTGACCCGCTATCGGGCCTGGCAGTCGGGCGATCGCGCTCGCCGCGACGCCAAGCCACCACGCTTCAATCCGATCGCCGGCTGCTATCCGGTGATGTACCGCGGGCAGTTGGTCAAGTTCGATGCTGAGTTCACGACTGCCAGCCTGAAGCTGTGGGACGGCAATGAGTGGCTGTGGCATGAGGTGGCCATCAAGGCGGTACGCCAACGGCATCACCTGGGTACCATCAAATCACCGACGCTGGTACTCAACCGGCGCTGCCACCTGGCAGTGCCGGTAGAGATGACGCCACCCTCTCTTCCCGATCGACAGCGCGTCTGCGCCGTTGATCTGGGGATCAATACGCTGGCCACGGCCAGCATCGTGACACCGAACGGCACCGTCGCGGCGAGGGGGGGCTTCCACCCCGCCGCGGACATGGACCGTCGTGACAAGCGCGCCACGCTGATCCGCCGCAAGGCGCGCAAGACCGCCAAGCTCTCGAAAGGGTTTGGGCGGACGTGGTACCGCAAGGCCCAGCACATCAACGAGCAGATGGCCCAGCAGACCTCCCGCCGACTGGTCGACTTCGCCCTGGAGCATGGGGCCGATGTGATCGTGCTGGAGGATCTGAAGGGCTGGCGGCCCAGGGCCGGCAAGAAGCGGTCGGGACTGCGCCAGCGCTTCCACCACTGGCTGCATCGCCGACTGGCCACGCTGATCGAGCAGAAGATGGTCGAGGCCGGCGGCCGGGTCGTCCATGTCTACCCGCGAGGCACCTCCTCCTGGGCCTTCGATGGCTCGGGTCGCATCAAGCGGGACAAGGCGCAGCACGAACTCGCCACCTTCCAGAACGGCAAGCAATACAATGCGGATCTCAATGCCAGCTACAACATCGGCGCCCGCTACTGGGCCTGGAAATACAAGCTGACCCGCCGCAAGGACGGGCAGTTGTCAGCGGGCAAACGTTCCCCTGACAAACCGAGAACGCCGGTCACGCTCTCAACGCTCTGGCGGCGAGAGCCTGAAGCCCCGCATCGATACGTCGCATGATGCGTGGGTGCGTTCACCTGACCATACCGATGTGATCGCGTAGTCTGACGCACCAAACTCGATTGAAGGGGATGGCCGTCATGCGCCAGACGATCGTTATTTGCCTCGCCTTCCTGCTGGCCGGTCTGCCCGCATCCGCTATCGGCGATGGGCTGCCTGCGCCGGAAGGCGAGGTGTTGCTGACCGTCACCGGGAATATCACCCACACCAATGCCGGCAGCCAGGCGCACTTCGACCGCGAGCTGCTGGGGAGTCTCTCGCCACTGACGGTCTGTACTCGAACCCCATGGCACCGTGCGACCAGCTGCTTTCGGGGCCCTCTGATGCGCGAGGTGCTCGCGGCGGTGGGGGCGCAGGGCGATAGTATCGTCGTGCAGGCCCTGAACAAGTTTCGAGCGGAGATTCCCGTTCAGGAGCTGCATGACTATGACGTGATTCTGGCCATGAGTCGTGATGGCGAGCCGATGCCGATACGCGAACTCGGCCCGCTCTTCGTGCTCTATCCCTTCGGTGATCATCCGGAGCTGCATACCGAAGCGGTGCGCTTTCGTTCGGTATGGCATGTGGCCAGCATTCATGTGCGCTGATTGCATATGCGGTGATTGGGCGCACTCGACAGGGGGTGGCGGATGTTGAGGTTGCCCCTGCGGCTGAGGCTGGGGGCGATCAGCGCCCTGGTGCTGTTTGCCGCGGCCCTGATCGTGGTCAGCCTGGTTGCCTGGCGCCAGGATAGCCTGGTGGGCAGAGTCGCCGAGGGGACCGGTTGGCACGCCTATCGGATCGACCGTGAAACCGTCCAGATGCGCAGCTATCTGGTACAGCCCGATGCCACCCTCGACGGGCTCCGGCTGCGCTTCGAGCTGTTCTATAGCCGCATGCATATGCTGGGGCAGAGTGGCGTTGCCGAACTGTTGGCGAAGGCACCCGCGGTAGTCGAGCTGCTCGAGGATATCGAACGCCGGATCGGTGAGCTGGACGGCATGATCGGCGAGCTCGAGGCGCTCACTACCGAAAGCCGGCAGCGTCTCGAGGAGCGTCTGGAGATACTGGGAAGCCGCACCGAGCGCCTGGTGATTGCCGTCAATGGCTACCTGGCCGAGCGTGCGACCCTCCAGCGTCGTCAACAGCAACGACTCCATGGCCTGCTGTTGCTGCTGATCCTGGCCATGAGCTTCTCCGCGCTGCTGGTTGCGGTCATGTTGTTCCGCGAGGCCCGCGACAATGCCACTGCCCGCCGTGATCTGGAAATACTCAGCCATCAGCTACAGGCAGCCGTGCGACGTGCCGAGTCGGCGAACCAGGCCAAGTCGGAGTTCCTGGCCACGGTGAGTCATGAGATCCGCACGCCTCTCAACGGTGTCATCGGCATGAGCGACCTGCTGCTGGAAGAGCCTCTTGCGGAGCGACCTCGTCAGTATGCGACCACCCTTCATGACAGCGCCAACCTGCTGCTGGGGCTGATCAATGAGTTGCTGGACTTCTCCAAGATCGAGTCCGGGCATCTCGATCTGGAGTGCCAGCCATTATCGCTTGCCACGCTGGTGGAGGGGGCGGTGACGGTGTTCATGGCGCGCGCCGAGTCACGCGGGATCGGACTCGAGGCGCGAATCTCCGAGGAGCTGCCGGCCTGGGTGATGGGGGATCCGGCGCGACTGCGCCAGGTGCTGCTCAATCTGGTGTCCAACGCCGTGAAGTTCACCGGGGAGGGGGAGGTCATTGTCGAGGCGACGCCCGAGGGTGCCGATACCCTGCGCCTCGAGGTGCGTGATTCGGGGTGCGGCATCCCAGCCGAGCAACACAAGCATCTCTTCGAGCCATTCCGGCAGGGCGATGCTTCCATCGCGCGACGCTTCGGTGGCACCGGCCTGGGCCTGGCGATCTCGCGTCGTCTGATCGACGCCATGGGGGGACGCCTCGACATGCAGAGCGAGCCCGGGATCGGCAGCCGCTTCTGGTGCCTGCTGCCGCTGGTGCCCGCCACCGAGCCGGTGCGGGACGCCGCTGCGCGGCGCAGCGCGAGCAGGCAACTCTCCGGGAAGCACCTGCCGGGGGCAGAGTTGCTGGTAGTGGAGGATAACCCCGTCAACCAGCGGGTCGCCCGTGCGATGCTCGAGCGGCTGGGCTGCCGGGTAAGCCTGGCCGACTCGGGGAGCGAGGCGTTGACCCTGACCCGGCAACGGCAGTTTGACCTGATCTTCATGGACGTGCAGATGCCGGATATGGATGGGTTGGAGGTGACTCGCCGCCTTCGTCGGCGCCAGGGCTGGCTGACCGAGGTGCCCATCGTGGCGATGACCGCCGGCGGCCCGGGAGGCGAGCCATCGAGCTGTCTGGCCGCGGGGATGAATGGCTATCTTGCCAAGCCTCTGCTCCCGGAGCCCCTGCTGGAGGTGTTGAGGCGTCACCTGGGGGGCGACGAGGGAGAGCCGGGGGAGCCGCTGGTCATGAGCCAGCAGGCGCTGCTGGATCCTCGGGTCCTGAACTCTCTGCTCGACTCTCTCGGAAAACCGGGGCTTACGCGGCTGGTGGCGCTTTACCGCGACCAGAGCGGGGCGCACCTCGCTCAGATCACCTCGGCACTCGCGTCGAGTGACGCCGACCGATTGCGCCATGCCGCGCACCAGCTGAAGGGGGAGTCCTCGAGCCTGGGGACGGTAACGGTAGCGGAGTTGGCGGCGCGGATCGAACGCCTGGCTGCCGAAGGAGAGTTGGCGTCGATACCCCCGGTTCTCGAAGCGCTGCAAGTCCGTCTCACCACCACTCTGGTCTCCCTGGATCATTGGGACGAAATGTCTCAGGCCTGAGATTCAGTGGAAGAGCCAGTCCAGAGGAGTGGCTGTCAAGGAGAGTGGTTTCGACCAACGGAGTATGTCATCGGTTGCTGTCACGACCAAGAATGGCAGGGCAGTGTCCATACAACGATAATACTCAGGAGCATGCCATGATCTATGCCAACCCGGGCCAGTCCGGTGCGGTCGTCGACTTCGAGTCGCGGTACGGCAACTATATCGGGGGCGAGTTCGTTCCGCCGGTCAAGGGGCAGTACTTCGACAACGTCAGCCCGGTCAACGGCGAGGTATTCTGCGAGATTCCCCGCTCCGGCGCCGAGGATATCGACAAGGCGCTGGATGCGGCGCATGCCGCGGCACCGGCCTGGGGCAAGACCTCCGCCGCGGAGCGCTCCAACATACTGCTCAGGATCGCCGATCGCATCGAACAGAATATCGAGATGCTGGCGGTCGCCGAGACCTGGGACAACGGCAAGGCGGTTCGCGAGACCCTCAACGCCGACCTGCCGCTGGCCGTCGATCACTTCCGCTACTTCGCCGGCTGCATTCGTGCCCAGGAGGGCAGCGCCGCCGATATCGACGCCAATACCGTGGCCTATCACTTCCATGAGCCGCTGGGCGTGGTGGGGCAGATCATTCCCTGGAACTTCCCGCTGCTGATGGCCGTCTGGAAGCTGGCGCCGGCCCTGGCCGCGGGCAACTGCGTGGTGCTCAAGCCCGCCGAGCAGACGCCCGCCTCGATTCTCAAGCTGATGGAGGTGATCGGCGATCTGCTGCCCCCGGGCGTGGTCAATATCGTCAATGGCTACGGTGCCGAGGCGGGCCAGGCGCTTGCCGGAAGCCCGCGCATCGCCAAGATCGCCTTCACCGGCTCGACCCCGGTAGGCGCGCATATCCTCAAGTGTGCCGCCGAGAACATCATTCCCTCCACCGTGGAGCTGGGTGGCAAGTCGCCGAACATCTATTTCGCCGACATCATGAATGCCGAACCGGCGTTTATCGACAAGGCCGCCGAGGGGCTGGTGCTGGCCTTCTTCAACCAGGGTGAGGTGTGCACCTGCCCCTCCCGTGCCTTGATCCAGGAGTCCATGTACGACGCCTTCATGGCCAAGGTGATGGAGAAGGTCGGGCAGATCAAGCGCGGCAACCCGCTGGATACCGATGTCCAGGTGGGGGCCCAGGCCTCCCAGGAGCAGTTCGACAAGATCATGTCCTATATGGATATCGCCCGGGAGGAGGGGGCGGAGGTGCTCACCGGCGGTGACAAGGCGAGCTTCGATCCGGCCTATGACAAGGGCTTCTATATCGAGCCGACGCTGCTCAAGGGCCACAACAAGATGCGCGTCTTCCAGGAGGAGATCTTCGGGCCGGTGGTGGCGGTGACCACCTTCAAGGACGAGGAGGAGGCGCTGGCGATCGCCAACGATACCGAGTTCGGCCTCGGTGCCGGCGTCTGGAGTCGCGACATCAATGTGGCCTTCCGCATGGGGCGTGGCATCCAGGCCGGTCGCGTATGGACCAACTGCTACCACCAGTATCCGGCGCATGCGGCCTTCGGCGGCTACAAGAAGTCCGGCGTCGGTCGAGAGACCCACAAGGTGGCCCTCGAGCACTACCAGCAGACCAAGAACCTGCTGGTCAGCTACGACATCAATCCGATGGGCTTCTTCTAACCTCATGCCATTCGGGGCGCTGCTCCGAATGGCTTCGATCCCGTCGGCCGCGCCATCCGGCGTGGCCGACCCCCTCCCTACTCGCCGACGGGTGCCTGCCAGGCCTGGGTGTTCCAGAGTGGCACGCTGCTCAGGGCATGCTTGAAGCTGCCGCTGGTCTCCTTGGTGCTGTAGACCAGATACAGCAGCGTCTGGTTGTCGGCGTCGAAGATGCGGCGCACCTTGAGGCTCTTGAACAGTACACTCTTGGATCGGCGATAGAGCAGCTCGCCACTCGCCGAGGTGTCGATATCCGCCAGCATGGCGGGGGTGATGGGACCGGTCTGGCGGCAGGCAAGGCTGCTGTCGGAAGGGTCGGCGAAGTCGAGGTCGGCCTCGATATTGCTGAGGTGACAGGTCACCCCGGGAACCTTGGGGTCGGTGAGCCTCTCGATCTTGATGTCCTTGGTGGTGAACAGGCCCAGCGAGACATCGCCCACTTCGTTGTCGTTGCCACAGCCGGCAAGCAACAAGGAGAGTGTGGCCAGGATCAGCAGAGGGGTAGGGCGGGAGCGAACTCGAGGCATTGGGGATCCTGTCGGTATCGAGGAGAGTCTTCTCTTGGCGGCAGCGTGATTCTACCTCCTCGCGTCGTCCGCCGTCCCCTGGGGTCCGCTCGCACCGAGCCTTTCGGCCTCCTGCAGCAACTGGCCCAGATGCACGCCCAGCGTCAGATCCTCCTCGATGCCGAAGTGACGGTAGCGGAGCCGGCCGCGGATATCGATCAACAGCGTGGTGGGAGTGCCCTCCAGTGCCCAGGCGCGCATCGTATATGGTCGAGGATCGTCATCGCGGCTGGCGGTATCGACGCCGACCGGGAAGGCGTAGCGGTTCTCGGCCAGAAAGACCGCCAGCGCATGGGGCGTCATCACGTCATGGTGTTCGAAGACGCTGTGAAGCCCCACCACGCTCAGCGGAACATCGACCAGCCGGCGGGCAATCCGCTGGGTCTGCGGCAGGCCGTGGAGGACACAGCCGGGACAGAGCATCTGGAAGACATGGACCAGTACCACGCGCCCCCGCAGCATACCGAGCGTCAGGGGCGTGTCGCAGTTGAGCCAGCGGCTCACCCGCCAGTCGGGTAGTGCGGCCATGGTGACCTCATCGAGTGGCCGTGGGTTCTCTTACTATGGTCGAGAAGTTACCCTGACGGCCAGTCTCCCCTGGACCCTACGCAGCCGGGTGGCCTAGCCCGATGAGCCCGCCAGCCAGCGTTCGGCGAGGCGTAGTGCATGGCCCTGGTTGGTCACCATCGCCAATCGGCCCGCTTCACGGTGCAGGCCGGCGCGGCGCAACTTGAGGATCAGCGGGGCCGGCAGTCCCACGAATACCAGGCCGATGCCGCGCTCATGCAGTTCCTCGGCTAGGGTCCGCAGGGCGACGATGGCGGTGGCGTCGAGGCTGGGCACATCATGCATATCGAGCAGCATCACGCGGATCTCCCTATCGACTACCTGCAGCGACGAGATCGCCTTCTCGGCGGCGCCGAAGAACAGCGGGCCGTCGATATCGTAGAGAGCCACTCCCGGTGGCAGGTCCATGTTGCCGTCATGATCACTCTCGTCGAGCCGACGAGTCTGTGTCACTTCGGCCATGCGACGGATGAACAGCGCCGCCGCCAGTCCCATGCCCACCGCCACCGCCAGCACCATATCGAACACCACCGTCAGCGCGAAGCAGATCACCAGGATGGCAACATCGCTGGCCGGGGCACTCTTCAGGGTGTGGGCGAAGTGCCGTGCCTCGCTCATGTTCCAGGCGATGATAAACAGCAGGGCAGCCAGTGCCGCCATGGGCACCAGGGCCAGCACTCCCGACAGCAGTACTACCGCCAGCAGTACCACCAGGGCATGAATGACGGCGGCCAGCGGAGAGAAGGCGCCACTGCGGATATTGGTAGCGGTGCGTGCCAGTGCCGCGGTGGCGGTGATGCCACCGAAGAAGGGCGCGATGATATTGCCCAACCCCTGGCCCACCAGTTCGGCATTGGGGTCATGGCGGGAGCGGGTAAGGCCATCGGCCACCACGGCGCACAGCAGCGACTCGATGGCGCCCAGCATGGCGATGGCGAGAGCCGGGCCCAGCAGTTCGCGAATCAGGTCAAAGTCAACCACCAGCGGAGTGCCGTCCGGACCGGGAAGCTGCCAGGGCAGCACCAGGCTCGGAGCGAAAGGCGGGATGCCGCTGCCGCTCTCGCCGTGAAGGGTCCAGCTGAAGCGCGAGGCGATGGTGTCGATCTCGATGCCGGCGGCTCCCGCGGCCAGGGCCGCCAGGGTACCCACCGCGAGCCCTGCCAGCGGGGCAGGAACCGGCAGCTTGAGCCGCGGCCACAGCACCAGGGTGGCGAGCGTGATCAGGCCGATGCTCAGCTCGGCGGGGGCCAGCTCGGACAACGCCTTCAGGATTCGCAGCGCATTGCCCGGCGTGCTTTCGCCAAGCTCGAGCGAGAGCCCCAGGAAGTCCGGCAGCTGCAACAGGGCGATGACCACGGCGATACCGGCGGTAAAGCCCAGTACCACCGGGTAGGGGACGAACTGTATCAGGCTACCCAGTCGCGCCAGGCCCAGGGCCATCAGGATCAGTCCGGCCATCAGGGTGGCGATCAGCAGTCCGCCGATGCCGTGGTTGGCGACGATGGGGAACAAGATCACCACGAAGGCGGCGGTGGGGCCGGAGGCGTTGAAGCGCGAGCCGCCGGTGAGGGCGATGATCGCGCCGGCGACGATGGCGGTATAGAGGCCGTGCTGGGGGGGAACGCCGGTGGCGATGGCCAGCGCCATGGAGAGCGGGACGGCGACGATACCGATGGTCAACCCGGCGAGCAGGTCGCGACGCAGCTCGGCCAGGCCGTAGCCCCGGCGCCAGGCGGCAACAAGGGCGCTGCCAGGAAGCGGAACCCGGTAACCCTCGTTATCGGAGGAGCGAGACATGGCAACTCCTTTGCTTGCTAAAGAGCGGAGCTATTACGTTACGCCTTTATGTTGCGATGCCGCAAGGCTGCCCGGCTCGCTTGACAATACGGGTGAACCAGACCTGGGCCTATCTGAATGCTAGCCCGTTGTTCCTCTTCTGATTCCTCCGGAGCATTGCCAGGATGAAGCGAGGTGGTAACGAGAATGGACTACGCTGGGCTTAGGTCCACAGGACCCGATCGCTCATCTGGATACGCTCAAGAGGTGCAAGATGACCACTTCAACGCTTACTGGCAAGACTCCGCTACGGTGCATGCTGTTTTCCCTGCTGTTCGCCGCTCCCCTGATCATGGCCAACGATGGCCATGATCTCACCTTCGAGGGGGATGGGACCTTCAATGGGGCGCATGGCGGCCAGGAGGTCCATGCGGCTGTCGTCGATGCAGGCACCGGCGACGTGATAGCCACGAAATCCGGTACCGTCTCCGCCGATGAGGCCCCGGCCTTCTCGCTTGATTTTCCCGGCGTGCTGAAGGAGGACGGCAGCTACGAGGTGCACTACTGGATCGACTCCAACTTCGGTGGAGGCAGCGAAGGGGCCTGTGACCCCAAGGGCACCGATCATCAGTGGAGCGTATCGCTGGAGGCGACCAGCGAAGCACTGACGCATGAAGAAACTCATCGGCCAGCGGAGCAGACCGACGTCTGTGCCACCTTCGAATAATGTGTCGGGCCGGCCTGGCGCTGTCGGTCGGCCCAACGGCGAGCCCCGAAAGATTAGTCAGCCGACTCCAGGCGTCGCACCAGGTCGTCCATAAAGGTCAGGATGCGCGCCGCGTTGGTGCCGACGTCGCTGACCCCCAGCCGGGAGGCGGAGCGCATGTCTACCCGAGTGCCGTCATCCGTCTCGTTCAGTCGGATCACCACATCATCCTTGAAACCGAACCAGGTCGTGGTTGCCGTGGCCTCGATTCTTGTGTCACTGACCGCGGCAACGTCCCACCCGGCACTGGCTACCCCGGCTTCGGCGGCCTCTCGTACCGCCTCTAGAGGCGCATCGAGTATCAACGGCTGGATCGCCGGATAGGCGTCGCGCTGCTGCTGTGCGGTCGTTTCGCCGGGATACTCCACCGCATTGGGCGCGGCCCTGCGTGCCTCGATAAGAGCCACGAAGGCGGGCGGGTCCTGCATATCGGTGGTGATGTCATGGATCGGCGGCACCGCCTGGGCCTGCTGAAGCTGCAGCCAGGGTATGGCGACCAGTGCTCCACCGGCCAGTATCACCAGGCTGCCGAGCAGTGCGGGCAGGGCGCGACGAGTGACGAGGGCAATCAGCAGAGCCACCAGACCCAGTCCCGCAGCGCCGAGGGCGGTAAAGGCACCGTAGCGCAGCAGGCCGAAGGCATTTCCCAGAGTAAGCAGATCCATGCGATAGGCCGGGCCAGACAGGGCCATCGCCAGGGCCGCCAGGGTGGTGAGGATGCCTCCGACCAAGGCCACCTTGAAGGCCGGTCCCTGGTGTCTGCGGTCAGTCGTCATTGGCAAGATCCGGTAGCTATCGGTCATCAGCCAGCAGTCATCAGCCAGCATGAAAAGGGGCCGGGTGTGCCCCGGCCCTCTTCCACTACTGGTTCAGCGTAGCGTATCAGTCGTTGCCATTGCCATTGCCATTGCCATTGCCATTGCCATTGCCATTGCCATTGCCATTGCCATTGCCATTGCCATTGCCAGCGTGGTGGCCGTGCCGCTTGCCGTGGGCCATGCGGGCGGTCTGCTGCATCTCCTCGAACTGCTCATCGTTCAGCAGCTCGGCCAGTGCGGCTCGGTGCTCGTCGCGGAGTTTCTGGTAAGCCTCGCGACGCTCTTGACGGGAGTCGAAGTCACGATCGCGCAATTCGGCCATCTCGGCATAGTGAGCCTGGCGCAGTTCGCGCAGCTCGTCACGCTCCTCGTCGGAGAGGTCCCAGCCGTCGACCATCGCACGCATGCGGTGCTGCAGGACCTCGGCCGAGGGCTGGTGCCTGCTGGCGTGGTGCTCCTCGTGCATCTCGCGGCGTGCCTCGTCGAGAGCGCTCCGCTGCTCGTCACTGAGCAACTCGTCGATACGCTCACGATGCTCCTCGCGCAGCTCGGCCATCGCTTCGCGATGTTCGCGGTGGGCGCTCTCGAGGGCTGCGCGAGTCTCCGCATCGAGTCCGGCACGCTCGAAGAGTTCAGCGCGTTTCTCGGCGTGGCGTTCGGCGCGGGCTTCCTGCCACTGCTGGCGACTCTCGGCACGCTCGCCGTCGCCGGGCGCAGCGCTGGCCTGGAGTGCCAGCGGGGCGATCGCCATGGCGAGGAGGGCGGGGGCAAGCATCTTGCGGTAGCGTCTGGTCTGCATGAGAAGACTCCTGTTTCTCCTGGGTTGACAACGACTACCTTGCGCCGGCCCTGTGCAAGGGCCATGCAGCGAAGGTGCAAAGGTGGTGCAGTTCACTCCTCGGGCTGATACTTGTAGCCGACCCCGTAGACGGAGCGGATCACCTCGCGCTCGGGCCATATATCGGCAATCTTTCTGCGCAGTTTCTTGACGTGGCTGTCGACGGTGCGCTCGGAGACGATGCGGTGGTCCCGGTACATATGGTCCATCAGCTGGTCACGGGAAAAGATACGCCCCGGGGCATGCATCATCACCTTGAGAAGCTGGTACTCCACGGCGGTAAGCGCGAGGTCGTGACCATCCGCCAGGGCACGCCAGCCCTCCTCATCCAGTATCAGATCACTGCCCAGGGCGTCAGGCTCATTGGCCAGCTGGGTGCGGCGCAGCACCGCCTTGACCCTGGCGACGACCTCTCGAGGACTGAACGGCTTGCAGATGTAGTCATCGGCGCCCAGTTCGAGCCCCAGCAGGCGGTCGACCTCCTCGACCCGGGCGGTAAGCATGATCACCGGCAGGGCAGGCCAGCGCTGACGGATCTCGCGACACAGGGTTAGGCCGTCGGTGCCGGGCAGCATCAGGTCGAGGAGCACCAGCGCCGGTCCCTCGGCGGCCTGGCGCGTCTCCTCCAGCCACGGTAACACGCTGTTGCCATGGTCCAGGTGATGGGGCTCGAAGCCACTGCCGGCCAGGTAGTCGGCCACCAGTCGGGCGATCTTGGGTTCATCCTCGACGATCAGGATGCGTTGAGGGTGCTCGGCCGAGGTCATGCTCTCTTCTCCTTGAGCGTGGCGTCATCGAGAGGCGGGAAGCTCAGGATCCAGCGTAACCCACCCAGTGGCGAAGGGGCAGCGGTCATCCGGCCGCCGTGGGCCTTGACCAGGGCGGTGGCAATGGAGAGTCCCAGACCACTGCCACCGCTAGCCCGGCTGCGCGACCCCTCGACCCGGTAGAGGCGTTCGGAGAGCCGCGACAGCTGGGAGTCCGGGACTCCCGGTGCGCTGTCATCCCACAGGATTCGGACGCCACCAGGGCCGTTTTCGAGGCTGACGTGCAATTGGCCGGGGGGGTGCGTATAGGCGCAGGTGTTATCCAGCAGGTTGCTCCATAGCTGCCTCAGCCGGCTGGCATCACCACGGATCCAGGCCGACTCGGGGATGTCTTGCGTCAGGGTAAGGCCGTTGTCGTCGAGCCAGCCGCTGCCTTCGTCGAGACGCTGGCGCAAGCTGTCGGCGATATTGAGTGGTGCCAGCTGAACCTCCAGGGCGCCGGCATCGCTTTGCGAGAGCAACCGCAGGTCGGCGACCAGACGCTCGAGCTGCTTCACCTCCTGGGAGAGCGAGTGCAGGCTTTCGTGCTCCAGGGGCCGGATGCCGTCCTGCATCGCCTCGATCTCTCCGCGCAGCACCGCCAGCGGTGTGCGCAGCTCGTGGGCAATATCCGAGACCCAGCGACTGCGCGCCTCACGACTGGCTTCCAGGGTGGCGGCGAGGATATTGAAGTCACGCGAGAGTCGAGACAGTTCATCACGACCGCGCTCTGGCAGGCGGGTGCTGTAATCCCCTTCGGTCAGGCGCAGGGTGGCCTGGGCCATGCCGCGGGTACGGCGCCCCAGCCACCAGGAGAGACCGCCGGCCAGCAGCAGCGAGGCCAGGCCGAGGGCGCCGGTGATGATGCCCAGGTTACGCTGCTGGCGGGTCAGGAAGACGTGCTCCATGCGGGCCATCAGCTGCTCCGGCGGGCGGTAACCGAGGGTTCCGACCCGCTGCCCCTCGTGCTCGATGGGCAACCAGCGCAGGGTGGCGGCCTCCTCGTCGTTGTTGGGGGGCAGGCCGATCACCGGCAACCCCTCGGCATCATGAAGCACGAAGTCCTTGGGGTCGCCCAGTCGCCGCTCCAGCCCCATCGGCGGAGGGCCGGCACCTGGCCATAGCTGGTGACGCACCAGACGATACCAGGCTCGGGGCGAGGCACGCAGCCACTGCCAGTCGCCGCGGCGTGACCACTCATCGGCGAGGCCCTTGACGAGGGTCTCGGCGCGCTGGGTCTGGGTCTTGTCCAGGTACTCGAGGAAGCCCTGGTCGAGGCTTCGTGACACCGCCAGGAACACCAGGCCCGAGATGGCCACATTGACCGACAGGATGACCACGAACAGCTTGATGCCCAGCCGGGAAATGGCGGGGCGTGGCAGAGTCAGGCGCATGATTGCCTCACCGCGGGCGGAATGGGCCAACAGCATAACCCCGGGCGGCGCAGCCAATCGTCATGCAATGTGCAAACCCCGTGCAAGGAGGCTCACAGCGTCAGCAGGAACAGGATCAGTGGCGGCGACAGCAGGGAGAGCAGAAAGCCCGAGACCACCGCGACCGGCACGCAGCCGACCCCCCCATGCTGCTGGATCACCGGCAGGGTGAAGTCCATGGAGGTGGCGCCGCCGTAGCCGATGGCCAGGGCGGCGTGTCGGCGGATCACCAGCGGGATCAGCACGAAGGCGACCAGCTCACGGGTCAGATCGTTGAAGAAGGCGACACCGCCCAGCGCCGGCCCCAGGGCGTCGCCCACCAGAATGCCCGACAGGGAGTACCAGCCAAAACCGGCGGCCATGGCCAGCCCCTCGTTCCAGCGCAGGTCCAGCAGTGGGGCGGCGAGCAGGCCGCCGACGAGCGAGGTGGCGGCAAGGGTCAGGGCAATGGCCAGGCCGTGGTGGTTGAGCAGGATCTGGCGCAGCGGCATGCCGGAGTTGCGCAGCTGGCAGCCGATCAGGGCCAGCAGGATATAGAGCACCCACTCGGCCAGGGTCTCGGCCATGGCGTGGAGCGGCAGGGTGGTCAGCCGATCGGCGGCCAGCCCCAGTGCCACGCCGAGGACTACCACACCGACCAGGGCCAGCGAGCCGGCCATGGCAGCGAGCTTGCTGGTCGGGGCGCCGGGCACCACACGGGCGGGGTCGGCGGTGAGCCCCAGGCGGCGCGATAGCCACCAGAGACCGACCAGGTTGCAGGCCGATGTCACCACGAACAACGCCAGCGCCTGGCCGCCCATGCGCGACAGCTGCCCGGCGAGGTTATCGAGGCCGGCGAGGCTGAAGCCCATCAACAGCAGGATGCCATAGACCGAGGCACTGACCCCATGGTTGATCGCCGCCAGCACGGCAGGGTGTCGGATTGGTATCAGGTAACCCACTACCAGGGGCAGCAGCACGATCAGCAGGCCGCTCAGCATGGAGACTCCCTTCCCTATATTGGCCGCCCCGTGGCGGCGTCTCGAAAAGCGGCTACTCTAGCAGGCGGGCTTGAGGCGCCCAACCGCTGAAGCGACATTAGTCAGGGAGGGTTAGCCTGCTCAGTCTCAGCTGGCTGCGGCGCTTGCCATCACGGTGATAGTCGACCGACAGCAGCAGCCCGGGTACCTCGGGGTGGAATCGAAACAGCAGCCGGCGGCTCGGCTTGTCGGCCTCCCAGGCTTCGGCCGTGATCGTCTCGAAGCTACCCGCGGGTAGCGTGATCCGTGAGCGGCCTTGAGTGTGGGCCCTGAGACGCTCCTCGCGCCCCTTGTGATCCAGGTAGCGGATATCGCAGGGGCTGTCGGCACAGTCGCCGCCGATGATGCGGCGGGAGAGCGTGAAGAGTGCCGTCTGACGATCTGGCAGTGCCTCGAGTGGCTCGGCATCGAGTTGATAGCTGTCGCCGACGCCCAGCAGTGCGTAGCCGCTGGCGTAATAGAGTGACTGAATTCCTTCGTCCTGAATCATGAAACGGCTGCGCTCACTGCCGCGGGCGACCCGTATATCGGTCTCCATCAGGCTTTCCCAGTAGTCACCCTCACGGCTGAGGCGATGGTCGACATAGGCGGCCGGCCAGCCCTCGACCTCGAGCCGGTAACGCGCGGCGAAGGGGCGTAAGGCTATTGAGGGGACGGCGGCAGCCCGAGGAGCGGCGCCGTTTTGGGCTGGCGTGGTCGGTGCATTGGCCAGAGCCATCAGCGGCAGGCAGGCGAGCAGCCAGGGCGCAAATAGGGCCAACTGGCCGCCGCGCCGGGACCATCGTATGGCTCGCTGGGGCATGGACGCTCTCCATCATGGGAACTGAGTGGCCCGCAGGGCCTTTGGCGATAAGAGGTCGCTGTGGGTCCTAAAGTTCCCCTTGACGTGAAGATGCCGCATTGCCGGCGACGCTATCAGGCAAGGGCATCAGGTGATGGAGCGGAGATGTTCCAGGGCCGACGAGAGCTCGACCGGGTAGTCGCCGTGCCCAGCCTCCAGTCGCAGCAGCTCCTCGGGAAGACGAGTCAGGCTGTCACTGACTCGCTCGCGAGCCCCTTCGGCCAGGGCCATCCCTTCCTCGATCGGTTGACCGCCGCGCACCATGGGATGCAGCAGTGCCTCGCCTTCGACGCCTGTCTCATCGCGCAGGGCGATGACGTCGCCGAGGTAGCGGCCTTGCGCGTCCCGGCGGCGATAGACCTGCTTGGGGCAGGGCAGGTTGATCTTGCCCGGCGAGTGCTTGAGTCGTGGGGTTCCCGCGTACTCCACCAGCTTGTAGGAGAGATCGATGACCGGAGCGTCGGAGGAGACGCCCATCTCGGTGCCCACCCCGAAGGCATCGATGGGAGCGCGGGCCTCGATCAGGGCCGCGATCTTCCACTCATCCAGCCCGCTGCTGGCGACGATCTTCACCTCCTGGTGCCCCGCGGCATCGAGCAGCGCCCGGGTCTCCCGGGCAAGCTGGCCAAGGTCACCGGAGTCGAGGCGCACGGCACCCACTCGGATGCCCGGTTCGGCGTTCATCAGTTCGATCACCTTGCGCACCCCTTCCAGGGTATCGTGGGTATCGACCAGCAGGGTCGTGTCCGGGTAGTGGCGAGCGAAGGCGGCGAAGGCGGCCTCTTCATCATCGTGGGCGAGAATATAGCTATGGGCCATGGTGCCGGAAAGCGGCATGCCGTGGCGCAATCCGCCGAGCACGTTGCTGGTGCCGGCAAGCCCCGCGGTGCGATAGGCGCGAACCCCGCGCACCGCGGCATCGATGCCGTGCATGCGGCGCATGCCGAAGTCCACCACCGGCCGGCCCCGTGCCGCCAGCACGATGCGCACCGCCTTGGACGCTAGCACCGTCTCCAGCTGCACCAGGTTCATCGCCAGGCTCTCGAGGAGCTGGGCCTGGGCGATAGGCGCCTCCACTTCCAGCAGCGGCTCGTTGGCGAACACCGGCGTGCCCTCGGGCAGGGTCCAGATGTCGCCCTCGAAGCGCCAGCGGGCCAGCCAGTCGAGAAACCCCGCCTCGAAAAGGCCGGTGTCGGCCAGGCGCGTAAGCGCCATGTCGGTAAAGCGCAGCCGGGCCAGCCGTTCCGCGGCGTGCTGTTGCCCGCAGGCGAGCATGAAGCGACGCTCAGGCGGCAGCCGTCGGAAGAACAGGCTGAAGGTGGCGACCCCGTCCATGGCCTCCTTCCAGTAGGCCTGGGTCATGGTCAGCTGGTAGAAGTCGGTGAGCAGGGCCAGCTCGTCCTCGTCCACCGTCAGCGGGGGCAGTTTGCTCATGGGCGCACCTCGACGCCGGCCTCGAGCAGCGCGTTGCGCACGTCGTCAATGGCGTCGGGATCGACCGCGGCGCTGAGGGCTTCGAGCAGGCGCACCGCAAAGCCCTCCCGGCAGGCGTCGAGCGCCGTGGCCTTGACGCAGACGTCCAGCGCCAGGCCGCACACGATCACCCGGTCGATGCCCCGGTCGCGCAGATAGCCGGCCAGGCCTGTGCCGTCGAAGGCGGAGTAGGCGTCGGCGTCGAAGGCCGTGGCCTTGCTGACGCGTACCGTGTCGGCGGGCAGCGCCAGACCGGGATGGAAGGCCGCCCCCGGGGTGTCCTGCACGCAGTGCACGGGCCAGGGGCCGCCACGATGTTCGAAGCTCGCGTGGTCGATGGGGTGCCAGTCCCGGGAGGCGACGATCAGGGCGCCCGCTGCGTGGGCCGTGGCAATTTCGGTATTGATTGCCGGCACCAGCGCGCTGCCTCCGGCAACCGCCAGGGCGCCACCCTCGCAGAAGTCGTTCTGCATGTCGACGACCAGCAGGGCGTCACTGGGCGTGTAGTCGATAGGCGTCATAATGCTCCTCCCAAAAGCCGGTGATTGGCTCACTTATCAGCGTACCTTCTGAGTCGAGGCTCGTGTAACAAAGGCATAACCCCGTGGGGGAGAAGGGCCTGACGGGCTCTTCAGTAGCCGGCCCCGGGGTCCACCGTCTCCAGGGGCTCGCCCGCCTCGAAGGCCCGCAGCGCCGAGACCACCTGATCCAGAGCCACCTCCAGTGGTGTCGGCCCGGCCATGTGGGGCGTGATCCACACCCGCGGGTGGGACCAGAGCGGACTCGTCTCGGGCAGGGGTTCCTCGGGAAAGGCATCGAGGACGGCGCCGCGCAGGCGACCCTCGACAGTGCTGGCGCCGAGGGCGTCGAGCAGGGCCGCCTCGTCGATCAGGGTGCCTCGCCCTGGGTTGATCAGGCTGGCGCCCTCGGGCAGCAGGGCGAGGGTTCGCGCATTGATGATGTGCCGGGTGACGGGAGTATCGGGAAGCAGCAGCACCAGGCTCTTCACCTGGCTCAGCAGCGCCTCCAGGCCGTTATCGCCGTGGTGGCAGGTGATGTCGTCGAGACGCTTGGGCGATCGGCACCAGCCATGGACCGGGAAGCCGTCGGCAGCGATCATCGTCGCGACCCTGGCGCCGATGGCCCCCAGCCCCAGCACGCCTACCGGCCAGTCGGCCTTGTCGCACATGGTGTGCTCCCGCCACTCTCGTGCATGCTGCTGGCGACGGTAGCGATCGAAGTCACGCTGGAAGTGCAGCAGACCATAGCGCACATAATCACCGATCGGTTCGGCCATGCCGGCGTCACGCAGCTTGACGATGGGCACTCCGGCCGGGAGCTCGGGATTGTTCAGCAGGGCATCCACCCCGGCGCCCAGGTTGACGATGCCCTTGAGCGCCACGAGCTCGCTCAGCAGTGACGCCGGAGGCTTCCACGCCGCCAGATAGTCGGCTTCGCGACGCTTGGCTGCCGGTGCCGCACTGGTGAAGATCTCGGCCTCGGGGAGGCGGGCCGCCAGTGCTTCCTGCCAGCGCTTGGGCTCGTCGTTGTGGACCAGTACCTTCATGTTTCCTCCCGGATGACGTGATGCCTCCATCATCTCTGGAGTGGTGACCATGAACAAGCCCGTTACTTCCGAGCTCTCAACATAAGGAAGTGCTTGACCCTCTACCATGGGTAGGCAGTAACCTTCATGCTATGGGGCACCCTCCACTGTCAGGTGCGACTGTGCGACCCGAAATCGTTCAGGCATCTCGTCAGTGATCATGACCCTGGCCCGGCCTTCTCCTCGTCGAGAGGGCCGATTTTCTTGACGTTGCTTTGGCGAGTGGCCCAATGACCCAGGTAAACCTGCCCTTCACTCGAGAGGAATATGCCACCCGGCTGTGGAAGGTGCGTGCCGAGATGGCCGGTCGAGGCATCGATGTGCTGATCGTCAGTGACCCCTCCAACATGGCCTGGCTGACGGGCTATGACGGCTGGTCATTCTATGTGCATCAGTGCGTGCTGGTCGGACTCGAGGGCGAACCGGTATGGTATGGCCGTCGCATGGATGCCAACGGGGCTCTGCGCACCTGCTGGATCGATGCGGACAACATTACCTACTATCCGGACTACTATGTTCAGAATCCGGACATGCACCCCATGGAGTATCTGGCCCAGTCGATCATGCCCGATCGTGGCTGGCACGAGGGGGTGGTGGGCATGGAGATGGATAACTACTACTTCTCCGCCAAGGCCTATCAGAGCCTGCTGCGCGAGCTGCCCCACGCGCGCTTCATGGATGCCAATGGTCTGGTCAACTGGTGCCGTGCCATCAAGTCGCCCCAGGAGGTCGAGTACATGCGGGTGGCGGCGAAGATCGTCGAGGGCATGCACTCGCGTATTCTCGAGGTGATCGAGCCGGGGCTACCGAAGAGCAAGCTGGTCTCGGAGATCTACCGGGTGGCCATCGAGGGGTACCGAGATGAGCATGGTCGGGTATTCGGCGGTGACTATCCGGCCATCGTGCCGATGCTGCCCACTGGCCAGGATGCCGCCGCACCACACCTGACCTGGGACGATACGCCCTTTCGCAAGGGCGAGGGTACCTTCTTCGAGATCGCCGGGGTCTACAAGCGCTATCATGCGCCGATGTCGCGGACGGTCTTTCTGGGCAAGCCTCCGACGGAGTTCGTGCGTGCCGAATCGGCGCTGCTCGAGGGCATCGAGAGTGGACTCGAGGTGGCCAGGCCCGGCAATCGCACCGCGGATATCGCCATGGCGCTGGGTGCGGCCATGGACAAGTACGGCTTCGACCGCGGCGGAGCGCGCTGTGGCTATCCCATCGGCATCAGCTACCCGCCGGACTGGGGCGAGCGGACCATGAGTCTGCGCCCCTCCGACGAGACCATTCTGCAGCCGGGCATGACCTTCCACTTCATGCCTGGCCTGTGGGAGGACGACTGGGGCCTGGAGATCACCGAGAGCATCCTGATCACCGAGAGCGGCTGCGAGACCCTGGCCAACTTCCCGCGCCAGCTCTTTGTGCGTTGAGAAGGCAGGAAGCTTGACCAGCTTCGACATGTACGAGGGGCGCTGGGGGCAGATCGTAGAGGGAATTAAGAATCTGCCGCCAGATCAGCCTCGAGTGACACCAAGGCCACCATGCCTGTGCCATATGCGAACAAGGAGTTGTAAACCATGACCAAGCGTCCCAGCCCCATCAGCGCCACCGTCGACTTCGACGCCGACGGCGTCCAGCACGGCTTTCTCAAGCTGCCCATCTCGGTGGACGACTCCGCCTGGGGGGCGGTGATGATCCCGGTTACCGTGATCAAGAACGGCGAGGGCCCCACGGCGCTGCTGACCGGCGGCAACCACGGTGACGAGTACGAGGGCATCACCTCGCTGCTCAAGCTGTCGAGCGCGCTCGAGGCCGAGGAGGTCAACGGCCGGGTCATCATCGTGCCATGCATGAACCAGCCGGCGGTGATGGCCGGCAAGCGAACTTCCGGCCTCGATGGTGGCAACCTCAATCGCAGCTTCCCCGGTGACCCGGATGGCAGCGTGACCGAGAAGATCGCCGACTACTTCACTCGGGTGATGGTGCCGATGAGCGATGTGGTGCTCGACCTGCACTCCGGTGGGCGCACCCTGGACATCATCCCCTTCGGAGCCTCTCACGTGCTGGATGACCCCGAGCAGCAGCGCAAGGCCCTGGAGGGTGCCAAGGCCTTCGGTGCGCCCTATGCCATGATCATGTTCGAACTCGACGCCGCCGCGCTGTTCGATACCGCGGTGGAGAGCCAGGGCAAGATCTTCGTGGCGACAGAACTGGGCGGCGGCGGCACCTCCACCCCGGAGAGCCTGGCCATCACCGAGCGCGGTGTGCGCAACTTTCTGGTCCACTATGGCCTGCTGGAAGGGGAGGTGGAGATGCCCGCCGAGCCTCAGGTCTATCTCGATATGCCCGATGCCAGCTGCTACGTACAGAGCGAGCATAGCGGTGTGCTGGAGCTCTGCTTTGCCCTGGGCGAGCGGGTCGAAAAGGGCGAGGTGGTGGCGCGTGTCTACGACATGACGCGCAGCGGTACCGCACCGGTAGAGTATTACGCCGGCCGCAGCGGTGTACTGGCGGCGCGGCGCCACCCGGCGCTGGTCAACATGGGCGATACCATTGCGGTGATCGCCGATATCGTCGACTCCCTGGATTGAGGCGGCCAGCATCACGATGAAACTTGACCGTTATGATCTGAAGATTCTCGAGATCCTCTCTCGCGATGGGCGCATCACCAAGTCCCGGCTGGCCGAGGCGATCAATCTCTCGGTCAGCCCCTGTTGGGAGCGCGTGCGACGGCTGGAGAAGACCGGCATCATCGAGGGTTACAGCGCTCGCATCAATGCCGAGGCACTGGTGAGACGCACGCCGGTGTGGGTTCAGGTGGAGCTCAAGGCACATAACGCTGCGAGCTTCGCCCGCTTCGAGGCACTGGTGCATGCCACGCCCGAGGTGACCGAGTGCGTGGCGGTGGGCGGTGGCGTCGACTACCTGATCAAGGTCGAGGCCGACTCCATCGACGCCTATCAGCGTCTGATCGATGGCTGGCTGACTGGCGATGCCGGCATCGAGCGTTACTTCACCTATATTGTCACCAAGGCGGTCAAGCGTCCTGTTCCCGGAGATTGCCTCAAGGATCTTGGCTGAGCGATGCCTCGGCCGAACGCTTATTCGGCTGAACGAGATGTTTGCGTTGATGTTACATCGGTATATGTGTCATAAGCTGCTACCAGAAGGGTGAGCAGAGCTCATTCGGCCGGGCGATTCTGCCGGCATGCCACCGACGGTGCCAGTACGTGTTTGAATATGCCCCGGAAGTGATCAAAATCGCCTGAAGCAGAGAGATCTTATGACCTATTTCACGATCGCAGGGGTACAGATGCATGCCCTGCACCATGGTGACAATACCGAGGCCATGCGCCACCGGATTGACATGCTGATGAGCCGCTTTCCGCAGGTACAGATGGTTCTCTTCAGCGAGCTGATGCCCTTGGGGGCGTCGCCGCACCATGCGCAACCGATGCCTAGCGCGGCCGAGGCGTTGTTCTGCCAGGTCGCCGAGCAGCATCGTATCTGGCTGATTCCTGGCTCGATGTTTGAGCAGACCGAAAATGGCATCTTCAACACCCTCTCGGTGATCAACCCCCACGGCCAGGTAGTGGCGCGCTTTCGCAAGATGTTTCCCTTCCGTCCCTACGAGGCGGGCGTCGAGAGCGGCGCCGAGTTCGTGACCTTCGATGTGCCCAACGTGGCTCGCTTCGGAGTCTCGATCTGCTACGACATGTGGTTCCCCGAGACCACCCGCACGCTGGCTGCCATGGGGGCCGAAGTCATCCTGCATCCGACCATGACCGATACCATCGATCGTGACATCGAGCTGTCCATCGCCCGCACCAATGCGGCGGTCAACCAGTGCTACTTCTTCGATATCAATGGTGCCGGCGTCCTCGGCAACGGCCGCTCCATCGTGGTGGGACCTTCCGGCGACGTCATTCATCAGGCGGGCACCGGTGAGGAAGTCATGCCCATCGAAGTCGACATCAGCCGAGTGCGTCGCGAGCGTGAGACCGGACTGCGTGGCCTGGGCCAACCGTTGAAGAGTTTCCGTGACCGTACGGTCGACTTCTCACTGTATCGTAGTGAGACTGGTTCTAGCCCGTACCTCGACACCCTGGGCCCGCTGGCCAAGCCGGTGCGAGCCGATATCGAGGAGTATTAATCCCACGCCTTCCCCACAACGATGGAGCGATCACGATGAGCAAAATAACAACTATTGCCGACGTACGCCGCCACTTCCTCAATAACAAGGAACCGATCTACTTCATTTCGGCCACCAACTTCAACTTGCTGGGGGTTGGCGACTGGGTGGGCAACTTTCGCCATATCAACTACATCGACTGTTTTGAGGGCCAGCAGCGTAACGTCTTCGTGCCCAAGGAGAAGTTCCCGCGCGACTTCGAGAGCATCGAGGACATCAACAACTACCTCCTCGAGCACAAGGAGGTCATCGACTTCATCCAGTCCCGTGCCCAGGGGGAGAATGCCGGCGTAGCGGCTTTCCTGATGTTCGACGAGCACACCGAAGAGATCTGCGAGCAGCTCGGCCTCAAGGTGGCGTTCCCGCCGGCCCAGCTGCGCTCGCGCATGGACAACAAGATCGAGACCGTGCGCATCGGCAACAAGGCTGGCGTGCCCAGCGTGCCCAACGTGCTGGCCCGGGTGGGCAGCTACCAGGAGCTCTGCGAGGTGAGCCGGGAGCTCGGCGACGACCTGGTGGTGCAGACCGCCTACGGCGACTCCGGTCACACTACCTTCTTCATCACCAACGAAGACGACTACTACAAGCACGCCGAGGAGATCGAGGCCGAGTCCGAGGTCAAGATCATGAAGCGCATCAACTGTCGTGGCTCGGCCATCGAGGCCTGTGCCACCCGCTGCGGCACCGTGGTCGGCCCACTGATGACCGAGCTGGTTGGCTTCAAGACGCTGACGCCCTACAAGGGCGGCTGGTGTGGCAACGAGATGTTCGCCGGCGCCTTCGATCAGTCGGTACGCGACAAGGCCCGGGAGTACACTTTCCAGTTCGGAGAGGCGCTGCGCGAGGAGGGGTATCGCGGCTACTTCGAGCTCGACTTCCTGATCGACATGGACAACGGCGAGGTCTATCTCGGTGAGCTCAACCCACGTGTCACCGGCGCCAGCTCGCTGACCAATGTGGCGGCTTTCGCTCACTCCGATATCCCGCTGTTCCTGTTCCACCTGCTGGAGTTCTCCGACGTCGATTTCGATCTCGATATCAACGAGATCAACGAGCGCTGGGCGCATCCCGAAAGCGTGGACAGCTGGAGCCAGCTGGTCATCAAGCACACCGACGAAAGCGTCGATCTGCTGACCCGGGCGCCACGCACCGGGGTCTGGAAAATGGCCAGTGACGGCAGCATTGACTATGACCACTACAACTATCACCCCCACGCCGCCGAAGATGAAAGCGAGGGCTTCTTCCTGCGCATCAGTGGAGCGGGGGATTTCCGCTACGAGGGCGCAGACCTCGGCATCCTGATCACCCGTGGACGCCTGATGGATGACGACTTCCAGCTTACTGAACGCGCCAAGGCTTGGATCGACGGTATCCGTGGTGAGTACGCCGGGCAGTCGCTGCAGGATCCGGTGGTGGAGGAGGTGGCCGTCAGCCATGCCGTCGGCGGCGGCAACTTCAAGATCCTGTGAATACCGGGATCGGTTCCCCTTCGTCGCGGGAGGCGCTGTCGGGCGACATGAACAAGATGCTCGATTTTCGGACCGTACGCGAGGAGACGGCAGGCCCTCGTTGGCAGGCGCTGTTTGGCCACCACTGGCCGGCTTACGAGCAGTGGTACCTGAGCGAAGGGGAGCGTGAGCGGCCTGGCTACCTCGCCTGTTACAACGCGCTGCGAAAGTACATGCCAGAGCTTCTCGATACCTATCGCATGCTCTGTGAGCTGGCCGGTGGTGGTGATCTCGCCGCGCGCTTTCTGAGTCTTTACCAGCCGCCGCCGTACATCACCGGCTGCTCTCAGGCGGTGCTGGCGAGCCCCGCGTCGACGCTGCTGGCGCGCAATTACGACTATCCCCCGGAGCTCTGTGAAGGAACCATCCTCTACACCCGCTGGAACGCGAGGAGGGTAATCGCCATGTCCGACTGCCTGTGGGGTGTGCTGGACGGCATGAATGATCGGGGACTCGCCGTGTCGCTGGCCTTCGGCGGCAGCAAGGCCGTGGGCCAGGGCTTCGGCGCGCCGATCATCCTGCGCTACCTGTTGGAGTTCTGCGATAGCGTACCCGAGGCGTCCGACGTACTGGCGCGCATTCCCACCCACATGGCCTACAACATCACCGTGGCCGACGCCGCCGGTCGTTACGTCACGGCGATGATCGGCCCGGACCGCCCTGCCAGCATCCGGCGGGTGCCGGTGGCGACCAATCACCAGAAGAAGATCGAATGGTACGCCCACGCCCTGGCCTCGGAGACATTGATCCGTGAGCGCCAGCTGTCGATCCTGGTGGCCGACGAGGCTACCACCGAGGATCGGCTGATCGCTGCCTTCGCATCACCGCCGCTGTTCCGCCATGACTATCGCCGCGGCCTGGGGACCGTCTATACCGCTATCTATCGACCCATGACGGGGCGCGCGCAGTTTCACTGGCCCGGCCTGACCCTCGAGCTGGGCTTCGACCACTTCCCCGAGGAGCGAATCACCGTGCGCTATGGTGCGCGAGGCTTGTATGCCGGCTGATCCCGGCCCGTTACCCGTCGCTTCGTCGCTTCGTCGCAGCGCCGCGTGACAATAACAACGAACATGGATGGGTGTTGCCATGCAAGAGTTGACGCAAACCGAGACGCCCTACACGGCTCTGGGCTTCTACCACAAGATTTCCCAGCTGCGTGCCGATACCTGGAATGCGCTGAAGCGCGACCTGGGTATGCTGGTGCGCCTGAATGACGAGGGTCGGGCCAAGAACCTGATCAAGGCGATAGACGTCAAGTTGACGCGGCTCGAGATCATCGAGGACTACCATGCCTTTCCTTCCAAGGAGGACTTTCGTCACCTCTGGGCGCTGTTCGACCGCGAGGAGTACGGGCTTCTGGAGAAGGTGGTCAAGCGCCTGGTGCGGGCACTGATCAGTGAGTCCTATCGGCGCCGTCATGTCGACCTCTCCGAGACCGATGCCGACGCCGAGGAGCTTGAGACTCTGGATGCCCTGGCGCAGCTGCGGCGTGGCCACCCCGCCTCCAACAGCTCGGCCCAACCCTACTTCGAGCTGCTGATCGTCGACAACCTCTCGGCCCCGGAGGAGGAGGTGGTCCGTGAGGCCTTCCACAGCATGCGTCGCCCCGAGGATCGCTTCGTCTATGACGTGGTCACGGTAAGAAGCTTCGAGGATGCGCTGATCGCGGTGCTGGTCAATCCCAACATCCAGGCCTGCCTGATCCGCTACGAGTTTCCCTACAAGTCGAAGTACAACCTTAGCGCCCTGCGCAGCTATCTCGAAGGGCTCTCCGAGCAGTCTCTGGAGCAGCAGTCCGAGGCCGAACGCAGCATCCTGCTCAGCTCGATGATCCACGAGCTGCGTCCCGAGATCGATCAGTTTCTGGTCACCAGCGGCGATGTGGAGGCCACGGCCAGTCGCGACATCCGTCACTTCAATCGGATCTTCTACCGTGAGACGGACTACATCGAGCAGCACCATACCATCCTGCGGGCCATCGACAATCGCTACCGCACGCCCTTCTTCGACGCCCTGCGCGAGTACAGCAAGAAGCCGACCGGGGTCTTCCATGCCATGCCCATCTCCCGGGGCAAGTCGGTCACCCGCTCGCACTGGGCCGGGCAGATGATCGACTTCTACGGCATCAACATCTTCCTCGCCGAGACCTCGGCAACCTCCGGTGGGCTCGACTCCCTGCTGCAGCCCTACGGGCCGATCAAGAAGGCCCAGGAATACGCCGCCAGGGCCTTCGGAGCACGCCAGACCTTCTTCGTCACCAATGGTACCTCCACCGCCAACAAGATCGTGGTCCAGGCGCTGGTCAAGCCTCGGGACATCGTGCTGATCGATCGCGACTGCCACAAGTCGCATCACTACGGCATGGTGCTGGCCGGTGCTCACGTCAGCTACCTCGACTCCTATCCCCTCAACGATTACTCGATGTATGGAGCCGTGCCGCTGCACGAGATAAAGAAGACGTTACTCGGCTACAAGCGCTCGGGCCAGCTCGACAAGGTCAAGATGCTGCTGCTCACCAACTGCACCTTCGACGGCGTGGTCTACAACGTGCGGCGGGTGATGGAGGAGTGCCTGGCGATCAAGCCTGACCTGGTCTTCCTGTGGGACGAGGCCTGGTTCGCCTTCGCCGGCTTCAACCCGACCTATCGGCCGCGCACGGCCATGCACGCCGCCCGCACCCTGCGTGATCGCTACCGCAGCGCCGCCTATCGCGAGGAGTATGACGCCTGGAAGGCCGAGTTCGATGGCCTCGATCCCGACGACGATGCCACCTGGCTCGAGCGGCGCCTGAAGCCCGACCCCGATGCGGTGCGCATCCGCGCCTATGCCACCCACTCCACCCACAAGACCCTGACGTCACTGCGTCAGGGCTCGATGATTCATGTCTGGGATCAGGACTATCGACAGAAGGTCGAGGCACCGTTCCACGAGGCCTACATGACCCATACCTCGACTTCGCCGAACTACCAGATCATCGCCTCGCTGGACGTGGGTCGCATGCAGGCCGAGATGGAGGGATTCGAGCTGGTACATGCCCAGGTCGAGGCAGCGCTGTCACTGCGCGAACAGCTCTATACGCATCCGCTACTGCAGAAATACTTCCGAGTGCTGATCAACAGGGACATGGTGCCGCTGGAGTACCGCGAGTCGGGCGTAGAGACCTTCTATGATCCGGCCACCGGCTGGAACAAGATGGAGGAGGCCTGGGCCAACGATGAGTTTGTGGTCGATCCCAGCCGTATCACCATCGCCATCGGCGCCACGGGCATCGACGGCGACACCTTCAAGAACGAATACCTGATGAACAAGTACGGCATACAGATCAACAAGACTTCGCGCAATACCGTGCTGTTCATGACCAATATCGGCACCTCGAGGGGAGCTATTGCCTATCTGCTTGATGTCCTGATCAAACTGGCCAAGGAGTTCGAGTACCGTTGGGAGGAGAGTAGTCGACCCGAGCGCAAGATCATCGAGAACCGTGTCCACTCGCTGACCTGTGAGCTACCGCCCCTGCCGGACTTCAGTCGCTTCCACAATGCCTTCCGGCCGGCGGCTGATAACCACACGCCGGAGGGTGATATTCGTCGCGCCTACTTCCTGAGCTACGATGATGAGAATACCGAGTACCTGCGCTTCGACAACGGCGAGTTGCAGGCCCAGATGCATGATGGCCGCGACGTGGTCTCGGCGAGCTTCGTGATTCCCTATCCACCGGGTTTTCCGGTGCTGGTGCCGGGGCAGGTGATCAGCGCGGAGATCCTCCACTTCCTGCAGGCCCTGGATGTGACCGAGATTCATGGTTACCGGCCCGAGCTCGGGCTGCTGGTATTCACCGAAGAGGCCTTGAGCAATCCGTCGCCAGGCTGAATCCCGGGGCGACAGAAAAAAGGCCATCTTCCTGGTCAAAGACAAAAAAACTCTTATCTTTCTCGCCGGTTAACGAAAACTCCCGTTCTGTACTCTCCTTTATCATGACTCCATCGAGCCGCACCGAATGCAACCGGGCGGCTCTGTCGTTTCAATACTGTTTCGGTGCCTAGCGCCGGACTTTTTTTCGGCGCCCAGAGCCGCGCCGGACTTTTTTCGGCGCCCGGAGCCGCGCCGGACTTTTTTCGGCGCCCGGAGCCGCGCCGGACTTCGTAATATCGCCGGTGCCATCCACGCCGGTGAGTCAGGGGAGGTGTCGCATGAACATGAAGCTGTCCGGGTCGTTATCCACCATGCTCGAGGATCCGCGTCTGTTCCGTCAGTACGCCTATGTCGATGGCAGGTGGACCCACGGCAATGGGGGCCGCGAGGAAGTGGTTCAGGATCCCGCCACCGGCGAGGTCATCGGTCATATTCCCTGGCTCGAGGCAGACCAGATCTGTATGGCGGTGGATGCTGCCGAGGCAGCCTTTGCACACTGGCGTGCCCTGCGTGTCGATGAGCGCTGCGAGCGCCTGCTGGCGTGGTATGACCTGCTGCAGGCCAATCGTGAGGATCTGGCGACCATCATGACCCTGGAGCAGGGCAAGCCGTTGCCCGATGCCCGTGGCGAGGTGGAGTATGGAGCGAGCTTCGTGCGCTGGTTTGCCGAAGAGGGCAAGCGTACCTTCGGCGAGACGATCCCGAGCCATATTCCCAATGCGGCCCTGGGCACCATCAAGGAGCCGGTGGGCATCGCCGCACTGATCACGCCGTGGAACTTTCCGCTGGCGATGATCACTCGCAAGGCCGCCGCTGCACTGGCGGCCGGTTGCACGGTAATCGTCAAGCCCGCCGGTGAGACACCGTACTCGGCGCTGGCGCTGGCGGAGCTGGCCGAGCGCGCCGGTATCCCGGCCGGTGTCTTCAATGTGGTGCTGGGCGAGCCCGCCGAGGTCTCGAAGATCCTGTGTGCGGAGGAGCGCGTCAAGGCGGTCTCCTTCACCGGCTCCACCCGGGTCGGCCGTCTGCTGCTCGAACAGAGCGCCAATACCGTCAAGCGGGTGTCCCTTGAGTTGGGGGGCAATGCGCCCTTTATCGTCGGGCTCGACATGGACCCACGGGAGGCGGCCCTCGCCGCGGTGGCGGCCAAGTTTCAGACCGCCGGCCAGGACTGCCTCGCCGCCGATCGCATCCTGGTCCATGAGTCGATTCATGATGAGTTCGTCGAGCACTTCGCCGAGCGCATGGCGGCACTGACCGTGGGCAATGGCCTGGATAGTGAGGTGGACCTGGGGCCGCTGATCCATCGGCAGGCCGTCGAGAAGGCCGCCGGCATCGTCGAGGATGCCCTGGCCAAGGGCGCCACCCTGGTGGCCGGCGACCAGCAGGAGGCGCCGGGGGAGAACTTCTTCATGCCGGTACTGCTCACCGGGGTGACCCGCGACATGAAGGTCTGGAATGAAGAGACCTTCGCGCCGGTGGCCGGGATCACCGCCTATGCGGATGACGACCAGGCGATCGAGATGGCCAACGACACCGAGTATGGCCTGGCGGCTTATCTCTATACCCACGATATTCGCCGTATCTGGAAATTGATGCGTGCCCTGGAGTACGGCATGGTCGCGGTGAACTCGGTGAAGATGACCGGCCCGCCGGTGCCCTTCGGCGGCGTCAAGCAGTCGGGCCTGGGTCGTGAAGGCGGTGTGACAGGCATCGATGAGTATCTCGATACCAAGTACTACTGCCTCGGCGCCCTGGGCTCCGTGTCGGGGAGCTAGCTTCCAAGTTCCTGTAGTTGAAATCGATAAACATCCTCCCTGGCGGGGCGCCGGGGAGTCTTCCAACGAGAGAGAATGCAATGAACCAGCAGCACCAGGACCTGATCGACCGCGACCGCAAGGTGACCTTCCACGCCTCCTCTCACCTGCGCGACTTCGCCCATGGCAAGGCACCGGGCCGTGTGATCACCGGTGGACAGGGCATCACCATCCGCGACAAGGATGGACGTGAATTCATCGACGGCTTCGCCGGACTCTACTGTGTCAATATCGGCTATGGACGCACCGAGGTGGCCGAGGCGATCTACCAGCAGGCTCTGGAGCTCTCCTACTATCACACCTATGTAGGGCACTCGAACGAGCCGCAGATCGCGCTCTCCGAGAAGATCATCGAGCTCGCCGGGCCCGGCATGTCCAAGGTCTATTACGGCCTGGGTGGCAGCGATGCCAACGAGACCCAGCTCAAGATCGTGCGTTACTACAACAACGTGCTGGGACGTCCGCAGAAGAAGAAGGTGATCTCTCGCCAGCGGGGCTATCACGGTTCGGGCCTGGCCACGGGTTCGCTGACCGGCCTCAAGGCGTTTCACGACCAGTTCGACCTGCCGCTCGAGGGTATCCTGCATACCGAGGCGCCTTACTACTATCATCGCGGTGCCGAGCAGCAGGGCATGAGCGAGCGCGAGTTCTCGGCCCACTGCGCGGCCAGGCTCGAGGAGATGATCCTGGCCGAGGGGCCCGATACCGTGGCGGCCTTTATCGGCGAGCCGGTACTCGGGACCGGTGGCATCGTGCCGCCGCCGGAAGGCTACTGGGAGGCGATCCAGGCGGTACTGAACCGCTACGATATCCTGCTGATCGCCGACGAGGTGGTGTGTGGCTTCGGTCGCATCGGTGCCGACTTCGGCAGCCATCACTACGCCATCAAGCCGGACCTGATGACCGTGGCCAAGGGCCTGACCAGCGCCTACCAGCCGCTCTCCGGGGTGATCGTCGGGGATCGTGTGTGGCAGGTGCTGGAGCAGGGCACCGGCGAGTACGGCCCGATCGGCCATGGCTGGACCTACTCCGGTCATGCCCTGGGCTGTGCCGCGGCGCTGGCCAACCTCGAGATCATCGCGCGCGAGAAGCTGACCGAGAATGCCGCCGAGACCGGTGCCTACCTGCAGCGGGCCATGGCAGATGCCTTCGGCGATCACCCCATCGTCGGCGATGTGCGTGGCGTCGGCATGCTGGCGGCGCTGGAGTTTTCCGCCAATCCTGAGAAGCGAGAGCACTTCGACCCGGCCTTGAAGGTGGGGGCGCGTATCTCCGCCGCCGCCCTCGAGGAGAACCTGATCGCCCGTGCCATGCCGCAGGGTGACATTCTCGGCTTTGCCCCGCCGCTGATCGCCACCCGTGATCAGGTCGATGAGATCGTCGCGCGCACCCGCCGGGCGGTTGATCGGGTCACCGATGAGCTGGTGCGTGAGGGCGCGCTCAAGGCGCTGACGGCACCGGTTGCCTGATCGGTCATGTGAACTGCCCGGCCCCGTGAGGGCCACCTCGTCGCCGCGGGCCCGTCCCGCGGCGACGTCGTTGATGGCAGTGGATTAAATGGCGCTTGCCTTGGCCGCTGTGCTGGCACACCCTCGGGAGGATCGATTCGTACAGAAGGAGCGCTTTCCATGGCACAGGTCCTCGCCTTCGATGTCTACGGCACCTTGATCGACACCCACGGCGTCGCCACCGAGCTGGAGCAACGCCTCGGCGCGCTGGGCAAGGCGGCGCTGGCTCCGGAGTTTTCGCGCCGCTGGCGGGAGAAACAGCTGGAGTACAGCTTTCGTCGTGGGCTGATGGGGGGCTATGTGCCCTTCAGTCAGTGTACCGAGGAAGCCCTGGTATTCACCGACCGCTCCCTGCAGGCGGGGCTCTCCGAGGCGGATCGTGACCACCTGATGCAGGTCTATGCCCAGCTTCCGGCCTTCGCCGATGTCGCCGGCGCCTTGCGTCGCCTCGGCGAGGCGGGCGTTACCTGCGTGGCCTTCTCCAATGGCACCACTCAGGCGGTGGAGGGACTGCTGGCGAAGGCCGGTATCCGCGACCACTTCGAGGCGGTAATCAGCGTGGATGAGGTCAAGCGTTTCAAGCCGGACCCGGCGGTCTATGCCCACCTCCGCCATCGACTCGAGAGTGAGCCGAGTGACACCTGGCTGATCTCCAGCAACCCCTTCGACGTGATCGGTGCTCGTCATGCCGGCCTGCATGCGGCCTGGGTGCGGCGCAGCGCCGAGGCCCCGTTCGATCCCTGGGGCATCGATCCGGACCTGACCGTCGGTGACCTGGAGACCCTGGCCGAACGCCTCGCCTGAACGTGGATGCGCAGCGGCCCCGCGGCGGAGACCTGCGGCGGGGCCTAGAGGGAGTAGTGGATACCCTCGCGATAGTGTCGCGATAGTGTCGAGGTAGTGTCGAGGGTGGTGGGTCAGTCGAGCGCCTCGCCAACGGTAATGGTGCCGCGCTCGGCCAACTGCAGCGGGCGTGCATCGTCCTGAGTCCACTCGGCCATGGAGCCATCATACATGGCCACCTGTTCCAGGCCGCCGACCTCGCTGAGCTGGAACCAGCCGCTGGCGGCCCAGTGGCCGGTGTTGCAGAAGGCCACGGTGGGGGCCTCCGGGTCCAGGCCGAGTGCCTCGATGTTGGCCATGAGGCGCTCGGGGTCGAGGTAGTAGGCGCCATCACGCTCGATCAGGGCGGCGTGGTGAGGCAGATTCACGGCGCCGGGAATCGTGCCGGGGGCACGTGCCGCCGGTGATTGGGTCTTGCCGGTGTAGAAGTCCTCCGGGCGGGCATCCACCAGCGCCTCGCCGGCCTCGATGGCCGCTTCCACCTCCTCGGTGGTCGCCAGGAGCGCCTCCTGCAGGCTGGCCTCGAAGGTAGTGGCCTCGGGGGCGTCAGGGGTGCCGCTGGCGACCTCGAAGTTCTGGGCCTGCCAGCCGGCGAAGCCGCCGTTGAGTACCGCTACCTCATCGTGGCCCAGTGCCTTGAAGGTCCAGTAGACCCGTGCGGCACTGCCGAAGTCGGTGGCCCCGGTGCCGGCCGAGACGACGACCACGGTGTCGTCATTGTCGATGCCCAGCTCGCCGATCAGGGTCTCGAGCGCTTCGATATCGGGCATCAGGCCCGCGACGCCGTCGCGACTCTCGCGCCAGCCGGCGTCGGTGTAGTTGGAGTAGCGGCTACCCGGGATGCGGGCCTCCTCGAAGGAGGCGCGATCGCCACCGTTGTCGATACTGGAGCGAACATCCAGTACCACCAGGTCATCGTTGTCCAGCTGGTCGCTCAGCCATTCGGCGTCGACCAGGGGAGAGGGGAGCTGGGCATGGGCGTGACCGGCCATGGCCAGCGTGCCGGCGGCGATCAGGAGTCGAGTCCACATGGAGGGTACCTCGTCGTCGGAAAGGGGCTGCCTCCATGCTGCAACGATCCGGCGCTCCTTCGCCAAGAATGCTTGTCGACACTACTATTCCCAATGGGTATATCGACCCGATGCACGGCGACTCTCTTGCGAAGACCTCATCCCTCGAAGGCGACAGCCAGCGATCGTGTTGCTATTCCTGTAAGGAGTGTGAATTCGCCACGACCAAGTCAGCAGCAATCCAGGACTACCGACTGGTGCAGAGGAGACCCGAGCATGCCCCAGCACTCCACGACCCGGCACTTCTGGTTGAGTGGCCAGCGCGCCGCCGAGCAGGATCGCTTCTTTCGCGAAGCTCTCGAGACCCAGGGATGGGTGGAGGGCGACGAGACGACCTGGGATGCGGGTTGGGTGACCGGCATGCCGGCGCCGAGTCAGTTTCGTCGGGTGTCGGCGCACCGCAAGCTCAATCACTTTCCCGGCAATGCCGCCTTGACGGTCAAGAGTCGCCTGCATGAGAGCCTTTCCAGCATGAAGGCGAGAGTCGGTGAAGGCGTGGGTGACAACAAGGGGCATCCTCTGCTGTCACGCCTGAACTTCTTTCCCCACACCTGGGTAATGCCCCATGACTATCATGCCCTGCAGCGGGCGGCCCTGGCGGAGCCGGAAAGACGCTGGATTCTCAAGCCCACCAATGCCTCCAAGGGCAAGGGGGTGAGGGTGCTGCGTGACGCCGCCGAGGCCCCTCCCAGCCCGAACTGGCTGGTCCAGGAGTATCTGGATCGCCCCCACACCATCCGCGGGCACAAGTATGTACTGCGTCTCTATGTGTTGATCAGCTCACTGACCCCGTTGAGGCTCTATCTCTACCATCAGGGGTTCGCCAAGCTGGCTTCCGAACCGTGGGATCCCGACGACGCCGACAACCCCTACAGCCAGCTCACTAATCCCGATATCAACGCCCTGAACACGCGTGTCGAGGTGCCGGTGGAGTTTATCGATCTCGCGCGTTATCGCGGCTGGCTGCGTGACCAGGGCCACGACGACGAGGCCCTCTTCGCGAAGATCGGGGATCTGGTAACCCTGACCGCCATCTCCGGTGTGGATGCCCTGCGCCGCCGCACCGCCGAGGCGGGTGCCGATCCGCGCGGCGGCTACGAGCTGCTGGGTCTCGACTGCATGATCGATGATGACCTCAAGCCGTGGATACTGGAGTGCAACCTGAGCCCGTCGCTGGGCACCTGCGCGGCGCCCGAGGATGGCGGTATCGCCGAGGAGCGCATCAAGGGGGAGCTGGTGCGTGACATGCTGCGGCTGGTGGGTATTGCCGGTGAGGCTCCGCCGGAGCCGGAGACTGACTCACCCTCGGCGCTGCTTGCCGAGGCCCGTGCCGAGGCGTCACGCGCCGGTGGTTTCAAGCGACTGCTGCCCTCGGCGAGCCCCGAGCGCTACCTGCCTTTCTTTTCGCTGCCATCGCTGGCGGATATGACGCTCGCCGAGGCGCTGGTCGGGCGTGCCATGCCCCGTCCACGCCTGGCTCGACGCCGGGTCATCGAGCTGCATGAGGCCGACAGCCTGGCCCTTTACGCCGCCGACACCGGAAGGCTCTATCGTCCCAATGATGCCGCGGCGCTGATCTGGCTGTTGGCGACCGAGGGGCTTGACCCCGATGCCATCGCCGAAGCCTTGCGGTCCGCCAGTACCGAACCGCCCGAGCCCATGGCACTGCGTCGCCAGGTGTGGCAAACCCTGGGGGAGTGGTGTCGTGATGGGCTGCTCTGCCAGACAGAGGCGGTTGTACAGGCCCCCTCGGCTCGAAGCGAGACGGCACAGACGGAGGTTGCCGCTGATGCCGAGCCGGCTGCCGTGAAGCTTCGCCATGATGGCCGAGCCTGGGCGCTGCGGATCGCCGATGCCGCGATCGAACAGCGCCTGGTCGAGGCGTTCGGTGTAGGGCTCGAACCCCTGCCACCGGAGGAGGCGGGGCAGCTGCCGTGGCTCTCGCTGCTTGCGGCCCCCGCCGGCTATGCGCTGGCCGAGGGCAGTCGTCTGGTGTCGAGTCGCCTGACGCTGGCGGAGGTGGTGCCGGCGCTCTCCACCCTGCTGCTGAGGCTGGCCGCACGCTCCGGCGAGCCGGTGCTTGACGTGGCCTGTTGGCAGCCACGGCCCGGGGAGATGATGTTGCTGGCCGTCGATGATGAGTCCTGTCGCGAGGCCCTGACGTCTTCGTTGGGAGAGGCGCTGAGCCGTGGTGTTAGGCTGACATTGCAGGACGACACCGTGCATGTCGAGCCCCTGGGGCTTCCCTTCACCGGCCGCGGGAAGATGTCGGATGATGGCAGCGCGGAACAGGGGGCCACGTCGCTGCGCCTGGTGACGCTGAAAACGAACCAGGATGACGCCTCCGCCGGGCTCCTGCCGCAGACTCGACTCGATGCTCTGGCGGCGCTGCTGCCGCGTTGCCACTCATGTGAAGGTGGCGTGCCCTCGGCCGACCTGATGGCACGCCTCGATTCGTGGCTCGAGGGGGTGTCGCGGCAAATAGTGTGCCTTTCCGAGGATGGTTCAGGACTTTTCGCCATGCTTCTCCAGTCAGGTGTCACCTCGGCCGGCAAGGCGTCGATCGAGGCATGAGTCGTTGGGCCGCCTGGCGGTCCAGCATGGCGAGGCGTCACTTACACGCTTCGTCACTCGATGGCAGGCGCATTGCTGGCCTGCTACTGCAACCACGATGGAGGTCATGTCATGACTGAGATTGATAAGCAACGCCGGACCCTGATCGCACGGCTTGGTCGTCGGTTGGGCCATGCGGCACCTGCCCTGGCACTGGTTGCCAGCGGTGCCGCCATGCAGGCGGTGGCCGCAGAGCCCGATGAGGCCGTCTATACCAGTGGCCAGGAGGCGCCGCTGATGCTTGCCGAGGCCCATGCCGAAGGCGGTGCGGAAGCGGGTGCCGAGGCTGGCGCGCACGCCATGGATAAGGCGCAGGGTGAGGCCGAAGTCGAAGGAGAGGCGGAAGCTGAAGCGGAAGGAGAGGCGGAAGCCGAAGGGGAAGGAGAGGCGGAAGCCGAAGGGGAAGGAGAGGCAGAAGCCGAGGGGGAAGGCACCTATTGATGTCGAGCAACCGCTGCGCCGGCCTTCCGGGCCGGCGTGGTATCGATATCCCTCGGTAACCGAGAGGAGGGCACATGAACGAGACCCACTTGCGAGACTGTGTCGATAGAGTCGATAGACTGGTCGAGGAGAATCGCTGTAGCCTTCACCAGCTGGAGACCTTGCTGCTGGAGATCACTCCGCTAGCGTATCGACATGGCTTCGATGCCGAGGGTCGGCAGACCCTGGGGCGTCATGTACGCCATATCCTGGATCACTATCGGGCGCTGCTGGAGGGAATCGATGGCTCTTGTATCGACTATGAAGCGCGCGTCCGGGAGTCCGAGCTGGAGCAGGAACCGGCCGTGGCCCTAGAGTGGCTGGGCCAGATTCGTGCAAGGCTGACCATGCTAGGCGAGCACGCCTCCACGCCACTGCAGTTGAAATACCCGATCGATGAAGAGGGTGAAGCTCTCTTGTTGACCACCAGCCTGGCCCGTGAGTTGGCCTTTCTGACCAGCCACACCGTGCACCATATGGCGTTGCTTCGAGTTTTGGCACAGCAGCTCGGAGTGAAACTGCCCGCCGATTTCGGTGTGCATCCCTCCACGCTGCGTCATTGGCGCCGGCAGGCCATGGAGGATAAAGACTCGCCAAGCGTATTGCATGGGAGCGATGCCTTGCGGAAGGTGAGAGGTTTCATGGATCTATCGTGACGGGTCAGGATTTCGCACACCTCCAATGTGAGTTTAATATCATATTGCTGTCGAGATAACAGGCCTGAAACGATACGTACGTGTTCCTGTTATACGTGAGGGCCTCGGACAGCCTGGGGACTCATTTGCAGGAGAAAAGTGTCATGAGAAAGTATCTGATCGGGGCGGCAATGAGCATGTTCGTGGCGATGCCGGTGATGGCGCAGGCGGAAGGCCGGTGAAGACAGAGGAGTGAGGCACCGGTGGGCCGTCAGCGCCCGTCGTCTACGGATCCACCTCATGGTCAATCCCGTAGCCCCTGCAGGCCTCATGAAGTAGCCTGAACTGCCTGTCACACTGCCTGCAGGCGCCGCACATCGACAGATGGAACCGAAGCGACATCCTTTCCTGAAAGGTAAGGCTGCGTTCGTGCTTGAGTGACATCAGCCGAGAGGCCTCTTTGCACATCATCATGCGGTTTCTCCTTCCAACCAGCCTTTCTCGATACATTGGCGTAGACGTAGCCGTGCACGGTGCAGAATCACCCAGCAGTTGCTTTCTCGAATCTCGAGCAGCCCACAGATCTCCTCGGTAGAGAGCCCCATCAGCTCGCGCAGCGAGAAGACCCGGGCAGTGTTTTCCGGCAGTGCGATCATGCAGGCGTCGAACACCCTCCAGAAGTGCTGGCTTTCGATGACGGCGTCAGGATCCCCCCAGCTTGCCGGACGAGAATGGGCTTCCCAGCGCCCGTTTTTTCGAAACTGTCGATCGATGACCTCATCACTCTCCTCGTCATCGAGAGGCTGCAGGCGTCCCTGGCGCTTCTGGTAGCGCATGATGTCGAGAATCTTGTACTTCAATATTCCAAACACCCAGGTGTCATAGCCGGAACGACCCGCGAAGGTGGCATCCTTCTCGATGGCCGCCATCAGGGCTTCCTGAACGGCATCCTCTGCCATGGCATTGTCGCGCAGATGCATCCTGGCGAAAGAGACCAGCTTGGGTCTGATCGATGAAAGGCGTTCCAGGCGTATCGATCGTTGCTTGGCAAGCCTGTCACCCCCGCTCGCGGCCGGGTCTTCCATAAGGGTTGTCTCCAGTATCTGGGGAGAGCAGCGCAGGAAGTCCTGGTGCGCCCCTTTCGTCGCCGAACCGTGGGAACCATTACAGGATTTCGTCACCAGACTCTCATCGGCGGCACCACGCTCTGCTTGCAAGCCTCCTTCACGATGAGTGTAAGCCTACGTTGTCTCGAGCGACAAAAAACTAGCGTACTGGACGATACTGATCCATAGAGGCCGGTGTGGAGGGGGAGATGAAAGCCCTGGAGAGGTGTGGCTATCGCATTAGTTGCTGGCTGTCGAGGCCCAGGCCGTGGCATCGGCCCCAGTCGGCGACGGTTGGCGAGGTATGGAGCTGCCTGCTTCCCGGCGATGTCCTGCTGATCGAGGGGTCTTCACGCTTGAGCACCGTCATCAAGTACCTGACCCAGTCCTCCTGGTCCCATGCGGCCTTGTTTGTCGGCCCTGAGGCGGCGCTACGCGCCGGGGGCTACCCCGGAACCGCCTTCGTCGAGGCGGATCTAGCCGAGGGGGTCCGTCTGGTCGGTTACGATGAGTTCAGTGGCTATCCCTTGCGAATCTGCCGCCCCGTTGGCCTCGCCGATAACGACATCCAGCAACTGATCGAACATGCAACGCAGCGTGTCGGTCATCGCTATGATCTGCGTAATATCTTCGACCTGGCACGCTACCTGATGCCGCTCCCACCGGTGCCCGTCCCCTGGCGGCGTGGGATGCTGGCACTGGGTAGTGGTGACCCGACCCGTGCAATCTGTTCGACGCTGCTTGCCGAAGCGTTCCAGTTTATCAACTACCCCATTCTTCCCATCGAGGAGTGGCTGAGGGACGAGAAGCGCTGCGCCGAATGTCGTCGCCGCGTCTTCCGCCGCCGACACTTCAGCCTGTTTACGCCTCGCGATTTCGACCTGTCGCCCTATTTCCAGATCATCAAGCCGGGTCTCGGCGCAGGGTTCGACCCTCATCGGCTTCACTGGGCGTCATCCGATGGAGAAAGTGAGGTGGTGTAAGGGCTGCGGGAAGCCTGTCGCCAGCGCCTCAGGTCATCGGGGCGGTCGACGTCCCAGACGGTGGCCGGGCAGGCCAGGCGCCAGCCCAGGGCATCCAGCCGCTGGCGGGTCTGGGTCATGACGCGCTCGCTACCCCAGTCGATATCGGTGAAAAGGCTGGGATGGACCTCGTGAAGGCCGAGCAGTGCATAGCCCCCATCTTCTGCCGGCAGGCAGACGGCGTCGTGAGTCGCCAGTGCCTGGATACAGGTGTGCAGCAGTTCGGGCGTCAGTGTCGGGCAGTCGCTGCCGATGACCATCGCCGGCCCCGGCGTCAGCGCGAATCGCATGCGCTCCCCCAGGTCGCCTTCGTTCTGTGCATGCCGGGCGATGCCATGTTTCGTCGCCAGCTCGAGAAACAGCGGGTGCTCATGCTCGAGGGCCGTCCACAGCGTGATCCGCTTCGCCGGCAGGGCCGCACAGGCCACGGCCAGGGTGTGGCGCAGCAGGTCCGCATGGATCCGGGCGGCCTCTTCGGCACCGCAGCCCGGCATCAGGCGTGTCTTGACGCTTCCGGGAATCGGGGCCTTGGCCATGATGGTGAGCCTGACCCTGCCGGCTATCCCTTCAACGCACATGTCGATACTCCCTGGCCAGTGTCTCGGGTGGGGCTCCTCGCCAGTATCGCCAGCGCAGTCGCCACATCAACCAGATGGTGCGCCAGGGGCCCTGACTGTCCCAGCGGCGACCGGAACTGGTCACTCTCGAGTGCAGGCAGGCCGGGGGAGAGAGTCGCCCGAGGCGACGACTGATGGCGATATCCTCCATCAGTGGCTGGTCGGGAAAGCCCCCTACGGCCTCGAAGGCGGCGCGCGTCATGAACAGCGCCTGGTCGCCGGTAGCGATACCGGTCAGTCGCGAGCGCAGGTTCATGGCGCGTGCCACCATCGGCAGCAGTCGGCTATTACCCTCCAGGCGGATGTCGAACCTCCCCCAGCAGCGCTCCCGGGAGAGTGCCTGACGGATATGGTGATCGGCACTGTCGGGCAGATGAGTGTCCGCATGCAGAAAGAGCAGGATCTTGCCACAGGCCGCCTCTGCCCCGCGGTTCATCTGTCGTGCTCGCCCGCCGGGGGCGTCGATCACCTCCTGGCAGTGAGGCCGGGCCAGTTCAGGGGTACCATCCCGGCTGCCGCCATCGACCACGATCACCTCCGTGCCACCTTGGCGCAGGGGGGCAAGCCCGCGCAGGGTGGTCGTGATCGTTGCGGCCTCATTCAGCACGGGAATGATCAGGCTCAGGGGTGGACTGGGCATCGTCTCCATGGCCTTCATGGGAGTGAAGCGTAAGGATACCGTACCACCGACGACTCAATTTCAGGTTTTTGTTTCTCGCCTTTCCTTTATTCTCTTGTCCTTTCAGGCCCGAGGAGGCCCGATGCGTTCACGTCGACTGCTGTTGCTCGCGCTGATCGTCGTCCTGGTGGTGGCGTTCTTTCTCTCCGGCGCCAATGATTACCTGACCCTGGAGGTACTGCAGGCCGAGCAGGCGCGCTTTCATGCCTGGCTGTCGCGAGAGCCGGTAACGGTGATCGGTGGCTTCTTCCTTCTCTATGTCGCGATGGCGGCGCTCTCCCTGCCGGGGGCGGCCCTGATGACGGTGCTCAGCGGTACCCTGTTCGGCCTGGGCTGGGGGCTGCTGCTGGTCTCCTTTGCCAGTACCATCGGGGCGACCCTGGCGGCCCTGATCGCGCGCACCCTGCTGCGCGCACCACTGGAGCGGCGCTATGCCCACCAGCTGGAGCGCATCAATGCCGGTATTCGACGCGAGGGTGCCCTCTACCTCTTTACCCTGCGCTTGATTCCGCTGTTTCCCTTCTTCGTGATCAACCTGGTGGTGGGCCTGACGCGCATGCGGCTGACCACCTTCTACTGGGTCAGTCAGCTGGGCATGCTGCCGGGCACCGTGGTGTTCGTGAATGCCGGCAGTGAGCTGGCCGACCTGGAGTCACTGGGCGATATCCTGTCACCCTCGTTGCTGCTCTCCTTCGTGCTGATCGGACTCTTTCCCTGGCTTGCCAGGGGCATGGTGGCGCTGGTTCGGCGCCGTGCCCTGGTCCATCGCTACGGGCGTCCGTGCAGGTTCGACCGTGACATCGTGGTGATCGGCGCGGGCGCGGCGGGGCTGGTGGCCAGTTACATCGGCGCCGCCGTGCGCGCTCGAGTGACCCTGGTGGAGCGGGAGCGGATGGGGGGCGATTGCCTCAATACCGGCTGCGTGCCCTCCAAGGCGCTGATTCGCGCGGCACGCTCGGTCCGGGAGATAAGGCGAGCGGCGCGCTATGGCGTCCGGGTAGCGGAACCCAGCGTGGATTTTGCGGCGGTGATGACCCATGTTCGGGGCGCCATCGAGAGCATCGAGCCCCACGACAGTCCCGAGCGTTATCGTGGCCTGGGTGTGGATGTGCTCGAGGGCGATGCGCGGCTGACGAGCCCCTGGGAAGTCAGGGTGGAGACGCCCGAGGGGGAGCGTACCCTGACCACACGACATGTGATCATCGCCAGTGGTGCGCGACCGCGGGTGCCCGAGCTGCCCGGCATCGAGACGGTGAAGGTGCTGACATCCGATAATCTGTGGCAGCTCGATACGCTGCCCGAGCGCCTGGTGGTGCTGGGGGGGGGGCCGATTGGCTGTGAGCTGGGGCAGAGTCTTGCCATGCTGGGCAGCCGGGTGACTCTGGTGGAGTCTGCCGATCAGCTCCTGCCCCGCGAGGATGCCGAGGTGGCCAGGGAACTTGAGGCCGCCATGGAGGAGGAGGGGGTGCAGCTGCTGCTGGGGCACCGGGCGCTGCGCCTCGTCGCCGACGGCGAGAGTCATGCCCTCGAGGTGGCCGATACTGATGGCAACATCTCACGTCAGCCTCTAACCCATCTGCTGGTGGCCGTGGGCCGCGAAGCCAATGTGAGCGGCATGGGCCTCGAGGCGCTGGGAGTCGATACCCGGCAGAACGGCACCCTGGAGGTGGACGAGACGCTGCGTAGCGTGCTGCCGAATGTCTGGGCCTGTGGCGATGTGGTGGGGCCCTACCAGCTGACGCATGCCGGTGCCCATCAGGCCTGGCACGCCAGCGTCAATGCCCTGTTCGGAGAGGTCAGGCGCTTTCGGGTCAGCTACCAGGCGTTGCCGGCGGTCACCTTTACCTCACCGGAGATCGCGCGGGTCGGGCTCAATGAGCGCGAGGCTAGCGCCAGGAGCCTCGATGTCGAGGTAACCCGCTATTCGCTGGGTGAGCTGGATCGCGCCCTGGCCGAAGATGAGGCCCGGGGGTTCGTCAAGGTGCTGACTCGCCCCGGTAGCGACCGCATCCTGGGGGCTACCATCGTCGGTGCCGAGGCCGGAGAGATGCTGGCGACCTTCACCCTGGCGATGACCCGCGGGATCGGCCTCAACCGTCTGCTCTCCACCATCCACCCGTACCCCACCCGCAGTGAAGCGGTGAAGGCCACCGCCGGGGTGTGGAAGCATGCCCATAAACCGGAGCGCCTGCTGGGGTGGCTGGCGCGCTACTTTGCCTGGCGGCGCGGAGAACGCGAACCGGTCAATGGTCGATGCAAGGAGTCGCTTGATGCCTGAGGGCCTGCTGCAACATGAGCCCTGGCTGCGGTTGGTGGCCTTCGCCGGCGTGCTGCTGGCGATGGCCAGCTGGGAGCTGGTGGCCTCGCGTCGCCAGCAGCGAGTGTCCCGGCGGCGTCGCTGGCCCGCCAACCTGCTGATCGTGGTGGTCGACACCCTGGCGCTGCGTCTGGTCTTTCCGTTGGCGGCGGTGGGCGTGGCGCTGGCCATCGCGCCCCATGGCTGGGGGGTGATGCCCTGGCTGGGGGTGCCCTGGTGGCTGTCGGTGCCGCTCTGTGTGCTGGCCCTGGATGTCGTCATCTATTTCCAGCATCGCCTCTTCCACGCCGTACCCTGGCTATGGCGATTGCACCGGATGCACCACGCCGATCCGGAGATCGATGTCACCACGGGTCTACGCTTTCACCCTCTGGAGATCCTGATCTCGATGCTGCTCAAGGTCGTGGTGGTGCTGGCGCTGGGGGCGCCGGCGGTGGCGGTGCTGCTCTTCGAGGTGATCCTCAACGCCAGCTCGCTGTTCAACCATGCCAATGTGCGCCTATCGCTGCGGCTCGACCGTTGGCTGCGCTGGCTGGTGGTGACGCCTGACATGCATCGGGTTCACCACTCCTGGCGTCAACATGAGACCGACAGCAACTTCAGCTTCAACCTCTCCTGGTGGGACCGCCTGTTCGGTACCTATCGCGCTCAGCCTGAGGAGGGGCACCTAGGCATGACGATCGGCCTCGAAGTCTTCCGGGACCCCCGCGAACTGCGCCTGGGCCATATGCTTACCCAACCCTTCCGCCGGCCGAAGCCACAGCCGGAGGGCAAGCCAGTCAGCCGAGAGTGATCACCGGCCCGCCGGCGTTCTCGGCATCCTCGTGGTCGTGGGTCACCAACAGGCTGGGTAGGCCGGCGCGTCGCAGCCGGTCGAAGACCAGCTGGCGCACCTCGTGACGCAGCTGGCGGTCGAGCCTCGAGAAGGGCTCGTCGAGCAGCGCCGCGGCCGGCTCGGAGAGCAGCAGGCGCAGCAGCGCGATGCGCGCCTGCTGGCCACCGGAGAGGGTGGCCGGGTCACGGGGGCCGAAGCCCGCGAGGCCCACCTCCTCCAGAGCCTGCTCGATGCGAGCGGTCCTGTGTTTTACTCCACGGGGCATGCCGAAGCGCAGGTTGCCAGCCACCGTGAGATGAGGAAACAGCAGGGGGTCCTGGAACAGCAGGCCGATGCCGCGGGTCTCGGCGGGCAGGGCGGTGATCTCGCGCGCCCCCAGCCATACCCGCCCCCGAGCCTCGAAGGCGGGATCGAGGAATCCGGCGATCATGGCCAGCAGCGTCGACTTGCCGGCGCCCGAGGGGCCCATCACGGTCAGCACCTCGCCGGGGCCGATGACGGCATCGATCTCCATCAGCGTCCGCCCCCCCAGGGCGAGCCGCACTTCGTCGAGGATCAGGGTGTGGGATGTCATCTTCAAGGTGCTCCTTGCATGCCACGACGGTTTGACCACAGCAGCCGGGGCAGGCCCATGGCGATGATGAAACCCAGCAGCGGCAGTGCGGCCTGAACCAGTGCCCAGACGCCGATCACGCGACGGTTGCCGCCGCTGGCCAGGGATACCGCCTCGGTGGTGACGGTGGCAATGCGTCCGGCACCCAGCAGCAGGGTGGGCAGATACTGCCCGATGCTGACCGCCATGCCCACCGCGGCGGCGGTCAGCAGTGACGCCAGCAGCATGGGCAGTCTCACCCGCCAGAAGATGGCGTTGGGGGAGTGGCCCAGGGTCAGGGCGAGCCGCGTCCAGCGCGGATCGAAGCAGCGATAGCTCTCGGCCATCGACAGGAAGGTATATGGCAACACGAACAGCAGGTGCGCAAGGATCACCAGGGCCAGCCGGGCGCGGATTCCCAGGGTCTCCATCAGCACCACCAGGCCAAACAGGAAGGCGATCTGGGGCACGATCAGCGGCAGATAGAGCAGGCTCAGGCCGGCGATGCGCCGGCCGCTACGTTGTTCACTCTCCAGTGTCGCCAGGGTCAGCAGCATGGCGAGCAGGGTGGCGCTTGCCGCGATGATCAGGGTATTGGTCACGGGGCCGCCCAGCAAGGGAAGCGCGGTCTGCCAGTGCCCCAGGGTCAATGTGGTCGGCAGGGTCTCGGGAAAGCGCCAGAAGCCGGCGACGGAGTAGAGCGCCAGGCCACCTAGCCCCAGCCCGGCGGTGAGCGTGGTGATGACCAGAAAACCGCGGCCGGTGAGGCTTAGCCAGTGCTCGCCGCCGCGTCGCCGGCCGTTCACCACCCAGCCTCGGCCCAGTCGCCTTGCCAGGCACTCCAGTCCCCACCAGACAAGCAGAGCCGTAAGCGTGACCCCCAGTTGAAGCATGGCGCCGGCCGAGGCCAGGAAGCGTTTCTCCAGGTCGGGGTCGTGGAACCACTCGAGAATCGAGACGGCCAGTGTCGGTGGCAGGGTCGGCCCCAGGATCATCGCGACATCCACCACGGAGCTGGCGAAGGCGATCACCGCGTAGACCGGCAGGCGAATTAGCGGGTAGAGCGCCGGGGCGACTCCCTTTAGCCAGGCGATGGTGGGCCGATAGCCCAGTGAGCGGGCCAGGGCCACTCGTCTTGGGGCGTCGAGCTGGGGGAGAGCCGCCAGGCTCATCAGCATCAGGAAGGGGATCTCCTTGATGACCAGGCCGGCCATCAGGCCGAGGCCCCAGGGATCCTGAACGATCAGCAGGTCCGGCGGCCGCTCCCAGCCGGTCAGCCCCGGCGAGAACAGCCGCGCCAGCAGCCCCGAGGGAGCGACCAGGAACGCCAGGCCGAAGGCCGCCGCGGCATGGGGCAGCGCCAGCAGCGGTGACACCGCGCGGTGCAGCCAGCGGTCGAGCCGGGTGTCGGCGGCCGCGGCCAGGAACAGCAGCACCGCGGCCAGTGATAGGGCGGTGGTGATCAGGCCGCTGGCCAGGCTGATGCTCACCGAGCGTGCCAGCCCCGGCTGGTCCAGCAACTCGCGCCAGGGGGCCAGGCTGAACGTCTCGCCGCCCAGTGCGGGCAGATGGCCGAAAGCCGGTAGCAGCACCATCGCCACCCCGGCCAGGATGGGCCCGGCCAGCAAGGCGAGCACCACCGTTGGCATCAGGCGCAGCAGCATGGCGTCCGCTGCCTCCCGAATTCCTGTGTGGGTTGCCTCACTGTGCGACGTAACGCGCTTGCCACGCCTCCTGCAGGGCCGTCATCCAGCTGGGGTGGGGCTCGGGCAGGGTCCTCGACAGGGCCTCGGGGGGGAGCATGGCGGGACTGTCCGCATCGATGGTGAACCGTCGGCGGGTGGCGTCGTCCAGGTGGGCCACGTCGAGCACCGTGCGATCGCCCCAGACGGCGAGATCCTGCTTGTGGGCCTGGGCCTCGGGAGAAAGCAGGAAGTCGGCAAGCACCAGGGCACCCGCCTTGTTTGGCGAGTTGAAGGGAATCGCCACGAAGTGGACGTTCCCCAGGGTGCCGTCGTTGAGCACATAGCTGCGGGTGCTGGCGGGCAGTTCGAAGTCGGCGACCGCGGCGGCCGGTTCCGAGGGGTAGAAGGTAAACGCCAGGGAGAGTTCGCCGGCCCCCATCAGGCTGCGCAGTTCCGGCCCCGAGTTGGGGAACTGTCGCCCGCCCCGCCACAGATGCGGGTGCAGGGCATCCAGGTAGTCCCATAGCGGGGCGGTAATCGTGGCGAAGTCGCTCTCCTCCACCGGCGCATAGAGGGGCTGGCGATCGTCGGCCAGGGCGATCAGCGCCTGCTTGAGAAAGGTGCTGCCGGTGAAGTCGGGAATGCGTGGGTAGCTGAAGCGCCCGGGGTTGGCGCGGCTCCAGTCGAGCAGCGCCTCGATGCTGCCAGGGGGATTCTCCACCTCCTGGCTGTCTCCGCGGAGCTCGTCGCTATCCCCGCGAAGCTCATGGCTGTCATAGTAAAAGGTGATCTGCGCCTTGCCCCAGGGTGACTCGAAGCCCTCGGTGGGCAGGGTGAAGTCGGTGATCACCTCGGGGTTGTCGGCAGGGCGCGTCAGGGCGAAGTTGGGCAGCGCCTCGGTGAAGGGGCCATACAGCAGCTCGTGCTCGCGCATGGCGGCGAAATTCTCGCCGTTGAGCCAGATCAGATCGATGCTGCCATCGCCCAGATTGTTCGCCGCCTTCTCCGCGATGACCCGTGAGACTGCGGTGCTGGTGTCATCCAGCTTGACGTGCACGACCTCGACGCCGTGGTCCTCGGCCATCCGCTCGGCGACCCAGGCGATATAGCCATTGGTGCGTGTGTCGCCGCCCCAGGCGTTCCAGTAGACCGTCTGGCCACGAGCCTGCTCGCGCACGGCCTGCCAGTCATCGAGATTGGGGCTGGCCGCCAGCGGTGTGGCCGACGCCAGGCCGAGAGAAACGCAGGTCAGCGCGGTGGTCAGGCGGGCGGGGCGATATTGGAGCATGGTCAGGCATCCTGTTCCAGAGCGTGCGAGAGGGCAGTGGACAGCGCGTCGAACTCGCGCCGGACATGGTCGATGACGGCGGGGGAGAGGTAGTGGTTGACCCTGTCGCGCACATGGGCGATCAGCGCGTCATCGCTGAGCTCGGCAGACCAGTCCTCGCCGCGGGCCCCGGCGTCTCGGGTGCGATCATGACTGGCACGCCATTTGGCGCACCAGGTCAGCGACCATAGCCACATGGCACGGCGGCAGGTGAGCAGGGTATCGAGCTCGCCGATGCCGGTACGGCTCATCCAGCGGTGGTGGAAGTCGGCCAGTTCGCCGATGCCGAGCACGGCATGGCTGTTGGGGTCCCAGGTGGTGGAGGTATAGAGGCTGGCGTGGGCCAGGTCGAAGCCGGGGAGCCCGTAGCGGCACTTCTCCAGGTCGACCAGCACGGCGCGACCCTCGGCATTGATCAGGAAGTTGCCCGGGTGCGCGTCGAAGCTGATCAGCCGGGGTCTCGACGCCTCGCCGCGTTCAAGTTCACTCGGCAGGGAGCCCAGCTCCTCTCGCACCATCGTCACCACCTCGGCAGACAGTCCGGCCTGGTCGAGGAACTCGGCCTGGGTCGTCACCTCGTCGCGCATGGCGGCCCAGGGATCGGCCGGTGCCAGCAGCGGGGCACGTGCTTCGGCGGGCGGCAACGGCAGCCCATGCAGGGCGGCGAGTGCCTCGGCGATCGCCGGCAGGTCGTCGGGCAGTCGAGCCGGCCGCCCGTGTACGGCATCCACCAGCAGGCCGCCTCGAGGCAGCGTTGTCGATGGGGTGAGCACGCCCTGCAGGGATGGCGTGTGGCCGGAGGGGCCGGCGCGTTCGAAGCAGGCGGCCTGATAGTCCAGGTTGGCGCCTGCCGCAAGGCCCAGCTGGCTCTGCTTGGGGAGCCGTGCCACCCAGTCGTCGCCGTCACGAATGAGCCAGACGTGGTGATGGGCCAGCCCGGTATCGGCCATCGGTCGCAGCTCACGTATCGCCTCCCGATAGCCCTGCCTGACCAGCGCCTCGGCCAGGCATTCTCTCTGTGCGTCCCGTGTCTCGGTGGGTCTCGCTTCGCTCGTGGTCCCTGTCATGGGCCTCCTCGCTGGAATGATATCGATCTGTCAGGAGTGTCGTGGCGAAGCAGAGATCCTTACAGCCTTTAGCCGTAAGGTTCGCCGGGTCGGCTCCTACCAAGACGTATCGCCTAAGGGTGGCGGTCCCCATGGCGACGAACGTCATCGGGAGAGTATCAATATCCCTTGTCCCTGTGGGCAATGACCCTGTGGGCAACCATCGAGGAGAAGCACCATGTCACACGATAACGACAAGAGACACCGGCTGCTGGGTCGCCTGGGTCGGCAGCTGGCCTGCACGGCCCCCGTGCTGGTGCTGGCGGCGGCGGGCGTCTCACTGCAGGCCACCATGGAGAATGAGAGCAGCGACTCTGGCCCGAGCACTCTCTCACTGTTCCTCTCCAGCGCCCATGCCGAGGCCCAGGGTGAGGTGGAGGGCGAGGCGCAAGCGGAAGCAGAGGCAGAGGCGCAATCTGAGGGGGAGGCCGAAGGAGAGGCAGAGGGTGAAGGAGAAGGTGAGGCAGAGGGTGAAGCCGAAGCTGCTAAAGCCGATAGCAGGGAGGCCGTTAAACGGCCGGAAGGCTATACGCCAGTTTACAGCGAGGATGGCGCCAACGATGCCAGCCTGCTGGCCCAGGGTGAGGCGCTCTACTACGACGACTCCCTGAGCAGCAACGGCCTGGCCTGTGCCAGTTGTCATGGCAGCGATGGCGAGGATGTCGGTTATCAGGCTACCTTCGAGCAGCCCTTCCCCCATCGAGTGGCCATGGCCGATAGCCGGTTCGGCATGCCCGAGGTTCACGCCGACGAGATGGTGCAGGTCTGCATGGTCGCCCCCATGGAGGCCGAGCCGCTGGGTTGGGGGAGCGAAGCGTTGACCTCGCTTGCGGCCTATATGGTCGAGGTGCAGCGCCGCTTCGCCGGCGAGTCTCACGATCTGTGATCCCCTCCGCTGGCGGCTCTCTCCTGGCACCGGACAGCCGGCTGGATCTTGGGCGCAATCCCTGTTGCTGGGTCCGAGATTCAGTACCGGCTAGCCGGTGCCAGACTGGGGCACCTCCTCGTCGGTAATGACGCGATTGCGACCGCTCTGCTTGGCGCGATAGCTGGCGGCATCGGCCCGGGCGAGCACGGCATCGATGTTTCTGTCGCCCGGTTGGAAGCAGGAAATGCCGATACTGGCGGTGACCTGCCAACGATGCTCCTGGTGTTCGATCGAGAGAGAGGCGATTCGCTCCCGCAACACCTCGGCGAGGGTCAATGCCTGGTCGAGGCGGCAGCCCGTCAGCAGCACGGCGAATTCGTCGCCACCCTGGCGTGCCGCATGATCGCTGTTGCGTGCCACGCCTCGCATCGTTTCGGCGACGCGTTGCAGCATGCGGTCCCCCAGGGCGTGACCGCCCTGATCATTGATCGGCTTGAAGTGGTCGAGATCGAAGAGCAGTACCGCCGTTTGATCACCAGTCTTCTGCCAATCCACCAGTGCCTCTTCCAGCCGGCGTGTCAGACCGCGTCGGTTGAGGAGTCGGGTCAACGGGTCGTGCTCCGCCTCCCAGCGGCGTAGCGCGTCATCGCGGCGATGCTGGGTAATATCGCGAACGACTCCGGCGACGCCGATAAACTCTCCCTCCACCTGTATCGTACTTGTGTGAATATCCAGCCAGCGCTGCCTGCCCTCGTGATCCACGAAACGGAACTGGCGCATGAAGTCCTGCTGTTCGGCAAGGCTCTGTCGCCAGGCCTCTCGCACCGGGTCGCGCTCCTCGGGATGGATGCGGTCGGCCCAGCTCTCAAGCGTCTGCGGCACGGAAGAGCCGAGGGTCTCGTGGAGTGCCTCATTGAGGAAGGTCAGCCGACCCTGAGGGTCGGTAACGAACATGCCCTGAGGAGAGGCCGCCAGCGTGGCATTTAGCATGGCACTGCGACGGGTAAGGTCCTGCAAGCTAGCCATGCGGGCCTGCTCGGTCTCGTTGAGGGTATCGATAACCCGACGCAGCTCCGGCATTCGGGTGGGGATCTCGAGCCGGTGGCGTTGTCCGTCGCGAAGCTCAAGAACCTGCCTGGCCAGCCGGGTCAGCGGGCGCAGTGCCAGCCAGATCAGGAGGCCGACCATCGGCAGCACCATCAATAGCGCCCACCAGGCCAGCTGCGTGATCCGACGCATGCCGGCAACCAAGGGCGCCTCGGCCTGAACCTTGGGGAGATGCACGCCGACGATCCAGTCCGCCGGCCAGACCTGACGGTAAGCCACCAGCGCAGGCTCACCGCTGATGGTGGTCTCCTCGGCCTCCCCCTGCCAGCCATGGAGGGCCCGGTCGAGTGCCGGGGGGAGGGTGTCGGGCAACTCGACGATAGCCTGGCGTTGCTTGGGATGATAGAGGCGCTGGCCGGCTGCGGTAGTGATGGTGACATGCCCGCGTTCGCCAAGGCGCAGGCTCTCGAAGCCCTTGAAGAGCCGACTCTGGTCGATATTGACTAACCCACCCAGGAAGCCTGTGTAGCGCCCCTCGGCATCATGCAGCGGCACCAGCATCATCACCATGGGCTGGTCGCTGATTCGGCTCACGAAGGGAGCGCTGACGTGGGGCTGCTGGAAGGCGTGCATGAAGCGCGCATAGTCCCGGTCGGGGAAGCGGGCCCCCACTATTCCATTGCGGGTGGGCCAGGCATCCGTGATCCGACTCTCTAAGTCGAACAGTGCCAGGGCCTCGAAGTAGGGTACCAGGGCATGGACCTGGGGCGTGGCGAGGGCGCGATCGGTCGGCTCGGGGATATGCTGGGCGAGGCGTTCCAGGGCCTGCAGGCGCTCGCTGACCTGGTGGACGATGGAGTTGCGTATCAGCTCGGCCTCATAACGCAGATGCTGACGGTTGGTCTCATCCACCAGCAATTGACCCGCTTGCCAGCCGTATGTCAACAGTGTCACGCAGAGCACCGCCCACAGTGTACCTGCGCCGAGCAGCAGGCGGCCGCGCAACGTGAGTAGCGGAGATGTCAGGGGGTGGCTCAGCCAGCCAAGGCGTCGAGTCCTGTAACCTCGTCCGTCGCCGTAAGGGGTAGTGGTCATGGACGAGTATGCTGCCAGCGAGCGGGGCTTGGCGCCAGTTACCGCGTTGAAATAGCTTGTCGAGTTCGGGGGCGTTGCTGCTGCAGGTGCCTGGAGAGCGGACTGAAGGGGCAAGGCGATGGCGACGATCAGGGCTCGGGTGCTCGGCGCATGCAGTAGGGTGTCCTGCTATGCTTGATATCGGTAGATGTTGAATTATTTCGCTGTGGCGCATCTCGAGGCATCAGCCCTCCGCAGGAGGTTTCCATGCAAGCGTGGCGAGTGTCGCCCTCTCGGCATCCGGCGATGATTTTCAGCCTCGCCTGCCTGGCCCTTGGGATGTTGCTGCTGCTCGGCCAGGCCGCCGTGAAGGCCCAGCAGGGCGAGCGCACTGCGATGGTGATGCGCCTGGAGGGTGCCATCGGGCCGGCCACCAGCGATTACTTTCGACGCGGCCTGGTGCGTGCCGCCGAGGCCGATGCCGAGCTGGTCGTGGTGGAGATGGATACCCCCGGGGGGCTCGATGCCGCCATGCGCGACATGATCCGCGCCATGCTCACCTCCGAGGTGCCGGTGGCCTTCTACGTCACGCCGGCGGGGGCTCGGGCGGCCAGTGCCGGTACCTATCTGCTCTATGCCAGCCACGTCGCTGCCATGGCGCCGGCCACTCATCTGGGCTCGGCGACGCCGGTGCAGTTAGGCGGGGGCGGGCTACCGGGCCTGGGTGAGCCTGAACCCGAATCGAACGGCTCCGCCGACACCGCGGAACGCGACGGCGATGCGGCTGAGACCACGCCTGACGAGGGCGAGTCGATGCCAGGCGAGACCGCACAGGGGGCGCCGGACAAGCGTCGCGGCGAGACGGCGATGGAGCGCAAGGTGCTGGAGGATGCCGTCTCCTATATCCGCTCGCTGGCCGAGCGCCACGACCGCAACGCCGACTGGGCCGAGCAGGCGGTGCGCGAGGCGGTCAATCTTACCGCCCGGGAGGCGCTTGAGCAGAATGTCATCGACGTGGTGGCTCGAAACCTCGATGACCTGCTCGCCCAGCTCGACGGTCGCACGGTGGTGATGAATAACGGGGAGCGCACCCTTGCCACCGCGGACCTGGTCGTCGAACGCTTCGATCCGGATTGGCGCACCGAGCTGCTGACCGTGATCACCAACCCCAATGTCGCCTACTTCCTGATGATCATTGGCTTCTATGGCCTGATCTTCGAACTCTCCAACCCCGGCAGCCTGGTGCCGGGCACCATCGGTATCATCTGCCTGCTGCTGGCGCTGTTCGCCTTCCAGGTGCTGCCGGTGAACTACGCCGGCCTGGCGCTGATCCTGGTGGGAATGGGGCTGATCGTGGGCGAAGCACTGATGCCCAGTTTCGGCATTCTCGGCTTCGGCGGCATCGTCGCCTTCGTGATCGGATCGGTGATACTGATGGACGCGGACACTCTGAACATCTCGCTGCCGATGATCGGTGGCATCGCGCTGCTCGCGGCAGGCCTGATGCTATGGGTCGTGACTCGCTTCCTCGGCCTGCGGCGTCGTCCGCCGCGTACCGGCCATGAGGAGCTGGTCGGCAGCGAGGCGCTGGTCCTCGAGAACTTCACCGGCCAGGGCCACGTACGCCTGATGGGTGAACGCTGGCGGGCACGCAGTCCCACGCCGCTCGCCCGCGGGCAGTCGGTCCGCGTCACCGCGGTTGACGGGCTGACCCTGGAGGTCGAACCGCTGGCCTCATTGCCCTGAGGCTTGTCCGGCACGGTCGATGATCCGCATCGTCCGGCCCAACCAAGGAGCCGACACCATGCTGCTTTCCTATCTCGTCCCGGTCGTTCTGCTTATCATGCTGCTGGCGGCCTCGATTCGCATCCTGCCCGAGTACAAACGCGGCGTGGTGTTCTTCCTGGGACGCTTCCAGGCGGTCAAGGGGCCTGGGCTGATCATCATCATTCCGGGCATCCAGAAGATGCAGGTGGTCGATCTGCGGGTGGTCACCATGGATGTGCCCGAACAGGATGTGATCTCCCGGGACAACGTCACCGTAAAGGTCAACGCCGTGCTCTATTTTCGTGTAGTGGACCCCGAGAGGGCGATCATCCAGGTCGAGAACTACACCCTCGCCACCAGCCAGCTGGCCCAGACCACCCTGCGCTCGGTGCTTGGCAAGCACGACCTCGACGAGATGCTCTCCGAGCGCGACAAGCTCAACGATGATATTCAGGAGATCATCGACACCTCTGCCGAAAGCTGGGGCATCAAGGTGGCCAACGTGGAGATCAAGCATGTCGATCTCGACGAGAGCATGATCCGCGCCATTGCCCGCCAGGCCGAAGCCGAGCGGGAGCGTCGCGCCAAGGTGATTCACGCCGAGGGCGAGCTGCAGGCCTCGCGCAAGCTGGTGCAGGCCGCCAACGTCATGGCCGAGAACTCGGCGGCGCTACAGCTGCGCTATCTGCAGACCATGAGCGACATGAGCAACAAGAACGCCTCCACCATCGTCTTCCCGCTGCCCATGGATATCATGGAGGCCTTCAAGCATATGCAGGCGTCAGCGACGGCTCGGGAGGGCGCCTCCGGTCGGGCATCCGACGGCAACGGTGATTCCGCCTGACCCCGTGCCACGGCCGGCTGGCCGTGGCATGCTGAGGCGCCCGTATTGTCCATGAGGTTGCCTTGACACTATCCCATCTGAATCGCCGCCAGCAGGGGCTGTTGATGACCGGTGGCGGGGTCCTGTTGATTTCCCCCGATGCGCTGCTGATCAAGCTGATCGGCCTGCCGGACGCCGAGATCCTGGTGTGGCGGGGACTACTTACCGCCCTCGGTTTTCTCGCCATTGTGCTCGCTCGCCACGGACGGGGAGCGGCGGCGGCCTATCGGCGATGTGGCTGGACCGGTATCGGCGTGGCACTGCTGTTCAGCCTCTCCACATTCGGCTTCGTGTTGGGCAACCAGTACACCCGTGCCGGCAACGTGCTGATGATCCTCGCCGGGGCACCGCTGATCGCCGCACTGCTCTCCCGCGTCTTTCTCCATGAGCGCCTGCCGCGGCGTACCTGGCTGGCTATCCTGGCCTGCCTGGTAGGTATTGCCCTGATCGCCCTGGACGACGCGGGTGTCGGCTCCTGGCGCGGCAACGCCTTTGCGCTGCTTGCCGCCACGGCGATGGCGGCCAACTTTACCCTCTGCCGGACGCGCCAGGATGTCGACATGAGCCCCATGCTGACCCTGGCGGGAGTGATCGTGGCGGCCACCGCGGTGCTCTACGGCGTCTCAGGCCCGGGCATCACGCTGCCCGCCGGCACGACCCTGGCGTGGCTGCTGGTGCTCTGCCTTGGGCTGCTGCCTCTGGGTTTCACCCTGCTCCAGCGTGGCCCGCTCTACCTGCCCGCCGCCGAGGTGGGGCTGCTGATGCTGCTGGAGGTCGTGGTCGGCACGCTCTGGGTATGGTGGCTGCTCGGCGAGCGCCCGTCGCCGGCGGCGTTTGCCGGTGGCTCCCTGGTACTCGGTAGCCTGCTGCTCAAGGGGCTGGTCGATCGACGGGTCGAGCGGCGCCAGCGCACTCGGGATGCAGTGCAACATGGGCTCTGCTAGAATCCGCGCCCTGTCTCACGCAAACACTGGACCTTACACAAGCACTGGACCTTCGTCTGATGATGCTCCAGCACAATCTGATGCGTCCGGCAGGGCTGGCTTCGCCGCCCTAGCTCACTCCCTTCCCCCTGCGTGATTCCCGGGCGCTCCGGTGTCCACCCGGCGTGCCCATCCCTGACGCTCGAATGAGGCAGGGAGGCATGCCCACGGCACGTCCCCTGACGCCTCATGGCCTTCCAATCACTCCTGACTGGACCGCAGCATGTACGAAAAGATGAAACAGAGCTGGTTCTCCAATCTCAAGGGCGACACCCTGTCGGGAATCGTCGTTGCCCTGGCGCTGATCCCCGAGGCGATCGCCTTCTCGATCATCGCCGGGGTCGACCCCAAGGTGGGACTCTATGCGTCCTTCTCCATGGCGGTGATCATCGCCTTCGCCGGAGGGCGGCCTGGCATGATCTCGGCGGCCACCGGGGCGATGGCACTGCTGATGGTCACCCTGGTCAAGGAGCATGGCCTGCAGTACCTGCTGGCCGCCACCCTGCTCACCGGGGTCTTGCAGATCATCGCCGGCTATCTGCGCCTGGCCGATCTGATGCGCTTCGTGTCGCGCTCGGTGGTAACCGGTTTCGTCAATGCCCTGGCGATCCTGATCTTCATGGCCCAGCTGCCGGAACTGACGGGGGTGACATGGCATGTGTATGCCATGACCGCAATGGGACTGGCGATCATCTACGGCTTCCCCTATCTGCCGAAGATCGGCAAGTCGGTCCCCTCGCCACTGGTCTGCATCCTGGTGCTCACCGCGGTCTACCTGCTCACCGGCATGGAGATTCGCACCGTCGGCGACATGGGCGAGCTGCCCGATACCCTGCCGGTCTTCCTGTGGCCCGAGGTGCCGCTGAATCTCGAGACGCTGATGATCATCCTGCCGTACTCGATCATGCTCACCGTGGTGGGCCTGCTGGAGTCGATGATGACCGCCACCATCGTCGACGACCTGACCGATACGCCCAGCGACAAGAACCGTGAGTGCAAGGGGCAGGGCCTGGCCAATATCGGCACCGGCCTGATCGGCGGCATGGCGGGCTGCGCGATGATTGGCCAGTCGGTGATCAACATCAAGTCGGGAGGGCGGACGCGCCTCTCTACCCTGATCGCCGGGGTCGTGCTGCTGCTGATGGTGGTGTTCCTCGCCGACTGGGTCTCGCAGATCCCCATGGCCGCCCTGGTCGCGGTGATGATCATGGTCTCCATCGGCACCTTCAGCTGGAGCTCCATCAAGGACCTCAAGAAGCATCCCATGAGCACCAACATGGTCATGCTGGCCACGGTGGGCGTGACGGTAGGCACCCATAACCTGGCGATCGGTGTCTTCGTCGGTGTGCTGCTCGCCGCCATGAACTTCGCCAACAAGGTGGGCAATATCCTCTACGTTGGCGCCGAGACCCCCGAGGAGGGTCATCGTGTCTACAGGGTGGTGGGTCAGGTGTTTTTCGCCTCCTCCGAGCGTTTCGGCAGTGCCTTCGACCTCAAGGAGACCGTGAAGAAGGTCACCATCGATTTGTCACGCGCGCATTTCTGGGACATTACCGCCGTCCAGGCCCTGGACCGCATCGTGATCAAGTTCCGCCGCGAGGGTACCGAGGTGGAGCTGGTCGGCCTCAACGAGGCGAGTGCCACCATCGTCGATCGTTATGCGGTGCATTACGACCCCGAGGCCGTCGAGAAGCTGATGGGCGGACATTGACCCGTCGGCAGGATGATGTAGAACGATGGTGTACTAACGTAATGGATACCAACGCCAGCTTCAGGACAAGACGATGACAGAACAGGTGATGGCCGCCATTGACGGCTCGAAGTTCTCCGAGGGAGTGTGCGACTACGCCGCCTGGGCCAGCCAGGCGCTGGGGGCTCCGCTGACCTTCCTGCATGTGAATGACAACCACCCCCAGACCGCCGAGACGGACCTGTCCGGCAACCTCGGCCTGGGCGCTCGGGAGCATCTGCTGGAGGAGCTGGCCCAGCTGGATGAGAAGCGCGCCAAGGTGGCCCAGGAACAGGGGCGGCTGATGCTCAAGGCGGCCAGGGAGCGTGCTGTCGAGCGCGGTGTCGATGATCCCGCCGTTCGCCAGCGCAACGGTACCCTGGTGGAGACCCTGGAGGAGCTTCAGGAGGAGATCCGTCTGCTGGTGGTGGGCAAGCGCGGTGAGACCGCCCACCAGGACAGCGGCCATCTGGGCTCCAACCTGGAGCGAGTGGTGCGCACCCTGCATCGGCCGATCCTGATGGTGCCGGATACCTTCCGTCGTCCCGAAAGGGTGCTGCTCGCCTTCGATGGCAGCAAGACCACCCGCAAGGGCGTCGAGATGCTGGCCCGAAGCCCGCTGTTCGACGGCGTCCCGGTGCACGTGGTGATCGTCGGCGCCGAGACCGGCGACAACCGCTCGCAGCTCGATTGGGCGCTCTCGACCCTGCGCGAGGCCGGTCACGAGGCCGAGGGCGCCATCCGCGCCGGCGAGGTGGAGGCGACCCTGCGCGCCTACAAGCAGGAGCACAACATCGACCTGCTGGTGATGGGGGCCTATGGCCACTCGCGCATTCGCCACCTGCTGGTGGGCAGCACCACCACCGCCATGCTGCGTAATGCCCGAGGGCCGGTGCTGCTGCTGCGCTGATCTCCTAGCGATTGTCCTGTGACCATGACGCCCCGGTGCCGGTTCGGCCCGGGGCGTCATGGTTTCGGGTCACGGACAGCTTTGTCCGATAATTAGTTCGGTGCCGAGCAGGCGATCCTCGCGGGGGCTGAGACCGAGGATCATGCGGGCGGCGATGCGGCCCTTCTCGGCGCTGTCCTGACGCACGGTGGTCAGGCGTGGCGCCCGGTACTGGCCTTCGGCGATACCGTCGAAGCCGGTGATGCGAAGGTCCTCGGGTACTCGCAGGTCGCGTTGCTCGGCGAGCGTCACGACGGTCAGGGCGATGCGGTCGGACATGCACAACAGCAGGTCCGGTCGTTCGTCGTCGGGCGCATCGAGGATCGCCTCGATCACCGGGGCGCAGACCTCGAAGGTGTTCTCCTCGATGTTCCACATCGGCACCGTCGCCGGATCGAAGCCGTGCTCCTCGAGGGCGCGGTGGAAGCCGGACAGCCGCGAGCGGGTGATGGTCTGATCGGCACCCAGCAGGGTGTGGTCGGCGGTGACGGGGCCGTTGCAGGCGGTCTCGGTGAGGCGCAGGTTGATGATGCCGGGGCGCCTTGGCGGATCGGCCAGGGCATGAGTCGCGATGGCATGGCAGGCCGGGGCGTTGTCGACATGCACCTTGGGATGCCCGGCGATATCGAAGTCGACCGAGATCATCGGGCGCTGGACGGGCAGCCCCTCGAGCATCGTCGGGCTCGGCATGAGGCCGTAGATGATGTAGCCGTCGGCCATGTTGGCGGCGCCGGGAACCTGTGAGACATGCTGACGGCCGGAGAGCAGCAGCAGGGTGTGGCCATGGGCGTCGAGCACTTCGGCGATGCCGGCCAGCAGCTCGCTGGCCACGGCGTCATTGAGGCTGTAGGTCAGTGTCTCGGCGAGCACCACGGCGATGATCCGTGAGCGGCCGGTGCGCAGGCTGCGTGCCTTGGCATCGGGGCCCGAGTAGCCGAGTCGCCGCGCCTCACTTAGGATGCGCTCGCGAAGCTTGGGCGAGAGCTGGTCGGGGCGATTGAAGGCGTTGGAGATGCTGGCCGTGGACACGCCGAGCTCCCGGGCCAGGTCCTTGAGGGTGATGCGGGGAGGGGCGGGTGGCACAGGCGAATCCATGATGATGATATCTCGGCGTGATTATACCGTTGCAGGCCAGCGGTTAACAGGACCCCCGTCGCCGACCTGACGGTCGGGGACGGGAGGATGCTGTCGAGGTGTCCGCTGGCCTTCAGGCGGCCGCGGTGGCCTTGGCGAGGGGCAGGGCCCGGTCGTCTGCATCGAACAGGTGCACGTGCTCAAGCTCCGGTACGAGCGCCACCTCCTGGCCGACCTGCCATTGGCTCGGGGCCTCGCTGCGGTGGATCAGCAGAGCCTCGCCGGCCTTGGGCTCGAGATAGACATAGACCTCGTTGCCCAGGTACTCGACGTTGACGATCTCGAAACGGTTGTCGCCGCGGGGCTCGGCCAGGGCCAGGTGCTCGGGGCGAACGCCGAGAGTCAGCTCGTCACCACGAGGCTGACCGCTGGCGTCCTGAGGCAGGGGCAGTTCACCCAGGCCCGCGGCTTTGACCCGACAGGTCTCGGCTTCGGCACCGAGCAGCTGGACCGGCATGAAGTTCATGGTCGGCGAGCCGATGAAACCGGCGACGAACCGGGTGGCGGGCTGCTGGTAGAGGGTCTGGGGGCTGCCGACCTGCTCGATGCGGCCGTCGCGCAGCACCACGATCTTGTCGGCCAGCGTCATGGCTTCGACCTGATCGTGGGTGACGTAGATCATGGTCGAGCCGAGGCGATGGTGCAGGCGGGCGATCTCGTTGCGCATCTGAACGCGCAGCGAGGCATCCAGGTTGGAGAGCGGCTCGTCGAACAGCAGGATGCGCGGCTCCCGGGCCATGGCACGGCCCATGGCGACCCGCTGGCGCTGGCCGCCGGAGAGTTCTTTGGGCTTTCTGTGCAGCAGCTCCTCGAGCTGCAGGATGCGCGCGGTGTCCATCACCCGCTGCTCGATGCTCTGCTTGTCGGTCTTGGCAAGCTTCAGGCCGAAGGCCATGTTCTCGTAGACCGTCATGTGCGGGTAGAGGGCGTAGGACTGGAAGACCATGCCGACGCCGCGCTCGCGGGGCGGCAGGTCATTGACCAGGTCGTTGGCGAAGTGCATGTCGCCGTTGGTGATCGATTCCAGCCCGGCGATCAGGCGCAACAGGGTCGACTTGCCGCAGCCCGAGGGGCCGACGAAGACCACGAACTCGCCATCACCGACCTCGAGATCGAGATCCTTGATGATATGGGTGCTGCCGAAGACCTTGTTGATCTTTGAGAGGTTCACGCTTGCCATCTTGCGACTCCCTGCCGGCGCCCTAGGCGCCGGCATGTGATAGGGGGTTAATCGAGCGAGATAAAGGCGGCCTGATAGGCCGGAAGGACCAGCTGCGAGGCCTTGAGGCTCGCGAGGAAGCCGGGTCCGTCGAGCAGTTGCGTGCGCTCGCCAAGGGACGCCGGCAGAGCGGTCTCCCTGGACTCGCCGGTCAGGTTAAAGACGCACAGCAGCCGTTCGCCCCCCCGGTTGGCATCGGCCTCACGGATGAAGCCGAGCAGGTCCTCGCCGACCTCAACCAGGCTGAGATCACCGTCGATCAGGGCCGGATGCTGGCGCCGGAAGGCCAGCATGGCGCGGGTGGCGGCCAGTACCGAGTCGGCGTCGTCCTGCTGGTTGTCGACGGCGAGCGGGAGATGGCGCTCGTCGACCGGCAGCCAGGGCTCGACGGGAGAGAAACCGCCCCGCTCGCCCTGGATCCAGGGCATCGGTGTACGACAGCCATCGCGACCCTTGAACTCCGGCCACAGCACCTTGCCGTAGGGGTCCTGGATGCGCTCGAAGGGCACCTCGGCTTCCGGCAGGCCGAGCTCCTCGCCCTGATAGAGGCAGACGCTGCCGCGCAGCGACAGCACCATGGAAAGAGCCACCTTGGGGTAGGCGACCGGGTCCTCATCGGCGCCCCAGCGGGTTGCACTGCGCACCACGTCGTGGTTGGACAGAGCCCAGCAGGGCCAGGCATCGCCGGCCAGGCGCTGGAAGCGTTCGATCACCTCGCGGATATAGCCGGCCGAATGCGGTTCGTTCAGCAGGTCGAAGCCGTAGGCCATGTGCAGCTTGTCGCCGCCCGCGGTGTATTCGGCCATGCGCTCCAGCGGCTTGTCGTCGCCGATCTCGCCTACCGTGGTGGTGCCGGGGAACTCGTCCATCAGGGCGCGCAGCTCCTTGAGGAAGTCCAGGTTCTCCGGGCGGCTCAGGTCGTAGACGTGGCGCTGCCAGGTGTAGGGGTTGGTGACCGGGGCCCCCAGGGTCTTGGCCTCGCCCGCCGGCACCGGCGGGTTGTCGCGAAGCTCAGGATCATGGAAGTAAAAGTTGACGGTGTCGAGACGGAAGCCGTCGACGCCGAGCTCGAGCCAGAAGCGCATGTTGTCGAGCTGAGCCTTCCTTGCCTCGGGATGGTGGAAGTTCACGTCCGGCTGGCTTTTCAGGAAGTTGTGCAGGTAGTACTGCTGACGGCGCGAATCGAAGGTCCAGGCCGAGCCGCCGAAGATCGACAGCCAGTTGTTGGGCGGCGTGCCGTCGGGCTTGGGGTCCGCCCACACGAACCAGTCGGCCTTGTCATTGGTGCGGTCCTGGCGGCTCTCCTGGAACCAGGGATGCTGATCGGAGGTATGGCTGATCACCTGGTCGATCATCACCTTCAGGCCCAACGCATGGGCGCGACCCAGCAGGGTCTTGAAGTCGTCGAGGGTGCCGAACATCGGGTCGACATCGCGGTAGTCACTGATGTCGTAGCCGAAGTCGAGCATCGGCGAGGTGAAGAAGGGCGACAGCCAGATGCCGTCGACGCCCAGCGAGGCCACATAGTCGAGCTTCTCGGTGATGCCCGGCAGGTCGCCGATGCCATCGCCGTTGCTGTCCATGAAGCTGCGCGGATAGATCTGATAGATGACGCCACCGCGCCACCAGAAAGTCGTTTTTTGCATCTTGGATTCCATTGATGACATGAAGCTTATCCCTTGACGGCGCCGGCGGTGAGGCCAGAGACGATGCGACGCTGGAAGATCATCACCAGGATCACCAGCGGCACGGTGACGGTGACCGAGGCGGCCATGATCGGCCCCCAGGGCAGCTCGTGCTGGCTACCGCCGGAGATCAGGGCGATGGCCACCGGCACGGTGCGCTCGCTGTCGGTGAGGGTGAAGGTCAGGGCGAACAGGAACTCGTTCCAGGCGGCGATGAAGGCTAGCAGGCCGGTGGTGGCCATGGCCGGCCACATCAGCGGCAGGAATACCTTGGTGATGGTCACCCAGGGGGTGGCGCCGTCCATGATGGCGGCTTCCTCGAGCTCCATCGGCAGCTGACGCATGAAGGTGGTCAGCACCCAGACGGTGAACGGCAGGGTGAAGATGGTGTAGCTGAGGATCAGGCCGCCGGGGCTGTTGTACAGGTTCAGGGTGCGGATGACCTCGAACAACCCGGAGAGCACCGCGACCTGGGGGAACATGGAGACACCGAGGACCACCAGCATCACGGTGGTGCGGCCGCGAAAGCGGACCCGGCCCAGTGCGTAGGAAGCGGTGATGCCGAGCAGCAGGGCGATGAACACCACGCTGATGGCGACCAGGATCGAGTTGCCGATGGCCTGCACGAAGCTCTTCTGGGAGAAGATCTGCGCATAGTTGCCGAAGTCCACCGAGGACAGCCAATAATCGACTTGGAACAGCTCGCTGGAGGGCTTCAGCGAGGTGATCACGGCGTAGTAGAAGGGGAAGATGGCGTAGACCATGATCACGGCGATCAGGGCCCATTTACCGATCTGCTTGGCGAGCTTGATCTGCTGATATCGGTTCATTCGTCGACTCCCAGCTGGCGGCGGCCCAGGTACAGATAGAGGATGGTCACCAGCGCGATGATCAGGAACAGCAGGGTCGAGGCGGCACTGCCGTAGCCCACGTCCTGGAACTCGACCAGCTGCTGGCGAGCGTATATCGACATGGTCATGGTGTTGGTGGAGTTCGAGGTCAGCACGTAGATGACGTCGAACACGCGCAGAGCATCGAGCAGACGGAAGATCACGGCGACCAGCAGGGCCGGGGTGATCAGCGGCAGGGTGACGCGGAAGAACACCTTGACCGGATGGATGCCGTCCACCTCGGCGGCCTCATAGCAGTCCTTGGGCAGCATCTGCAGGGCGGCCAGTACCAGCAGGGCGACGAAGGGAATGGTCTTCCAGACATCGACCATGATCACCGCCCACATCGACAGGTCGGCGTCGGCGGTCCAGGCCAGGGGGGCATCGATCAGGCCCAGGGTCATCAGCAGATGGTTGATGATCCCGAACTGGTCATTGAGCATCCAGGCCCACATCTTGGCCGAGACGATGGTGGGGATGGCCCAGGGAATCAGCACCGCGGCGCGCACCAGCATGCGCCCCTTGAATTCGGCGTTGAGCAGCAGGGCGACGATGATGCCGAAGATCACCTCCAGCGACACCGATACCACGCTGAAGTAGAGGGTGTTCCATACCGACTGCCACCACACCGGATCGGTGAGGATGCCGTACCAGTCGCCATCATCGAAGACCAGGTAGTTCTCGATGCCGATCCAGGCGGCGCCGGCGGTGTCCGACAGCGAGGCGTCGGTGAAGCTGAAGTAGAAGGTCCGCGCCAGCGGCCAGCCGGCCACCATCGCCAGGGTGATCAGCATCGGGATCAGGAACAGCCAGGCGGCACGAACGCGCTGGCGACGCACCTTGGTGCCCCGATAGCCCGCCTTGGAAGAGCGCCCCACGGCGGAGGCGCTGTCGGTTGCAGAAGTGGACATGTCGACCTCCGGTTACCAGCGACGGCGCTTGATGCGCGACAGTTCGCTATCCAGCTGGGAAACCGCCTCGGCGCCGGTCAGGTCACCGGACAGCACGCTGTGGGTGGCATTGAAGAAGCTGTTGCTGACCCGGCCGTAGTTGTCGCCGGTGGGAGCGGAGGGTCGCGCCACGGCATTGGTGAAGGTGTCGTAGAGGGTGCCGAAGAAGGGCACGGCCGCCAGGACTTCCTCGTCTTGATAGAGGCTGGCGATGGTCGGGTTGTAGGCACCTTCGATGGCGCGACGCTTCTGTTCGGCCTCGCCGGTCAGGAAGGCCACCAGGTCGGCGGCGACCTCCGGGGATTCGGTGTACTTGGAGACCGCCAGGTTCCAGCCTCCCAGGGTCGCGGCGCTTTCCCCTTCGGCACCATGGGGCAGCTTGACCACGCCGACCTTGCCGGCCACGTCGCTGTCCTCGCTCTGGGCCAGCGGCCAGGCGTAGGGCCAGTTGCGCATGAAGACCGCATTGCCGGACTGGAAGACCCCGCGGGCCTCTTCCTCGGTGTAGTTGAGGGCCCCTTCCGGCGAGATGTCGCCGATCCAGCTTGCCGCCAGGTCCAGCGCCTGGGCGGCCTTGTCATTGTCGATGGTGATCTCGCCCTCGGCATCGACGATAGTGCCGCCGCCATTGCTCGCCATCCATTCCAGGGCGTTGGAGGTCAGCCCTTCGTAGGCGCGGCCCTGGAAGACATAGCCCCACATCTTGTCGTTGCCGGCGGCGCGCTCGGCGTCCTGGATATCCTCCGCCACGGCGGTCATCTCTTCCCAGGTCTCGGGCGCCTCATGGCCATATTGCTCGAGCAGGTCCTTGCGGTAGTAGAGCACGCCGGCGTCGGTGAACCAGGGCATGGCCACCAGCCGGTCGTCGACGGTGTTGTTGGCGACGATGGTCTCGAAATGATCGGCGGCGACGTCCTTTCCGAGGACTTCGCGCAGGTCGAGCAGATGGTTCGCCAGCAGGCCCGGCCAGACCACGTCGATCTGCATTACATCAATGTCGCTGGACTGGGCGGAGAGGATCTGCTGATAGAGCGACAGCCGCTCGGTGGAGGAGTTCGGGGTGGAGACAATGTTGACGGTGTGGCCCGTTTTCTCTTCCCAAGCCTGGATGCCCTGCTCGCACATGGCAAGCTCGGCGCCCACCGCTCCGCAGGAAATTGTTAGTTCCGCAGCTTGGCTGCCGCCCGTGGCAGCGCCGGCCAGAGCGATGGCGGAGATCAGAGTCTTCTTGAGCATGTAGCTTTCCTCGTGACTTGTTGTTGTCGCTGTTCCAGGGAGAGTTCGTCGAGATGTGTCGCTTGCAGGCAGTGCGCTCGGGTGTCTTTGGTTGTCTTAAACGATTAAGATCGTAATTACAAAATAGCTGCCGCTTAAACTGGGTTTCAACCGCGACTTTGGTCGCAGTCTCTGGCCGTCAGGCGACCTCGTGGCCGCGGGCTGCCTCCAGCAGGGCGTACCAATCCAGTCGTGGCAGGGACAGCCGTGTATCCTCCTGCAGGGTTGTGATCCGCGACGGGTCGAGGGTGCCAATCACTGGTACCGGCGCCCCCGGCAGGCAACGCAGCCAAGCCAAGGCGATACCGGCAGGGCTGACGCCATGGGATCGGCCAGGCGATTCAGGGTCTGACCGGCGCTACCCTCGAACAGCGCGCCGCCATCCAGAGGCGACCAAGCGAGGGGCAAAAGGCCGTCTCAGCACAGAGCATCGAAGTGGCCGTTGAGCAGCGGGGCCGAATTGGTGAGAGATAGCTGCAGCTGGTGATACATCAACGGTTTTGACAGTGCTTCCTGCAGGCGGCGCCACTGCTCGGGCATGAAGTTGGAGACTCCCAGCGAGGCGACTTTGCCGTCGCGCACGGCATCGTCCAGCACCCGGGCGGTGGCCTCGGTCTCCATCAACGGGTCAGGGCGGTGAATTAGGAAGGCGTCGAGACGCTCGACGCCCAGCCGCGTCAGGGCGCGGTCGATGGCACCGGCCAGCCACGCTGGCGAGCTGTCGTAGTGCTTGGTATCACCCCGGTCCATCCGGGTGCGGGCCTTGGTGGTCACCCGAACTCGCCGGGCCAGGCCGGGACGGCAGCGTATTGCCTCACCGAATAGCCGCTCGTTCTTGCCTTGGCCACCGTAGATGTCGGCGTGATCGAACCAGTTGAGACCCTGATCTAGGCGAGCCTCGAGCCAGTCGGCCAGCCGCTCGAGTGCCTACAGTTCGGGGCGCTCATGCAGGTGCATCATGCCCAGCATGTGCGGGGGAATATCGCTACTCATCGCGAGGCCTCGTGGGCGGTCAAACGACGCAGGGTATGTCAGGATCGTGCAGCTTTGTAAATAAGTTACGTGCTTGTTCCGTCAGCGTGCAAGATCATTAGACATAAGTAGTAATATTACAAGATTCATTTTGCGATTGGTATCTGTAACGATTAAGTTTTGTGGTGATCTTCCGCGCCGGTCCGTCTCCGGTACCCCGGGCATCCTGGCTTCGAGATGCCACGTCTCGACAATAACAAAGGACGAGAATGACAATGCACGCTGTTACGCTCAAGAATCCTCTCACTATCGCCATTGCCGCTGCCGGCTTTATTCTGGCCGGCACTGTCAAAGCCCAAGCCAGTGACCTCGAGCAACGCCTGGCCGAGCTAGAAGCGCGCATCTCTGCCGCCGAGCAGCGCGCCAATCTAGCCGAGCAGCAGGCCGAGGAGGGAATCTCACAGGAGGCGATTGAGGAACGACTAGCTAGAGTCGAACGCCAAGCCAGCGGCGAGCAGGGCTTTACCTTCAATGTCTACGCCCGCTCAGGCCTGCTGATTGGCGAGGATGGCAAAAGTGCCGAGGGAGGCCCCTATCTGACCCCGGCCGGATCCCAGGGTGGGGCCGTGGGACGCCTGGGCAACGAGCCGGACACCTACGCCGAGGCGATCTTCAACTATAAGATACGCTTCGACAACGGCGCCAAGGCGCACTACCGCACAATGATCGCCGACGGTACCACCACCAGCAACGACTGGACCGCCGATGAGTCAAACCTCAACGTGCGCCAAGTCTACGCCGAGTTCAGCGACCTGCCGAGCTTCACCGGCGCCTTCGAAAACTCCGCTATCTGGGCCGGCAAGCGCTTCGATCGCGACAACTTCGATATTCACTGGCTCGACAGCGACATCGTCTTTCTGGCCGGTACCGGCGGCGGTATCTACGACATGCAGCTGGCCGAAAGTTGGAAATCCAACCTCTCGCTCTATGGTCGCAGCTTCAGTGAATTTCCCGTGACACGGGAGTCTCCAGGCGATGACAGCGGCGATACCGACAACCTGATCCTTACCTCTAACAACTACTTCGGCAATTGGCAGTGGATGCTCAACGGCATGTCCGCCGCCGATAACGAGGAGCGCGATATTGGCCCAGGCCAAGAGGCTGCCGAGAATGGCTTCCATACCATGGTGGCCTACCACGGCGATAGCTTCTTAGGGATCAACGAGGGCAATTTCAAGGTCGCCGTGCTGCACGGCCAGGGTCTGGGGGGGGAAGTGAAAGGGCTCGGTTCCGATGGCAACCTGACGGACAACGCCACTACGACCCGTCTTGCCCTCTATGGCACCACCTATCTAGCCCCCAAGTGGCGTGTGGCTCCGGCGGTTCTTGCTGAGACCAGCGAAGACCGCTACGTCGACGGCGACCAGTACGACTGGGCAACCTTCAACTTGCGACTGGCCAATGAACTGACGCAGAACTTCGAGATGCAATACGAGGCTAGCTACCAGTGGATTGACCTCGCCCCCCAAGGCTTCGACGGTCGCACTACTGTCGATGGGGACTACACTAAACTCACTGTCGCCCCGACCTTCAAGTCCCAGGTAGACGGCTTCTGGCAGCGCCCAGAGATCCGCCTGTTTGCATCTTGGAGCGACTGGGACGAAGAGCTGAATGACTACAGTGCTGATGATGCTTTCGGCAGTGGCGAATTCAACGGCAGCCAGTGGACTTTCGGCGTGCAGACCGAAGTCTGGTTCTGATTGGCTTTGCTTCGGTAGCGGCCGGCATCTCACTTTAGGATACTTAGCTGTTTCGATGTTTGCCTGCGGCAGTAGCCGCAGGCTTTTTACGTCTGGCGCCTGTCTTTGCTTATGGGTGTTCGCCCTTGGTTGTCGCTTGAATTAAGGGGGGGGGCACTGAGGGGCAGGATATTGGAGAGTAGTGTGGCGATAATACTCGTGCTGTTACGATGCACCGAGAAGCGGCCACCAGGGTTTTCACGACGTAAGAGATTACAAGCTGGTCAGCGAACGGCATGCAAGTGTGCCATCGACGCTACCTGGCGCAGGGGTGATAATTGGTCTCCACCTTTCATGCAACAGCGAGGAGAAAAACGATGACGATTAATCGCTACGACACCAAGGCACGCATGAGTCGTGCCGTTATCCACAACGGCATCGCTTACCTGTGCGGCCAGGTAGCTGGCCCCGAGGCACGCCATGGCGACATCACCGCACAGACCGAGAGCATGCTGGCCCGTGTGGATGCACTGCTCAAGGAGGTGGGCAGTGATCGCGAGAGTCTGCTGACGGCCACCATCTATCTCAAGGATGGTCATGACTTTGCTGCCATGAACGCGGTGTGGGACGCCTGGGTTCCCGCCGGCCATGCCCCGGCACGTACCTGCGTCTGTGCGCCGATGCCGGCCGATGAGCTCAAGGTCGAGATCACCGTTACCGCCGCCGTGGCCTCGATCGACTACAGCTACTGACGGCCCTGGCGCCCGGGTGTCGCCCCTGGCGGGGCGCGCTCCGGCGCGGAGTGTTAGCACCCCTCAGCTTGGTAAGATTTACAAAGACATCCTCCTCTTTTTGACCAAAGTCGAATATTGACGAAGGGATATCCGGCTAGAATGGCGTGACAATTCTTAATGTCAGACATTCCGGCCGGTTGTGGTCGGGCCCCGACACCGACAAAAGAGAGGCTCCCTCATGCATGCCCTCACCCTGGCGTCCTTCCTGTTCTTCACGGGATTGGTCGCCTTTATCACTTGGCGCATCACGCGCAGTGACGATCACTCAAGCACCAAGGGTTACTTCCTGGCCGGCCGCACCCTGACCTTTCCGCTGATTGCGGGGTCGCTGCTGATGACCAACCTTTCCACCGAGCAGATGGTGGGGCTCAACGGCGCCGCCTTTACCGACGGCCTGAGCGTGATGGCCTGGGAGGTGGTGGCCGTCATTGCACTGGTGGCGTTGGCCCTGTTCTTTCTGCCTCGCTTCCTGAGAAGCGGTATCGCGACGCTGCCGCAGCTGCTCGAGATCCGCTTTGATCGTGGCACCCAGCTGATCACCAACATCATCTTCCTGATCGCCTATGCGGTGATCCTGCTGCCCATCATCCTCTACTCGGGGGCCATGGGACTGCAGGGCATGCTCGATCTGCAGGGGCTCACCGGCGTTCAGTCGCCCACCGTGCTGCTGTGGCTGACCGTCTGGGTCGTGGGCATCATAGGCGCCGTCTATGCGCTGTTCGGCGGCCTGCGCACCGTTGCCGTCTCCGACACCCTCAACGGGGTGGGACTGCTGATCGGTGGTTTCGTGATCGTCTATTTTGGCCTGCAGGCGGTCAGTGACGGCAGCGGCGTGCTGGAGGGCTGGAACATCCTCAAGGCCAGCGATCCGGAGAAGCTCAACTCCATCGGGGGTGCCGAGCAGCAGGTACCCTTCTTTACCCTGTTTACCGGGGTGTTTCTGATCAATGTGTTTTACTGGACGACCAACCAGCAGATCATCCAGCGCACCTTTGCGGCCAAGAACCTCGCGGAGGGCCAGAAGGGTGTGTTGCTGACCGGGTTCTTCAAGCTGCTGGGGCCGCTCTATCTGGTGTTGCCGGGGATCATCGCCTATCACCTCTACGCCGATCAGGGGGTGCGCGCAGACGAGGCCTATGGCCAGCTGGTGTTCAATGTACTGCCGCCGTACCTCACGGGCTTCTTCGCCGCAGTCATGGTGGGTGCCATCCTCTCGTCGTTCAACTCGGCACTCAACAGCACCACCACCATCTTCAGCCTGGGGATCTACAAGGGGGTGCTCAACAAGGAGGCCAGCGAGGAGCAGGTGGTCAGGTCGGGCAAGGTGTTCGGCTGGGTCATGGCCGTAGTGACCATGATCATCGCCCCGCTACTCGCCGGGCAGGAGAGCCTGTTCGGCTATCTGCAGAAGATGAATGCCATCTACTTCATCCCCATCCTGGCGGTGGTGCTGGTGGGGCTGCTTACCCGTCGGGTCCCGCCCATGGCAGCCAAGATCGCGCTGATCGGGGGCTGTCTGTTGATCGCCGCCGGCTACTTCGTGCCGCCCTTCAACAAGCTGCCCGTGATCATGCACGAGTTCCATTTCGTGACCCTGGTCTTTGTGCTGCTGGTCGCGATGATGCTGCTGATCGGCAAGCTGCGCCCACGTGACACCGCCTGGGTGCATGAGGATGTGCAGGCGGTGGATCTGACTCCCTGGAAGGGAGCCGTACCCGTGGGAATCGTGCTGGTGGTGCTGGTGGTGGTGATCTACGCGGCCTTCGCCGGCGTGTAGGACGCAAGCCAGCAGCCTTTCTGCTGACCACCCACTGCTGCCAGAGACAACGCTCTACTGCCAGAGACAACACCGCCTCGCCGAAGCTCGGCGAGGCGGTGTTGTGTCGGTGGGGGCTCAGTCGTCGCTGCCGGGGTAGCGGGTATCCTGAAGACTATCCTTGATCTTCTTGAGGTGGCCGAGGAAGTCCTCGCCGCGACGCAGGGTGACCCCGGTGGCCAGCACATCGATCAGGGCCAGCTGGATCATCCTCGAGGTCATGGGCATATAGTAATCGGTATCCTCGGGAGTCGCGACCTCCAGGGTCTCGCTGCACTCTCGGGCCAGCGGAGAGTTCGGCGCGGTGATGCCCAGCACCACGGCACCGTTCTCGCGTGCCAGCCTGGCGATGTCGACCAGTTCGCGGGTGCGGCCGGTCCATGAGATGACCACCACCACATCCCCGGTATGACAGGTGGAGGCCACCATGCGCTGCATCAGCACGTCGATATAGGCAGTGACCGGCAGGTTGAAGCGAAAGAACTTGTGCTGAGCATCCTGGGCCACGGCACCCGAGGCGCCCAGGCCGAAGAAGTGCACCTGTTTTGCCTGGATCAGAAAGTCGACCACGCGCTCGATACGGGTGACGTCGGTCTGGCGGCGGGCGGCGTCCAGGGCGGCGATGGTGGCTCCGAAGATCTTCTGGGTGTAGTCGGCGGCGCTATCGTCGGGCTCCACCGCCTGGCTTACGTAGGGGGTGCCCCTGGCCAGGCTCTGGGCCAGCTTGATCTTGAAGTCCGGATAGCCCTTGGCGTCGAAGCTGCGGCAGAAGCGATTGACGGTGGGTTCGCTGACGGATGCGGCCTGCGCGAGGGTGGCGATGCTCATGCCGGTAGCGGCCGCCGGGTCGGCGAGAATCACGTCGGCGACCTTGCGTTCGGAGCGGTTGAGTTCCTCGAGGCGCTGTCGGATGCGATCGATCAGGTCGTGACGAGCCATGGGGGGGCGAGCTCTCCGTGCTGGGGCGGCGCATGGCCGCGAGTTGGCGCGATGGTGGAAAATGTGGTGATTTAACTACATGGTGGTGACTATCCTAGCTCGCCCTCCCGGGCTTAGGCCACAAGAGGTGGCCGGCAAGCCATTTTTGTTTGTAAGGTTACTATCGAGGCTTGCTTTTCCTGCGTCTTGTGCGTATTTTTTTTGTAAGTTAACGAAAGGGGGTGGGGATGAGCCAACACAACCGAGCCGGGCAAGCGACTGGGGCCGAGATCGATCTGGCGCTGTTCGGCGCTCTCGGCGACCTGGCCCAACGCAAGCTGTTTCCGTCGCTGTTCCACCTGGAGCGGGAGGGGCTGCTGGATCCCGCCACTCGCCTGCTGGGGCTGGCTCGCCAGGAGCATGACCGCGACAGCTTTCGGGCGGTGGTCGAGAAGACGCTGAAGGCCCGCGTCAAGCCGGAGGAACTTGATCGCAAGGCACTGGAGCGTTTTCTGGCGCGTATCGATTTCCTGCAGCTCGACTTCACGCGTCCCGAGGGTTACACCGCCATCCATGAATGGCGTCAGGGTGCCGAGCGGCCGATGGTGGTCTATCTTTCGGTGGCCGCCAGGATCTACGGCGATATCTGCCGACACCTCGAGTCCACCGGCTGCCTCGATGACGAATCGCGCGTGGTGGTCGAGAAGCCGATCGGCTACGACCTGGCCTCTTCTGCCGAGATCAACGATGCCATCGGTGCCGTCTTCCCCGAGTCCCGTATCTATCGCATCGACCACTATCTGGGCAAGGAGACGGTGCAGAACCTGATCGCGCTGCGTTTCGCCAACCCCCTGTTCGGTACCCAGTGGAACCAGAACCATATCTCGCATGTGGAGATCACCGTGGCCGAACAGGTCGGTATCGAGGGGCGCTGGGGCTACTTCGATGATGCCGGTCAGTTGCGTGACATGGTCCAAAACCACCTGCTGCAGCTGGTCTGCCTGATTGCCATGGATCCACCGGCAAACCTGGATGCCGACGCCATCCGCGATGAGAAGGTCAAGGTGCTCAAGGCACTCAAGCCGTTCACCGACGACATGCTGGGGCGTGACGTGGTGCGCGGCCAGTACACCGCCGGCACCATCGACGGCAAGAGCGTGCCCGGCTACCTCGAGGAGGAGGGCGCCAATACCGAGAGCCATACCGAGTCCTTCGTGGCCATGAAGACCGGCGTTGCCAACTGGCGCTGGGCCGGGGTGCCCTTCTATCTGCGCACCGGCAAGCGCATGCCCGAGAAGCTCTCGCAGATCGTGATCCACTTCCGCCAGCAGCCGCACTATATCTTCGATCCGGACCAGCGTGATCTCGCCGCCAACAAGCTGGTGATCCGCCTGCAGCCCGAGGAGGGGATTGCCCTGGAGGTGCTGACCAAGGACAGTGGCCTGGACAAGGGCATGCGCCTGCGGCGTGGCCCCCTGCATCTGGATTTCAACAGCGCCTTTCCCAAGACGCGTATCCCCGATGCCTATGAGCGACTGTTGCTGGAGGTGATGAAGGGGCAGCAGTATCTCTTCGTGCGTCGCGATGAGGTGGAGTATGCCTGGCGGTGGTGTGACAGCCTGAATGCTGCCTGGGAAGACCGGGGCGAGCCACCTCGCCGTTACCCGGCTGGCTCCTGGGGGCCCGTAGCCTCCATCGCCATGATCACTCAGGATGGCCGCAGCTGGTATGAAGACTATTGAGGCATCCCGGCCGGCTCCTGATGGCCGCTGTCGACTCTCTCGAGACCGCCATGATCACCCAGGATGGCCGCAGTTGTTAGTATGAGGATTATTGAACATGACGAACGTTTCTCCCCGTGAACAGCTTGCCCGGCAGCTGGCCGAGGCGGTGGCCGAGGCCCTGCGCGCCGACCTTGAGCAACATAACCACGCCCTACTGGTGGTCTCCGGTGGCTCGACGCCGGTACCGTTCTTCACGGCGCTGGCCGCCTGCCGGCTGCCCTGGGAGCGGGTCCAGGTCACCCTGGCCGACGAGCGCTGGGTGGCCGAGACGGCCGACGACAGCAATGCACGCCTGGTGCGTGAGCATCTGTTGCGCGGCCCAGCGGCAGCGGCCACCTTCGTACCCCTGACCAGTGACCACTCCACCCCCGAGCAGGGGGCCGAGGTCGTGGCCGAACGCATCGAGGCCCTGGCCTGGCCGGCCAGCGTGGTGATTCTCGGCATGGGGGGCGACGGCCACACCGCCTCGCTGTTTCCCGATAGCCGCGAGCTCGATCTGGCACTGAGCACCGATGCCACCACGGTGGCCGTGCGGACGCCGAGTCAGCCCCAGCCGCGCATCACCCTGAGCGCCGGTCGCCTGCACCAAGCGCGCCGCCATTTTCTGCATATCACCGGTGGCGACAAGCAGGCCGTACTGGCCCGAGCGCTGGCCGGCGACAACGTCCGTGAGCTACCGATTCGCGCCTTCCTGGCCTGCCCGCTGGCGACCTACTGGGCCCCCTGAGCTTTGGAGATACCTTCATGACCCCCGACAAGCAGCTTCCCTCGACCCGTACTACCGAGCTTGACAGCATCTGCCTCAAGGCAGAGGTCATCCCGGTGCTGGCCATCGAGCGTATCGAGGATGCCGTGCCTCTGGCTCGCGCCCTCTTCGAAGGTGGTCTCTCCGTGCTGGAGGTCACTCTGCGCACCGACTGTGCCCTGGAGGCGATTCGACGCATCAAGGAGGCGCTGCCTCAGGCCAGCATCGGCGTGGGTACCGTGCTGACGCCGGCCCAGTACCGGCAGGCCGAGGAGGTGGGGGCCGACTTCATCGTTACCCCCGGCACCACCGAGGCGCTCTATCGCCATGGCGTGGAGAGCCCGGTACCCATGCTGCCGGGGGTGGCCAGTGTCTCCGAGCTGATGACCGGCTGGCAGTTTGGCTACCGTCGCTTCAAGTTCTTCCCCGCCGAAGCCAGTGGTGGCGTCAATGCACTCAAGGCCTTCGCGGGCCCGTTGCCCGAGGCGAGGTTCTGCCCCACCGGCGGCATCAATCTTGACAATGCGGCAGACTATCTGGCGCTTCCGAACGTGATGTGTGTGGGGGGGTCCTGGTTGACGCCGAAATCCCTGGTCGAGGCCGAGGACTGGAACGGCATCCGCCAGCTGGCCCGGGAAGTGGCGGAGCGTTACCACCACTGATGGTTTCATGACCCCGTGCTCTCTCGACAGCCAGTCGCTGTCGCCTTTCACCCGGCCTTCCATGGCCGGGTTTTTTACCTCGGCCCTATGTCAGTTCGGCCCTATGTCAGTCGCAGTACCGGCTCGGCCAGTCCGGTCACGCCGACATCGGCCACGAACAGGGCGCCCGCCAGTGGCTGAGCGGCGAGTGAGGCTTGGTCCAGGCCCTCCCGGGCGGTGGTGATATAGAGTCGCTCGAGGTTCTTTCCGGCGAAGACGGGGCAGGAAGGCTGGGTCACCGGGAGCTCGATCTCGGCGACGATATGGCCGTCGTGGTCCAGTCTTACCACCTGGCCGGCGCCCCACAGGGCGAGCCAGAGGTAGCCCTCGGCGTCCACCACCGCGCCGTCGGGATGGCCCGAAGTGGCCGAGACGTCGGCCCAGTGGGTAGGCTCCCCCTGCGGCCAGCCTTCACGATCCAGGGCCCAGCGCATCACCACGCCGGTCACGGTGTCGGTAAACCAGGCAAACTCACCGTCGGGCGAGAAGCAGATGGCATTGGGGATGGTCAAGCCGGTACGCAGACGGGTCAGCTCACCCCGGTGCAGGCGATAGAGGCTGCCGGCACCGGGCTCGGCTGCCTTGCCCATGCTGGAGAGCCACAGGCTGCCGTGGCGGTCCACACGGCCGTCGTTGCTGCGGGTGACGGGATTGTCGGCCTCGAAGTCGAGAAGTGTCTCGACCCTTCCACCATGAGGGTCGAAACGGCTGAGGCGGTCCTCGCCCACCAGCAGAAGCTCCCCACCCGCTAGTGGGGCGGCCAGGGAGACCCGATGGTCGAGGGCGTGCTGGCCGGTGGCCCCGGTTGAGGGCGCCAGCCAGTGCAGTCGCCGAGCGAGAATGTCGCACCAGTAGAGGCGTCCCGTGGCGGCATGCCACTGGGGGCCTTCGCCCAGTTCGCAATGACGCTCCACGGCGAGTTCGGCACGGATACGCGGTGTCATCATGCCTCACCTCCCGCGGCACGCCAGGCCGACACCAGCGCCTGGGCCTGTTCGCCCACCGTTGCCGGACTCTGGCCGGGGCGGTAGAGGGCGCTGCCCAGGCCGGCGCCATCGATGCCGGCGGACCGCCAGGCGGCAAAGTTGTCCACGCCGATGCCACCCACCGCATAGAGCCGGGTGCCGGTGGGGAGCACGGCACGCATGGCCTGCATGCCCTCGAGACCCACCTGGATCGCCGGGAACAGCTTGAGGCCGCTGGCGCCTGCTTCCAGGGCGTCGAAGGCCTCGGAAGGGGTGACGATACCCGGCCAGCTCTGCATGTCGAGACGACGGCTCTCCTCGATGACCGCCGGCCGGCAGTTGGGCGAGACCACGAGTCGACCGCCGGCAGCGAAGACGTCGCGTACCTGGGAAGGCGTCAACACGGTGCCGGCGCCTACCAGAGCCCGGTCGCCCAGGGTGTCGGCCAGGCGGCGGATGCTCTCCAGCGGGTCGGGGGAGTTGAGGGGCACCTCGAGGGTGGTGATGCCGGCGGCGAGCACCGCCTCACCCATCGCCACCGCCTCGTCGGGGGTGACGCCGCGCAGGATGCCGATCAGGGGCAGGGTCATGGGTCGATCTCCATCAACGGGGATTCAGGCGCCTGAGGCGCGGTTCATGGCGGCCTGGCTCAGGGTGCGATTGGCCAGGCTCAGGCCGGCGAGCACGGCGCTCTCGCCGTCCAGCGTGTGGCTGGTGTGGCCCAGGGTCGAAAGCGCCAGGGCGTAGCGCGCGCAGAGCGTGTCGTTGCCGATCAGGGTGATGTCCCGGGCCGCGGCCGACTCGAGCCTCAGCTCGTCCCGCAGTCCCGCGAGCTCCAGACCGATGACGAGACCCGACAGACGCGCGGCGAGGCGAGCGCCACGGGCCTCGCCGACCGGCAGGCCGTCGTCCAGCAGGTCGCGGGCACGCAGGCCGAAGAGCCTGGCGGTAAAGGCGGCGGGGGCGTCGTTGATCTCGCGCACAGCCGCAATGAAACACTCGCGATTGCCCGGCTCGCTGGGGTCGTCGATACCGGCCGGGTGGTAGAGAGAGTGGCGCAGCACCGACTGGCGAGCCAGCAGGTCGTATAGTTCGCCGGTCATGCAGGTGGTGAAGCGGGTGACCGTTCCCTCTTCGAGCCGTGCCCATTTGGCGTGGGTGCCGGGCAGGCAGGCGAGCCCCGTGAAAGGAGAGAAGGCCTCCTCTCGCCCATCGCGACCGGCATCGGTACGACAGAGGCCGGCCAGCTGAGTCTCCTCGCCGCGCATCACATCGAAGCCGTGCTGCTGGTCATCGGCTGCCTGGCAGAGCCCCGGCAACAGGGTGACCTCCAGGCGTGGGTCCTCGAGCGAGGGCGTCACCGCGCCCCGAGACAGATTGTCCAGCCGTGTTGGCACCGGCAGGTAGGCGGCCTCGAGCCAACCCTGGCGAGCCCCGGCCATGCCGCATATCCGCACCGGCACGCGGCCCGTGGGGGGCAGCCAGCCGCCGATCACCCGCTTGAGTTCGGGCTCATAGTCATGGGGTGCCAGCGAGAGCATGCCACGCCGGGAGTCGGTGCGAGCCAGCACCCTGTTCCGGGCGTCCAGGGCCCAGGCGCGCAGATTACTCGAGCCCCAGTCGACAGCGACCCAGGCCAGCGACTCGGCCACCGAATGGCTCATGCTCGACCCCCATCGATGATCAGCTCCTGGCCGGTCATCATCCGCGATGCCCGGGAGGCCAGGAACAGGCAGGGACCGATCATGTCTTCCACCGGAATCGGCTCCTTGAGGCACTGCTGAGCCAGACACTCCTGAAGGTCGGCCTCGTTGACCCAGAGCTCCTTCTGACGCCTGGTCATCACCCAGCCGGGGATCAGGCAGTTGACGCGGATGGCATCAGGGCCCAGCTCACGGGCCAGTGCTCGGGTCAGGCCGAGAATGCCGGCCTTGGCGGTGACATAGGCCGGATAGCCGGCAAGGCCCAGGTGCACGCTGTTGGAGGAGAGGTTGATGATCGCGCCGCCGCCTAGCTCGCGCATGTCGGCGGCGACGGCCTGGGCAGTGAAGAACTGCGGCCGCAGGTTGGTGGCGAGTGAGTCATCCCACTCCTCGGCACTCCACTCATCGAGGCGGTGACGGGTGTCCCTGGCGGCATTGTTGACCAGCACGCCGATCGGGCCATGGGCATGACGCGCCTGTGCGATGGCCGCCTGGAGCGCCGTCACGTCACGGATATCACAGGCGATGGCGAGCGGCCGGTTGGCGTACTTCGCCTCCATGGCATCGCAGAACGCTTCGGCATCGTCCAGGTCGACGAAGGCCACCCTGGCGCCCTGGGCCAGGAAGCCCTCGGTCAGGGCCGCGCCGATGCCCGAGCCACCGCCGGTGATAAAGACGCTCTGGTCCTTCAGGTCGCCGAAGGTCAGGTCGTTGAAGCTGAAACTCATGCTCTTCTCTCTCTCCTGTTCCCTACCATTCGGCGATGGAGCCGTCTTCGTGAGTCCATACCGGGTTGCGCCAGCGATGGCCGACCTTCGCGCGCTCCTCGACGAAGGCCTCGTCGATCTCCACGCCGAGCCCCGGCCCCTGAGGAATGGCACAGAAGCCCTCCTCGATGGACAGCGCCGACTTGTCGACCAGGTAGTCGAGTACATCGTTGTCGCGGTTGTAATGGATGCCCATGCTCTGCTCCTGGATGAAGGCGTTGTGACACACCGCATCGAGCTGCAGGGAGGCGGCCAGGGTCAGCGGGCCGAGCGGGCAGTGCGGGGCCAGCGCGACATCATGGGCGGAGGCCATGGAGGCAATCTTGAGCCCCTCGCTGATGCCACCGCAGTGGGAGAGGTCGGGCTGGATGATATCGATCATGCCATCGGCGAGCAGGTCGCGGAACTCGAAGCGGGTGTGCAGCCGCTCGCCGGTCGCCAGGGGATATCCCAGGCCACCGGCAATCTGCTTGAGGCAGGGCAGGTGCTCGGGGGCCACCGGTTCCTCGACGAACATCGGATGGAAGGGCTCCAGCTCACGCAGCAGCGCCTTGGCCATGGGCCGGTGGACCCGGCCATGGAAGTCGATGCCGATGCCCACGTCGGGGCCCACGGCGTCGCGGGCCTCTGCCACGCGTGCCACCGCTTCGTCGACCTTGCGGTGGGAGTCGACGATGGCGAGCTCCGCGGTACCGTTCATCTTGAAGGCGGTAAAGCCCTGTTCGACCAGGGCACGGGCCCCGGCGCCCACGTCACTCGGACGGTCGCCGCCCGTCCAGGCGTACATGCGCATGCGGTCGCGCACCGCGCCGCCCAGCAGCTGGTGCACCGGCACCCCCAGGTCGCGGCCCTTGAGGTCCCAGAGCGCCTGGTCGATGCCGGCGATGGCACTCATCAGGATCGGCCCGCCACGGTAGAAGCCGGCGCGATACAGTGTGTTCCACAGGTGTTCGATGCGGTGCGGGTCCTGGCCGACCAGATAGTCGGCGAGCTCGTGGACGGCGGCCTCCACGGTGGCGGCGCGGCCTTCGATGACCGGCTCGCCCCAGCCGTAGCACCCTTCATCGGTTTCGATCTTGAGGAACAGCCAGCGCGGGGGGACCTGCCAGGTCTTGAGTCGGGTGATCTTCATGGGGAGTCCTCGGGAGTGGGATGGGAGTGAGAGGGAGTGGGCACGATGGCCAGGTCGATGGCGGTACGCCGGAGCACCTCGCGGGCGGCACTCTCGGCGGCGGCGCCATCACGACGAGTGATGGCCTCCAGCACGCGGCCGTGGCGGGCCAGGCTGTCATCGAGACCTTCGTGCTCACCGGAGACCCGTGCCTGGGAGCTCTGGATCAGGGCAATGATCGAGGGGCGCAGCAGGTGGCCCATCTGGCGCCAGACCAGGTTGTGGCTGGCGCGATAGATGGCGTCGTGGAAGGCCACATCGTGTTCGGCATGAAGGTCGCGGGCGGCGGGCTTGTCGGCGGTGGCACACATCCCCTGGTAGGCGGCCTCCAGACGGTCGAGATCCGCCGGCTCTGCGGCATCGGCGGCGAGCCGGGCGACGACCGGTTCCGCTGAGTAGCGGAAGGCGTAGATCTCGCGAATCAGGGAGGCGTCGAGACTCTCGATGCCGGTCATCCAGTCGCTGACGAGCGGGTCGAGCAGGTGCCAGTCATCGACCATGCGCACCACACTGCCGCGGCCGGCGGTGCGCTCGATCAGCCCGGTGGCGGTGAGACTGGCCAGGGCGTTGCGAACCTGATTGCGACTCACCGCGAAGTGATGGCAAAGGTCCATCTCCTTGGGGAAGTCATCGCCGGGTCGCCAGCGGCCGGCGAACAGCGCCCGGGCCAGCAGGCGAGCCAAGGCTTCGGCGCCCCCTTGGTGGGGGGGGAGGTTACTCAGGGAGGTCGTGCGGGTCTCGGTCGAGGGGGCTGCCTTGTCGGACATGGCATCGCTCCAGCATGGGCAATGCGCTTAGATTAATAAATGTCTGACATTTTAACAAGCCGTCAGGGCAGTCGGCCGGCACCAGGCATGTCAAGGCGTGGTAGAGGCCGCAACAGCCTGGTTCGGTGCCGGTGGTTGGTCGGGGGGCTAGGGGAGGTGTCGGCCTATGCGCGAAGGCGAATCGTGCACTCCTGATGCAGCGATTCCCGGCAGGCCGCCAGTAGCCGCGCCTGATCGGCGAGTTCGGCGGGGGCATCCGGAGCAGGGCCTTCGCCCAGGGCCCAGGCGGAGAAGGCCTCGACCTGAGCCGGATACTGATCGCCGTAGACCGGCTCGCGGCGGGTGCGGCCCCGTTCGTCGGTGATGACGATCTCGCCCACGCCGCCCTGCTTGTCGGGGCGGAAGGCAGTGGGAAGCAGCAGGCTGCCGTGGCTGCCGATCACCTCGTAGCGGTTGAGCATGGTCTGTTCGAAGCTGGCGCCGAACTCTGCCAGCCGGCCGTCGGCATAGCGCAGCACGCCGTTTACGCTGGTGTCCACGCCGAGCGCCTCGGGTACCCGGCCCACCACCGTGACCGACTCGGGCATGCCGAGCAGGCGGCGAATCACATCCAGTGGATAGCAGCCGACGTCGTGGAGGCTGCCGCCGGCGGCATCGACGGAGAGGCGGATATTGTCGCTGTCCAGGGCCAGGGGGAAGGAGAAGAGTCCGCGCACCTGGCGGACGTCACCGATCTCGCCACGCTCGATAAGCTCCCGGGCCCTGAGATGCTGGGGGTGATGGCGATACATGTAGCCCTCCATCAGCGCCACCCCGGCCCTGTCGCAGGCCTCCTGCATGGCGCGTGCCTCCTCGGCGTCGAGGGCGGCGGGCTTCTCGCACAGCACATGCTTGCCGTGACGTGCCGCCTCGCACACCCAGCGAGCATGGAGGTGATTGGGCAGTGGTATATAGACCGCTTCCACATCCGGGTCTTCCAGCAGCTGGCGGAACCCCTCGTGGGCCCGGGGGATGCCGTATTCCGCGGCCACATCACCGGCCTTGCCGCTTTCGCTGGCGATGGCGGTTAGGCGCGCATTGGGCGCGGCCTGGATGGCCGGGATCATCGCCTTGCGGGCGATGCCGGCGGTGCTCAGTATGCCCCACTGTAGCTGGCGCATGTCGGCATCTCCTTGCTGGGGTAGAGGCCTGGCAGGCAGGCCTGTCTGCTTGGTGCGCTTGTCCCGGCTCACCCGTCGGAACGTTTGGCCGCTTGTCGATTGGCTAGCAGGGAACATGCCTCACCGGCCATCGTGGGTCCAGAGGCGTAACCATCAAGATGGTGTCAGCGGCTGGGTGCTCGGCTGCTGGCCTTGCCCTTTGCACCCTTGCCGGGCCTGGGTGCCGCGGGTTCTGGTGTCGCGCTGGCGTGACCGGGAAAGTGCTCCCTGACCCGCATGAGCAGGCCCTGGGTGGAGGCGTCGAAGTCCTGGCTCTGGGCGTCGAGGCGACTGCTGATCTCTCCGGCGATGCGCTTGCCGAGCTGCACGCCCCACTGGTCGAAGGAGTTGATGTTCCAGATCACCCCCTGAACGAACACCTTGTGCTCGTAGAGCGCGATCAGAGCACCGAGGTTCCTGGGCGTCAGTTCGTCGAGCAGCAGGGTGCTGGAGGGTCGGTTGCCCGGGCAACTGTAGGGATCGAGCTCTCCACCCTTGGCGCTGCCCTCCATGAAGGCATTGGCCTGGGCCAGCATGTTGGTGAGCAGGGCGAAGTGGTGGTCCTCCACCCCCGGCTCCGGCTTCAGGCTGGCGATGAAGTCGATGGGAACATAGCGGGTGCCCTGGTGGAGCAGCTGGAAGAAGGCGTGCTGGCCGTTGGAGCCGGTCTGGCCCCAGACGATCGGTCCGGTCTTGTAGTCCACCGGCTGACCGAAGATGTCCACCGACTTGCCGTTGGACTCCATGTCGAGCTGCTGAAGGAAGGCCGGCAGCTGATGCAGGGCCTGGTCGTAGGGCACGATGGCCTGGGTCTCGGCGCCGTGGAAGTTGATATACCAGATGCCGATCAGGGCCATCAGCACCGGCATGTTGGCGGCATTGGGCGCGGTCAGGAAGTGCTGATCCATCTCGTAGGCGCCCTCGAGCATCGCCATGAACCCCTCGAAGCCCACCGCCAGGGCGATCGGCAGGCCGATCGATGACCACATCGAGTAGCGACCCCCGACCCAGGCCCAGAACTCGAAGATGTTCTCCTCGCGAATGCCGAAGTCCATCGCCGCGCGCTTGTTGGTGGAGGCGGCGACGAAGTGGGCGCCGACGTCGGCGCCCTCGCCGGCGTTATCGACGAACCAGCGCCGCGCGGTCTTGGCGTTGAGCAGTGTCTCCTGGGTGGAAAAGGTCTTGGTGGAGACGATGAACAGGGTGGTGGCAGGGTCGAGGCGACGCAGCACCTTCTGGATATGCGTGCCGTCGACATTTGAGACGAAGTGGAAGTTGAGGTCGCCCTGACGATACTTGAGCAGTGCCCGGCACGCCATGTTGGGGCCCAGGTCCGAGCCGCCGATGCCGATATTGACCACATCCTTGATGCGCTGGCCATCGTAGCCCTTCCACTCGCCGCTGCGCACCGCTTCGGAGAAGCGCTGGATCTGCTCCCGGGTGCGCTGGATCTCGGGCATCACATCCTGGCCGTCGACCATCAGCGGGCCTTCGCCAAGGTTGCGCAGGGCGGTATGCAGCACCGGACGGTTCTCGGTGACGTTGATGATGTCGCCGGAGAACATCTGGGCACGACGCTGGACCAGTGCCGAGTGGTCGGCGAGCTCGAGCAGGGTGTCGAGCACGGCCGGGGAGATATGGTGCTTCGAGTAGTCGAGAAACAGCCCCCCGACGCGCAGGCTCATCTTGTCATAGCGCTGGGGGTCGGCGGCGAAGTAGTCGCTAATGCGGTCGTGGCGAGTCTGGTCATGCAGCCGGGTGAGGGCTTGCCAGGTGACGCTGCGGGTAAGCTGGAACATCGTGGACCTCGTCGGGGTTTTGGGAGGCAGGGGGCAATCGGTGGACCGGCCGGAGACTCGGGAGCCGGACCCGGCAATGCGCATCTCGAATGCGTGGCTAAGCCTTTTGATGGCCCGCCGATGGCGAGCCAGCCACTCACACGCAAGAGGCGCTCAGGCCTCGTCCGCCCGGGACAGGGTGGTACCCAGCAGATGCTGGGCGCCGGGCACCAGCCACACCGGGTCGAGACGGGTGTTGGCGGCCTCCACGCAGAGGAAGTGGCGACCCACCTCGGCCGGTGTATCGGCGGGCAGGGCGTCATCGCCGGGGTGCCAGACCACCGCCGAGTCGCTGCCCTGGCGAGCGATGCGCAGGCGGCGGTTGCCATCGTCGAGGGTGAGCTCGGCATTGCTGTGATAGATGCGATCCAGCGCGCCACGCACGCCGAGTTCGCCCTGCTGCTCCCGCTCGGCGAAGCCGGCCAGCTTGTCGAGATAGCGGGCGCCGGGGAGGCCTTCCAGGCGGCACCCAAAGGCATCGGCCACCGCCAGATAGGTGTGCAGCGCACCGCTCATCTTCACCGGCGTCTCGCCGGTGTGTTCGGTGATGAGCTCCACATGAAGGCGGTTGGCATTGGCCTGGATCACCGCGCGCGGAGTGAGCTGACTATGCAGGCGTGACTCGGGGGAAAGGTGAAGCTCCACGCCCTCTTCATGTTCGTCCACCGCGTCGAGACGCCACGCCGCCTTGCGCGCCGGCCCATGCAGCGGGCCGGAGCGGTCCGCACTCTCGTCGGCGATGTGCTCGTCGGCGAACCAGGGCCAGCAGAGCGGGATGCCGCCGCGGATGGCCCCGGGCGGGTCCTGGGGCGTGGGCGTTACCCATAGCCAGCCGCCGGCCGCCATGCCTTCGGGTGCCTCCGCAGCGTCGGTTGGAAGAGCGCCAGCGGCTCGCGCGGCTTCGGGCGCGTTAGGAAGAGCGCTTGCGGCTCGCGCGGCTTCGGGCGCGTTAGGAAGAGCGTCAGCGGTTCGCGCGGTTTCGGGCGCGTTAGGAAGAGCGCTTGCGGCTCGCGCGGTTTCGGGCGCGTTAGGAAGAGCGCCTGCGGCTTGCGCGGCATCGGGCGCAGGAAAATAGTGCAGCACCTGGGCCCCCTGCAGCGAGACGACAAGCTCGCCCCAGGTTTCGTTGGCCAGCCATATATCGCGGCCATGCCATTCGGCACGACGCTGGCCGTCGGTATCATCGAGCAGGGTTCGCAGACTTGCGGGAATCATCGTTTGACCTCTTCCGTCGAGCTATTCGACTTCTTCATTGTGCAGTGCCTCGGCGGCGCCCAGCAGGCCCGGCCATGGCGCCGTGACGACATGGATCGGGATCGCGGCATTGTAGGCATGCATGCGCCCCTTGTCGGCGAAGGCCTCGCGGAAGCGGCTTTCGGGCAGCCAGTCGAGCAGCCGCGGCAGGATGCCACCGCATAGCGTGACACCGCCGCGGGCGCCCAGGGTGAGTGCCGCATCGCCGCAGACATCGCCGAGGATCTTCAGGAATCGCAGCAGGGTATCACGGGCGATGGGGTCCTCGTCGGCGGCCGCTGTCACCTGGGCCGGCGTGGAGAACGCGGGCGTGGTGCTCTCCAGTGAGCAGTGGGCGAGGTAGAGGTCGAGCAGCCCCTGGCCACAGAGAACGCGCTCCACCGAGACGCGCCCGTAACGGTGATGGAAGTGGCGAAGCAGCTGTCGTTCCCGCTCATCGGTGGGGGCGAAGGTAATGTGGCCTCCCTCACCCGGCAGCGGGATCCAGGCATGGCGACCGGGGAAGAGGGTGGCCACACCGAGGCCGGTGCCAGGGCCGATGACCAGCCGGGCGGCGTGGGGAGTCGCCTGGCCTGGCTGGATCTCGATCAGCTCCTCCTCGGCCACATGGGGCACTCCCAGGGCCTGGGCGGTGAAGTCGTTGATCGTCTTGAAGAGGGTGAGCCCGAGCTCGGCCTGGACCCTGGCGCGCGAGAAGACCCAGGGGTTGTTGGTCATCTTGATGCGGTCGTCATGCACCGGGCAGGCGAAGGCCAGGCACGCCTCTCGTGGTGCCTGAGCGCCGGTGGCACCCACGCGAGCAAGGTAGTCCTGCACCGCTTCCACCAGGCCGGGGTAATCGGCGCAGGGCAGGCTGAGGATATCGTGAGGGGCGACTCCCCCGGGGGTGACCAGCGCGAAACGTGCGTTGGTCCCACCGATGTCACCGATCAGGGCCGGTCGTGTCATCGCAAAGATCCTCAGGCATCCTCATCGTGAATCTGTCCGGCCTGGCGGGCCAGGTCGTCGGCCTCGAAGCCGCCGAAGACCCCGGCTCCCTCCTCGCCGCGCATGGCGAGGTGGCGGAAGCCGGCAAACAGCTCGCGGCCCAGCCCCACATGGTAGTGGTCCAGTGCGGCGACGCGCTGCTCGCGATCGGCCCAGACATGGGCCTCGACCCTGGTCTCGAGAGTGCCGGCATTGGCGTCGAGACGCACGATATCGCCGTCACGCAGCTTCGACAGGGGACCGCCGTCCAGCGCCTCGGGGCTGATATGGATGGCCGCCGGCACCTTGCCGGAGGCGCCGGACATGCGTCCGTCGGTGACCAGCGCCACCTTGTGGCCACGGTCCTGAAGCACGCCGAGATAGGGCGTCAGCTTGTGCAGCTCGGGCATGCCATTGGCCTTGGGTCCCTGGAAGCGCACCACGGCGATGACGTCACGGTCGAGCTCGCCGGCCTCGAAGGCGGCCTTGAGCTCGTTCTGGTCCTCGAAGATCTTCACCGGCGCTTCCACCACACGGTGCTCCTCGGCGACCGCCGAGACCTTGATCACGCCGCGCCCCAGATTGCCGTCGACCACGGTGAGTCCACCGGTAGCGGCGAAGGGCTCCGCCACGCCGCGCAGCACGTCGCGATCGAGACTCGCTGCCGGCCCCTCGCGCCAGACCAGCTTGCCCTCCTCGAGGAAGGGTTCCTGGGTGTAGGCGGTGAGATCGGTACCGAACACCGTGGGGATATCCCCGTGGATCAGGCCGGCCGTGAGCAGTTCGCGGAACAGGAAGCTCATGCCGCCGGCGGCCTGGAAGTGATTGATGTCGGCCTGGCCGTTGGGGTAGACCTGCATCAGGCTCGGGGTCACCGCGGAGAGGTCGGTAAAGTCCTCCCAGGTGAGAGTCAGGCCGGCGGCGGCGGCCATGGCCACGAGGTGCAGGGTGTGATTGGTGGAGCCGCCGGAGGCGAGCAGACCGACGATGGCATTGACGATGGCGCGCTCGTCGATCTGCTTGTAGAAGGGACGGTAGTCGCCGCCGGGTTCGGTGTTGCGGATCGCCTGCTCGGTGGCGAAGCGAGTCAGCGCCTCACGCATCTCGGTGCCGGGATTGACGAAGGAGGTGCCGGGCAGGTGCAGCCCCATCATCTCCATCATCAACTGGTTGGAGTTGGCGGTGCCGTAGAAGGTGCAGGTGCCGGGGCTGTGGTAGGACGCGGACTCGGCCTCCAGCAGCTCCTCGCGGCTCGCCTTGCCCTCGGCGAACAGCTGGCGAATGCGTGCCTTCTCCTTGTTGGGCAGGCCGCTGGGCATGGGGCCGGCGGGGACGAACATGGCCGGCAGGTGGCCGAAGCGTGCCGCGGCGATAAACAGCCCCGGCACGATCTTGTCGCATACACCGAGGTAGAGCGCGGCGTCGAACATGTTGTGGGAAAGGCCCACGGCGGAGGCCATGGCGATCACGTCGCGGGAGAACAGCGACAGTTCCATGCCTGGCTGGCCCTGGGTGACGCCGTCACACATGGCGGGCACGCCGCCGGCGAACTGGGCGGTGGAGCCCATGGCGCGCGCCGCGGCCTTGATGGTCTCGGGGAAGGTCTCCAGCGGCTGATGAGCCGAGAGCATGTCGTTGTAGGCCGAGATGATGCCCAGGTTGGCACTGTTCATCAGTTTCAGGGCGTTCTTGTCTTCGACCCCGCAGGCGGCAAAGCCGTGAGCCAGGTTGCCGCAGGAGAGCTCTCCGCGGTGCACGCCACGCCGGTGCTGGTCGGCCATGCGTGCCTCGTAGAGGGCGCGTCGCTCGGCGGAGCGCTGGCGAATGCGGTCGGTAACGTCGGCGACGGTGGCATTGAGGGTCGGGTTGGAGCTGGCCATGGTGCACCTCGGCAGTGACTGCTTGGTAAGTTTACCAAATAAATGTTCGGTACTCGGGGACATCCTAGCGAATTTTTCGCATAAAATGTAGTTTTATTACCTTGTGTCGTTGGGTGTCATTGTAGCCGTTGGATGTCGTGGCGCGGCTCGACGCTGGGGGCCTCAAAGCCCCAGCAGACGCAATAGCCAGCGCCGGTAGGGGGGATTGAGCCGCCCTACCTGGCTGCGGGGCGACTGGGTGAAGACGGCGCGCGCATGACTGAAGCGCTGGAAGCCCGCCTCGCCGTGATAGGCGCCGCTGCCGCTCTCGCCGACGCCGCCGAAGGGCAGTGCCGGCACGGCGTTGTGCCACAGGGTGTCATTGAATACCACGCCGCCGGAATGGGTCTCTTCGAGCAGGCGTCGACGCAGGGCGGGGTCCTCGGTAAAGGCGTAGAGTGCCAGCGGGCGAGGCTGGCTCTTGATACGCGTGATGGCGGCATCCATGTCACGCACGCCGAGCACCGGTAGCCAGGGGCCGAAGATCTCCTCGTGCATAAGGGTGAGGCTGTCACTCGGGTCGACGATCAGCGTGGGGGGCAGCTTGACACCACCGTCGGGCAGCTCGAGCCTTTCCCCCAGGTCGATCACCCGGCAGCCATGGTCGCGGGCCTCGTCGAGCATCGCCTGGAGGCGCTGACGGTGTGCCGCGCCTGGCACCGCGCTGTAGTCATGGCTAGCGGTGCCCTGAGGGTAGAAGCGTGCTATCTGGCGCTGCATCGCCTTGAGAAATGCCTCGAGTCGCGAGGCATCCACCAGCACGTGATCGGGGGCGATGCAGGTGCGGCCGGCGTTCAGCCACTTGCCGAAGGCGATGCGCTCGGCGGCCCTCTCCAGGTCGGCGTCGGCGGCCACCAGCGCCGGCGTCTTGCCGCCTAGCTCCAGGGTGACCGGCGTCAGGTTGGTTGCCGCGGCACGCGCCACCTCTCGACCGATGTTGGCACTGCCGGTAAACAGCAGGTGGTCGAAGGGGAGGGCGGCGAAGGCCCTGGCCAGGTCGGCATCGCCCTCTGCCACGCAGAGCTCCTCGGGAGCGAAATAACGAGCCGCCAGGCGTGCCATCAGTGCCGAGGTGGCAGGGCTGTGCTCGCTGGGTTTGATCATTACCCGGTTGCCGGCGGCCAGGGCATCGATGGCGGGTAGCCAGGCAAGGTTCCAGGGGTAGTTGGATGGGGCGATGATGCCGACCACACCGAGCGGCTGATAGTGAACCTTCGCTCGGGCCGGCAATAGCCTCCAGCCCACCGGCTGGCGCTCGGGGCGCATCCAGCGACGCAGTCGGCGTCGGGTGAAGCCGGCCGACTGAAGGACGGTGGCCACCTCGGTCAGGCGTGTCTCCATGGCGGCGCGGTGGCCGAAGTCAGTGCTGATCGCAGTGACGATCTCGTCGCGATGGCGGCGGGTCAGGGTGGCCAGGCGCTTCAGCCGGTCGCGCCGGGTGGCGAGGCTCGGGAAGGGCGCTTCCTTGAAGGCACGCCGCTGGCTGTCGAGGAGGGCCTGGAGATCACTGGCATCGCTCATGCTGGAATCCTGTTCGTGGTGATGGAAGGTTGATGGGGGGCTGTGCACAATGGTGGCGCCATCTCGCCGCCAGGGCCAGGGAGGGAGGCGCAACGAACCGTGAAAGGAGTGATCGCATGACAATGCTGAGGCGCCAACCCCTGCCCTCCATGGAGGCGGTGTCCGCCAGAGCCTGGAACGCCCTGATCGGTGATGATCACCCCTTTCTGCGCCATGAGTTCCTGCATGCCCTGGAAGCCAGCGGCTCGGTATGCCCGGCCACCGGATGGGTGCCGCGCCACCAGACCCTGTGGCAGGGCGAAGCGTTGGTCGGCCTCATGCCGCTCTATCACAAGCATCACTCCTTCGGTGAGTACGTCTTCGACTGGGCCTGGGCCGATGCCTGGGAGCGCGCTGGTGGGCGCTACTACCCCAAGGCGCTGACGGCAATTCCCTATACTCCGGCACCCGGTCCGCGCCTGGCGCTGGCGCCGGGTGTTGATCCATGCGAGGCACGTGAGACCCTGGCCAGTGCCTGGGAGGAGGGCGAGCTATCCGGCTGGCACCTGCTGTTCGCCGAGGAGGCGGAGGTGGCCGAGTGGCAGAAGGCTCGGCCGGGGCTGCTGGCGCGGCACGGTGTACAGTTCCAGTGGCAGGATCGTGGCTATGGCGACTTCGAGGGCTTCCTGGCCACCCTGACCTCCAAGCGGCGCAAGGCGATTCGCCGTGAACGGCGGATCGTCGCCGACCAGGCGCTGAGCCTGCATCGTCTGGAGGGCGAGGCAATCGACGCCGCGGCCCTCGAGCACTTCTATCGCTGCTATGAGATCACCTATCTGGAGCGTGGTCGCCATGGCTACCTCAATCTCGACTTCTTTCGGCGCTTGCGTGCCACCATGCCGGAGAACCTGCTGCTAGTGCAGGCGCGTCGCGACGATCGCCCCGTGGCGGCGGCGCTCTACCTGCAGGGTGCACGTACCCTCTTTGGCCGTTACTGGGGCAGCGAGGTGAGCGCCGACTGCCTGCACTTCGAGGCCTGCTACTACCAGGGGATCGAGCACTGCCTGGCTCATGGCCTGACGCGCTTCGACCCCGGTACCCAGGGCGAGCACAAGCTCACCCGGGGATTCGAGCCGCGGCTGCTGACCTCGCTTCACCATATCGCCGATCCACGCTTGCGTGACGCCGTGGCGCGTTTCTGTGCCGAGGAGCGCGAACATGTGCTGGCCTATCGGCGCGCCGCCGAGTCGGCACTGCCGTTTCGCGATGAGGCGAAGATTGACTCTGCCGGCGAGCAATGAAAATGGCATAATGCGCGGCATCGTATCGAGGTGACGGGAAGGCATCATGCTCAAGGGGTTGGCGCTGACGCTGACGATCCTGCTGGCGCTGCTGCAGTATCGACTGTGGCTCGGCCAGGGAGGCGTCATGGAGTTGCGTGAGGTTCGCCAGCGAGTGGCGTCGCTGGAGGCGGCCAACCAGCCGCTGCGCGACCGCAATGCGCGCCTGGCCGCCGAGGTGCTAGACCTCAAGACCGGCCTCGATGCCATCGAGGAGCGGGCACGCAGCGATATCGGCATGGTGCGCACCGACGAGCAGTTCTTCTGGGTGCCCGATGTGGCGGTGGAGGTGGAGCCGGTGGTCAATCCGCTGCCCGCCACTCGCCTGGAGGCGAGCCGATGAGTGCGTCACCCTGGCTGGTGGTGCCTGCGGCGGGGCAGGGACGGCGCATGGGGGCCGACCGTCCCAAGCAGTACCTGACCCTCGATGCTCGCCCGGTGATGGCCCACACCCTGACCCGGCTGCATGCCGCCTTCCCAGGGGCACGACTCTGCCTCTGCCTGGACCCCGACGACGCCTGGTTCGACCCTGTCTGGGTACCCTTCGCCGACTGGCGGCGCGTGGCGGGAGGCGCCGAACGTGCGGACAGCGTGGCCAATGCCCTGGGGGTCATCGCCGATGAGGCGCGTGATGATGACCTGGTGCTGGTCCATGATGTGGCGCGCCCCTGTGTCGACGTCGAGGACCTGCGGCGGCTGATGCAGGTGCTTGCCGATGATGCGGTGGGCGGGCTGCTGGCTGCCCCCGTGGCGGATACCATGAAGCGCGATGATGGCGCCGGCCGGGTCGCCCTTACCGAGCCCCGTGCGGGCCTCTGGCATGCCCTGACCCCTCAGGGCTTTCGCTACGGCCTGTTGAATCAGGCGCTTCGCCAGGCCATGGCGTCCGCCGTCATGGTCACCGACGAGGCCTCGGCGGTGGAAGCTCTGGGGCATGCGCCTCGGCTGGTGCCCGGGCGTCGCGACAACCTCAAGATCACCCATCCCGAGGACCTGGCCCTGGCCGGCATGATCCTGGCGGCCCAGGCCTCGGTGCATAGCGAGACGACGCCGGCAGGCGTTGCGGAGAGATGATGCGAATCGGCCATGGTTTCGATGTCCACCGCTTCGGCGAGGGCGACCACCTGATGATCGGCGGCGTCGCCGTCCCCTTCGAGCGCGGCTTCGTCGCGCATTCCGATGGCGATGTGCTGCTGCATGCCGTCAGCGATGCCCTGTTGGGCGCCTGCGCCCTGGGCGATATCGGCCGCCACTTCCCCGATACCGATCCGGCATGGAAGGGCGCCGACAGTCGCGACCTGTTGCGTCGTGTGGTGGCCCTGGTGCACCAGGCCGGCTATCGGGTCGGTAACCTCGATGCCACGCTGATGGCCCAGGCGCCGAAGATGGCGCCTCACGTCGAGGCTATGGCGGCCAATGTTGCCGCCGACCTCGGCGTCGAACGCGAAGCCGTCAACGTCAAGGCCACCACCACCGAGCGTCTGGGCTTTAGCGGCCGCGGCGAGGGCATCGCCGCCGAGGCGGTGGCGCTGCTCCTGCCGGTCACGCCAGGCGTTTACAATGAGACCACGACGAGCGAGGGCGCCGGTGAGTGATTCGCCGTCACATCATCCGCTCGACGCCCTCGACTGGCCCCCGACCTGGCCGCGGGTGCTTGATGCCGAGTTCGGGTCGCCCCCGGAGGGGGACTATCGAGCCCGCCCCGAGGACTTCCTGGTCGAGGAGACGCTCGACTTTGACCCCGAGGGGGAGGGCGAGCATCTCTGGCTCTATATCGAGAAGCGTGACCTGACCACCGCCATGGCGGTGAAGGAGCTCGCCAGGTTATGCGAGGCCTCGCCGCGGGCAGTGGGCTACTCGGGGATGAAGGACCGGGTCGCGGTGACCCGTCAGTGGTTGTCGGTGCAGCTGCCGGGGCGCGAGGCGCCGGTGGGATTGCGGGAGGACCTGGCCGAGCGTGGCATACGGGTGCTCGAGATGGCACGCCACCCGCGCAAGCTCAAGCGGGGGGTGCATCGCACCAACCGCTTCCGGTTGCGCCTGACTGGCCCGGCGGTGGCCGACGAAGGCCTCGTTCATCGCTGGGAGCGCCTGCTCGAGCGTGGGGTGCCCAACTATTTCGGCCCCCAGCGCTTCGGTCCGGATGGCCGCAACCTGCTGCGTGCGCGTTCGCTGCTGGCCCGTGGCTGGCGCAAGCGCGACGACCGCGATGGCATGCTGCTCTCGTCGGCACGCAGCTTCCTGTTCAACGAGCTGCTCGCCGAGCGCATCCGCGAGGGCAGCTGGGGGCGTCTGTTGCCGGGGGAGGTGGCCAACCTCGATGGCAGTGCCAGCCAGTTCGCCGTCGAGTCGCCGGACGCCGAGCTCGAGGCCCGGGCGGCGCGACTCGATCTGCATCCTAGCGGTGTGCTGTGGGGTGTGGGTGGCTCGCTTGCGAGTGGCGAGGCGCGGCGTCGTGAGGACCAGCTGGTTCAGCGTTTTGCGGGGCTATGCGCGGGACTCGAGGCGGCCGGCGTACGCCTGGGGCGCCGCCCGCTGCGCCTGCGTCTGGCCGAGACACGCCTGGAGCGTGGTGACGGTGAGCTGTGGCTGACCTTTACACTGCCCCGCGGTGCCTTTGCCACCGCGGTACTCAGAGAACTGATCGCGCACCCGACCCTGTGACGGAGGCGCCCATGCAAGGATTCGAGATGCGTCGACTGCTGCTCTCCAACGACGACGGTGTTCACGCCCCGGGGCTGCGCGCCCTGCACGATGCCCTGGTCTCCCATGCCAGGCTGCGGGTGGTGGCGCCGGACCGCGACAAGAGCGGGGCCAGCAACTCGCTGACCCTGTCCCGGCCGCTGTCACTGACGGCCATGGAAAATGGCTTCTACAGCGTCGACGGCACGCCGGCGGACTGTGTCTACCTGGGCGTCAACGGTGTCTGGAACGAGAAGCCCGATCTGGTGATCTCTGGCATCAACCATGGCGGCAACCTGGGAGATGACGTGCTCTACTCAGGCACCGTGGCCGCCGCCATGGAGGGGCGCAACCTGGGCATGGCGGCCATCGCCATGTCGTTGGTGGGGCATCGCCACTTCGACACCGCCGGCAGGGTGGCGGCAAGCCTGGTGGGGGCCGCCGAGCAGCTCTCGTTGCCGCCGCGCAGCCTGCTCAATGTCAACGTGCCCGACCTGCCCTGGGACGAGATCCGCGGCTTTCGGGTTACCCGCCTGGGCTATCGTGGGCCCGCGGGGTCTCCCCAGGAGGTGCGTGACCCGCGTGGCAAGGTGCGCTGGTGGATTGCGCCGCTGAGCAAGAACGCCGACGATGGCCCCGATACCGACTTCGCCGCCGTGGAGGCGGGCTTCGTCTCCATTACCCCGTTGCAGACCGACCTGACTCGGCATGCGGCCATTGCAGATGTAAAAGGCTGGCTGGATGCACTCACCTGATCGTCTGGCCGAGCTGGTGCGTGGTGTGGGCATGACCTCCCAGCGTACCCGCGATCGCATGCTGGAGCGCCTGGCCGCCCAGGGCATCCGTGACACTCGGGTGCTGGAAACCATGGGTCGTGAGCCACGCCACCTGTTTCTCGATGAGGCGCTCTCCCATCGCGCCTACGAGGATACCTCCCTGCCGATCGGCTACGGCCAGACCCTCTCCCAGCCGTGGATGGTGGCGCGGATGACCGAGCTGGTGCTGCAGGCAACGCCGCAACGCGTACTGGAGGTCGGCACCGGATCCGGCTATCAGACGCTGATACTTTCGCGACTGGTACCGGAACTCTGGTCCATCGAGCGAATCAATGCTTTGCAGCGACGTGCCGCCGAGCGGCTGCGCTTGCTGGGGGCGAAGAATGCACACCTGCGCCTGGCCGACGGTGGCCATGGCTGGGAAGAGGCCGCGCCCTTCGATGTGATCCTGCTGACCGCCTGCGCCAGCGAGCTACCGGCCGCACTGCTCTCCCAGCTCGCCGAAGGCGGCGTGCTGATTACCCCGCTGTCCGACGCTCGGGGGCGCCAGTGGCTGACCCTTATCCAGCGCCAGGACGACCAGTTCGAGAAGCGGCGGCTGGAGCCGGTACGCTTCGTGCCGCTGCTCGAAGGCGTCATTCGTTGAAAGGAGTCCGCTGTTGAAGCGATATCTCGCCACCCTCTTGAAGGGCGCCGGCATGGGCGCCGCCGACGCGGTTCCTGGCGTGTCCGGCGGTACCATCGCCTTTATCACCGGGATCTACGAGGAGTTGATCCATACCATCAAGCAGTTCGGCCCCAGTGCCTTCGGGGCGTGGCGGCGTGGCGGGGTGGCTGGCCTGGTGGCCCATCTCAATCTGCCCTTCCTGTTGCCGTTGCTGCTGGGGATCGCCGTTAGCCTGATCAGCGTCGCCCACCTGGCGGTGTGGTTGCTTGAGGACCACCCGCTGCTGCTCAACGGCTTCTTCTTCGGGCTGGTGCTGGCCTCGGCGCTGGTGGTCAGTCGTCATCCGGCCGACTGGCGGTGGTGGCATATCCTGCCGCTGATAGGAGGGCTGCTACTGGCTAACGGACTGCCCTCGCTGATGCCGTTGATAAGCGAGCTGGGCAGCCAGGAGGTGATGCTGCTGGCAGGGGGCGCCATCGCCATCAGTGCCATGATTCTGCCCGGTGTTTCCGGCAGTTTCCTGCTGCTGACCATGGGCCTCTATGGCACCGTGATGGATGGCATCCGTGGCTTCGACCTGGGACTGATCGGACTCTTCGGCATGGGGTGTGCGGTGGGGTTGTTCGCCTTTTCGCGGCTACTCTCCTGGTTTCTCGACCACTACCACACCGCGACCCTGCAGTTGCTGGTGGGCTTTATCGTCGGCTCATTGCCGCTACTCTGGCCATGGCGGGAGCTGGTACGCTACCAGCTGGGTCCGGAGGGGCAGATGATTCCACTGGATTATCGCTACCTGACACCGGGCGATTACGGCCTGCTCACCGGCGATGCCCCTCAGCTGGTGGCGGTGGTGGCGCTGATGCTGGCGGGTGCAGTCGTCGTGCTGCTGCTCGATCACTCGGGGCGACGCAGCGCTGCAGTGCGTGACAATGGCTCACCTGCGACAGGTTCCCAAACAACCAGCGCTCGTGAGGCAAGTTCTCACGGGGCAAGCGCTCGAGAGACCCGTTCTCGAGAGGACAGCTCTCGCAAGACCAGCTCTAAAGACCAACAAGGAGGAAGGCTCTGATGCGTAACGTATTGATGATTTCGGGGCTGGCCCTGGCGCTGGTCGGTTGTGCCAGTCAGCAGGGCGCCCCGAGCCAGGTGCCGGTGCGAGACCTCTCGGCCAGTCGCGCCGAAACGGCGGCCAGCCACTACACAGTGGAGCGGGGGGATACCCTCTATGGCATCGCCTGGCGCCATAACATGGACTACCGCGACCTGGCGCGCCTCAATCGTATAGGCCCTCCCTACGCGATTCAGCCGGGCCAGCGACTGGTCCTCGATGGCGAGGCAGCCGGTGGAAAGCCGTCGGTGCCGCAGGCCGAAGAGACGAGTAACAGTGCCGTGGCGGTGGCCACCCCCCTCGGCGGTGCCCAGGCTGACGCCGGCTCCGATGATATGGAGTGGCTGCTGCCGAGTGGCGAGACCGAAACGGTGTCACGCCGCGACCGGACGAGTGCTGCTCCCGGCGACTCCGAGGGCGTCCAGGCATCGGCATCCAGCGGAGAAAATGATGGCGGGCCGGGGCCGGTCTATTCACCGGATAGCCCCGGCGCCGATGGTAGCCTGAGTGAGCGGGATCTGGCCGAACGTAGCGAGCGGGATGCCGCGAGTGACGCGTCGCAGGGCGCCCCTGCGGCCGAGGAAGCGAACGAGACCCAGGCAGTGGCGGCCACCGAAACCCGCAAGGAACCCGTCACGGAAGAGCCGCTCAGCGAGTCGTCCAGTGAAGAGGCCAGCGGCGCCGATGCCGGTACCGCCGTTGCCGGTGGCACCCAGGCGCGGGAGCGCGGCTCACGTACCTATACTCCCGTCGCCGAGGTGCCGTGGCAGTGGCCCGTGAGCGGTGATGTGGTCGGCCAGTTCGGCGATGGGGGCGCGATTACTGCCGGCATTGATATCGCCGGACAAAAGGGGCAACCTGTCAAGGCGGCTGGGCCCGGGATCGTGGTCTACGCGGGTAGCGGCGTCAGGGGCTATGGCAAGCTGATCCTGCTCAAGCACAACGACCAGTTCCTCAGCGCCTATGCCCATAACGAGACGTTGAAGGTAAGCGAGAATGATGTGGTCGAGGCCGGCGAGGTGATTGCCACCATGGGGGACAGTGATGCCGAGGATGTCAGGCTTCACTTCGAGGTGCGCAAGGATGGACAGCCTCAGGATCCCCTGGACTACCTGCCCTCGCGTTGATGCCGCCGCCCGGTGGGGAAGCCTCACCGGGGTTGTCACACAATAATAATCGGTTTCGCCGATGCTCCAGGGGTCGGCGACGGGACGCTAGCACGGGGTAGCCATCGATGAGCATGCTTGAACGGGACCTTCAGGATGTGGATCTGAACACGCTAGAGGAGAAGGAGCAGGAGATCGTCGATTCCATCGACGAGCCAGAGAGGGATGACGAGGCTGCCTTCGAGAAGGCACTGACTCGCGAAGATCGCTACAGCCATCAGAGCCTCGACGCCACTCAGATCTATCTCAACGAGATCGGCTTCTCGCCGCTGCTCACCCCCGAGGAGGAGGTCTACTACGGCCGCCTGGCCCAGAAGGGCGACCCCATGGGGCGCTCACGCATGATCGAGTCCAACCTGCGGCTGGTGGTGAAGATCGCCAGGCGCTACCTCAATCGCGGCCTCTCGCTGCTCGACCTCATCGAGGAGGGCAATCTCGGGCTGATCCGCGCCGTGGAGAAGTTCGACCCCGAGCGAGGCTTCCGCTTCTCCACCTATGCCACCTGGTGGATCCGTCAGACCATCGAGCGGGCGTTGATGAACCAGACACGCACCATCCGTCTGCCCATCCACGTGGTCAAGGAGCTCAACATCTATCTGCGCGCGGCCCGCGAGCTGACCCAGAAGCTTGATCACGAGGCTACCGCGGAGGAGATCGCCGAGTACCTCGACAAGCCGGTTGAGGCCGTCAAGAAGATGATGGGGCTCAACGAGCGCATCTCGTCGGTGGATTACCCGGTGGGAGGGGACAGCGACAAGCCGTTGATCGAGACGCTCGCCGATGACAGTGATGATGGCCCCGAGTCGAGTCTGCTCGACGGCGACGTCAAGCAGCTCGTGGACGAGTGGCTCTCCGCGCTCAGCGAAAAGCAGCGCGAGGTGGTGGTGCGTCGCTTCGGCCTGCGCGGTCATGAGGCGGCTACCCTCGAGCAGGTGGGCGAGGAGATCGGCTTGACCCGCGAGCGGGTGCGTCAGATTCAGGTCGAGGCCTTGAAGAAGTTACGCCGGCTTCTCGAGAAGCAGGGGCTCAGCCTGGATGCCATCTTTGCCTGATATTCCCATATCAGCAAGAACCTCTAGTTAGCCTGCAAAATTCAGCATGTCGTCGTGAAAGGCCACCATCCATATGGTGGCTTTTTCCGTGATTCCCGCTGCACTTCCGACGATAATTCCAGGCTTGCCCACTATCCATCGTTCAGGAGTTTGCCATGGCCCGGCCGCTGATCGCCGAGATCGACCTCGACGCCCTGCGCCATAACTATCGTCTCGCCTGTGAGTGTTCACCGCACAGCAACAGTGTCGCCGTGATCAAGGCCGATGCCTATGGTCACGGTGCGGTTGCCTGTGCACGAGCCCTCGAGGGCATCGCTCCTGCCTTTGCGGTGGCCTGTATCGAGGAGGGGGTGACGCTGCGCGAGGCGGGTATCACCGCCCCCATCGTGCTGCTCGAGGGCATCTTCAGCGCGGATGAAATAAGCCAGGTGGATGAGCTTGGTCTGTGGATAGCGGTACACAGCGACTGGCAGATCGACGCCCTGCTGGGGCAGCGACTCTCTCGGCCGGTGCCGGTGTGGCTCAAGGTGGACTCCGGCATGCATCGTCTGGGTTTCTCGCCCGAACGTGCACAGGCGGCATGGCAGCGTCTGGCAGCGGCGCCGGAGCAGGCCTGTGACCTCCACCTGATGAGCCACTTCGCTACCGCGGATCTGGTCGACGCCGGCTACTTCAGGCGTCAGCTGAGTCAGCTCGAGGCCCTGGCCGAACGGTTGGGCGCGCCGCTGTGTCTGGCCAACTCGCCGGCGACCCTGGCGCACCCCGAGGCCCATGGTGCCTGGAATCGCCCGGGAGTGATGCTCTATGGCAGTGATCCTCTCGAGCAGCCCAACGCCTTGACCTCCCGGCTGGCGCCGGTGATGACCCTGCGTTCGGCAATCATCGCCGTGCGTGAACTTCCCGCCGGTGAGCCGGTGGGATACGGCGGGCGCTGGGTCACCCCCCGGCCCTCACGCATCGGCGTGGTGGCGGCGGGATACGGCGACGGCTATGACCGCCATGCCGTGGACGGCACCCCGGTGCTGGTCGCGGGCAAGCGCACCGCCATTGCCGGCAAGGTCTCCATGGATATGCTCACCGTGGATATCACCGATATTCCCGAGGCGGATATCGGCAGCGAGGTCGTGTTGTGGGGGCGGGCCGCCAACGGCGAGGTGCTGTCGATGGATGAGGTGGCTCGCCACTGCGATACCATCAGCTACACTCTGCTGACCGGGGTGCTGCCCAGGGTGCCGAGGCGGTATCATGGAGCGTCTTGAAAGCCCGACAGGAACCGAACATGTCCAGGGACGCTCCTGACCGCCCCAACTTCGCTCACCCCCGTTACTGGCCGGTCTGGTTGGCCATTGCCGCCATGCATGTGGCGGCCTGGCTGCCCTGGCGTCTCAAGCTGTGGATCGGCAAGCTGATCGGCCTGACCGCCAGGCGCTTTGCCGGGCGGCGCCGGCATATTACCGAGACCAATCTCAGGCTCTGCTTCCCGGAGCTTGACGATGAAGCGCAGCGGCGCCTGGTCAGGGAGACCTTTATCGCCAACGGCATCGGCCTCATGGAGACCGCAACAGGCTGGTGTCGTGACCCCGAGCACCTGCGTCACCGGGTCGTCTTCAAGGGCCAGGAGCATCGCGCCCGGCTGGAGGCCGAGGGGAGGGGGGCGTTGATCCTCGGGGTGCACTTCTCGACCCTCGATCTGGGTGCCGCCCTGCATTCGCTCTATTTTCGTGCCGACGCCGTGCAGCGGCCCCATGACAACCCGCTCTTCGCCCGCTTCATGGGGCGCGCCCGTGCGCCCTACTTCGATGCGGTGATCGACCGCCACGACCTGCGCGGCGTGGTGCGCCGCATCAAGGCGGGTCACGCGGTCTGGTATTCGCCCGATCAGGACTTTGGCCGGGATGTCAGCGTCTTCGCACCCTTCTTCGGCATCCAGGCGGCCACGGTGAAGATGACGTCACGCATCGCCCGCATGACCGGCGCGCCGGTGATACCGCTGATCTTTCACCGCAACGCCGATAATCGCACCTATACCCTCGAGTACCTGCCGCCACTCAGGGATTTTCCCAGCGATGATGAAGTGGCTGATGCCACCCGCATCAACACCGCGATCGAGGCGGCGATCCGCCAGCACCCCGAACAGTATCTGTGGCTGCACCGGCGTTTCAAGACACGCCCGGAAGGGGAGCCCTCACCCTACTGAGGCGGCCGGTCTGGAGGGAAGCGGGGCAGGGTGTCCGGCAACGAGAGGCGATGGGAGCCGCGATTCAAGTGGTCCGAGACGAAGCGTCGATCCAGTGGGTGGTCCGCCGTCTGGGCGAGCGTTTCCACCACCCGGTCGGCATGGGCCTGCAGTGTCTTGATATCCCGGCGATCGGCGAACTGTGAGAGGGTCTTCAGTGATCTGAGCAGCTCCAGGCCGATGCTCAGGTCCTCTCTGCCGTAGGTAAGGATGGGCTGGAAGAGTCGGAAAACAAGGCTGTCGAACTCCTCTACCTGCCAGGTCACCCGGCAGACGCCGTCCTGGTCGAAGAGTGCGTCACAGGGCCGCCACTCCAGGCGTCGACGCAGCAGGTCGGTGAGGCGATGCAGACACAGTCGAGCGGTGCCGGGGTCGTTGATCCCCGGTGACAGCGCCTTGAGGGCCACCTCCATCAGCTGTGTCATGCCGAACACATAGTGCTCGCTGATCGACTCCCCCTCCATATAGGTCAGCGTAGCGCGTACCTCATCGCACCAGCCCGAGTCGGGCGCCTCCGGGGCTTCAAGCGAGAGGATCGGCATGCCCGCCACCACGTAGTCGCCGAAGTGGAAATGCAGGTGCAGTGTGCCCTCGGCTCGCTCCGCCAGGGTTGCCAGGGTAGTGAGGTCGGCATTCAGCAGATAGCCCGCCTGCCGGGTATGTACGGGGTGATAGGGGGGCTCGGAAGTGATGGGGGGAGTGGAGGTGGAGAGAACCCGCCACTCCTCACCGCTCTGGCAGGTCTGCAGCGCCTGCATCGAGGTAAGGGTGGTTCGGTGCAGGTCGGCCGCCACGGCATCGACCTGGATCGACTGCGAGGCGTTGTGGATGAAGTAGACGAATAGAGCGAGGCAGTGAATGACCATCAGGCAGGCCAGGTAGACCGCCAGTGTCCGCCAGGTCGCGATGCCCTCGGTGACATCGGGAGTCATCAGCAACACTAGGGCAAAGAGAATGGTGCCCAGGTAGTGGCCCAGGACCCACTGATGATGTCGCTCCGAGATCAGCCCGAACACCAGTTTATGGGAGAACTGCCCGCCGGCCTGGGAGAGGACCGACATCACCATGGAGAAGCTGAATACCATCAGCGAGATCATGCCACCGAGCAGGGCGGCGAGCAGCGAACGCGTGCTTTCCGGAGGCTCGATCAGCTTGACCAGCACGGAGGGGAGCTGCTCATCGGAGATCGGCAGGAAGAGCGACACATAGGCCAGCACCGCATAGGCCAGCGCCAGCAGAGAAGGCAGGTAGGCAATACTCTGCCGAAAGGTCTTGAACAGATGGATGGGCCAGTACAGCAAGCGGATCATGGGCGACTCCTCATGCGATGAGTCCTCTTATGGCGTGTCTCGACATCGAGGGCAACCCCTCGCTGTCGCCGGAAGCTGCAGGTGCCAAGCCGTAAACGACAAGAAACCCCACGACCATGAACTGCACCCCGAAAGTTGGACACCCACATCCAACCTTCGGGGTGTTTTTATGAGTAACCGATACGACGAGTGGT